>NZ_CP120365.1:0-1525000 GCF_030064585.1 Ensifer meliloti
ATGAAAGCATTTTCCATCACCACGGCATTGGCCGCGGCGCTTGCCGCATCGACGGCGTCGGTCGTTCAGGCCGAACAGGTATTCAACCGCATCGTGTCCTTTGCGGTGGCCACGAATTTGCCCGAGGGAGCCGAGCGGAACGCGCCGACATCGGCCGAAATCATCACCGCAAGCGAAGACGGCAATACGCTGATCTATTCCGACAGTCCCGGCAAGCGCATCGGGTTCATCGACATCACCGATGCCAAGGCGCCTGAGGCAGGCGGTATCGTCTCTTTCAGCGGGGAGCCGACTTCGGTCGCGGTAGCCGGCGCCAAAGCGCTCGTTGCCGTCAACACGAGCGAAAGCTTTACCAAGCCGTCCGGCGTGCTCGCCGTGGTCGACATTGCCGGGAGGAAGGTGGACGCCACCTGCGATCTCGGTGGCCAGCCGGACTCGGTGGCCGTGAACAAGGATCGGACGCTTGCCGCAATCGCGATCGAGAACGAGCGCGACGAGGACGTCAATGACGGGCAGATTCCTCAGATGCCTGCAGGCGATCTCGTGATCCTGTCGCTGAAGGACGGGGCGGCCGATTGCGCGACGATCAAGCATGTGACGCTGACCGGTCTCGCCGAGGTCGCCGGCGACGATCCCGAGCCGGAGTTCGTTGCCTTCAACGGCAGGGACGAGATTGCACTCACCCTCCAGGAGAACAACCACATCGTCGTCATCGACGGCAAGTCCGCGACCGTGAAGACGCATTTCCCTGCGGGCACGGTCGATCTCGAAGCTATCGACACCAAGCGTGACGGCTCCATCGCCTTCACCGGCGAGCAGGCGGGCCGCAAGCGCGAGCCCGATGCGATCAAGTGGCTCGACGACGATCGTCTGGTCGTCGCCAATGAGGGCGACTATGAGGGCGGGAGCCGCGGCTTCACGATCTTCGACACGACCGGGAAGGTCCTCTACGAATCGGGAGCAGGCTTCGAACGCGCTATCGCGTCGATCGGCCACTATCCGGAAAAGCGTTCCTCGGCGAAGGGCGTCGAGCCGGAAGGCCTGGAACTGGCGCAATTCGGCGAAGACAAGCTTTTCTTCGTTCTGTCCGAGCGTGCCTCGATCGTCGGCGTCTACAAGGATACGGGCGGCGAACCGGAGCTGGTGCAGCTTCTGCCCTCCGGCGTTTCGCCCGAGGGTGCTGTCGCCATTCCCGGGCGCAACCTGTTTGCGACCGCCAACGAGGTCGATCTCGTAGAAGACGGCGGGGCGCGGTCGCATGTCATGATCTACGAGCGCGGCGAGGGGGAGGCTGCCTATCCGCAGATCCGTTCCGTGGAGAAGGACGGGCTGCCCATCGGCTTCGGGGCGCTTTCCGGTCTTGCCGCTGCCGACAAGACCGGCTTCCTGCATGCGGTCAACGATTCCGTCTTCTCGTCGCAGCCGACCATCTTCACGATCGACGCTACGCAGAAGCCCGCGCTGATCACGGAAGCCCTGCCGATCACCCGTGACGGCGCTCCCGCCCAGAAGCTCGACATCGAAGGCATCGCCAATGATGGCGAAGGCGGCTTCTGGCTCGCTTCGGAAGGCAATTCCGACAAGCTCTACAGCCACGCGCTGCTGCACGTGAACAAGAAGGGCGAGATCAAGCAGGAGATCGCGCTGCCGGAGGAATTGCGCGCCAACGAGATCCGCTACGGCTTCGAAGGCGTCGCAGTCGTGGGCGAAGGGGACGATCAGGTTCTCTGGATGGCTGTGCAGCGCGAATGGAAGGATGACGAGAAGGGCTTCGTCAAGCTCGTCTCCTACAAGCCGTCGAGCAAAGAATGGGGCGCCGTGCGCTATCCGCTTGAAAAGTCGGAGGAAGGCTGGGTCGGCCTGTCGGAAATCTCCGTTCATGGAGACTACGCCTATATCGTCGAGCGTGACAATCTGATCGGAGAAGCCGCCAAGCTCAAGAAGCTCTACCGCGTTGCGCTTGCGGATTTGAAACCCGCGGCGCTCGGCGGGGAACTGCCTGTCGTGAACAAGGAAGAGGTGCGCGACCTCATTCCGGACCTGCAGTCGCTCAACGGCTATGTCGTCGACAAGGTCGAAGGCTTTGCAGTCGACGCAGCCGGCAACGGCTATGTCGTCACCGACAATGACGGCGTCGACGATTCCTCCGGCGAGACGCTGTTCTTCTCCATAGGCGCGATGGACGCCATGTAAGCGTCCCATCCCGAGAAAACGGAAGAGGCCGGGACATGACGTCGCGGCCTCTTCCTTTTGCATTCGAAGCGAAGCTCAGAGCGGGATGAGGAAAAGTGTACGCGGTTTTCCGCCCGCATCCCGCTCCAACTTTTTGGAGTCGATCACGTTCATGTTTTTAGGTCGATCCGGCCTAAAAACATCGTGATCTAGCGCGCGACGGCAATCTCGGCGGCTTCCGCTTCTTCCTTGCGCTTGCGGATGTCGTCGGTTTTCTCGACGAGTTTGCTGACGATGTCATAGAGTTGGTCGAGTTGCTCGTCGTCGAGCGCCGAAAAGATCTCTTCGATGAGCTGCTTGCGCGGATGTTCTGCAGCCTGAAGTACGGCCCGGCCGGTCTCTGTTATCGAGACGATCTTCGCGCGGCGATCCTCGGGGTCGGGCTTTCTCATGACCAGACGGTCGCGTTCCAGTCCGTCGATCGCCTCGGTCACCGTTCGCGGAGCGAAATTCAGCGCACAGGCTATGTCGGTAGACCGACAGGGTCCGAGCTTGCTCAGGAAGAACAGGAACTTGCTCCTGGCAAGCGATACGCCTTCTTCCGTCATGGACTCGTTCACCAGCCGATGAACGCGATGGTAGAGCTCGAACAGCTTGTCGGAAACCTCGAATGTCTTCTTCATGACCTTATGAGTTATTATGAGGGGCCATGTGAAATGGCAGTGACATTATTGATAGTCACAATTGTCGCATTTGTCGACCAAAACCACCTAAAACTTGGGAATGTCCGCCGGCTGTAAGAAACGCTTCCTGCTCGCGATGCCTTTGTTTGTGAAGCGAAGAGTTGCCGGCAGTTGGCGTTGCGATGCTGCTCGCATTCAAGCATTCCGTGGATACCCGGTCCTGCGGCCATTGACGAAAGCGGCGGCGCCGGGCCATGGTCCGCCCGGCCATGCCCTTCCGATTTGTTCACACCGCAGACCTCCATCTCGATTCGCCCTTGCGCAGCCTGGCGCTCCGGAATGCGGAGCTTGCCGGGCTCGTTCGAAGCGCGACGCGCAATGCGCTCGTCCGCATCGTCGATCTCTGCATTGCCGAAAGCGTCGATGCGCTTTTGATCGCCGGCGATCTCTATGACGGCAGTCAGACCTCCATGAACACGGCGCTCTTCCTGGCGGGCGAGCTTCGGCGCCTCGACGAAGCCGGCATCCGGTCGTTCATCATTCGCGGCAATCACGATTCCCAGTCGCAGGTGACGCGCGAACTCACCCTGCCGCCTTCGGTGCATGTATTTGCCGGCCGGAGCAGGGCGGTTCATGTCAAGACGCTTGCGAACGGCCGCACGGTGCACGTCCACGGCGTGAGCTTTGCCGACCCCCACGCTCCGGAAAGCCTGCTGCCCCAGTTCCATCCGCCGGTCGCCGGCGGCATCAATATCGGCATGCTGCATACCAGCCTCTCCGGATCGGCGGCCCACGACCCCTACGCGCCCTGCAGCGTCGCCGAGCTTCAGCGGCACGGTTTCGATTATTGGGCCCTCGGCCATGTCCACCAGCGGCAGGTGCACTGCGAGAAGCCCTTCATCGTCATGCCCGGCATGCCGCAGGGCCGAGACATCAACGAAGCGGGGACGAAGGGCGTCACGGTCGTGACGATCGACGATGAAGGGCTGGTCACGCTGGATGAACGGCCGACCGGCACCGCCGCGTTCGAGCGGCACGAGATCGACGTGAGCGGGATTGCGGACTGGCGCGACATGCTGGATGCGGTGACCAGTGAATTGATCCTCCTTCGAAAGAACATGGCGGCGGACAATCTGATCCTGCGCTTGACGCTGACCGGCGCGACGCCGCTTGCCTGGCGCCTCAGGCGCGACGCGGATCTCCTGGAGGCGGAGATCGTCAACATCGCGGCCGGGATCGGCGGATGCTGGATCGAGAACACGGAAATGAGCTGCCAGGCAACCGGCAATGCGGAGCAAAATGCGGCCGATCCGGTCGGCGAACTGGCGGCACTCGTCGAAAACGACGTTCTGCCCTCCTTCGGCTTTCGCGCCGAACTGAGCGGCGTTGCCAAGGAGCTCCTGCAGCAATTGCCGCCTGAACTCAGGCAAGTGCTGGCGGGCGACGAAGAGGCGCTGGAGCGGCTGGCGCTGGAGGCAGCACTTGCGGGGAGTGCGGATGTGCTGGCGCATCTTCACGGCCGTGCCGGCGCCGGAGGCACCGACTGATGCGGCTTCAGCGACTGGAGCTCGTCCGCTACGGCAAATTCACGGAGCGGCATCTCGATTTCGGCGAGGCGAAGCTGGGCGAGCCGGATTTTCACCTTATCTACGGCCCGAACGAAGCCGGCAAGTCGACCCTCTTCTCCGGCTTCCTCGACCTCATCTTCGGCATAGAACGTTCGAGCCCCTACGGCTTCCTGCATCCCTATCAGACGATGCGGATCGGCGGCATCGTCGCGGCCGGTAACCGCCTGCATCACGCCTACCGCATCAAGCGCAATGCCAACAGCCTGATCGGCCCCGACGAGCAGCCGCTGCCCGACGGCCTGTTTTCCACAGCCCTCGTCTCCATCGACCGGGCAACCTACAGCACGATGTTCTCGCTCGACGACGACAGCATCGAAGAGGGCGGGGAAGCCATACTGAAGAGCGAGGGCGAACTCGGGTCCCTTCTGTTTTCCGCGAGTTCCGGTCTGCCGGACAGCACCGCCGTGCTTGCCGGGCTTCGAGCCGAAGCGGATTCCTTCTTCCGCCCGCAGGCGCGCAAGCACCAGCTTGCCGAACTGAAGGCTGAGCTCGATGCGCTGAAGGCGGAGCGGAACGAGATCGACGTGAATGCACGCGAATATGCAGCACTCCGCAAGGCCCTGGCGAGCATGCGCGCACGCCACGAGGCGGCGGCGAGGCTGCGCAACGAGTTGCGCGCCGACCGGGACAGGATGCGCGGTCAGCGCGACGCCCTGCCGCTTCTCGCGCGGCTTCGCGGCGCAAGGCAGGAGCTTGCCGGGCGGGACTCGTTGCCGGTGCCGCCGGCGGAGTGGCAGGAGGAGTTGCCGGTTCTTCGCCGGCGCGATGCGGAAATCTCCGCGGCGCTCCGGCAGGTGCACGAGGAACTCACCCGGCGGCGCGAAGAGCTTGCCGGGTTACCTCGGGACGAGCAGGCGCTCGCGATCGCGGAACGGTTCGGGGCTCTGCGTGAAACCGCCCTCGAAGCCCGCTATCTGACGGCCGACCGCGACATGCCGGCGCGTCTGGAGGAACTTGCGAAGACGGCCGCCGAGATCGATGCCTGCCTCGTCCGCCTCGGCGAGGCGGGCAATCCCGATCTCGCCTCGCTCCTGCTGCCGGCGGCGCGCGCCGTCCGCCTGCAGGATCTGGTGCGCCGGCATGCAAGCCTTTCGGAGAGGCTTGCGTCGGCGCGCGAGGAGACGGAAACCGCCGAAGGGAACCACGGCGACGCCGAGCGCGAAGTCGCCCGGCTGAAGGAGGGGGCGGCCGACCCGGCGTTCCTCGCCGAACGCGTGCATCTCCTCCGGCAGAGCGATTGCCTGTTGCGCCAGCAGTCGTCGGCAAGAGAGATCGACCGGCTCGAGGCGGCGATTTGCGACAGACTGGATGAATTGCGGCCCTTCGCCGGTACGATCGACGATCTGGCCACGCTTCCCGCTCCGGCACCGGCCGTCGTGGAAGCGTGGCGGGCCGAGGACCACGCCGAGGCGGAGCGGCGCTTGCGCCTCGCCGACAGGATCGCCGATGAAAGCGAGCGCCAGGCCGGAGACGAGGCGCGCCTTGCCGCCATTGCGGCCAATGGCGGCGTCGTGGATGACGCGGCCGTTTGCGAACTGAGGCGGCGCCGCGATACAGCCTGGCAGCGGCATCGTGCCGTTCTCGGCGAGCAGACGGCGACCGCATTCGAGACCGCACTGAACGAGCATGATGCAATCACGGCGCTTCGGCTTGCCCAGGCGGAGCGCGTGGCCGAGATACGCAGCCTGACGCTTGCCGTCACCGAGCGGCGCGCCCGCCTGCAGTCGCTGGACGCGCAAAGGAAAGCCGCGGAGGAGCAGCGGCAGAGGCTGAGCGCCGAGATCGGCACCGCCGCACGCGCTTCTGGCTTGCCTTGCATAACGGGGCTGCCGCAGTTCGAGGCTTGGCTTGCGGCCCGCGCATCCGCGCTCGATTTGCGCGGGGAACTGCGCACCGCGCTGAAGGAGCGCGACCGGGCGGTCGCCGAAGAGAAGGCGGCGGTCTGCAGCCTTCGGGCGGAGCTGGCGCGGCTCGGGATCACCGATGCGCTGCCGGAGCGGCTCGACGCCTTGCTCGCGGTGGCGGAACTTGTCTCCTCCCGCGCGGAGGCCGCATCCGCGGCCTACCGGAATGCCGTGGCGCAGTTCCAACGTGCCTCGGAGGCGCTCGAAAAGCGGCGGGCCGTCTTTGCGGCCGCGGAGGCTGCGATGGCGTCCTGGTGCGGGGAATGGGATGAGGCGCTTGCCGGCACATGGCTTTCCCGGCAGGTGGAGCGGCCGCAGCCGCAGGAAATCGGCCCCGTGCTCGCCGTGCTTCAGGACCTCGACAAGCTGATGCAGAAGAAGGCGGAGCTCGACCATCGCGTGGCGGGCATGCGCAGGGATCAGGCGGCCTTCACTGAAAGCGTCGTGGGCCTGGCCGCGGTACTGGGCGAAAGACAGGCCGGCGATGTTCTCACGCTCTTTTCCGCGGTGCGCGATCGCGTTGGCGCCGCACTTCAGAAGGAGGAGCGCCGCCTGGCGCTTCAGGGCAATATCGAGCGCATGGAGGAGAGCCTCGACTCGCTGCGCGCCGAGGAGCGGCTCCACGCCGCCAACAGGCAGAGGGTCCTCGACTTCTTCGACTGCGGGACTCTCGACGAAGCGGCCGCCTGCCTGGAAGCCGCCCGCGAAGAGCAGCGGCTGCGGCAGAGATGCTCGGAAATGGAAAGCGATCTGGCTGCGCGGCTCGGCGTCGCGACCGCCGCCGAGGCCGAAGCGCTTCTCGCCGAACTCGACGACCGGGAGCTCGGCCTGGAACTCGCGCGGCTGGAGGAGGCGATCGACGCGGCCGACCGGGATGTCAGCGAGCTGCACGCCGATGTCAGGACCCGGGAGAGGGCGCTTGCCGCCGTCGAGGGCGGCGACCGGGTGGCGGAGCTCGAACAGCGGCGCCGCACTCTGCTTCTCGACATCGAGAGCAAGGCGATCGGCTATCTCCGGCTGCGTGCGGGCGTGATCGCCGCCGAACAGGCGCTCAGGCTGTTTCGCGAGCGCCACCGCAGCGCCATGATGCAGCGCGCCTCGCGAACTTTCATGCATATCAGCGGCGGCGAGTATTCCGGTCTCTCGACGCAAGCCGACAAGGGCCAGGAATTCCTCATCGCCAATACCGCCGCCGGCGGATCGAAGCTCGCCCGCGATCTTTCCAAGGGCACGCGCTTCCAGCTCTATCTCGCGCTCAGGATCGCCGGCTACCACGAGGTCGCGGCGACGCGGGAGACGCTGCCCTTCATCGCCGACGACATCATGGAAACCTTCGACGACGGCCGCGCCGGCCGCGCCTTCGAGCTGATGGCGGAAATGGCCGATGTGGGGCAGGTGATCTATCTGACCCACCATGAGCATCTTTGCGACATTGCGCGGAGCGCCTGCCCGGGCGTGACGATCCACCGGTTGTAGCCGCTTGCCGGAAGGAGGTAAGCTGCATGCGCCTTGCCCCTGCATCACCCGTCGGCTGGCCCGGCGAAGTCCCTCAAAGGAGGCTCCAATGGAAATCTTCGAATGCGGATCGAGACCCTCGGCGCGCGGCCCGGCCGAATATTTCACCGGCTCCGTGCGCGTGGACCCAGCCTTCGAGGCGCCGTCACCCGCACGGGTACGCGGCGCGACCGTGACTTTCGAGCCCGGCGCGCGCACCGCCTGGCACACGCACCCGCTCGGCCAGACCCTGATCGTCACCGCAGGCCGCGGCCTGGCGCAGAGCTGGGGCGGGGAACTGCGCGAGATCCGCGCCGGCGACGTCGTCTGGTTCCCGCCGGGTGAAAAGCACTGGCATGGCGCCGCGTCCGAGACCGGCATGACGCACATCGCGATTCAGGAAGCGCTCGACGGCAAGGTGGTGGACTGGCTCGAGCATGTGACGGAGGAGCAGTATCGGGGCGGGTAGGGGTCGTGCGTGACGATGTCGAAGGCCCCGGGCTTTTCCACGCTTATGGCGGCAGGGGTAACGGACCTGCTGCGCCGGGTGTTTTCGATTCGTGGCAGCCCCTCATCCCGCTGCCGCGACCTTCTCCCCGTATGACGGGGAGAAGGGGCAAGCCTCGGGCCCGCCGCTCCCCCGTAAGCGGCTGAGTGCAGAGCCACGCCGCGAGTCCCCTTCGCCCCGCTTGCGGGGAGAAGGTGGCCGGCAGGCCGGATGAGGGGCGACGAAACCAGCCCTGTCCGTCGTCTCCCGGCAGGTCACCGCTCGCCCATCGCCTGCGAGTTTTTCAGCCCAAGGACTTGGGCTGGCTGGATTCCTGTGACAAGCACAGGAATGAGGGGGGTTGCGGGGCTACATCAACGTTCACCTGGGGATACGCGCGCAGTCTCCTGACCTTCCGTACGGCCTACGGGAGGTGCTCTGAGGGACGGCACTCTCTCCTCCTCATCCCTGTGCTCGTCACAGGGATCCAGCAGCGCCGCGTCTGCGGCGCGGAAAAGCCTGTTCGCCCAAGGAATTGGCCTTGCTGGCTTCCTGTGGCAGGCACAGGAATGACGGTCGGAGGGCGTGCGCTACGCAGACAGCGCGGCGTCCGGCATCGCTGCGGCTTCAAAAAGAGACGACTCGCGGGAGCCGTCTGCGCAAACATTGCCTGTCATATGGAAAAATGGTGGGCGATGAGAGACTCGAACTCCCGACATCCTCGGTGTAAACGAGGCGCTCTACCAACTGAGCTAATCGCCCTCTCGCGTTGCCGGACAAGTGTCCGCCGCGTCGGTGGGCGTGATCTATGCGTAACCGGCGAAAACCGCAAGAGCGTTCGAGCGATTTTTTCGAATTTTTTATCGCGGGCCGGGGCGCCCGTTATGAAGCTTGTGGACAAATAGGGCGGCGACGAGAGGCAGTTATCGAGGCAGGCGGCGCATTGTTGGTCGCTCCGCTGGGCCCGCATATATATAAGGAGGGCGAGCCCCCGAGGGGGTGAACGGGTGCTCACCTTTGGAGCGTGCTTCCACAGGCGGCCAAATCCTTCCGAAAAGACATGCTGTGGACCAAAAAACGTTCCGTCACGGATTTGTTTTCAATCGCGCTTGACACCCCAAAGCGAACCGCTTAGTTAGCCGCTCATCGAACGGCAAGGCCGCTTCGGGCAGGGGCGCGCGAGCGCGTCTGGAACGTCAAGAGATGCGGGTGTAGCTCAGTCGGTTAGAGTGCCGGCCTGTCACGCCGGAGGTCGCGGGTTCGAGCCCCGTCACTCGCGCCACTCTTGAAAGACTGCGGCATTCTCAAAAAGTGCCGATGATGAGATAATGGTCAGCGATGGCCATAATGCGCGGGTGTAGCTCAGTCGGTTAGAGTGCCGGCCTGTCACGCCGGAGGTCGCGGGTTCGAGCCCCGTCACTCGCGCCATTCTCTTCTCAAGTGGCCGTCTGCCTTTTTCGGTGCTTCCTTTTTTGCATTGCGGCAAAGTGTCTCGCCGCGGAATTCCTGGCGCCGGGAGGCCCGGTTTCCCGCGATTGCGCGCATTGCCCAGCATCCCGCGGTAGGCGCATGTCCGCTATGCGCCGCGAACCGGTTTAAATGCCCCTTCGAGGCTTGCGCCCGGGCGCCGGCTGCGCTAACCACTCTGGCGTTGCAACATGCTTTTCGGCCTGCGGCATTCTTCGTTGAAGCGCTTTCATGGCGCCCTCCGCAGGCAGGGACGGATAAAATGACAGAACTTCTCGGTTCCTACGTACCGATCGCGATTTTCATTGGGATCGCGCTGGTGATCGGCCTCGCACTTCTGGTCGCTCCTTTCGCCGTCGCCTTCAAGGCGCCTGATTCGGAAAAACTGTCGGCTTACGAGTGCGGCTTCAATGCGTTCGACGACGCCCGCATGAAGTTCGACGTCCGCTTCTATCTCGTGTCGATCCTTTTCATCATCTTCGATCTCGAAGTCGCCTTCCTCTTCCCATGGGCGGTTTCGTTCAAGGAGATGGGCTGGTTCGGCTTCTGGTCGATGATGGTCTTCCTTCTGGTCCTGACGGTCGGCTTTATCTATGAATGGAAGAAGGGAGCGCTGGAATGGAATTAGCATCCGGCACCACGCTCGTTGCGCCGCAGCCCAAGGGGATCCTCGATCCCGCGACCGGCAAGCCGATCGGCAGCAATGACGCTTTCTTCGGCGAGATCAACAACGAGCTCGCCGACAAGGGCTTTCTCGTCACCTCGACCGACGAGCTGATCAACTGGGCCCGAACCGGTTCGCTGATGTGGATGACTTTCGGTCTCGCCTGCTGCGCGGTCGAGATGATGCAGATGTCGATGCCGCGTTACGATGCCGAACGCTTCGGTTTTGCGCCGCGCGCCTCGCCGCGTCAGTCCGACGTCATGATCGTCGCCGGCACGCTCACCAACAAGATGGCGCCCGCGCTGCGCAAGGTCTACGACCAGATGCCCGAGCCGCGTTACGTGATCTCGATGGGCTCCTGCGCCAATGGCGGCGGCTACTACCACTATTCCTATTCGGTTGTGCGCGGCTGCGACCGCGTCGTGCCCGTCGACATCTATGTGCCTGGCTGTCCTCCCACGGCAGAAGCGCTGCTTTACGGCGTGCTTCTGCTGCAGAAGAAGATCCGCCGGACCGGCACGATCGAGCGCTAAGGGCAGGGGAACTTAAGATGAGTGAAGCCCTGAACGAGCTTGCCTCCTATCTCCGCGAGGCGCGTGGCGCGCTGATCGCCGATGCGGAGGTCAAATACGGCGAACTGACGGTGACGGCGAAAGCCGAGAACCTCATCGCGCTCCTGACTTTCCTGCGCGACGATGTCCAGTGTGGTTTCGTCAGCTTCATCGATGTCTGCGGGGTCGATTATCCGCAGCGCCCGGACCGCTTCGATGTCGTCTATCATCTTCTCTCGCCGCGCCAGAACCAGCGCGTCCGCGTGAAGGTTGCGACCGGCGAGAACGAGCCCGTCCCGTCGGCGACGTCAGTTTTCCCCGGCGCCGACTGGTTCGAGCGCGAAGCCTACGACATGTATGGCATCCTCTTCACCGGTCACCCGGATCTGAGGCGCATCCTAACGGACTACGGCTTCGAAGGCTATCCGCTGCGCAAGGACTTCCCGCTGACCGGTTTCGTCGAGGTGCGTTACGACAACGAAGCCAAGCGCGTCGTCTACGAACCCGTCGAGCTGAAGCAGGAATTCCGCAATTTCGACTTTCTTTCGCCCTGGGAAGGCACGGAATACGTGCTGCCCGGCGACGAAAAGGCGAGACCACGCTGAATTAAGTCGGCCCGCGGCAGTCCGCGAAGGACGCCATCCGGCCTGGAGCAATCGGTATGACCGAACATAACGTCCGCAACTTCAACATCAACTTCGGCCCGCAGCATCCGGCGGCGCACGGCGTTCTGCGTCTGGTGCTGGAGCTTGACGGCGAGATCGTCGAGCGCGTCGATCCGCATATCGGCCTCCTGCATCGCGGCACGGAGAAGCTGATCGAGGCCAAGACCTATCTGCAGGCGATACCCTATTTCGACCGGCTCGACTATGTCGCGCCGATGAACCAGGAGCACGCCTTCGCGCTTGCGGTCGAAAGATTGACCGGTACGCAAGTGCCGATCCGCGGTCAGCTGATCCGCGTTCTCTATTCCGAGATCGGCCGTATCCTGTCGCATCTCCTCAACGTGACGACTCAGGCCATGGACGTCGGCGCGCTCACGCCGCCGCTCTGGGGCTTCGAGGAGCGCGAGAAGCTGATGGTCTTCTACGAGCGGGCCTGCGGCGCGCGCATGCACGCGGCCTATTTCCGTCCGGGCGGCGTACATCAGGACCTGCCGCACCAACTGGTCGAAGACATCGGCAACTGGATCGACCCGTTCCTGAAGACCGTCGACGATATCGACGAGCTTCTGACCGGCAACCGCATCTTCAAGCAGCGCAACGTCGATATCGGCGTCGTCAGCCTCGAAGACGCCTGGGCCTGGGGTTTCTCGGGCGTGATGGTGCGCGGCTCGGGTGCGGCCTGGGACCTGCGCCGTTCGCAGCCCTATGAATGCTATTCCGACCTGGAGTTCGACATTCCGATCGGCAAGAACGGCGACTGCTTCGACCGCTATCTCATCCGCATGATCGAAATGCGCCAGTCGGCGCGCATCATGCGCCAGTGCGTCGATCGCCTGCTCGGCGATGCCAAGATCGGTCCGGTCTCCTCGCTCGACGGCAAGATCGTGCCGCCGAAGCGCGGCGAGATGAAGCGGTCGATGGAGGCGCTGATCCATCACTTCAAGCTCTATACCGAGGGCTATCACGTGCCCGCCGGCGAGGTCTACGCCGCGGTCGAGGCGCCCAAGGGCGAGTTCGGCGTCTATCTGGTCTCCGACGGCACCAACAAGCCGTATCGCTGCAAGATCCGCGCTCCGGGTTACGCGCATCTTCAGGCGATGGACTTCCTCTGTCGCGGACACCAGCTTGCCGATGTTTCGGCCGTGCTGGGCTCCCTCGATATCGTTTTCGGCGAGGTGGATCGCTGATGCGTCTGGTGCCGCTCGTCGCTGTCGGACTTCTTGCGCTCGCCTCCGGGGCTTCGGCCCAGGAAGACGTCGGCAGCGAGTCGTCCGCTGCGCTCAGGGGCGGCAGCATGTCGGCGCTCCTGTCGAGGGGCTACGAGATCAAGGCAGCCGTCAACAACGGCGCGCGCTACATCGTGTTTTTGCAGAAAGACCAGTCAGCCTATGCCTGCGAATTTGTCTCGCTGACGAAATCGCGGTGCGGTTCGATTAACTGATAAGGTGTCCACTAGAATGTCCGTTCGTCGACTAGCCGAAGACACAGTCCAGCCAGCGGCCTTCGCGTTCAGCAAGGAAAATGCTGCCTGGGCCGAGGCAACGATCAAGAAATATCCCGAAGGCCGCGAGCAGTCGGCGGTCATTCCCCTGCTGATGCGCGCTCAGGAGCAGGATGGCTGGGTGACGAGGGCGGCGATCGAGTCGGTCGCCGACATGCTCGGCATGGCCTATATCCGCGTCCTCGAAGTCGCTACCTTCTATACGCAATTCCAGCTGCAGCCGGTCGGAACGCGTGCCCATGTCCAGGTCTGCGGCACCACGCCCTGCATGCTGCGCGGCGCCGAAGACCTGATCAAGATCTGCAAGAAGAAGATCGCCAGCGAACCGTTCACCCTCAATGAGGGCGGCACGCTTTCCTGGGAAGAGGTCGAATGTCAGGGCGCCTGCGTCAACGCGCCGATGGTCATGATCTTCAAGGACACGTTCGAGGATCTGACGCCGGAGCGGCTCGAGGAGATCATCGACCGCTTCGAGGCCGGCAAAGGGTCGGAAGTCGTTCCGGGCCCGCAGATCGACCGCGTCTATTCCGCGCCGATCGGCGGCCTGACGACGTTGCAGGCGCCGGAGCCGGTCGAAGAGAAGAAGAAACCGGTCCGCGCGAGCAAGGCGAAGGACGAACAGGCGGTGAGCGTGCCTCCGTCGAACGCGGCAAAGCCGTCGACCGCGACGGACGTCACCAACCCGACCTTGAAGACGCCGGCCACCGCCAGGAAGGCGGCGGCGAAGAACGTCAAGATCGAGGGCGAAACGGTCGATAAGTCGAAGCCCGCGAAGAAGCCGCGGTGAAGAGGTGATACCCCATGCTTAGAGATGAAGATCGCATCTTTACCAACATCTACGGCCTCAAGGACAAGTCGTTGAGGGGCGCGATGGCGCGCGGCCATTGGGACGGCACGAAGCAGTTCCTCGAAAAGGGCCGCGACTGGATCATCAACGAGGTGAAGGCCTCCGGCCTCCGCGGCCGCGGCGGCGCCGGCTTCCCGACCGGTCTCAAATGGTCCTTCATGCCGAAGGAAAGCGATGGGCGCCCGCATTATCTCGTCGTCAATGCCGACGAGTCCGAGCCCGGTACCTGCAAGGACCGCGACATCATGCGCCACGATCCGCACACGCTGATCGAAGGCTGCGTGATTGCGAGCTTCGCCATGGGTGCGCATGCCGCCTATATCTACGTCCGCGGCGAGTTCATCCGCGAGCGCGAAGCGCTGCAGGCGGCGATCGACGAATGCTATGAATACGGCCTGCTCGGCAAGAACAACAAGCTCGGCTACGACATCGACATTTACGTGCATCACGGTGCCGGCGCCTATATCTGCGGCGAGGAGACGGCGCTGCTCGAAAGCCTCGAAGGCAAGAAAGGCCAGCCGCGCCTGAAGCCGCCTTTCCCGGCGAATATGGGCCTTTATGGCTGCCCGACGACGGTCAACAATGTCGAGTCGATTGCGGTGACGCCGACCATCCTGCGCCGCGGCGCCGGCTGGTACACGAGCTTCGGCCGCCCCAACAACCACGGCACCAAGCTCTATTCGGTTTCCGGCCACGTCAATCGCCCATGCACGGTCGAGGACGCGATGTCGATCCCGTTCCATGAGCTGATCGAGAAGCACTGCGGCGGCATTCGCGGCGGCTGGGACAATCTGCTGGCGGTCATCCCCGGCGGCTCTTCGGTCCCCTGCGTGCCCGGCGCGCAGATGAAGGACGCGATCATGGACTATGACGGCCTGCGCGAGCTCGGCTCGGGCCTCGGCACGGCTGCCGTCATCGTCATGGACAAGTCGACCGACATCATCAAGGCGATCTGGCGGCTGTCGGCCTTCTACAAGCACGAGAGCTGCGGCCAGTGCACGCCCTGCCGCGAAGGCACCGGCTGGATGATGCGCGTCATGGAGCGCATGGTGCAGGGCCGCGCCCAGAAGCGCGAGATCGACATGCTCTTCGACGTGACGAAGCAGGTCGAGGGCCACACGATCTGCGCGCTCGGCGATGCGGCGGCATGGCCGATCCAGGGCCTTATCAAGCATTTCCGTCCGGAAATGGAGAAGCGGATCGACGAATACACGCGCAATGCGACCTCGCATGGCGCCGTGCTGGAGGCGGCGGAGTAAGAAACCATGGCTGGGGCACGCAAGGACGGACAGGAGAGGACAGCCGCGAGCGCGGCCGGTCCATTCGCATGGCCTCAGGGCGCCGACCCGGCCGATCCGTTCGGCATGGGCGAATGGATGAAGAACCTGTCGAACGCCGGCTTGCCGAGTGTCGGATTGCATCCGTTGATGGCGCATCCGGCGGCGGCCGTTGCAGCGGCGACGGCTCTCGGCTTCGGTCTGTCCAGTCACATCGCCGGCATGATGTTCGGCGCGATGCAGGGGGCGGCCAGCACGCTGCAGAAAGGCGTTGCCGCGCCCGATCAGACGGAGGTCTCCAAGCCTGCTCCGGTCGCAAGGCCGCAAAAGGCGGCGCAGGCGCGGAAAGCTCCGGTCTCCGCGGGCGAGACGCCCAAATCGCGCAGGCCCGTCAAGCGGGCTGCGGCACCGGCGGCAAGCCTCGCAAACGACGACCTGAAGCGTATCTCCGGCATCGGCCCCAAGCTCGAGCAGGTGCTGAACGGCAGGGGCATTTTCCGCTTCGCCGACATCGCCGCCCTGAGCAGGGCCGACGTGGAGCGACTGGATAGCGAACTCGGCCTTGCCGGCCGCGTGGTCCGCGACGATTGGATCGGGCAGGCAAAGGCGCTGACGGGAGCGCGAGAGAAATAACGTGACGACCCGTGCGGTCGTCACGGCAAGCGGCGAGACCGTGAAGGAATTGTCCGTCGCCTACTGCATGTTTCCTTTAATCGTAGCCGATTAAAGGAAATATGCAGCAAACCAAGTGCTGCAGCGACCCTTGCGCGCCTGACAAGACGCGCGGCGCTGTGGAAGAGCAGACGGACTGAAGACAGGATTGAGTACGAAGATGGCAAAGCTGAAAGTCGACGGAAAAGAGATCGAGGTCCCGGATCATTTCACGCTGCTTCAGGCATGCGAGGAGGCCGGCGCCGAGGTCCCGCGCTTCTGTTTCCATGAGCGGCTTTCGGTTGCCGGCAACTGCCGCATGTGTCTGATCGAGGTCAAGGGCGGACCCCCCAAGCCGGCGGCCTCCTGCGCCATGGGCGTGCGCGACCTTCGTCCCGGCCCGAACGGCGAGGTGCCGGAAGTCTTCACGACCACGCCGATGGTCAAGAAGGCGCGCGAAGGCGTCATGGAGTTCCTGCTCATCAACCACCCGCTCGACTGCCCGATCTGCGACCAGGGCGGCGAGTGCGACCTGCAGGACCAGGCGATGGCCTTCGGCATCGACAGCTCGCGCTATCAGGAAAACAAGCGCGCGGTCGAGGACAAATATATCGGTCCGCTCGTCAAGACGGTGATGAACCGCTGCATTCACTGCACGCGCTGTGTCCGGTTCACGACGGAAGTCGCCGGCATCGCCGAACTCGGCCTGATCGGCCGCGGCGAGGATGCCGAGATCACCACCTATCTCGAACAGGCGATGACCTCAGAACTGCAGGGCAACGTCGTCGACCTGTGCCCGGTCGGCGCGCTGACCTCCAAGCCCTTCTCCTTCACCGCGCGCCCGTGGGAGCTCGGCAAGACCGAATCGATCGATGTCATGGACGCGGTCGGCTCGGCCATCCGCGTCGATACGCGCGGCCGCGAAGTCATGCGGATCATGCCGCGCGTCAACGAGGAGATCAACGAAGAGTGGATCTCCGACAAGACGCGCTTCATATGGGACGGGCTGAAGACGCAGCGCCTGGACCGCCCTTATGTCAAGAAGGATGGACGCCTGCAGCCGGCAAGCTGGGGCGAAGCCTTCCAGGCGATCAAGACCGCCGTTGCCGGCACGTCCGGCGACAGGATCGGCGCGATCGCCGGCGATCTCGCCTCGGTCGAGGAAATGTATGCGCTGAAGGAGCTCGTCTCCTCGCTCGGCTCCGGGAACCTCGACTGCCGGCAGGACGGCGCAGCGCTCGATCCGTCGTTCGGCCGTTCGAGCTACATCTTCAACCCGACGATCCAAGGTATCGAAAGCGCCGATGCGCTGCTTATCATCGGCTCGAATCCGCGCTTCGAAGCGTCGGTCCTCAATGCCCGCATCCGCAAGCGCTACCGCATGGCCAACTTCCCCATCGGTGTGATCGGCGAGGCGGGTGAGCTGCGTTACGAATACGAATATCTGGGTGCGGGTACCGACACGCTCGCCGAACTCGTTTCCGGCAAGGGGACGTTCTTCGCGACGTTGGAAAAGGCCGCGCGTCCGCTGATCATCGTCGGCCAGGGGGCCCTGGCAGGGGAGGGCGGTGCGGCCGTTCTCGCCAATGCGGCGAAGCTCGCCGTTGCCGTTGGCGCGGTGAACGCCGAGTGGAACGGATTTGCCGTGCTTCACAGCGCGGCCGCCCGCGTCGGCGGTCTCGATCTCGGCTTCGTTCCCGGTCAGGGCGGCAAGTCGGCGGGCGAAATGGTCGACGCCATGGATGTCCTTTTCCTGCTGGGTGCCGACGAAATCGATCTCTCGGCCAGGAAGGCCGGCTTCACCGTTTATATCGGCTCGCACGGCGACAACGGCGCGCATGCGGCGGATGTCATTCTTCCCGCCGCGACCTACACGGAAAAGTCCGGCACCTGGGTCAATACCGAGGGACGCGTCCAGATGGGCAACCGGGCCGCTTTCGCGCCGGGTGAAGCCCGCGAGGACTGGGCGATCATCCGTGCGCTTTCCGACGTGCTCGGCAGGAAGCTGCCTTTCGATTCGCTCGGCGAATTGCGCGCGAAGCTCTATGCGGCCCATCCGCATTTCGCCGCAGTCGACGAGATCGCCGCCGGCAGCAGCGACGAAATTGCCGCACTTGCGCAAAAAGCCGGTGCGATGGCGAAATCCGTGTTTGCGTCTCCGGTCAAAGACTTCTATTTGACGAACCCGATAGCGCGCGCATCCGCCGTCATGGCCGAATGCTCGGCCTTGGCGCGCAACAATTTCAAAGCTGCCGCGGAATGAGCGCGAGGGAATAGAGCATCATGGACGCTTTCTTTTCGACCTATGTCTGGCCCACGGCCATCATGATCGGCCAGTCGCTCCTGCTTCTGGTCGCGCTGCTGCTTTTCATCGCCTATGTCCTGCTCGCCGACCGGAAGATCTGGGCGGCCGTGCAGCTTCGCCGCGGCCCTAACGTCGTCGGTCCCTTTGGGCTGTTCCAGTCCTTCGCCGACCTTTTGAAATTCGTCTTCAAGGAGCCGGTCATCCCGGCCGGCGCCAACAAGACGATCTTTCTGCTCGCGCCGCTCGTTTCCGTGACGCTGGCGCTCGCCGCCTGGGCGGTCATTCCGCTCAATGCGAACTGGGTGATCGCGAACATCAATGTCGGCATCCTCTTCGTCTTCGCCATATCTTCTCTCGAGGTTTATGGCATCATCATGGGCGGCTGGGCGTCCAACTCGAAATATCCCTTCCTCGGCGCATTGCGCTCCGCGGCGCAGATGGTGTCCTACGAGGTCTCGATCGGCTTCGTCATCGTCACTGTGCTGCTCTGCGTCGGCTCGCTCAATCTGACGGACATCGTAAACGCGCAGAACGACGGTCTCGGCACCATGCTCGGCCTGCCTGCCTCGTTCCTCGACTGGCACTGGCTGTCGCTCTTCCCGATGTTCATCATCTTCTTCATCTCGGCGCTCGCCGAGACGAACCGTCCGCCCTTCGACCTTCCGGAAGCCGAATCGGAACTCGTCGCCGGCTTCATGGTCGAATACGGCTCGACCCCGTACATGATGTTCATGCTCGGCGAATACGCGGCGATCTGCCTGATGTGCGCGCTGACGACGATCCTGTTCCTCGGCGGCTGGCTGCCCCCGGTCGACATCTGGCTCCTGAACTGGGTCCCGGGCATCATCTGGTTCGTGCTGAAGGCGTCGCTGGTGTTCTTCATGTTCGCGATGGTGAAAGCCTTCGTCCCGCGCTACCGCTACGACCAGCTGATGCGCCTCGGCTGGAAGGTCTTCCTGCCGCTTTCGCTGGCGATGGTCGTCATCGTCGCATTCGTTCTGAAGCTGACGGGCTGGGCATGATGGCCGCTCAAGCTTCGCTGCATACCGCCGGTTTCTCCCAGACCGGGCAAGTTTGGAGGTTAATGATGGCCGGTCTTTCGAACGCCGTCAGCTCGCTGTTCCTCAAGGAATTCGTCGGCGCATTCCTTCTGTCGATGCGCTATTTCTTCCGTCCGAAGGCGACCTTGAACTATCCCTTCGAGAAGGGGCCCGTCAGTCCGCGCTTCCGCGGCGAGCACGCGCTGCGCCGTTATCCCAACGGCGAAGAGCGTTGCATCGCCTGCAAGCTGTGCGAGGCGATCTGTCCTGCGCAGGCCATCACCATCGAGGCCGGGCCGCGCCGCAACGACGGCACGCGCCGCACGGTGCGTTACGACATCGATATGGTGAAGTGCATCTATTGCGGCTTCTGCCAGGAAGCCTGCCCGGTCGATGCGATCGTCGAGGGGCCGAACTTCGAGTTCTCCACCGAGACGCGCGAAGAGCTCTACTACGACAAGGAGAAGCTGCTCGCCAACGGTGACCGGTGGGAGCGGGAAATCGCGCGCAACATTGCGATGGACTCGCCCTACCGCTGAGGCCATTCGCGCAACGCAGCATCGCGCCGCTTGATCGAAGACGGTGCATGCAAAACGGGTTTGGGCATCGGCCGGACATGTGGTCCGGCTTTGCCTCCTGGAGTGCGGGCCTGGGGGCCTTCACGCCAGCAAGACGAAAAAGGCACCGATCATGGGTCTGCAGGCTCTTTTTTTCTATCTCTTTGCCTTCATCGCCGTGGCGTCGGCATTCATGGTCATCGCGGCCAGGAATCCGGTCTATTCGGTTCTGTTCCTGATCCTGACCTTCTTCAACGCGGCCGGGCTCTTCCTGCTGACCGGTGCCGAGTTCCTGGCGATGATCCTGCTGGTGGTCTATGTCGGGGCCGTCGCGGTTCTCTTCCTCTTCGTCGTCATGATGCTCGATATCGACTTTACCGAGCTTCGCGCCGGCGTGCTCGAATATGCGCCGATCGGCGCGCTGATCGGTCTGATCCTAGCCGCCGAACTGATCGTCGTTGTCGGCGGCTCGGCCTTCTCACCTGAGATCGCCAAGGGCATCGCAATGCCGATACCGGCACCCAGCGAGCGCACCAACACCGCCGCGCTCGGCGATGTCCTCTATACCCATTACGTCTATTTCTTCCAGATCGCGGGGCTCGTGCTGCTCGTCGCCATGATAGGCGCCATCGTGCTGACCCTGCGTCACCGTCAGAACATCAAGCGTCAGAGCATTCCGCAACAGGTTGCCCGCACCCCCGAAACCGCCGTCGAGGTGGTTACGGTCAAGCCGGGGCAGGGCATCTAATCGGGACGCGAGGTCGAGGGACTACACTTATGGAAATCGGAATTTCCCACTATCTGACCGTCAGCGCCATTCTGTTCACGCTCGGCGTCTTCGGCATCTTCCTCAACCGGAAGAACGTCATCATCATCCTCATGTCGGTGGAGCTCATCCTGCTGGCCGTCAACATCAACATGGTGGCCTTCTCGGCCTTCCTGAACGACATCACCGGCCAGGTGTTCGCGCTGTTCATCCTGACCGTTGCGGCGGCCGAAGCCGCGATCGGACTTGCAATTCTCGTCGTCTTCTACCGCAACCGCGGCTCGATCGCCGTCGAAGACGTCAACATGATGAAGGGCTGACAGGGCTATGGATACCATCGTCAAGGCTATCGTTTTCCTGCCTCTGATCGGCTTCCTGATCGCCGGCCTTCTCGGCACGCAGATCGGCGCCAAGGCATCCGAATATGTGACCAGCGGCCTGATGCTCGTCACCGCCGCGCTCTCCTGGTTCGTCTTCTTCCACGTCGCTCTCGGCGAGGAGGAGATGATCAAGGTTTCGGTGCTGCGCTGGATCCAGTCCGGAAGCTTCGATGTCGAATGGGCTTTCCGCGTCGACACGCTGACGGCCGTCATGTTCGTCGTCGTCAACACGGTTTCGACCCTGGTGCACATCTATTCGATCGGATACATGCACCACGATCCGAACCGGCCGCGCTTCTTCGCCTATCTGTCGCTCTTCACCTTCGCGATGCTGATGCTCATCACGTCGGACAATCTGCTGCAGATGTTCTTCGGCTGGGAAGGCGTGGGTCTCGCGTCATACCTGCTGATCGGCTTCTGGTACAAGAAGCCGTCCGCCAATGCGGCGGCGATGAAGGCCTTCATCGTCAACCGCGTCGGCGACTTCGGCTTCTCGCTCGGCATCTTCTGCGTCTTCGTCCTCTTCGGCTCGATCAATTTCGAGACCATCTTCGCCGCCGCGCAGAACTATCTGCCGGCCGAGGGTGCTGCGGCGGGGGATGCGGTCATCAATCTCTTCGGAATGCAGCTCGACAAGGGGCATGCCCTGACGGCCACCTGCCTGCTGCTCTTCATGGGCGCGATGGGCAAGTCGGCGCAGTTCCTGCTGCACACCTGGCTGCCGGACGCCATGGAAGGCCCGACCCCGGTTTCGGCCCTTATCCATGCCGCAACCATGGTGACCGCGGGCGTCTTCCTCGTCGCACGCATGTCGCCGCTCTTCGAGCTGTCGCCGGACGCCCTGACGGTCGTCACGCTGATCGGCGCGATCACCGCATTCTTTGCGGCGACGGTCGGTCTCGTCCAGAACGACATCAAGCGCGTCATCGCCTATTCGACCTGCTCGCAGCTCGGCTACATGTTCGTCGCGCTCGGCGTCGGCGCCTATGGCGCGGCGATCTTCCACCTCTTCACGCACGCCTTCTTCAAGGCGCTCCTGTTCCTGGGCGCGGGCTCGGTCATCCACGCCGTCGACGGCGAGCAGGACATGCGTTACATGGGCGGATTGCGCACGCATATTCCGGTCACCTACTGGATGATGTTCATCGGTACGATCGCGCTCACCGGTGTCGGCATTCCCGGTACGGTCATCGGCACGGCGGGCTTCTTCTCGAAGGATGCGATCATCGAATCCGCCTTCGCGTCGCATAGCGTCGTTTCCGGTCTGGCCTTCGTGCTGCTGGTCATCGCAGCGCTCTTCACCAGCTTCTACTCCTGGCGCCTGACCTTCATGACGTTCCACGGCAAGCCGCGCGCTTCCTCCGACGTCATGCATCACGTCCACGAGTCGCCGCAGGTCATGCTGGTGCCCCTCTACATCCTGGCCGCCGGCGCCCTTGTCGCGGGCTTCCTGTTCCACGACTATTTCTTCGGCCACCACTACGCCGAATTCTGGCAGGGCGCTCTGTTCACGTCGGCCGAAAACGAACTTCTCGAGGAGTATCACCACGTTCCGCTATGGGTGAAATGGAGCCCGTTCGCGGCCATGGCGCTCGGTCTCTTCACGGCCTGGTACATGTACATCCGCTCGCCGGAGACGCCGAAATATCTCGCCGAGCAGCATCGCGGGCTTTACCAGTTCCTGCTCAACAAGTGGTATTTCGACGAACTCTACGATTTCCTGTTCGTCCGCAGCGCCAAGCGCCTCGGTACCTTCCTCTGGAAGGAGGGTGACGGACGGGTGATCGACGGGTACGGCCCGAACGGGATCGCTGCGCGCGTTCTCGACGTGACCGACCGGGTGGTCCGCCTGCAGACCGGATACCTTTACCACTACGCGTTCGCCATGCTGATCGGTATTGCAGCGCTCGTTACCTGGATGATGCTCGGGAGTTCCTTCTGATGACCGATTGGCCCGTACTTTCCGCGGTCACCTTCATGCCGCTCGTCGGCGTTCTGCTTCTCCTGCTCACAAGGGAAGACAGCGCCTACGGCCGCCGCAACATCCTGAACGTCTCGCTGCTGACGACGGTCTTCACGTTCCTCGTGTCGCTCTACATCTGGTACCAGTTCGACCCGTCGAACCCGGGCTTCCAGATGGTAGAGAAGCGGGAGTGGCTCGGCACCGGCATTTCCTACCATCTGGGCGTCGACGGCATTTCCATACTCTTCGTCCCGCTGACGGCATTCCTGATGCCGTTCTGCGTGCTGGCAAGCTGGGTCACGATCGAGAAGCGCCTGAAGGAGTACATGATCGCGTTTCTGATCCTGGAAACGCTGATGCTCGGTGTCTTCGTGTCTCTCGACATCATCCTTTTCTACGTCTTCTTCGAGGCGGGCCTCATCCCGATGTTCATCATCATCGGCGTCTGGGGCGGCAAGGAGCGCGTCTACGCGAGCTACAAGTTCTTCCTCTACACGCTGCTCGGTTCCGTTCTGATGCTGCTCGCCATGATGGCGATGTACTGGCAGGCGGGCACCACCGACATCACGCAATTGCTGGCCTATCAGTTCCCGCGTGAAATGCAGACCTGGCTCTGGCTTGCCTTCTTCGCTTCCTTCGCGGTGAAGATGCCCATGTGGCCGGTGCACACCTGGCTTCCCGATGCGCACGTGCAGGCGCCGACGGCAGGCTCGGTCATCCTGGCCGGCATCCTCCTGAAGCTCGGCGGCTACGGCTTCCTGCGCTTCTCCCTGCCGATGTTCCCGCTGGCGTCCGACTTCTTCGCGCCGTTCGTCTTCACGCTGTCGATCATTGCGATCATCTACACCTCGCTGGTGGCGATGATGCAGACCGACATCAAGAAGCTCATCGCCTATTCCTCGGTTGCGCATATGGGCTATGTGACGATGGGAACCTTCGCGGCGAATGTTCAGGGCGTCCAGGGTGCGATCTTCCAGATGCTGTCGCACGGCATCGTCTCGGGCGCGCTCTTCCTTTGCGTCGGCGTCGTCTATGACCGGCTGCATACGCGTGAGATCGCGGCCTATGGCGGCCTCGTCAACAACATGCCGAAATATGCCGTCGCCTTCATGGTCTTCACCATGGCCAATGTGGGCCTTCCGGGAACGTCGGGCTTCGTCGGCGAAGTGCTGACGCTGGTGGGCGCCTTCCGCGCCAACACCTGGGTCGCCCTGTTCGCGACGACCGGCGTCATTCTGTCGGCCGCCTACGCTCTCTGGCTCTACCGCCGGGTCATTTTCGGTGCGCTGGAAAAGGAAAGCTTGAAGGCGTTGCTCGATCTGTCGGCGCGCGAGAAGCTCATTCTCTATCCGCTGGTGATCCTGACCATCTTCTTCGGTGTCTATCCGGCACCGGTCTTCGACGCGACCGCGGCCTCCGTGGACTTGCTCGTCAACAACTACGCCGCCGCCCTGCAGGCAGCGCAAGACGTTGCGCTTTCGGTGCAATGATCAAGGGACGTGATGTGACATGACTGCTGAAACCCTTATCGCCAGCCTGCAACTTTCGATGCCCGAGCTGATCCTTGCGGTCGGCGCGATGGCACTCCTGATGATCGGCGTCTTCTCGGGCGAACGAGCCACACCGACCGTGACCGGCCTTGCGGTCGCGGTGCTCATCATCGCCGGGCTGTGGCTCGTGCTGAAGACGGGCGAGGGGGAGGCCTATGGCGGCGCCTTCCTGTCGGATCCTTTCGCCAAATTCATGAAGGTGCTCGCCCTGATCGGCTCGATCACCGTGATGGTGATGACCGTCGGCCACGCGCGTTCGGCTCAGATCGACCGGTTCGAGTTCCCCGTGCTTCTGGTTCTGGCCACCCTCGGCATGCTGCTGATGATCTCGGCGAACGATCTCATCTCGCTCTACCTGTCGTTGGAGCTGCAGTCGCTCGCCCTTTACGTCGTGGCGGCAATCAACCGCGACAGCGTCCGCTCGACGGAAGCGGGCCTGAAATATTTCGTTCTCGGTGCGTTGTCTTCGGGGATGATGCTTTACGGCATGTCGCTCGTCTACGGCTTCACGGGGCATACCGGCTTCGACGAGATCGCGGCGGCGCTCACGGCCGAGGGCCGGTCGCTGGGCCTCGTCTTCGGTCTGGTGTTCATTCTTGCGGGCCTCGCCTTCAAGATCTCCGCCGTCCCCTTTCATATGTGGACGCCGGACGTATATGAAGGCGCACCGACGCCGGTGACGGCATTCTTCGCCGCCGGACCGAAGGTCGCGGCCATTTCGATCCTCGTTCGCATCGTCATCAACGCCTTCGAGCCGGTAGTCGCCGATTGGCAGCAGATCGTCGTCTTCATCTCGATCGCATCGATGCTGCTCGGCTCCTTCGCCGCGATCGGCCAGCGCAACATCAAGCGGCTGATGGCCTATTCCTCGATCGGTCACATGGGCTATGCGCTCGTCGGCCTCGCGGCCGGCTCCATGGCCGGCGTGCGCGGCGTGATCCTCTACATGCTGATCTACATGGTCATGACGCTGGGTACATTCGCCTGCATCCTCGCCATGCGCCGCAGGGAAGGCGAGCATGTCGAAGGCATCGACGATCTTGCCGGTCTTTCGCAGACCAACCCGTTCATGGCGACGGTGCTGACGATCCTCATGTTCTCGCTCGCCGGCATCCCGCCGCTGGCAGGTTTCTTCGCCAAGTACTTCGTCTTCGTCGCGGCAATCGAGGCGCAGCTCTATGGCTTGGCAATCATCGGCGTGCTCGCTTCCGTCGTCGGCGCCTACTACTATCTGCGGGTCATCAAGGTGATGTGGTTCGAGGAGCCGAGAGGCGAGTTTGCCCGGACGGCGGGCGAGCTTAGGCTGGTGTTCGGCCTGTCCGGCCTCTTCGTGCTCGGCTACGTGCTCATAGGCGGTCCGCTCGGAACCGCCGCCGAAGCCGCGGCGCGGACATTCTTTTGACCGGCGGACGAAGCGGCGGCCGGAGTTCGCCTGAAGATTTCCGGCACGTCGCGCTCGCCGAAACGGTCTCGACCAACAGCGAGTGCCTTCTGCGGGCGCGCGAGGGTGATCCCGGCAATCTCTGGATCACCGCGGTGCGCCAGACCGGAGGCAGGGGCAGGCGTGGCCGCGCCTGGTTCTCGGAGCCGGGGAACCTCTACGCATCCCTGCTGCTCATCGATCCGGCGCCGGTGGACAGGCTGCATGCGCTGCCGCTTGCGGCAGCGGTTGCGGTTCATCGGGCCATCCGCCGGGTGATGCCGCCGGGCGGAGCCGAGGCCGCGATCAAGTGGCCGAACGACATTCTTATCGACGGGCGGAAGACCTGCGGCATTCTTCTCGAAGGCGAGGTTCTGGCCGACGGGCGGCGGGCCCTGGTGATCGGCTGCGGCATCAACGTCGCCGTCATGCCTGAAGACGCACTTTACCCCGTCACATCGCTTCGGCGCGAGGGCGCGACAATCTCTCCCGAGGAGCTGTTCGCGCATCTTTTCGTAACCATGGCCGAGACGCTCGCCGTTTGGGACCGTGGCGCCGGCGTCGCCGCAATCATCGATCAGTGGCGCGCCGCGGCCAAGGGCATCGGCGAGGCGATCACGGTCAACCTGCCGGACCGCTCGCTTTCCGGGCGCTTTGCAGGTATCGATCGGGACGGCCGGCTTCTACTCGACACGGGTTCCGGCCCGCCGCAAACCATTGCGGCGGGCGACGTATTTTTTGGATGATTGAAAAAAGCAAAGGCGCATCACGACATGGCGCAAGATGAAGAACTGGTGTTCTTGCCGCTCGGCGGCGTCGGCGAAATAGGCATGAATCTCGGCCTTTACGGCTATGGAAGGCCAGGTCACCGCCAATGGATCATGGTCGATTGCGGCGTTACCTTCCCCGGCCCGGAATTGCCCGGCGTAGATCTGGTTCTGCCCGATATCGCCTTTCTGGCCGAACAGCGCCGCAACCTCAAGGCGATCATCATCACGCATGCGCATGAGGACCATTACGGGGCCCTGAACGACCTGTGGCCGGGCCTGAACGTTCCCGTCTACGCCTCGCCCTTTACCGCGGGCATGCTGGAGGCCAAGCGTGCATTCGAAAAATCCCGCAGCGAGATCCCGATCACGATCTTCAAGCAGGGCGACCGCATCAATGTCGGACCTTTCAGCGTCGAAGCCGTGGGGGTCAATCATTCGATCCCCGAGCCGATGGCACTCGTCATCCGCACGCAACTCGGCACCGTCGTGCACACGGGCGACTGGAAGATCGATCTCGAGCCTTCGCTGGGGCCTCTGACCGACGAGTCGCGGTTTCGCCAGATCGGGGAGGAAGGCGTCCTCGCGCTCGTCTGCGATTCGACCAATGCCTTGCGCGAAGGCGTGTCGCCGTCCGAGCGGCAAGTCTCCGAAAGTCTCGCCAAGATCATTGCCGATGCCGAGGGCCGCGTCGGGATCACCACCTTCTCCTCCAATGTCGGGCGCATCCGCTCTGTTGCGGAAGCGGCGGAGGCTGCGGGGCGGGAGGTGCTTCTACTCGGCAGTTCGATGAAGCGCGTCGTCGACGTTGCGCGCGATGTCGGGCTCATGGAAGGCGTGAAGCCGTTCCTCGCAGAGGACGAGTTCGGCTACATCCCGCGCGACAAGGTCGTCGTCATCCTGACGGGCAGCCAGGGCGAGCCGCGCGCGGCCCTTGCCAAGATCGCTCGCGACGAGATGCGCAACGTGGCGTTTTCGGCCGGCGACACGATCGTATTTTCGTCGCGCACCATCCCCGGCAACGAAAAAGCGATCAACGACATCAAGAACGGGCTTATCGAGCAAGGCATCCACATCATCACGGATAGCGAGGCGCTGGTGCATGTTTCCGGCCATCCGCGGCGCACCGAGCTCCAGCAGATGTACCAATGGGTGAAGCCGCAGATCCTCGTGCCGGTGCATGGCGAGGCGGCGCATCTGACGGCACATGCGGAGCTCGGGCTGCAATCGGGCATCCCGAGCGTGCCGCGGCTGCGCAATGGCGAAATGCTACGGCTTGCGCCGGGCCCCGCGGAAGTCATCGACGAGGCGCCGCACGGCCGCATCTACAAGGACGGCACCCTCATCGGCGATTTCGAAGAGATGGGGATCGGTGAACGCCGCAAGCTGTCCTTTGCCGGCCACGTCTCCGTCAGTGTCGTACTCGACAGCCGCTACGACTTTCTGGGTGACCCGGACGTCGTGCCGATCGGCCTTCCGGAATTCGACGACGAAGGCGAGGCGATGGAGGACACGCTCTATGATGCGGTGCTCGGCGCCGTGGAAAGCATCCCGCGGGCAAAGCGGAAGGACCTCGCGATGCTGCAGGAAGCCGTTCGCCGCGCCGTGCGCAGCACCACGAACCAGGTCTGGGGCAAGAAGCCGGTCGTGACGGTTTTTATCACGAAGGTCTGACTTCCGTGCGCGACGCCCGCCGTGGGCGTCAGCTGCAGGGCAAGGAGTGGAGTGTTCGATGCTGGGAAAAGTGAATCATGTGGCGATTGCGGTCCCGGACCTTTCGGCCGCAGTCGAAAGCTATCGCTCCACCCTCGGTGCATCGGTCACGGAACCGCAGGCCCTGCCTGAACACGGCGTGACCGTCGTCTTCGTGACGCTGCCCAACACCAAGGTCGAATTGCTCGAGCCGCTCGGCGAGGCATCGCCGATCTCCGCCTTCCTCGAGAAAAACCCGGCCGGCGGCATGCACCATATCTGCTATGAGGTGGAAGACATCATCGCCGCGCGCGACCGGCTGAGGCAGGCCGGCGCCCGTATCCTCGGCGACGGCAATCCGAAGATCGGCGCGCATGGCAAGCCGGTCCTGTTTCTTCACCCCAAGGACTTTCACGGCACCTTGATCGAGCTCGAAGAGGTGTGACAGTCGGGCGCGGGGAAGAGGTTTGCCGCATTGGCCGGTCGGCGTTATAAGGCAGGCGAACGCTCCTACTCCTGAAGCTACGCACTTCCGCACGGAAATCCGCTACCCGCTTTTCGTGGAAGTGCTCCAGAGATTTTCGATGTCCGTCTTTTCGACCTTCGCAATCTATTTCATCATCTGGTGGATCACGCTCTTCGTCGTGCTGCCGCTGGGGGTGCGCACGCAGGCCGAGGAGAACGATGTCGTCCCCGGAACCGTCGAGAGTGCTCCTGCACGCTTTCGCGCCTTGAGGGTCGTGCTGCTCACGACGGTGATCGCCGCGGTCATCCATCTCGGCTGGTACGTCCTTTCCGTGAAGCTCGGCTACGACATCGACGCCATTCCGCGCTTCGCGCCGAAATTCTACTGAGCGATTGCGGTGGCGACGGAACCGGCATCGCGAGCAAGCAGCATGACACCGGGCAAAGCCTCAGATTGAGAGCGGGCGCCGCCACCGCGGCCTCGGCCCTAATCCGCGGCATGCTCCGGCTGATCTCGTGGGCTAGACTGATAAGACGCGCGGCGCGCTGTGGGAACCTCGGAGGACTGCAATTTCTCCTCTTCCTCATCTCTGTGCTTGTCACAGAGATCCAGCAGCGCCGCGTCTGAATGTTCTTTCAGCCCAAGGACTTGGTCTGGCTGGATCCCTATGACAAGCACAGGGATGAGGAGATCAAACAAGCCGCGGCGGAATCCCGATCTCAACAGGCCTTAGAGTGCTGTATTTTGAACTTTGGTGGGCTTGAGTATGGATTCTGGGGTCAAGTCTGCGTCAAGCCCAAACATGACGGCGAAAGAGGGGTGGCGGGGCTGCCGAGGCATTTCGAGGCGCCGACCGGCCGGGTGAAGCCCTTGACAGTCAACAAAAAGACACTGTTGAAACTGCTTCGCCGTAATATGTGAGGTGAAAAAACCAAAAAAAAACAAGGCCAAAGCCTTGTTTTTAAGTGTCGCGTGATCTTTAATCCGTTTCCGGCGGCAGCGAACAAGCGCGCCTAAGATCTTATCCTCCCAAGACTTGACCGCGAATTTCGGCAAGAATTTGGTCTTCCTGCCTGTTTTGTGAGCCGAAATTAGCTCAAACCTTGGGCGCTGTCATCTGCTTTTTTTGCATTTTTGCTACAGTCGGGTAAAATTTTTCCGTTGACACCAACTGTCTTCGTCCTGTTACTAGCGTGCTCTTTTGCCGCAGGCCAGGCCTGGTGTTTCTCATCCGGGAGATGTGTCGATGCAGCGTCCCGCCACCCCTACGGCAGGGTTCCCTTCCGTGCGCGAAGCGGCTATGAACGCTGAACTCGAAAGGTTCCCGTCGATGCGTCGCCGGGAAAATCAAGAGCCCTGTTAGAATGGCAACAGCTGCCTACCCTGATCTCAGGCGAAGGGGCGGCCGAAGCACAACGTCATTTCGCCTGAATCCGTCGATAGTGCGAATTCACCAGTTCTGGAACCTGTCATGCGCCTGTCCCGCTTTTTCATGCCCATCTTGAAGGAAAATCCGAAGGAAGCGGAAATCGTTTCCCATCGACTGATGCTGAGGACGGGCATGGTCCGCCAGCAGTCCGCCGGCATCTACACATGGCTGCCGCTCGGCAAGCGCGTGCTGGACAAGGTCAATGCGATCATTCGCGAGGAGCAGAACCGTTCCGGCGCCATCGAACTGCTGATGCCGACGCTGCAATCGGCGGAGCTCTGGCAGGAGAGCGGGCGCTATGACGCCTATGGCAAGGAGATGCTGCGCATCAAGGACCGGCAGGACCGGCCGATGCTCTACGGGCCCACGAACGAGGAGATGATCACCGACATCTTCCGCTCCTACGTCAAGTCCTACCGCAATCTGCCGCTGAACCTCTATCATATCCAGCTGAAGTTCCGCGACGAGATCCGCCCGCGCTTCGGCACCATGCGCTCGCGCGAGTTTCTGATGAAGGACGCCTATTCGTTCGATCTCGACCGGGCAGGGGCGGAGCACGCCTATAACAAGATGTTCGCTGCCTATCTGCGCACCTTCGACCGGATGGGCCTGCGCGCCATACCGATGCGTGCCGACACGGGTCCCATTGGCGGTAACCTGAGCCACGAGTTCATCATCCTTGCCGACACCGGCGAGTCCGAGGTGTTCTGCCACAAGGACTTTCTCGGCTTCGACATTCCGGGCGAGGATACGAATTTCGACGACGTCGCCGGCCTGAAGACGATCTTCGACAAATGGACGTCGCGTTATGCGGCGACCTCGGAAATGCATGACGAGGCCGCCTTCGGCGCCATCGCCGAAGGCGAGCGCCTGTCCGCGCGCGGCATCGAGGTGGGTCACATCTTCTATTTCGGCACCAAATATTCCGAGGCGATGGGTGCGAAGGTGCTTGGGCCGGACGGCAAGGAACACACCGTGCATATGGGCTCCTACGGCATCGGTCCGACCCGCCTGGTGCCGGCGATCATCGAAGCTTCGCATGACGACAACGGCATCATCTGGCCGAAGGGCATCGCCCCGTTCGACGTCGTCGTCATCAACATGAAAACGGGCGATGAAGCTTGCGATGCGGCTTGCGGCAAGGTCTACTCCGATCTCGGCAAGGCTGGATTCGATGTTCTTCTTGACGACACCGACGAGCGCGCCGGCGGGAAGTTCGCGACCGCCGACCTCATCGGCGTGCCGGTGCAGGTGATCGTCGGACCGCGTTCGATCGCGAACGGCGAAGTCGAAGTGAAGGACCGCAAGACCGGCGCGCGGGAGACGATGACCGTCGAAGCGGCGATCAACAAACTGGTCGCGGCGAGATAACAGAGACGAAGGGATCGATGATGACCGCGGCGACGGATGAGCAAGTGCAAGCTGCCGCTCCATCCAGCATATCTTCCAGCCGTCCCTTCTCCGCCTTCGAGCGTATGGTCGCCTGGCGCTACCTGCGTTCGCGGCGGAAGGAAGCGTTCATCTCGGTCATCGCCGGCTTCTCCTTCATCGGGATCATGCTCGGGGTGGGAACGCTGATCATCGTCATGGCGGTGATGAACGGCTTCCGAACCGAGCTCATTTCGCGCATTCTCGGCATGAACGGCCATATGATCGTCCAGCCCCTGGACGGCCCGCTCACCAATTATGCCGATCTTGCCACCAGATTCTCCGCCGTTCCCGGCGTGACCATGGCCATTCCGATCGTCGAGGGCCAGGTTCTCGCGCAAGGCCTGGGCGATGCGTCGACGGGTGCGCTCGTTCGCGGGATACGCGCCGACGACCTCACCAAGCTGAAGTCGATCTCCGAGCATATTCAGTCCGGCGACCTCGTCGGCTTCGCCTCGGGCAGCGGCGTCGCCATCGGCTCGCGCATGGCCGAGCAGCTGGGCATCCGGGTGGGCGGGACGATCACGCTCACCTCGCCGAACGGCGACGTCACGCCGATGGGCATGAATCCGAGGGTCAAGGCCTATACCGTCTCGGCCATCTTCGAGATGGGCATGTCGGAATACGACGCGACCATCATCTTCATGCCGCTCGAGGAAGCGCAGCTCTATTTCAACGCCGAAGGCCTCGTTCAGTCGATCGAGATATTCGCCGAGCATCCGGACGCGGTCGACGAGCTTCGCAAGCCGGTGGAGGACGCCGCCGGCCGGCAGATATTCATTACCGACTGGCGCGAACGCAACAGGACGTTCTTTTCCGCGCTCGAGGTGGAACGGAACGTGATGTTCATGATCCTGACGCTGATCGTGCTGGTCGCGGCGCTGAACATCATCTCCGGGCTGATCATGCTGGTGAAGGACAAGGGCAGCGATATCGCGATCCTCAGGACGATGGGCGCGACCTCCGGTTCGGTGATGCGCATCTTCTTCATGACCGGCGCCGCAATCGGGGTTACGGGAACCATCGCCGGCGTCGCCCTCGGGGTGGTCGTCTGCCTCAACATCGAGTCGATCCGCCAGTTCTTCTCCTGGGTGTCCGGCGCCACGCTCTTCGATCCGGAGCTCTATTTCCTCAGCCAGCTTCCGGCCGACATGAATGCCGACGAGACCGTCACCGTCGTCGTCATGGCGCTTGCGCTTTCCTTCCTTGCCACGATCTTCCCGGCCTGGCGCGCCTCGCGCCTCGATCCGGTGCAGGCCCTGCGGTACGAATAACAAGGACAACAGCTTAAATGAATGCGCGCGTGGCACTGCAGCTCTCCGGCATCGAGCGGCATTATGGCGAGGGCGACACGTTTCTGCCGATCCTCAAGGGAGCCGACCTGACGTTGCGAAGCGGCGAGACAGTCGCCCTCGTGGCACCGTCCGGTACCGGAAAGTCGACATTGCTTCATATCGCCGGGCTGCTCGAACACCCGGATGAGGGCGAGGTGCTCGTGAACGGCACCTCATGCAACGGACTCAGCGACGACCGGCGAACGGCAATCCGCCGCAACGAGATCGGCTTCGTCTATCAGTTCCACCATCTCCTGCCGGAATTCTCGGCGCTGGAGAACATCATGATGCCGCAACTGATCGCCGGATTGCCCAGGGCCGAGGCGGCGGAGCGGGCATCGGCCCTTCTGGACTATATGCGCATCGGCCATCGCGGCAGCCACCGCCCGACCGAGCTTTCCGGCGGCGAGCAGCAGCGCGTCGCCATCGCCAGGGCGGTCGCCAATGCGCCGCTCATCCTTTTGGCGGACGAGCCGACCGGCAACCTCGACCCCGAGACGGCCGGCTATGTATTCGAGGCGCTGGAAGCCCTGGCGCGCCAGTCCGGGCTCGCGGCGCTGATCGCCACCCACAATCACGAACTCGCTTCGCTCATGGATCGCCGCGTGACGATCGAGGACGGCAAGGTGGTCGAACTGAAATAGTCCGGCCGCGACGGCGCGTATTCAGCCCCGACCTCGCTCGAGGCGCGGTCACCGCTTGGCGCTCCTTGCATGTTCCGTTCGAGGCGTGTCGCTCCTCGGAACGCATGCGCGAATGGGGTCCGTCGGTGCACATTAACCATAGCCACTGAATAGCGGGTCTTCCATGCAGACTTCCTTGACTATCGAACGGAAATAGAACAAAAAGGGAACAGTAGCGGAAAGGAGACAAGTTATGGCTGATTTCGTACGTGATCTTGCTGCCTTCGCCTCGATGAGCCTTTTCATCGTGAGCATCTCGGTAATCGCTCTCGGCCTGTGACCGGGATTTATCCAGCGTGCTCCGCGTCCTGTCGAACGCGCAGTAAACACCACACGCCGGGCAAAAACCCCGGCGGCCCGTCCTTGAGACTGGACAGTTGGGACGGGAAACAGGATATCCTCGACGCCGGACAAGAATCGGAGTGCGGCGATGACAGGCAACCAGGGTATCGGGCAGGGTATCGGGCACGGCACAGGGGCTGCGGCCGATCCGCAGTTCGTTCACCTGCGGGTGCATTCCGCCTATTCGTTGCTGGAAGGCGCCTTGCCGCTGAAGAAGATCATCGGCAAGGCGGTCGCCGACGATCAGCCGGCGATCGGCATCGCCGACACCAATAATCTCTTCGCGGCACTCGAATTCTCGCAGAAGGCGGCCGACGACGGATTGCAGCCGATCATCGGCTGCCAGCTCTCGATCGATATGGAAGACGAGGCGGAAGGCGAGCGGCGCGGACACGCCCATCAGTTCGTCAAACTTCCCGCGATCGTGCTGATCGCGGCGACCGAGGACGGTTACGCCCGCCTCGTCGAGCTCGTGAGCCGCGCCTATCTCGAAGGCGAGGGTCACCAGCAAACGCGAATAAGCCGCTCCTGGCTTGCGGCTGGCGGCACGACCGGCCTGATCGCGCTCACCGGTGCGGGAGCCGGCCCGGTCGACATGGCGCTGAAGTCGGGTTCGCCGGCTCTGGCCGAGGCACGCCTGCAAGCCTTGATCGAGCTTTTCGGCGATCGCCTCTATGTCGAACTGCAGCGGCACGGGAATTACGACCGGCGTCACGAGAACCGCATGATCGATCTCGCCTATCGGCTCGACATTCCGCTCGTCGCCACCAACGAGGCGTTTTTCCCGTCGCCGTCCGACTATGATGCCCACGATGCGCTGATGGCCGTCGCTCACAATGCGATGGTGTCCGACGACAGCCGTTTCCGTCTGACCCCGGATCATTACCTGAAGAGCCGCAAGGAGATGGCGGCGCTCTTTGCGGATCTGCCCGAGGCATTGGAGAATACGATCGAGGTGGCGCGGCGGTGCTCCTTCATGTTGAAGACCCGCGGACCGATCCTGCCGCGCTTTACCGGCGCTTCGGATGATCCGGAGGAGGCTGAACGCGCGGAGGTAGCGGAACTGCGCCGGCAGGCGGAGGAGGGGCTGGAGGAACGCCTTGCCAAGCTCGGCATGGCGCCCGGCTACAAGGAAGAGGACTATCGGGAGCGGCTGGCCTTCGAACTCGGCGTTATCCAGCGGATGAAGTTTCCGGGCTACTTCCTCATCGTTGCGGACTTCATCAAATGGGCCAAGCAGCATGACATTCCGGTCGGGCCGGGCCGCGGCTCGGGTGCCGGCTCGCTGGTCGCCTATGCCCTGACGATCACCGATGTCGACCCGATGCGCTTCTCGCTGCTTTTCGAGCGCTTCCTCAACCCCGAACGCGTGTCGATGCCCGACTTCGACATCGATTTCTGCCAGGACCGGCGCGAGGAGGTCATCCGCTACGTGCAGCAGAAATACGGCCGCGAGCAGGTGGCGCAGATCATCACCTTCGGATCGCTGCAGGCGCGTGCAGCACTGCGCGACGTCGGCCGCGTGCTGGAAATGCCCTATGGCCAGGTCGACAAGATCTGCAAGCTGGTGCCGAACAATCCCGCCAACCCGACACCGCTTTCCAAGGCGATCGAGGAGGAACCGCGCCTGCAGGAAGAGGCGGAGAAGGAGCCGGTCGTTGCCCGTCTCCTCGACATTGCCCAGAAGATCGAGGGGCTTTACCGCCACGCCTCGACGCACGCGGCCGGCATCGTCATCGGCGACAGGCCGCTCTCGCAGCTCGTGCCGATGTACCGCGATCCGCGCTCCGACATGCCGGTCACCCAGTTCAACATGAAATGGGTCGAGCAGGCGGGTCTCGTGAAGTTCGACTTCCTTGGCCTGAAGACGCTGACCGTTCTGAAGACCGCCGTCGACTTCGTCGGCAAGCGCGGCATCCATATCGACCTCGCAAGCATTCCGCTTGACGATCCGAAGACCTACGAGACCCTTTCGCGCGGCGAGACGGTCGGCGTGTTCCAGGTGGAAAGCGCCGGCATGCGCAAGGCGCTGATCGGCATGCGCCCGGACTGCATCGAGGACATCATCGCGCTCGTGGCGCTCTATCGCCCGGGTCCGATGGAGAACATCCCGGTCTACAACGCCCGCAAGCACGGCGAGGAGGAGATCGAATCGATCCATCCGAAGATCGATTACCTGCTCAAGGAGACGCAGGGCGTCATCGTCTACCAGGAGCAGGTGATGCAGATCGCTCAGGTGCTCTCGGGCTATTCGCTCGGCGAGGCCGACCTCCTGCGCCGCGCCATGGGCAAGAAGATCAAGGCGGAGATGGACAAGCAACGCGCCCGCTTCGTCGATGGCGCCGTCAAGAATGGCGTCTCGAAGCCGCAGGCCGACCTGATCTTCGACCTTCTCGCCAAGTTCGCCAATTACGGCTTCAACAAGTCGCATGCCGCCGCCTACGCCATCGTCTCCTACCAGACCGCCTACATGAAGGCGCATTATCCGGTCGAGTTCCTCGCAGCGTCGATGACGCTCGACATGTCGAACACGGACAAGATCAACGATTTCCGTCAGGACGCGATGCGCCTCGGCATTCAGGTGGTCGCGCCGTCAGTGCAGACCTCCCACCGCCACTTCGAAACCGGCGACAACCGCATCTATTACTCGCTCGCCGCCCTAAAGGGCGTCGGCGAGTCGGCCGTCGACCACATCGTCGCCGTGCGTGGCGATCGGCCCTTCGCAAGTCTCGAAGACTTCTGCCTGAGGATCGATCCGAAGCTCTTGAACCGACGTGTTTTCGAAAGTCTGATCGCCGCCGGTGCTTTCGACTGCTTCGGCTACGACCGGGCGGAGCTCATCGGCGGGCTCGATCGCATCCTCGGTTTCGCGCAGCGCGCCCAGGAAAACAAGGTGAGCGGCCAGAGCGACATGTTCGGCGCGGGGGCCGCGACGGGGCCCGAGAAGATAGCGCTTTCGCCCTATACGCCGTGGCTCGCCTCGGAGAAGCTGCATCGCGAGTTCCAGGTCTTGGGCTTCTATCTCTCCGCCCATCCGCTCGACACCTACAATAATCTGCTCGCGAAGATGCGCGTGCAGACATTTGCGGATTTCTCGGCAGCCGTGAAAAAGGGAGCGGCGGCGGGCCGCCTCGCCGGTACGGTGACGTCGAAGCAGGAACGCAAGACGCGCACCGGCAACAAGATGGGGATCGTCGCCTTCTCGGACGCTTCGGGCCAGTTCGAGGCCGTGCTCTTCTCCGAAATGCTGAACCAGTATCGCGATCTTCTGGAGCCCGGCAAATCGCTGGTGATGACGGTCGACGCCGAAGAGCGGCCGGAAGGGATCGGCCTTCGTATCCGAACCCTGCGTTCGCTCGAGGAGGAATCGCTGCAGATGCAGAAGGCCTTGCGCGTCTATGTGCGCGACTGCGGACCGCTGCGCTCCATCGCTTCGCATCTGAACGCCAAGGGGGACGGCCTGGTTTCCTTTATCGTCATCAAGGACAACGGACAGCGGGAGATCGAAGTCGAGCTCAACGAGAAATACCGGATCTCACCCGAGATCGCCGCCGCCCTTCGCTCCGCGCCCGGGGTGGTGGACGTCGAGCTGGTTTAAGGTCTGTTCTCTGTGCTTGTCACAGAGATGCAGCAGCGTCGCGTCTGCGGCGCGGGGAAGAGTTCTTCCAGCCCAATGACTTGGGCTGGCTGGATTCCTGTGACGAGCACAGGAATGAGGAGATCAAATAAGCCGCGGCGGGTATCCCGAATCTCAACAGCCCTTAAATCACTCCGTCGAAAAGCGGGCGCTTGCCGCTTGTCCCTTCGCCCCGCTTGCGGGGAGAAGGTCCCGGCAGGGGGATGAGGGGCAAACCAGGGTGCGGAAATCACCCCATTCCTCACCCGCGCCGCTCCCTCGTCACGGTGATGAAATCCGTTCCCTTGCCGGTCTCCAGCCCCGATTCGGTATCGGTGATCGAGAGGGACGAGCCGTTTGCAAGGAGGCCGGCGAGGCGCTCGCGAACGTCTTTGGGTACGGTGATGCGGCTCAGCGTTCGCTCCAGCGTGCCGGGCTCGCCTTCCGCTGTGATGCCAAGTCGCTTCTTGGTCGTTTTCGGCAGCTTGTTCTCGAGCGACATGCCGAACCACTTGCCCTGTCCGGTGTTCGTGTCGAGATCCTGGAACTGCAGTAAATGTGTTCCGAGCGCCGTTTCCGGTTCTGCGATGGCGACCTCGGCCTCGAAAAGCGGCTGGAATTGCCGGCGCACCCGCAATACGCCATTCAGCGGTGCGCTGCGGCCCGCCTGGCGAAAGACGGCTTCGATCAGCTCCGGCGTTACCTTGCCTTCGACGGGCAGAGCTTCGGCCCTCTGGAACGCTTCGATTGCGGCGGCCGTCGCCGGACCGCTGAAGCCATCCGGCAGGCCTGCATCGTAGCCGAGCGTATTGAGGAGCGTCTGGAGGTCGCGCACGCTCTCTTGTGTACCGCGCCGGGTAATCAGAATGCGTATCGGGACCTTCTCCTCGTCGGATGCGACGGGCGAGGGGCGTTTGTCGGTCATGGCGACTTCAACTGCGCTCTGGTTGAACTCCCCGATCGCCGGCCGCAGGGGGACGTCCGACAGGGCAGGTCCCTGCGGTCGCGACTCGCTTGGCTGGAAAAGCATTTCGCTCGCGACCTCGACAGGGGCGATCTGCCGATCCGATATGACCACATGCATGCCGTAGCCCGTCATCTTGAACAGGCTCGCCGCGAATTTGCTCGGCAGCCGCACGCAACCGTGCGAAGCCGGATAATCCGGTACATGGTTTGAGCCGTGCAGCGCAATGCCGGACCAGGTAAGCCGCTGCATGAACGGCATCGGCGCATTCGAATAGATGTTCGACTCGTGACGTCGGCGCTTCTCCAGGATCGAGAAAATGCCCGTCGGCGTTGCGTGCCCGGCCTTTCCTGTGGACACTTTCGACGTGGCGACCACCGTGTCGCCGTCATAGACGACGAGGGACTGCTGCTCCCTCGATACGACGACCTGCAACGGCGTCTTGGCGCCGGCCGCAAGCCCGGACGTCGACGCCATGACGAAAACCGCGAATCCCATCCGGAGAGCGAAACGCAACACCTACCCTCGTTCAGACAGTGGCGGCACCGCAAGGCGGAGCCGTGGAAGCAGGCTACCGTTCAATCTTTAAGGAATTGCCCCATACGATGCGGGAGCCGTCCGGTCGTACAACCGTGACGGCTATTGTCCGCGCCGCCCCTTGCCGAATGTGTAGCCGGTCTCGACGCTTGTCTTTCCGAACTTGTCGCGCAGCCTGTTGATCGCGTCCTCGGCGGCGGCACGCCGGGAGGCCTGCGGATCGACAAGATCCGGCGGATCGGCGAGATCGGGATCGACCAGATCACTGACGCCGATGCCGATCAGCCGGTATTTCGTCCCGTCTACCTCCTTCTCGAGCAGCTGCAGGCCGGTGCGGAAGATGCGGTCGGCCAGGCGGGTCGGGCTTTCCAACCGGCGGTTGCGCGTTCGGGTCTTGAAGTCCGCGGTCTTGAGCTTCAGCACCACCGTCTGCCCTGCCAGCGCGGATTTTCGCAAGCGGAATGCCACTTGTTCGCTGAGGCCCCTCAGATGCGCTACGAGGTCCTCCTGGCGCGCCAGGTCGTCGTTGAAGGTCGTCTCGGAGGAGACGCTCTTCGCTTCTCCGTCGATCTCCACGGACCTTTCGTCCAGGCCGCGCGAAAGCCGGTAGAGCCGCCGGCCCATCGTGCCGTAGCGGCGCATGAGGTCCGCCTCTTCCATCGTCTGGAGCTGCCCGATCGCGCGGATTCCGTCCCTTTCGAGCGTGGCGGCGAAGGCCTTGCCGACGCCCCAGATGAGGGTAACGGGCTTGGCTTTCAGGAAGTCGACGGCTTCGGCCTGGCCGATGACCGAAAAGCCGCGGGGCTTCTGAAGGTCCGAGGCGACCTTGGCCAGGAATTTGCAGTAGGAAAGCCCGACGGAAACGGTGATGCCGATTTCCTGCTCTACACGCTTGGCGAAGCGGGCAAGCGTTCGGGCGGGCGGATCGTGGTGAAGCCGCTCGGTGCCGCTCAGATCGAGAAAGGCCTCATCTATCGACAGCGGCTGCACGAGAGGCGTCAGCTCCTGCATCATCGCTCTGACCTCGCGCCCGACGCGCACATATTTCTCCATGTCGGGCTTGATCACCACGGCCTGCGGGCAGGCTTCGAGGGCTTTGAACATAGGCATGGCGGAGCGCACGCCATGGATGCGGGCAATGTAACAGGCCGTGGAGACGACGCCACGCTTACCGCCGCCGATGATCACGGGCTTGTCGGCGAGCTCCGGATTGTCGCGCTTCTCGACCGAGGCATAGAAGGCATCGCAGTCGATATGCGCGAGGGTCAACCGGTAGAGTTCGGAGTGCCGGAGGAGCCGCGGACTGCCGCAGGCGAGGCACCGCCGTGAATGGGCGGCTTGCTCCTTGAGGCAATCACGGCAGAAGCCGGAGGGTGGGGCGGCGCTGTCGATCATATCCGGAACAAATGTTGAACGCGGCGACTTTACGCTCTACGCTGCTGAGTCTCAAGGCGGCGGCTGGAGGCTGTTTTGGATATCGCTGTTAAATTTGAGATGGTGCGGGCCGATCGCCGGCCGGACTTCGGGGCACTGTTTGGTCGTCAGGGCGCATTCGGCGTCGGGCGGTGTACCGCGCCGCGCACATCGCGTATCGGCACCATTCAGTCCTCGAAGTCACGTGGGCCGGAGAGGACATGGTGCGCCCGGACGACCTCTTCCGGCGAGGTTTGCGTTTCGTTGCAGAAGGCCATCAGCGTCGGTTCGTGCTCCATCAGGAACGCAACGAGTCCGCCCATGAAGCCCGGCTCGCCGATGGCGCTGCGCAGGGAGGCGGGATCGGTGCCGGTAAGCGCCAGAAAGCGCGACATCAGCTCAGGCTCGTTCGCGAGCCAGGTGAGGATGGCGATCGCCGTATCGTCAGCGTTCTTCATGATATGCGCTCTCTTCTCGTTTGGCGGCCGCAATTACCTATTTTTCAACCAAATCGCGCTAGCCTGGCGATCGACGAAATGGGTCGAGTCGCCGTTGTTGCAACTTAAATCTCTCCCGGAGACTTGCAAGGCGGCGGCAGACAGCAAGGGATCGACATGCCCAAACAGGTAATGATTGTTGAGGATAACGAGCTGAATATGAAGCTCTTCCGCGACCTGATTGAGGCTTCGGGCTACGCGACGATCCAGACGCGCAACGGCATGGAAGCCCTGGAACTCGCGCGCAAGCATCGTCCCGACCTGATTCTGATGGACATCCAATTGCCGGAGGTCTCCGGCCTCGAGGTCACGAAATGGCTCAAGGAAGATGATGAGCTTCACGTGATTCCGGTCATTGCCGTAACCGCTTTTGCCATGAAGGGCGACGAGGAACGCATCCGCCAAGGGGGATGCGAGGCCTATGTCTCCAAGCCGATTTCCGTTCCAAAATTCATTGAGACGATCAAAACATACCTGGGCGATGCCTGACTGCCGGAAAGATCGATATGACTGCGCGCATCCTCGTCGTTGATGACGTACCAGCCAATGTGAAGCTCCTGGAAGCGCGGCTCGTGGCCGAATATTTCGACGTGCTTACGGCCGGGGACGGGCACGCCGCATTGGCGACATGCGAAAAGACGCCGGTGGATCTCGTCCTGCTCGATATCATGATGCCGGGGATGGACGGTTTCGAGGTCTGCGAAAGACTGAAGGCGAACAGCCGGACCGCGCATATTCCGGTCGTGATGATAACGGCGCTCGATCAGCCGTCCGATCGTGTGCGCGGGCTGAAGGCCGGCGCCGACGACTTCCTGACCAAGCCCGTGAACGATCTGCAGCTCATGTCGCGCGTGAAAAGCCTCGTACGCCTGAAGAACGTCAGCGACGAGCTGCGTCTCAGAGCCCAGACGGCGCAAACGATCGGGCTGCAGGAACTGGCCCGTGTCGATCGGCCGGACGAGCCCGGCAGCGTGCTACTGGTCGATGGCCGCGCTTCTTCACAGGAACGGCTCACCCGTGCCCTGAAGCCGATCGCCGATGTCGCCGTCATATCGGACCCGCAGGCCGCTCTGTTCGAGGCCGCCGAAAGCAGTTTCGACCTGATCATCGTCAACGCGAATTTCGACGACTACGATCCCTTGCGTCTGTGTTCGCAATTGCGCTCGCTCGAGCGGACCCGCTTCATTCCGATCCTGCTGGTAACCGAGCAGGGAAACGATGAGAGAATCGTCCGCGCACTCGAACTGGGCGTGACGGACTACATCATGCGACCCGTCGATCCGAACGAACTTGTCGCCCGCTCCCTCACGCAGATCCGGCGCAAGCATTGCAACGATCGCCTGCGCGCAAGTGTCCAGCAGACGATCGAATTGGCCGTGACCGATGATCTCACCGGCCTCCACAACAGGCGTTATCTGGAAAACCACCTGAAGCTGCTGATCGATCGCGCGACCACAAGGGGGCGTCCGCTGTCGATCTGCATCACGGATATCGATCGCTTCAAGCGTGTGAACGACACTCACGGCCATGATGCCGGTGACGATGTACTGCGCGAATTTGCCAACCGTGTTCGCGCCACGGTGCGCGGCGCGGATCTTGCCTGCCGTTTCGGCGGGGAGGAGTTCGTGGTCGTCATGCCGGATACGACGCCCGAAATGGCTGCAATCGTTGCGGAGAGGCTTCGACTGGCGGTCGAGAGCCGTGGCTTCGACATTCCGCAGGCCGCGACGGTCCTGAACGTAACGGCGTCGCTCGGCATTGCAACCCTGAGGCCGCATGGCGATACGGCCGAGGCTTTGCTGAAGCGGGCCGACATGGCGCTCTATCAGGCGAAGAACGGCGGACGGAACCGCGTCGTCGCTGCCGCTGCCTGATCCGCCGCACATGCTGAGCTTTTCAGGGCCTCGCGCGCGGGTTCCTTCAGGTTCCGTTTTTCTTCGCGTGGCCCGTGCCGGGGTAAGCACATCTGCAGGCGACACTGTCCGATTCTGAAACAGAATTAACCAAACGCCGAGCAACCCCTCTTCGGCGATTAAGAATGCATTGATTTTTTTTTAGTTTCAGGCAATGCTGATAAGCGAGGAAGGAAACTTCCACAGCATTCGGTTACCCCATGATGCTCAGGTCCGCCGCATCTCCTGGGTCGTGGGGTCGGTCGGCTGGCCTCGGACTTGCGGATTCCTCGTGCTGCAACCGGACCAGTCGACCCCCATTCGAAACGCCGCTTCGAAAGAGGCGGCGTTTTCGTCTCTTCCGTTCGTTTCAGGTTCAAGCGCCGGAAAAGCGCAAAGAACGGAAAAGCGCAAAGAAAAAGCGCCGGCCCTGCGGGCGGCGCTCCTCGATCGAAGAAAGCGGCGATCTTACTTGATCTTGGCTTCCTTGAATTCGACGTGCTTCTTCGCGACCGGATCGTATTTCGTCTTCGTCATCTTGTCCGTCATCGTGCGGCTGTTCTTGGTGGTGACGTAGAAGTAACCGGTGTCGGCCGTCGACAGCAGCTTGATCTTGATGGTGGTAGCTTTCGCCATGGTCGTCCTGCCTTTATGAAAAATTGAAAGCCGTGGACAACCGATTGCGGGCCACGGTCAAGTTGCCGCGAAACTACAAATCACGACCGAAAAGTCAAGGCCGTTTTGGTTTCAAAACGATGCGGACCAGGGAAAGTACGACATAAAGCCCGAAGAAGCCGGCGATTGCCCAGGCAAAGCCGTCATTGCCCGTCACATCCATGGCCGCCCCGATCACCTGCGGACCCGCTACCGTGCCGACGGCGTAGGAGAACACGAAGGCGGCGTTGGCGGCCGCAAGGTCCGCTCCCTGAAGACGGGAACCGAGGTGGCTGAGGCCGACCGTATAGAGACCGGAGACGCATCCGCCCCAGAACAGAAGAACAAGCGCCATCAGGAACCAGTTTTCAACCAGCGTAGGCAGGAACAGGGCGCCTACGAGCCCGATCAGGGTCAGCGCCGACAGGATCGTACGGCGGTCCTTCACGCGGTCGGAAAGCATGCCGAGGGGGATCTGGAAGATGAAATTGCCGACGCCCATGACCGTCAGCAGCAGCGCTGCCTGCGATTCGCTGAAACCCGCGCGGGTCCCGAAGATGGGAAACAGGGAAAGCCCGCCATATTCCACCGCGCCGAAGATAAAGACGGCGGCCGTCGCGGTCGGCACCAGGAAGACATAACGCATGAAATGGCGCTTCGGCTTTTCGTCCAGCACCGGGCTTTCATTGCGCGCGAGAAAGATCGGGATCGCGGAAAGCAGGATGACGCCCGCGCCGACAGCGAAGGGCAGGAAGCCTTCGCTGCCCAGGATGGAGAAGAGCAGGGGACCGCTCGCGAAGCCGAGCGAGAGTACCGTGCCGTAAATCCCGAGCACGAAGCCGCGCCTGTTGGGGGGCGCGGTGGCGTTGATCCAGAACTCCGAAAGGATGAAGAGGACGGTGATTGCGCCGTGAAAGACGATGCGCAGGGGAAACCAGAGCCAGAAATTCGTGAGGTAGTAGAAACCGAGCGAGCTCGCCGCCGCAAACATTATCGCCAGCAGCATGGTCGGAGCGACGCCGTGACGATGGGCGAATTTCATCGTGAACGGGGCGGCGGCCATCGATGCGAGGCCGGCCATTGCCGCATTCAGCCCGTTCAGGGTGGGCGCGATGCCCCGCTTTTCCATGATGACGCTGAGCAGCGGGAGCCCCAGGCCGATCGCGATGCCGACGGCAGTGATCGACGCGAGCGCGGCGATCAATGAAGGCCAGTGGATTTCGTCAACCGGTCCTGACGTACCGGGCGGCGGCTTCGACATGCGATAGGGCCCTCAGAGAAGCGTGCGGTGAAAGCGCCCATGGCGCGTAAAATAAAATGGAACGGTTCTTTCAGGCGGAAGCGAAGGATCCGACATGAGATCGTTTCTCAGATCCGAGAGGATGATTGCGGTGATCTCCGGCACGCGAAGCGCGGAAAAGTCGTTGACATCGATCCACTGCAAATCCTGAAGCTCCCGGCTTTCCGCCACCAGTGAGGGATCGATCTCGGCCTCGTCCGCGAAAACGGCAAAGAACCGTGTGTCAAACCGCCTCGGCAGTCCCGGAGGAGTAATGGCCCGCGCCATATAGCGCAAGTTCGAAAGATCGGGAAGAAACGGAAGCACCGCGCCTTGGCGCTCGCGTGTCCGGCCGAGGCTTACCCCGGCTTCTTCGTAAAGTTCCCTCGCGGCCGCAAGTGCTAGCGCCCGTGCGCGAGCCTCGGTGATCGCCCGCCCGTCGCCTGCCCTGAGAGATCGCAGAACCGCCGGATGAAGATCGCCGTCAAAACTCAGGCGATGGTCGCCGGGATCGCGGCGGCCACCCGGAAAGACGTAAAGGTCCGGCATGAAGACGTGGGCGCTGTGGCGTTTGCCCATCAACACGCGAATGTCCTTGCCGGATCTGTCGAGAAGCATGATGGAGGCCGCATCGCGCGTCCTGACCGTAGGAGAACTCGCCGCTTCGGCCTCGAGTGCGAAAGCGCGGCCGCCAAGCGGCTCCGGGGTCATGCCGAAGGATCTCGCGGCGGGAGGACGTCTTCAGGCAGATCGTCGTGACCGCCGAAGCCGTGCATTCTCAACGCCCATTGCAGGCCGATGACCGCGCCCTTGACCGGCTGCATCAGGGCGAGCGAACTGGCAAGCGTAACCGGCGCCCAGATCGCGAGATGCTGCCATGTCGTAAGCGGCAGCACGAGATCGGTCATCATATAACCGCCGAGCACGACATGGCCGACGATCGTGACGACGATATAGGGCGGGAAGTCGTCGGCGCGGTGGTGATCCATGCGTTCGCCGCAGGCGTCGCAGGCGTCCACCGATTTGAGGAAGGCGCGGAACAACCGGCCGCGGCCGCAGGCCGGACAGGTCCCGAAAAGGCCACGCTTGATCGAGCGGCCGACAGGCCTTTTGTCGCCCTCCGCTCCGCCGAGCTGAAGCATGTCTGTCGCCGTTGCCTTCATGTCCAATCCTCGTGCCGGACGTCGCGCGTCCGGCTGTCAGTGCCTGCCGCGGGGCGGTCGCGTTCCCGGGCGTTTGCGCGCACCCGTCCGGTCGCGGCGGCCGGCCTTGTGGAAGGAGCGCATTGCCGTCGGCATCTTTCGTCCCTCGCTCAGCATTTCGAAACGGAGTGCACCGGCCAACGGCACCGCTTCTACAAGCTTGACCTGCACCGGGTCCCCGAGACGGTAACCCAGTCCGGATTTCTCGCCGGAAAGGGCCTGATGCGCCTCATCATAGATGAAATAGTCGCGCCCGAGCGTAGATATAGGGATGAAGCCGTCGGCGCCATAGGCGGGGAGGGTGACAAAAAGTCCCGCCTTGGTGACGCCGGAAACCCGTCCGTCGAACTCTTCGCCGACGCGGCCGTTCAGATGGTGGGCGATCAGCCGATCGATCGTATCGCGTTCAGCCGCCATGGCGCGCCGCTCGAAGGTCGAGATTTCGGCGGCGATATCGTCGAGCGCTGCTTCTTCCTCGGGCATTATGCCGCCTTCGCCGAGCCCGAGCGCGGAAACGAGCGCGCGGTGCACGATCAGATCCGCATAGCGCCGGATCGGCGAGGTGAAGTGGGCGTAGCGCAACAGGTTCAGGCCGAAATGACCGATATTTTCCGGGCTGTAGATCGCCTGGCTTTGCGAACGAAGCACCATCTGGTTCACGATCGTCTCGTAAGGCTTTCCGTCGGCCTTGGCGAGAATGCCGTTGAAATGGTTCGCCCGCATGTTGCCGCCTTTGGCGAGCGCGATGTCGAGCGTCGCCAGGAATTCGCGAAGGCTCTCCTGCTTGGCGAGCGAGGGTTGGTCGTGGACACGATAGATCAGAACCTGACGTTTCTGTTCCAGCGTCTCGGCAGCGGCGACATTCGCCTGGATCATCATCTCTTCGATGAGCTTGTGCGCATCGAGGCGTTCCGGCACGAAGACCCGATCGACCGTGCCGTCCGGCTTCAGGATGATCTTGCGCTCCGGCACGTCGAGTTCGAGCGGCTGACGGCGCTCCCTTCCGCGGGTGAGGGTACGATAGGCTTCCCAGAGCGGCTTGAGGATCGTATCCAGTATGGGGCCGGTCTTGTCGTCGGGAGCACCGTCGATCGCGGTCTGCGCCTGTTGGTACGAGAGCTTGGCGGCGCTTCGCATCATGATGCGGTGAAACGTATGCCCGGCCTTGCGGCCTTCCTTGGAAAAGCGCATCCGGACCGCAAGCGCCGGGCGGTCGACGCCTTCCTTCAGGGAGCAGAGGTCGTTGGATATGCGCTCGGGCAGCATCGGTACGACCCGGTCGGGAAAATAGACGGAATTGCCGCGTTTCAACGCCTCGAGATCGAGTGCCGAGCGTGCCCTGACGTACCAGGAGACGTCGGCGATCGCGACGGTGACGATGACGCCGCCCGGATTGTCCGGCGACGAATCCGGCTCCGCGTAGACGGCGTCGTCGTGATCCTTGGCGTCCGCCGGGTCTATGGTGATGAGCGGCAGGGTGCGCCAGTCCTCGCGATGCGCCATGGTTGCAGGACGCGCGGCTTCCGCCTCCTGCAGCACCCTCTCCGGAAAGACGTGCGGGATACCATGGGCATGGATGGCGATCATCGAGATCGCCTTTTCGGACGCGACCGAGCCGATGACGTTCTGCACCTGCGCCCGCGGCAGGCCGTAGCGGCCGATCCGCGAAAGATGCGCTTCGACGAGATCGCCTTCCTTGGCGTCGCCGATGAACTCCGGATCGATGAGGAGCTCCTCGCCGCGCTTGTCGATCGGCATCAGCCGGCCGCCGCCGCCGGGCGTGGCGCGGAAGACGCCGAGGACCGCGTCCTTGCGCTTGTCGAGCACCTTGATGATACGCGCGGTATAGGCAGGGCCGCCGCGTTCCTTGGCCGGGAAAATCTTCGCGAGCACCCGGTCGCCGAGACCGCCTACCGGCGTCTTGCCCTTGGCCCTGGCGACGCTTGATTGCTTGATCAGGACTGCGGGCGCGACGCCGTCGTCGTCGAGCCACTCGGCCGGCCGGCCGATCAGGTCGCCATCGACGTCGCGAATGGTAATGTCAAGAACGGTGACGGGCGGGAGCCCGCCGGGGCGAACGAGCGACTTGCGCTTCTTCTCGACGAGCCCGTCCTCCTCGAGCGATCGCAGCAGTCCCTTGAGCTCTACCCGTGCCTCGCCCTTCAGGCCGAACGCCTTGGCGATCTCGCGCTTCGAGGCGTGTTGCGGGTTCTCGGCGATGAAGCGCATCAGCACCTCGCGGGAAGGAACGACGCCATGAACGATCGTCTCCTTTTCTCCGGCCGGTGCCGTCCTGGCCGCGCGGCCGTTCTTCTTGCCTGCGCCCTTTGCGGGCGTTTCGGTCGGGTCGCGCGGAATCCTGGTCAAGGTCAGTCCTTCTTGGCCTTCGCGGCCGCTTTCGTTTTCGTCTTCGCTGCTGATTTCGGCTTCTCCGCTTTCGCAGTTCCGGCCGATGCAGCCTTGGCAGACTTCGTTCCGGCCGATTTTCCCCCGGTCGGCTTTCCCTTTGCCGCCTTGCCCTTGGTCACGCCGCCTTTCGCTTCGCGCTCGGCGATGAGCGCAAGCGCTTCCTCGACCGTGACCGATTGCGGGTCCTTACCCCTCGGCAGCGTGGCATTCACCTTGCCCCAGTTGACGTAGGGCCCGAAGCGTCCGTCGCGAACAGTAATCGCGCCGCCGTCCGGATGTTCCCCAAGCTCCTTGAGGGCCGCCGCGCTAGCGCGTCCGCCGCCAGCCCCTTTGGACTGCTTGTCGGCAAGGACGGAAATCGCGCGGTTCAGACCGATAGAGAAGACGTCCTCGACGGATTCCAGATTGGCATAGGTGCCGTTGTGAAGCACGAAGGGGCCATAGCGGCCGATGCCGGTGGAGATCATCTTGCCGCTTTCCGGATGCGGCCCGATATCGCGCGGCAGGGAGAGCAGGGCGAGGGCCTTCTCGTGATCGATCGCCGCCGGCGTCCAACCCTTCGGCAGGCTGGCGCGTTTCGCCTCCTTGCCGTCGCCGCGCTGGACATAGGGGCCGAAGCGGCCGTTGCGCAGCGTGATTTCCTCGCCGGTATGCGGATCCTTGCCGAGGCTTTGCGGCTCGTTCGCTGCAGCTGCTTCGGCGTCACCGTTGCTGTCGGAGGAGAGTTGGCGCGTGTAGTTGCATTCCGGGTAATTGGAGCATCCGACGAAAGCGCCGTATTTGCCGAGCTTCAGGGACAGCTTGCCGGTGCCGCAGACCTGACAAATGCGCGGGTCGCCGCCATCTTCCCGCTTCGGGAAGACGAGCGGAGCCAGTTCCTCGTTGAGCGCATCGAGCACGTTGGTGACGCGCAGTTCCTTGGTGTCCTCGATCTGGGAGAAGAAGTCCTTCCAGAAGTCGCGCAGCACGTCCTTCCAATTGAGTTCGCCTGCCGAAATCTGGTCGAGTTTCTCCTCGAGCGACGCGGTGAAATCATATTCTACATAGCGGGTGAAGAAGCTTTCGAGGAACGCAGTGACCAGACGGCCTTTCGCCTGCGGCACCAGCTTGCGCTTGTCGATCTCCACATAGTCACGGTCGATGAGGGTCGTGACGGTCGCCGCATAGGTTGACGGGCGGCCGATACCGAGCTCTTCCATCTTCTTGATGAGCGTCGCTTCCGAATAGCGCGGCGGCGGCTCGGTGAAGTGCTGGCTGGCGTTGATCTTCTGCTTGGCAAGATTTTCGCGTGCGTTGATTTCCGGAAGGCGGCCGTCCTCGTCGCCGTCATCCGCCTGCTCGCCGTCTTCCTTCATGTCGGTATAGGCAGCGATGAAGCCGTCGAAGCGGATGACCGAGCCGGTTGCCCTGAGACCCGCCTTCTTGCCGGCATTGTCGGCGACGATCTCGGCGGTGGTGCGCTCGATCTCCGCAGACGCCATCTGGCTCGCGATACCGCGCTTCCAGACAAGATCGTACAGTCTCAGCATGTCGCCGTCGAGGAAGCGCCGGACCTGGTCGGGCGTGCGGTCGAAATCGGTCGGGCGAATGGCCTCGTGCGCTTCCTGGGCATTCTTTGCCTTGGTGGAATAGAAGCGCGGCTTTTCCGGAAGATAACGCTCTCCGAACTGGCTGCCGATGGCCTGGCGCGCGGCCTCGATCGCTTCCGGCGCCATCTGCACGCCGTCCGTTCGCATATAGGTGATGAGACCTACGGTTTCTCCGCCGATATCGACGCCTTCATAGAGCTTCTGCGCCACCTGCATGGTGCGCGATGCCGAGAAGCCGAGCTTCGAGGAGGCGGCCTGCTGCAGCGTCGAAGTGGTGAAGGGCGGGGAGGGATTGCGTTTGACCGGCTTGGCCTCGACGCTCTCGACGACGTAGCTCGCGCCGTCGAGCAGGGACTTCAACCGGTTGGCTTCCTCGCCATTGCCGATCGCCTTCGGCGGCAGCCGCTTGCCGTCGGCCGAAACGAGGCGCGCTTCGAATTCGTCGCCGCGCGGTGTCTTCAGAAGCGCCGAGATGTTCCAGTATTCTTCGGTGACGAAGCGCTCGATCTCCGCCTCGCGGTCGCAGACGAGGCGCAGCGCCACCGATTGCACGCGGCCCGCCGAGCGTGCGCCCGGCAGCTTGCGCCAGAGCACGGGCGAAAGATTGAAGCCGACGAGGTAGTCGAGAGCGCGGCGTGCGAGATATGCGTCGACCAGCGAGGCATCGATGTCGCGGGGTTCGGCCATCGCATCGAGCACGGCCTTCTTGGTGATCGCATTGAAGACGACGCGCTTGACCGGCTTGTCGCCGATGACCTTTTTCTTCCTGAGAAGGTCGAGCACATGCCAGGAGATCGCCTCGCCCTCGCGGTCGGGGTCGGTCGCGAGAATGAGACCGTCGGACGATTTCACCGCATCGGCGATGTCCTTCATCCGCTTGGCGGAAGCGCCGTCGACCTCCCAGGACATCTCGAAGTCTTCGTCGGGGCGAACCGATCCGTCCTTGGCAGGCAGGTCACGCACGTGGCCGAACGAGGCAAGCACCTTGTAGCCTGGGCCCAGGTACTTGTTGATCGTCTTGGCCTTGGAAGGCGATTCCACCACTACAACATTCATCGACATTCTCTGAAACAACTTGTTTGGCGACCCTGCGCGCCAATCCGACGCCACGACATGGACAGGGATTCGGGCGCGGTCAAGGGGTTTGATCGAAAATAGCTATATCACGCTCGACCGCAACCAAGCGGCAACATTCGAATCGGCTCAACCAGTGGTCGTCATTCTTGCCGCTGTCTTTGACGCGGCGGAGCGACAGGTCCTGGCCGTCATTCGGCCGTCGCGAGGGATACGAGATTGCCTCCGTGACGGCAGAGCTGACCGGCAAGATCCAGTTCGACGAGCACCATATGGATCTGCGGTGCGGCAAGGCCGGTATATCGGATGAGATCGTCGATTGCGACCGGCGTCGGCCCGAGAGCCTCGACGACGCGCGAGCGATCTGTGTCGTCCGGCGGCTGCGGCATCGGCCGCGGCTCCTCGGCGCTTGGCTCGTTGGCTTCCAGCCGCGAGAAAAGGTCGTCGCGGCTGAGAGGCGCCAGCGCCTCGATCACGTCCGCCGAAGAGGTCGTAACGGTCGCCCCCTGTTTCAGGAGATCGTTCGTGCCATGACAGCGCGGATCGAGAGGCGACCCGGGAACGGCAAAGACCAGCCGGCCGAAATCGGCGGCATAGCGCGCAGTGATCAGTGACCCTGAACGGTTCGCGGCTTCGACGATCGCAACACCGAGGCTGATGCCCGCGACGAGCCGGTTTCGTCTCGGGAAATCCCGGGCGCGCGGTTCCCAGCCAAAGGGCATCTCGCTGACCGCCAGCCCCTCGCCGGAGACGATTTCCTGCAGGAGGCCGAGATTCTCCGGCGGGTAGGGGCGGTCGAGGCCACCGGCGAGCACGGCGATCGTGCCTGTCCGCAGACTGGCGCGGTGCGCGGCGGTGTCGATGCCGCGGGCGAGCCCTAATGTGATGACATAGCCGGCAGCTCCGGCGTCGCGGGCGATCATCGCCGCGAACTTCGCGCCGCTGACCGAGGCATTGCGTGAGCCGACGATCCCAAGCGAGGGACGGGCCGTCGCGTTCAAATTGCCCTTCGTCGCGAGAAGCGGCGGGGCGCCGTCGATCTGTCTGAGCGCGTCCGGATAATCGGGTTCGCCGATGCCCACGAACACGGCACCGAACCGGTGTGCGGCCTCGAGTTCTCGCTCGGCTTCGTCCACCGTGGCAATGCGGAAGGACCGGTCCGCCCCGCCACGACGCGAAAGTTCCGGCAGCGCCTCGAGCGCCGCCTCTGCGTTGCCGAAATGGCTGATCAGATCGCGGAAGGTTGCCGGGCCGACATTGTCGCTTCGGATGAGCCGCAACCATGCGATCTTCTGCCGTTCGCTGAGCGCGGTCCCGGTCCGTCGAGCGCCGCCCGGCGGCATCAGCCCTTTTCTCCGATCCGGCTTTCGGTGCCGCTCAGGAGGCGCTGGATGTTGGCGCGGTGCTTGATCCAGGCGATGGCCGTCATGACCGCAAAGAGCCCGGCCACCTTGCCGTTGCCGGCTGCATAGAGCGCGATGGGGACGGCGGCGGTCGCGACGAGTGCCGAAAGAGAGGAGTAGCGGGTGATCTTTGCCATCGCCAGCCAGATGGCTGCGAAAAGGAGCACCATAACCGGCATGAGGCCGAGCAGTACGCCGATATAGGTCGCAACGCCCTTGCCGCCCCTGAAGGAAAGCCAGACGGGAAAAAGGTGTCCGAGAAAGGCGGCAAAACCGGCGGCAATGCCCGCTTCGACACCCCAGTAGGATGCGATCGCTGCGGCAGCCGTGCCCTTCAGGGCATCGAGCAGCAGCGTGGCGGCGGCAAGCTTCCTGTTGCCGGTTCTGAGCACATTCGTCGCGCCGATATTGCCGGAGCCGATCTTGCGTACGTCACCGAGGCCGGCCATCCGCGTCAGAATGAGGCCGAACGGGATCGAGCCCAGCAGATAACCGAAAACAAGGCATGCGAAAGTCGAAGGCAGCCCCAACTGCCAGGAAAACATGTCCACCGGTCCCCCCTTCCGCTGACCCGCGCCGGTTATGCCGAATGCACGAGTTCGCCAGCAACATAGGTTTGGACGACCCGTCCGGTAAAGCGTGCATTTTCGAAAGGCGTGTTCTTGGAGCGTGAGACGAGCGTCTCCTTGTGGAGAACCCAAGGCTCGTCAAGGTCGATGACGGCGATGTCGGCTCGGGCGCCGGGCTTCAGCGTGCCGGCATCCAGGCCGAAGATCGCGGCCGGGCGGGTGGACAGAGCATCGATCAGCCGCATCAGCGGCACTTCGCCGCTGTGATAGAGCCGCAGCGCCGCTGCCGCCAGTGTTTCGAGGCCGATCGCCCCGTCCGCGGCATCCGCGAAGGGCAGGCGCTTGGTGTCGACGTCCTGCGGATCATGAGACGAGACAATGATATCGATCGTTCCGTCGGCCAGCGCCTCGACCATCGCGACGCGATCGTCCTCGGTGCGCAAGGGCGGCGAGAGTTTGAAGAAAGTCCTGTACTCGCCGATGTCGTTCTCGTTCAGGGTCAAGTGGTTGATCGAGATGCCGCAGGTGACGTTGGTGCCGCGCTCGCGGGCGATGCGAATGGTCTCGGCCGATTCGGGAACGGAAATTTCAGCCGCGTGATAGGCCGCACGCGTCAGGCCGGCGATGCGCAGGTCGCGTTCGAGCGGAATGATCTCGGCTTCGCGCGGCACGCCGGGAAGGCCGAGCCAACTCGCAAGCAGCCCTTCATTCATGACGCCGTTGGCGCCGAGATACTTGTCGCGCGTCCCGAGCGCGACGACGGCACCGAACTCGCGCGCGTAGGTCATCGCGCGGCGAAGCACGAGCGTATCGTGCACCGGCTGTCGCCCGTTGGTGAAGCAGACGGCGCCCGCATCGCGAAGCAGCCCGATCTCGGTCATCTCTTGGCCGAGCAGTCCCTTGGTCAGGGCCGCCGCCGGATGGACGTTGACGAGCGCCTTGTCGCGCGCGGTCTTCTGCACGAATTCGACAAGCGCGATATCGTCGATCACCGGATCGGTGTCCGGCATGGCGATGAAAGAAGTGACGCCGCCGGTTGCCGCTGCACGCGAGGCCGACTCGATCGTCTCGCGATGTTCGCTGCCCGGTTCGCCGACGAAGACGCGCGCATCGACCAATCCCGGGACGGCGGTGAGGCCGGCGCAGTCCTTGACGAAGGCGTCCGCAGGTACGCCCTGGTTCTGCGCATCCTTCCCGGCCGCGAGGATACGGCCGTCGTCCCCGACGATGATGGCGCCGATTTCGTCCAGTTTCCGCGAGGGATCGACGATGCGGAGGTTCTGCAGAACGAGTGGTCTGGTCATAGGCGCGGCCCCTGGTTCTGGGAGAGAAGCAATGTTTCCATCACCGCCATGCGCACGGCGACGCCCATCTCGACCTGCTGTTCGATCACGCTTTGCGGCCCGTCGGCGATCTCCGAGGCGATCTCGACGCCGCGGTTCATCGGCCCCGGATGCATGACGAGCGCGTCGTCCTTCGCGACCTTGAGCTTCTCGGCATCCAGGCCGTAGTAATGGAAGTACTCGCGCACCGAAGGCACGAAGGAGCCGGCCATGCGCTCGCGCTGGAGTCTCAGCATCATCACCACGTCCGCATCCTTGAGGCCCTCGGCCATGGAGTGGTAGACCTCGGCGCCCATCTCGGCGATGCCGGCGGGAAGCAGCGTCGCCGGCGCGACGACCCGCACACGGGCGCCCATCTGGTTCAAAAGCAGGATATTGGAGCGGGCGACGCGCGAGTGGAGAACGTCGCCGCAGATCGCCACGATGATCCGCGAGAGCTTGCCCTTGGCGCGCCGGATCGTCAGCGCGTCGAGCAGCGCCTGCGTCGGGTGCTCGTGCTGGCCGTCGCCGGCGTTGACGACTGAGCAGGAGACCTTCTGGGCAAGCAGCGAGGCAGCCCCCGCCGACGAGTGGCGAACGACCAGCACGTCCGGGTGCATGGCGTTCAGCGTCATCGCCGTATCGATCAGCGTCTCGCCTTTCTTCACCGAGGAATTGCCGACGGACATGTTCATGACGTCGGCGCCGAGCCGCTTTCCGGCGAGCTCGAATGAGGACTGGGTACGGGTCGAGGCTTCAAAGAACAGATTGATCTGCGTGAGCCCGCGCAGCGAGGAGGTCTTCTTTTCCCTCTGTCGAGAGATCTTGACGGCCTCGTCGGCGCGATCGAGCAGGAGCGTGATATCCTGTTCCGTCAGCCCCTTGATGCCGAGCAGGTGGCGATGCGGGAAGGTGATCATGAGCCGCCCTTGCATTTCTGGAATTCGGTCGCTCTATAGAACGTGGACCCCGGCGCGGCAAGCGGCGCGCCGCCCGTTCCGAAGAAAACTTGGGCCAACAGAATTGTTTCCATTTGGACAGGAAAGGCTCTAAAACCGGCCCATGAATCAGATGAACCGGACAGAACAAAAACTTGCAGAACTGAACCAGCCCAAGCCCTGGTCCGGTGTCAACGCCTTTCGCTCCGACCCGCTGGTGGTCGACATCACGTCCAGCATGCCGAAGACGCTGCGCGACGAGTTCGATGGGCTTGGGCGCTATGTGACTTCGCCCGAGGCACAGGAACTGGCCCGGATGGCCAATGAAGGCGTGCCGAAGCTGAAGACGCACGGGCCGCGCGGCGAGCGCCTCGACGTCGTCGAGTTCCATCCCGCCTGGCATGCGCTGATGCGCCGCTCCATGACGACCGGTCTGCATTCTTCCGCCTGGGAGAACCTGCCCGATGAGCGCGGCCGCTCGCACAAGGTAAGGGCGATCCGCTTCTATCTGACCGCGCAGCTCGAATGCGGCCATCTCTGCCCGCTGACGATGACCAGTGCCTCGGTCGCGGCGATTACCGCTTCCCCCGCCGTCCAGAAGGAATGGGCGCCGAAGATCCTCTCGCGCAAATATGATTCGTCCAATCGGCCGTGGATGCAGAAGTCCGCGGTCACGATCGGCATGGGCATGACCGAGAAGCAGGGCGGCACCGACGTGCGCGCCAATACCTCCACGGCCGAACGGGTGGGGGAGGGCATTTATCGCCTCACCGGACACAAATGGTTCATGTCCGCGCCGATGAGCGACGCTTTCGTCATGCTGGCACAGACCCGGGAGGGGCTCGGCTGCTTCCTGGTCCCGCGGCTGCTGGAGGACGGCGGGGCCAACGGTCTGCGTTTCCAGCGCCTGAAGGACAAGCTGGGCAACCGTTCCAATGCTTCCTCCGAGGTCGAGTTTTCCGACACTTTCGGTTTCTTGCTCGGTACGCCGGATGCCGGTATCCGCACGATCCTGGACATGGTGACGCTGACCCGGCTCGACTGCGCGCTGGCCTCGGCCGGGATGATGCGCGCATCGCTCGCCGAAGCCGTGCATCATACCCGCGGCCGCAAGGTCTTCGGCAAGGCGCTTGTCAGCCAGCCGATGATGACCAGGGTGCTCGCCGATATGGCCCTGGATGTCGCGGCCGCAAGCGCACTGTCGTTCCGCCTGGCCGAAGCCTTCGATAATGCCCATAGCAGCGCGGAGGATGCCGCCTACGCCCGTATCATGACGCCGGTCGCGAAATACTGGTGCTGCAAGATCGCCCCCGCGCTGATCTATGAGGCGATGGAGTGCATGGGCGGCAACGGCTATGTCGAGGAGCGGGCGCTTGCGCGCCACTACCGCGAAGCCCCGGTCAATGCGATCTGGGAAGGCTCCGGCAACGTTATGGCGCTCGACGTCCTGCGGGTGCTCGGGCGCCGGAAGGAACTGTTCGAACAGCTCTTCGCAACGATCGGCCGCGATCTCGGCCCCGCCGGGCGCAAGACGATCGAGGTTCTGCGTGCCGCCATGTCGCTCTGCGAGCGCGACGAGGGCGCGGCACGCATGCTGGTCGAGCAACTGGCGCTGGCGGCGGCTGCTGCCGAACTCTACAGGCTCGGGGCCGGGCGCATCGCCGATGCGTTCCTGGAATCGCGCCTGGCCGCCGGCTGGCGCTCGACTTACGGCATGCTCGATTCGCGCTTCGATTCGGCCTATGTCCTCGATTTGCTCTACCCGGCCGCAACATAGCCCGTAACGAAGAGCACGAGCGGTATCGTCAGGAACGAGGCCGCCGTCTGGATCGTGGCGACGGACGCGTAAAGCTCCGCGTCACCCCCCATCTGCTTGGCCAGAAGATAGCCGTTCATGGCGGTCGGGACGGCCGCACCCACGGCGATGACGAGCAGGGCATCCCCCCGGATGCCGAGAAGCGCGCTGCCGCCCACCATGAACACCGGCATGACGATCAGCTTGAGCACGACCGCGAACAGGACCGGGATGCTCGGGTTCAAGGCGTCGGCGATCTTGAGGCCGGCCCCGACCAGGATCAGCCCAAGCCCGAGCGAAGCGCTCGCCAGCATGTCGACCGCCGTCATCACGGGCTCATACAGTTCGATGCCCGTCAAGTTGAACAATATCCCGAGCGCCGACGAGATGATCAGCGGATTGGTGATGATCTTCAAAAAGAAAAAACCGATGCCACGGCTGCCGCCGCCGAACCAGGTCAGAACGGCGATATTGTAGAAATTGATCGGGATGATGAGCAGTGCCATGACGAGAGCCGTCAGGCTGAGTCCAGCCGTGCCGAATAGTTTTTCAGCGACCGCCAGTGCAATGAAGGCATTCCATCGCGTGGCCGTCTGGAACACCGACGTGAAGGTGGGGCCGGAAATGCCGCCTCGGCGCAGCAGAGGCCAGGCCGAGAGGAGGGCGGCCGACATCAATGTGACGCTGCCGACCGTAGCGACGGCCGTCGCATCAGCCTCGAGGCCGGCCAGGTCCGCCTTCGCCAGCGTCGAGAAGAGCAGAGCGGGAAAGAGAAAATAATAGCCGAACTGCTCGAGCCCGATCCATAGCCCCTGGTCGACAAGCGTCGAGCGCCGGAGCGCGACACCAAGGATCACGAGCAGGAAGACCGGCAGAATGCTTTCGAAGACGATGGTCATCAGGGCTCCAGGCAGACGGAGGTTCACGCACGCAGCGCCGCGCGCCCTATGAGGTGCGCAGAACTCGCTGTAGAGCGCTGGACAGGCGGCCGCAAGCCGGCTTTCACTGTGAATATTAACCTTAACAAATGGTTTACGTTGCGCTTCTGCCTCCGAAGCGGAGATACTGGCGGTGTGATTTTTTAAGGATGGAACGGAGCGGCCGGTGAGAGCTGCCTTGCTGATCATCATGGTGATCTTTTTCGCCGGCTTGGCGCTCGACATAGCGAGCCTCGCGGCCGTCCTGACCACGTTCGTCCTGCTTGATCGTGCAATCTTTCCGCTTCTTAGCGGTCACCAGCCGGAGAGGGGCGCTTCATGAAGTGGTTGCTGATCTTCTGGGGCGGTCCCGTGATGCTGCTTACGGGCTGGTACGGGCTCTCCTACTATGACATGAGCTTCGGCGTCTTCATGCTGACGCGAGAGGCGCATGAGCTCGTCTTCCGGGTTTACGGGAGTATCCTGGGAATCCCGCCGGAAACCATTCCGCCGCTCGTCGCCCGGGCCATGATCGTCGACAGCCTGATCGTGTTCGGCCTTGTCGCGCTCAGGAAGCGGAGGCAGATCGCGGCCTGGTATCGGCGCCGTTACGGCGCGTCCCGATCGCCGGAAGCGCCTCTCGCCAGCGATGCCAATCTATCCAGCGCTCCCTGAAGGATGAAGGAAGCGGCGGCCGAATCGATGCGTTCGGCCCGCTTTTTCCGCGATACGTCCATTTCGATCAGTACCCGCTCGGCTGCCACCGTGGACAGGCGTTCGTCCCAGAGGACGAAGGGGATATCGGTCTTTTCTCCCATAGTGCGCACGAAGGCCCGCGTCGCCTGGCAGCGCGGCCCTTCCGATCCGTCCATATTCACCGGCAAGCCGATGATGAAGGCGGCGATTTTTTCCTTCTCCGCAAAAGACAGGAGCGCCTGCGCGTCGGCGCCGAACTTGACGCGGCGGATCACCTCGCGCGGCGTCGCAAAGCGCCGCCCCAGATCGGAAACCGAAATGCCGATCGTTTTCGTCCCGAGGTCCAGGCCTGCCACCGACTGATAGGGCGGCAGCCGCTCCGCGAGTTCCTCCATCGTGAGAATTGCCATGGGATTTACCGATTCGATCTTTCCAGTGCGCTGGTCTGATCCATATGCTTGTCCTAGACATAAATCGATCAATTTTATCGCCCGACTCGCCTGGGGTGCCGCGCGCGATCTGAGGAGAACATCATGAACATCAAATGGCTGGGACATTCCGCCTTCCATATCGAAACGGCGAAAGCCAAAATACTGATAGATCCGTTCTTCACCGGCAATCCGGCCTTTCGGGACGAGGAGCGCAAGGCCGCAACGGCGGGACTGACCCACATTCTGCTGACCCACGGCCACGGCGACCATGTCGGCGACACCGTTGCCATAGCCAAGGAAACCGGCGCGACGGTCCTTGCCAATTTCGACCTCTGCATGTGGCTCGGCCGGCAGGGCATTTCGAAGCTGGAGCCGGGCAATACGGGCGGAACCATCCAGCTCGGGAGCTTCACCGCCACATTCGTCAACGCGCTGCATTCATCGGCGCAGATCACCGACGACGGCGTTTCGCATTCGCTCGGCAATGCCAATGGCCTCGTTCTCCATTTCGACGACGAGCCGACGCTCTATCACATGGGCGACACGGACATCTTCTCCGACATGGCGCTCGTGCAGGAACTGCACGAGCCGGAAATCGGCATCGTGCCGATCGGCGACCGTTTCACCATGGGCGGTGCCGTGGCCGCGCTCGCGTGCCAGCGTTACTTCAAGTTCAACACGGCGATCCCTTGCCACTATGGCTCCTTCCCGATCATCGACCAGACGCCGGAGACCTTCATTGCCGGCATGGACGGCGCCTCGACATTGGTCGCCACCCCCGAGGTCGGTGGCGCAGTAACCCTCTGAAGAGGAGCGCAGCCCAGCCGGAAGCCGGTCGGCGCCATTCGCGAGTTGCACGTTGTGCAACTCGCCTTTATAGCGGGGGAAACTTTGCGATACCGGAGACGATCATGTCCGTAGACCTTGCCACCGTGAAGCGCGTCGCGCGCCTTGCCCGCATCGCCGTCAGCGATGAGGAAGCCGAGCGGATGACCGGCGAACTCAACGGTATCCTGGGCTTCGTCGAGCAGCTCTCCGAAGTGGATGTCGACGGAGTCGAGCCGATGACGTCGGTGATGCCGATGAAGATGAAAAAGCGCGACGACATCGTCGCGGATGGTGACAAGGCGGACGACATTGTCGCCAATGCGCCGAATTCGGATCGCAACTTCTTCCTCGTTCCGAAGGTGGTCGAGTAACCACCCGCCGCCCGTCCCGCCGTTCCGAATGCGAAAGTCCGATTACACCATGACCGACCTTACGAGCCTCACGATCGCCGAAGCCCGCGCGAAGCTTTCCGCCAAGGAAATCACCGCGGTCGAGTTGACCGACGCCTATCTTGGCGCGATCGAGGCAGCCAACGAGACGATCAACGCCTATGTCGCCGTTACGCCGGAAAAGGCCCGCGAGATGGCGAAGGCCTCGGACGCCCGCATCGCAGCCGGCAAGGCCGGCGCGCTCGAGGGCATCCCGCTCGGTATCAAGGATCTCTTCGGCACGGAGGGCATCCACACGCAGGCATGCAGCCACATACTGGACGGATTCGAGCCGCGCTACGAGTCGACCGTGACCCAGAACCTGTGGAACGACGGCGCCGTCATGCTCGGCAAGCTTAACATGGACGAGTTCGCCATGGGCTCGTCTAACGAGACCTCCTATTACGGACCGGTCAAGAACCCGTGGCGCGCTAAGGGCTCGAATCTGGACCTGGTTCCGGGTGGCTCTTCCGGCGGATCGGCGGCCGCGGTCGCGGCGCGTCTTTGCGCCGGCGCCACCGCGACCGATACCGGCGGCTCGATCCGCCAGCCGGCGGCGTTCACCGGCACCGTCGGCATCAAGCCGACCTATGGCCGCTGCTCGCGCTGGGGCGTCGTCGCCTTCGCCTCGTCGCTCGACCAGGCGGGCCCGATCACCCGCGACGTGCGCGATGCGGCGATCCTGTTGAAGTCGATGGCGAGCATCGATCCGAAGGACACGACGTCCGTCGATCTGCCGGTGCCGGACTACGAAGCCGCGATCGGCCAGTCGATCAAGGGCATGCGGATCGGCATTCCGAAGGAATACCGCGTCGACGGCATGCCGGAGGACATCGAGGCGCTCTGGCAGCAGGGTATCGCCTGGCTCAGGGACGCCGGCGCCGAAATCGTCGATATCTCGCTGCCGCATACGAAATACGCGCTGCCCGCCTACTACATCGTCGCTCCGGCCGAAGCGTCGTCCAACCTCGCGCGTTACGACGGCGTTCGCTACGGCCTGCGCGTCGACGGCAAGGACATCATCGACATGTATGAGAAGACGCGCGCCGCCGGCTTCGGCCAGGAGGTCAAGCGTCGTATCATGATCGGCACCTATGTGCTTTCCGCCGGCTACTACGATGCCTATTACCTGCGCGCGCAGAAGGTCCGGACTTTGATCAAGCGCGACTTCGAGCTCGCATTTCAGGCGGGCGTCGATGCGATCCTGACGCCGGCCACGCCTTCCTCCGCCTTCGGCATTGCCGACGAGGACCTCGCATCCGATCCGGTGAAGATGTACCTGAACGACATCTTCACCGTGACGGTGAACATGGCCGGCCTTCCGGGCATTGCGGTGCCGGGCGGGCTCGACCGCAAGGGGCTGCCGCTCGGTCTGCAGCTCATCGGCAAGCCCTTCGAGGAAGAAACGCTGTTCAAGACGGCCCATGTCATCGAACAGGCAGCCGGCCGCTTCACGGCGTCCAAATGGTGGTGACGGCGTAAAGAGACCGCAAGCTGCCGGAAATCGCGGCGATACCGACCGCATCGAACACCGGAGACGATATCTCCGGTATCGATGCGATGCGGATCGCCGGCGCTCAGCGGTTGTTGAGCTCCGATCTGACCAGATGCAGTCCGCGTTCGGTAATGCGATACGGCTTACCGGCGGATGACTTGATCGCTCTCTTCCGTTTCAGCTTACGGAAAAGCTCGAGATCTACGCCGGGATAGACCCAGCCGTCTCTCGTAAAGCAGCGAATTTCCGCGATCGCCTTGCCTTCGCGGGTGATTTCAATGCGGCCGCCCTGGGCCAAATGGTGAAGAATGCGCTGTTCGGCGCGCGAAATGTCCATCGTTAGAGTATTCCGGAATAGCGTTCATCAGAACGCAGGAAAACGTTCCGTTCTTCGTGAGAAGAGCGGGGTTTACGTTTCCGGCCCATGCACGCTTTTCAGTGGAAGCGGGCAGGGCCCTTACCGGGACTCAGACTGATGGAACATAAAGACTCCTGTCGGATCTCGCGCTTTCTAGGAGATCGTCGCGCAATCGTCAAGGTTGCAAAGACCGGCTGCCAGAGCCGGCATTGTCCAGTGCCCCATGTGTGCGGCCGCGCCTTACAAGCTTGCACCGTGGGATCAATTGCTCTACCGAGAAACCACGAATTCAGGCTTCAAAGAAGAGCATGACATGAGCATCGTCGACGTCCGCACTCCTGATCCGAAACGCTTCATTCCAGGCGCCACCGGCGACTGGGAGGTCATCATCGGCATGGAGGTCCATGCGCAGGTGCTGAGCAATTCGAAGCTGTTCTCCAGTGCGTCGACCGAGTTCGGATCGGAGCCGAATGCCAATGTTTCGCTCGTCGATGCCGCAATGCCGGGCATGCTTCCGGTCATCAACGAGGAATGCGTCAAGCAGGCCGTGCGCACCGGCCTGGGCTTGAAGGCAAAGATCAACAATCGCTCGATCTTCGACCGGAAGAACTATTTCTATCCGGACCTGCCGCAGGGCTACCAGATCTCGCAATACAAGGACCCGATCGTCGGCGAGGGCAAGATCATCATTTCCGTCGGTCCGGACCGCCAGGGGCAGTTCGAAGACGTCGAGATCGGCATCGAGCGCCTGCACTTGGAGCAGGATGCCGGCAAGTCGATGCACGACCAGCATCCCGCCATGTCCTATGTCGACCTCAACCGGTCGGGCGTCGCGCTGATGGAGATCGTCTCGAAGCCGGACCTGCGTTCGTCGGACGAGGCGAAAGCCTATCTCACCAAGCTTCGCTCGATCCTGCGTTATCTCGGCACCTGCGACGGCAATATGGACGAGGGCTCGATGCGCGCGGACGTCAACGTCTCGGTTCGCCGTCCGGGCGAAGCTTTCGGCACGCGCTGCGAAATCAAGAACGTCAACTCGATCCGCTTCGTCGGCCAGTCGATCGAGTACGAGGCCCGTCGCCAGATCGCGATCCTTGAAGACGGCGGCGCGATCGACCAGGAGACCCGGCTCTTCGATGCCAACAAGGGCGAGACCCGCTCCATGCGTTCGAAGGAAGAGGCGCACGACTACCGCTACTTCCCCGATCCGGATCTCCTGCCGCTCGAGTTTGACGATGCCTTCGTGGAAGCGCTCAAGGCCGACCTTCCCGAATTGCCGGACGACAAGAAGGAACGCTTCGTTCGCGATCTCGGCCTGTCCGTCTACGATGCGTCCGTTCTCGTCTCGGAAAAGGCGATTGCCGATTACTTCGAAGCCGTGGCCGAAGGCCGTGACGGCAAGGCGGCGGCGAACTGGGTGATCAACGATCTTCTCGGCGCGCTGAACAAGGCCGGCAAGACCATCGAGGAAACGCCGGTCTCGCCGGCGCAGCTCGGCGGCATCATCGATCTCATCAAGGATGGCACCATTTCCGGCAAGCTCGCAAAGGACGTCTTCGAAATCCTTTGGAACGAGGGAGGCGATCCGGCCGAAATCGTCGAGAGCCGCGGTATGAAGCAGGTCACCGACACCGGTGCGATCGAGAAGGCGGTCGACGAGATCATCGCCGCCAATCCCGACCAGGTGGAAAAGGCCAAGGCGAAGCCGTCGCTCGCCGGCTGGTTCGTCGGGCAGGTGATGAAGGCGACCGGCGGCAAGGCCAATCCGCAGGCGGTGCAGGCCCTGGTAAAATCCAAACTCGGCATCGAGGAGTGACGATGTTCTTCGTCCGAACCGCGAGCGAGCGTGACCTCGAGAAGGTTCGCGCTCTGCTCGCCGAGACGTGGCACGCGACCTACGATACGTTCTACGGTGCCGAAAAGGTCAATGAACTGACGGCGAAGTGGCATTCGATCGAGGCCCTTCGCGCGCGCCTGCAGCGCAAGCATTCCGAGTTTGTCGTCGCCGACAACGGCCGCGAGCTTGCCGGCATGGGCTATGCCGCCATGTCCGAGTCGCTGGAAAAGACAGCCGTGCTGCACCAGCTCTATGTGCTGCCGAAGCATCAACGCCATGGCGTCGGCCGCGACATGTTCGCGGAGCTCGAGACCTGCTTCCCGGATGCGGAACGCATGCGGGTGGAGGTGGAGCCGCAGAACCTGCACGCGCTCGCCTTTTATCGCGCGCACGGATTTGTGGAAGTCGCAAAAACATCCAGTTGCGGCGACGAGCAGTCCGGCATACCGGCGCTCATCCTGGAAAAGCGCCTTTCCTGACCTTTCACGCCGCATCGATGCGAACACAGGCGCTTCGGCCTCGAGATGCGGGTGAAAGACCCGAGCCGGGAGCGGAATCACTGGACAAGGCGAAAGCGGCGCGGCATAAGCGGGGGCGAGATTTTGATATCCGGCCGGCTCCCATCGGCCGGTAAAGGACGATGCATATGAAGCTCCTGCTGCAGATTTTCACCTGGTGGAATGGACAGACGATCGGTACCCGGTTTCACACCTGGCGCCATGGCCAGCGCGTCGGGGAAGACGAATTCGGCAACGTCTACTATCAGGGCGGCACGGACTCCGAGGGACGGACGCGGCGTTGGGTGATCTACAACGGTCCCGCCGAGGCGTCTGCGATCCCGCCGGGCTGGCATGGCTGGATGCATCATCGCACCGACGTCTCCCCCGCCGACGAGAAATATGCGGTCCGCGAATGGCAGAAGCCGCACCGCGCCAACCCGACCGGTACGCCCAATGCCTACCGGCCGAAGGGGTCGATTGCCGGTGCCGGCAAGCGCCCGCGTGTGACCGGCGACTACGACGCCTGGACGCCGCGCTCCTGAGCCGGGCTTCTCGGGCATCGTCCCGCGACTTGCGGGACGATCACGGCGCAGCCACATTTCGGGTTTAGCGCCTGAAGTCCATCCGGGACTAACAGCAATGTGCGGGGGATTGGCGGTAATGGCGGGTTTCGGTCTGCGGGATTTGATTGGCCGGGGAGGGCGGTTTGCGGCCATTGCCCTTCTCCTTGCCGCTCCGGTGACGTCTGCCGTCGAAACCGCGCAGGCGGCACGCCTTTCCAACGCCGTGGCGGTCTTCTCCGGCATCGACAAGATCACCGGCCGCATCACCAGCTTTGACGTCTATATCGGCGAAACGGTGCAATTCGGTGCGCTGCAGGTAACTCCGCGCGTTTGCCACAGCCGCGACGAAACGGAAGCGCCGAAGACGACCACCTTTGTGGAGGTGGACGAAATCACGCTCGACCGGAAGATCCGCCGCATCTTTACCGGCTGGATGTTTGCCGACAGCCCGGGGCTCAACGCCGTCGAGCACCCCGTCTATGACGTTTGGCTGCAATCCTGCAAGTCCACCTCCGAAGTTCCGCCGCCCGACACTGCGGCAAAGCAATAGAGCACTTGACAAGGCGCCTTCTGCGATCGTTCTCCCTGTGCGTGTCACTGGAGCGACGCAAAGCGTAAGCCTTCCCTTTGAGAAGGCATAATCCTCAAAATTCGAGATTTGGCGAGGCGATCGCTTTCGCGAGCAGAACTTCGTACTGAGCCTTCGGCACGTCGACTGCGCCGAAGGACTTCAGGTGTTCGGTCGTGAACTGCGTGTCGAGGAGCTGAAACCCCTTCGACCTCAATCGCTCGACCAGATGGACGAGGCAGATCTTGGATGCGCCGGTGCGGCGCGAGAACATGCTCTCGCCGAAAAAGGCTGCGCCGAGTGAAACGCCGTAGAGGCCGCCGACGAGCGCATCTCCCTCCCAGGCCTCGACGCTGTGCGCATGGCCCATATTGTGCAGGGCCGCATAGAGGGAGCGGATCGTGTCGTTGATCCAGGTCGTCGGCCTGTCCGGTGCGGGCTGCGCGCACCCCTCCATGACTTCAGCGAAGGCCGTATCGAAGCGAATGTCGAAGGGGCGCCTGCGGATCGCTTTGGCGAGGCTGCGCGAGACGTGAAACCGGTCCAGCGGAATGATGCCGCGGATCTCGGGCTCGACCCAGAAAAGTTCCGGATCGTCGGCCGAGTCGGCCATGGGGAAGAGACCGATCGAGTAGGCGCGCAACAACATGTCCGGCGTGATATCCGGTTGTTTGCTGCGCGTCTCCTTCAATGTCGTATCCTATGCGGATGTTGTGGCCAGATGGTGCTCCAGCCAATGGATATCATAATCGCCGTTTGCGATATCCTGATTGTTGATCAGGTCCTGAAAAAGGGGAAGAGTCGTCTTGATTCCGTCGATGACAAATTCGTCAAGCACGCGGCGCAGCCGCATCATGCACTCGACGCGCGTCCGGCCGTGGACGATCAGCTTACCGATCAGGCTGTCATAGTAGGGGGGTATGCGGTAACCCTGATAGGCGCCGCTGTCGACGCGCACACCGAGGCCGCCCGGGGCGTGGAAATGCGTGATCGTGCCCGGGGAAGGGACGAAGGTGCGCGGATCTTCGGCATTGATGCGGCATTCGATGGCGTGACCGGAGAAGACGATATCCTCCTGCTTGGCGGAGAGGCCGGCTCCGGACGCCACGCGAATCTGCTCGTGCACGAGGTCGATCCCGGTGATCGCTTCGGTAATCGGGTGTTCGACCTGCAGGCGCGTGTTCATCTCGATGAAGTAGAACTCGCCGTTCTCGTAGAGGAATTCGATCGTGCCGGCGCCGCGATACTTCAACTTCTTCATCGCGTCGGCGCAGACCTGACCGATCTTCATGCGCTGTTCGACGTTCAGGGCCGGGGAGTTGGCTTCTTCCCATACCTTCTGATGGCGGCGCTGCAGCGAGCAGTCGCGTTCACCGAGATGGATCGCATTGCCTTCGCCGTCCCCGACGACCTGTATTTCGATATGGCGCGGCTTGCCGAGAAACTTCTCCATGTAGACCGCGTCGTTGCCGAATGCGGCCGCGGCTTCGGAACGTGCCGTCGCAACCGCATTTTCGAGTTCCTCCTCGGTGCGGGCGACCTTCATGCCGCGGCCACCGCCACCCGCCGTCGCCTTGATCAGCACGGGGAATCCGATCTGGCGGGCGATCTCCAGGGCATTCTCCGGCCTCACTTCGCCATCGGAGCCCGGAACGACCGGAATGCCGAGTTCTTCCGCCGTCTTCTTGGCGGTGATCTTGTCGCCCATGAGGCGGATGTGCTCGGCAGTCGGTCCGATGAAAGTGATGCCGTGCGCATCGAGGATATCGGCGAACTTGGCGTTCTCCGAGAGGAAGCCGTAACCCGGATGCACCGCATCCGCACCGGTGATCTCACAGGCGGCAACGATCTGATGGATGTTCAGATAGCTCTCGCGCGAAGGCGGCGGGCCGATGCAGACGCTCTCGTCGGCGAGCCGGACATGCATGGCGTCGCTGTCCGCCGTTGAGTGCACGGCTACGGTCGCGATGCCGAGCTCCTTGCAGGCGCGCAGAACGCGCAGAGCAATTTCGCCGCGATTGGCAATGAGGATTTTCGAGATCATCGCCACCGTACCCTACTCGATCACGATCAGGGGTTCGCCATATTCGACCGGAGCGGCGTCCTGCACGAGAATTTCCGTCACCTTGCCGGAGCGGGGGGCGGGAATCTGGTTCATCGTCTTCATTGCCTCGATGATCAGGATCGTCTGACCTTCCTTTACCACCGCACCGACTTCGATGAAGGGGCGGGAACCCGGAGCCGGGGCGAGATAGGCGGTGCCGACCATGGGGGCCGTCACTGCGTTCTTGGCATTGTGACCGCCTTCGGCGGCACCCTGGGGCGCACCAGCCGGCTGGCCGGCGGCGATGGCGGGCGGCACCTGGTAGGCGGGCATCGCCGGCATGGACATGGCAACAGGCGTGCCGTTCCGCGAAACGCGGATGCGCAGATCGTCCTGTTCCACTTCGATCTCGGTCAGGTCGGTATCGTTGAGGATATTGGCGAGATCACGGATCAGCGCCTGATCGATACCCGGTTTCTTTTCAGCCATGGGATATGAGCCTCGTGTTCTTCTTATTTGGATTTTTCCGTCAGGTTCTTTAGCGCATGCAGCGCCAGAATGTAACTCTGTGCGCCGAAACCGCAGATAACGCCTTTGACGGCCGGCGCGATCATCGACTTGTGCCGGAATTCTTCGCGCGCATGAATATTGGAAAGATGCAGCTCCACCACGGGGACGGTGATCGCCCGAATGGCATCGTGCATGGCGATGGAGGTGTGTCCGTAGGCGGCGGGATTGATGGCGATGCCGACTGCCTTTTCGCCAGCCTCGTGCAACCAGTCGACCAAGGTGCCCTCATGGTTTGACTGCCGGAAGTCGACGTCGAAGCCCAGGAGTTTGGCCTCCTCCTTGCACATGGCTTCGATGTCGGCAAGCGTCTTGCCGCCATAGATACCCGGTTCGCGTTTGCCGAGCGCGTTCAGGTTTGGGCCGTTCAGCACAAAGATAGTCGAAGGCATAAAGGATTCCGGTCCGGTGATGGAGGGTTACCTATAGACTGATGGTTCCCCGAGGAAAAGCCCCCTGGGTTCCCGCGGGATTTGTCCACAAGTCGTGCTGTTCCGATAGGGCGAAAGCCGCCGGCGTGCCGGCCGGCCGTCAGCAGACCGTCTTGCCGCACGCACGCATGTTGGCGACTTTCTGTTCGATCTCAGGCGCCCCGACAGCGCCGAAGACCGCCTCGTTGCCGACGACATAGGAAGGCGTTCCCGTGATGCCGAGCTCGTTGGCGAGCGTATAGGCTTCGCGCACCGAGGCATCATACGGCCCGTCATCCATCTTTTCGCGCAACTGCGCTTCCGTCACCCCGAGCTTGGCCGCAACGGCGATCGCGGTTTCCTCCGTCGCCCGTTCCTCTGCCCCGAGCAGGGCGCGATGGAAATCGCCGTATTTCTCCGGTGCGATCACGCGGAAGGCGGCGCTGACCTTGTGGGCCGCGAGCGAATCCGGTCCGAGAATTGGGAGCTCCTTGAGAACGAATCGGACATTCTTGTCCTTGGCGAGGATGTCGTCCATGTCGGACATGGCCCGTTTGCAATAGCCGCAGTTGTAATCGAAGAATTCGACGATCGTCACATCGCCATCCGGATTACCGAGGGCTATGTCGTAGTCAGAGTTGAAGATCGCCTTCTTGTTGTCGGCGATTGCCGCCTGGGCGGTTTCCTGCTGCTTGGCCCGCTGCTTGGAGGTGAGCGCTTCCTGCACTTCCAGCATGATCTCCGGATTGGCGAGCAGGTACTCCTTGATGAAGGCGCCGAATTCCTCCTTCTGCTTGGCATCGAGCGCCGCCGCCGGCCCGGGCAGGGCGACGCCGGCAGCAAGCGCGATCAGGGATGCTGCGGCAATCATCTTCATCTTGAGCGTCATTCTTTCCTCGTGGTCTGCTGTTCTATGTCGGTCGTAGAGTCCGCACGCTTGCGTCAATGCGCCAGTTTGAAGACGACGACAAGTCCCGGCTTGCGCCGATTGGTTGAACCATAGGACCTGGCGCGGGCAAACGAAACGGCAAAATGGGCCGAATTGCGGCGTTCGCGGACTTGTGAAGCCGTAAGCGATGGGGCAAAGGGCATAGAGAAACTCGTGAGGACCAGTCATTTGGCACAGATGTCGAAACGCAGCGCAGTCGAGCCGTTCCACGCCATGGACGTGCTGGCCGAAGCCACGCGGCGGCGCGATTGCGGCCACCCGGTCATATCCATGGCGGTCGGTCAGCCCGCGCATCCTGCGCCGAAAGCGGCACTCGATGCTGCAAGGAGGGCGCTCGATCACGGTCGGCTCGGCTATACGGACGCTCTTGGCACACTCTCCCTGAAGAGGGCGATTGCCGCTCATTATCACAGCCGGCACGGCATCACGCTCGATCCGCAGCGGATTGCGGTGACGACCGGATCGTCGGCCGGGTTCAATCTCGCTTTTCTCGCCCTGTTCGATCCGGGCGATCGCGTGGCCATCGCCCGGCCGGGCTATCCCGCCTATCGCAACATCATGGCTGCGCTCGGCCTCGAAGTGGTCGAGATCGAAGCCAATGCCGAGGCCGGCTTCACTTTGACCCCGGACAGCCTCGAGCGCGCCGCGGCACGTGCCGGAAAACCGCTGAAGGGCGTGCTTCTCGCAAGCCCCGCGAACCCGACGGGAACGGTGACCGGCAAGGCGCAGCTGAAGGCGCTCGCCGACTATTGCCGGGACCACTCGATCGCCTTCATTTCCGATGAGATCTATCACGGCCTTACTTTCGCCGGGGAGGAGACGACGGCGCTTGAAGTCGCCGACGACGCCGTCGTGATCAACTCCTTCTCCAAATATTATTGTATGACCGGATGGCGCATCGGCTGGATGGTTCTGCCCGAGGCGCGGGTGCGTGCCTTCGAGCGCATCGCGCAGAGCCTCTATATTTCGCCGCCGGAGCTATCACAGATTGCCGCAGAGGCGGCTCTCGGCGCGCATGAGGAGCTCGACGGCTACAAGCGCGCCTATGCCGCGAACCGCGCATTGCTGCTCGAACGGCTGCCGCAGATCGGCTTTTCGATCGCCTCGCCGATGGACGGCGCATTTTACGCCTATGCGGATGTCAGCCGCTTCACCAATGACAGCATGGCCTTCGCCCGTCGGATGCTGGCCGAGATCGACGTTGCGGCAACGCCCGGCTTCGACTTCGATCCCCTCGAAGGGCATCGCACCATGCGCTTTTCCTATGCGGGCGCGGCTACCGAGATGGAGGAGGCGATGAACCGCATCGCGCGCTGGCTGGCCTAGATCACGATGTTTTTAGGTCGGGTAGACCTAAAAACATGAACGTGATCGATTCCAATAGTTTAGAGCGGGATGCGGGCGGAAAACCGCACACACTTTTCCTCATCCCGCTCTAAGGCCTGTTGAGGTTCATCCGGAGTTTATGACGGCTGCTGCGAGATGGGTGATGGCGTTGGAGCTCTGGGCTGTTTTGTCGGCGCGCATGGCCTGGCTCTAACCGGCCTGTGAAACCTATCGGAGGACTGCAATCTCTCCTCACCTCATCCCTGTGACGAGCACAGGGATGAGGTAATCAAACAAGCCGCCCCGGGTATCCCGGATCTCAACAGGCCATTAGAGCGCTTCACGTTTCACTGGACGGCGAAACGCTTTCGGTCGTTGGACCAAGCACCTCCGGACGGAGAGCTGTCATGCTTTGCGTGGAAGTGCGCTGCTCCAGACATGGGTATCCGCACATCGGCCGGTTACGCGTGGCTTACCAATTGCCGGGGTCTGCAGTGTGATCGACACTGGCAAATTCATCTGCCTTTTTCCGGTCCAGTGCCAGGCTGGTTGCAATCTTCGTTTCATCCGTGACCGAATAATGCAGAGGTGCCGGCCCGTTGGCCAGTTGCTGATACATGAGCAAGGCGGCCTCCTCGGCAGTGTCGGCTTCGAACTCTTCCGTAACGATGACTGTGAACTTGCGCATGGCCTCGTCCTCCCTGCGGGAAAGTATAGAGCGGGATAAGGAAAAGCGTGTGCCGCTTTCCGTCCGGAAAGTGCGGAGTTTTCAAAGAGGCAGGTCACAACTGAGCCGCCACGCGCAGCATGAAAAAGCCCGGATCGCTCCGGGCTTTTTCCTATTCTTCTTAGAAGAAGCCGCGGCGCTGCCACCAGCCGCCCTTTTTGGGTTTTGTCGGCTCCTCTTCGCCCTCGCCCTTGCTGGACGTCACGACCGGCTCGGTAGCGATCGCCGACAGATCCCGGTTTGCGCGCGCGGGCTTTGCGCCTTCCAGATCGGCAACAGCTTCCTCCACGGCCTCGGGGGCGGCTTCGGTTGCTTCGGGTTGGGCCTCGACGGTCTTCTCGGCTACTTCATCGACACTCTCGGCCGGCTCCTCGGCCTTGACTGCTTTCTTGCGGCTGCGCCGGGGTTTTGCCGGTTTCGGCTCCTCCGCTGCTGCCTCGACGGCAGCGGCTGCCGCGATATCCGGTGACGTCTCCTCGGCTGGGGCGACTTCCGCCTCTGCGTCGTCGACGACCCCTTCGCCGGCGTCTGCAGCCATGCCGGTCTCGCCCTCGGCTTCGGCCAGTTCGTCCTGACGACTGCGGCGGCCGCCACGCTTGCCGCGGCGGCGACGCTTGCGCTTCTGCTCGCTATCGCCATTCAGGGCATCCGTAGCGTCGACTTCATCCTCGGCATCGTCCACGGCGGCTTCGTCGCCGGTCTCGTCCTCAGCCGCGTCGGCGGCGTCAGCGAAGGCCTCGTCCGCCCCCTGACCCGCACCCTTGCCGCGCCGGCGGCGACGACGCTTGCGCTTGCGGCCGCCTTGTTCGTCGGTCTGCCCCTTTTTCGGGTCCTGACGCTCGGCAGCAATCTCTTCCACTTCCTCTTCGTCGGATTCCTCCTCGATGAGGACCTCTTCTTCGTCTTCCGGCTCCGGCTCGAACTGCAGGATTTGGTCGATCCTCACCGGATTTTCGACCGGTTCACCGCGATCGATCGCGAAGTGCTGCGCACCGACATGAGCGTCCGCTTCGATGAAGATGGAGACACCGAAGCGCTGCTCGTAGTCCGTGATCGAACTGCGCTTCTGATTGAGCAGGTAGAGCGCGATATCGGGTGTCGTCCGCACGCTGATGTCGTGCGTGGTGTTCTTGAGCAGATGTTCCTCGATGCCGCGCAGGACATGCAGGGCAACGGAGGATTGCGAGCGAATGTGGCCCGTGCCGTTGCAGTGCGGGCAGGTCTGCATCGTGCTTTCCAGCACCGAGGCGCGGATGCGCTGGCGAGACATTTCGAGCAGGCCGAAATGCGAGATGCGGCCGACCTGGATACGGGCACGATCGTTCTTCAGGCAATCCTTGAGCTTCTTCTCGACGGAGCGGTTGTTCCGCTTCTCTTCCATGTCGATGAAGTCGATGACGATCAGGCCGGCAAGGTCGCGAAGGCGCAATTGCCGCGCTACTTCCTCGGCTGCCTCGAGATTCGTCTGGAGAGCCGTATCCTCGATCGAGTGCTCGCGCGTCGAACGACCGGAGTTCACATCGATGGAAACCAGAGCTTCGGTCTGGTTGATGATGATGTAGCCGCCCGACTTCAGAGTCACCTGCGGCTGCAGCATGCGATCGAGCTGTGCTTCGATGCCGGAGCGGGAGAAGATCGGATGCACGTCGCGATAGGGCTGCACCACCTTTGCGTGGCTCGGCATCAGCATCTTCATGAAGCCCTTGGCTTCCTTGTAGCCTTCCTCGCCCGAAACGACGATCTCGCTGATGTCCTTGTTGTAGAGGTCGCGGATCGATCGCTTGATAAGGCTGCCCTCCTCGTAGACGAGGCAGGGGGCAGTCGAGTTCAGCGTCAGCGTGCGGACGTTCTCCCACAGGCGCATGAGATATTCGAAGTCGCGCTTGATCTCGACTTTCGTGCGATTGGCTCCGGCGGTGCGCAGGATCACACCCATCCCCTGCGGCACGTCGAGACCGCGGGCGATCTCCTTCAGACGCTTGCGGTCCTGCAGGTTGGTGATCTTGCGCGAAATACCGCCGCCGCGCGCCGTGTTCGGCATGAGAACGGAGTAGCGGCCGGCGAGCGAAAGATAGGTCGTGAGTGCCGCACCCTTGTTGCCGCGCTCTTCCTTTGCGACCTGCACCAGCAGGATCTGCCGGCGCTTGATCACTTCCTGGATGCGGTATTGCTTGCGAGGCTTGCGGATATGACGATCCGCCACCTCTTCCATGGCATCTTCGGCGCCGACGGATTCGATGATTTCCTTTTCGCCGTCGTGATTGTCGTCGTCATCGTCGTCGTCACGCTGACGGCGCGCGTCGATATCCTCGGAGATCGAGTCGGTATCGACCACCGCGGCCATTTCGTTCTTGTCGCCTTCGCCGTCTTCCGACGGGCCGCTTTCAGGCGCCACGGCCTCTTCGCCGGCCTTCGGCTTCGCGCGGCGGGTACGCTTCGGCTTGGCCTTGGCCTTGGGCTTGGGCTTCTCCGCAGCGGCCTCAGCGGCTTCTCCGGCGGCCTCGGCGGCTTCGGCCTGTGCCACGACTTCGGCAACCGTATCGCCAGCCGGCGCGAATTTCTGTTCCGCCACGGTGTCGTTCGGCTCGTCATCGTCGCGGCGAGCCTCTTCGGCTTCCGCCTTCAACAGGGCCTGACGATCGGCGAGGGGAATCTGGTAGTAGTCGGGATGGATTTCGGCGAAGGCCAGAAACCCGTGGCGATTGCCGCCGTAATCGACGAAGGCCGCCTGGAGCGACGGCTCCACTCTGGTTACCTTCGCCAGGTAGATATTGCCGCGGATCTGCTTCTTATGTTCCGATTCGAAATCGAATTCTTCTATGCGGTTTCCGCGTACGACAACGACGCGCGTCTCCTCTGAGTGAGACGCATCGATAAGCATTTTCTCTGCCATCTAAGCTGTGCTCCTCGGCGCGGCGGGACGACAGACAGAGTGCCTTTTTCAAGAAGGCTGTCGAAGACGTCGGAGGCTGCGCCGGATATAAAAGGTCCTGTTTGGCGCAAGCGATGGTGCAGCAGCCAGACGGCAGCCGGAACGCTAAGGTCCCGGGGCCGCTCTACTTCTGACCGATACTGCTGAGTCACATCAAAGACCAAACAAGAATGCCAATGTCCTGGACCTCTGGAAGAGGCCCGATGAATGCGCCCGCTTCCGGGCATCCGGTGAAATTCACCATCAAGAACTCCGGCCACCGCCGGAAATTTGCGAACCAGTATACGGAGGAGGAAATGCGGCGACGGCGGATGAATTCCTGCGGCCGCGGAAGCTTGATACGGTTGCAACCGGTTGTTCCGGCTCGATCACTCCCTGGCGCCAAGCTCGTCTAAAAGCTCCGGCTGCCCGGCCGACGATTCTATCCCGTCAACACTTTCTCCTTGTGACGCTTTTATGTTTTCCATGTCACATTGGCAAGGGAAAAGCCTTTGCCGCCACAATATTGATCGATTCGCTTGCGCGGGTGTAACCGGACCTTCAGGAGAAGACTGCGCCGCTGAGGGGCGGTGCGGCGGCCCCCGTGTCAAGCTTTGGTTAACCCTGAGGGTTCATTGGTTGAGGGGCGGATAAGGGCAGCCGGGGAGACCTTCGCCGGTATATCGATTGGATGGATGCGGGGTTTCAGGTGAAGCGTTCGGCGACTAGGCTGTGTTCAATGGAGGCGATCGGGCGTCATCGCGGCATGCGCATGTTCGTCGCTGCCTTTGGTGCCGTTTTGCTTCTCTTGTCACCCGTGGCGGTCGTGCGCGCCGGCGAGCCGGTGCCTCTCCTCGCCTATGCCGCGCGGATTGCCGGCGACGATGCCCGCACGCGCCTGGTCATCGAGTTCGATCGCGAGCCGGCCTTCTCCATCCACTACGTCGCCAATCCCGTTCGCGTCATCGTCGACCTGCCGGAAACGTCGTTCGGACTGAAGCCGGAGAGCCTGCAGCCTCGCGGCTTGTTCGACGCCATCCGCTATGGCGGAATGGGGGCAGGGGCCTCGCGGCTCGTGCTCTCCGCCAACGGGCCGACGGAGGTGACCCATGCGGAAGTGAAGCCGGTGGAGGACGGGAAGGGCTTTCGCCTCGTGCTCGATGCTGAGAGGATCGGCCAGGACCGCTTCGACAAGCTCCTGGCCGAGCAGCAGTGGACGGGCACGGTGCCCTCCGCCAAGACCGACCGGCCGGCCGCCGCGCCGCCCCCGAAGGCCGGCGTTTTCGTGGTTGCGATAGATGCCGGGCATGGCGGAATCGATACCGGTGCGATCGGCGGCGTCACGAAAACCGAAGAGAAACATGTGACCCTTGCCTTCGCGAAGGAGCTGGTGGAACGGCTCAATCACGAACCCGGCATCGAGGCGTTTCTGACGCGGGAGCGCGACGAATTTCTCTCCCTGCCTCAACGCGTGCAGATCGCACGCCAGCGAGGCTCCAACCTGTTCATTTCGGTTCACGCCGACACGTTGCGGCAAAAGGAAATTCGGGGCGCCACGGTCTACACGATCTCCGACAAGGCGTCCGACCACCTCGCGGCCGATCTTGCCGCACGCGAGAATCTCTCCGACGAGATTGCCGGGATTCCGCTCGAAAGCGAGCCGGCCGAAGTCGCGGATATCCTCATCGATCTCACCCGCCGCGAAACGCAGGCTTTCTCGGTCAATCTCGCCCGAAGCGTCATTTCCTCGTTTGAAGGGCAGATCAAGCTGATCAACAATCCCCACCGTCATGCGGGGTTCCGCGTCCTGCAGGCGCCGGACGTGCCCTCGGTGCTGCTCGAGCTCGGTTTCCTGTCGAACAAGGAAGATGAGAAGCAACTGCTCGATGCGGAATGGAGGAAGAAGGTATCCACGCTGCTTGCGGACGCCGTGCAGCGCTACCGGAACTCCGCGGTTGCAAACGGCGGTTGAATGCGCAGGGCGTTCCGGGATCCTTGATTTCGCGCCTGCCCGACGCCACTGAGTGGGGATGTGATTTGTGTCGAGCCGGTAACAGCGATATGCTTTTCAGCAGATGCGCACCGTATAATCCGATAACAGCCCTATTTTACTCACAATCCGGGCCCCTTAGGGGGAGGGCGTCCCGATTTGTTGGGAAACGGTGTTGATGCTTCAGGTTCCTGGCCATATGAGGGAGCCCAAACGCGTATAACTGCAAATGCCAGACGATTTCTTTGGAAGAGTTTGGCGAGGTCGGCTTCCTTCGCGGAAAACGAGCGTTCGGGCATTCGGCGACCTCGCAATGGGACGATAATTAGATACCGGTACCTGACTGATGATCAGACTGATTGGATATTTTTTCGGCATTGGTGCGTTTCTGCTGCTTGGCACAGCCGCGGCCGTCGCGATCTATCTCGGCGCCATCACGAAGGACCTCCCCGATTACGAGGTTCTGGCCAATTATGCTCCGCCGGTGACGACACGCTTCCATGCGGGTAACGGCGCGCTGATGGCCGAATATGCGCGCGAGCGCCGGCTATATCTGCCCATTCAGGCAATACCCGATCGCGTCAAGGCCGCATTCATCTCGGCGGAAGACAAGAACTTCTACCAGCATCCGGGCATCGACGTGACGGGCCTCGCGCGCGCCATCGCCGTCAACCTGCAGAATTTCGGCTCCGGTCGGCGCCCCGTCGGCGCCTCGACGATCACCCAGCAGGTCGCCAAGAACTTCCTTCTGAGCTCCGACCAGACGCTCGATCGCAAGATCAAGGAAGCGATCCTCTCCTTCCGCATCGAACAGGCCTACAGCAAGGACCGCATTCTCGAGCTCTATCTCAACGAGATTTTCTTCGGGCTGAATTCCTACGGCATCGCCGGCGCGGCGCTGACCTATTTCGACAAGTCGGTGACGGAACTGACGATTGCCGAGACCGCCTATCTTGCGGCCCTGCCCAAGGGGCCGGCCAATTATCACCCGTTCCGCAAGGTCGAGGCTGCGATCGAGCGCCGCAACTGGGTGATCGATCGGATGGTCGAAAATGGTTACGTCACCAAGGCTGACGGCGAGGAGGCAAAGCAGCAACCGCTCGGCGTCAAGCCGCGCCGCGGCGGCGCGCACCTCTTCGCCTCCGACTTCTTCGCCGAGGAAGTGCGCCGCCAGATCATCGAGAAATACGGCGACAAGGCCCTTTACGAGGGCGGGCTTTCCGTGCGTACCTCGCTGGATCCGCGGCTGCAGATTGCGGCGCGCAAGGCGCTTCAGGACGGGCTTTTGAGCTACGACGAGCGGCGGGGCTTCCACGGACCGGTGAAAACGATCGAGATCGGCGGCGACTGGGGCGAGCCGCTGAGCAAGATCCCCATGCTCAGCGACGTGCCGGAATGGAAACTGGCGGTCGTGCTCTCGGTAGACAGCGAAGGCGCCGAAATCGGCATCCAGCCGGACAAGGAAGTCTCGGGCAAGATCGTTCCTGAACGGGTGACCGGGCGCATTGCCGCCAAGAACATGCAGTGGGCCCACCGCTCCGCCGGCGGCAAGCGCAAGAGCGCCAAGTCGCCGGAAGAGGTCTTCGGCCCGGGCGACGTCGTCTATGTCGAGCCGTTGGATGAGGCCGGCGAATATCGGCTGCGCCAGCCGCCGAAGGTTCAGGGCGGATTGGTCGCGATGGACCCGCATACCGGCCGCGTGCTGGCGATGGTCGGCGGGTTCTCCTACGGACAGTCCGAGTTCAACCGCGCGACGCAGGCGATGCGTCAGCCCGGTTCCGCCTTCAAGCCCTTCGTCTACGCGGCCGCCCTCGACAACGGCTATACGCCGGCATCGGTCATTCTGGATGCGCCCATCGAGATCGTCGCGGGCGGTCAGGTCTGGCGCCCCGAAAACTACGGCGGCGGCTCTGCCGGACCGTCGACGCTCCGCCTCGGCATCGAAAAATCGCGCAACCTGATGACGGTCCGGCTTGCCAACGACCTGGGCATGAACATCGTCGCCGAATATGCCGAACGTTTCGGGATCTACGACAAGATGGCACCGCTTCTTGCGATGTCGCTCGGTTCCGGCGAAACGACAGTGCTGCGTCTCGTTTCCGCCTATGCCGTCATCGCCAATGGCGGCAAGCAGATCAAGCCGTCGCTGATCGACCGGATCCAGGACCGTTACGGCAAGACCATCTTCCGCCACGAGGACCGGGCCTGCGAGAATTGCAATGCCGACGATTGGGAAGCGCAGGAAGAGCCGGTGCTGATCGACAATCGTGAGCAGGTCCTCGATCCGATGACCTCCTATCAGATCACCTCCATGATGGAAGGCGTCGTCGCGCGGGGGACCGCGGCAGGCAAGATCAAGCTCGATCGCCCTGTCGCCGGCAAGACCGGCACGACCAATGACGAGAAGGACGCCTGGTTCGTGGGTTACACTCCTGACCTCGTCGCGGGGCTCTATCTCGGCTTCGACGATCCGGCACCGCTCGGGCGCGGGGCGACCGGCGGCGGCCTGTCGGCGCCGATCTTCAACGCCTTCATGCAGAAGGCCGTGGAGGGTACCCGCCCCGGCAAGTTCGTGGTGCCGGAAGGCATGAGCCTCATTCCCGTCAACCGCAAGACCGGCATGGCGGCCGTCGAGGGCGAGCCGGACACGATCATCGAAGCCTTCAAGCCGGGAACCGGCCCTGCGGACACCTTCTCGGTCATCGGCGACCTCGACGAATATGCGCCGCCGGAAGAGATATTGAGAACCTCTCCGCAGGCCAACCAGGCGGTAACCTCCGGCTCCAACGGACTGTTCTGACCCCTTTCCATTGCACGCAATGCCCGTCGCCTTTACATCGGCGGCGGGCATCGCTATTTGACCGTCACGTTCGAAAAATCACCTGAAGAAGCAGGATCATGCGCAGCGAAATCGAGAACATCGTCGACGAAATCAAGCAGGCCATAAGCCTGCTGAGGAGGCATCTTTGACTGGGACCAGGCGGTAAGACGACTGGACTGGTTGAACAACAAGGCGGAAGACCCGTCGCTCTGGAACGACGCGGCCGAGGCGCAGAAGCTGATGCGGGAGCGCCAGCAGCTCGATGACGGCATCAATGGCCTGCGCCGCTTCGAGCAGCAGCTCAACGACAACATCGAGCTCATCGAACTCGGTGACGAGGAGGGCGATTCGGCGATCGTCGCGGAGGCCGAGGAAGCGCTTCGCCAACTGCGCGGCGAGGCGGCGAAAAAGCAGGTCGAGGCCATGCTTTCGGGCGAGGCCGACCAGAACGACACATATCTCGAAGTCCATTCGGGCGCCGGCGGCACGGAAAGCCAGGACTGGGCGAACATGCTGCTTCGCATGTATACCCGATGGGCCGAACGCCAGGGCTACAAAGTCGAGCTCATGGAAATCCAGGACGGGGAAGAAGCGGGCATCAAATCGGCCACGCTCCTCGTCAAGGGGCACAATGCCTATGGCTGGCTGAAGACGGAATCGGGCGTGCATCGCCTCGTCCGCATTTCTCCGTATGACAGCAATGCTCGCCGTCATACGTCCTTTTCGTCCATCTGGGTCTATCCCGTCGTGGACGAATCGATCCAGATCGACATCAACGAAAGCGATTGCCGGATCGATACCTACCGCTCCTCGGGCGCCGGCGGTCAGCACGTCAATACGACCGATTCGGCCGTGCGCATCACGCATATGCCGAGCGGCATCGTGGTGCAGTGCCAGCAGGAACGCTCGCAGCACAAGAACCGCGCCAAGGCATGGGACATGCTTCGCGCGCGGCTCTACGAGGCTGAACTGAAGAAGCGCGAGGAGGCGGCCAACGCCGAGGCGGCATCGAAGACCGATATCGGCTGGGGTCACCAGATCCGCTCCTACGTCCTGCAGCCCTACCAGCTGGTGAAGGATTTGAGGACGGGAGTCGAAAGCAGCAGCCCGGGCGACGTGCTCGACGGTGAACTGAATGAATTCATGGAGGCAGCCCTTGCGCATCGCGTCAGCGGCGGCGCGGATGCGGCCGTCGACGACCTGAGCTGATTGCCAGTGCTCCGGTGTTGAGGGGGCATGCGCGGCGTGCGGCCTACGCTGAAAGCCGCCCCTCATCCGCCTGCCGGCACCTTCTCCCCGCAGGCGGGGAGAAGGGACAAGCGGCGCCAACTGAACCCCGCATTCACCGCCCGCCCGAGGGAGCGAGTGGGCGCGGCATATCCCTTCTCCCCGCCTGCGGGGAGAAGGTGGCGGCAGCCGGTTGAGGGGCAATCCCGACCGAGCGGGGTTGAGGCGGTTGGGTTCGCGAGGGATCCCTTTCATGAGCAGTATCCGCCGCACCGGCGCGCAAGAGATATGTGCATGCCGTAGCGTTCTGACGGGGAGAAGGGACATGCGGGTTCCTCCCTGTGCTCCTTCTACGCCCGTCCTATGCTCCTTCTACGATGGAGAGGGGGCTGGGATTTTGCGGCTTGTCTCTTCGCCCCGCTTGCGGGAAGAAGGTGCCGGCAGGCGGATGAGGGGCGAAGTTCGGTGCTCACATCTAACCCTCAATTCGTCGCCCGCTCGATCTTGATGTCGCCGAGCTCATCGATGAGGACCGTCCAGGACTCGGGCTCGGTCGCGCCAGCGTCGGTCTTCAGATAAACCGTCGCGAACATGCCCGGCTGCGGCGTGATCCCCGTCGAGGTTTCGGGGCGAATATCGGTGACATAGGGTTTCAGCGCCGTGAATTCCTCGAGTTCCGCGGAGGAAACCACCTCGGGGCCGGTCGGAGTTGAGGCGATCTGTTGCAGATGGACCTGCGCGGTGCCGTCCTCCTGTCGAATGGCAATCAGTTTATAATAGCCGCGCCGTCCCCCGGGCGCAGCAGACTTCGCACTCTTGTCGCCGTCGCTGTTTTCGTCCGGCTGCAGCGCGCCGCCGCTCTCCTCCCAAAAGCCCGTGCTCGTCACGAAGATGACATTCGGGGGCAGGAGGTCGCTTTCCTGGGCGCATAGCCCGCCTGCGGGCAGGGTCAGGCAGAGCGTTATCAGCAGGGCCTTGTGCATGTGGATATCCTTCGCAACCGAACGCCGGGACCGCGAGGCACGCTACCGCCCGTGATCATACCATATCGCTCGTGCAACGTGTGATTTCAATTGGAGAACTGCTCGGCCAGGATTCGATCGGACCAGGAATGGTCCGGATCCGAAAGGATCCGCGCAGTGAGCTTCTCCGATTCGGCGATGCGGACATGCACGACGGACTTGACTTCCTGGTGATCGGCCACGGCGTTGACCGGTCGCTTGTCGGCCTCGAGGATTTCGATGTCCACTGTTACGTGATTCGGCAACAGCGCCCCGCGCCAGCGCCGCGGCCGGAAGGGGCTGACGGGCGTCAGCGCCAGAAGCGGCGCTTCCAACGGCAGGATCGGCCCGTGCGCAGAAAGATTATAGGCGGTGGAGCCCGCAGGCGTTGCCAGAAGCAGCCCGTCGCAGGTCAATTCGTCGAGCCGCGTCTTTCCGTCCACCATGACCTTCAGCTTCGCGGCCTGGTAGGACTGGCGAAAAAGGTAAACCTCGTTGATGGCAAGCGCGGTGAACTTATCGCCGTTGACGTCCGTTGTGCGCATTTCGAGCGGATGAAATGCGTTTTCGTCGGCATTGGCGATTCGCTGATGCAGGTTCTCGGTGCTGTAGCGGTTCATCAGGAACCCGACCGAGCCGCGGTTCATCCCGTAGACGAGCTTGCCGGTATTCATCGTCCTGTGCAGCGTGTGCAGCATGAAGCCGTCGCCGCCCAGCGCAACGATCACGTCGGCCTTGTCCGGATCATGATCCCCATAGACGGCCCGGAGATCCTCGGCCGCCTTCTGCGCTTCCTCCGCCGGCGATGCGATGAAGGCAAGGGAGTTGAACTTGCGGGCCATGAACTCAGTCCGTCTGTCATTGCGGGGGCAGGGGCGCTTCCGCTTGTTTTCACATCAATTTAGGCGGGCGGCGCTGTAGACGCCACGGTCGCTTTTTCTGGCACGGCCTCGGCGCGAACGCATCCGAAAAATTGGGAGAAGCTGCATTTTTGCTTTACACCGGGGGAGAATATGGTAACTCCCAGCGCTAATATGCCCTTATAGCTCAGTTGGTAGAGCGGCTGATTTGTAATCAGTAGGTCGGGAGTTCGAGTCTCTCTGGGGGCACCATATCTCTTTTTCGCGGTTATTTTTGCTTCGGTTTTGGTGTTGATCCGCACTCGGAATTGGAGATGCGGCAAATCGTTTCGCCGATTTGTCTGGTTCGGCTGCGTACTAGGGCCAACAGGCTCTCATATGGCCCTGCTGAACTCCGCTTCAGCGGGCCAAGATGAGAAGCAGCCTCATGAAGTTCGGGGGCGGCGCCCCAAAGGCTCATAGAACCGTAGCAAGTATCCGTCGGGATCCGCGACCACGAACTGGCGATTGCCGACCTCTTCCTCACCCCTTCGATACCAGCGTTCTTCGAGGGGGAGGTAGAGCGCGATTCCCCTGTCGGTCAATGCTCGGACCAGGGCGTCGGCTGAGGCAACCCGAATTTGGACGTTCAGCCCCTTTCCAAAGGGATAACTCTGCGGAAGGTGGCCGTCCTCGAAGGTACGCCCCGTGCCGATCTGATCAATCATGAGTTCCGCGCCGTCCAGACTTAGATAACAAAAGCCCTCTTCCGGCCGTTCGTAGTCGCACGAGAAACCGAGGATATTACAGTAGAGTTCTTTGGAAGCCTGCCAATCGGAGACAGCGAACTCTGGCACCAGCGCGTTGCTCATCTTGAAGTCTCCGGGTTTCCCAAATGCCTCCCCATACCGATCACCGGCGCCCTCTGCGCCTTGAGAATGCCTTGGCTTCGAGGCGGATACGGGCGGGAGGTACGAAGCAATATCATCAAATCTCGAACGATGCCGCTGGCCTCGGATCGACCTCGCGGCAGCGCTCCAGCGCCTTGATCAGATTTTCCGCCAGAAAGTCGATGAGGGCGCGGGTCGCGGGCAGCAGGCCGTGGCGCGAGGGGAAGACGAGGTGGACCATAACGTTGCCGGAGGTCCACTCCGGCAGGACCGGAACCAGGGCGCCGGTTCGGAAGGCGCGCTCGCAAATATGGTCGGGCAGCAGCGCTATGCCCATGCCTTCGATGGCCGCGCGCTCGAGGATGAGAAAATCGCTGCAGCCGACGACGGGCCGGTGAGCGATCTCGATCGCTCCCCCGGTTGCGTGTACGAGCCGCCAGACATCATTGGGGTGCTGTTCGTTCATCGACAGCGTCGGCATTTGCGAAAGATTGTCGGTCGTGATCCCGCCGAGGCGCGCGAGAAGCGTCGGGCTGGCGGCGAGGCGTTGGCGCACCTCGCCGAATTTGCGGACGATCAGCTGGCTGTCGGTGTCGAGCTGGTCGCGCGCGCGCAAGGCCACGTCGATCCGTTCCTCGATGAGATCGATCCGCCGGTTGGAGGCGGTGATCAGCAGGCGGACGCCCGGATATCGGCGGTGGAAGGCGGGCAGGATGTCGGCGAGCATCGGTGTGAAGCCGATAGGACAGGCGAGCCGGACGACGCCCGTCGGCTCGGCGCGCACTGCGGCGATCTCGGCTTCGGCTGCGGCCACGCCGTCGAGCAACCCCTGGGCGTGCTCGTAGAAGATGCGGCCGACCTCGGTCATCCGAAGCTTGCGCGTCGAGCGCTCGAGCAGGCGCACGCCCAATTGCTCCTCCAGGCGTGCGACATGTTTGCTGAGCTTGGATTTCGGCACGTTCAGGTCGCGCGCGGCGGCGCTGAAGCCGTTGTGTTTGACGACTGCGGCGAAGAGCGCGATATCGTTGAGATCCTGCATGAGTGCCTCCCATCAAAGGCGGTATCGACGATCGGTGCAGCTCGTCGTCCATTGGAGGGCGACGATTGGAGCCCAGGCGGCCACCTGTTCGCGATATATGCCGAATTGTTTCCCTGGGGAAACGGAATGTCAAATATTCGCTGACTTATCGAAGGATTGTTTGCAGATCATATGTGATGCACCGCAACGTAAGCAAAGGTGCTTCCCATGAAAATCCTTCACATCGACTCCGGCATTCTCGGCGAACACTCCGTCTCCCGCCGCCTGACATCGGCAATTGTCTCGCAGCTCAAGGCCGACCGGCCCGATGCGGAGATCACCTATCGGGATCTCGCATCCGAACGCGTTCCGCACCTGACCGGCGCACAGATCATGGCGCCTGCAGATCTCGAAGGTGTCGACGCCGCTTTGGCCGCTGATGTTCGCATCGGCCGCCAGATGCTCGAGGAATTCCTGGCTGCCGACACGGTCGTCGTCGGTGCGCCGATGTACAACTTCTCGATCCCGAGCCAGCTCAAGGCGTGGATCGACCGCTTGGCCGTTGCCGGCAAAACCTTCCGCTACACCGAAGCAGGACCGGAAGGCCTCGCCAAGGGCAAGAAGCTGATCGTCGCCTCCACCCGTGGCGGTCATTATTCGGTCGCCCCGGCTTCCGCCATGGACCACCAGGAAACCTATCTGCGGTCGGTCTTCGGTTTCTTCGGCATAACGGACATCGAGTTCATCCGCGCAGAGGGCCTGAATCTCGGCCCCGACCAGAAGCAGTTCGCCATCGCCGAAGCCGAAAAGACGATTGCCGAGGGCAACGTTCTGAAGCTCGCGAGCTAACCATTCGGCCGGCGCTGTGGCGCCGGTTCGTTGCGGAGGATGCCGGCCGAGCGATCAGCCGGCATTCTCCGTTTCTGATCGGGTCGAAACTGCGCTATTCTGTCGGGCATGAAATGCGTGCGCGCCCTGCGGTTTCTGGCGTTGTCGCTCGCGGCCGTCGCCCTGGTGGCCGGAAGTGTTTCCGCGTCTGCGCCGGGCGGGCGTTGCACCTGCCGACACCGCGACGGAGCGAAATACGAACTCGGGCAGACTGCCTGCATCCGCATCGGCGATATCTCCTATCTCGCGCGCTGCGAAATGAACCTCAACGTCACGACATGGAAAAGATTGCAGGACGGCTGCCCGACGGCGGGGCTCGCCGTGACGATCGTCCCGTCGGCTCCTATCCCTTAAGATGATGTCTCGCCGCGTACATCGCGATGGCGGCGGCATTCGACACGTTCAGCGACTTGATCGCGCCGGGCATGTCGAGCCGGGCGAGCGCCTTGACCGTCTGCCGCGTCTTCTGGCGCAGGCCCTTGCCCTCCGATCCGAGCACGAGCGCGATCTTGTCGCCGGCGAATGTGCCTTCGAGCGGCTGCGGCCCCTCGGAATCGAGGCCGATCGTCATGAAGCCGAGTTCGTGGAGCTCTTCGAGGGTGTCGGCGAGATTGGTGATCTGGATATAAGGAATGAGTTCCAGCGCACCCGAGGCCGATTTCGCCAAAACACCCGATTCGGTCGGACTGTGGCGCATCGTCGTAATGAGTGCGCCTGCGTCGAAGGCGACCGCCGAGCGCATGATCGCTCCGACATTGTGGGGGTCGGTCACCTGATCGAGAACGAGAATCAAGGGGCAGTCGCGAAGAGCCTCGAGCTTGCGGTGCGGCAGAGGCTGCGTCTCCAGCATCACGCCCTGGTGAATGGCATCGGGCCCGAGTATCCGGTCGAGTTCCTGCGGCATTACGGTCTCGGTCGGAAAAGGGAGCGCCGTGAGATCTCCGAGATCCAGGCGTGCGGCGGCGTTCTGCGTGACCGAGAGGCGGATGATGCGGCGTTCCGGATTGTCGAGGGCTGCGCGGACCGTGTGCAGGCCGTAGAGGAGCACCTGGTCCGGGGCGAGTGCCGGCGGCTTCCAGTCGGCGGGGGGCTTTCCGCGCTTGTCCTGACGCGGGGTTGGAATCTCCCCGCGTTCGCGCCTTGCGTCCCGGTGCGCACGGCGGAGATTTGCATAATGGGTGTCTCTGGCGCTCTTGTCGCCGGTCTTGTCCTTGCTCATGCCGGTCTTATAGTGAGCTTCGCCCCGGGTTGAAACTGATTTCGGAAAATCGCCGCTGCGGCCGCCTGTGGAGAAATTCTGAAAATTTGCATTTCGCCGTGTTGACAGGACGAATGCAGGCGGTCATATACCCGGCGCAGATCGAGGGGCGGCGACAAACGGCGCCGGTTCTTACGCGATCTCAAATGCTTGGTCGATTGATCCCGACAGAAAAATGGAGGGATGCCCGAGTGGTTAAAGGGGACGGACTGTAAATCCGTTGGCTCAGCCTACGTTGGTTCAAATCCAACTCCCTCCACCATTCTGCTTCAGGATCGAAGGCCCGCGGGTATAGCTCAATGGTAGAGCAGCAGCCTTCCAAGCTGAATACGCGGGTTCGATTCCCGCTACCCGCTCCAGCTTCTTTTTCAAAGCATAACAAAAATTCCGCTGCACTTTAGGTTTGTGCCGCATGCGCCTGTTTACGTTCTGTTTTCCGGCCTGAGGCGTTGCGCTTTGGGTGCTTCTGCCGCCGCTTGCCGCTGCCTTTCTAAGGAGGCGAGACCTTGCCGTTCCGGCGCACGCAATTAAGTCTTGCGCAAATGCGACGAAACCCTTAAACGGCTCGACAAACCGGCCCCGCCGGCTGATCCATCCGATTTGACCACAGGAAGCGTACCCATGGCAAAGAGCAAATTTGAGCGCAATAAGCCGCACGTCAACATTGGCACGATTGGCCACGTTGACCATGGCAAGACGTCGCTGACGGCAGCGATCACGAAGTATTTCGGCGAGTTCAAGGCGTATGACCAGATCGACGCTGCGCCGGAAGAAAAGGCCCGCGGCATCACCATTTCGACGGCGCACGTCGAATACGAGACGCCGAACCGTCACTATGCGCATGTCGACTGCCCCGGCCACGCCGACTACGTCAAGAACATGATCACCGGTGCGGCGCAGATGGACGGCGCGATCCTGGTTGTTTCGGCCGCTGACGGCCCGATGCCGCAGACGCGCGAACACATCCTGCTGGCCCGCCAGGTCGGCGTTCCGGCGATCGTCGTGTTCCTGAACAAGGTCGACCAGGTCGACGACGCGGAACTGCTCGAGCTCGTCGAGCTGGAAGTGCGCGAACTGCTGTCGTCCTACGAATTCCCGGGCGACGACATTCCGATCGTCAAGGGTTCGGCTCTGGCCGCGCTTGAAGATTCGGACAAGAAGATCGGCGAAGACGCGATCCGCGAGCTGATGGCTGCGGTCGACGCCTACATCCCGACGCCTGAGCGTCCGATCGACCAGCCGTTCCTGATGCCGATCGAAGACGTGTTCTCGATCTCGGGCCGCGGTACGGTCGTGACCGGTCGCGTCGAGCGCGGCATCGTCAAGGTCGGTGAGGAAATCGAGATCGTCGGCATCCGTCCGACGACGAAGACGACCTGCACGGGCGTTGAAATGTTCCGCAAGCTGCTCGACCAGGGCCAGGCCGGCGACAACATCGGCGCGCTGCTTCGCGGTGTCGACCGCAACGGCGTCGAGCGCGGTCAGATTCTGTGCAAGCCGGGTTCGGTCAAGCCGCACCGCAAGTTCAAGGCTGAAGCCTACATCCTGACGAAGGAAGAGGGTGGCCGTCACACGCCGTTCTTCACCAACTACCGTCCGCAGTTCTACTTCCGCACGACGGACGTGACCGGCATCGTGACGCTTCCGGAAGGCACGGAAATGGTCATGCCGGGCGACAACGTCACGGTTGACGTCGAGCTGATCGTGCCGATCGCGATGGAAGAAAAGCTGCGCTTCGCTATCCGCGAAGGCGGCCGCACCGTCGGCGCAGGCATCGTCGCCTCCATCGTCGAGTAATTCCGGTTCGGATCGGACTTCCAACCCCGCGGGCAACCGCGGGGTTTTTTTATGGCGGATTACCAAATCAACGCTTTTTGAAGCGGTGGGGCGATCTCTTTCGCGTGTGATGTCTGCAACAGTGTTTGCATAGTCCCACACGCGACGTCCGATTATCACGGGACCTTGCCGCCGGTCCGTGTTACCTTCCGGTCCTGACGACTTGCGAATGGCAACGGTTGCGGCCTACAGCGCCGCGCGTCTTTGCCAAACGCGCAAAGGTTTCACCGTAGCGCGTTGAAATTGGTGCATGTCTTGTCCTTCGATCGGTTCCGGTCAAAGGACATATGCAGCAGGATCGGAATCCAATGAGAAGACGTATTTCCACGCGGCTTGCCGCGGCTGGCATCGTTTTGATCTGCGTCGGGAAGTCCCCGCAATTCGCCTCGGCCGCCGATGACCGCCCGCTTATCTGGTCGCCCTCCAAGACCGGAGCCAACGCCTACAAATTCCGGTTCGGCGTTCGCCGGACGGGGCGATGGAACACGTCCGCCGGCGCCGAAGTCTCGATGGACGCCACACGCTCGGGCAAGATCAATCCGCCCGGCACGCCGGTCCGCCTCTGGGGAACGGTTTCGCGCGGGAGCGGGCGAGGGGCGGTCACGCGTTCCTCTCAGGTCAGCGTGGATTACAATGCCTTGCGAGGGACCGGCAACTTCGGCGCCGGTACCGCGCGCAGCTGGATCGTCACGCCCACGCTTGATGCGGAGGTCCACAGGAGCATCGCTCTCCAATGCAACGCCTATGAGAACCGGTGCAGCGAACCGAGGCTGACGCAATCCGCCAAGCTCGTGTCTCCCGCAAGCCGAACGTCGCTCACCGTGCAGAGCCAGGTTTCGCGTGACGGCATCAGTGGTGTGAGCCGGATTGGGGTGGAACAGAATTTCGGAAATCTGCGCCTCGGCGCGGCGGTCGCCGATCCGTTGCTGGCGCCGCGGAGCGTGGTCGATGTCCGCTATAGTCTGAAGTGGTGAATCCGGCAGGAACACCCGGTGGCACGCACGATCGATCTTGCGCAAAGGCGCAAAGTACCTAACCTACGGAGCGGCGCATACAGTACAGTCGCTGCAGCACGTCTTCTTCTGCGTGGGGATATATCATGAAAAAGCGAATTCTGTTTACCGGCGGCTCGGGGAAGGCCGGGCGGCACGCCGTGCCCTATCTCGTCGAGGCCGGCTATGACGTGCACAATGTCGATCTCGTGCCGCTCGACAGCCCCGGCGTCACCAATCTGATCGCCGACATCACCGACAGCGGCCAGATGTTCAATGCGCTGTCGATGCACCGGGACTTCCCCGATCTCGACCGCGGCACGCAGCCCTTCGATGCCGTCGTGCATTTCGCGGCCATTCCGCGCATCCTCATCAAGCCCGACAACGAAACCTTCCGGGTCAACGTGATGGGGACCTACAACGTCATCGAGGCGGCGGTGAAGCTCGGCATCCGAAAGATCATCGTCGCTTCCAGCGAGACGACCTATGGCGTCTGCTTTGCGGAGGGGCACCGTGACTTCCATCATTTTCCTCTCGAAGAGGATTACGATGTCGATCCGATGGATTCCTACGGGCTCTCCAAGGTGGTGAACGAGAAGACGGCGAGGGCCTTCGCGGAGCGCTCCGGCTTCGATATTTACGCCTTGCGCATCGGCAACGTGATCGAGCCGCATGAATATGCAGACTTCCCGCATTATTTCGCCCATCCGGAGATCCGCAAAAGGATCGCCTGGAGCTATATCGATGCCCGCGACCTCGGCCAGATCGTGAAGCTCTGCGTTGAGAAGGACGGCCTGGGCTTCGCGATATTCAACGCCGCGAACGACACGGTCTCGGCCAACACGCCTTCGCGCGAATTGGCCAGGCAGTTCTATCCGAATGTTCCCTTCACGCGCGAGATCGGCGAATTCGAAGGGCTGCTTTCCAATCGCAAGATCCGCGAGGTCCTTGGTTTCAAGGAAGAGCATGATTGGCGTAAATATGTGCGGCTGAACGACTAGGGTATGTTGAGATTCATCTTGAGTTTATGACGGCTGCTGCGAGATGGATAATGGCGTTGGCGCTCTAGTGGGTTTTGTCGCCTGCAATCTCTCCTCATCTCTGTGCTTGTCACAGAGATGAGAGCAGCGCCGCGTCTGCGGCGCGGGAAGCGTTCTTTCAGCCCAAGGACTTGGTCTGGCTGGATCCCTGTGACGAGCACAGGGATGAGGATTTTAGGTCGGGTCGACTCAAAATCATGAAGGTGATCGATTCTGTTACGTTGAGACGCGGGTGCAGCGGAAAACCGCACACACTCTGCGTCGCTGCCGCCGATCGAGCGTCCGCTGAAATTTTGTCGAATCTTTTTTGGCTTTTGCTGCGAATGCGCTTGAAAGCGTCCGGCAAACTGAATATTAAGCCGCTGACTTGGGACGCAGCCGGTTCGGGTTGCGTCGCGGCACCGTAGGGGTATAGCTCAGTTGGTAGAGCGGCGGTCTCCAAAACCGCAGGTCGGGGGTTCGAGCCCCTCTGCCCCTGCCATTCTCCCGATCCTGCCGTGTTGGGATGCGTGGGAAGGCGGCACGGCCGTCTTTGTATATTCACAAAAAAGGCTGATTGGCTCTTGTGGTTTTCGCAATCGGTCTTTATGTAGGGTCCAAACAGACACGCGGTGCGTGGGGCTGACACGTCGGCTTTACGCGCCGTAATGGCGTGAGCATTATATGGCATCCAAAACAAATCCATTTGCGTTTCTGCAGCAGGTGCGCGCTGAAACGTCGAAAGTGACTTGGCCTTCACGGCGCGAGACGACGATCTCGACGCTGATGGTTTTCGTCATGGTCTCTTTTGCCGCCGCCTTTTTCTTTGGTGCGGACCAGTTGCTGGGTTGGGTGATGAGCCTGATCCTCAACGTTGGCGCTTGATTGGGTGGAGAGTAGCATGGCTGCGCGCTGGTATATTGTTCACGCCTATTCGAATTTTGAAAAGAAGGTCGCCGAATCGATCGAGGAGAAGGCCAAGCAGAAGGGTCTCACACATCTGTTCGAGAAGATTCTCGTGCCGACCGAGAAGGTGGTCGAGGTCCGTCGCGGACGAAAAGTCGATGCGGAGCGGAAGTTCTTTCCGGGTTATGTTCTCGTTCGCGCCGATCTGACCGACGAGGCCTATCACCTTATCAAGAACACGCCGAAAGTGACGGGTTTCCTTGGTACGGACAGCAAGCCGGTGCCGATTCCTGATCATGAGGCCGATCGCATTCTCGGTCAGGTGCAGGACGGCGTCGAGCGCCCGAAGCCTTCGGTCTCGTTCGAGATCGGCGAGCAGGTCCGCGTTTCCGACGGCCCCTTCGCATCGTTCAACGGCACCGTTCAGGATGTCGATGAAGAGCGGTCGCGCTTGAAGGTCGAGGTGTCGATCTTTGGCCGCGCGACGCCTGTCGAGCTGGAATACGGCCAGGTCGAAAAGGTCTGATAGAGCGTAAGCCAATAGGAATGGGCAGGTCGATTCATCGGCCTGTTCGGCGGAGCGATCCGCATCGCGTGGGAGGTTTCCGACCTTAAGCCGGGTCGGTTCATCCGCACCACGCAACCGCAGCCGCCGATCGATCGATCGGCAAATGGCCGGGCAACCGGCTGATGAGCTCCCTTTTCGGCCTCGCCGCAAAGGAGCAGTGAAAGGCAGAGAGAAATGGCTAAGAAAGTTGCAGGCCAGCTCAAGCTGCAGGTAAAGGCCGGCTCGGCGAATCCGTCGCCGCCGATCGGTCCTGCGCTTGGTCAGCGTGGCATTAACATCATGGAATTCTGCAAGGCGTTCAACGCCGCCACGCAGGAAATGGAAAAGGGTATGCCGATCCCGGTCGTCATCACCTATTACCAGGACAAGTCCTTCACATTCGTCATGAAGCAGCCGCCGGTCAGCTACTTCCTGAAGCGCGAAGCGAAGGTCCAGGCGGGCTCCAAGACCCCGGGCAAGGCCAAGGCCGGCTCGATCTCCAAGGCTCAGATCCGCACGATCGCAGAGGCCAAGATGAAGGACCTCAACGCGGCCGATATCGATGGCGCAATGGCGATGGTTGAGGGCTCGGCCCGCTCCATGGGCCTGGAAGTGACGGGCTAAGACCATGGCGAAGATTGCAAAGCGTGTACAGAAGTCCCGCGAGGGCGTCGATCCGACGAAGCTCTATGGCCTCACCGAAGCCGTAACGCTGGTCAAGGAGCGTGCGACGGCCAAGTTCGACGAAACGATCGAAGTCGCGATGAACCTCGGCGTCGATCCGCGCCATGCCGACCAGATGGTCCGCGGCGTGGTCAATCTGCCGAACGGCACCGGCCGGTCGGTTCGCGTCGCCGTTTTCGCCCGTGGCGCGAAGGCTGACGAAGCCAAGGCTGCCGGCGCCGACGTCGTCGGTGCGGAAGAGCTCGTCGAAATCGTCCAGGGCGGCAAGATCGACTTCGATCGCTGCATTGCGACCCCCGACATGATGCCGCTCGTCGGCCGTCTCGGTAAGGTTCTCGGCCCCCGTGGCATGATGCCGAACCCGAAGGTCGGCACCGTCACCATGGACGTCACCGGAGCCGTGAAGGCTTCGAAGGGCGGCGCGGTCGAGTTCCGCGTGGAGAAGGCAGGTATCGTTCACGCCGGCATCGGCAAGGCTTCTTTCGACGCCAAGGCGCTCGAAGAGAACATCCGTGCCTTCGCAGATGCCGTGATCAAGGCAAAGCCGACCGGCGCCAAGGGCAACTACGTCAAGCGCGTAGCTGTTTCTTCGACGATGGGCCCCGGCCTCAAGGTCGACCCGGCAACGATCAGCGCTGCCTGATAGATAGTTTGACGGGCTTCGGCCCGTAACCAGATTTCCGGCCTTTCGGGGCCGGAAATTCCGGGCCTACCGCCCGGAACTCCTGTCCGAGATTGCGGGTGGTTTTACCTTAATCACCTGGCCCGCATGAGACGGGTAAGATCTGAATTTCACGAAGACGCGGACGCGTCGGAATTCGGTTCGAACCTCGCTTGCCTTGTGTCAGACCCGGCTCCCCGGGAACGCCAAGGGACAGGATCCTCAAGCGTTGCTTGGGATCGAGAATGATCCCGGGTGACAAAGGCAAACCCGGCAGGGCTGCGATGAGCAACCCTGCCAACTGGAGACAGACAGTGGAAAGAGCGGAAAAACGCGAATTCGTCACGGAGCTGAACGAAGTCTTCAAGGCTTCCGGTTCGGTTGTCGTGGCCCACTATGCTGGTGTCACAGTTGCGCAGATGAACGACTTCCGTTCGAAGATGCGCGCTGCTGGCGGCACCGTCAGAGTCGCGAAAAACCGCCTGGCCAAGATCGCTCTTCAGGGCACGGAGTCTGAAGGGATGACCGATCTCTTCAAGGGGCAGACGCTGATCGCTTTCAGCGAAGACCCCGTAACGGCTCCGAAGGTCGTCATGGATTTCGCAAAGACCAACGACAAGCTCGTTGTTCTGGGCGGCGCCATGGGGGCAACCACGCTCAACGCCGAAGGTGTCAAGTCGCTTGCGACCCTGCCTTCGCTCGACGAGCTGCGCGCGAAGCTGCTGGGCCTCATCAACGCCCCGGCAACCCGCGTCGCGACGGTTGTCGCAGCACCGGCAAGCCAGCTTGCCCGCGTGTTCTCGGCCTATGCCAAGAAGGACGAAGCCGCCTGAGGCGGAATTTCGCTGTTGTATTTAAAACCAGTTCGAACCGAACAAAAGGAAAAGTAAAATGGCTGATCTCGCAAAGATCGTTGAAGACCTCTCCTCGCTGACCGTCCTGGAAGCTGCTGAGCTTTCCAAGCTTCTCGAAGAAAAGTGGGGCGTTTCCGCCGCTGCTCCGGTAGCCGTTGCTGCTGCCGGTGGTGCTGCTGGCGCTGCTGCTCCGGTCGAAGAAGAAAAGACCGAGTTCGATGTCATCCTGACGGATGCCGGCGCGAACAAGATCAACGTCATCAAGGAAGTCCGCGCTATCACCGGTCTCGGCCTCAAGGAAGCCAAGGACCTCGTCGAAGGCGCTCCGAAGGCTGTCAAGGAAGCCGTTTCCAAGGCTGAAGCTGCTGACCTCAAGAAGAAGCTCGAAGACGCTGGCGCGAAGGTCGACGTCAAGTAATTCGACGAAATGCGAAAGGGAGGTGGCCCTCGTGGCCGCCTCTCTTTGACCGTTTTTAGAACATATTACCCAAAAGCCTGTCGAAAACGGCTTTTGGGTAATGGGTTCTTCAAGAGGATGGTCCCGATCGAAGGACAGCACAGCATTCCGCGCTGGCGTCTTTCGAATGCTGGACGAGATTGAACTACCCATTGATTGACGGGGTCGACTGGCCATCGGTTCCCGTCCGTTGCAGGCCCGGATGCAAGATTGACAAGGAGCGACGATGGCTCAGACCCTTTCGTTTAACGGTCGTAGGCGCGTACGCAAGTTTTTTGGTAAAATTCCCGAAGTCGCGGAGATGCCGAACCTCATCGAGGTTCAGAAGGCGTCTTACGACCAGTTCCTCATGGTGGACGAGCCCCAAGGCGGACGGCCGGATGAGGGGCTTCAAGCCGTTTTCAAATCGGTATTTCCGATCAAGGATTTCTCCGGCGCTTCGATGCTCGAGTTCGTTTCCTACGAATTCGAGGCACCGAAGTTCGACGTCGAGGAGTGCCGTCAGCGCGACCTGACCTATGCGGCGCCGCTCAAGGTGACGCTGCGGCTGATCGTGTTCGATATCGACGAGGACACCGGCGCCAAGTCCATCAAGGATATCAAGGAACAGAACGTCTACATGGGCGACATGCCGCTCATGACGGACAACGGTACCTTCATCGTCAACGGCACGGAGCGCGTCATCGTCTCGCAGATGCACCGGTCGCCGGGTGTCTTCTTCGACCATGACAAGGGCAAGAGCCACTCGTCCGGCAAGCTGCTCTTCGCCGCGCGCGTGATCCCCTATCGCGGTTCGTGGCTCGACATCGAGTTCGACGCGAAGGACATCGTCCATGCGCGTATCGACCGCCGCCGCAAGATTCCGGTGACGTCGCTTCTGATGGCGCTCGGAATGGACGGCGAAGAAATCCTCGACACCTTCTACACGAAGTCGCTCTACCAGCGCGACGGCGAGGGCTGGCGCGTGCCGTTCCAGCCGGATGCGCTGAAGGGCCAGAAGACACTGGCAGACATGATCGACGCCGATACCGGCGAGGTCGTTGTCGAGAGCGGCAAGAAGCTGACGCCGCGCCTGCTCCGGCAGTTGCAGGAAAAGGGCCTGAAGGCGCTCAAGGCGACCGACGACGATCTCTACGGCAACTATCTCGCCGAGGACGTCGTCAACTTCGAGACCGGCGAGATCTATCTCGAGGCCGGTGACGAGATCGACGAGAAGACGCTTCCGGTCATTCTTTCCGCCGGCTTCGATGAGATCCCGGTGCTCGACATCGACCACATCAATATCGGCGCCTATATCCGCAACACGCTTTCGGCCGACAAGAACGAGAACCGTCAGGACGCGCTGTTCGACATCTACCGCGTCATGCGTCCGGGTGAGCCGCCGACCATGGATTCGGCCGAAGCCATGTTCAATGCGCTCTTCTTCGATGCCGAGCGCTACGATCTCTCGGCCGTCGGCCGCGTGAAGATGAACATGCGCCTCGATCTGGACGTTCCGGACACGGTTCGCACGCTGCGCAAGGAAGACATCCTGGCCGTGGTCAAGATGCTCGTGGAACTGCGTGACGGCAAGGGCGAGATCGACGACATCGACAACCTCGGCAACCGCCGCGTCCGCTCGGTCGGCGAATTGATGGAGAACCAGTACCGTCTGGGTCTCCTGCGTATGGAACGTGCGATCAAGGAGCGCATGTCCTCGATCGAGATCGACACCGTGATGCCGCAGGACCTGATCAACGCGAAGCCGGCTGCCGCAGCCGTTCGCGAATTCTTCGGTTCCTCGCAGCTCTCGCAGTTCATGGACCAGGTGAACCCGCTTTCGGAAATCACCCACAAGCGCCGCCTTTCGGCACTGGGTCCGGGCGGTCTGACCCGCGAACGTGCCGGCTTCGAAGTGCGCGACGTGCATCCGACGCATTACGGCCGTATCTGCCCGATCGAAACGCCGGAAGGCCCCAACATCGGTCTGATCAACTCGCTTGCGACCTTCGCCCGCGTCAACAAGTACGGCTTCATCGAGAGCCCGTACCGCAAGATCGTCGACGGCAAGGTGACGAACGACGTCGTCTATCTGTCGGCGATGGAAGAAGCGAAGTATCACGTTGCACAGGCAAACTCGGTGCTGGATGACGACGGCTCCTTCTCTGAAGAATTCGTCGTTTGCCGCCACGCCGGCGAAGTCATGCTGGCGCCGCGCGACAACATCAACCTGATGGACGTTTCGCCGAAGCAGCTCGTCTCGGTCGCGGCCGCGCTCATTCCGTTCCTCGAGAACGATGACGCCAACCGCGCGCTGATGGGCTCGAACATGCAGCGTCAGGCCGTGCCGCTGCTGCGTGCGGAAGCTCCCTTCGTCGGCACCGGCATGGAGCCGGTCGTCGCGCGTGACTCCGGTGCTGCGATCGCTGCCCGCCGCGGCGGTATCGTCGACCAGGTGGACGCGACCCGTATCGTTATCCGCGCCACCGAAGACCTGGATCCGTCCAAGTCGGGCGTCGATATCTACCGCCTGCAGAAGTTCCAGCGTTCCAACCAGAACACCTGCGTCAACCAGCGCCCGCTGGTCACCGTCGGTGACGTGATCAACAAGGGCGATATCATCGCGGACGGTCCGTCGACCGACCTCGGCGATCTGGCGCTCGGCCGCAACGCCCTCGTCGCGTTCATGCCCTGGAACGGCTACAACTACGAAGACTCGATCCTGCTCTCCGAGCGGATCGTGCGTGACGACGTCTTCACCTCGATCCACATCGAGGAATTCGAAGTGATGGCGCGCGACACCAAGCTTGGTCCGGAAGAAATCACCCGCGACATTCCGAACGTTTCGGAAGAAGCGCTGAAAAACCTGGACGAAGCCGGTATCGTGTACATCGGCGCCGAAGTTCAGCCGGGCGACATCCTCGTCGGCAAGATCACGCCGAAGGGCGAGAGCCCGATGACGCCGGAAGAAAAGCTTCTGCGCGCCATCTTCGGCGAGAAGGCGTCGGACGTTCGCGACACGTCGATGCGCATGCCCCCGGGCACCTTCGGCACGGTCGTCGAAGTGCGCGTCTTCAACCGCCATGGCGTCGAGAAGGACGAGCGCGCGATGGCGATCGAGCGCGAGGAAATCGAGCGTCTCGCGAAGGACCGCGACGACGAGCAGGCGATCCTCGACCGCAACGTCTATGCGCGTCTGGTCGACATGCTTCGCGGCCACGTCGCCGTTGCCGGTCCGAAGGGCTTCAAGAAGGGCACCGAGCTCTCCAACGTCGTCATCAGTGAATATCCCCGCTCGCAGTGGTGGATGTTCGCTATCGAGGACGAGAAGGCTCAGGGCGAGATCGAAGCGCTTCGCGCGCAGTACGACGAATCCAAGTCGCGCCTTGAACAGCGCTTCATGGATAAGGTCGAGAAGGTTCAGCGCGGCGATGAGATGCCTCCGGGCGTCATGAAGATGGTCAAGGTCTTCGTCGCCGTGAAGCGCAAGATCCAGCCGGGCGACAAGATGGCCGGCCGTCACGGCAACAAGGGTGTCGTGTCGCGGATCGTGCCGATCGAAGACATGCCGTTCCTGGAAGACGGTACGCATGTCGACGTGGTTCTGAACCCGCTCGGCGTGCCGTCGCGCATGAATGTCGGTCAGATCCTCGAGACCCATCTCGGTTGGGCTTGCGCCGGCATGGGCAAGAAGATCGGAGCGATGCTCGATGCATACAAGGCGGGCGCTGATATCCAGCCGCTGCGCGATACCATCGACAGCGTCATCGGATCTGGCCCGAAGGGCGAGCCGATCAAGCAGTACGACGATGAATCGATCGTCCGGCTTGCCGAGCAGACCCGCCGCGGCGTTTCGATCGCGACACCGGTCTTCGACGGTGCCGTCGAAGCGGACGTCAACGAGATGCTGGAGCAGGCTGGCCTGAAGGTAACCGGTCAGTCGACGCTCTATGACGGCCGTACCGGCGAGACTTTCGACCGTCAGGTGACCGTGGGCTACATCTACATGCTGAAGCTCAACCACCTGGTCGACGACAAGATCCACGCCCGTTCGATCGGTCCTTACTCGCTCGTTACCCAGCAGCCGCTGGGCGGCAAGGCGCAGTTCGGCGGTCAGCGCTTCGGCGAAATGGAGGTCTGGGCTCTGGAAGCCTATGGTGCCGCCTACACGCTGCAGGAAATGCTGACGGTCAAGTCGGACGACGTGGCCGGCCGCACCAAGGTCTACGAGGCGATTGTCCGCGGCGACGATACCTTCGAAGCGGGCATTCCGGAGAGCTTCAACGTTCTCGTCAAGGAAATGCGCTCGTTGGGCCTTTCGGTCGAGCTGGAGAACTCCAAGGTCGACGACGTCGGTAGCACGGCGCAGCTGCCGGACGCGGCCGAATAAGAGTCATCAGGTGCGTGCCGCTAAGCGGCGCGCACCGTTTCCGCCGTCGGGCACCTGATTGTCCGCGGCAGGAACAGGGCCGCACCCGATGCGGTTTTAGCTGTTTATGGGGCAGGGGCCGGCGCCCGGGATTTGCCGGCACCCTCGCCAAGCTCAGGGCTTAAATGCCCGCAAAGGAGACAGGCATGAACCAAGAGGTCATGAATCTTTTCAATCCGCAGGTGCCTGCACAGACCTTCGATTCCATCCGGATTTCGATAGCGTCCCCGGAGAAGATTCTTTCCTGGTCTTACGGTGAGATCAAGAAGCCGGAGACGATTAACTACCGTACCTTCAAGCCGGAACGCGACGGTCTTTTCTGCGCCCGCATCTTTGGTCCGATCAAGGACTACGAGTGCCTGTGCGGCAAGTACAAGCGCATGAAGTACAAGGGCATCATCTGCGAAAAGTGCGGCGTCGAAGTCACGCTGTCGCGCGTTCGCCGCGAGCGCATGGGCCATATCGAGCTCGCCGCGCCCGTTGCTCACATCTGGTTCCTGAAGTCGCTGCCGAGCCGCATCGCAACGCTGCTCGACATGACGCTCAAGGATATCGAGCGCGTCCTCTACTTCGAGAACTACATCGTCACCGAGCCGGGTCTGACGTCGCTCAAGGAAAACCAGCTCCTGAGCGAAGAAGAATACATGATCGCGGTCGACGAGTTCGGTGAGGACCAGTTCACCGCGATGATCGGCGCCGAAGCGATCTACGAGATGCTCGCATCGATGAATCTCGAGAAGATCGCGGGCGATCTGCGTTCGGAGATGGCCGAGACGACGTCCGATCTGAAGCAGAAGAAGCTGATGAAGCGGCTGAAGATCGTCGAGAACTTCATGGAATCCGGCAATCGTCCGGAATGGATGATCATGAAGGTCGTTCCGGTGATCCCGCCGGACCTGCGTCCGCTCGTGCCGCTTGACGGCGGCCGTTTCGCAACGTCGGACCTCAACGATCTCTACCGCCGCGTCATCAACCGCAACAACCGCCTGAAGCGGCTGATCGAACTGCGTGCGCCCGGCATCATCATCCGCAACGAAAAGCGGATGCTGCAGGAATCCGTGGACGCGCTGTTCGACAACGGCCGCCGCGGCCGCGTCATCACGGGTGCGAACAAGCGTCCGCTGAAGTCGCTCTCCGACATGCTCAAGGGCAAGCAGGGCCGCTTCCGTCAGAACCTGCTCGGCAAGCGCGTCGACTATTCCGGCCGTTCGGTCATCGTGACCGGTCCGGAACTCAAGCTGCACCAGTGCGGTCTGCCGAAGAAGATGGCGCTCGAGCTCTTCAAGCCGTTCATCTACGCCCGCCTCGACGCCAAGGGTTACTCCTCGACCGTCAAGCAGGCGAAGAAGCTGGTCGAGAAGGAAAAGCCGGAAGTCTGGGATATCCTCGACGAGGTCATCCGCGAGCACCCGGTTCTTCTGAACCGCGCGCCGACCCTGCACCGCCTGGGCATCCAGGCCTTCGAGCCGATCCTGGTCGAAGGCAAGGCGATCCAGCTGCACCCGCTCGTCTGCACGGCCTTCAACGCCGACTTCGACGGCGACCAGATGGCCGTTCACGTGCCGCTGTCCCTCGAAGCACAGCTCGAAGCACGCGTGCTGATGATGTCGACGAACAACATCCTGCATCCGGCAAACGGTGCCCCGATCATCGTGCCGTCGCAGGACATGGTTCTCGGCCTGTACTATCTCTCGATCATGAACCAGAACGAGCCGGGCGAAGGCATGGCCTTCTCCGACATGGGCGAATTGCACCATGCGCTGGAGACCAAGGCCGTCACCCTGCACGCCAAGATCCGTGGCCGTTACAAGACCGTCGATGCCGAGGGCAACCCGGTTTCGAAGATCTATGAAACGACGCCTGGCCGCATGATCATCGGCGAACTCCTGCCGAAGAACCCGAACGTCCCCTTCGAAACCTGCAACCAGGAAATGACCAAGAAGAACATCTCCAAGATGATCGACACGGTCTATCGCCATTGCGGTCAGAAGGACACGGTCATCTTCTGCGACCGGATCATGCAGCTCGGCTTCTCGCATGCCTGCCGCGCCGGCATTTCGTTCGGCAAGGACGACATGGTGATTCCGGACACGAAGGTGAAGATCGTCGGCGACACCGAAGCGCTCGTGAAGGAATACGAGCAGCAGTACAATGACGGCCTCATCACCCAGGGCGAAAAGTACAACAAGGTCGTCGACGCCTGGGGCAAGGCGACCGAGAAGGTCGCCGAAGAGATGATGGCGCGCATCAAGGCCGTCGAGTTCGACGACAGCGGCCGCCAGAAGCCGATGAACTCGATCTACATGATGTCGCACTCGGGCGCCCGCGGTTCGCCGAACCAGATGCGTCAGCTTGGCGGCATGCGCGGCCTCATGGCAAAGCCTTCGGGCGAGATCATCGAAACGCCGATCATCTCGAACTTCAAGGAAGGCCTAACCGTGAACGAGTACTTCAACTCGACGCACGGTGCCCGTAAGGGTCTCGCCGACACCGCCTTGAAGACTGCGAACTCCGGTTACCTGACCCGTCGTCTCGTCGATGTGGCGCAGGACTGCATCGTCACGCATACGGATTGCGGCACCGACAAGGGCCTCACCATGACTGCGATCGTCGATGCCGGTCAGGTCGTGGCCTCGATCGGCCAGCGTATCCTCGGCCGTACGGCGCTCGACAACATCGACAACCCGGTCACCGGAGAGCGTATCGTCGATGCCGGCAAGATGATTCTCGAGCCGGACGTCGTCGCGATCGAGAAGGCCGGTATCCAGTCCGTCCGGATTCGCTCGGCTCTGACCTGCGAGATCCAGACCGGCGTCTGCGGCGTTTGCTACGGCCGTGACCTCGCTCGCGGTACGCCTGTCAACATGGGCGAAGCCGTCGGCGTCATCGCGGCTCAGTCGATCGGCGAGCCGGGCACGCAGCTGACCATGCGTACGTTCCACCTTGGTGGTACGGCAACCGTGGTCGACCAGTCGTTCCTGGAAGCCTCTTATGAGGGCACGGTTCAGATCAAGAACCGCAACATGCTGCGCAACTCCGATGGCGTACTCGTCGCCATGGGCCGCAACATGGCGATCCAGATCCTCGACGAACGCGGTGTCGAGCGCTCCTCGCAGCGCGTTGCCTACGGTTCGAAGATCTTCGTCGACGATGGCGACAAGGTGAAGCGCGGACAGCGTTTCGCCGAGTGGGACCCCTACACCCGTCCGATGATGACGGAAGTGGAAGGTACCGTTCACTTTGAAGACGTGGTCGACGGCATCTCGGTTCTGGAATCGACCGACGAGTCGACCGGCATCACCAAGCGCCAGGTCATCGACTGGCGTTCGACGCCACGCGGTACCGACCTGAAGCCGGCGATCGTCATCAAGGACAAGAACGGCAACATCGCCAAGCTTGCCCGCGGCGGCGAAGCCCGCTTCATGCTCTCGGTCGACGCGATCCTTTCCGTCGAGCCGGGACAGAAGGTCAGCCAGGGCGACGTTCTTGCCCGTTCGCCGCTCGAAAGCGCCAAGACCAAGGACATCACCGGTGGTCTGCCGCGCGTTGCCGAACTGTTCGAGGCACGTCGTCCGAAGGATCACGCCATCATCGCTGAGATCGATGGCACGATCCGTTTCGGCCGCGATTACAAGAACAAGCGTCGCGTGATGATCGAGCCGGCGGAAGACGGTGTCGAGCCGGTCGAATACCTGATCCCGAAGGGCAAGCCCTTCCATCTTCAGGATGGCGACTACATCGAGAAGGGCGACTACATCCTCGACGGCAATCCGGCGCCGCATGACATCCTGGCGATCAAGGGCGTGGAAGCACTTGCTTCCTATCTCGTGAACGAGATCCAGGAAGTCTACCGACTGCAGGGCGTTGTCATCAACGACAAGCACATCGAGGTGATCGTCCGGCAGATGCTCCAGAAGGTCGAAATCACCGACGCCGGTGACTCGACGTATATCGTCGGCGACAACGTCGATCGCATCGAGCTCGAGGACGTCAACGACTCTCTGCTTGCCGAAGGCAAGAAGCCCGCCTTTGGCGAGCCGGTGCTGCTCGGCATCACCAAGGCATCGCTGCAGACCCCGTCCTTCATCTCGGCCGCTTCGTTCCAGGAGACCACCAAGGTCCTCACCGAAGCTGCGGTCGCAGGCAAGACGGACAATCTGCAGGGCCTGAAGGAGAACGTCATTGTCGGTCGTCTCATCCCGGCCGGTACGGGCGGCACGATGACACAGATCCGCCGCATCGCTACGGCCCGCGACGAGTTGATCCTTGAAGAGCGACGCAAGGGCACCGGTGCGGAAAGCGCCACGCCGATGCTCGCCGACATGGCGAACGATCCCGCCGCGGCGGAATAAGCGGAAAGGGGAGGGTATCTGCCCTCCCTGGTGAAACAATAAAGCCGCCTGGAGCGATCCGGGCGGCTTTTTCAGGTCGATGTGTTTGGCGTCGATGCGCTACAGCGCCGCGCGTCTTATCAGACGCGCAAAGGTCGCTGTAACACTTTGATCTGCCGCATGTTTTTGTCCTTTGATCGGATAGGATTAAAGGAAACATGCAGTAGAGCGGGATGAGGAAAAGTGTGTGCGGTTTTCCGCCCGCATCCCGCTAACTTCTTAGTCGTTCACGTTCATGTTTTTAGGTCGACCCGACCTAAAAACCATCGTGATCCAAGGCGGCACCAGACGCCGCCGGATCGCTCAACCGAAGCGAATGATGGCGACTTCGCCCTCGAGTGCGCCCTGATAGGCGGAAGCGTGCGGCTCCTCTTCCGGTATGCCGTCCAAGGTGCCGATCTGGTCGAGATCGGCTTCAAGGAAGCCCTCCTCGGCCAGTGCATTCAGCGCTTCGCGCACGGCCGTATCGTCATCCGGCGCCCGCAGCATCACATGGATGTCGACGCCCTCGGCATCGCCGTCGGTCTCGTAGGCTTTGCCGATAACGATGAAGATCAGCGGTTCGTCGGGTGCGTTGTCGTTATCCGGTGTGACAGACATGGAAACATCCTCTTTGAAGAATAGTAGCGGGCGATCGCGTTCATTTTAGGTCGAAAGAGGCCGAAACCGTCGCGATCGATTCTCAAGCGTTGAGACGCGGGATGCGGGGAAACCGGATACACTTTGCCTTCATCCTGCTCTACTGCATATTGCGCCAGATCGAAACCCGTTCCAGAATCAGCCAGATCGCTTGAACATTTTCGGTCATCGGCACGGCGCGACTCGCGGTCGTGGAAAACGACAGAAAGAGGTTGCTGATTCCTTAAGTGCGAAGGAATATGCGGCGGCACGAACCGGCGTCGGGCCAGCCCGCGGGCATAGCGAGCGCGCAAAGCCTTGTTTCTCGGGCATATCAGGGCTGCAACGCCCAGATTATTTCCTAATTGCCCTTGACGGATCGCCCCGAAATCAGTACACCCCGCCGCATCAGAGCCCATGTGAGGCTGGCTGGTTCGGAACGACGCGTTCTGGAGTTCGCCTCAAACAAGGTTCAAAACGTACGCTGACGACATAATGCTGCACGCAAGACGCGCGAGATAGTGCGTCCTCTGCTTTTTGTGGGGCCATCTGCGGAAAAGCGGATCGGCCCTCGTTTTGCGCATTTCACAGGCGTTCGTTGTTGCCGGCGACGGCAAGCGATCCGCCCGAAAGGGTAACGAGACAAGTTTTTGTAAGGGATGGTTAGATGCCTACCGTAAACCAGCTGATCCGCAAGCCACGTCAGGCACAGGTAAAGCGCAACAAGGTTCCTGCACTGCAGGAGAACCCGCAGAAGCGCGGCGTTTGCACCCGCGTCTACACGACGACCCCGAAGAAGCCGAACTCGGCTCTGCGTAAGGTTGCCAAGATCCGCCTGACGAACGGCTTCGAAGTGATCGGCTACATTCCGGGTGAAGGTCACAACCTTCAGGAGCACTCCGTGGTCATGATCCGCGGCGGCCGCGTGAAGGACCTTCCGGGTGTTCGTTACCACATCATCCGCGGCGTTCTCGATACGCAGGGTGTGAAGAACCGTAAGCAGCGCCGCTCCAAGTACGGCGCGAAGCGTCCGAAATAACATCGCAACCGGCGCCATTTCGCTGGTCATAAGATTTAAAGTTGAGAGACGAGAAGTATGTCCCGACGTCACAGAGCAGAAAAGCGTGAGATCAACCCGGATCCGAAGTTCGGTGATCTGGTTGTCACGAAGTTCATGAACGCAATCATGCTGCACGGCAAGAAGTCCGTTGCGGAAAGCATCGTCTACGGTGCATTCGATGCGGTCCAGTCGAAGCTGAAGCAGGAGCCGGTCGCCGTGTTCCATTCCGCGCTCGACAACATCGCTCCGCATGTCGAAGTGCGTTCGCGCCGCGTCGGTGGTGCTACCTACCAGGTTCCGGTCGACGTTCGTCCGGAGCGCCGTCAGGCTCTCGCTATCCGCTGGCTGATCGCAGCTGCCCGTAAGCGCAATGAAACGACCATGGTCGATCGCCTGTGCGGCGAACTCATGGACGCAGCGAACAACCGCGGCAGCGCAGTGAAGAAGCGCGAAGACACCCACAAGATGGCTGATGCCAACCGTGCGTTCTCGCACTACCGCTGGTAATCAGAACAGGTTCCGAAAGGCAGTCTCTCATGGCTCGCGAATATAAAATCGAAGACTACCGAAACTTCGGTATCATGGCGCACATCGACGCCGGCAAGACGACGACGACCGAGCGTATCCTCTACTACACCGGCAAGTCCCACAAGATCGGCGAAGTCCATGACGGCGCCGCGACCATGGACTGGATGGAGCAGGAGCAGGAGCGCGGCATCACGATCACGTCTGCTGCGACGACGACCTTCTGGAAGGGCCGCGACGGCAAGACGCGCCGCTTCAACATCATCGACACTCCCGGCCACGTCGACTTCACCATCGAAGTCGAGCGTTCGCTGCGCGTTCTCGACGGTGCGATCGCGCTTCTCGACGCCAATGCCGGTGTCGAGCCGCAGACGGAAACCGTCTGGCGCCAGGCCGAGAAGTATCATGTTCCGCGCATGATCTTCTGCAACAAGATGGACAAGACCGGTGCGGACTTCTACCGCTCGGTCGAGATGATCAAGACGCGCCTCGGCGCGACGGCCGTCGTCATGCAGCTGCCGATCGGCGCTGAAAGCGACTTCAAGGGTGTTATCGACCTGATCGAGATGAATGCTCTCGTATGGCGCGACGAATCGCTCGGCGCCCAGTGGGATGTCGTCGAAATCCCGGCCGACATGAAGGAAAAGGCGGAAGAATACCGCGAGAAGCTGATCGAGACGGTTGTCGAGATCGACGAAGCGGCAATGGAAGCCTACCTGGAAGGTACCTACCCGGATAACGACAAGATCCGTGAACTGGTCCGCCGCGGTACGATCGACGTCAAGTTCCACCCCATGTTCTGCGGCACCGCCTTCAAGAACAAGGGCGTTCAGCCTCTGCTCGACGCCGTCGTCGATTACCTGCCGTCGCCGATCGACATTCCGGCGATCAAGGGCATCGACGTCAAGACCGAAGGCGAGATCACCCGTAAGGCCGACGACAACGAGCCGCTTTCGATGCTCGCGTTCAAGATCATGAACGACCCCTTCGTCGGTTCGCTGACCTTCGCACGCATCTATTCCGGCAAGCTCGAAAAGGGCACGTCGGTGATGAACACGGTCAAGGAAAAGCGCGAGCGCGTCGGCCGCATGCTGCAGATGCACTCCAACTCGCGTGAAGACATCGAAGAAGCCTTCGCTGGCGACATCGTTGCTCTGGCCGGCCTCAAGGAAACCACCACTGGCGATACGCTTTGCGATCCGCTGAAGCCGGTTATCCTCGAGCGCATGGAATTCCCGGAGCCGGTCATCCAGATCGCGATCGAGCCGAAGACCAAGGGCGACCAGGAAAAGATGGGCCTCGCGCTCAACCGCCTGGCTGCCGAGGATCCGTCCTTCCGCGTCAAGACCGACGAGGAGTCCGGCCAGACGATCATCGCCGGCATGGGCGAACTTCACCTGGACATCATCGTCGACCGCATGCGTCGCGAGTTCAAGGTCGAAGCTTCGGTCGGTGCTCCGCAGGTTGCCTACCGCGAGACCATTACGCGCAAGCACGAGGAAGATTACACGCACAAGAAGCAGTCCGGTGGTACCGGCCAGTTCGCGCGCGTCAAGATCGTCTTCGAACCGAACCCGGAAGGCGAAGACTTCGCATTCGAATCGAAGATTGTCGGTGGTGCTGTTCCGAAGGAATATATCCCCGGCGTTCAGAAGGGTATCGAAAGCGTCCTGTCCTCGGGTCCGCTCGCGGGCTTCCCGATGCTCGGCGTCAAGGCGACGCTGATCGACGGTGCATTCCACGACGTCGACTCGTCGGTCCTGGCCTTCGAAATCGCTTCCCGTGCATGCTTCCGTGAAGCCGCGAAGAAGGCTGGAGCTCAGCTCCTCGAGCCGATCATGAAGGTCGAGGTCGTGACGCCGGAAGATTACGTCGGTGACGTTATCGGTGACCTGAACTCTCGCCGTGGCCAGATCCAGGGTCAGGAAGCGCGCGGCGTCGCCGTTGTGATCAATGCCCACGTGCCGCTCGCGAACATGTTCAAGTACGTGGACAACCTGCGCTCGATGTCGCAGGGCCGCGCTCAGTACACGATGCTGTTCGATCACTACGCGCCGGTTCCGTCGAACGTCGCGCAGGAAATCCAGGCGAAGTATTCCGGTCAGAAGTGACCGGAATAGCCTCGCGCTGAAACAGAATGAAAAGATTTCCCCTCTAGGGGACAGGAAACGGAGAGCCGGAAATGGCAAAGAGCAAATTTGAGCGCAATAAGCCGCACGTCAACATTGGCACGATTGGCCACGTTGACCATGGCAAGACGTCGCTGACGGCAGCGATCACGAAGTATTTCGGCGAGTTCAAGGCGTATGACCAGATCGACGCTGCGCCGGAAGAAAAGGCCCGCGGCATCACCATTTCGACGGCGCACGTCGAATACGAGACGCCGAACCGTCACTATGCGCATGTCGACTGCCCCGGCCACGCCGACTACGTCAAGAACATGATCACCGGTGCGGCGCAGATGGACGGCGCGATCCTGGTTGTTTCGGCCGCTGACGGCCCGATGCCGCAGACGCGCGAACACATCCTGCTGGCCCGCCAGGTCGGCGTTCCGGCGATCGTCGTGTTCCTGAACAAGGTCGACCAGGTCGACGACGCGGAACTGCTCGAGCTCGTCGAGCTGGAAGTGCGCGAACTGCTGTCGTCCTACGAATTCCCGGGCGACGACATTCCGATCGTCAAGGGTTCGGCTCTGGCCGCGCTTGAAGATTCGGACAAGAAGATCGGCGAAGACGCGATCCGCGAGCTGATGGCTGCGGTCGACGCCTACATCCCGACGCCTGAGCGTCCGATCGACCAGCCGTTCCTGATGCCGATCGAAGACGTGTTCTCGATCTCGGGCCGCGGTACGGTCGTGACCGGTCGCGTCGAGCGCGGCATCGTCAAGGTCGGTGAGGAAATCGAGATCGTCGGCATCCGTCCGACGACGAAGACGACCTGCACGGGCGTTGAAATGTTCCGCAAGCTGCTCGACCAGGGCCAGGCCGGCGACAACATCGGCGCGCTGCTTCGCGGTGTCGACCGCAACGGCGTCGAGCGCGGTCAGATTCTGTGCAAGCCGGGTTCGGTCAAGCCGCACCGCAAGTTCAAGGCTGAAGCCTACATCCTGACGAAGGAAGAGGGTGGCCGTCACACGCCGTTCTTCACCAACTACCGTCCGCAGTTCTACTTCCGCACGACGGACGTGACCGGCATCGTGACGCTTCCGGAAGGCACGGAAATGGTCATGCCGGGCGACAACGTCACGGTTGACGTCGAGCTGATCGTGCCGATCGCGATGGAAGAAAAGCTGCGCTTCGCTATCCGCGAAGGCGGCCGCACCGTCGGCGCAGGCATCGTCGCCTCCATCGTCGAGTAACAAGAAAACGGCTTGAGCCGTTTCGGCAGGGACATGGTCCGCCATGTCCCTGCGATTTTTGAAAAGAAGCGGCTAAGCGAAACGAATACTTCAAGTGTGTGCTTCGTGAGCACACCGGAAAACACGAGCAAGGACAAGTCGAATGAACGGCCAGAATATCCGCATCCGCCTCAAGGCGTTTGATCACCGGATCCTCGATGCCTCCACGCGCGAAATCGTGTCGACGGCCAAGCGCACCGGTGCGAGTGTGCGCGGGCCCGTGCCGCTTCCGACCCGGATTGAGAAATTCACGGTCAACCGGTCGCCCCACGTCGACAAGAAGAGCCGCGAACAGTTCGAGATGCGCACGCACAAGCGCCTTCTCGATATCGTTGATCCGACCCCGCAGACGGTGGACGCGCTGATGAAGCTCGATCTGGCCGCCGGCGTAGACGTCGAGATCAAGCTGTAAGACCCGGCGCAAGCCGAAATAACAAGGAAGGTACGTGGAGTTTCTCCAACGGCTTCCAGGAACAGGAAACCGGAAGGTGTGTGAAGCACCGGACGGGAACCCTAAACAAGAGGCGTGAACCGATGCGTTCAGGTGTGATTGCACAGAAGGTGGGAATGACCCGCGTCTACAACGACGCCGGCGAGCATATCCCGGTAACAGTATTGCGGCTGGAGAACTGCCAGGTAGTTTCCCACCGCACCGAAGAGAAGAACGGTTATACCGCAGTTCAGCTGGGTGCCGGCCGTTCGAAGGTCAAGAATACGCCGAAGGCCATGCGCGGCCATTTTGCCGCTGCCAGCGTTGAGCCGAAGGCAAAGCTGGTCGAGTTCCGCGTGAGCGCCGACAACCTGATCGACATTGGCGCCGAGCTTACGGCGGGCCATTTCGTCGCCGGGCAGCTCGTGGACGTTACCGGCACCACCATCGGTAAGGGTTTTGCCGGCGCGATCAAGCGCCACAACTTCGGCGGCCTGCGTGCAACGCACGGCGTGTCCGTATCGCACCGTTCGCATGGTTCGACAGGTTCCAACCAGGACCCGGGCCGCGTCTGGAAGGGCAAGCGCATGGCTGGTCACATGGGCCAGACGCGCGTCACCACGCAGAACCTCGAAGTCGTATCGACCGATGAAGACCGCGGTCTGATCCTGGTCAAGGGTGCAGTTCCCGGCTCCAAGGGTTCCTGGATCGTCGTCCGTGACGCCATCAAGTCGGGTACTCCGGAAGGCGCACCGCGCCCTGCCGCAGTGCGCGCCGCAGAATCGAAGTAAGGGAGCCGAATAATGGATCTCACCGTCAAAACCCTCGAGGGCAAGGACGCGGGAAAGGTTTCCCTTTCCGACGCCATTTTCGGTCTCGAGCCTCGTGAAGACATCATTGCCCGCGTCGTTCGCTGGCAGCTCGCAAAGCGCCAGCAGGGTACGCACAAGTCCAAGGGCCGTGCGGAAGTCTCCCGCACCGGCGCCAAGATGTACAAGCAGAAGGGTACGGGCCGCGCCCGCCACCATTCGGCTCGTGCTCCGCAGTTCCGCGGTGGCGGCAAGGCTCACGGTCCGGTGGTCCGCAGCCATGCGCACGATCTTCCGAAGAAGATCCGCGCGCTGGGCCTGCGCCATGCGCTGTCGGCCAAGCTGAAGGCCGAGGACATCATCGTCATCGACGATCTCGTAGCCAACGAAGCAAAGACGAAGGCGCTCGCCGGTGCATTCGCCTCGCTCGGCCTCACCAACGCCCTGATCATCGGCGGAGCCGAGATCGAAGGCAACTTCAAGCTCGCCGCCCAGAACATCCCGAATGTGGACGTTCTGCCGGTTCAGGGCATCAACGTTTACGACATTCTGCGCCGTGGCAAGCTCGTGCTTTCCAAGGCTGCTGTGGAAGCTCTGGAGGAGCGGTTCAAATGACGGATCTTCGCCACTACGACGTGATCGTGTCTCCCTCGATCACCGAAAAGTCGACGCTGGTCTCCGAACAGAACCAGGTCGTCTTCAATGTCGCCAAGGGTGCTTCGAAGCCTGAGATCAAGGCTGCCGTCGAAGCGCTGTTCGGGGTGAAGGTTACGGCCGTGAACACGCTCGTCCGCAAGGGCAAGCTGAAGCGCTTCCGCGGCTTCGCCGGAAAGCAGAAGGACGTGAAGAAGGCGATCGTAACGCTCGCCGACGGTCAGTCCATCGACGTTTCCACCGGTCTCTAACGGATAGGCCCATTAGGGTAAAAACCCAAAAGGGAACAAGAAAATGGCATTGAAAAGTTTCAATCCGACGACGCCGAGCCAGCGTCAACTGGTCATCGTCAGCCGGGCTGGCCTCTACAAGGGCAAGCCGGTCAAGACGCTGACCGAAGGCCTGTCCTCCAAGGGCGGTCGCAACAACCTGGGTCGCATCACCGTTCGTTTCCAGGGCGGTGGTCACAAGCGGACCTACCGTCTGGTCGACTTCAAGCGTCGCAAGTTCGACGTCGAAGGCACGGTCGAGCGTCTGGAATATGACCCGAACCGCACGGCGTTCATCGCGCTCGTCAACTACGCGGACGGCGAGCAGGCCTATATCCTGGCGCCGCAGCGCCTGGCTGTCGGCGACAAGGTGATTGCCTCGGAAAAGGCCGTCGACGTCAAGCCCGGCAATGCGATGCCGCTGCAGTTCATTCCGGTCGGCTCCATCATCCACAATGTGGAGATGAAGCCGGGCAAGGGCGGTCAGATCGCCCGCTCCGCCGGAACTTACGCTCAGCTCGTCGGCCGTGACCAGGGCATGGCGATCCTGCGCCTGAACTCGGGCGAGCAGCGTCTGGTGCACGGCTCTTGCCTCGCATCGATCGGTGCTGTATCGAACCCCGATCACGGCAACATCAATGATGGTAAGGCCGGCCGTTCGCGTTGGCGCGGAAAGCGTCCGCACGTACGCGGCGTCGTCATGAACCCGGTTGACCATCCGCACGGCGGCGGTGAAGGCCGCACCTCCGGTGGTCGCCATCCGGTCACGCCATGGGGCAAGCCCACAAAGGGCAAGCGCACGCGCTCCAACAAGTCGACCGACAAGTTCATTATGCGCTCGCGTCACCAGCGCAAGAAGTAAGAGAGGAAGTCTCAAGTGGCTCGTTCAGTATGGAAAGGTCCGTTTGTTGACGGTTATCTTCTCAAGAAGGCTGAGAAGGTCCGCGAAGGCGGCCGCAACGAAGTGATCAAGATGTGGAGCCGTCGCTCCACGATCCTTCCGCAGTTCGTCGGTCTGACCTTCGGCGTCTACAACGGCAACAAGCATGTTCCCGTCTCGGTGTCCGAAGAAATGGTCGGTCACAAGTTCGGTGAATTCGCTCCGACCCGGACCTATTATGGTCATGGCGCGGACAAGAAAGCGAAGAGGAAGTAACGATGGGCAAGGCAAAAGCCGAACGCCGGCTGAAGGATAATGAGGCGCAGGCAGTTGCGCGCACGATCCGCGTCAGCCCCCAGAAGCTCAACCTCGTTGCCGCGCTGATCCGCGGCAAGAAGGTCGACCGGGCTCTGGCCGAACTCGAGTTCTCGCGCAAGCGCATCGCAGGCACGGTCAAGAAGACGCTTGAATCTGCGATCGCCAACGCAGAGAACAACCATGATCTCGACGTTGATTCGCTCATCGTCGCAGAAGCTTTTGTTGGCAAGTCGATCGTGATGAAGCGCTTCCACGCCCGTGGTCGCGGCCGTGCATCGCGCGTCGAAAAGCCGTTCGCGCACTTGACGATCGTTGTTCGTGAAGTGGAAGCCAAAGGGGAGGCCGCATAATGGGCCAGAAGATTAATCCGATCGGTTTCCGTCTCGGCATCAACCGGACCTGGGATAGCCGTTGGTTCGCGGATAACGCGGAATACGGCCAGCTTCTTCACGAAGACCTGAAGATCCGCGCCTATCTGATGGAAGAGCTGAAGTCGGCCGGTATCGCCAAGGTCGTGATCGAGCGTCCGCACAAGAAGTGCCGCGTGACGATCCACTCGGCTCGCCCGGGCCTGATCATCGGCAAGAAGGGCGCCGACATCGAAAAGCTTCGCAAGAAGCTTTCCGAGATGACCAATTCGGAAACGCACCTCAACATCGTCGAAGTGCGGAAGCCGGAAGTCGACGCAACGCTCGTTGCGCAGTCGATCGCTCAGCAGCTCGAGCGCCGCGTAGCGTTTCGTCGTGCGATGAAGCGTGCCGTTCAGTCGGCGATGCGGCTCGGCGCCGAAGGCATCAAGATCACTTGCGCCGGCCGTCTCGGCGGTGCGGAAATCGCCCGTACCGAATGGTATCGTGAAGGCCGCGTTCCGCTGCATACGCTGCGCGCCGACATCGACTACGGTACGGCCGAAGCCGAAACCGCTTTCGGAATCTGCGGTGTCAAGGTCTGGATCTTCAAGGGCGAAATCCTTGAGCACGATCCGATGGCTTCCGAGCGTCGCGCGACCGAGAGTGACAACCAGGGCGGTAGCGGCAGAGAGCGTCGCCGCGAGAACGCGTAACATTCGCGCGTGGCAGCCAATATCGGAGAAGTAAAAAAATGTTGCAGCCAAAGCGTACGAAGTATCGCAAGCAGTTCAAGGGGCGCATCAAGGGCGTCGCGAAGGGCGGCTCTGACCTCGCCTTCGGCGAATTCGGTCTGAAGGCCCAGGAGCCCAACCGCGTCAATGCTCGCGAGATCGAAGCGGCCCGCCGTGCGATCACCCGTCATATGAAGCGCGCCGGCCGCGTCTGGATCCGGGTATTCCCCGACGTTCCGGTCACGGCAAAGCCGACCGAAGTCCGCATGGGTAAGGGCAAGGGTTCGGTCGAATACTGGGCATGCAAGGTCAAGCCCGGCCGCATGATGTTCGAGATCGACGGTGTCAACGAGGAGCTCGCCCGCGAGGCACTTCGCCTCGGCGCTGCCAAGCTCTCTGTCAAGACGCGCTTCGTGCAGCGTATCGCAGAGTAAGGAGTGAAGCTCATGAAAGCCGCAGATGTTCGCGCTCTGAGCGCCGACCAACTCAAGGAAGAGCTTGCCAAGCTGAAGAAGGAGCAGTTCAACCTGCGCTTCCAGAAGGCGACTGGCCAGCTCGAGAAGTCTTCGCGTATCAACGAGGTCCGCAAGGACATCGCACGCATCAAAACCATTGCCCGCCAGAAGGCGGCAGAAGCCAAGGCCTAAGGACCAGAACAATATGCCGAAACGCATTCTGCAGGGCACCGTCGTCAGCGACAAGAACGACAAGACCGTCGTCGTCCGGGTCGAGCGCCGCTTTGCGCACCCGATCCTTCAGAAGACCGTTCGTCGTTCCAAGAAGTACAAGGCTCACGACGAGAACAATCAGTTCAAGGTCGGCGACCTCGTTTCCATCGAGGAATGCGCGCCGATTTCCAAGGACAAGCGCTGGACGGTCGTTTCCGCCCAGTCTTGATTTCTGCAGGTTTTGTCCGCCGGACCCTTGCGTCTCGGGCAAATATCTGTATGAAGCACGCAATTAAAGCCGAGGAACGCTCGAGTTCGAGCGTTCTTTTGCTTTGAGATGAGCACAATAAGCCGGGCGAGGGGGTTTCGACCCAACCGGCCTGGTAACAACAAGAAGGCGACCTGACATGATTCAGATGCAAACAAACCTCGACGTGGCGGATAATTCCGGCGCACGTCGTGTCATGTGCATCAAGGTGCTGGGCGGCTCCAAGCGCAAGTACGCGTCGATCGGCGACATCATCGTCGTTTCGATCAAGGAAGCCATTCCGCGCGGCCGCGTGAAGAAGGGTGATGTCATGAAGGCTGTTGTCGTTCGCACCGCGAAAGACATCCGCCGTGCGGATGGCAGCGTCATCCGTTTCGACACCAACGCAGCCGTTCTCATCGACAACAAGAAAGAGCCGATCGGCACCCGTATCTTCGGACCGGTTCCGCGCGAACTCCGCGCCAAGAACCACATGAAGATCATCTCGCTGGCTCCGGAAGTACTCTAAGGGAGCGATCAGAGATGCAAAAGATTCGCAAAGGCGACAAGGTCGTCGTTCTGACCGGTAAGGACAAGGGCCGTACCGGTGAAGTCATTCAGGTCATGCCGAAGGAAGACCGGGCTCTCGTGCGCGGCGTCAACGTGGTGAAGCGTCACCAGCGCCAGACTCAGAACCAGGAAGCCGGCATTATCACAAAGGAAGCCTCGATCCACCTTTCGAACATCGCGATCGCCGATCCGAAGGACGGCAAGCCGACCCGTGTCGGTTTCAAGATCGATGGTGACAAGAAGGTCCGCGTGGCCAAGCGTTCGGGAGATGTGATCGATGGCTAAGTCCGCTTATGAGTCGCGGCTCAAGAAGGAATATGTAGAGCGCATCCGCAAGGCGATGCAGGAGCAGTTCTCCTACGCCAACGAAATGCAGATCCCGCGCCTCGACAAGATCGTCATCAACATGGGTGTTGGCGAAGCGACCGGCGATTCCAAGAAGCCGACGGTTGCTGCTGCCGACCTCGCTGCGATTGCCGGCCAGAAGCCGGTCATCACCCGCGCTCGCAACTCCATCGCGGGCTTCAAGCTTCGCGAAGGCATGCCGATTGGTGCCAAGGTTACCCTGCGCGGCGTTCGGATGTATGAGTTCCTGGATCGTCTCATCAACATCGCTCTTCCGCGTGTTCGAGACTTCCGCGGCCTCAATCCGAAGTCCTTCGATGGTCGTGGCAACTTTGCCATGGGCATCAAGGAGCACATTGTGTTCCCTGAGATCAACTACGACAAGGTTGATCAGATGTGGGGCATGGACATCATCGTTTGCACGACGGCAACTAACGACGACGAAGCACGCGCTCTTCTCAAAGAGTTCAACTTCCCGTTCCGTCAGTAATCCGTAACGGCAAGCGTAAAGAAGGATAACTGTTATGGCGAAAACGAGCGCAGTTGAAAAGAACAAGCGCCGCCGCAAACTGGTTGCCAATCACGCCGCCAAGCGCGCGGTCCTGAAGGCAATCATCATGAACCAGTCTTTGCCGATCGAAGAGCGGTTCAAGGCCACCCTCAAGCTGGCTGAACTGCCCCGCGATGGGTCCAAGACCCGCATCCGCAATCGTTGCGAAGTCACCGGTCGTCCGCGTGCCTATTATCGCAAGCTGCGCATGTCGCGTATTGCACTTCGCGAACTGGGCAATCTCGGCAAGGTGCCGGGCGTGGTCAAGTCGAGCTGGTAAGGAGACGGGTACATGGCAATGACTGATCCTTTGGGCGATATGCTCACCCGTATCCGCAACGGCGCTGCTCGCCGCAAGTCGAGCGTTTCGACGCCGGCTTCCAAGCTTCGCGCACGCGTGCTGGATGTCCTTCAGGCTGAAGGCTACATCCGCGGATACTCAGAAGTCGAATTCGGCAACGGCAAGGCCGAGCTGAACATCGAATTGAAGTACTACGAAGGCGCCTCCGTGATCCGTGAGATCGCGCGCGTCTCCAAGCCGGGCCGCCGGGTCTATGTCTCGGTCAAGTCCATTCCGCAGGTCGCGAACGGCCTCGGCATCACCATCCTTTCGACTCCGAAGGGCGTGATGGCCGATCACCAGGCACGCGAACAGAATGTTGGTGGTGAGGTTCTTTGCTCGATCTTCTAAGATCGAGCAGGATCTCCATAGCGAACAGACAGGTATAAAAATGTCTCGTATCGGTAAGAAGCCCGTTCAAGTTCCGGCAGGCGTCACGGCTAACGTGGATGGCCAGAAGGTAACGGCAAAGGGCCCGAAGGGCGAACTGTTCTTCGTCGCAAATGACGAAGTTTCGGTGAAGCTCGAAAACAACACGGTTGTCGTTCAGCCGCTCAACGAGAGCAAGGATGCTCGCGCAAAGTGGGGCATGTCCCGCACGATGATCGAGAACATCCTCAAGGGCGTGAAGGACGGTTACGAGCGCAAGCTCGAAATCAACGGCGTCGGTTACCGCGCATCCATGCAGGGCAAGAACCTGCAGCTCGCGCTCGGTTTCAGCCACGACGTCGTCTACCAGACGCCGGAAGGCATCACGATCGCTGTGCCGAAGCCGACGGAAATCGTCGTTTCCGGAATCAACAAGCAGCAGGTCGGCCAGGTTGCCGCGGAAATCCGCGAATACCGCGGCCCCGAGCCCTACAAGGGCAAGGGCGTCAAGTATGCCGAAGAGCGGATCGTCCGCAAAGAAGGCAAGAAGAAGTAAGGATCACGCGAAATGGCTAGCAGGAAAGATACTCTTGTGCGTCGCGCCAGCCGCGTGCGCCGTCAAATCAAGGCGGTTGCCAATGGCCGCCCGCGCCTGTCGGTTCATCGCTCGTCGAAGAACATCTATGCGCAGATCATTGACGATGTTGCCGGCAAGACGATTGCCTCGGCATCGACCCTCGACACGGATCTGCGGTCTTCGCTGAAGACCGGAGCGGATACCGAAGCCGCTACGGCTGTCGGCAAGCTCCTGGCAGAACGTGCTTCCAAGGCGGGCATCAAGGACGTTGTCTTTGACCGTGGCGCCTTCATCTACCACGGCCGCATCAAGGCGCTGGCCGAGGCAGCTCGCGAAGGCGGCCTGAACTTCTAAGGTTCGTCGCCCGGGCAGCAATGCCCGGGCGTAACCCGGCTTCGCAAATCCCCGGCCGCTTCGATTTCCAAGGAAGCGAGGCGGCTTTCGTCAATCTGCCGATTGCACCCGGAAAAGAAAAAGGAAGAGGACAATGGCACAAGAAAGAAGAGGTTCTCGCGAAGATCGCCAGAACCGCGAAGAGCGCGACAGCGAGTTTGTCGATAAGCTCGTCGCTATCAACCGCGTCGCCAAGGTGGTGAAGGGCGGTCGTCGTTTCGGTTTCGCCGCTCTCGTCGTCGTGGGCGACCAGAAGGGCCGCGTCGGCTTCGGCCATGGCAAGGCACGCGAAGTGCCGGAAGCCATCCGCAAGGCAACGGAAGCCGCCAAGCGTGACCTGATCTTCGTACCGCTGCGCGGTGGCCGCACTCTGCACCACGACGTGCACGGCCGTCATGGCGCCGGCAAGGTGCTGCTGCGCTCGGCCAAGCCCGGTACCGGTATCATCGCCGGTGGCCCGATGCGCGCCGTCTTCGAGACGCTCGGCGTTCACGACGTCGTAGCCAAGTCGACCGGTTCGTCGAACCCCTACAACATGGTTCGCGCAACCTTCGACGCGCTCAAGAACCAGATGCACCCGAAGGATATCGCGGCACAGCGCGGCATGAAGTACGCCACGCTCCAGTCCCGTCGCGTTTCCGCCGGCGTTGCTTCCGAAGAATAAGGGAGCTGACAGATGGCTAAGAAGGAAGTTGCCAAGAAGACGGTTACCGTCGAGCAGATCGGTAGCCCCATTCGCCGTCCGGCCGTGCAGCGTCAGACGCTCGTCGGCCTGGGCCTCAACAAGATGCACCGGGTACGCACGCTGGAAGACACTCCGGCCGTTCGCGGCATGATCCGGGCCGTCCAGCACCTCGTTCGCGTCGTCGACGAGAAGTGAGGGGGATCGAGATATGAAACTGAATGAAATCAAGGACAACGAAGGCGCGACCAAGAACCGCAAGCGCCTGGGCCGCGGTATCGGCTCCGGTTCCGGCAAGACGGCCGGTCGCGGTGTAAAGGGTCAGAAGGCGCGTTCGGGCGTCGCGATCAACGGCTTCGAAGGCGGTCAGATGCCCATCTACCGTCGCCTGCCGAAGCGCGGCTTCAACAACATCTTCGCTTCGGAGTTCGTTGTCGTGTCGCTCGGCCGGATTCAGGCCGCAGTCGATGCCAAGAAGCTGGACGCATCCAAGACCGTCGATGCCGCTGCTCTCAAGGCGGCCGGCGTTATCCGCCGCGTCAAGGATGGTGTGCGCGTTCTCGCCGACGGCGAACTGAAGGCGAAGGTTTCGCTCGAAGTTGCCGGCGCCTCCAAGCCCGCGATCGAGAAGATCGAGAAGGCTGGCGGTTCCATCAAGCTGCTCTCCGCAGCCGCTGAATAAATATGACTGATGAACCGCCCGGGGTGCTTCACGCCGGGCGGTTTTGCTCCCATATGTGAGCCTCACGTCCAAGCGCAGCGAATCGCCTGCCGCGACGGGACATAACGGAAACCACGGTGAGGCATCCGATTGCAGCGACAATCGCCTCGCGCCTGGTTTTCAACGACGAAAACTGATTCCATCCGGAACGACCGGGTTTTCCCGTGTTTCCGAGACTTGGTACGCGGAGAATTGCATGGCTTCTGCAGCGGAACAGCTCGCCTCGAACCTGAATTTTTCGACTTTCGCCAAGGCGGAAGATCTGAAGAAACGCCTCTGGTTCACTCTCGGTGCGCTTCTGGTCTATCGACTTGGCACCTACATTCCGTTGCCGGGCCTTAACCCGGACGCATTCGCGCAGGCATTCCAGGGACAGTCGGGGGGCATCCTCGGCCTCTTCAACATGTTCTCGGGCGGCGCGGTCGAGCGCATGGCGATCTTCGCCCTCGGCATCATGCCTTACATTTCCGCATCGATCATCGTGCAGCTCATGACGTCGGTCGTTCCGGCGCTCGAGCAGCTGAAGAAAGAAGGCGAGCAGGGCCGCAAGGTCATCAACCAGTACACCCGCTACGGCACGGTGCTGCTGGGTGCGATGCAGGCCTACGGTATCGCTGTCGGTCTGGAAAGCGGCAGCGGCCTCGTCAACGATCCGGGCTGGTTCTTCCGGATTTCCACCGTTATTTCGCTGCTCGGCGGCACGATGTTCCTGATGTGGCTCGGTGAGCAGATCACGTCCCGCGGCATCGGCAACGGTATTTCGCTGATCATCTTCGCCGGCATCGTCGCCGCTCTGCCCTCGGCGCTTGCCGGGACCCTTGAGCTCGGCCGTACCGGTGCTCTGTCGACGCCTCTCATCCTTGCGATCATCGTCATGGTCGTCGGCGTGATCGCGTTGATCGTCTTCGTCGAGCGCGCGCAGCGCCGCCTGCTGATACAGTATCCGAAGCGCCAGGTCGGCAACCGCATGTTCCAGGGCGACACGTCGCACCTGCCGCTGAAGCTCAACACCTCGGGTGTGATCCCGGCGATCTTCGCGTCGTCGCTTCTCCTGCTGCCCGCCACGCTTGCCGGCTTTGCCAACACCGCGACCATGCCCGGCTGGGCAACCGCGATCGTCGGTGCGCTCGCTCACGGTCAGCCGCTCTATATGATCCTTTACGGTGCGATGATCGCCTTTTTCGCCTTCTTCTATACGGCCATCGTCTTCAACCCGAAGGATACGGCCGACAATCTGAAGAAGCATGGCGGGTTCGTTCCAGGCATCCGCCCCGGTGAACGCACGGCCGAATACATCGATTACGTGTTGACGCGCATCACCGTCATCGGCGCGATCTACCTGGTCTTCGTCTGCATCCTGCCCGAGATACTCATCTCGCAGACAGGCGTGCCGTTCTACCTTGGTGGTACGTCGCTTTTGATTGTTGTCAGCGTGACCCTCGATACGGTAGCACAGATCCAGGGTCACCTCATTGCCCAGCAATATGAGGGACTGATCAAGAAGTCGAAGCTGCGCGGAGGAAAGAGGGGACGATGAGGCTAATTTTTTTGGGACCGCCGGGCGCTGGCAAGGGTACTCAGGCCAAGCTTCTGACGGAGAGATACGGCATTCCGCAGCTTTCCACGGGGGATATGCTTCGGACGGCGGTAGCTCAGGCGACCGAAGTCGGCAAGCGCGCGAAAGCCGTGATGGATGCCGGCCAGCTCGTCTCCGACGAAATCGTCAACGAGATCGTCTCCGACCGCATCGATTCTGCGGATTGCGCAAGGGGCTTCATTCTCGACGGCTATCCGCGCACGGTTCCGCAGGCCGTAGCGCTCGACCGGATGCTTGAGGAAAAAGGCCTGAAACTCGATGCGGTCATCGAGCTGAAGGTCGATGAGGCAGCCCTTGTGCGGCGCATGGAGAATCGCGTAACCGAAACCGTCGCGGCCGGCGGCACCGTACGCTCCGACGACAATCCGGAAGCATTCCGGCGTCGTCTGCAGGAATATCGGGAAAAGACCGCTCCGCTTTCGGAACACTACGCCCGAACCGGTCGGTTGAAGACGGTGGACGGCATGGCGGATGTGCATACGGTTACCGCCGAGATCGAGAAGATTCTGGCATAGGCGCTGCCTTTGCCAAAATGGGAGCGCCGGGGAGTTGACTTTTCCGGCCGATTCCTCCAAAGACTGCGTCAACTCGCGACAAGAGAAGCGATCGGCGCGGTCTTCAACGAAATGAAGTCCGGGTACGGTCGTTTTTGACGTGTCTCGAACCTCAATCAAAGTGCGGCTCTTAAGGTCGCGTAACGAAGCACCTATTGCCTGTAGGCAACTGGAACGCAAGGAGAATAGACGTGGCACGTATCGCTGGCGTCAACATCCCGACCGCAAAGCGCGTCGTCATCGCGCTGACGTATATTCACGGGATCGGCACGAAATTCGCACAGGAAATCATCGAGAAGGTCGGTATTCCGGCCGAACGTCGCGTTCACCAGTTGACGGACGCTGAGGTCCTTCAGATCCGTGAAACGATCGACCGCGACTATCAGGTCGAGGGTGACCTGCGTCGCGAGACCTCGATGAACATCAAGCGTCTGATGGATCTCGGCTGCTATCGCGGTCTTCGCCATCGTCGCGGCCTGCCGGTGCGCGGTCAGCGCACGCACACCAATGCCCGCACCCGCAAGGGTCCGGCAAAGGCGATCGCCGGCAAGAAGAAGTAATTTCCCGAAAAGGGAAAACGGGAGGCTGGCGCACGCGCCGGCCTCCTTTTGCAGTTTGGGAAGGGCAAGTGTCCGACCAACGCGAGGACCGTTACCTGTTCCTCGGAATGCTCGCGAGGCCGGTGCGCCGGCTGTCGCGAATCGTAAGATGCAGGGCAGGGGACGACAAATCCTTTTCCCGGTGGAGCCGCTGGAATTACGGCGGTGCAGAGATCTAAGAAAGGGATCCTATGGCCAAGGAAGCCACCCGCGTTCGCCGTCGCGAGCGCAAGAACATTACGTCGGGCGTTGCACACGTCAATTCGTCGTTCAACAACACGATGATCACCATTACCGACGCGCAGGGCAATGCTATTGCCTGGTCGTCCGCCGGTGCGAAGGGTTTCAAGGGTTCGCGCAAGTCGACCCCGTTCGCCGCGCAGATCGCCGCTGAAGATTGCGCCAAGAAGGCCCAGGAACACGGCATGAAGTCGCTGGAAGTAGAAGTTTGCGGTCCGGGTTCCGGCCGTGAATCCGCTCTTCGCGCGCTCCAGGCTGCAGGTTTCATGATCACGTCGATCCGTGACGTGACCCCGATCCCGCACAATGGCTGCCGTCCGCGCAAGAAGCGCCGCGTCTGATCATCTGTATTCAACATTCCGGTGAGGACTTTCCGGTGTCCTCCCGGTCTTCGGGGCTCGGTTGTCACGATTGGATGGTGGCAACGAACGGAAGGCAGAAAACATGATCCAGAAAAATTGGCAGGAATTGATCAAGCCGAACAAGGTGGAGTTCGCCTCCTCCGGCCGCACCAAGGCAACGTTGGTCGCGGAGCCGCTTGAGCGCGGCTTTGGCCTGACGCTCGGCAACGCGCTTCGCCGCGTCCTATTGTCGTCGCTGCGCGGTGCTGCCGTAACCGCGGTTCAGATCGACGGCGTATTGCATGAGTTCTCTTCTATCCCGGGCGTCCGGGAAGACGTGACCGACATCGTGCTCAACATCAAGGAAATCGCCATCAAGATGGATGGCGACGACGCAAAGCGCATGGTCGTGCGCAAGCAGGGGCCGGGCGTCGTGACCGCCGGTGACATTCAGACGGTTGGCGACATCGAGATCCTCAACCCGAACCACGTGATCTGCACCCTCGACGAGGGCGCGGAAATCCGCATGGAGTTCACCGTCAACAACGGCAAGGGCTACGTACCGGCTGACCGCAACCGCTCGGAAGATGCGCCGATCGGCCTCATTCCGGTCGACAGCCTGTACTCTCCGGTCAAGAAGGTCTCCTACAAGGTGGAAAACACCCGTGAAGGCCAGGTTCTCGACTACGACAAGCTGACGATGTCCATCGAAACCGATGGCTCCGTCACCGGTGAAGATGCGATCGCTTTCGCGGCCCGCATCCTTCAGGACCAGCTGTCGGTCTTCGTCAACTTCGACGAGCCGCAGAAGGAAACCGAGGAAGAGGCGGTCACCGAACTCGCCTTCAACCCCGCGCTTCTCAAGAAAGTCGACGAACTGGAGCTTTCCGTCCGTTCGGCCAACTGCCTGAAGAACGACAACATCGTCTATATCGGCGACCTCATTCAGAAGACCGAAGCAGAAATGCTCCGTACGCCGAATTTTGGTCGCAAGTCGCTCAACGAGATCAAGGAAGTTCTCGCTTCCATGGGCCTGCACCTCGGCATGGAAGTGCCGTCCTGGCCGCCGGAGAACATCGAAGACCTCGCCAAGCGTTACGAAGACCAGTACTAACCTATTAGACTGCGGGCGGATGCCTGCAAGTAAAGGAGAATAGCCATGCGCCACGGTAAAGCCGGCCGCAAGCTGAATAGAACCGCCAGCCACCGCAAGGCGATGTTTGCCAACATGGCAGCTTCGCTGATCGAGCACGAGCAGATCGTCACGACCCTGCCGAAGGCCAAGGAAATCCGCCCGATCGTGGAAAAGCTCGTCACGCTCGGCAAGCGCGGCGATCTGCATGCCCGCCGCCAGGCGATCTCGCAGATCCGCGACGTTGCCGTCGTCTCGAAGCTGTTCGACGCGATTGCCTCGCGCTACGCCACCCGCAATGGCGGCTACCTGCGCATCATGAAGGCAGGATTCCGCCAGGGCGACAATGCCCCGCTCGCTGTCATCGAATTCGTCGACCGCGACGTCGACGCCAAGGGTTCGAAGGACCGCGCCCGCGTTTCTGCCGAAGCTGAAGCAGCCGAAGCGGCCTGATTTCGTCAGAGCTGACCAAAGAATGAAAGCGGCTGGGTGATAATTTCACCCGGCCGCTTTTTTTCGTTCTATTGAAAGTAGAAGTAGGTCTTCATCCCTTGTGCTTGTCGCAGGGAAGAGCGCTGCGTCTGCGGCGCTGAAGTCCTTTCAGCCCAAAGACTTGGGCTGGCTGGATTCCTGTGACAGGCACAGGAATGAGGGAGGCAAGCACGCGCGTTACGGCAACCTTCGCTCGAAGGATATGCGCGCCATCTCCTAAATATCCGCACGGCCTAAGTATCCCCGGGGGACCGCACCCTCTACCCTCATCCCTGTGCTCGTCACAGGGATCCAGCAGCGCCGCGTCTGCGGCGCGGGAGAGCCTTTCAGCCCAAGGACGTGCCTGGGCTGGATACCTGTGACGAGCACAGGAATGAGGGTTGGGAGAGGTGTTGCGAGACCTTGGCCAATGCGGCGCTTCCCCACTGGCGCCTTCATCCCGCTCTGGCTTGCGACCGCATGGGTGCGGTGCCCTGTCGCCGCCACCGCAGAAACCGCTTTCTGACGGCGCGCCAGGCGACGAGGACCGCCACAAGGAAGAGATACAGCATTTGCTCGGGGCCGACGACCTTGACCGACATGGCGAAATGCAGCGCTCCGGCCGCGGCGATCACGTAGACGAGCCTGTGAAGCTTGTTCCATCGTTGCCCGAGGCGCCTTATCGACCAGTTGTTCGATGTAACCGCCAGCGGGATGAGCAGCACGAGGGCCGCCATGCCGATGGTGATGAAGGGACGACGGGCGATGTCGGCGACAATCGCCGGGAGAAGGAGCGTCTGGTCCAGCACCATATATGTGAGGAAATGCATCATCACATAATAAAAGGCGAGGAGGCCAAGGGCGCGGCGGTATCTGAGCCAGTTGACGCCGAACAGGTCGCGAATCGGCGTGATCGCCAGCGTGGCAATCAGAAAGCGCAGGGCCCAGATGCCGAGCAGGTGCTCGAATTCCTTGACCGCATTTCCCGGCAGCCGACCGGTGGCTCCCAGATAGAACCCCCAGACTGCCGGTAGGAAGCCGAGTATATAGAGCGCCCAGATCGAAGGGCCGTGCAATCGCTTCGGCAGGGCAGGAAGGCTCCGCATCCTCAGAAATTCACGCTGAGGTCCATGCCGGCGTAGAGGCTCGCGACGTCCTCTGCGTAGCCGTTGAAAGGGAGCGTATCGCGGCGGTTGGCGCCGAAGAAGCCGCCTTCGCCGATACGGTTTTCGGTCGCCTGGCTCCAGCGGGGGTGATCGACGGCCGGATTCACATTGGCATAGAAGCCGTATTCACTCGGCCCGGCGAGATTCCAGGTGCACGGCGGCGGCGTTTCGGTGAGCGAGATGCGCACGATCGACTTGATTCCCTTGAAGCCGTATTTCCACGGTACCACCAGGCGGATCGGTGCGCCGTTCTGGTTCGGCAGCGTCTTGCCATAGAGCCCGACGGAGAGGATCGTCAGCGGGTGGCGCGCTTCGTCGAGCCTCAAGCCTTCCCGGTAGGGCCATCCCAGGGGCTGGAAATAACCGGACTGGCCCGGCATTTCCTCGGGCCGGACCACGGTCTCGAAGGCGACATATTTCGCGCTTCCGAGCGGCTCGACCCTGTCGAGGAGCGCGGCCAATGGAAAGCCGATCCAGGGAATGACCATTGACCACGCTTCGACGCAGCGCATCCGGTAAATTCTCTCTTCGAGAGGGAAGGCCAGGAGTTCCTCCAGGCCGAATTCCCGCGGCTTGCCGACCAATCCGTCGACCTTCACCGTCCAGGGCGCCGGCTTGAAGTTTGCCGAGTTGGCAGCCGGATCGCCTTTGCCCGTCCCGAATTCATAGAAGTTGTTGTAGGTGGTGGCGTCCTTTTCCGGCGTTGCGGGGTCATCGGCCCTGTACGTGCTCTTGGACGCCTCGAGTGCGGCCGCGCGGCTCGGCTTGGGTACGCTGAGGGCCAGGCTTCCGGCCGCGGCGGCGATGAAAGTCCGCCGATCCAGGAAGAAGCGCTCCGGTGTGATTTCGGCAGCGGCAATCTTCGGCGCGCGATAGCTGGGCATGGGGTCTCCTCGGTGTCATTCGGCCTTTTCTAATACGCAAATGAGCAGAGTTTCGTTCACCGGAAAAGGCTGGCGAGACCACGTTTTCGTGCATGACTCGTGAACGTTGCCTGCGTCCTTGGGAGGCCTACAGCGCCGCGCGTCTTATCAGACGCGCAAAGGTCGCTGTAGCACTTTGAAGTGCTGCATGTCTTCGTCCTTAAATCGAGGTCGATTTAAGGAGACATGCAGTAGGCCGAGCATCGGAGCGCAGTGTGTACTCCCATGAATTCCCTGATGAAACGATCCGTCCTTGCGGCTCCGTTACGCTGAATTGTCGGGCGGCAGGTTTGCCTTTTTCCGTGCGAAATCCTATCTGAACGTAGCAGCAACGAAAGGGAGAATGCTTCATGATCTTCGGCCATCGAGCTCTCGCGGCTCTCGCGCTTGCTGTTGCCATTTCGACACCTGCGATGGCCCAGGATGCCCGGACCGTGCCGCAGTCGCGGTCGGAGATGCAGCTCTCTTTCGCGCCACTCGTCAAACAGACTGCGAATGCAGTCGTGAACGTCTATGCCGAGCGCGTGGTGGAGCGCCGCTCGATCTTTGCCGGGGACCCTTTCTTCGAGGAATTCTTCGGGCAGCGGATGCCGAATCGCACCGAGAAGCAGTCGTCTCTGGGGTCGGGCGTCATCGTCGGCCGCAATGGCCTGGTCGTGACCAACAACCATGTCATCGAGGGGGCGGACGATATCAAGGTGGCGCTGGCCGACGGGCGTGAGTTTCCCTGCAAGATCATCCTGAAGGATGATCGCCTCGATCTGGCGGTCCTGAAAATCCAGTCGGACGGTCCGTTCGACATCGTCCCGATCGGTGATTCCGACGCGGTGGAGGTCGGCGACCTGGTGCTGGCGATGGGCAATCCTTTCGGCGTCGGGCAGACGGTGACGAGCGGCATCGTGTCGGCGCTCGCCCGCAACCAGATCTCCAACGGCGATTTCGGCTTTTTCATCCAGACGGATGCAGCTATCAACCCCGGCAATTCCGGCGGCGGCCTGATCAACATGAAGGGCGAGTTGATCGGCATCAATACTGCGATTTTTTCGAGAGGCGGCGGTTCCAACGGTGTGGGCTTTGCGATCCCCGCCAACCTGGTCAAGGTTTTCGTTGCCTCCGCTGAAGGAGGCAACGGCTCGTTCATCCGTCCCTTCGTCGGCGCGACCTTCGAGCCGGTGACCTCCGACGTGGCCGAGGCGCTTGGGCTTGAGCGGGCGCGCGGGGCGCTGGTGACGGCGGTCGTCGCAGGCGGTCCGGCCGAGAGCGCCGGCATGCGCCCCGGACAGGTGGTCACCGCCGTCAACGGCATTCCGGTCGAACACCCCGATGCGCTCGGCTATCGTCTGACCACCGTGGGGATCGGTCACGAGGCGCGTGTGACGATTTCGGAAAACGGCGGTGCACGCGAAATCACCCTCAAGCTTGAGCGGGCGCCGGAAACGCAGCCACGAGACGAACGGCTGATCGAGGGGCGCAATCCCTTCGCCGGCGCTGTCGTGGCAAATCTCTCGCCCCGGCTTGCGGACGAGTTGCGCATGCCCACGTCGCTGCAGGGCGTGGTCATCACGGAGATCAATCGCGGCTCGCCGGCTGCGCGTATCGGCCTGGAACCGAAGGACATCGTTCGTTCGGTCAACGGGACGGCAATCGACAGTTCGAAGACGCTGGAAAGCGTCGTCGCCGAGGATGCCTCCTTCTGGCGTGTCGAGATCGAGCGCAACGGTCAGATCATCCGTCAGTTCTTCCGATGAGCGACCTCTTCGCCCCCCATGAGCCTCCGGAAATGGCCTCGGCAAGGCCGCTTGCGGATCGCCTGCGCCCGCGCACGCTGGCGGAGGTGACGGGCCAGGAGCATCTGACCGGCCCGGACGGCGTGCTCACACGGATGATCGCTTCCGGATCCCTCGGATCGATGATCTTCTGGGGCCCACCGGGAACCGGCAAGACAACGGTTGCCCGCCTGCTTTCAGGCGAGGCAGGTCTCGCATTCGAGCAGATTTCGGCAATCTTCTCCGGCGTTGCGGACCTCAAGAAGGTGTTCGAATCAGCCCGCGCCCGGCGCATGTCAGGGCGCCAGACGCTGCTTTTCGTCGACGAGATCCACCGGTTCAACCGGGCGCAGCAGGACAGCTTCCTGCCAGTCATGGAGGATGGCACGGTCATCCTGGTCGGCGCCACCACCGAGAACCCGTCTTTCGAGCTTAACGCCGCGCTTTTGTCGCGGGCCCGCGTCTTGACGTTCAAGCCGCATGACGAAGCCAGCCTCGAGGAACTCCTGAAGCGGGCGGAGGCGGCCGAGGGCAAACCGCTGCCGCTGGATGACGAGGCTCGCGCCAGCCTGATCCGCATGGCGGACGGGGACGGCCGCGCGGTGCTGACGCTCGCGGAAGAGGTATGGCGGGCGGCGCGCCGGGACGAGATATTCGATTCCGCCGGGCTGCAGGAAATCGTCCAGCGCCGCGCGCCGGTATACGACAAGGGCCAGGACGGTCATTACAACCTGATCTCGGCGCTTCATAAGTCCGTTCGGGGGTCCGATCCGGACGCGGCGCTCTATTATCTCTGCCGCATGTTCGATGCCGGGGAGGATCCGCTCTATATAGGCAGACGGCTCGTGCGGATGGCGGTCGAGGATATCGGCCTCGCCGATCCGCAGGCACTGGCGATCTGCAATGCCGCCAAGGATGCCTATGATTATCTCGGGTCCCCCGAAGGGGAACTGGCTCTTGCCGAGGCCTGCGTCTATCTTGCAACTGCGCCGAAGTCCAACGCGGTCTATACCGCCTACAAGGCGGCGATGCGCGCGGCCAAGGAGAACGGTTCTCTGCTGCCGCCGAAGCACATTCTCAACGCTCCGACGAAGCTCATGAAGGGGGAAGGCTACGGCGACGGCTATCGCTACGATCATGATGAGCCCGACGCATTTTCCGGCCAGGATTATTTCCCCGAGAAGATGGGCAGAAAGACCTTCTACGACCCTCCGGAGCGCGGCTTCGAACGCGAGATCCGCAAGCGGCTGGAGTGGTGGAACAAGCTTCGGCGCGACCGGAATTCATGAGGGCTCGATCCAGCTCTGTCACTCCAGCAGGCCTGCCGTACCACAGGATGCCTTGCTGTCCGGATGAGCCCGTGGCATAGAAGGATCACACATCGCAGACGGCTGCACGGATCGAATGGATCCGAACTTCCGCGGGGACGGCCTCGCTCCATATGAAGGAGTTGGAAATGGCCTGGTTCACGCTGTTGCTCGCCGGAATTCTCGAAATCGGCTGGGCGATCGGTCTCAAATATACGGATGGATTTACGCGGCTCACGCCGACTGTGCTGACGGTCGGGTCGATGATCCTGAGCGTCGTTCTGCTCGGAATAGCGGTGCGTTCGCTGCCGCTCGGCACGGCCTATGCCGTGTGGACCGGGATCGGTACCGTCGGTACGGTCATTCTCGGCATCATTCTGTTCGCAGAGCCCGCAACTGCGATGCGCCTCGGCTGCATCGGCCTCATCGTCGCGGGCATCGCCGGTCTGAAGCTCGTCGGCTGACGGGTTCGACTGCTGAAATTTTGCCCCTCATCCGCCTGCCGGCACCTTCTCCCCGTTTTAGACGGGGAGAAGGGACAAGCCGTTGGCGCAACGAGTCCCCTTCGCCCCGCTGGCGGGGAGAAGGTGCCGGCAGGCGGATGAGGGGCGAGCCACCCTCATCGTCACTTCAGCGCGTCGAGCACGACCGCGGCAGCCAGCATTTCCCGCCAGCGGTTTTCGCGGCGTCTGAATGCCTCTTCGTCTGTTCCCCACTGTTCGATCTGCCAATCCTCGTCGACATGAGCGGCAGCCCATGCCTGTTCGGCGGAGAGCCTGCCCATGGCGAGGGCAAGGGCGAGCAGCGCGGATCCGGTCAGGCTGGTGACGGTGTGCAGGCAGGCGAGGCCGAGGGGGGTCGCAAAGCCGCGCAGGCCTTCGGCAAAGGCCGAGACCGCCTCCGCCGGCTGTTCCTGATGGATGACGCCTTCGACGAGAATGAACCGGGCGCCGAGCGTCCGGGCGGCCCAGTCGATTATCGGATTCCAGTGTTCGTTCTGCCGAGCGACGAGTTCCTTCGGGCTATCGGCCCGATAGCAGAGGAGATCGCTGCCGACAAAACGGAGAATGTCGTCGAAGACCGCACGATCGTCGAGCGCAACTCCGTCGATCGCGGTGTTGACGATCCGCGTGAGCGGCATCGCCGATGGATCGATGACTTCGGTCTGGGCGTCCCACTCGGCTGCCAGCAGCCCTGCGAGCTTTTCGGTAGGAACGGTGAACGCCCGTTTGGCCGGTGTGCGCACCGACCTTCCGTCGAGAAGCACGGCGTATCCGCCGTCATCCGCCGGTGCGGCGCTCGCCTGCTTGTAGAAGCGTTTCGGCAGCGGTTTCTGCATCTGGATCTGGGCTCGGCGCACGGGATCGTCGTGGCTCAGCGCACCACTCAGGTCGTCGCGAATATCAGGCATGGTTGCGGTCCATCCATTCGATTATGTCTGCCGGCACGCGGGCGATGTGATCCGCGCCGGACACCATCAGCTCCGGCACACTGGCGTAACCCCAGGCGACGCCCAGGGCATCGGCGCCGGCGGCCTTCGCCATCTGCATGTCATAGATCGCGTCGCCGATCACGATCGTGTCGCGGGGATCGACTCCGGCTTCCGCGCAGCACTCCATCACCATGGCGGGATGCGGCTTCGAGGGGCAGTCGTCCGCAGTGCGGGAGACGAAGAAAATCTTGTCGAATCCATGCGTCGCCGCGATATGCGTCAGACCTCGCCTCGATTTGCCGGTGACGGCACCGATCAGCAGTTCGTCGCGTCCGGCCAGAGTCTGCATCATCTCCGCAATGCCCGGAAACAGCGCTTCGCTGCAGCCGGGCTCGCCTCGTACCGAAGCGAATATAGATTTGTAATGCGCCGTCATTGCGGTCGCCCGGTCGTCGACGTGTTCCTGCCCCATGAGCCGGGCAATCGCGATATCGAGGGTGAGGCCGATGATCGCCTTGGTCGCGTCCGATGTCGGGCGATCCAGATCGAACGCCTCGAAGGTGCGGGCCATTACCTCATGGATCAGTCCCGCGCTGTCGACGAGCGTCCCGTCGCAATCGAAAAGGACGAGCTTCATCACTCTTCCTCGCCGGCGGCGTTCTCGTCGAAGCCGAGCAGGTTCCAGCTCTGCACCATGTGCTGGGGCAGGGGAGCGGTGATCTTCAGCCGCCCGCCGTTTGGATGCGGAATGTCTATGTGCCGCGCGTGAAGATGCAGCCGGTTCTGCATGCCGCCGGGGAAGGTCCAGTTGACGTCGGCTTCGAAGTATTTCGGATCGCCGATGATCGGATGGCCGATATGGGCGGCGTGGACGCGCAGCTGGTGCGTGCGGCCGGTATAGGGTTCCATTTCCAGCCAGGCGAGGTTCTGGCCGGCTTGCTCGACGATCCGGTAATAGGAGATGGCGTGGTCGGCGCCATCCTCGCCGTGCTTGGCAATCCGAACACGGTCGCCATCGGGCGTGGGCTCCTTTACGAGCCAGGTGGAAATCTTGTCTTCCCGCTTGCGCGGCACGCCCCTGACCAGAGCCCAGTACGTCTTCTTGGTGTCGCGCTCGCGAAACGCCGCGGTCAGCTGTTGCGCAGCCCCGCGCGTGCGGGCGACGACAAGTACACCGGACGTATCACGGTCGAGACGATGGACGAGGCGCGGCTTTTCGCCCTTCTGGCTGGTCCAGGCCTCGAGCATCTTGTCTATATGCCGGTTGACGCCCGAGCCGCCCTGAACGGCAAGGCCGGCCGGTTTGTTGAGCACGATGACCTTGGCATCCTCATGCAGCACCATGCGCGACAGAAGCTCGCCGTCCGGCGATTGGCGCAGGTCACGGCCTCCGATCGGCCCGGATTTCGCTTCCTTCGGATCGACGCCCAGCGGTGGAATGCGGATCGTCTGACCGGGTTGTATGCGCGTGTCGGATTTTGCCCGCGCCCCATCCACGCGGATCTGTCCGGAACGCAGCAGCTTCTGCAGCGGACCGAAGCCCAGTCCGGGGAAATGCACCTTGAACCAGCGGTCGAGACGCATTCCCGCTTCGTCGCTGTCAACCTGCCTGTGTTCTATGCCCGCCATCTTGCAGAAATCCGCCTTCTTTTCCTTAAAGGCTGGCTTTAGACCATTGCGCGCATCAGGGCCAGCCCGGCGAACACGGCAAGTATCGAAAGACCGACGCTCGCCACGATATAGGCGAGGCCACTCATCGTCTGCCCGTGTTCGAGAAGGGCGATCGCGTCGAGCGAAAAGGCCGAGAACGTCGTGTAGCCCCCCAACACGCCGGTGACCAGGAACACGCGCATTTCCGGCGAGGCACCCATCTTGTGCATGATGAATTCCGCCAGAAAACCGATCAGAAAGGAGCCAGTGACGTTCACGAACAGCGTCCCCCAGGGAAAGGCGGGACCGGCGCGCTGCAGCATCCAGAGGCCGATGAGGTAGCGCAGGACGGAGCCGAGGGCGCCGCCGGCACCGACGAGGAGGATATGGTTCATCAAATCGTTCCGATCCGAGAAGGCTGCATCATGTCAGCCGAGCCTCTCGGCGTGCCACCTGAGATGGTCGTCCATGAAGGTCGAGATGAAATAATAGGAATGGTCGTAACGCTCGTGCATTCGGAGCGTAAGCCCGATGTCCGTTCCTTTGACGGCTTCTTCGAACAGCCATGGGCGCAGACCGTTTTCGAGGAAGCTATCCGCCTTGCCCTGGTCGATCAGGAATTCCGGGAAGCGGGCGCCGTCCTCGACGAGCGCGCAGGCATCGTATTCCCGCCAGGCGGCCTTATCGGGACCGAGATACTTCTCGAAGGCACCGACCGACCAGTCGGCGGAAGACGGCGCGACGATCGGCGCGAAGGCGGAGCAACTCTTGAAACGGCCGGGGTGCTTGAGAGCGACCGTCATGGCGCCATGCCCGCCCATCGAGTGGCCGAAGATACCCTGACGGCCCATATCCACGCGGAAATGCTGGCCGACGAGGGCCGGGAGTTCTTCTGTGATATAGCTGTACATCCGATAGTGCTCGGCCCAGGGCTTCTCCGTTGCATCGAGATAGAAGCCGGCGCCCTTGCCCATCTGCCAGTTGGTGAGCTCATCGGGAACATCCGCTCCTCTTGGGCTCGTATCCGGGCAGACGATGATGAGCCCCAGCTCCGAGGCCATACGCCGGTACTCGCCTTTCTCCATGACATTGGCGTGGGTGCAGGTGAGGCCGGAGAGATACCAGAGAACGGGGCGAGGCTCCGTGATCGCCTGCGGCGGGACGAAGACGGCGAAGGTCATTTCGCCTTTGCAGGCCGTGGAATCATGAGCGTAGACGCCCTGCATGCCGCCGAAGGCCGTGTTTTGCGAGATTACTTTCATTCTTGGCTCCTGAATTTCATGGGGTGGCGCCTGCAAGCTGAACCGCGGCATTGACGGCGGCGGCGACGAGCACCGTGTTGAAGAAGAACGAGACGATCGCGTGCATCAGGTTGACGCGGCGCATCGCCGTTGTCGTGATGGCGACGTCCGAAGTCTGCGCCGTCATCCCGATGACGAAGGCGAAATAGAGGAAATCGTATCCGCCGGGGCTGTCGGTCTCCGGGAATGCAAGACCGCGCGCTGCGGGATTGCTGGCGGGATCATTGCGGCCGGCAAGCCAGTAAAGATGAGCATAATGCAGCGCCGCCATGGTGTGGATCGTCGCCCAGCCGAGCGCAACCGCTGCGAAGGCGATGGACAGCCCCACAGTGCCGCCGCCCCCGGCGCGGTTCAGCGCGAGGAACAGGGCCACCAGCGAAGTTGCCGCGGCAACGAGCGTCACGAGAAAGATGATCGGCTCCGGCTCGCCCGTGTCGCGCGCATTGGCCTCGAGATAGCTGCCGGTCAGTTTGGGAAGCCGCAAAGCCGTGATCGACAGATAGATAAGGAAAAAGAGGATGGCGGCGACCTCGATTGCTTCTGCGCGGAAGAATGCAAAACCGATCGGCAGGCTGAGCAACCCGCCCGTCAGGGCGAGATAGAACGGCCAGTGCCGCAGGCCTGCCTTCCGATCCATTCGCCGCCTCCGTTCGCCGGTTCTACCTTTTTACCCGTCGGCAGAGTCGGTCAAGCGTTTCGAGAAAGGCGGAGCGGTCGCGGGAGGTGAGGGCGGCGTTGTAGCCTTTGCTTTCCCCGGTCTCCCTGAGATGGGCCGAGAGGTCGCGCATCGCGGATGCCATGCCGATGTTGGTCTCGTCGAAGACGCGCCCGGTCGGACCGGTGACGAGTGCCCCGGCGCCGACGCAGCGCACGGCAAGCGGCACGTCGGCAGTGACGACGATATCGCCGTCCTTGGCGCGTTCGGCGATCCAATCATCCGCTGCGTCGAAACCGGCCGACACGATGACGTTGCGAACCATCGGATCGCGCGAGGGACGCAGGCCGGAATTGGCGACGAAGGTCACCTCGAGACCATGGCGCTCGGCCACCTTCAGGATTTCCGGCTTTACCGGGCATGCATCGGCATCGACATAGATCATCGAGTAGTTTCCGGCGGGAGAAAAAGCGCCGGATTCAATGATCTCCGGCGCTTTCCTGAGTGAGATTGCGAACTCAGTAGACGACGACAGAGCGAATGCTCTCGCCGGAATGCATGAGCTCGAAACCCTTGTTGATGTCCTCGAGCGGCATGGTGTGGGTGATCATCGGATCGATCTCGATCTTGCCCTCCATGTACCAGTCGACGATCTTCGGCACGTCGGTGCGGCCGCGCGCGCCGCCAAACGCGGTGCCCATCCAGGTGCGGCCGGTGACGAGCTGGAACGGCCTGGTCGAAATCTCCTGGCCGGCGCCGGCGACGCCGATGATCACCGATTTGCCCCAGCCGCGATGCGAGGCTTCGAGCGCCTGGCGCATGACCTTGGTGTTGCCGGTGCAGTCGAAGGTGTAGTCGGCGCCGCCGATCTGGTCGGCACCGCGCTTCGTCAGGTTGACGAGATAAGGGACGATGTCGTCGCCGACCTCCTTCGGATTGACGAAGTGGGTCATGCCGAACTTTTCGCCCCAGGGCTTCTTGTCGTTGTTGAGGTCGACGCCGATGATCATGTCGGCGCCGGCAAGGCGAAGCCCCTGGATGACGTTGAGGCCGATGCCGCCGAGACCGAAGACGATGGCGGTGGCGCCGATCTCGACCTTGGCGGTGTTGATCACCGCGCCGATGCCGGTGGTGACGCCGCAGCCGATATAGCAGATCTTGTCGAAGGGGGCGTCCGGATTGACCTTGGCGAGCGCGATCTCCGGCAGCACGGTGAAGTTCGAAAAGGTCGAGCAGCCCATATAATGGTGGATCTTGTCGCCGTTGATCGAGAACCGCGAGCTGCCGTCCGGCATCAGCCCTTGCCCCTGGGTGGCGCGGATGGCGGTGCACAGATTGGTCTTGCGGCTGAGGCAGGAGGGGCAGGAGCGGCATTCCGGCGTATAGAGCGGGATGACGTGGTCGCCCTTCTTCACCGAGGTGACGCCGGGGCCGACATCGACTACGATGCCGGCGCCCTCATGACCGAGGATCGCCGGGAACAGCCCCTCCGGATCGGCCCCCGACAGCGTGAAATCGTCGGTATGGCAGATGCCGGTCGCCTTCACCTCGACCAGCACCTCGCCGGCCCGCGGGCCTTCGAGCTGCACGGTCATGACCTCCAGCGGCTTGCCGGCTTCCAAGGCCACGGCGGCGCGTACGTCCATTTCTCTACTCCATCAACTAAGAACAACGAGGCGGGGCGACCGTCATATCGCGCCGGCCGCCGCCGGCAAGAGGAAAAATCCTATCCGATCACCGAACGTCCTGGTCGAGGCGTTCGAACTCCATCTCGAGCGCCGCAATGGCCTCGGCGGTTTGCTCATGCAGCTTCTTTACGAGATCCAGCTGCTTGCGAAGTTCGTCCCCCGAAGCATCTCCAGTGCTATCATCCGGTGCGCGTCCGATACCGGCCATCAGCCAGGCGGGCGTCACGCCAAGCACGCCGGCCAGCATGAACAGGCGATTGGCCCGTGGCTCGGCGCGATCGCGTTCCCAGGAAGAAATGGTGTCGTTGCGGACACCGAGCTTGCTGGCCAGCTCCTTCGTAGAGAGCCCCGTCGCGTCACGGGCTCTCCAGATACGACCGCCCAGCGTATCGCCGTCTCCTGTCTCGCGCAGACGTGCAATCGCATTCTCGGTTGATAACAGCATGGTAGCTCCTTTCGCCTGTTGTCGTTGTCGGGTGCCGAGGCACCCTGACTGCCCGCGGTGGGGCGAAGGTGAAGGGAGCTTATAGGCTTTTCCTTGCGGATGGGGCAATGTGAAGCGGCAAAAAGACGGCTAAAAGCGGCTTTGCCGCCATTTCGGACCGAGCAACGTGCTGTGGAACCCTGCTATTCGTTCTCGGTGCGGGTCGGGCCGAAGACCCTTTCGAAGGCTTCCCTCAGCCTGATATCGACGTCGGCCATCATGACGGGCAGACCGAGATCGACGAGGCTGGTGACACCATAGCCGCGAATTCCGCAAGGCACGATGCCCCCGAAATGCTCGAGGTCCGGATCGACGTTCAACGACAATCCGTGAAAGCTCACCCATTTGCGCAAGCGAATGCCGATGGCCGCTATCTTGTCCTCCGCCATCGAGCCGTCCATGAGCGGCGGCTTCTCCGGGCGGCGCACCCAGACGCCGACACGATCTTCACGGCGTTCGCCCTTGACGTTCATGGAATCGAGCGTGGCGATGATGACGCTCTCGAGTGCGGCGACAAATCCGCGGACGTCCTGGCGTCTGCGCTTCAAGTCGAGCATGACGTAGACGACCCGCTGCCCGGGACCGTGATAGGTGTACTCGCCGCCTCTTCCTGTTGCGAAAACCGGGAGCAGATCCGGCATCACGAGGTCGGCGGCGTTGGCGCTGGTTCCCGCGGTGTAAAGCGGCGGGTGCTCGACCAGCCAGACCAGCTCGTCGGCGGTGCCGTCCGCGATCGCAGCAGCCTCGCGTTCCATCGTCTCGACGGCCTCCGGATAATCGACGAGGGAAGGCGCAATGCGCCACCGCACCGGCGGTGCATCCGGCGGAGCGAACATGCTCTGGATAAGGTCTTCGCGTTGCATGGGAACCTTGCGAATGCTGATTTTTTCCGGCCTGTACATGGGGTCGCCGACGGCAAGAGTCCAGCGTTTCCAGTGGTTCGCGGGGAGCCGATCGAAATAGTTTTGTTTCTCGTCAAATTTCTGTCGTCATGCACTTGTGCACCCGGAATCCTTTTGCTACATGCAGCCCCGCCGACGCAATCGGCACCTACCACGATGCGGTCGTGGCGGAATTGGTAGACGCGCAGCGTTGAGGTCGCTGTGGGGCAACCCGTGGAAGTTCGAGTCTTCTCGACCGCACCATCTAAGATGAAGAAGCCCCCGTAACCAGATGGTTCCGCGGGTTTTTTTATTTTTAATCCTCCTTCACGACGTTGTTGCTGGACGCGGTAGGACGCGAGGACTATCCTCTGAACTACGGCGCATAATGGCTCGGCGTCATGCCTCGGGCCGCAGCGTCGTCCAGGTCTCTGCTCCGTGCCGATGCGGAGCGCCCGCCAACGCATCGATATGGCGGTGCCCGATCACGAAATCACCGTCCTGCATGATGTTGTTGATGGCTAAATTCGTGGAATCGCAAAAAAAAAGTCGGCGAATGAGCAGGGACAAGTTATGATTCGCTTGTCATGACGGATTCGCGAGAAGCGCCGGCATGATGGGGTGACAGAGCGACGAGTCTTGCGGAGTGCGCCTCACAACTTTCACGAGGCGCCGATCGGTCGGTCCCGAACTGATAAGCGGATGTTCGTCGCTGGCTGCTGCTTCGGTATCCGTTTCAGTGTCGGTTATGTGAAGGAACTTTGAAGCTAGGAAAACCGTTCACCTGAAGCAGATGCCGAAAGGCAGCGAGCCCGTTTCAACCAAGCGGCCCGCCGCGGGAGAGCACGATGCAAAGGAGTGAATCTGACGTCTTCGATCTCTTTTCGGAGATTTATACGAGTGCAGCGCAAGAAGAGATAAGTCTACAGGAATATCTCCTCGCATGTCGCGATGACAAAAGCATGTACGCCACCGCTCAGGAAAGAATGGTGGACGCAATTGGAGACCCGATTCTCGTCGATACCAGCGCTGACGAGCGTTTAGGTCGGATCTTCGCAAACCGAACCATCAAAATTTACCCGGCCTTCTCCGACTTCTTCGGCATGGAAGACACGATCGAGCGGATCGTCGGCTACTTCCGCTATGCCGCCCAGGGTCTCGAGGAGCGCAAGCAGATCCTTTATCTTCTGGGGCCGGTCGGCGGCGGTAAGTCCTCGCTCGCCGAAAGGTTGAAGAAGCTGATGGAACTGCGACCGATCTACACGCTGATGGTCGACGGCAAGATCAGCCCGGTTTTCGAATCGCCGCTCGGCCTGTTCCATCCCGAACGCATGGCCGATCTCCTGGAAGACAAATACGGCATCGCCCGTAGGAGGCTGACAGGCCTGATCTCTCCCTGGGCCTCCAAGCGGCTGGACGAGGTCGGTGGCGACATATCCAAGTTCAGCGTCGTCAAGCTGATGCCGTCGCGCCTGCGTCAGATCGGCATCGCCAAGACCGAGCCGGGCGACGAGAACAATCAGGACGTCTCCTCGCTTGTCGGCAAGGTCGATATCCGCCAGCTCGAGAACTACAGCCAGGCCGACCCGGACGCCTACTCCTACAGCGGCGGCCTGAACCGCACGACGCAGGGGCTGCTCGAATTCGTCGAGATGTTCAAGGCGCCGATCAAGGTCCTGCATCCCCTTCTGACGGCGACCCAGGAAGGCAGCTACAACGGTACCGAAAACTTCGGCGCGTTCCCGTTTCAGGGCACAATTCTGGCCCACTCCAACGAATCGGAATGGCTGCAGTTCAAGAACAACCGCAACAACGAGGCATTCCTGGACCGCATCCTGGTGGTCAAGGTGCCCTATTGCCTGCGCGTCACCGAGGAGAAGCAGATCTACGAAAAGCTTCTTCGCGAGAGCGAACTGGTCAGCAATCCCTGCGCACCCGAGGTGTTGGAGATACTGAGCCGTTTCACCGTATCCACCCGGCTCGTTCCTCACGAGAACTCGTCTCTCTACACCAAGATGCGCGTCTATGACGGCGAGAACCTCAAGGATGTCGACCCGAAGGCGCGATCGGTGCAGGAATATCGGGACGCTGCCGGCGTCGACGAGGGCATGACCGGCGTCAGCACACGCTTCGCCTTCAAGGTCCTGTCCGAGGCCTTCAATTACGACACCAAGGAGGTCGCGGCCGATCCCGTACATCTGATGTACATCCTGGAGCAGGCCATCAAGCGCGAGCAGTTTGCGAAGGAAACGGAGGCAGCCTATCTCGACTTCATCAAGTCGGAACTCGCCACCCGTTATGCGGAATTCATCGGTCACGAGATCCAGAAGGCCTATCTGGAGTCCTACAGCGAATACGGCCAGAACCTGTTCGACCGCTATATCGCCTACGCCGATGCCTGGCTCGAGGACCAGGACTTCAAGGATCCCGACACCGGCCAGATCCTCAACCGCAAGATCCTCGACAGCGAACTGTCTCAGATCGAAAAACCGGCGGGCATCGCCAACCCGAAGGACTTCCGCAACGAGGTCGTCAAGTTCACCTTGCGGGCGCGGGCCAAGAACCATGGCAAGAACCCGTCCTGGACGAGCTATGAAAAACTTCGCGAGGTCATCGAGAAACGCATGTTCGGCCAGGTCGAAGACCTGTTGCCGGTCATCAGCTTCGGGTCGAAGAAGGACAGCTCCACGGAGAAGCAGCATGTCGAATTCGTCCAGCGCATGAAGGAGCGCGGGTACACCGAACGGCAGGTGCGGCGTCTCGTCGACTGGTACATGCGTGTAAACAAGGCGGGTTGAGGCTGCGGATGCGGGGGTTAGCTAATGCCGAATTTCATCGACCGTCGCCTCAATCCGAAGGACAAAAGTCTCGGTAACAGGCAACGCTTCCTGAAACGGGCACGAGAGGAACTGAAGCGAACCATCAAAGAGCGGGTCAAGTCGGGCAAGATTGCGGATGTCGATGCCGAACAGAACGTGTCCATGCCCGCACGCGGTGTCAACGAGCCCGCTTTCCAGCCGGACTCCAACAGCGGCGAGCGGCGCCACGTCCTACCGGGAAACCGGGAGTTCGCGGCGGGAGACCGTATTCCCAAAAGGGGGTCAGGTGGCGGTGCGGGCAATGCCGGTGCCGGCACCGGCCAAAGCGAAGACGAGTTTCAGTTCGTCCTTTCACGCGAGGAGGTGCTCGATCTCTTCTTCGAGGACCTCGAGCTCCCCGACATGGTGAAGCTCAATCTGAAGGAATCGGTTACCTTCAAGCGACGGCGCGCCGGTTTCAGCGCAAGCGGCTCGCCGACGAACATCAATGTCGGCCGCACCATGCGCAACAGCTACGGACGCCGCATCGCATTGCGGCGGCCGTCGCGCCGGGAAATCGAGGCGTTAGCCGACGAGATTGCAGGGCTCGAGACGGAGCCGCGTGGCCGCATCAAGCACCGGCAGCGCCTAGAGGAGCTGCGCCAGAAGCTCGACAGGCTCGAGCGCCGGCGCCGGCGGATTCCCTATGTCGATCCCGTGGACATTCGCTTCAATCGTTTCGAGCCGCAGCCGCTGCCCAATGCGAGTGCGGTCATGTTCTGCCTCATGGATGTCTCGGCTTCGATGGGGGAGCGGGAGAAGGACCTCGCCAAGCGTTTTTTCGTGCTGCTGCACCTCTTCCTCAAGCGCCGCTATGAGCGGATCGACATCGTGTTCATCCGGCACACCGACGAGGCCGGCGAGGTCGACGAGAATACCTTCTTCTACAGCAAGCAGAGCGGCGGCACGGTCGTTTCCACCGCGCTGGAGGAGATGCTGCGCGTCATCCGGGAGCGCTATCCTGCCCACGAATGGAACATCTATGCCGCGCAGGCGTCGGACGGCGAGAATATCTCAGGCGACTCCGAACGCTGCGCTTCCCTTCTTCACGACGAACTGATGGGACTTTGCCAATATTACGCCTATGTCGAGATTATCGATGAGCGAGAGACGGAGATTTTCGGCACGACCGATAACGGGACTTCGCTCTGGCGGGCCTATCGCACCGTCGACGGCGAATGGCCGAATTTCCAGATGACCCGCATCGCGAAACCGGCGGATATCTACCCCGTTTTCCGAAAACTCTTCGGCAAGCAGCCGGAAATGCAATTGCGCAAGTGAAAAGGGACCGGGATGTCAAAAGGCGCCGCCTCAAACCTTCTGTTCCAGAGTTCCGACTGGAATTTCGAGACACTGGCGCGCACCTACGATGCCATCGAGGAGATCGCGCTCGAAGATCTCGGTCTCGACGTATACCCCAATCAGCTCGAGATCATCTCCTCCGAGCAGATGCTGGATGCCTATTCGTCGGTGGGCATGCCGCTCATGTACCAGCATTGGTCCTTCGGGAAGCGCTTCGTTTTCGAGGATCATCTCTATCGCAGGGGCCGGCGCGGCCTCGCCTATGAGCTGGTGATCAACTCCAATCCCTGCATCACCTACTTGATGGAGGAGAACACCATGGCCATGCAGGCCCTGGTGACCGCCCATGCAGCCTTCGGCCATAATCATTTTTTCAAGAACAACTACCTCTTCCGGCAGTGGACCGACGCCAGCGCAATCCTCAGCTATATGGACTTCGCGAAGAAATACATCAGCAAATGCGAAGAGCGGCATGGAACGCCGGCAGTCGAGGCGATCCTCGACTCTGCCCATGCACTCATGGAGCAGGGCGTCTTCCGCTACAGACGGCCGCCGCGCCTGTCGACCGAAAAAGAGCAGGAGCGGATGCGCGAGAGGCTGGAATATGAAGAGCAGACCTTCAGCGACCTGTGGAGAACGCTTCCGCCCGCGGGGGAGAACAACGATCCGACGCAGTTGGAACGGGAGCTCTCGGAGCGGAAAAAATCACTGAACCTCCCGGAAGAGAACCTGCTCTATTTCCTGGAGAAGACCAGCCTCATCCTTGAGCCCTGGCAGCGGGAGATACTGCGAATCGTTCGCGTGATCGCTCAGTACTTCTATCCGCAGCGGCAGACGAAGGTCATGAACGAGGGATGCGCCACCTTCGTCCACTACACCATCATGAACAATCTCTTCGACCAGGGCAAAATAAGCGAAGGCGCAATGCTGGAGATTCTCCAGAGTCATACCAATGTCGTTTTTCAGCCGGGCTTCGACGATCCCCGCTTTCCGGGGATCAACCCCTATGCGCTGGGATTTGCCATGATGCAGGACATCGAGCGCATCTGCGTCGCGCCGACGGCGGAGGATCGCGATTGGTTTCCCGAAATCGCCGGCACCGGCCTTTGGCGCGAGACGCTTCTCGATGCCTGGGCGAACCACCGCGACGAGTCCTTCATCCTGCAGTTCCTGAGCCCTTCGCTGATCCGCAAGTTTCGGCTGTTCCTGCTAACGGACGAGGCGGACGACAATTTCTGCGAAGTGGCATCCATCCATAACGAGCGCGGCTACGAAACGATACGCGGCGCTCTCGCCCGCAGCTACGACATCGGAAGCAGCCAGCCGGATATCCAGGTTATGGATGTCGATTTGCTGGGCGACCGGCACCTGCGATTGCAGCACAATGTGAAGAATGGGGTCCTCCTGGAGGAGAACAGCCGCGATGCCACTCTGCGCCACGTCCGCCGTCTGTGGGGCTACGAGGTGAGCCTCGCCGGCGTCGACATGGAGAGCGGCGAGACGCTCTACGAGTGCTCGACTGAGGAACTGTCGGACTAGCTAAGGCCTGATGAGACTCGGGATTACCGCCGCGGCTTGTTTGATCACCTCATTTCTGTGCTTGTCACAGGGATCCAGCCAGACCAAGTCCTTGGGCTGAAAGAACGCTTCCCGCGCCGCAGACGCGACGCTGCTGGATCTCTGTGACAAGCACAGAGATGAGGAGAGGAGAGATTGCAGTCCTCCGATATGCGCTTTGGGGCGGGACAAGTATTCCGCTCGCATCCCGCGTCTCATGATTTCAGGTCGACCCGGCAATTATTTCTCGGTCCCCTCCGGGGAAACCTGCTGCGACTCGCCGCCGGTGCCGGTCTGTGCCGTGGGATCCCGGTCGGTCGGGACGGGCTGTCCGGTGCCGACGCTGCCTGTCTGCTCCGGAGAGGACGCCGGCTGAACCTGTTCCGTTTCCGTGAGGCGGTCGTTGTCGGTGCTTTCACCCCAGATTTCGACGGCGCCCCAGGCGAGGAGGGCTAGGAACAGTCCGCCGACGAGGACCCCAAGCACCGGAACGCCCGTGCGTCCCTGCTTGGCTTCCTCACCGGTGAAATTCTCTCGATCCGCTCCGTGCGTTGCCGAGGCCGGATCGCCGCGTTCGTCAAGATATTTGGCCATCGCTTTGACTCCACTGGCTATCTACAGCGCCGCGCCTCAAGGAGGCGAAAGGTCGGTGTAGCACCTTGAATTGCTGCATTTTTTGTCCTTGGACCGGCTAGGATCCGAGGATACATGCAGTAGGGAACGGAGCGGAGGCCGACAATGTTCCGTGATCAGTCGCCGGGCGGCCAGGAGTCGGCCACGCTGCGGCGAACGAGCTTATATGTATGGTCGGGTTGAACCTCATAGGTCTCGAAGACCATGGTGCCCTTATGGAGGAACCGGTTCTGGATCATGGTCCCCGGGGCGGCACGGGTCTTCCGAGAGGAGGCAGTTTCTCCATAGGTGAGGCTTCCGGGAAGCGGCTCCAGGTCGGGAGGGGTTGCGGTGCAGGCTGCAAGCGCAACCACGCAGAGAAGCATCAGGGCTATTTTCTTCATCGATTGTCCTTCGCCTTGCTATTCTGGAGCCGGTGGCCGACCGGAAAACGGTTTACGGCAGATCGAAGGGGTGCCGCAATCATTGCGTGCCCGGAAAAGCTTCGGCTCGGTTAAATTTTTCGAACCGCTTGACGGCGCGTTCGCGCTTTAGCCTGGAAAGCCGCCGAATCCAGAAGATACCGTTGAGCTGGTCGATCTCATGCTGCAGGCAGACCGCCATCAATCCCTCGGCTTCTTCCTCGCGTGTCTCGCCGTCCAGAGTTTGGAAGCTGATGCGCACGCGCACCGGCCGCTCCACTTCTTCGGCGACACCCGGCATTGAGACGCTGCCCTCGCTGTGCCGCGCCGTCTCGCTCGATTGCCAGACGATTTCCGGGTTGACGAAGCTGCGCGGTCCCATTTGCGGATCGACTTCGATGACCGTCAGCCGCTGCAGGATGCCGATGTGGGACGCGGTGATGCCTATGCCGGGGGCGGCGCGCATCGTGTCGACGAGATCGTCTGATAGCTGGCGAAGTGTGCCACCGAACCGGCCGATCCGTTCGGCTGACGTCGTCAGCAGCGGGCTTGGAAAGCGTATGATCGGTCGGACGGCCATGAGGAATGTCTCTGCTCGGGTCAGTGGTCGGGCCGGCGCCCGTTAGGATCCTCACATTCGTTTCATCATTTCATATGTTTTTGCAACAGCTTGGATAAATGTTCCGAGGCGGATCGCCGATCTCGTCTCGACTGTGGACGCAGGCGGAGCTTTGCGCTAGCAGGGCAGAGGAGCCGTTTCCGGCGCGGGCTCGGACGGCGGTAATCTCTGGAGGGGCGGGTCCATGAGCAGCACCGGCGACGACGACCGCGGTTCCGACGAAATCGCTGTCCACGACGGCTCGGACATCTACGCCGAAGACGGGTCGGTACGCTCCGATTTCCTGATGCATGTCGGCGCCGCGATCGCGGATCGCGATATCATTTATCTTCGCCAGCATGTCGCCGGCCTCCATGCCTCGGAACTCGGTGACCTTATCGAGGCGATCCAGCCGGAGCAGCGTATCGCTCTGGTTCTGCTGCTCGGCAAGGACTTCGACCTGGCTGCGCTGACCGAGGTCGATGAAGGAATCCGTCTCGACATCGTCGAACATCTGCCGAACGAGCAGATTGCCGAGGCGATCGGCGAGATGGATTCCGATGACGCGGTCTACATTCTCGAGGATCTCGACGAGGAGGATCAGGAAGAGATCCTCGCCAAGCTTCCCTTTACCGAGCGCGTCCGCCTGCGCCGCTCGCTCGACTATCCGGAGAGCACCGCCGGGCGGCGCATGCAGACCGAGTTCGTCGCGGTGCCGCCTTTCTGGACCGTCGGCCAGACGATCGATTACATGCGCGAGGACGACGACCTTCCCGAAAGCTTCACGCAGATCTTCGTCATCGATCCGACTTTCAAGCTGCTCGGGGCAGTCGATCTGGACCGGGTGCTGCGCGCGAAGCGCTCGGTAAAGATCGATGCGATCATGCGTGATACCAGCCATTCCGTGCCGGCGGAAATGGACCAGGAGGAGGCGGCGCAGCTTTTTGAACAGTACGACCTTCTCTCGGCCGCCGTCGTCGATGAAAACGGCCGGCTCGTCGGCGTGTTGACGATCGACGACGTGGTCGACGTGATCCAGGAAGAGGCGGAAGAGGATTTCCTGCGCCTGAGCGGCGTCGGTGACGAAGAACTGTCGGACTCGGTCGCGGAAGCCGCGCGCTCACGCGTTCCCTGGCTTTTCATCAACTCGATGACGGCTTGCGTTTCTGCTTCGGTCATCGGCCTGTTCGATGCCACGATCCAGCAGATCGTCGCACTTGCGGTCCTGATGCCGATCGTCGCAGGAATGGGCGGCAATGCCGGATCGCAAACCATGACCGTAACGGTGCGCGCGCTCGCGACCCGGGGGCTCGATATTCACAACGCGCCGAGAATCATCCGCCGCGAGGCGGGCGTCGGACTTCTGAACGGCGTGATCTTCGGTGGGTTCATCGGTCTTGTTGCGGGACTTTGGTTCCAGAATCCCGACCTCGGCGGCATCATCGCGACCGCGATGCTGATCAACATGATGGCCGCCGCACTCGCCGGCATCCTGATCCCGATTCTGCTCGAAAGATACGGTGCCGACCCGGCGGTCTCTTCCGCCGTCTTCGTGACGACCGTCACCGACATAACCGGCTTCTTCAGCTTTCTCGGCATCGCGACATGGTGGTTCAGTATTGGCTGAGTTGCGACGCAAGCGGGCGCGCCGTGTTTGACTTTTACGTCAAAGTCAACAATAGTTAGGGCGCGTCTTTGATGGAATGGCTGCGTGAACAAATATTATAGCATTACCGAGCTGACCCGGGAATTCGGCATCTCGACCCGGACACTGCGCTTCTATGAGGATGAGGGACTGATTCATCCGGAGCGTCGTGGCCGCACGCGTCTGTTCCGCCCCGCCGACAGGCACCTCATAAAGGAGATCCTGCGTGGCCGGCGCATTGGCTTCACCATTGCCGAAATTCGCGAGATCATTCAGGTCTACAAGGATCCGCCGGGTGAAATGGGCCAGTTGCAGCTCTTGATCAAACGCGTCGAGGAGAAGCGCGAGGACTTGCGGCAGAAGCGCAAGGACATCGAAGACACACTTAGCGAACTCGACAATGTCGAAGAGGCCTGCCTCACGCGTCTTGCCGAAATCGGTGTCGGCACCTGACGGTCCGTTTGAGTTTTTGCCCATTCGTTTCGCAAGCCAATGCAATCAGCGAAAGACGGCTCGCATAATCCGCGCGCGAACGCTCGCGTACCGCCCCCCAAAACTCCCCCATTCCTGCGTGTCACATGAATCCAGCCAGCTGAACGGACGCTTCCGCGCCGCAGACGGCGCTTCTGGATCCCTGTGACGTGCACGATGAGGAAAAGGCAGACTCTTCCATGTCCGCTCAAATCCAACGGCTAGTGTGCCGGCAATATCGCTCGAACTCGAAACCGAAGCGCGACAGCAGGTGCCGCTCCTCCTTGCGGATCGCGAAAAGGGTGGTCAATCCGACCGCGGCAATTGCCGTGATGAAGAACCAGGGGTTGATCGTCGCCAATCCGAGGCCGGTCATCGCCAGCGTGTAGCTGAAATAGATCGGGTTGCGGGTGAAACGAAATGGGCCGCAGGTGACGAGGCAGGTGGCGCACCGGTTCGGAAGTACGGCTGTATGGCGGTCAAGTAGGGTTTTGACGGCCCAGATATCGATGGTGATCGCCAGCACCACGAATCCGTAGCCCACCAGCGAGAGGATCCAACTGTGCTCGTGCGCCACCGGAATCGGGAAAAGGTGGCCCAGGGCCAGCGCGATCAGGACGGCCGCGCCATAGAGCAGAGGCGGCCATGGAAACTTCAGCGGCTTGGCACGAAAGGCATTCATGTCCTAGTCCCCTGACTGTGCCTCTCCTGATTGTGCATCCATTGTGCACTGACCGGCGATTCGCGCAATGCGTTCATCCGTGTTCACGTCGATCTTGCCCAGGTTCAGATCGTCGAACAGGTTCTGTTCCTTCAGGCCGGCGAGCGTGCAACCGCAAAAGGCGCTGCAGGAGATCGCGGAATTTTCGTTGCTGCAGGCCCGTTCGCAGTTCAGCAGATAGGCCCGTGCCGAATCCGGTGCCGGGGCGGGAACGGCGAGAGAGAAGAGATAGACTGCCGCGATAAGCAGCGGCTGGTGGATGAGATATATCAAAAGGCTGTGACGGCCGCCAAAGGCGAGAGGCGTCATCCACGAGTGCTTATGGGTCCCGGCGCTTCGGCTGCGGCGGGCGGAAAATAACGGGTGGAGCAGCTTCGCGGTGCCGAGGCCGAGCAGGAAAGGGGCAATCCAGGGGAGCAGAGGAACGTAGTCATTCGAGCGCGGGATCGTTTCCGAGAGGCCGACCCACCAGAGCGCCGGCATGTCGAAAAACGACGAGCGCAGATAGAGGGGAGCCGCGAAGGCCGCGGCAGCCGCAAGAAAGGAAACGACGGCCGGCAATTTCAGGAACAGGAGGCCGACGAGGCTTGCCGCCGCAATGGCGTGGAGAATGCCGAAGAAGATGAACGACTGAGGGAAGGCGAACCAGGTCCCGATGCTGATCAGCGCGGCTGCGCCGGCGATCTTCGCGAAACGTATGGCGAAGGCGCGCGGACGGAGTTTCGGGAGCTGGCCGAGCACGAGGCTGTAACCGGCAAGAAACAGGAAGCTGCTGGCAATCAAGCGTGCAAACATCCGCCAGCCGCCGGTCCCGGCGGTGCCGGCCGCGACATAGCCGAAGAATTCGAGGTCCCAGACAAAGTGATAGAGGGCCATGGCGACGAGTGCCAGGCCGCGCAGCGCATCCAGGAGAACCATCCGGTTGGTTCCGGTCGCCTCCGTGCGCATTTGCGCTTCAGGTGTCGTCGTCGCGCTGTGTTCGGACATCGAAGAATCGCTCTGCTGCTGGAGGTGGATCTACGAGGGCGCCTCATTTCAGTCGCGTCGCGAATATGTTGAAATGAGGGCCGCCAGTCATTCGGTCGGTTACCGCAAACCGCGGGCCGGATGCAATCGGTTGCTGCAGCCTATTGCGCATTCTCGATCAGCGCGGCGCGCGCTTCGGAGAAGAACTGCCGGCGCGCGAGGACGAAGATCACGAGGGCGGTCAGCACCATGAACACATAGGGGCTTATGAACCAGCCGAGATAGCCGATCGACAGGAAGATCGCCCGAAGGCCGGCATTGAAGTGCTTGGCCGCAAGTATGTTCATGCGGATCGCACGCTCCGCGGCACGCTCGGCGGCCTTCTGGTCGCGTTTCATGTCCGCGGTCATCGGAATGCCGCCCATCAGAATCGAGCAGTAGTTGAACAGCCGGTATGACCAACCGAACTTGAAGAAGGAATAGCCGAAGAGGCAGGTCAGGCCGCCGACTTTCAGTTCGAAGGCCGTCCGCCCGCTTCGGAATATTTGTGGCAGATCGCTAAAGATCATCTGCACTTGGTCGGTCGCGCCGAGCAATGCGAAACAACCGCCGAGCGCGAAGATCGTCGTCGAGGCGAAGAAAGCGGTACCGGCCTGCAGCCCGGCGATGATCTGCGTGTCGATCATCTTCAGATCGCGATTGAGCGAATTGCGGATCCAGCGCGCCCTGTGCTCGTTCATCAAACGCGTGAGGCTGACGCGGTCGAAGCCGCGCCCCCCGTCGGAAGCCCAGCTGAAGCCGGCCCAGAGGAGGACGAAGATGGCGAGCGCGACGTAATCTTCAGAGGTCATAGCGGTGTTTTGGCACGGCCGTCCGAAAATGCAAGATGGGCCCATGTTGGCCTGTCTTAAGACTCACGGCGAAATCGAGGCGCGAGCATCGAGCCGGGCGCTCCGGGATTCCGCCGCTTGCACACGGCTTCGTGTCCGCGCTCAAGGTGTCCCGCATCGCTCTGACACTATTTCGCCATATTTCACCATTGCGCGTTAACAGATTCTTCGCTATTGAACGGCCACACGACTTAATGGTTACCGGGCTTCGGTATTCGGAGACATCATGGACAAAACAGTAGAGAAGTCGTGCTGGGGCGTGACGGTTCGCGCCGTGGCGGGTTTCGGGGGTGTTCTCGTTCTCGCCTATCTCTTCGGCGGCTTCTGAAGATAGATTGAAATGTCAGGCGATGCAGTCCACGGGCTGCATCGCTTTTTTTTGATCGCCGAACACATGCGCAGTTCTTCAGTGGCATGTCGCACGAACAGAATCCAATGTCGGTCGGTCGCCTGATGGATCGGCATAGGATCGCTTAGGGTTCGATCCTATATTAGGAATGATCGACACCGCCCGAGCAGGAAAACGGTCGGTTTCGGTCCTATCATCGACGCGAACGCGGAGCTCATCGGCAGCAGCGTGGCGTCAGGCTCTGGGCAGGCAATTCATGTTTCTTTCCGTCTTCGACGTTTTCAAGATCGGTATCGGTCCATCGAGCTCACACACGATGGGGCCCATGTCGGCGGCCAACAGGTTTCTGGATCTCATCCTGTCGGATGAATGGCCGCGACCGTCTCACGCGGCTGTCGGCGCCATCAAGGTAAGCCTCCATGGTTCGCTGGCGCATACAGGCATCGGCCATGGAACGGGCAGGGCGGTCATTCTCGGCCTGATGGGCGAGCGGCCGGATCTCGTCGAGCCGGACGGGATGGACGGGATCATCGAGCAGGTGGAGCGTACGGGCCGCATCACCCCGCCCGGTCACGCGGGCTATATGTTCCAGCCGAAAACCGATCTCGTCTTCGACAAGAAGACGCCGCTGCCGGGTCATGCAAACGGCATGTCCTTCTCCGCCTTCGACCGGGACGGCCGGCTCCTTCTGAAACGCATCTACTATTCGATCGGCGGCGGCTTCGTGGTGACCGATACGGAACTGGACGCGATGAGGGCCCAGAAGAACAAGCCCGCCGGCGTAAAGGTGCCCTATCCCTTTGCCACGGCCCAGCAGATGCTCGACATGGCCGCGCGCTCCGGGCTGACGATCGCCCAGATGAAGCGGGCGAACGAAGAGTGCAGCATGTCGAGGGACGAGCTCGACGCCGGGCTCGACCGCATCTGGACGGCGATGAGCAGTTGCATCGATCGCGGCCTCAGCCAGGACGGCATCATGCCTGGTGGGCTGAAGGTGCGCCGGCGCGCCCGGGCGATCCATGACAAGCTGCAGGAGGAATGGCGCTCCAACAAGACCAATCCTCTGCTCGCAAATGATTGGTTGAGCGTCTATGCCATGGCGGTCAATGAGGAGAATGCTGCCGGCGGCCGGGTGGTGACTTCGCCGACCAACGGCGCGGCCGGCGTCGTTCCGGCGACGATCCGCTACTATCTGCATTTCCACGACGATGCCGATCAGGAAGGCATCCGGGATTACCTGCTGACCGCAGCGGCGATCGGCGGTATCATCAAGCACAACGCCTCGATTTCAGGCGCGGAGGTGGGCTGTCAGGGCGAAGTCGGATCGGCGTCGGCGATGGCCGCGGCGGGTCTTGCTGCCGTCATGGGCGGAACGCCCGAGCAGATCGAGAATGCGGCCGAGATCGCGCTCGAACACCATCTCGGAATGACTTGCGATCCGGTCGCAGGTCTCGTTCAGGTGCCGTGCATCGAACGCAATGCCCTTGGGGCCGTCAAGGCGGTTACGGCCGCTTCGCTCGCACTCAAGGGCGACGGCAAGCATTTCGTGCCGCTCGATGCCTGTATAGAGACGATGCGCCAGACCGGCGCGGACATGAACGAGAAGTACAAGGAAACATCGACCGGGGGTCTCGCCGTCAACGTGGTCGAGTGCTGAGCGCTCAGTCCGAAGCCGATGGGGCTGTGGACGAATACGCCCGGACGGCTTGACCGCAGCCGCCGGCCGGGTGTTCAAGGTTCGCCATGGCTTTGCATCTCATCAAACTCTGTGTCGGTGCCGAATCGATCGAGGACCTGCGCGAATGGGTAGCGCGCAAGGCCCTGGCGGCGATCGCAGCCGGGCAGCAGCCGCACTCCTTCCACACGACCCGGATGGTCCCGAAGCGTACGGAAGAGCTTCTCGCCGGCGGTTCGCTCTATTGGGTGATCAAGGGATACGTTCAGGCGCGTCAGCCGCTGATCGGCATCGAGACCTTCACCGACGGCGAGGGCATCGGCCGCTGCAATCTCCTTCTCGGTCCGGAAGTCATGGAGACGGAACCGCAGCCGCGTCGGGCTTTTCAGGGCTGGCGCTATCTCGAGGAGAAGGAAGCCCCGCGCGATCTTGCCTCGCTCGCCGATGGCGGGGAGATGCCGCTCGACTTGCGGCGTGAACTTGCCGAACTCGGCCTTTTATAGCCGGCGGCCACCTTCGCCGGCGAGAGCGGACGCGTCCGACAAATCGCGCTCATGACCACGGCTGCTCCCATTTTGATGCTACGGCATGCACATATCTCTTGTTGTCCAGCCCTTCGCGGACTTACTCCGGAGTGGCGGCCTCTGTATTTCCAGCAGTGGCGAGGCTTGCGGATGGGTCCTTGGGATCAAACCCGTATGCGCTAACATTGGCATTAGCGGTCACGCGCCCCTCATCCGCCTGCCGGCACCTTCTCCCCGCAGGCGGGGAGAAGGGACAAGCGGCGCCGGCTGAACCCCGCATTCACCGTCCGCCCGAGGGAGCGAGTGGGCGCGGCATATCCCTTTCTCCCCGCCTGCGGGGAGAAGGTGGCGGCAGGCGGATGAGGGGCAATCCCGACCGAGCGGGGTTGAGGCGGTTGGGTCCCCGAGGGACCCCTTTCATGAGCAGTATCCGCCGCACCGGCGCGCAAGAGATATGTGCATGCCGTAGCATTTTGATGGGGAGAAGGGAAAAGCGGTGGGGCGCCGCGAGTTCCCTTCGCCCCGCCTGCGGGGAGAAGGTGCCGGCAGGCGGATGAGGGGCGGTCCATGACCTGCCCGCATGATCGAGTTTAAAGCGTTGAAACGCTGGCTGCGCGCGGAAAGCCGCATGCGATATTCCAAATTCGAGCCTAATGCAGGCGAATTCGGAGGGGGCGGCTGCGCCCCGGTGCCGCGACGTGCAAATGGATGCCCGCCCGAGGCTGGGTCGAACGCCAGGCGCGCGCGCCATGCGTAAGGAGCATGCCAACCAGGTCGCGCGTTTTTGCCTTGGATCGGTTCAGGCCGATGTCCGCGATGCGCATGGCCGCCTCGTGCAACGGATGCAGCCGAATTCGCGATGGTCTGGCTCTTCTGTCCGCCATCATCGTGTCGCCGGGGACGTTCTCGTTCATTGCCATGCTGACCTCGTTACGCTGTACAAAACCGAGGAGGACAGCCGGAGAAACGCGCCCGGCTGCCCTTCATAGAGTCTCTTACTGCTGGCTCGCCCAGCAAGCGAAGCCCTTCTTCTTCAATGCCCTGCATGCGTTGACGGCCTTGTCCTGATCGTCGAAGCCGCCGAAGCGGGCGCGGTAGAGCTGAGCTCCGTCATTGCTGAAGGCGACCGTGAAGGGGGTGGCGTTACGCAGTGCCTTGCCGCCCTTTTCCTTGGCATTGTCGAGCAGCGTCATGGCCTGCGTCTTGTCGGGCGTGGCGCCGATCTGGATGACCCAGCCCTGCATGCCGACATTCGCTTCGGTGCTGGCTTCGGCCGCGGCAGGTGCGGTTTCAGCGGTCGCGACCGAATTGGTGATCTGCGTATCGACGTCGCCAGCGGCTTCCGGCTCCTGGGCAAGTCTGGCGATCTGCGAGTCGAGCGTGTTCGGCGCGATCTTGGCTGCGAGCACGGGATTGTCCGAAGCCGGTTTCGTCGATGCATAGGCCATTGCGACGCCGGCGGCGCTTTCGCCGGTGTAGCGGAAATCCGGGACCGGGCCGGTATTCGGCAGGTCCATTGCCGCCGACGCGACAGCTGCGGCGGTTGCCGGCCGTACTTCGGCTTCGGCTACCGTCGTCACGGGTTCGGCCGGGACCTCGGCGATCAGATTGCCGCTGCCGCGGCGCGATGCGGAAGGCATGTATTTCGCGACGAGCTTGCGCATCTGCGCATCGCGGGCGCCGCCCGACGTGCCGCCCATGACGACCGCCACGATGCTGCGCCCGTCGAGCTGGGCCGAGGTTACGAGATTGAAGCCGGAAGCGCGCGTATAGCCGGTCTTGATACCGTCTACTCCGCGGACGTTGCCGAGCAGCCGGTTGTGGTTGCCGATCGTCTGCTTGCCGAAACGGAAGCTGCGCGTGGAGAAGTAGTCGTAATACTGCGGGAAATGCTGCCGGAGCGCGATGCCGAGGCGGGCCTGGTCGCGGGCCGTCGTCCGTTGTTCGGAATTGGGCAGGCCATGGGCGTTGCGATAGGTGGTGCGCGTCATGCCGAGCGCGCGGGCCTTGTTGGTCATCATCCGGGCGAAGCGCTGTTCCGAACCACCCAGGAGCTCGCCAAGCGCCGTCGCCGCATCGTTGGCGGAGCGCGTCACCAGCGAGAGGATCGCCTGCTCGACGGTGATCGATCGCCCGGCGCGCACACCGAGCTTCGACGGCGGCTCTGCCGACGCCTTCTTGGAAAAGGGAACAGGCGTGCTTTTGCTGATCCGTCCGGCTTCGAGCGCCTCGAACGTCAGATACAGCGTCATCATCTTCGTCAGCGAGGCCGGATAGCGTAATTGATCAGCGTCTTCGCCGTAAAGAACCTTGCCGGTTTTCGCGTCGACGACGATGCCGGCATATTTGGAATTCGCGAAGGCGGGCGCCGAAAAGGTCAGCACGGCGATCAGGCCGGCGAGAAAAATCCGCCCCATAACTTCTGAAAAGACGCCGAACGGGCGTTTCGCGAGATCAAAAAAAACGGATTGAGACACTGTATCGCTCTTCATTCTCATATCAGGGGTGCCGTCCGGATGCCGTCTCCGGATACGACCTTTCCCGAGACAGTATCGGGATAGCGTTACCAATCGGTTTATGATGAATGATTGGTTGCCCGCCACAGGTCGTTTTGTTCAGGATCGGCACCTTCAGCCCGCACTAGATCATGACGTTTTGGTAGGCTCGGCCGAAAACCCCGCGCATACTCCCCCATCCCGTTCTAGCCGGCGCATTGGCTGCATCACGACTCTTCGTCAAAATCACGGCACGAGATGCGTGCTGATGTAAGTTTCCATCGAATCTTCGATGGCACGCCACTGCGGCAGCAACCTGCTGGAGAAACGGTAGAGAACGATGAGGTCCTTGCCCATGTGAACGTCGCGCTGGCAATCGGCGCTGGTCGAAGCCGCGGTGGTCTCGGGGAGTACGCAGCGCAGCACGTAGGCAGGGCGCTCATCTCTCTCGGCGATGAAGAAGACTTCGCCGGCATAGCTCGAATCCGGCTTTGCGTCGTACCTTGTCAGGCCCTCGGGGCCGGCTTGCGGCGCGTCCTGCAGGATATGGCGGTAGACGGGGGCGAGACGCCCCGACATGTCGCGAGACATCGTACTCTGCGCGACCTGCAGGAAGATCAGGTTTTCCAGCTGGCTGACATCGTCGAACAAGGGCCGCGTCTCCTCGCCGTAGCCTTCGAGCCCGGGCCAGGTGAGATAGAGATCCACGCGCCCGACGATGCTCGTGCTACGTTGGTTTTCGAAGCGAATGACATTCGCCGGCAGGCGCAAATGGTCCTGGCCGATAAAGATGTCGTAGGTTTCGCGGCTTGCCGTGTGGCCGGCCTCAGCGAGATGTCGGCCGAACCAGCGCCCGGAAAAGGAAAGGGTGATTGTCAGCGCAAGGAGGATCACGACGGCTGCTGCCGCTTTGTAGACGAAGCGGGACGAAAGGAGCGGCAGGAGTTCCGGTTCGGGAATGTGGGGCGGGTTCATGGCTGCGCCGTAGGGTAGCTGATCAGGGCGCGCGTTCTATCCGCTCGAAGGCCACTGGATGACCTCGCCGCGCGGAATTCGCTCGCAGCCAAGGCTCGTCCAACTTGGTTAATATTGGGTGAAGCGTGACGGGTCTGCGCCGCCCGGAGAAAATCGGCCCGGGCCGGGCGGGGTAGTGCCGACCGGGGCCGATCAGAGGCGCGGGCCATGGCCGGCGCCTGCTCATGCGTTATTGTGCGCTGACGCTGCCGACGGCGAGAGCGCGGCCATCCTGCAGTTTCACCCAGCGCCCGGCATGCTCCGAGGACTGCCGCTTCAGGTAGGTATATTCCGTGTCCGACCAGAGCAGCACCTTGCTGCGCATGTTGTCGAGAATGAAATCGCCGCGGTCGGTGCGCACCGTCAGGACGGCATGACCGTCGCCATTCGGCTGCAGGACGACGGTGATCAGAAGATCGGCGGGGGAGAAGCCGCTTTCGATCAGCCTGCGGCGTTTCAGCAGCACGTAATCCTCGCAGTCGCCGACGGCGTCCGGGTAGGACCAGTTTTCCTCGACGCCATGGATTTCCATGTCGGTCATCGGGGCGATCGCCTGATTCACCTCGTAATTGACTTCGAGGATCTTCTTCCAGCTGTCGCGCGTCAGCACGGACGGGCCATGGTCCGCGCCAATGGCCGCGCATTCGGAGGGATTGGCCTTGCAGAACTCGTAATGCCCGATCGGCGGGTTGGTCGCGCCGCCGACCGTCATGTTCGCCGGCACCGCGTAAGCCGGCCCGGCGATGAGGCCGGTGGCAAGGGCTGCGGCAGCGATCGCCATGGTGATGATTGTGCGCATGTCTGTCTCCCCGTTGTGGTTCGACATTGGCACAGAGTTTTTTACCGGCGGCGAAGATCGGAAGTAAAAACAAGAACAAACTCGAATAACATAAGAATAAAAATTGAGGAGAGCTGTAATAAAATTCGATTCAAATTTTATCGATTTTCATGCTGCTTGTCGGCGGCCACCGGGAGCGACGACGGTGCAAATCCGTGTAAGCCATTGAATATAGGTGAGAATACTATGTGCGGCGAGCGTAGCAGAGCCGCGATTGCGCGTCCCGCCAGCCATGCAGCCGGTGACGGTGGGACCCATCGGAGCCAGCAGGAAATAGTGTCGGATCGCTGGGAAGCGTAACGCCCGGTTTACCAGAAGCTATTTCTGTTGCCGGCCCGCTGCGGAAGAGTTGATTTTGGACTAGGCGAGGGCAGAGGCCTGGTCCAGGCGGTCCGCTGACGCAAGCGCCGCCTCTAAGGTCTGTTGAGATCCGGGATACCCGCCCCGGCTTGATCTCCTCATCCCTGTGCTCGTCACAGGGATCCAGTCAGACCAAGTCCTTGGGCTGAAAGAACATTTCCCCGCGCCGCAGACGCAGCGCTGCTGGATCTCTGTGACGCGCACAGAGATGAGGGTGAGGAGAGATTGCAGCGTCTTATCAGACGCGCAAAGGTCGCTGTAGCACTTTGACTGCTGCATGTTCTTGTCCTTTGATCGGCGACGATCAAAGGAAACATGCAGTGGGCTGCGCAGTCGGTATCCAAGAAATTCAAGCGCGTCGCGCCATGCGTAGCGACAAAACCGACCAGAGCTTCAACGAAATTTCCATCTCGCAGCAGCCGCCATAAACTCAAGATGAATCTCAACACGCCTTAGTGCGCTTACAGAAACTCGGTCAGTGCCTCGCGGGACTGTATCCCGGAGAATTCGATGGCGACGCCTTCTTGGAAATGACGGACGATCCTGCCCTTCATGTTACCCAGCCTGACCGGCGATCCTACGGCAGGCCGTGTGTCGATGTCGACCGCCGCGCCGGAAAGCGAGAGGTCGATGATCCGACAGCTGTATCTCTCGCCGGTATCGACTGTGAGTTCCGTCAATGTCTTGCGAGGTGCCAGCCGGTCATGGCGCCGGTCTTCCGGCAGACCGAGTTCGTGTTTGTTGGCGATCCAGGTCAGCTGTGCCGCAAGCTTCTCGCGCTTGCGTTCCGTGGCGTTGAGCTGGATCACGAACGCATCGTCCGCAACGCGTGACACCGTGCCTTCGAGGCGACCCACATGGTCGACATAAGCAATGATACGCTCTCCGCCGCGCGGACGCGCGGGGGAGGTCAACAGAACGTCGCCCGGCGACATCTCTAGGGCGGTACAGTCATATTCCTCGTGACTGGCAAGCATCAGTCGTCCCGAAAGATTGACCGAAACGCGCTGAAACGCGCTTTCCTGATGTGGTTTCGGGGCGCTGTTCTGCGCATGCTGGAAGGAGAACATGATCACTCTACGATGGATATATTTTGCAGGCGAAAGTATAGGCCGCACCGATTAACAGAAGGTTCGCTCAGTTTCGCCTTCCACCCTCGAAGACGCGCAGGTGCTGCGCCATGCGGAAGGGGCGATCGCAGGCATCGATGCGGCTGCCGGTCAGACCGGCAGTCGTGGAGCATTCGGACGCAGGCAATGCGGCACAGCGGCTGTCCAGGACAAGGTGCTGCAATGGCTTCATGTGCAGCCATATCGGACGGGACAGCGGCGACAGAGCGCCGAGTATGCGGTCGCCCGTTCCATCGGGAGAGGCGAGGGGGGTAAGCAGAATTTCCACGTCCAACCGATCCCCGGTTGCGGTTGCGCCGGACCCAGCCAGTAGTATCGGCGTGCATCGCTTCATGACCTGACCGGCGATGCGGGCAGCCTCCTCCTGCTGTCCGCCGAGCCACAAGGCGGAGAATTGACGGTGGCGGAGTTCGTCGCCGAACAAGCCGCAGATGTGGGTGCCCGCGAGACGAAAGTGTATTCCGCCGTCCGCCTGCGCCTGGAGGATGAAGACGTTGGGCAGGAGTGAACGAATATCGGCGGGCTGGATTTCGTCACGGCGCGGGAGATCGCGGCCGCCGCGAACTTCGTTCCAGTATTGAAACAGTTCCATTGTCGTTCTGCTGCGCATCTTGCCCGATCGGTCGTTGTTGCGGCGCAGACCGTCCCAGATCGAGATAGTCGGCGGCATATTGCGTGGTCCTTGAATGCATGGAGCGATTTTCGTGCCAGGGCGAAATTAAGGTTAACGGCCGGTTTCGATTGCGCTCGACGCCGGCGGCTGCCATGTCATTCGGCAGCACTTCACGAAGGATTGCCTTCAGCACATCGACTGACGCGCGCGCAACGGCGCGTGACGCCGTTCAGTTTTCACTGGACGGCGTTTTTTTGTTTGCTTATCCCTTGCGCGCTACTGCGGGCGGTTCGCCGCCGTCTGGGCGCAACCGCAGCGACCGAAGGGAAGAGGCAGCTATGGAACGGGATCAGGCGGCAACGTCACCGGAAACCGATGTCGACAGTACCGACGTCCGCAGTCGCGAGCCCGCCTTCAATCTTCCGCCGGGGCTGACCGGAATCCTTTCGTTCCTGATCGCGGTCCATGTCTTGAGGACCTATGTCCTGCCGGCCGAGATCGACCAGGAGCTGATCCTCAACTTTGCCTTTCTGCCCGTGCGCTACACGCTTCCGCTCGGTGAGCAGGGGCTGGTCTGGCTCTGGACGCCGGTAACCTATTCCTTCCTGCACGGCAGTTGGGAGCATCTCATCTTCAATGTCTTCTGGATGGTCGCGTTCGGCGCCCCCGTCGTCAGACGGATCGGGATGGCTCGGCTCGCCTTGTTCTGGTGCCTGTCGGCGGCTGCCGCCGTCGGCTTGCACATCATCTTCCACTGGGGCGAGATGGCCGTGGTGATCGGGGCTTCGGGCGTCGTTTCAGGCTTGATGGGGGCGGCGGCCCGTTTCGTATTTTCCCCGAGCGGTCGCATCAGCCGCCAGTTTGCCCATCTCAATCGACGGCTGTCGTTTGCGGAGACGCTCACCAACCGGTCCGTGCTCGTCTTCACCGGGATATGGTTCCTGACCAATTTGCTGGTGGGCTTTGGCTTTCTGTCGATCGGAGGGGCAGGAAGCGTGGCCTGGGAGGCGCATATCGGCGGTTTCCTCTTCGGCTTCCTTCTGTTCGCATTCTTCGATCCCCGAAGGTAGGTTGGGTGAGGCGCCGCCAGCCGGGAAGAAGCCTCGGCCGCCTTCGGGCGAGAGTGCGATAATCGATTGTATCAACCGCAGAATTTTCGTGATGCCTGATTTCGCCGCAGAGGCGGCAGGCTTTCTGCAGAAGCCTTGATTTCCTGAAGTCGCTGGAGCACCATTCATCACGGCCGCCGAATTGCTCGAGGCGACCGCGGAAAAGGCCGGGTGCCGGCGTAGCTTTGTGCTCGAGGAGCGGCAAAGGGCTGCGCAGGCGCCGGAATGGGTACGGGTTTCTTGCGGCCATCTGCACTGTCTTCGCGGTCTTCCTTCCGCCGGAAGAAAGTGCAGTGAGCGGCACGGACTGAAACTCTTCCCGTCGGCCCGGTTTTGTCGCAACGGGAGATGTGCGCATGTCGGTGAAAGCGATTCTCAATGAAAAAGGCAGCAACGTCATCACGGTCACAGCGCAGGTGACGGTTCAGCAGGCCGCGTCTTTACTGCATGAAAATCATATCGGAGCCGTTGTCGTCGTCGATCCGGAGGAGCATATCGTTGGCATCATGACGGAGCGCGACATCGTTGCCTCGATTGCCCGATATGGTGCCGCCTGCCTCGACAAGCCGGTTTCTTCCGTCATGTGGCAGAACGTCTATTGCTGTCGCGAGGAAATGTCCGTCGACTCGCTGATGGAGATGATGAGTAAATTTCGCGCGCGTCATCTGCCCGTGGAGCGGGAAGGCAGGCTGGCCGGCATTATCTCGATCGGAGACGTGGTCAAATATCACATCCGCGCCATCGAGAACGAGGCCGAACAGATCAAGGCCTATATCGCCGGCTAGGGCCTGTTGAGATTCATCTTGAGTTTATGATGGCTGCTGCGAGATGGATAATGGCGTTGAAGCCCTGCTCGGTTTTGTCAGCACACATGGCGATGCGCTTGAATTTCCTTGAGTACCGACCGTGCGCCACTGCATGTGTCCATTGATCGTGGCCGATCAATGGACAAAAACATGCAGCAGCTCAAAGTGCTACAGCGACCTTTGCGCGTCTCATAAGACGAGCGGCGCTGTAGGAACTTTTCGGAGGACTGCAATCTCTCCTCTACCTCATCCCTGTGCTCGTCACAGGGATCCAGCAGCGCCGCGTCTGCGGCGCGGGAGCATTCTTTCAGCCCAAGGACTTGGTCTGGCTGGATTCCTGTGACAAGCACAGGAATGAGGAAATCAAACAAGCGGCGCCGGGTGTCCGGATCTCAACGGGCCTTGGAACACTTGGGCCGATCCGCAAGTTCTCCCGGCCTTTCAACGGGACAGCGGTTCCTGCATGCGCCGGATTTCCGAAAGCTTGATCTTGGCTTCCTGATAGCCGCGCTCGATTGCTTCGCCCGCGCGGTGGAATTCCGAAAGTCCGATATCGTTCAGCTTCGGGTGGAGAGACAGATCCGGCGGATCGCCAGCCAGCCGGGCGCGCGAAATGCGGTCCTGAATGATGTTGAAGGCCTGGACCATGACGCTGGTCATGCCGAGCCGTGCTGAAAAGCGGTTTGCCTCCGTTGCCGGCGCATCGGGCGTTTCCATGCCGGCGCTGTGCTTGACCACCGCCGAGCGCCCGTAGACATCGTAGTTCAGGTTGACGGCGACGACGTGCAACTGCTCATGTGCGCGGCAGACCGAAACGGGAACGGGGTTGACCAGCGCGCCGTCGATGAGAGTCCGGCCATTGGCGTTGACGGGCTCGAAAATGCCAGGCAAGGCGTAAGATGCGCGAATGGCGGTAATAAGGGATCCTTTCTCGATCCATACCTCGTGACCGCTGTAGACCTCCGTGGCGACGGCCACGAAGGGCCGGTCGAGATCCTCGATACTGAGGTTCTGCAGATGTTCCTGCATCCGCTTGGTGAGCCGCAGACCGCCGAAGAGGCCACCGCCGCCGATCGCGAAATCGAGCAAGCCGGCAATGCGGCGCACGGTAAGCGAGCGGGCGAAAGCCTCCAATTCATCGAGCTTGCCGGCGAGGTAACAGCCGCCCACCAGCGCACCGATCGATGTGCCCGCAATCATTCCGACTTCGATACCCTCCTCGTCGAGGGCTTTCAGGACACCGATATGGGCCCAGCCCCGCGCAGCACCGCCGCCGAGCGCCAGCGCAATCCTGGGTTTCACGGATTGAGAAATGGGTAGTGCTGGAGGAGTGGTCGTGATCGACGACCCGTTCGCGCCGGAAAGATCGGCAATCTGACTGTTACGCGTGAATGTCCAGTTCAGCATCCGGCACCTCCGACACCGCCGAATAGATTAGCTTCTAGCACACGGCCCTGCAGAAAGCCCTGCCGAGCCCTACTACCGAATATTCCTTGAACCGAAGCGATTCGGCCATCGAAACATGCCGGTGCCGGCCTCACATCTGGTCGCTGAAAGACTGACACCATGATCGAGATATAGCACTGAACCGGCTACAAATGCGGCCCGCCCGATAAACATTGGATACAGCCTGCAACACATTTTGGTGCTCCGCCGTTACCGCGGGAACCACTTACAAGATTAATGATTAGATGCCCGTTTGGTTGCCAAAAGATGAATATATCAACCAGGCGAACCAGAAAAAAGCAGATGCTCAGTTGCCGGCGTAGATCTGCGCCGGATCGAAATGCCTGTGGTCGTCGGTGATCGCCACTTTTGCTTCGCCATCGGCGACGCCGACCGTCCGATAGAAGCACGAGCGGCGCCCGGTATGGCAGGTGGCATCGTGGCCGGCCACCGAGACTTTCAACCAAACGGCGTCCTGGTCGCAATCGGTTCGTATTTCCCGGACGGTCTGCAAATTGCCCGAGCTTTCGCCCTTCTTCCAGAGGCGGTCGCGTGAGCGGCTGTAGTAATGCGCGAATCCGGTCTCGAGCGTGAGGGACAGCGCTTCGGCGTTCATATGCGCGACCATCAGCAATTCGCCATCGCGGGCATCGGTCACGACGGCCGTGATCAGACCCTTCTCGTCGAAACGCGGGGTGAAGGCCGGGCCGCTTTCCAGTTCGGCCTTGTCCTGCGGGGGGGATGCAAAAGTGAGCGTCATCGTCTGAGCTCCACTACAGCGCCGCGCGTCTTGATCAGACGCGCGAGGCCGCTGTAGCACTTGGGGGTTGCTGCATGCGTTTCAACATGCGGTGGCGGAGCTTACTTGAAGCCCCTGAGCATCGTCATGAAGCGGACCTGTTCGGCCGGCTCGCTCTTGAACGCACCGGTGAAGGTGGTCGTCAGCGTCGTCGCGCCCTGCTTCTTGATACCGCGCATCGCCATGCACAGGTGCTCGGCCTCGATCATCACCGCCACGCCCCGGGGCATGAGGGTCTCGTCGATGGCCTTTGCGATCTGCGCCGTCATCGCTTCCTGCGTCTGCAGGCGACGGGCGTAGATATCGACGACCCGGGCGATCTTGGAAAGGCCGAGCACGCGGCCGTTCGGCAGATAGGCGATATGGGCCTTGCCGATGATCGGCACCATGTGGTGCTCGCAATGCGAATAGAACGGGATGTCCTTTTCGAGCACGATATCGTCGTAGCCGGAGACTTCCTCGAAGGTTCGCCCGAGCACGTCTTCCGCCACGAGATCGTAGCCGCCGAAAATTTCCCGATACGCCTTGGCGACACGCGAAGGCGTGTCCTTCAGGCCTTCTCGTGCCGGATCTTCACCTGCCCAGCGCAACAAGACGCGAACGGCTTCTTCGGCTTCCTTCTGCGTCGGACGACCTGTGTCGTCGAGCACAGGAAAATTCTTCACTATGGCGTCCATATGGCCCCTTCAAGCAATACGAAATTGCTGACGTTTTATCTTTTCGGACAACTCGCCATTGGCCATACGCCTAACCCTGCAGGCTTGGGTTCCGTTGGCGGGTTCCGGGGCTTTCGGGTCTCGGCTTAGCAGTGCACTGGACCGTCCGGCACGGTTTCCCAAACAACAGGCGACATTTGATCCCCTTGCGGAACTGTCACCCCAACACGACATAGCATATAGTATGGTGCCACATGGATAAAAGAGCCCGAATGCGCCACGCCTTGCTTTTTTCCCGCCGCCTGGGGAAAATCATGCGCCGAACGTCAGAAACCGCGAAAAATCCACCGGATTCCTAAATGATCGACGACATTTACAACAGCAGAATTCTCGAATTCGCAGGCAATATTCCGCGCCTCGGAATGTTGGCCGACGCCGACGCCGAAGCCGCCGCGCATTCCAAGCTCTGTGGCTCGAAGGTGAGAATCTGGCTGAAGATGGACAGCGACGTCGTCACCGACTTCGCCCATGACGTCAAGGCCTGTGCGCTCGGCCAGGCGTCCTCATCCATCATGGCGCGGCATGTCGTAGGTGCCCATGCGGACGAGATCCGGCAGGCCCGCGAGGATATGCTGGCCATGCTGAAGGCCGATGGGGAGGGCCCGTCGGACCGTTTCGAGGACATGCGCTTTCTGAAGCCCGTCAAGGACTACAAGGCGCGCCATGCCTCGACGATGCTGACTTTCGATGCCGTCGTCGATGCCATCGGCCAGATCGAGGCCAGGCGCCTCGCTGCGGCCGTCTGAGCCATGTGCCCTCAGCCCCATGCCGATCATGCAATCACCCGCGGCGATACCGGTGCCGCCGGGGGGCGGAATTGGTCCGGGCCTTTCCGCAAGACGCCGGGGCGGCTCGTCGGCATGACCCTGATCCGCGCCTATCAACTGACGCTGTCGAGTTTCATCGGCAATTCCTGCCGGCACCTGCCGACCTGTTCGGAGTACGGCTTCGAGGCGATCGCCCGATACGGCCTCTGGGCCGGCGGGTGGCTGACCTTGTTCCGGGTCGTCCGCTGCGGCCCGGGCGGAACCCACGGATTCGATCCGGTGCCGGACAGCCTCGCACCGCGCCAGCGCTGGTACACGCCATGGCGCTACTGGCAGCCACGCCGAAAGGACGCATGAGAGCCGTGACCATTCCGATGGAGTACCGGCAGGCCTCTGCGGATTTCGACCGGTTCATCGTCGACGCGCGCGATATCGCCGCTCTTCAGACAACCAATCAGGCCTATACGATGGTGCAGGCGGTGCTTTACACTTTCCGCCGCCGCCTCGAAATTTCCGACGCCCTGCTTTTCGCCAATGCGCTGCCGCCGGTCCTTCGTGCGATCTTCGTCGCCGATTGGGATCTGGAGGAGCCGACGCTCCCCTTCTCCGAGCGCCGGGCGATGACGCGCGAGGTGCAGGCCTTCCGCGGCAACCACAACGTCTCTCCGGAAACGGCGATTGCAGATGTAGCCGCGGCTTTGCGGCGGAATGTCGACAAAACCCTGCTCGATCGTGTGCTTGCACGGCTGCCGGCGGGGGCAGTCGATTTCTGGCGGGCTTCAAGCGAATGAAGGCTTACGTCGCCTTGCTCCACAGCATCGTTCTCGGCGACGGCCGGCGCGTCGTAATGGCCGACTTGAAGGCGATGGCCGAAGCGCTCGGCTGCAGGGCGCCGCGCACGCTTGTCGCCACGGGCAATCTCCTGTTCGAGGCGCCGGAAAAGCCCCTCGCGGAATTGGAGGCCGAACTCGAAAAGGCTTTCGAGAAGACCTTCGGCCGTCACGTCGACATCATCGTTCGTTCCGCGGAGGACTGGTCGAGACTTGCTGCAGGCAACCCTTTTCTCGCGGAAAGCGAAAGGGACCCTGCGAGCGTCCACGTGCGGGTGATGCGCTTGCCTCTCGAGGTCGACATGCGGGAAAAACTGCTCGGCTATTGCCCCAGGGGCGAGCGCGTGGCCATAGTGGACGGCGATCTCTGGGTCGATTTTGCCGGCAAGGCGAGCGAATCGAAGCTGCTCGGGGCGCTAACGACCAAGCGGCTCGGCATCGGGACGGTGCGCAACTGGAACACCGTAAAGGGACTGCGTGGAATGGTCGCCGGTTGAGCGGCCGCGCCTTTACTCCACGGTGAAAAAGCTTTATCAGGCCCGCGAACCGGCCCCGGCCGGCAAACCATACCACCCGCATTCGTTGGCGGGACTGGATAGGAGATCATGATGTCGCATTCTGTTTCCCTTACATTTCCTGATGGCTCCGTTCGAGAATTCGCCGCCGGCACGACCGGTCGCGATGTCGCGGAATCGATCTCGAAGTCGCTCGCCAAGAAGGCCGTCGCGATCGCCATTAGCGGCGAACTGCGCGATCTCTCGGATGCCGTGACGGAAGGCAGGATCGAGATCGTCACGCGCGAAGACAAGCGCGCGCTCGAGCTCATCCGCCACGACGCGGCCCATGTCATGGCGGAGGCCGTGCAGGAATTGTGGCCGGGAACGCAGGTGACCATCGGTCCGGTCATCGACAACGGCTTCTATTACGATTTCGCCAAGAACGAGCCCTTCACGCCGGACGACCTGCCCGTCATCGAGAAGAAGATGCGGGAGATCATTGCCCGCAACAAGCCCTTCACCAAGGAGGTCTGGTCACGCGACAGGGCCAAGGAGGTCTTTGCCGCCAAGGGCGAGAACTACAAGGTGGAGCTCGTCGACGCCATCCCCGAGGGCCAGGACCTGAAGATCTATTACCAGGGCGATTGGTTCGATCTCTGCCGCGGGCCGCACATGGCCTCGACAGGCCAGATCGGTACGGCCTTCAAGCTGATGAAGGTGGCGGGCGCCTATTGGCGCGGCGACAGCAACAATCCGATGCTGACGCGCATCTACGGCACTGCGTGGCACACGCAGGAGGAGCTGGATCAGTATCTGCACGTGCTCGCCGAAGCCGAGAAGCGCGACCATCGCCGGCTCGGCCGCGAGATGGACCTCTTCCACTTCCAGGAGGAAGGGCCTGGCGTGGTCTTCTGGCATGGAAAGGGCTGGCGGATCTTCCAGAGTCTCGTCGCCTATATGCGCCGCCGGCTCGAAGGCGATTACCAGGAGGTCAATGCTCCCCAGGTCCTCGACAAGTCGCTCTGGGAGACCTCCGGTCACTGGGGCTGGTATCGCGACAACATGTTCAAGGTGACTGTCGCCGGCGACGATACGGACGATGATCGCGTCTTCGCGCTGAAGCCGATGAATTGCCCCGGGCATATCCAGATCTTCAAGCATGGTCTGAAGTCTTACCGCGAACTGCCTGTTCGGCTGGCGGAATTCGGCGCAGTCCACCGGTATGAACCCTCCGGCGCGCTGCATGGCCTCATGCGGGTCCGTGGCTTTACGCAGGACGACGCGCACATCTTCTGCACCGACGAGCAGATGGCGGCCGAATGCCTGAAGATCAACGACCTGATCCTTTCCGTCTACGAGGACTTCGGCTTCAAGGAAATCGTCGTGAAGCTGTCGACGCGGCCGGAAAAGCGTGTGGGCTCCGATGAGCTTTGGGATCGCGCCGAAGCCGTGATGACGGAAGTCCTGCAGACGATCGAGGAGCAGTCCGAAGGCCGCATCAAGACCGGCATCCTGCCGGGCGAGGGCGCATTCTACGGTCCGAAGTTCGAATATACGCTGAAGGACGCGATCGGCCGCGAATGGCAGTGCGGAACGACGCAGGTCGACTTCAACCTGCCGGAGCGTTTCGGCGCCTTCTACATCGACAGCGAATCCGAGAAGCGTCAGCCGGTGATGATCCACCGTGCCATTTGCGGTTCGATGGAGCGTTTCCTCGGCATTCTGCTGGAGAACTATGCCGGCCATATGCCGCTTTGGATATCGCCGCTGCAGGTGGTGGTCGCAACGATTACCTCGGAAGCGGACGACTATGGCCGCGAAGTCGCCGAACGCTTGCGTGATGCGGGGCTGACGGTCGAGACCGATTTCCGCAACGAGAAGATCAACTACAAGGTCCGCGAGCATTCGGTAACGAAGGTTCCGGTGATCGTCGTGTGCGGCAGGCGCGAAGCGGAGGAGCGCTCGGTCAACATCCGTCGCCTGGGTTCTCAGGCGCAGACGGCAATGTCGCTGGACGAGGCCGTTGCTTCGCTCTCCGCCGAAGCCATGGCACCGGACCTCAAGCGCAGGAGCAATTCCAGGAAAAGCGTGTAACGGTTTTCCGTAAGTGCGCGCTCATGACGCGGCTGCCCCTCATCCGGCTGCCGCCACCTTCTCCCCATCTTGATGGGGAGAAGGGACAAGCGGCACGCTCGTCCCGCTGCAGCAACCGGCGTGAAAGATGATCGGGCGACCGCTGCTTGTCCCTTCGCCCCGCTTGCGGGGAGAAGGTGCCGGCAGGCGGATGAGGGGCGGGCTTCAGTCCTGCGCTTCCGCGGCCTGGTCGGCTTCGCCGTTGCCGTTGAGCAGCACTTCCACGTCGGTATTGACGCCGGCCTTCACGGCAAAATCGCGCTGGTAGATCTTGTCCTTGTTGCGGGCCACCGCCGTGTAGCTGCCCTCGGCAAGGACGAGGGTCGGGAAGGCGCCGACGCTCTCGCTGACGACGTCGCCGGAGGAAGTGAGGATCGACCAGGCGGTATCCGCAATGGCTTCGCCGCCGGCTTCCGAGACGAGCTTCAGGGTCAGCTTCGCGGCGCGGTGCTGGATCGTCGCTTCGGTCAGCTTGCCGGCTTCGATCTGGATATCGGCACGGATGACGGCATTCACCGATCCGTAGTTCGACACGACGTGGTAGGTGTCGGCATTGAGCTGAACCACCGTACCGGGCTTGACGTCGGCGACCACGAGGCCGCGCTCGCCATCCTCCTTCACGTCGGAAGAGAAGATCGAAAAGCTGAGTTCGTTCGGCGGGATGCGGACATCGCTGCCGGAGACGGCGTTCAGCATGACGCCCCCGGCATCGAGCACGAGCACCTGTTTGTCGAGCGGGCCGTCTTCGGGCACGCGAATCTTGCGGGTCGCGCCCGCCCGGCCAAAGGCGACGTTGACGAAATATTCGCCGGGCACGAGATTGAAAGCGGTGGAGCCGCCCTCGGAGGTCGCGAGCAGCGGCAGCTTTCCGTCGCTGCCCGGAATGGGGCTGAAGACCCGCCAGGTAAGGCCCGATTGGACCGGCTTTCCCTTATCCGTCAGCAGCGCCTCGAGCTCCACGTCCTTCAGCTGGCCGCCCTGCGTCGGATCGGTGATGAGCGGGCTGAAACCGGTAAGCTTCGGCATCTTGTGCGTGCCGGAGATCGAGGGAAAGCTCTTGAAGGCGTCAGTCGGATCCTCCGCAAGCGCGCGTCCCGCACCGGCCCCGGCGAGTGTGATCGCCAGAACGGTTCTCAGGAAAATACGAAGACGGAGACGCATGAGAGCAGTTGACTTCTTGACTGGGTGACTCCACTTGGGACGCCGGTATGGCATTTTCGTGGCTGCCGATCCGGCGGCAAACTAGTGGAATTCGCTCGATATGAAAACCGAAATAAAGCTTGTCGACTATCTTGCCTCCCGCAGGTCCATCCCGGCCTTTCAGATGGGTGAGCCAGGACCCAGCAAGGCGGAAGTCGCGGAAATGCTGAAGCTCGCCTCGCGCGTGCCGGATCATGGCAAATTGGCGCCGTGGCGCTTCATTGTCTATCGGGGCGAGGAGAGGGCGCGCATCAGCGCCGAACTGAAGAAGATGGCGCTTGCCGCCAAGCCGGACATGCCGGAAGAGATGATCAAGGTCGAGGAGGCGCGGCTGACGCGCGCGCCGGTCGTGGTCGCCGTGGTCAGCAAGGCGGCGCCGCATTTCAAGATTCCGGAATGGGAGCAGCAGATGTCGGCTGGTGCCGTCTGCCTCAATCTGCTGATGGCCGCAAATGCGCTCGGTTACGCCTCGAACTGGCTGACCGAATGGTATGCCTTCGAGGAACGGGCCTATCCGCTGCTCGGCGTGGCGCCGGGCGAGAAGATTGCGGGCTTCATTCACATCGGCACTGCAATGGTGCCGCCGACGGAGCGCCCCAGGCCCGAACTCGAGGAGATCGTCACCTGGGTCGGGGAGGGCGACTGATGTTCTACGACACCGCCGGAAACGGGCACGGCCTGCCGCACGATCCCTTCAAGGCGATCGTGTCGCCGAGACCGATCGGCTGGATCGGCACGCGCGGGGCCGATGGGGCGCTGAACCTTGGGCCCTATTCCTTTTTCAACGCCATCAGCGACCGGCCGAAGCTCGTGATGTTCGCCTCGAGCGGCTACAAGGATTCGGTACGCAACATCGAGGCGACCGGGGAGTTCACCGCGAGCTTTGCCAGCCGCAACCTGAGCGAGGCGGTCAATCTCACCTCGGTGGCCGCCCCGCATGGTGAAAGCGAGTTCGAGATCGCCGGACTGACGCCTGTAGAGGGAACGCTCGTGAAGGCTCCCTTCGTGGGCGAGGCATTCGCGGCGCTGGAATGCCGGATGACGGAGATCTTCCGTCCCAAGGGTATCGATGGCGTCGTTTCCGACAGCTATGTCGTCATCGGCGCAGTGGTCGGCATTCACATCCGCGAGGAGGCCATCCGCGATGGGCGGTTCGACATGGCGACCGTCAAGCCGCTCGCCCGGCTCGGCTACATGGACTATTGCGATGGCGGCGACGTCTTCGAGATGATGCGGCCTGTTCGCTAGATCAGGTTCTAGACTTCCGGCACGACGCCTGCAGCGGCAAGAAGATCGATCTGCTGCGGCGAGCGGAGGGCAACGCTCGAAAAGCCGTTCTCCACGCTGTTTTTCCACAGGCGCCGCACGGTCGCCTCATCCTCGGCGTCGATAGGCAGCATGTCGTAAGCCGCGATGCGGGCCTCGCAGGCTCTCAGGACTGCCGCAGCACGGCCGGCTCGAACGACAGCCGGCACGTCGCCCGTTTCGGTCACGCGCCTGCAACCACACGCTTCGGCCAGGGCCGAGGCATCGAACACCAGTGCCGAGAGGCGCGATGAGGCACCCGCCAGCGAGTGAGGCGACAGGACGCTTTCCGGCGTCGTCGCGTATTCCGCAAGAATAACCGTTCGGCCCTGGGGCTTGCCGGCCGCCGCCTCGGCGACCTTGAGCAGCACATCGAGCCGTTGAATGTCTGCCGGGCCGCGGCATCCGGCCAGAACGACGCCGTCGAAGCCGCTGCCGATCAAAGCGGCAAGCTCGTCTTCGCCCGGATCGCTACTCGTTTCGATTCGGGCGAGCAACAGGCAGCCGGCGTCCTGTCGAGGCAGATCCGAGGGCGGCAGGCCAGTTTCGCTCCCGGCAATCACGATCGCTCGGAAGGCGGTCAGGATCTCCCTGCGAGGCACCGGTTCGCCGGCCGGCAGATACAGGAACGGTAGGATGGTTTGCGCGCCGTTAACAGACATGGTGAACCAATCTTAAACCTTTGGCCGCTAGGCTTCGAGCATGGGGCTGCTCGGGTGACTAGTGGGGCATAGGTGATCATACAAGCATTTCTTCGCTGGGTGGAAACGGCGAAAGCCAGCGAACGCGCCAGTGCTGCCAGTGCGCTTGGTCGCGCCTTTGCTCAGGCCGATGTGAACGGCATCGATCGGCAGGCGGTCGAAATGGCGATGACCTTTCTCCTCGACGATCCTTCGCCCAAGGTGCGGCGGTCTCTTGCCGAGGCGCTGGCGGATTGCCCGATGGTGCCGCGCTCGATCATCAAGGCGCTTGCGCAGGACCAGCCCGAGATTGCCTACATCGCGATTTCCCGCTCACCGGTCTTGAATGACGACGATCTTGTCGACATGGCGGCGGACGGCGGCGCGGAGATGCGGGCGCTGATCGCCTCCCGCAGCGGCGTCTCATGCGCCGTTGCGGCTGCCATCGCCGAGATTGGCGGCGAGGAAGAGGTGCTCATCCTGTTGGAAAATCCGGGGGCCAGGCTTTCTCCGGGCTCGTTGCGGCGAATTGCCGACCGCCTCGGCGACAGCGTGGCCGCCCGCGGCCTGTTGCTCGAGCGTCATGATCTGCCGAGCGACGCGCGCCAGACCCTCGCCGAAAAAGCCGGCGCGGCGCTTGCGGCGTCCGACCTGGTACGCGCCGTTATCGGCGAGGACCGGGCGCAGCGTGTCGTGCGGGAGACTTGCGACGCGGCAGCGCTGACGCTTTCCTCCGCCTCCGCGCGGGAGGAATTGCAGCGGATGGTTGCCGCTCTCCGCAAAACCGGCCGCCTGACGCCGGCTCTACTGCTGACGGCGCTTTGCAGCGGCAGGACGGAGTTTTTTTCTGCGGCAATCGTGGATCTGTCCGGAGTCCCGGAGAAGCGCGTCCGATCGATCCTTTCGGGCGGGCGATTCCACTCGATCAGGGCCCTCCTCGAAACTGCGGGGCTTGGCCGTGAAGTGAGCGGAATGTTTTCGGAGGCCGTATTGTTCTGCCAATGCGAGGCAGATGCGGATCACGATGGAGCCTCCCTCTCCGTCGCCGCCAGACTTTCGGATCGCCTTCGCCGCCGAAGCCTCGGCGCATATCACGCCGTCGCCGAACTCGCGGAGCGGCTGGCTTTTGCCGAGCAGCGGCAGAGGGCGCGCAACTACGCCTTGATGCTCTGCCGCCAGGCCGCGTAAGACGGCTTGATTACCTCAATTGCCGAATCGGCGCGCCACCCAGGAATAGCCGTCTTCGACGTAGTGGACCGGCGCACTGACGATCGCCTTCAGTTTCTCCCGGTCGGGTACGGCGCCGCTGATCAATGCCAGGGCGCGCCTCGGCAAGGTTGGTTCTCCGCCTTCTGCCGTTGATGTTGTGTTTTGCTGCACGCCCGGCTGAGCCGGAAGCGTTGCATTCAGCTCCGGAACCGGCTCGCTTTCCGCCGTCATGCCCGGCCCTGAGCTCTCGCACACGGCCACCACGACGGGGTAGTTCCTGTCGGAGAACCGCGGCAGTTCCTTTTGCGATTCCGTGTCGCACTGCGCGATCGACGGCCAGTCGCCGTTCACGGTCGAGATGTAATGGCATTGGGTAACGTTGTCGTCGCAACCGAGAATGGTCATGACGATCAGGGCGGCTTTCATGGTCACTCTTCCGTTCAGATGATGACGACGCTTGTTTATGGCCGTCCGATTCTTTCCAAAGAAGGGCAAAAGCCGGCGGGCGCCGAAACAAATTGTTTCTCCCCGTTACGCGGATTGATTGTAGTAGCTGCGAAATTGCGTCGTTTGGCGTATTGGTCCCGGCGATCTTCGGCATTAGAGCGTTGAAATCATGTGCTTCCGGACGGGACCGAATGGAGAGACTGAAATGACCGCCGTAACCATCGCCGAAGAGTCGCCGCGCCAGCCGGCCGTTATTCGCCTTCTGGAATTGTCCGACGCCTATGCGGCATCGCTCTATCCGGCCGAAAGCAATCATCTGGTCGATCTGTCTCAGTTGGAGCAGCCCACCGTATCCTTTTTCGTGGCCCGCCGTGACGGCGAAGTCGTCGGCTGCTGTGGCCTCGTCGAAGCGGGCGACGGTACGGCCGAGATCAAGCGGATGTTCGTCGACCCGGAGGCGAGGGGGCTGAAGCTTGGCAAGCTGCTTTTATCGGCTCTCGAAGCCAAAGCGGCAAAGCTCGGTCTCACGGCAATCCGTCTTGAGACCGGCATCTATCAGCCGGAAGCGATCGGTCTCTACAAGGCATCCGGCTACGTGGAGTGTGCGCCCTTCGGCAGCTATCTACCTGATCCGCTGAGCCTGTTCATGGAAAAACCGGTTCGGCAGGAGGCGTGAGGGGCGATCGCGAGTTTCAGATGTCCAGGTTGTCCGCGAAGACCGCGCGCTCCTGGATGAAACGGAAGCGGGCCTCGGCTTTCGTTCCCATCAGGCTGTCGACGGCATCGCGGGTGCCCTCGAAGTCGACATCGTCGATTTCGACCTTGAGGAGCGTCCGCTTGGCCGGGTCCATCGTGGTTTCCTTGAGCTGCGCGGGCAGCATCTCGCCGAGGCCCTTGAACCGCCCGAGTTCGACTTTGCCGCGACCATTGAACTCCGTCCGCATCAGCTCTTCGCGATGCGCGTCGTCGCGGGCATAAAGCGTCTTGGAACCCTGGCTCAGGCGATAGAGCGGCGGCACGGCGAGATAGAGATGGCCTCCGCGGATGAGCTCCGGCATCTCCTGATAGAAGAAGGTGATCAGAAGAGAGGCGATGTGCGCACCGTCGACGTCGGCGTCGGTCATGATGATGATGCGCTCGTAGCGCAGGTCCTCTTCGCGATACTTCGAGCGCGTGCCGCAGCCGAGCGCCTGGACGAGATCGCCGATCTGCTGATTGGCACCGAGCTTCTCCCGGCCGGCGCTGGCGACGTTGAGGATCTTGCCACGCAGCGGCAGGATCGCCTGGTTGGCGCGGTTGCGCGCCTGTTTGGCCGAACCGCCGGCCGAGTCCCCTTCGACGATGAAGAGTTCGGCACCTTCCGCCGTATTCTGGGCGCAGTCCGCGAGCTTGCCCGGCAGGCGCAGCTTGCGGACCGCCGTCTTGCGGCTGACTTCCTTTTCCTTGCGCCGGCGTACACGCTCCTCGGCGCGCTCCACCACCCAGTCGAGAAGCTTGGCCGCCTCTGCCGGATTGTCGGCAAGATAATGGTCGAAAGGATCGCGAAGCGCGTTTTCGACGATGCGCTGCGCCTCCACCGTTGCCAGCTTGTCCTTCGTCTGACCGACGAATTCCGGCTCGCGAATGAAGACCGAGAGCATGCCTGCCGCAGAGATCATGACATCGTCCGTGGTGACGATCGCAGCGCGCTTGTTCTGTGTGAGCTCGGCGTAGTTCTTGAGCCCCTTCGTCAGCGCAATGCGCAGACCCGCCTCGTGCGTTCCCCCTTCGGGCGTCGGGATGGTGTTGCAGTAGGAATGGATCTGCTGGTCGCCGCCATACCAGGTGACGGCCCATTCGAGCGAACCGTGGCCGCCCGACTTTTCCGATTTGCCGGCGAAAATCTCGCGGGTGACCGTGAATTCCTTGCCGAGCGTCGCGGCGAGATAGTCCTTGAGGCCGCCGGGGAAATGAAACACGGCCCTGTCCGGGATTTCCGATCCTTCCGGCAGGAGCGCCGGATCGCAGGACCAGCGGATTTCGACGCCGCCGAAGAGATAGGCCTTGGAGCGGGCCATTCGGAAAAGCCGCGCCGGCTCGAAGCGGGCATGCGGTCCGAAGATCTGCGGGTCGGGGTGGAAACGGACCCTGGTGCCGCGCCGGTTGTGTACGTCACCCAGGTCTTCGAGGCCGCCCTGCGCGATGCCGCGGGAGAAGCGCTGGCGATAGAGCCGGCGATTGCGTGCAACCTCGACTTCAAGGTCGTCCGACAGTGCGTTGACCACGGAAACGCCGACGCCGTGAAGGCCGCCGGAGGTCTCATAGGCCTTGCCGTCGAACTTGCCGCCGGCATGCAGCACCGTCATCACCACCTCGAGCGTCGACTTGCCGGGAAATTTCGGGTGGTTCTCGACGGGGATGCCGCGGCCGTTGTCGGTCACCGTCAGGTAGCCGTCGGCGTCCAGGTTCACGTCGATGAAGTTGGCGTGTCCCGCGACCGCCTCGTCCATCGAGTTGTCGATGACCTCGGCGAACAGATGATGCAGGGCCTTTTCGTCCGTCCCGCCGATATACATGCCCGGACGGCGCCGGACCGGCTCCAGACCTTCCAGCACTTCGATTGCCGAGGCGTCGTAGTCGCTGCCGTCGCTCGTCTTGGGTGCGGGGCGCGACGCTTCGTTACCGGCGGCGGGGGCCGCGGGCTTGCGTGGCGCGGCATCCGCCGGCTTCGGCTGTTGGGGCATAGCGGAAAAAAGGTCGCTGCTGTCGTCCATGAAGCGTTCAGATCGTTCCTGTCTAATTGTCGGCTAGGCCATAGCAAGACCGCGGCGCGGCCGCCATCCTTTGTCGCGCGAATCACCGGAATTCTGCCAGAGTCTCGCCCGAAGAGCGAACAAAAGGCGAATTTCGATGCCCCGGAGGAAGAAATACCCTTTAATGAGCCAGATTTGCCGCGCCAGTGTTGCTTGGCCGAGGCGCCGGTGGCAAGGCAGGCGCCGAACGAGGGAGCCGATCGGGTGTCCATGTCCACAATTCTTTTCTCCATACGGCATCTGATCGGCGCGCTTCTTTTCGCGAGCCTTGCCGTTTCCGCAAGGGCCGAACCCGTTAAGCCCTACAAGGATGCGCTGTTTCGCTATAGCAGACTGCTTCAGGAGGCGGATGGCGGCGACTTCCGCGTTGTCGATTACCAGGAACTACGCGACATCAACGAGCGCGACCAGATACCCGAGCGGCGGGTGAAGCGCGCTTACGTGTCGCTCGGTGTCAAGGGCGTGCAGGTGAACGAGACGCTCGGTTTCGGCGAGCGGGGGCTTGACGTCACCCGCGTCGGCCCCGATCGCGGCGCCGCATTCACCGTGATCTTTATTCATGGTCGCGGCGGCGACCGCCGTCTCGGTGCCAATGATTTCGCCTTCGGAGGCAATTTCAATCGCCTCAAAAATCTGGCTGTCGTCAATGGCGGAACCTATTACGCTCCAAGCGTCAGGTCCTTCGATGCTGCGGGCGTAGCGGATGTTTCGGCACTGATCCGTTTCGCAGCGGAGCGTTCCGGCGGAAGGCCGGTGGTCCTTTCCTGTGCCTCCATGGGAAGCTTCATCTGCTGGGGCATAGCCCGCCAAGAGGCAGCCGTCTCGGCCCTTGGCGGCATGATGATCATGGGCGGCCCCGCCGACCCAGACTTTCGCAAGAGTGCCGCCTACGGCGCGCGGCTGCCGATACTCTTCAGCCACGGCAGCCGCGACAGCGTCTATCCGGCCGAGTCCCAGGTCGCGCTCTATCGCAGCCTCAGATCGAAGGCCTATCCTGCCCGTTTCGTCCTGTTCGAAACAGGTTCGCATGGAACTCCGATCAGAATGACGGACTGGCGAGAGGCGCTGAACTGGATCCTTGACCGCTAGGCGGTTGTGGAGTTGACGGCGGTAATGAGAATGGACGATTTCGAGGAAGCGGGTCGGTTTGGAAACCGGTCTCGACCGACCGTTTCACCCGATGACTACGAGGACGGCATAAGCTCGGTGGCCGCCATGGCGTTTCTTCCCGTCGGCAATGGCCTGAGCCACGGCGATGTTTGCCGCAACCAACTCGGGACGCTTATCGAAAGCAGGAAGCATAACCGCATCCTGTCTTTCGATCCGGGGAGCGGGACCATTCGCTGCGAGGCCGGCACTATCCTTGCCGACCTGCTGGCGCGCGCCGTTCCGCATCGCTTCTTTCTTCCCGTGACGCCGGCGACGGGCCTCGTCACCGTCGGCGGCGCCGTCGCCAACGACATCCACGGCGGCAATCACCATGCGCGCGGCTCCTTCGGCAATCACGTCCGGCGCCTGACCTTGCTGCGCTCGACGGGCCAACGCCTGGTCTGCTCGCCCGAGGAGAATGCGGAACTCTTCGCTGCGACGATCGGCGGCCTGGGACTGACCGGGCTGATCCTCGACGTCGAGCTTCGGTTGATGAAGGTGCCGTCGCCGCATGTCCAGCGGCACGTGCTTCGCTTCGATAGTCTCGATCGATATTTCACGCTGGCCGAACGGGCCGAAGAGGAGCACGAGTATGCCGTAGCCTGGCTCGACCAGCTCGCGACGGGACGGCGCATGGGGAGGGGCGTCCTGTTCGCCGCGGATCACGCCGACGGCGCTTGCGAATATCCTGATATCCCGAAGGGGCCGAGGCTCGCCGTGCCTTTTTCGCCGCCCTTCAGTCTGTTCAACAGCGTGACGCTGAAAATGCTGAACGAATACCGCTTTCGCAAGCACGACCGTGGTGAGACCGTGTCGACGCAGACGTGGACTTCCTACTTTCACCCTCTCGACGCGATCGGCGGGTGGCGCAGGCTCTACGGGCGGCGTGGCCTCTGCCAGCATCAAAGCGTGTATCCCGTTGCGACCGCGCCGGAGACCACGGCGCGGTTGCTCGAAACAGCCCGCCGTGCCGGTCATGGGTCCGTACGGACGAAGCTGCACCGTTTCGGTGGCATAGCCTCCCCGGGGCTTCTCTCCTTTTCGAGACCGGGCTTCGCCCTGACCATGGACTTTGCCAATCAAGGCGAGGCCACCGTCAAGCTGCTCGACGCTCTCGACGAGATTGCCGTCGTGGCCGGCGGTGCGGTCAATCCGTGCCAGGACTTCCGCATGAGCCCAGCCATCTTCGAAGCATCATTTCCCGCCTGGAAAAGGCTGGAGGCGCTGCGCGATCCGGCAATGGCCTCGGACTTCTGGCGGCGCACGGCCCTGGCGCCCGGGCAAACCTAACGCTTCTGCCCCGTTATGTTCATGTCGAACTCCACGACGTTGGAGTAAATGGGCGTCCCGACGGTCATGCCGTAGGGCGAGCGGCGGATGCTGCCGCGGATCGTGAAGGAAATCGAGCGCCTGTTCCAATCGGTGAGCCTCACGTCGAAGCGCTCCTTGCGGCTCTTGCCGCGGGCGGTGAGAACGCCCTCGATCGTTGCGGTATCCGGGCCGGTCTGGCTGACGCCGGTGGAGCGGAAGGTCACGGTCTTGTGGTTGGCTGCATCGAACACTGCGCTGGAGCGCAGGAAGTCCTCGATCCGGCGCTCGGTGGACCTTACGCTCTCCGGAAAAAGCGTGAACTCCACGGAGGATCGCCCGACGTCGTCGCCATCGATCCGGAATATGCCCGAGAATTTAGTGAAGCGGCCGGCAATGCCGCCGCTGCCACCCACTTGGCCCACGCTGAACTGGATGCTCGAGGAACTCGCGATGCGGTAGTTCCCGGCGGCGTCCGCAAGTGCCGGCGCTTTCGCCCCCGCAACCGGCGTCCCTGCGAGGGCAAGGGCGAGAAGCGCGAGCGGCAGGGTCACTGCCATGGACTGCTTGCCTGGGCCGGTCATGTTCGTTTCCTCTCGGTGTCGTCCTTTCCGGAAGTGTTGACGGTGCTGCCGGTGCGCGGCATTGACCCGGAGCGAAGCATGCGGATGAGCACCAAGTCGCGCCGCACGAGATGGTGATAGAATGCCGCCGCCGCGTGGATTGCGACCAGGCCAAGCGTCACATAAGCGAGCATTGCATGGGCGAGGGCCCAGAACGCTTCCGAAGTCCCGGATTTCGGGAGCGGCAGATGCGGAATGATGATCAAGTTGAAATAGAAGCTCGGGATCGCCAGCGTCGAGACGGACACGACCGCCCAGCCGGACAGCGGCACGAGGAGTGCGAGCGCGATGAGCGACAGATGCGTGGCCCGGGCGGCCATGTGCTCCATCGGGCCAAGGGTCGGAGAAGCTGCCGGGGTGGTTTCCACGAGCCACCAGAGCATCCGAAACGCAGCCAGTCCCAAAGCGGTGAAGCCGAACGACTTGTGCCACTGGTAAAGGGAGAACTGCAGAGCCGGGTCGATCTCGATGCGCCGCATGACGAAGCCGGCGAGGATGAGCCCGAGGATCAGAACCGCGATCGTCCAGTGAAGGGCGATCGTCACCGTTCCGAACCCGTTGTCGCTGTTGCGCAGCATGGCAGACTCCGACGCCCGGCGCGTACGTCTACGTGACGGTAGAGCGTCTCCGCATTAGACGCCCGCGGCCTCGTTTTTATTCGCTTTCGCCCGGTCGATTCGCCATTGGGGCCGGACAGCCGGCAAAGCGTTATGGGGCGACGTATTCCGCAGAGCTTGTACCGCCGATGCCCGAATAATCCGCCTGGGTGCTTTTTTTTACGCGAGCGATTTGCTACGCCGCTTGCCGAGACGAAGAGACCTGATCTGGAGGAGATCCCATGACGCCCGATATCCGCCCGCTCGTCGCCGGCAACTGGAAGATGAATGGAACACGTGCGTCTCTGGACCAGATCAAGGCAATGGCGGAGGGCGTCAAAGGCGACCTTTCCGCGAGGGTTGACGCCTTGATCTGCCCGCCGGCCACATTGCTTTACGTTGCGACCGCGCTTTGCGACGACAGCCCTTTGATGATCGGGGCGCAGGACTGCCACCAGAAGCAGTCGGGAGCCCATACCGGCGAAGTCTCGGCTGAAATGGTCGCCGATTGTTTCGGCACGCATGTGATCGTCGGCCATTCCGAACGGCGCACCGATCATGGCGAAGGCGACGCACTGGTGCGTGCCAAGACGGAGGCCGCGCATGGCGCGGATCTCGTCGCGATCGTTTGCGTCGGTGAGACGGAAGAGGAGCGCAAGGCCGGCCGGACGCTCCATATTCTGAAGCGCCAGCTCGCCGAGAGCCTGCCGGATCAGGCGACGGCCGAAAATACGGTGATCGCCTACGAACCCGTGTGGGCGATCGGCACCGGCCTGACGCCCACCGTGTCCGACGTCGAGGAGGCGCACGCCTTCATGCGCCGCGAGCTCGTCTCGCGCTTCGGCGCGGAAGGCGGCAAGATGCGGATCCTCTATGGAGGTTCCGTCAAGCCTTCGAATGCGAAAGAACTCATGGGCGTTGCCAATGTCGACGGCGCCCTGATCGGCGGCGCGAGCTTGAAAGCCGATGATTTCCTCGCCATCTACAGGGCCTATGAAGAATTGACTGCCTGATTGCCGCGGGACTTGGAATAGCTGGCGGCTTGGTATAAAGAGGCGCCAAATTTGACGCGGCCCCACGGTGAGGCCGGCGTCGTTCGATTCGCATGCCCCGCAGAGGGCAGGACTGGAAGCTGATGCAGACCGTACTACTCGTCATCTATCTCATGGTGGTCGTCGCCCTGATCGGCGTCGTTCTCATTCAGCGTTCCGAAGGCGGCGGTCTCGGGATCGGCGGCGGCTCGGGCTTCATGTCCGCGCGTGGCACGGCCAATGCGCTGACCCGAACGACCGCGGTTCTGGCCTTCCTTTTCTTCGCCCTGGCGCTGGCGATGGGCATCCTGTCGCGCTACGAGCCGCAGGCGACCGACATTCTCGATCGAATCCCGGGAACGAGCTCGAGCGGCGGGGTACTCGATTCGCTCGGTGGCGGTCAGCCCGCACCGGCCGGCGGAAACACCGAGGCTCCGGCCAATGGCAACGGCGCCAACAACGCCGCACCGGCAGGTGGCACTGCCGCGCCTCAGGCCCCGGCAGGTGCCGCACCTGCCGCTCCGGCCCCCGCAGCCCCGGCTGATGGCGCCAACGGCAATACGGGATCGCAGGTTCCGAGCGGTCAGTAAGGCCGCAAATCAGAAGATCTGCCGGCGGATGCCTTCATCCGCCGGTTTTGTTTTGTGTGAAATCTGCCATTCCGCACGGAAAATTCTGAAAGACGAATTTTTCGGTGGCGGAATCGTTTGTGAAAAGGTATCCGGTGACTCCCATGGCGCGATATGTATTCATCACTGGCGGCGTGGTCTCCTCCCTCGGAAAAGGCATCGCTGCGGCCGCTCTTGGAGCGTTGCTGCAGGCGCGTGGCTACCGTGTGAGGCTGCGCAAGCTCGATCCCTACCTGAACGTCGATCCGGGCACCATGAGCCCCACCCAGCACGGCGAGGTGTTCGTCACCGACGACGGCGCGGAAACGGACCTCGATCTCGGGCACTACGAGCGTTTCACGGGGCGCTCGGCGACCAAGACCGACAACATCACCACGGGCCGGATCTACAAGAACATCATCGACAAGGAGCGGCGCGGCGACTATCTCGGCGCGACGGTCCAGGTGATCCCGCACGTCACAAATGAAATCAAGAACTTCGTCACCGAAGGCAATGAGGACTACGATTTCGTCATCTGCGAAATCGGCGGCACGGTCGGCGATATCGAGGCGATGCCCTTCATGGAGGCGATCCGCCAGCTCGGCAACGATCTGCCGCGCGGCACCGCCGTCTATGTCCATTTGACGCTGATGCCCTACATTCCGGCCGCGGGCGAGCTGAAGACCAAGCCGACCCAGCATTCCGTCAAAGAACTGCAGGCGCTCGGCATTCATCCGGACATCCTGCTCGTGCGCGCCGACCGGGAAATCCCGGAAGCGGAACGCCGCAAGCTGTCGCTCTTCTGCAATGTCCGCCAGTCCGCGGTCATCCAGGCGCTCGACGTCGCTTCGATCTATGACGTGCCGATCGCCTATCACAAGGAAGGGCTCGACAACGAAGTGCTTGCCGCCTTCGGCATCGAGCCGGCGCCGAAGCCGCGCATGGAAGCCTGGGAAGATGTGGCGCACCGGATCCGCACGCCGGAAGGCGAGGTGACGATCGCGATCGTCGGCAAATATACCGGCCTGAAGGATGCCTATAAGTCGCTGATCGAGGCGCTCTACCACGGCGGCATCGCCAATCGCGTCAAGGTCAAGCTCGAGTGGATCGAGTCGGAAGTCTTCGAAAAGGAGGACCCGGCGCCCTATCTGGAAAAGGTCCACGGCATTCTCGTTCCGGGCGGCTTCGGCGAACGCGGCTCGGAAGGCAAGATCAATGCGGCGCGCTTTGCCCGCGAGCGCAAGGTGCCCTATTTCGGCATCTGCTTCGGCATGCAGATGGCGGTCGTCGAAGCGGCGCGCAATCTCGCCGGTATCGAAAAGGCGTCTTCGACGGAATTCGGCCCGACCAAGGAGCCGGTCGTCGGTCTGATGACCGAGTGGGTGAAGGGCAATGAACTCGAGAAGCGGTCCGCCGCGGGCGATCTCGGCGGCACCATGCGCCTCGGCGCCTATCGCGCAGCGTTGAAGCCCGACACGAAGATCGCCGGGATCTATGGATCGCCCGATATTTCCGAGCGTCACCGCCACCGCTACGAGGTCAATGTCGATTACAAGAGCCGACTGGAATCCTGTGGCCTGGTTTTCTCCGGCATGTCCCCGGACGGCGTTCTGCCGGAGACGATCGAGTATCCCGACCATCCCTGGTTCATCGGCGTTCAGTACCATCCGGAACTGAAGTCGCGTCCGCTCGATCCGCACCCGCTCTTTTCGAGCTTCATCGAGGCGGCGCTCGAACAGTCCCGGCTTGTGTAGCCGGATCACCGAACGGGCAATCACTTCTGCGGCCGCCTGCAAGAGGCGGCCGTTCGCATTTCCGGTCACGGTGCCGGGCGCCCCGCCGCCGCGCTTGCAATCGGCGGTCAAAAGTTGCAAACAGCGGCAAACCGGTCATCAGGGAATCCGCCATGAGCCAATCCAAGCGAACCGCCCGCCCGCTCGATCATCTCGTGCTGCCGGTGGCCGATCTCGCGCGGACGAGGCAGCGCCTGGCGGCGCTCGGCTTCACGGTTGCCGATGAGGCGCGCCACCCCTTCGGCACCGCAAATGCCTGCGTCTTCTTCTCGGACGACACCTATCTGGAGCCGCTCGCGGTCGCTTCGCGGGAGGAATGCGAGGCAGCCGCGCTTGAAGGCAACGCCTTCGTGGCGCGTGACCAGGCGTTTCGTTTTCGCCAGGGGGCGGAGGGCCTGTCGGCCGTCGTGCTCGGGACGCCGGACGCTGCCGAAGATCACATCCGTTTCCGCTCGCGCGGCATCTCCGGCGGCGAAATGCTCGAATTCTCACGGCCTTTGCGGCTGCCCGACGGGCGCGAAGGGCTCGGTTCCTTCCGGCTTTCCTTTGCCGCGGACCTGCGTTCGCCGGACTTTTTCCTTTTTGCCTGCCAGCGCCTGCGTGCGCTGCCGGTCGACAGCAGCTCGCTTCACCGCCATGGAAACGGCGTGCTCGGCATTGCCGAGGTCGTGCTTTCGGAGCAGAACCCGACGGATTTCCAGTATCTTCTGCAGGAAGCCGTGGACGAGCGCGAGGTCTCGGCCCATTCCTTCGGCATGGACATCCAGGCAGGCAGTGCCAAAATCAACGTCCTGACCCCGGCCGGCGTGGAGGCATTCTTCGGTCGCTCGATCGAGGGTGCAGAGCGCGGCTTGCGGGGTCGCGCCGTGGTCTTCCGCGTGAGCGATCTGGAGGCCACGCGGGCGCTGTTCGCGCAGAACGATATCGAATTCGCAGAAATGGGCGGACGCCTCATTGTTCCGGAAGCGCCGGGTCAGGGTGTAGTCTTCGCCTTTGGAGGATGATGATGGAAACCAATTCAAGGGTCGTCGTCGGCGAAGGTGCCGGCCAGGTGGTGTTCTCGCAGAAGGAACGGCTGACGCTGATCGCCGGACCCTGCCAGATGGAGAGCCGCGAACACGCCTTCATGATTGCGGGGGAGCTCGTCGAGCTCTGCAGATCGCTCGGGCTCGGACTCGTCTATAAATCTTCGTTCGACAAGGCGAACCGCACCTCGCTTTCCGGCAAACGCGGCATCGGGCTCGACAAGGCGATGGAGGTCTTCGCCGACCTCAAGCGGGAGTTCGGTTTTCCGGTGCTGACCGATATCCATACGGAAGAGCAATGCGCTGCCGTGGCCGAGACCGTCGACATCCTGCAGATCCCGGCCTTTCTGTCACGGCAGACGGATCTGCTCGTCGCCGCCGCCAAGACGGGGCGGACGATCAACGTCAAGAAGGGCCAGTTCCTCGCCCCCTGGGACATGAAGAACGTCCTTGCCAAGTTCACCGAGAGCGGCAACCCGAACGTGCTTCTCTGCGAGCGCGGCGCTTCCTTCGGCTATAACACGCTGGTCTCCGACATGCGCTCGCTGCCGATCATGGCGGCACTCGGCGCTCCGGTGGTCTTCGATGCGACCCATTCCGTCCAGCAGCCGGGCGGCCAGGGAGGCTCCACCGGCGGCCAGCGTGAGTTCGTCGAGACATTGGCGCGTGCGGCCGTCGCCGTCGGTGTCGCCGGTGTCTTTGTCGAGACCCATGAGGATCCCGACAATGCTCCCTCCGACGGTCCTAACATGGTGCCGCTGAAGGACATGCCGCGGCTGCTTGAGAAACTGCTCGCCTTTGACGCCGTTGCGAAAGCGTGAGCCGGTGCCGCGCTTCGTGAATTTTTCATGAAGCGGCCCGGCGGTCCGGATTTTGCGATCCCGGCGCCATTGTAATTTCAAGGCCGTGAATTAAGACAGGCCGACCATCATCATCGTCCACAAGGGAAGAGATCATGACTGCAATCATCGACATCATCGGCCGAGAGATCCTCGACAGCCGCGGCAACCCGACCGTCGAGGTCGATGTTCATCTCGAGGATGGCAGTTTCGGTCGCGCGGCGGTTCCCTCGGGCGCCTCCACCGGTGCGCATGAGGCGGTTGAGCTGCGCGATGGCGGCACGCGTTATCTCGGCAAGGGCGTCGAGCGCGCCGTCGATGCGGTGAACGGCGAGATATTCGAGGCGATCGGCGGCCTCGACGCTGAAAACCAGATCCAGATCGACCGTACCATGATCGAGCTCGACGGCACGCCGAACAAGTCGCGCCTCGGCGCCAACGCCATTCTCGGCGTTTCGCTTGCCGTCGCGAAGGCCGCTGCGGAAACCTCCGGCCTGCCGCTCTACCGCTATGTCGGCGGCCCGAACGCGCATCTCCTGCCCGTTCCGATGATGAACATCATCAATGGCGGCGCGCACGCCGACAATCCGATCGACTTCCAGGAATTCATGATCATGCCGGTCGGCGCCGAGACCCTCAAGGACGCCGTCCGCATGGGTTCGGAAGTCTTCCACACGCTGAAGAAGCAGCTCGCCGCGGATGGCCACAACACCAATGTCGGCGACGAAGGCGGCTTTGCGCCGGGCCTCGCCTCGGCGCCTGCAGCCCTCGACTTCATCATGAAGTCGATCGAGAAGGCCGGTTACAAACCTGGCGAGGACATGTATGTCGCCCTCGACTGCGCTTCGACCGAATTCTTCAAGGACGGCAAATACGTGCTCGAGGGTGAGGGCCGTACGCTTGAGCCTGGCGCCATGGCCGAGTATCTCGCCGAGCTCGCGGGCAAATATCCGATCATCTCGATCGAGGACGGCATGGCTGAAGACGATTGGGACGGCTGGAAATCCCTGACCGACCTCGTCGGCAACAAGTGCCAGCTTGTCGGCGACGACCTGTTCGTCACCAATTCTGCGCGCCTGCGCGACGGCATCAAGATGGGCGTCGCGAACTCAATTCTCGTCAAGGTCAACCAGATCGGATCGCTTTCGGAAACGCTCGATGCGGTCGAGACCGCGCACAAGGCGCGTTATACCGCCGTCATGTCGCACCGCTCCGGCGAGACCGAGGATTCGACGATTGCCGACCTCGCGGTCGCCACCAATTGCGGTCAGATCAAGACCGGCTCGCTCGCACGTTCCGACCGGCTCGCCAAGTACAACCAGTTGATCCGTATCGAAGAACAACTCGGCCCGCAGGCGCAATATGCCGGAGGCTCGGTCCTGCGTGGATGATTGAAGGCGGGGCGGGGGTAGTTTTCCGCCTCTCATCCGCCTGCCGCGACCTTCTCCCCGTCTAAAACGCTACGGCATGCACATATCTCTTGCGTGCCGGTGCGGCGGATACTGCTCATGAAAGGGATCCCTCGGGAACCCAACCGCCTCAACCCCGCTCGGTCGGGATTGCCCCTCAACCGGCTGCCGCCACCTTCTCCCCGCAGGCGGGGAGAAGGGATATGCCGCGCCCGCTCGCTCCCTCGGGCGGGCGGGCGGTGAATGCGGGGTTCAGTCGGCGCCGCTTGTCCCTTCTCCCCGCCTGCGGGGAGAAGCGCAACCATTAGACTAAGCGCAAGAATTTTGTTGTGGCGCGCTTTTCGTCCATGGGGTTTGGCGCTTGACGACGGTGTTGGCGAAGATGATGAGTTTGCGGACGCAGGCGATGAGCGCCGCTTTGTGGGATTTGCCTTTTGCGGTGAGACGATCGTAGAGCTCAACCAGCGTCTCGTTCCAGCGCTGCGACGCCGGTAAGGCGGCATTGAACAGGGCCCTGCGGACGCGCGCCCGTCCGCCGGCGATATGGCGCTCGCCTTCACGCTTGCCGCTCTGGTCGTCATAAGGCGCCACGCCGGTCAGCGCGGCGATCTCCTCACGGTCGACCCTGCCGAGTTCGGGCATCAGAATGACCAGGGTGAGTGCCGTACGGATGCCGATGCCGTCGATGCTTTCGATCAGATCAAGCTTCCGGGCGAGATCGTCATGCTCGCGGACAGCGGCCTGCAACAGCGCGAGCTGGGCTTTGCAACGGCTCTTGAGCTCACCGATGGAACGATCGATCTCCTCGAGGATCCGCCTGTCGGTGAAACGCTCGCGGCGGGTCTTGAGGCAGGCTATATCGGCTTCGATCTGCTCGATGAACAGCAGCCATTCGCCAAACGCGATCAGCCGGCTATCCGGCGCATGGCATCGCGCATCCGAACGGGCAGCGCACTCGGCGATCAGCGCGGCGTCGAGCTGGTCGTTCTTGGCTCGGCGCAGCTTATAGAGGCCGAAAGCGCGCACTTGCCGCGGCTGCAGCAGGACGACCTCAAAGCCTCTCTGATGCAGATACGCAATCACGTCGCGCTCATATCCGCCGGACGCTTCGATCCCGACCCGTCCGATCCCCTGCCGCTCGAGCCAGTCAGCCAGAGTCTGCCAGCCGTCGGCGTTGTTGGGCACTTTCTGTTTGTCGCTCACCGGGTAGGTGGCGACATCAAGCCATATCTTCCCGGTATCAATACCGGCCGCTTTCATGCTAATCTCGGTCATCCTTGTCGTCCCTGCCTTGCATACGAACCAGGTTGTTCCAGCAACCATTCGGGCCACGATGAGGAACCGACCGCGATCCTGCTTCTCCGTAACCCCCAAAGGTTCTGGTGCCGGCGATCCGACGGTCGGCGCCTTTGGCCGGGCGGCCGCCCGGCCAAAGGCATACCGAATCCTTTACAACATTTCTTATGCAAGGTGCCGGCAGGCGGATGAGGGGCGGGTGACCGCTAATGCCAATGTTAGCGCATACGGGTTTGATCCCAAGGACCCATCCGCAAGCCTCGCCACTGCTGGAAATACAGATGCCGCCACTCCGGAGTAAGTCCGCGAAGGGCTGGACAACAAGAGATATGTGCATGCCGTAGCGTTCTGACGGGGAGAAGGGACAAGCGGCGGCGCTACGAGTCCCTTCGCCCCGCTTGCGGGGAGAAGGTGCCGGCAGGCGGATGAGGGGCCGCCGCGATTTCATTGCCGATGGCCGGCCGACGGCACTCCGTCCTCCGAATTCCCTCTCCATTCGCAAATTATTCATGGTCAACCGTCGGTTAATCAATCGACGCTAGTCTTCATATTCGTACTGCGTATTGGAGCGGGCGCGGGACTATGGTTTGCAGTTTCTCCTGCAGCCCGCTCCAACTCAATTCAGGGCATGAGCGATGTGGACACGGCATCACAAGAAGCGAAGACTGGGGCGATTGGTGGTGCCGTTGCTGGCGGTCGCCTTCCTTTCCTATTTCGGCTATCATTCGATCCATGGCGGCTATGGTCTGGAGGCGACGAAGGAGTTCGACCGCCAGATTGCCGAGCGGCAGGCACGGCTGGACGAGCTCACTCAGACGCGAAAAATCCTGGAAAAGGAAGTCGAGCTGATGAGCGACGGTTCGCTGGAGAGAGACATGCTCGATGAGAAGGCTCGCCTCGCGCTCAACATGTCGCGCAGCGACGAGATCGTTATTTTCCACCACCCAGCGAATTAACTGAAAATAGGTTAAATTAAAAAAGACGTTAAATTTCAAATGGTTGGCGCGAATAATAGCCATGCAAATATGGCATTGCTGCCGCGCTTTTCTTTCCCTATGGTAGCCGCCAAAGGCTAACCATTGGGAGGAACGAATGGCTCCGCGAAAATCCGCGTCCGTTTCCAGCCGCAAGACCGCTGCCAAGCCGGCCAAGAAAGATTTTGCCGGCGGCACGATCGCCGAATTCTCCAAGGAAGACGATCTCAAGGCCTACCGGGAAATGCTGTTGATCCGGCGTTTCGAGGAAAAGGCCGGCCAGCTCTACGGCATGGGATTCATCGGTGGTTTCTGTCACCTCTATATCGGTCAGGAAGCCGTCGTCGTCGGGATGCAGCTGGCGCTGAAAGAGGGCGACCAGGTCATCACCGGCTATCGCGACCATGGCCATATGCTCGCCTGCGGCATGAGTGCGCGCGGCGTGATGGCGGAGCTCACCGGGCGCCGTGGCGGTCTTTCCAAGGGGAAGGGCGGCTCTATGCACATGTTCTCCAAGGAAAAGCATTTCTATGGCGGTCACGGCATCGTCGGTGCACAGGTCTCGCTCGGGACCGGCCTCGCTTTCGCCAACAGGTACCGCGGCAACGACAATGTAAGCCTCGCCTATTTCGGCGACGGTGCCGCCAACCAGGGTCAGGTCTATGAGAGCTTCAACATGGCCGCTCTCTGGAAACTGCCGGTGATCTACATCGTCGAGAACAACCGTTATGCCATGGGTACCTCCGTGTCGCGGGCATCGGCGCAGACCGATTTCTCCCAGCGCGGCGCTTCCTTCGGCATTCCCGGCTATCAGGTCGACGGCATGGATGTCCGCGCCGTCAAGGCCGCAGCCGACGAGGCGGTCGAACATTGCCGTTCCGGCAAGGGCCCCATCATCCTCGAAATGCTGACCTACCGCTATCGCGGCCATTCCATGTCCGATCCGGCGAAGTATCGCTCGAAGGATGAAGTGCAGAAGATGCGTTCGGAGCATGATCCGATCGAGCAGGTGAAGGCCCGCCTGACGGATAAGGGCTGGGCCACCGAGGACGAACTGAAGCAGATCGACAAGGAGGTTCGCGACATCGTTGCGGACAGTGCCGATTTCGCCCAGTCTGATCCGGAGCCGGATGTCTCCGAGCTCTATACCGATATCCTGCTTTGATCCGGGGAGGGACAAACATGCCTGTAGAAATCCTTATGCCTGCCCTTTCCCCGACCATGGAGGAAGGCACGCTCTCCAAGTGGCTGAAGAACGAGGGGGACAAGGTGTCCTCCGGCGATGTCATCGCGGAAATCGAAACCGACAAGGCCACGATGGAAGTGGAAGCGGTAGACGAAGGCACGATCGGCAAGCTGCTGATCGCAGCCGGCACCGAGGGTGTGAAGGTGAACACGCCGATCGCCGTGCTGTTGCAGGATGGCGAAGCCGCAAGCGACATCGATTCCATGAAATCCGAAGCCCCGAAAGCGGAAGCGCCTAAGCCGGCCGCGGCTGAAGCACCGGCTGCTTCCGCGGCGCCCGTGGCGGCGCAGCCCAAGGCGGACGTTCCTTCCGACCCGGCAATTCCGGCCGGAACCGAAATGGCGACGATGACCGTCCGCGAAGCGCTTCGCGACGCGATGGCCGAAGAGATGCGCGCCAATGAGGACGTCTTCGTCATGGGCGAAGAGGTCGCCGAATACCAGGGCGCCTACAAGGTCACGCAGGGCCTGTTGCAGGAATTCGGTGCGCGCCGCGTGGTCGACACGCCGATCACGGAACATGGCTTTGCCGGCGTCGGCGTCGGCGCAGCGATGACGGGTCTGCGCCCGATCGTCGAGTTCATGACGTTCAACTTCGCCATGCAGGCGATCGACCAGATCATCAACTCGGCCGCCAAGACGCTCTATATGTCCGGCGGCCAGATGGGCGCGCCGATCGTCTTCCGCGGTCCGAGCGGTGCTGCAGCCCGCGTCGCCGCGCAGCACTCCCAGTGCTATGCCGCCTGGTACAGCCACATTCCGGGCCTGAAGGTCGTCATGCCCTATACGGCGGCGGACGCGAAGGGGCTGCTCAAGGCCGCCATCCGCGATCCGAACCCGGTGATCTTCCTCGAAAACGAGATCCTTTACGGCCAGTCCTTCGAAGTGCCGAAGCTCGACGATTTCGTGCTGCCGATCGGCAAGGCACGCATCCATCGTACCGGCAAGGACGCGACGCTCGTCTCCTTCGGCATCGGCATGACCTATGCGATCAAGGCCGCGGCGGAACTCGAGGCGCAGGGTATCGACGTCGAGATCATCGACCTTCGCACGATCCGGCCGATGGACCTGCCGACCGTCATCGAGTCCGTCAAGAAGACCGGCCGCCTCGTCACCGTCGAGGAAGGATATCCTCAGTCCTCCGTCGGCACCGAGATCGCCACCCGCGTCATGCAGCAGGCCTTCGACTATCTCGATGCGCCGATTCTGACGATCGCCGGCAAGGACGTGCCGATGCCTTACGCGGCCAACCTTGAAAAGCTTGCTCTGCCGAATGTCGCGGAAGTCGTCGATGCGGTGAAAGCCGTCTGCTACAAATAAGGGGGTCGTTCGATGCCAATCAACATCACCATGCCGGCCCTCTCTCCGACCATGGAAGAAGGCAATCTGGCCAAGTGGCTGGTCAAGGAAGGCGACAAGGTCAAGTCCGGCGATGTGATCGCCGAGATCGAGACCGACAAGGCGACGATGGAAGTGGAAGCCGTCGATGAGGGCACGGTCGCCAAGATCGTCGTTCCCGCCGGCACCGAAGGCGTCAAGGTCAATGCGCTGATCGCGGTTCTCGCCGCCGAGGGCGAAGACGTCGCGACTGCCGCCAAGGGCGGCAACGGTGCAGCGGGAGCAGCCCCGGCACCGAAGCCGAAGGAAACGGCCGAAACGGCACCGGCCGCGGCTCCGGCACCCGCCGCAGCGCCGGCACCGCAAGCTGCTGCTCCGGCTTCTCCTGCGCCCGCCGATGGCGAAGGCAAGCGCATCTTTTCGTCGCCGCTGGCACGCCGCCTCGCGAAGGAGGCAGGCATCGACCTTTCGGCGATCGCCGGTTCCGGACCGCATGGCCGCGTCGTCAAGAAGGACGTCGAGACAGCCGTTTCCGGTGGCGCCGCCAAGCCCGCCGCCGCGCCGGCAGCAGCTCCGGCCCCGGCGACGCTCGCTAAGGGCATGTCGGAGGACGCCGTCCTCAAGCTCTTCGAGCCGGGCTCCTACGAACTCGTGCCGCATGACGGCATGCGCAAGACGATCGCCAAGCGCCTCGTCGAATCGAAGCAGACGATCCCGCATTTCTATGTTTCGGTCGATTGCGAGCTCGACGCGCTTATGGCGCTGCGCGCCCAGCTGAATGCCGCAGCACCTGAAAAGGATGGTAAGCCGGTCTACAAGCTTTCCGTGAACGACATGGTGATCAAGGCGCTTGCTCTGGCGCTGCGCGACGTTCCGGATGCGAATGTGTCCTGGACCGATCAGAACATGGTCAAGCACAAGCACGCGGACGTCGGCGTGGCCGTCTCCATTCCCGGCGGCCTGATCACGCCCATCGTCCGCCAGGCGGAGTTGAAGAGCCTCTCGGCGATCTCCAACGAGATGAAGGATCTCGGCAAGCGCGCGAAGGAGCGCAAGCTGAAGCCGGAAGAATATCAGGGCGGCACCACGGCCGTCTCCAATATGGGCATGATGGGCGTCAAGGACTTCGCCGCCGTCGTCAATCCGCCGCACGCGACGATCCTCGCGGTCGGCGCCGGCGAGGACCGTGTCGTCGTCAGGAACAAGGAAATGGTCATCGCCAATGTGATGACCGTCACGCTTTCGACCGACCATCGCTGCGTCGATGGCGCGCTCGGCGCCGAACTGCTCGCCGCCTTCAAGCGCTACATCGAAAACCCGATGGGTATGCTCGTCTGATGCGATCCGGACCGGCTTCCCGGCCGGTCCTTTCCCCATGAAAAGCGAGTAGGCAGATGAAGACAGTCCTTTGCTACGGTGACAGTCTGACCTGGGGATACGATGCAACCGGTTCCGGCCGGCATGCGCTGGAGGACCGTTGGCCGAGCGTGCTGCAGAAGGCGCTCGGTTCGGACGCGCATGTCATCGCCGAAGGGCTGAACGGGCGGACGACCGCCTATGACGACCATCTCGCCGATTGCGACCGGAACGGCGCGCGTGTCCTCCCGACGGTCCTGCACACCCACGCGCCACTCGATCTCATCGTGTTCATGCTCGGCTCGAACGACATGAAGCCGATCATTCACGGCACCGCTTTCGGCGCGGTGAAGGGCATCGAGCGCCTCGTCAATCTGGTGCGCAGGCACGACTGGCCGACGGAAACGGAGGAGGGGCCCGAGATTCTCATCGTCTCGCCGCCGCCGCTCTGCGAGACGGCCAACAGCGCCTTTGCCGCCATGTTCGCGGGCGGGGTCGAGCAATCCGCAATGCTGGCGCCGCTTTATCGCGATCTCGCCGACGAGCTCGACTGCGGCTTCTTCGACGGCGGATCGGTGGCCAGGACGACGCCGATCGACGGTGTCCACCTCGACGCGGAGAACACCCGGGCGGTCGGCAGAGGGTTGGAGCCTGTCGTGCGGATGATGCTCGGGCTTTGACGATGACGGCTGGCGCGACCCTCAGGCCTGCTAAGCGAAGCGAGGCAGCGGAACTTGCGATCCTGATCGACATCGCCTCACACGGCTTTGCCGCCTGGCTCTGGTACGGCGGCGTTCTGAGCAAATCCGCGGAAACCGCCTTCGAGCATGGCCGCAACGTGCTGCGTCGGGATGCCGGGCCCGGTACGTGGCGCAATGCGGTGGTGGCCGAAATCGGAGACGAGATCGTCGGCGTGTCGGTTTCCTACGGCATCGATGCATCGATCCTCGAGATCGAGCCGAAACATCCCGTGCTTGCGCCCTTGCTTTTCCTGCAGAAGGAGGTGGTCGGTCACTGGTTCATCGATAGCCTCGGCGTTTACCGCCATTACCGCGGTAAAGGCATAGGCCGCGCTCTGCTCGAGAACGAGTTTTCCCGCGCCGGGCAGGCGCCGGTGAGCCTGATCACCGAAAGCCACAATGAAACGGCGCAGGCGCTTTACAGGCTGAACGGCTTCGAGGAGGTGGCGCGCGCCGGGGCCGTGCCGCTTTTCGAAGACAGCAGAAAACACGACTGGGTGCTTTTCACCCGCAACGCCGCTTGACCAAAGGTAGGAAAAACATGGCTGAGAATTACGACGTTATCGTTGTCGGTTCGGGTCCGGGCGGATACGTGACCGCCATTCGTTCGGCGCAGCTGGGCTTGAAGACGGCGATCGTCGAGCGGGAGCATCTGGGCGGGATCTGCCTCAACTGGGGCTGCATTCCGACCAAGGCGCTGCTGCGCTCCGCCGAAATTCTCGACCATGCCAACCATGCCAAGAACTACGGCCTGACCCTCGAAGGCAAGATCACCGCCAACGTCAAGGATGTCGTTGCCCGCTCGCGCGGCGTCTCTGCGCGGCTGAACGGCGGCGTCGCCTTCCTGATGAAGAAGAACAAGGTGGACGTGATCTGGGGTGAGGCGAAGCTCACCAAACCCGGCGAGATCGTCGTCGGCGCGCCGTCCAAGCCAGCCGTCCAGCCGCAGAACCCGGTTCCGAAGGGCGTCAAGGGAGAGGGGACCTATACGGCCAAGCACATCATCGTCGCAACCGGCGCGCGCCCGCGCGCGCTCCCCGGCATCGAGCCGGACGGCAAGCTGATCTGGACGTATTTCGAGGCGATGAAGCCGGAGGAATTCCCGAAGTCGCTGCTCGTCATGGGCTCCGGCGCGATCGGCATCGAATTCGCGAGCTTCTACCGCACGATGGGCGTCGACGTGACCGTCGTCGAACTGCTGCCGCAGATCATGCCGGTGGAGGATGCGGAAATTTCCACTTTCGCCCGTAAGCAGCTCGAAAAGCGCGGCCTGAAGATCATCACCGATGCCAAGGTGACGAAGGTCGAGAAGGGCGCGAACGACGTCACGGCGCATGTTGAGACGAAGGACGGCAAGGTCACGCCGATCAAGGCGGACCGTCTGATCTCCGCCGTCGGCGTTCAGGGCAACATCGAGAACCTCGGCCTCGAGGCTCTCGGCGTGAAGACCGACCGCGGCTGCATCGTCACCGATGGCTACGGAAAGACCAATGTCGCGGGCATCTATGCGATCGGCGACGTCGCCGGGCCGCCGATGCTGGCGCACAAGGCCGAGCATGAGGGCGTCATCTGCGTCGAGAAGATTGCCGGGGTTCCCGGCGTGCACGCGCTCGACAAGGGCAAGATCCCGGGCTGCACCTATTGCGACCCGCAGGTCGCCTCCGTGGGCCTCACGGAAGCGAAGGCCAAGGAACTCGGCCGCGACATCCGCGTCGGCCGATACAGCTTCGGCGCAAACGGCAAGGCGATCGCGCTCGGCGAAGACCAGGGCCTGATCAAGACCATCTTCGACAAGAAGACCGGCGAACTGATCGGCGCGCACATGGTAGGGGCCGAAGTGACGGAACTCATCCAGGGCTTCGTCGTCGCCATGAACCTGGAGACGACCGAAGAGGAACTGATGCACACGGTGTTCCCGCACCCGACCCTTTCGGAGATGATGAAGGAAAGCGTGCTCGATGCCTACGGCAGAGTATTGAACGCCTGATGACGCGCGGCCGTCCGGAACTTTCGGCTTTTTCACGCATTGATTGCATGGCATCTACAATGCGGGGAGGTTCTCATGAGCTTGAATGGCGTAGGTATCCTGGCGGCGATCATCATCGGCGGGCTTGCCGGCTGGTTGGCGGAAAAATTCATGAACAGCCAGATGGGGCTGTTCGCGAACATCATCCTCGGCATTATCGGCGCCGTGGTATTGAATTTCATTCTCGCGGCCCTGGGCATGGCTTACACCGGCTGGATCGCCTATCTCATCATCGGATTCATCGGCGCATGCCTGTTGATCGCGGCGGGCCGCGCCGTTCGAGGGTAGGGCCATTCACCATTCGTTTGCCGTCAGGCTGCCATGCAAATGGTGGCCTGACTTTTCATGTCCGGCTGTTTATATAAGGCGACAAGGTGCGGGCGGCCTTGCTGCCGCTTGCCCGTCACTATGAAGGAAGACACATGGTAACGGTTTTCGACGCCGTCTCGGATCGGGCGCAGCGTGTTCGCCACCCGGAAAAGGCCCACCGGCCCGACACCGAGGTCCTGCGCAAGCCGGACTGGATCCGTGTGAAGGCACCGACCTCGAAGGGATACCAGGAGACCCGCTCGATCGTGAAGAGCCACAAGCTCGTTACGGTCTGCGAGGAAGCCGGATGCCCGAACATCGGCGAGTGCTGGGACAAGAAGCACGCGACGTTCATGATCATGGGCGAGATCTGCACGCGTGCCTGTGCCTTCTGCAACGTCGCGACCGGCAAGCCCAATGCCCTCGATCTGGACGAGCCCGCAAATGTCGCCAAGGCGGTGAAGCAGATGGGCCTGAGCCATGTCGTCATCACCTCAGTCGACCGCGACGACCTCGACGACGGCGGCGCCGAGCATTTCGAGAAGGTCATCTTCGCGATCCGGGAAGCCTCGCCGGAAACCACGATCGAAATCCTGACGCCCGATTTCCTCCGCAAGCCCGGCGCGCTGGAGCGTGTCGTGGCCGCCAAGCCGGACGTTTTCAACCACAATCTCGAAACGGTTCCGTCCAACTACCTGACGGTCCGGCCGGGCGCGCGCTATTTCCATTCGATCCGGCTTCTGCAGCGCGTGAAGGAACTCGACCCCACAATGTTCACCAAGTCGGGCATCATGGTCGGCCTCGGCGAGGAGCGCAACGAAGTGCTGCAGCTGATGGACGACCTGCGTACCGCCGATGTCGATTTCCTGACGATCGGCCAATATCTGCAGCCGAGCCGCAAGCATCACAAGGTCGAGAAATTCGTCACTCCGGAAGAATTCAAGTCCTACGAGACGGTCGCCTACACCAAGGGCTTCCTGATGGTTTCCTCAAGCCCGCTGACCCGCTCGTCCCACCATGCCGGCGACGACTTCGCAAGGCTGAAGGCGGCGCGCGAAAGGAAGCTGGCTGCGGCGGAGTAGTCCGCCTGCTTCCGCCCCTCATCCGGCCTGCCGGCCACCTTCTCCCCGCAGGCGGGGCGAAGGGAACCCGTGGCAACACCCCGCACTCGTTTACCCGATGAGGATCGGGACGGCTCGGCGAGTCCCTTCTCCCCATCATAATGGGGAGAAGGTGCCGGCAGGCGGATGAGGGGCATTCGCGACATGCTGCCAAATTCAACAAGTGCGGCGCACCAATCACTTGAGCAGGACGCGCATGAGGCGCTCATTTATCGACCCTGAATGCCGGCAGCGAAAGCAATCGGACCGCTACCGACAAGGCAAAGCTTGCGTCACCCCTAACGTGGTCGGCGGCTGGCGATTGATTTTCGAGGGCTCGGTGCGTCAAGTTCGAGGGATCATCAATATTCCTATAATGCGACAGTGGGTTGCGCAATTTCATGAGACGTTGAAGATCTTTGACGTCGGCGTCGACGATGATCCCCCGGCTCAAGCATCGTTCGAGGGTAATAGGAAATTTGACCCTTGGCGGCAGTTGTTCCCCGTCAATTCCGAGTTCCAGGTATGATGCCAAAAGATGTTCTGCAAGCCCTTGGCATAACATCACGGTCGCGATGTAGTTTCCATGAACGAAGCTCGATCTGGCTTCTGTCCAAGCAAGATATGTCGTCTCGCCTCCGGTGAACATCGTGCCGTTTGCGCCGAGGGACGTCGAGAGGTCCGCCAATTGGCGGAACCGAGCAACCTTTGAAGGCAGCTCGTCATGCAGGTCGGCCAAGAGGATTCGGACAAAGCCAAGATCGGTGACCGGCGACAGAATTTCGAGTTGTTGCTCTTCGTCCATAATATCTCGTGCGAAAGGAAGCTCGCGCAGAATAGAGGAAACGCGGTGAGTTACGAAAGGCGAATTCCTTTGCCAGCATAGGGCGCCATGCGAACATATAGCATCAAGGTCGAATATCGTTCGCATGAGCAGTCTGCCGCAACAAGCCGGGCACAAATGCGCCGCCTCCTTGATCTTCCGGCGCTGGGGCCTTAACTCAAATTCATGCCGCATTTCGAAACCAACCACGTCGTCAAGCACTCGGCCGAGCAGATGTTCGCTCTCGTTGCCGATGTCGAGCGTTATCCGGAGTTCCTGCCCCTTTGCGAAGCGCTGAGCGTACGCTCGCGCAAGGAGCGCGACGGCAAGGTGCTGCTGCTTGCCGACATGACGGTCGGCTACAAGGCGATCCGGGAAACATTCACGACCCAGGTGCTTCTCAAACGGGAAGAGCGGATCATCGACGTCAACTATATCGAGGGTCCGTTCAAGTACCTCGACAATGTCTGGCGTTTCGAGCCCGTGGACGAAAGCCAGTCGATCGTACACTTCTGCATAGACTATGAATTCAAGAGCCGCCTTCTGGGCGCGCTCATGGGCTCGATGTTCGATCGCGCCTTCCGCATGTTCTCCGAAGCATTCGAAAAGCGGGCGGATGTGATCTACGGAGCGTGAGCCAGCTCTGCGACCAGATCGAGCGCCGTGTGCACGGTGGCAAGCCGCACCGCAGGCCGGCCGATGTCGCCGTAGCGCATTTCCCGGTGAATCATCGCGCCGTCGCGAGCGGCAGCGGCGAGGTGAACGAGGCCGACGGGCTTCTCGGCGGAGCCGCCGCCCGGCCCGGCTATGCCCGTGACGGCTATGGCGATATCGGCGGCTGAGCGCAAAACCGCGCCGCGCGCCATCTCCATCGCCGTTTCACGCGAGACGGCGCCATGTGCGGCAAGCGTTGCGGGGTTCACGCCGAGCATCTCGACCTTCGCTTCGTTGGAATAGGTGACGAAGCCGCGGTCGACGACGGAGGACGAGCCTGCGATTTCCGTCAAGGCGCCGGCGATCAAGCCGCCGGTGCAGGACTCCGCGGTCGCCAGTTTAAGTCCGCGGGAGGTGAAATCCTGGATTATGGCCCGCGCTTTCTCTTCAGTATCGGTCGTCCACATCGGGCTTGCTCCGTGATGCATAGACGACGGTCGCCGTGGCGATCGCCGCAATTCCTTCGTTCCGCCCGACAAAGCCGAGTTTCTCGTTGGTCGTCGCCTTGATCGAACAGCGGTCGAGCGAAATACCGAGTATCGCCGCAAGGTTTTCGCGCATCTGCTGACGATGCGGCCCGACCTTGGGCGCCTCGGCAATCAGCGATATGTCGGCATTGGTAACAGTGCCGCCGCGCTCGCGGACGATCCGCGCAGCGTGCTCGAGAAAGATGCGCGAAGGCGCGCCCTTCCACTGCGGGTCGGATGGCGGGAAGTGGTCGCCGATGTCGCCGGCGCCGCAAGTGGCGAGCAGGGCGTCCGTCAGGGCATGCAGGGCTACGTCCGCGTCGGAATGGCCGGAGAGTTTGCGGTCGTGGGGGATGAAGACACCACAGAGGGTGACGCCGTCGCCGTCCACGAGTTGATGCACGTCATATCCGTTGCCGGTGCGCACATCGGGAATGGCCATGCGGGTCAGTTTCTCGTCTGCCATCGACAGGTCCCTCCGGAGTGTCAACTTGAAATTGTCCACGGCTCCTTCCACCAGAAGGACGGGGATGCCGGCCCATTCGGCGATAGAGGCGTCGTCCGTAAAGTCGGACCTGCCGCTTGCCGCCGCTCGCCGGTGAGCGGAGAGGATCGGCTCGAGGCGGAAGCACTGCGGCGTCTGTGCGGCGTAGAGATCGGTTCGCGGAACGGTCTCGGCAACGAGGCCGGCCGCCTTCGTACGCTTCAGCGTGTCGGCGACCGCAATTGCCGGCAGGAGGGCCTGGGCGCCCTCACGAAGCGCCGCACCGCAGCGATCGAGCAGTGTGTGATCGAAAAAGGGGCGCACCGCGTCGTGGATCATCACGTATTCCACGCCCGTAGCGGCGACCGCTTCCAGCCCGGCGAGCACCGAAAGCTGGCGCGTCGCTCCGCCGTGGACCACCGTCAGCTCCAAGGTCCCGGCCATCCGCTTGCGGGCCGCCGCGAACAGCTCTTCGTCATCGGGGTGGATCACGACGACGACAGGTCCCGCTCCGGGCCATGTCGCGAAAATGTCAAGCGTATGGGCGATAACGGGCCGATCACCGATCGTGCGGTATTGCTTCGGTCCCTCGGCCGACTGGCCGGCGCGCTCGCCGCGGCCGGCCGCAACGATCACGACGCCGCAGGAGAACTGTTCTTCGCCTTGCATCTTCTGTATGTGGTCCCGCATTCGCCAATATTCGCCGTGATGTACCGCGAAGGTCCTGCCATGGCCAGCCATGCGAGGAATTTTGTCCCGCGCGTCGAAAAGGCTTGGCAAGCAGAAGAACAATGTCTAAAAATAGTGCAAGATTTTCATGTGCCTGAAAGATATGCATTTGCCCTCGACGGCTTTTTCACCCTCGCTTCTGATCGGGAATGTCGAAATCCGCAATCGCGTAGCGCTCGCGCCGATGTCCGGCGTGACGGATCTGCCCTTTCGCATGCTTGCCTGGCGTTTCGGCGCGGGGTTCGTCGTGACCGAGATGGTGGCGAGCCGCGAACTGGTCGGTAATGCCGCCGAATCCTGGGCGCGGCTGAAGAATTCCGGCATCGATCCGCACATCGTGCAACTCGCCGGGCGTGAAGCGCACTGGATGGCCGAGGCGGCGAGGATCGTCGAGGCCAATGGCGCCGATATCATCGATATCAACATGGGCTGTCCCGCGAAGAAGGTCACCGGCGGCTATTCCGGATCTGCGCTGATGCGCGATCCGGATCATGCGCTTTCGCTTATCGAAGCGACGGTCAAAGCAGCCACGATCCCGGTAACGCTCAAGATGCGCCTCGGCTGGGATGAGAATTCGATCAATGCGCCGCTGATTGCCCGAAGGGCGGAGGAGGCAGGCGTGAAGGCGATCACCATTCACGGACGAACACGCATGCAATTCTACAACGGCAAGGCCGATTGGGATGCGATCCGGGCCGTTCGCGAGGTGGTCTCCATCCCGCTGATTGCCAATGGCGATGTGGATTCGGTTGCGGATGCGCATGAGATCCTGCGCCGGTCAGGTGCGGACGCCGTCATGGTCGGTCGATCGTGCCAGGGGCGGCCGTGGCATGCTGGCGTTCTCGCCGACGCTGCTGCTCACCCGGATGCGTCGGGCGTCGCCCGCATATTTGCGGAGCATTACGAGATGATGCTCGAATTCTACGGCGTGGAGGTCGGGCTGCGGACCGCCCGCAAACATGCGGGCTGGTATCTCGATCGTTTCGCGCCCGAGCTTCCCGCTTCGGAGAAAGCCGCGATTCTGACATCGACCGATAAGGGTTTCGTACGCGACAGCGTGGTAGCCGCCATTGTTCGCTCCGGCGATGCGGCGGCGAGGGAGGAGATTGCGGCATGACCGAGAAGGCAACGGCACCGGTGGAAGGTGCCAACGATCTTTCCATGGCCGTGCTGAACGCGATCCAGAATCCGGTCATCCTGGTGGACGAGAACGGCTTCGTCGCCTTTGCGAACTGGGAGGCCGAATCCTTCTTCGGGGCCAGCGCCAACCATCTTGCGCGCCACGATATCAGCGCTTTCATTCCGTTCGGCAGCCCGCTCCTGACGCTGATCGAGCAGGTTCGCGAGCGGCGGGCGGCGGTCAACGAGTACCGGGTGGACCTCAGCTCTCCTCGCCTTGGAGCCGACAAGCTCGTCGATCTCTATGTGGCCCCGGTACTGTCGCAACCCGGATCGGTGGTGATCGTCTTTCAGGAACGGTCCATGGCGGACAAGATCGACCGCCAGCTCACCCACCGTGCCGCAGCGCGGTCCGTCACCGGCCTTGCTTCGATGCTCGCCCACGAGATCAAGAATCCGCTTTCGGGCATTCGCGGCGCCGCGCAGCTCCTGGAAACCTCCGTCAATGACGAGGATCGCGCCCTGACGAGACTGATCTGCGACGAAACGGACCGCATCGTCTCGCTCGTGGACCGGATGGAGGTCTTCTCCGACGAGCGCCCGGTCGACCGCCTGCCGCTCAACATCCATGCGGTGCTCGACCACGTCAAGGCGATCGCCAAGGCCGGCTTTGCCCGGAGAATCAAGATCTCGGAACATTACGACCCGTCGCTTCCCCCGGTTTTCGCAAACCGCGACCAGTTGGTTCAGGTCTTCCTGAATCTGATCAAGAATGCGGCCGAGGCGATCGGCGACAGGGCGGACGGGGAGATTCTGCTGACGACGGCCTATCGGCCGGGCATTCGCCTCTCGGTCGCGGGAACGCGCGAAAAGATCTCGCTGCCTCTGGAATTCTGCGTGCATGACAACGGTCCGGGAGTTCCTCCCGATCTGCTGCCGCATCTTTTCGACCCGTTCATCACCACCAAGACGAACGGGTCCGGTCTCGGCTTGGCGCTGGTGGCCAAGATCATCGGCGGCCACGGCGGCATCGTCGAATGCGACAGCCAGCATAGCCGCACGACCTTCCGCGTTCTCATGCCGGCATCCAAGGGGCTGGCGGCCGATGAAGAAACTCCGATGACAAAAGGAACCAATGGATGACGGGCGCAACGATCCTCGTCGCGGATGACGACGCAGCCATTCGCACCGTGCTGAACCAGGCGCTCAGCCGTGCCGGATACGATGTGCGCATCACCTCCAATGCCGCAACCCTCTGGCGCTGGATAGCAGCCGGCGACGGCGACCTGGTCGTGACCGATGTCGTGATGCCGGATGAAAACGCCTTCGATCTCCTGCCACGGATCAAGAAGGCACGGCCGGATCTGCCGGTTCTCGTGATGAGCGCTCAAAATACCTTCATGACAGCCATCAAGGCTTCGGAGAAGGGCGCTTACGACTATCTGCCGAAGCCTTTCGATCTGACGGAACTGATCGGCATCATCGGCCGGGCGCTCGCCGAACCGAAGCGGCGGCCCTCCAAGCTCGAGGACGATTCGCAGGACGGGATGCCGCTGGTCGGCCGTTCCGCCGCCATGCAGGAAATCTACCGCGTGCTTGCGCGGCTGATGCAGACCGACCTCACGCTGATGATCACCGGCGAGTCCGGCACCGGCAAGGAACTCGTTGCCCGTGCATTGCACGACTATGGCAAGCGGAGAAATGGCCCCTTCGTCGCCATCAACATGGCGGCGATCCCGCGCGACCTCATCGAGTCGGAACTGTTCGGTCATGAGAAGGGGGCTTTCACCGGCGCCCAGACGCGCTCCACCGGGCGCTTCGAGCAGGCCGAAGGGGGGACGCTCTTCCTCGACGAAATCGGTGACATGCCGATGGATGCGCAGACGCGTCTTCTGCGCGTGCTGCAGCAGGGCGAGTATACGACCGTCGGCGGACGCACGCCGATCCGCTCGGATGTCCGCATCGTCGCTGCCACCAACAAGGATCTGAAACAATCGATCAATCAGGGCCTTTTCCGCGAGGACCTCTACTATCGCCTCAATGTCGTGCCCCTGCGTCTGCCGCCCCTGAGAGACCGCGCCGAAGACATTCCGGACCTTGTCCGCCATTTCGTCCAGCAGGCCGAAAAGGAAGGGCTCGACGTCAAGCGCTTCGATCAGGAGGCGCTCGAATTGATGAAGGCGCATCCCTGGCCGGGTAATGTGCGCGAACTCGAGAACCTCGTTCGCCGTCTGACGGCACTTTATCCACAGGATGTCATTACCCGCGAAATCATCGAGAACGAACTGCGTTCGGAGATTCCGGACAGCCCGATCGAGAAGGCCGCGGCGCGCTCGGGCTCGCTGTCGATATCGCAGGCGGTCGAGGAAAACATGCGGCAGTATTTCGCGAGCTTTGGCGATGCCTTACCGCCCTCCGGCCTCTACGACCGCGTCCTTGCGGAAATGGAATATCCTCTGATCCTCGCGGCTCTGACGGCGACTCGCGGCAACCAGATCAAGGCGGCCGACCTCCTGGGTCTCAACCGCAATACGCTGCGCAAGAAGATCCGCGAACTCGGGGTCTCGGTGTACCGCAGCTCGCGTAGCGCTTGACTGAGATGCAACACCGTTGCATTTTCGCCACAATGCGTTGCTTGAACCTCGCATAAGCGTCGATTCGCCGGCGCTCGGTCGCAGCCGGTCGATCAGACGGGTGCGGGCGGGGAGCTTTGCGTATCCGAAAGGAGACGCGGCGCTTTAAGGTTCAATGTCTCGGTCCGGAACGCAGGCGTATGCCGGTGTCGTCGGTACGCCGGTTGGGGGTAGCACTTTTCATGGTGGATGGAATGGCCTTGCCATTGGGCACGGAGGACGGAGTCACTGCTGCCCAGGATCGGCGAGCCTCCTTTGCCTTGCCGGGGCTTATGCTCGCCACCGGTGCCCTGATCTGCGCCACCTTGTCGCTGCTCGTTCTTCTCGGTCTGACCCCGATCCGGCCCGAGAGAAACATCGTGATCGCCTGCGCCGGCATCAACGGCCTCTTCGTCGTGGGCCTGATCTATCTCATCGCTCGCGAGATATTCAGACTGCTCAGGGCGCGCAGCAAGGGAAGAGCCGCAGCGCGCCTGCATGTGCGCATCGTCGCGCTCTTCTCGATCGTCGCGATCACGCCGGCGATCCTAGTCGCGATCTTCGCCAGCATCACCCTCGATGTCGGCCTCGACCGCTGGTTCTCGCTGCGTACGCAGGCGATCGTCCGTTCCTCCCTGAACGTCGCGCAGGCCTACGTCCTCGAGAATGCCAGCTACCTTCAGGGTCAGACGGTGTCGATGGCCAACGACCTGGAGCGCAATCGCCAGCTCTATAGCCTCGACCGTACCGGCTTCGTCGAGCTGATGACACGGCAGGCGAGGGGGCGCGGCATGCTCGGCGCATTCCTCGTGCGCGCTGACGGCAGCGCCATACTCCAGGCCAATATTTCGACCGATCGTCCGCTGCCGGCGATCCCGCAGGACGCACTGAAGAGCACCATTGCCGGTCAGCCGACGCTTATTCCTCCGGGCGTGACCAATCTGGTGGGAGCCGTCATTCCGCTCGAAAACATTCCGGGGACCTATCTTTACACCGTCCGAAACGTCGATCCGGAAGTCATGCGATCGATGCGGCTGATGGAAGAGAACACTGCGGAATACAAGACGCTCGAGGCCGGGCGGACCTCCCTGCAGATCGCCTTCGGCGTCCTTTACATCGGTTTTGCCCTGATCGTGCTGCTGGCGGCGATCTGGACGGCCATTGCGGTCGCCGACCGCATCGTCCGGCCGATCCGGCAGCTGATCGGCGCCGCCGACAGCGTCGCTTCCGGCAATCTTGACGTCGTCGTTCCGGTGCGCGCCGTCGACGGCGACGTCGGCAACCTGTCGCGCACGTTCAACAAGATGGTGAGCGAAATTCGGACCCAGCAGGATCAGATCCTGGTGGCGAAGGACGAGGTCGACCAACGCCGCCGCTTCATCGAGGCAGTGCTCTCCGGCGTGACGGCGGCAGTCATCGGCGTCGGCAGGGATCGCCGCATCACCATCTTCAATCCGTCTTCGGAAGGGATGCTCAAGAAGGCGGCGCCGGAGCTCATCGGAGCGAATCTCAGCGACGTGGCCCCCGAAATCGAAGCGGTTCTGGTCGAGGCCGAGAGCCGCTACCGCAACGATTACCGCAAGCAGATCAATATCATGCGCGGCGGCACCGAGCGCACGATGAATGTTCAGGTGACGCGGGAGGAGGGCGACGAATCGCATGGCTCCTATGTCATCACCGTCGACGACATCACGGATCTGGTAATCGCGCAGCGCTCCACCGCATGGGCGGACGTCGCTCGCCGCATCGCACACGAGATCAAGAACCCGCTGACGCCGATCCAGCTCTCGGCCGAGAGGCTGAAACGCCGCTACGGCAAGCAGATCGATCAGGAGGACCGCGCGGTCTTCGACCAGTGCACCGAAACGATCGTGCGCCAGGTCGAGGACATCGGCCGGATGGTCGACGAATTTTCCGCCTTCGCGCGGATGCCGAAGCCGACGAAGGAGAAGTCGGACCTGCGGGCGATCCTGAAGGACGCCGTATTCCTGCGCGAGATGGGCAACAGCCACATCAACTTCGTCCGCGATTTCGGCGACGAACCGCTCGAGGGGCAGTTCGACGGCCGCATGCTGGGTCAGGCATTCGGCAATCTCGTCAAGAACGCGGTGGAGGCGATCGAAGCCGTGCCCGCGGGAACGTCACGAGGCGCGCCCACAGTCGTCATCCGATCCCGTCGCGATGATACCACCGGCCGTTTCGTGGTCGACGTCATCGACAACGGCAAGGGGCTTCCGACCGAGAACCGGCACCGAATTCTGGAGCCGTACATGACGATGCGGGATAAGGGCACCGGTCTCGGCCTCGCTATCGTCAAGAAGATCATAGAGGACCACGGCGGGCAACTGGAACTGCACGACGCACCGCCGGACTTCGACGGTGGCGCCGGGGCGATGATCCGGGTGGTTCTGCCGCCCGCCGGCGAGACCGGGGGCGAAGATAATTTGAAGGATAAGGGTAATACCAATGGCGGCTGATATTCTGGTTGTGGATGACGAGGAGGATATTCGCGAGATCGTCTCGGGGATCCTGTCGGACGAGGGCCATGAAACGCGGACCGCTTTCGACAGCGAGAGCGCGCTCGCGGCGATCAACGACCGTGTGCCGCGCCTGATCTTCCTGGACATCTGGATGCAGGGAAGCAAGCTCGACGGCCTGGCACTGCTCGACGAGATCAAGAACCGGCACCCCGATTTGCCGGTCGTGATGATCTCAGGTCACGGCAACATCGAAACCGCCGTTTCCGCGATCAAGCGCGGAGCCTATGATTTCATCGAGAAGCCGTTCAAGGCCGACCGGCTGATCCTGATCGCCGAGCGGGCGCTCGAGAATTCCAAGCTCAAGCGCGAAAACTCAGAGCTGAGACGGAAGTCGGGCGATCCGGTGGAACTGATCGGAACCTCCGTTGCCGTGTCGCAACTGCGCCAGATGATCGAGAAAGTGGCGCCCACCAACAGCCGTATCATGATCCAGGGACCGTCCGGCTCCGGCAAGGAACTCGTCGCGCGGATGATCCATCGCAAGTCCGCGCGTGCCAACGGTCCTTTCGTGGCTCTCAATGCGGCTGCGATCACGCCCGACAGAATGGAGATCGCGCTTTTCGGTACCGAAGGAACGACGGGGCAGCCGCGTCGAACGGGTGCACTCGAGGAGGCCCACGGGGGCATCCTCTACCTGGACGAGGTCGGCGAAATGCCGCGCGAAACGCAGAACAAGATCCTGCGCGTCCTCGTCGACCAGCAGTTCGAGCGGGTCGGCGGCTCCAAGCGCGTCAAGGTCGATGTCCGCATCATCTCCTCGACCGCCTACAATCTCGAGAACATGATCACCGAGGGCCTGTTCCGCGAGGACCTGTATCACCGGCTCGCCGTCATTCCGGTGCGCGTTCCCGCTCTTGCGGAGCGGCGCGAGGACATCCCTTTCCTGGTCGACATGTTCATGCGACAGGTAAGCGAACAGGCCGGCATCCGTCCCCGCAAGATCGGCGAGGATGCGCTGGCCGTACTGCAGGCGCATGATTGGCCCGGCAATATCCGCCAACTGCGCAACAACATCGAGCGCCTGATGATCCTCGCGCGCAGCGACGGTCCCGATACGCCGATCACCGCCGACATGCTGCCGAACGAGGTGGGGGACACCCTGCCGAAGATCTCGGCGCAGGGCGATCAGCACATCATGACCCTGCCGCTGCGGGAGGCTCGCGAGATGTTCGAACGCGATTATCTGATCGCCCAGATCAATCGCTTCGGCGGCAATATCTCGCGCACCGCCGAATTCGTCGGAATGGAGCGCTCCGCCCTTCATCGCAAGCTGAAATCGTTGGGCGTGTGATCAGAAACCCATAACGAGCCATCGGCAGATCCGTCCCAGACGTAAGGAATAGCAATGAAGGTGATCATATGCGGGGCAGGGCAGGTCGGTTACGGCATCGCCGAGCGGCTGTCGCGCGAGAATAACGACGTTTCGGTGATCGACACGTCGGCCGCGCTGATTGCCTACATAACCGAGACGCTGGACGTGCGCGGTTACGTCGGCCACGGGGCGCATCCGGATGTACTGGCGAAGGCGGGCGCCGACCAGGCCGACATGCTCATCGCGGTAACGCTGTACGATGAGGTCAACATCGTCGCCTGCGAAGTAGCCCATGCGATTTTCAACGTACCGACCAAGGTCGCCCGCATCCGCGCGCAGAGCTATCTTGCGCCCGAATATTCCGACCTCTTTTCGCGCGAGAACGTCCCGATCGACGTGACGATCTCTCCGGAAATCGAGGTAGGGCGGCTCGTGCTTCGCCGCATATCCTTTCCCGGCGCCACCGACGTGGTGCGCTTCGCCGACGATCGGATCGCGATGGTTGCGATCGAATGTATGGAAGACTGCCCCGTCGTCGACACGCCGCTGCAGCAATTGAGCGAGCTCTTTCCCGATCTGCACGCGACCGTGACCGGTATCTTCCGGGACGGTAAGCTGATCGTTCCGCATTCCTCCGACCAGTTGAAGACCGGCGATCTCGCCTATGTGGTCTGCGACCGCGACCATGCCCGCCGCACGCTGGCGCTCTTCGGCCATGAAGAACAGGAGGCGCGGCGGATCATCATCCTCGGCGCAGGCAATATTGGCTATTTCGTTGCGCGAACGATCGAGGAACAGCAGCCGCGCATGCGGGTGAAACTCGTCGAAAACGACCGCGATCGCGCCGTGCTCGTCGCCGACAAGCTCAACAGCACGGTGGTCCTCCACGGCTCGGCCATGGATCAGCGGATCCTGGCGCAAGCGGATGTCCAGGAGGCGGATCTCGTCGTCGCGCTGACGAATAACGACCAGATCAACATCCTCGGGAGCATGCTTGCCAGGAGGCTTGGAGCGAAGTCGACCCTCGTGCTGATCAACGAACCGGCCTATCAGGACTTCGCCGGCGCCGCCGGTGTCGACGCCTATATCAATCCGCGCGCCGTCACCATCTCGCGTGTGCTGCAGCACGTGCGAAAGGGCCGCATCCGGTCGGTCTACGCGGTGCAGAACGGCATGGCGGAGGTGATCGAGGCAGAGGCGCTCGAAACCTCTCCGCTGGTCGGCAAGGCGCTGCGCGAGCTCGAATTGCCGGAGGGTATCCGCATCGGCGCGCTCTATCGCGACAAGGCCTATGTGCGCCCAGACGGCAACACGCGGATCAAGGCGAAGGACCGCGTGGTCCTCCTCGCGGCCGCCGAGACCGTCCGCGATGTCGAACAGCTCTTCCGCGTCAGCATTCAATATTTCTGAGGGCCTCAGCCATGCCGAGAATCGCCTATGTCAACGGCACTTACGTCCGGCACGCCGAAGCCGCCATTCACGTCGAGGACCGGGGTTACCAGTTTGCCGACGGCGTCTACGAGGTCTGCGAGGTGCGGCACGGCTTCATCATCGACCTGACCCGACACCTCGATCGCCTCGGGCGATCCCTGGGCGAGCTCAGGATAGGCTGGCCGATGAGTCGTGCGGCGCTGATCCATGTCATCCGGGAGGTGCTGCGCCGAAACAGGGTCCGCAACGGGCTCTTCTATCTGCAGGTGACCCGCGGCGTCGCGCGGCGGGATCATGTTTTCCCTGATGCGGACACGCCGCCTTCGATCGTCGTCACCGCCAAACGCACGGATCCCGGGGCGATCGCCCGGAAGAATGCCGAGGGCATATCGGCGATAACGGTGCCGGAGAACCGGTGGGATCGCGTCGATATCAAGAGCGTCGGCCTTCTCCCGAATGTGCTTGCCCGTCAGCAGGCGAAGGAAGCGGGCGCGCAGGAGGCGATCTTCGTCGACGTGGACGGCATGGTCAAAGAGGGGGCGGCGACGAATGTATGGATCGTGGACCGCGAAGGGACGTTACGCACCCGCCCGGCGGAAAGTGGCATTCTGCGCGGCGTGACCCGCACCACCCTGATGGACGTGGCCAAGCCGCTGGGCCTTGCGATCGAGGAAACGGCCTTCTCCGTGGAAGAAATGCTCGCAGCGCGGGAGGTCTTCATCACCGCTGCTACCAGCATCTGCTTTCCCGTCGTTTCCGTCGACGGAAAGACGATCGGCAACGGTCATCCAGGAAGCATAGCACAGAATATTCGCGAGGCCTTTTTCGACATTGCGGAAAAGACGGTGATTTGATACCAAACCCTGCGGAGGTGCCGGGATCGTACGTGACACCTTAAAAATTAACAAAATGCACCGGCGCCAGAACGCCGGCAAATAAGAAAGAAGCGGCGCGATGGCGGAACGTTCTCAAAACTTGCAGGATCTCTTTCTCAACACGGTCCGCAAGCAAAAGATTTCTTTGACCATATTCCTCATCAACGGCGTCAAGCTGACGGGTGTCGTAACATCGTTTGACAATTTCTGTGTGCTGTTGCGCCGCGACGGTCATTCTCAGCTCGTCTACAAGCACGCCATCTCGACGATCATGCCGGGCCAGCCGTTGCAGATGTTCGAGAATGAGGAAGCTGCCTCCTGACGGGATGTGAGGAACATTACCAAGCGTGATTCAAAATCGTCGTCGATCATTCCGGAGCTCGAGAGGCTCCGCGATGATTCGCGTGCCGTCGTCGTCGTTCCGATCCTGAAAAAGACCGGGAAGGCTTCTGCCGACATCGTTGCGCAGCCCGCTACGCGTTCGGACGAAAGCCGGCTGGAGGAGGCGACGGGCCTGGCGCTCGCCATCGACCTGGACGTCGTTCACGGCATGATCGTTTCCGTCGCCCAGCCAAAACCGGGCACGCTGCTCGGCACCGGCAAGATCGAGGAGATCGGTCACGTCCTGAGCGAGAAGGATGCGGGGCTCGTGATCGTCGATCACCCGCTGACGCCTGTCCAGCAGCGCAATCTCGAGAAGGAATGGAACGCCAAGGTCATCGACCGCACCGGCCTCATTCTGGAAATCTTCGGCCGGCGTGCCTCCACCAGGGAGGGCACGCTGCAGGTCGATCTCGCACATCTCAATTATCAGAAGGGCCGCCTGGTTCGCAGCTGGACGCACCTCGAACGGCAGCGTGGCGGCGCGGGTTTCATGGGCGGGCCCGGCGAAACGCAGATCGAGGCCGACCGCCGGCTGCTGCAGGACAGGATCGTCAAGCTGGAGCGCGAGTTGGAGCAGGTGCGGCGCACGCGCCAGCTTCACCGGTCGAAGCGCAAGAAGGTGCCGCATCCGATCGTCGCGCTTGTAGGCTATACGAACGCGGGCAAATCGACGCTCTTCAACCGGATGACCGGGGCCGGCGTGCTCGCCGAAGACATGCTCTTCGCGACGCTGGATCCGACGCTGAGGCGGCTGAAACTGCCGCATGGGCGTATGGTCATCCTCTCCGACACCGTCGGCTTCATTTCCGATCTGCCGACGCATCTGGTCGCCGCCTTCCGGGCGACGCTGGAAGAGGTACTCGAGGCCGACCTGGTCCTGCATGTGCGCGACCTGTCCGATCCGGACAATCAGGCCCAGGCAAGCGACGTGCTGCGCATCCTGGCCGATCTCGGCATCGACGAGAAGGAGGGTGCCGAGCGCATTGTCGAGGTCTGGAACAAGATCGACAAGGTCGAGCCGGAAGTGCGCGAAGCGCTGGTGAAGAAGGCCGCGAGCGCCGACAACACGGTCGCCGTTTCGGCCATGACCGGCGAAGGTGTCGACGATCTTCTCACTGAAATAGGCCGGCGTCTTTCGGGCGTCATGACCGAGTGCACCGTCGTTCTGGGTCTCGATCAGCTGCAGTTGCTGCCTTGGGTCTACCAGCATGCGATCGTCGATGGCCGGGAAGACCTCGAGGATGGACGCGTGAGCCTTGACCTGCGTCTGACGGAGGGAGAGGCCACGGAGCTCGAGAGGCGGCTGGGCAACGGCCCGAAGGCCGTCGAAGAGGATTGGTAGCAGCCAGGAGTGTTGCGCCATTTCCTGACTTTCCGCACAGGTTATAAGAGTGGACCGCACCCTCGCCACCCTCATCCCTGTGCTCGTCACAGGGATGAGAGCAGCGCTGCGTCTGCGGCGCGGCTGAGTCTTTTCAGCCCAAGGACTTGGTCTGGCTGGATTCCTGTGACGAGCACAGGAATGAGGGAGGCGGGATGCACGGGCGCTGCCGCAACCTCGTTTGGGGACTGCGCGCCATCTCCTTCCGCACGGCCTATGAGAAGTATTCCGAGGGACCGGACCCTCTCTCCCCTCATCCCTGTGCTCGTCACAGGGATGAGAGCAGCGCCGCGTCTGCGGCGCGGGTGAGTCTTTTCAGCCCAAGGACTTGGTCTGGCTGGATTCCTGTGACGAGCACAGGGATGAAGGAGGCGGGGATGCACGGGCGCTACGGTGACCTTCGCCCGAAGGACATGCGCGCCATCTCATTAATATCCCACGGCCTACGAGAAGTATTCCGAAGGACCGCACCCTCTCCACCCTCATCCCTGTGCTCGTCACAGGGATGAGAGCAGCGCCGCGTCTGCGGCGCGGGTGAGTCTTTTCAGCCCAAGGATTTCGCCCGGCTGGATTCCTTGACGGGCAGGGATGAGGAATAGCATAGACGCAGCGGGTAACGCACGAGCCTACGTCAGCTGCCTTTCGATAGCCTTCGCCGCCTGCCAGAGTTCTTCCATGCGCTCCAGCGATGCCGCGTCGAGCGTTTCGCCTCCGGCTTCCAGTTCCTTCTCTATGTGGCCGAAACGGCGCCTGAACTTGGTGTTGGTGCCGCGCAGCGCCATTTCCGGATCGGTGCCGACATGGCGGCCGATATTGACGAGCGCGAAGATCAGGTCGCCGAGCTCGTCCGCGACCTTCCCGAGGTCACCGTCTTTAAGTGCCTGCCGCAGCTCGCCGATTTCCTCCTCGACCTTGTCGAGGATCGGCTCAGGCTCGGACCAGTCGAAGCCGACCTTTGCCGCCCGTTCCTGCAGCTTCAGCGCCTCGACCAGCGCCGGAAAACTGCGCTGGATCGAGCCGAGATGGCCAGCATGCTCCTCTTGCGACACGCCGCGCTGCAGGCGCCGTTGCCGCCGGTCGGCCTTCTCGGCCTGCTTGATCTCTTCCCATTGCAGCTTCACCGCCTCGGCGGTGTCGGCGTCGGAGCGGGCGAAGACATGCGGATGGCGGCGGATCATCTTGCGCGTGATGGCTTCGACGACGTCACCGAAGGAAAACGCGCCGGCCTCCTCGGCCATGCGTGCGTGAAAGACCACCTGCAGCAAAAGGTCGCCGAGTTCGTCGCACAGGTCGTCCATATCATGACGCTCGATCGCGTCGGCGACCTCATAGGCCTCTTCGATCGTATAAGGCCGGATCGTCTCGAAGGTCTGCACGATATCCCAGGGGCAGCCCGTCTCCGGATCGCGGAGCGCGGCCATGATGTCGAGCAGGCGTTGAATGTCGCGGGAAGCTTCCATGGCTCAATTCAGCGGTATGGCGTTGGTGTCTTTGCTCGCCTGATAGGTATCGGACAGACGATCGTAGCGTGCCCGGATGCGGGCGTCCTGGTCGCTGAGCCGCTGCCGCGTTTCCGGATCGGCCTCCTGCATCAGTGCCGCGATGGATGCCGATTGCCAGAACGCATTCTGCCGGGCGTAGCCGCCCGGTTCGAGGCGAAAAACCTCCTTCAGGATTTTCAGGTCATGCGGGATAGCGAAGCTGTCGCGCGAATCCTCGTGGCTGAAGAAATAGTAGAAGTTATCGAAACCTGCCCAGGTGATCGCCGAGAGACACATGGAGCAGGGCTCATGCGTCGAGAGGAAGATCAGCTCGCGCGTGTCCGGCGTCTCGGCCATCTCGTAGTAGCGCTTGAGCGTGTGCACCTCGCCATGCCACAGCGGGTTCTCGGTCTCGTTATTGGTTTCGGCCAGCACCAGCGACAGGTCGGACTTGCGCAGGATAGCGGCGCCGAACACCTTGTTGCCGTCGGCTACGCCCTTCTCGGTGAGCGGCAGTATGTCCTCTTCGATGACGGTCAGCAGGCGCTCTGCCAGTTCGGTCTTTTTCATGTCTCGGTCTCCTGCTTTGAGCCGGCATTTAACGGAGGTCGGCCGATCGGCGCAATGGCCGAGCCAACGGGCGGATCAGGGTCCCGGAGATATTTGCTCAAAAAGATTGGCTGTCGAGCAAAACAATACGTGACCGGAAAAGCATTGAAATTTCTGTTCCTTCAAATGTTGCGGCCTATAGGGGATATTCCCCGCAGCCTGCAAAAGGAGCCGTCCCCTCGTTATGTCGCAGAAATTGTCCGTCTTTCCGGCATTCTTTCGCGTCGCGCAGAAAAGCGTGGCGGTGTTCGGCAATGGGGACGAGGCCTTCGCCAAGGTGCGGTTGCTGCTGAACACCGAGGCGCGCATCGTCGCTTATGCGGATCGCCCGGAACCGGCATTCGAGGCTTTTCTGGATGCCAACAATATCGAGACCGTGCGCGAACCCTTTGGGGCTCATCAGGTCGAAGGCTCCGTCCTCGTCTTTGCCGCAACCGGCGATGAGGCGCTTGACCGCGTTGTCGTGACTGCGGCGCGCGAGCGGAAAATCCCCGCAAATGCCGTGGATCAGCCGGATTATTGCGATTTCCTCACGCCGGCACTCGTCAACCGGGCGCCCGTCGCAGTTGCGATCGGCACCGAAGGGGCAGGGCCGGTTCTGGCGCAGATGATCCGCGCGCAGATCGATCAATTGTTGTCGCCGTCCTTGGGTATCGTTGCCTCTTTGGCTGCGAGCTATCGCGACGCCGTCGACCGCCTCGTGCCGCGCGGCGTCGCGCGGCGTGTCTTCTGGCGCCGCTTCTTCTCGGGCCCTGTGGCGGATCAAGTAGCGCTCGGCGATCTTGCATCCGCGCGCCGCGAGGCCTCGAAGCTTCTGGATGTCGCGGGGGGCGTGGCCGGCCATGTGTGGCTGGTCGGCGCCGGACCGGGCGCCGAAGACCTGCTGACGCTCCGGGCGCAGCGCGTGATGATGGAAGCGGACGCCATCGTTTATGATGCGCTGGTGCCGCAAGCGATCGTCGACATGGGCCGCCGCGACGCCGAGCGGCTTTCGGTCGGCAAGCGCAAGGGCTGCCATACCAAGTCGCAGGACGAGATCAATCAGTTGCTGGTGAAGCTTGCCGGCGAAGGCAAGCGCGTCGTGCGGCTGAAGTCCGGCGACCCTCTGGTCTACGGCCGGGCAGGCGAGGAAATGGCGGCACTGCGTGAAGCCGGCATCAGCTACGAGGTGGTGCCGGGGATCACATCCGCCTTTGCCGCGGCCGCCGATTTCGAACTGCCGCTGACGCTGCGCGGCGTGGCATCGTCGCTGGTTTTCACGACGGGGCACGATCTGACAGGCAGCGTTCTTCCCGATTGGGCGCGACTGGCGGTTTCCGGCGCGACGATTGCCGTCTATATGGGCCGCACCGTTGCGGCCTCCGTCGCCTCGCGGCTCATGCAGGCCGGTCTGCCGCAGGACACGACCGTCGCGGTGATCGAGAATGCGAGCCGTGCCGAGCGCCGTCTCCTGCACGGAACGCTCCGCGATCTGCCGGACCTCGAGGCCCGCACGGAACTGGACGGGCCGGTCATGGTGATCATCGGCGAAGCGGTTGCGGGCGCGAATTTCGAGCGGTCCGAGCCGCTGGCGGCCGGCCGCACCAAGTATAGCGGTGCCGGCAAAGTTTCAGCGAAACGCACCGAACAGATCTGGAATTGAGGACGACGCGATGGTGGAAAAGGTTCTGACGGCAAACCGTCTGGCGGATGGCATCTCCGTCTGGCTCGACGCTTCCGGCAATTGGGTGGAGTCGTTGCAGGATGCCTTCGTCGCTCGCCATGCGGAGGCCGTCGCGGCCCTGGAGGCGACCGGAAAGCGCTCGTTCGACGAGAATAAAGTGGTGGACGTCAACGTTATCGACGTCGAGGAAGTAGACGGTACGCTGCGGCCGTTGCGCATGCGTGAGCGGATCCGTGCCGAAGGGCCGTCGATCCCCTACGCTCCTGGATACAGCGGGCTTGCGGGCCCGAAGAATGTTGCTGCCTGAGGACCTGAGAAGCCATGTATCGTTACGACGAATTCGACCACGCCTTCGTTTCCGCACGCGTCGAGCAGTTCCGCGACCAGGTCCAGCGGCGACTGTCCGGTGAACTCGCGGAGGATGCGTTCAAGCCGCTGCGCCTGATGAACGGCGTCTATCTGCAGCTCCATGCCTATATGCTCCGCGTCGCCATTCCCTATGGTACGCTCTCGAGCCGGCAAATGCGGATGCTCGCCCATATCGCCCGCAAATATGACCGCGGCTACGGACATTTCACGACCCGCCAGAACATCCAGTACAACTGGCCGCGCCTTTCCGACACGCCTGATATCCTTCAGGAACTGGCAAGCGTGGAGATGCACGCGCTGCAGACCTCCGGCAACTGCATTCGCAACGTGACGGCGGACCATTTCGCCGGTGCCGCGGCTGACGAAGTCGCCGACCCGCGCCCCTATGCCGAAATCCTCAGGCAATGGTCGAGCGTCCATCCGGAGTTCTCGTTCCTGCCGCGCAAGTTCAAGATCGCCGTGACCGGCGCCGAGCGCGACCGCGCCGCCATTCAGGTGCATGACATCGGCCTGCACCTGAAGAAGGACGAGAACGGCAAGCTTGGCTTTGCCGTCTATGTCGGCGGCGGGCAGGGCCGCACGCCGCTGATCGCCAAGAAGATCCGCGACTTCCTGCCGGAAGAGGATCTGCTCTCCTACACGACCGCGATCATGCGCGTTTACAACCTCCATGGTCGCCGCGACAACAAGTACAAGGCGCGCATCAAGATCCTGGTTCATGAAACCGGTGCCGAGGAACTGGCCCGTCAGGTGGAGCTCGAATTCGCCAATCTGAAGGACACGGAACTGAAGCTGCCGGACGCTGATATCCAGGCGATCGCTGCCTATTTTGCGCCCGCGACACTGCCGAACCGGCCGGAGGGCTGGGGCAGTCTCGCCCGCTGGAAGAAGGCCGATCCGGAATTTGCCCGCTGGGTGCACCAGAACGTCCAGCCGCACAAGCATCCCGACTACGGCATGGTGACGATCTCTCTGAAGCCGATCGGCGGCATTCCGGGCGACGCGAGCCACGAACAGATGGATGCGGTCGCCGATATCGCCGAGGAATATGCCTTCGACGAGATCCGCGTCAGCCATGAGCAGAACCTGATCCTGCCGCATGTGGCGCTTGCCGACCTCGAGCCTGTCTATCGCGCCCTGGTCGCCGCCGGCCTCGCCACCGCCAATGCGGGGCTGATCACCGACATCATTGCCTGTCCGGGGCTCGACTACTGTGCGCTTGCCAATGCACGCTCGATTCCGGTCGCGCAGGAGATTTCGAACCGTTTCGGCTCGCCCGAGCGGCAGGCCGAAATCGGCGAGCTCAAGATCAAGATCTCCGGCTGCATCAATGCCTGCGGGCACCATCACGTCGGCCATATCGGTCTTCTGGGCGTCGAAAAGAAGGGCGCGGAGCTCTATCAGATCACGCTCGGCGGCTCCGGCGACGAACATACATCGATCGGCGAGATCATCGGTCGCGGCTTCGAGCCGGAAAGAGTGACCGACGCGGTGGAGACGATCGTCGATACCTATCTCGGCTTGCGCCGGGACAAGTCGGAGACCTTCCTCGAGGCCTATCGCCGGGTGGGGCCGCAGCCTTTCAAGGATGCGCTCTATGGCGGCGGTGCCCAGGCAGCCGCGTGATCCAAGGACAGCAAAAGATGACGAAAATCTGGAAAGAAACCGGCTTCGTGAACGATGATCCCTGGGTGATCGAAACCGACGAGACCAAGGCCGGGTCGAACGAGAAGGCGATTCTGAACATCGACGGCTTCATGGCGGCGGTTGCGGAGAGCGATGCCTCGGAGCTTGGCGTTCTGATCAACCCCGCAGACGACGTGATGCGTCTTCAGCCGTATCTCGAAAGGATCGCGCTGGTGGCGGTGGCATTTCCGGCTTTCAGCGACGGCCGGTCCTTCAGCCATGCTTCGCTGCTGCGTTCGCGGCTCGGCTACCAGGGCGAAATCCGCGCCGTCGGCGACGTGCTGATCGACCCGATCCCGCTTATGCTGCGTTGCGGCGTCGACAGCTTCGCCGTAACCAACGCCACGGCGATCAAACGGCTTTCGGAGGGCCGGCTGCCGGGCATTTCCAACCACTACCAGCCGACGGCAAAGCCGTCCGCCAACATCAATTCCTACAGCTGGCGCCGCGTCTCTTGAAAGGTGCAGGCCGCGACAGTGTGAAGCAAGCCGAAATCCTCGAAAGCGACTATATTTGGAAGGGATTTCCTTTCAATTCGGCATGGGTTGGAATATCCGCTTGTAGTTGATAAACAGCGTCACCATTTACAGGACTGTGGTCACGATGAATGCTCCGGCAAAAAAAGAAGATTTCGCGGTACAGGCTCCGGCAGGCGTCTTCGCTGAAACGGTGACGAGCGTCGAACACTACACCGACCGGCTCTTCCGCTTCCGCATGACACGCCCGCAGGAGTTCCGCTTCCGCTCGGGCGAATTTGCGATGATCGGACTGATGGTCGGCGACAAGCCCGTTTATCGTGCCTATTCGATCGCGAGCCCGGCCTGGGACGAGGAACTGGAATTCTTCTCCATCAAAGTGCCCGATGGGCCGCTGACGTCGCATCTGCAGGGGATCAAGCCCGGCGACCAGGTATTGATGCGCAAGAAGCCGACCGGCACGCTGGTGCTGGATGCGCTCGTGCCCGGCCGCAGGCTCTATATGTTCTCGACGGGCACGGGCATCGCGCCCTTTGCGAGCCTCATCCGCGACCCGGAGACCTTCGAGAAGTTCGAGGAGGTCATCCTTACCCATACCTGCCGCGACGTGGCGGAGCTGAAATATGGCTTCGATCTTGTCGATGAAATCCGCAATCATGAGTTCCTGAACGAGATCGTCGGCGACAAGCTTCGGCACTACGCCACGGTTACGCGCGAAGAATATCCTTTCAAGGGCCGGATCACCGACCTGATGACCAACGGCAAGTTCTTCGCAGACCTCGGCCTGCCGCCGCTCGATCCCGAGATCGACCGCGGAATGATCTGCGGTTCCACCGCGATGCTGAAGGATACCAAGGAAATCCTCGAAGCCGCCGGCCTGACGGAAGGCGCCAACAACAAGCCGGCAGAGTTCGTCATCGAACGTGCATTCGTCGGCTGATCCATGGCGCCGACGGCGATAGCGTCCTCTTAAAGAAACTTTACGCCGATTTGCGGCCGCCCCTCATCCGCCTGCCGGCACCTTCTCCCCGCAAGCGGGGCGAAGGGACTCGTGGCGGGCGCCTCGGCTGCCATAGTCACCAGCATTTCGTAGGGCATGTCCCCTCTCGCCGCAGGGCTATCGCATATGAGCGATAAGAGAAGTGAGGAATTCGTCATCCCAGCCCGCCTTTTTAATTTTCCGGCGGATGGAGGCCTTGTCGGGGTGCGATCGCAAGAGGTTGAGAGCGATCTTGCGCAAGAACGCAATGTTCTGCGGGCCGTTGTCCTTGCGGTTTCTGGCGGCGTCCTCGTGGAAGTGGACATCCAGAACCCAATGCAGTTTGTTTTCGATTTGCCAATGGGTTCTTACAACCTCGATCAGCGCGCTCGGCGACATGGTGGTGGAGAGCAGGAAGTAGCGGACATGGCTGGTCAAATGGCCGTTGGTATGACGGCTTGTGGTCTCGACGCAGCCGATGGCCTGCAGGCCCGGAAAGTTGATATCGCCGGCAGCCACAACGCTGGCGCGGCGTGTCTCGGTGCGGTCATGGGCAGTCTCGGCTGCAATCTGGATGCTCTCGACGTGGCCGGCGTCCTCGATGCGGGCGAGCGCCTGGGCCAAGAGGCCGGGCTGGTTGGCCTTCAGTGCCAGAGCATAATCGCCGCCGGCAGCGAGGATGGCGCGGGCGGTGTCGGGCCGGCAATGCAGGGCATCGGCGGTGACGATAGAGCCCTCCAGTGCCAGCAGCGCGAGCGCATCGAGAGCCCCTTGCACCTCATTGCGGCCCGGCGCGAGCTTTTGGCCGATGACCAGACCGGGACCGGCAGCCCAGACATTGACGAAGTGGAGTGGCGTGGCCTTGGCGGCGCGCCGGTAGGCACCGCGCACCGCCTTGCCATCGATCGCTACCACCCCTTCGAGACCCTGCGCAAAGCTCGCCGTGAGACGGCGAAAGGCCGCATCAAAGGCATCCGGATCGAGATGGCGGAAGACGGTGGAGAAGGTGTCATGGCTGGGAATGCCATAGGGCAGCGGCACGATTGTCTTCAGCCATTTCTTCTTGGCAACGCCGAAATCGGCCATATCGGTACAGCTTTCCGCACCGCAGACAATCGCCGCAACGGCAATGAACAGGATCGACGTCAACGGATGGCGCGCATTGCGACCGCGCGGATCTGGCAAATCTTCAAAGCAAGCGGCAAATCTACTCATCGAGACCTCCAAGGCAGCGGAGGACTTCATGAATCGATTTGCCGCAACAAAACAACCACTTATTCGCTATATGCGATTCCCCTGCCTCTCGCCGGGTGCGGCCTGGAGCGTTTAGGTGGCCTATGATGCCCGGTCCGGCGATCTAACGCCCGTGTGCTCTCATCAAGTTGTAGACGTCACCCCGCTCTCGCTTTCCAACTGCCACGACCAGCACAGTGACAGAGCCGTCATCGACCCGGTAGACGAGACGATAGCCAAGCTGTCTCAGTTTGATTTTGTAGTGGTCGGGCATCCCGTAGTGCGGCGCTCGGAATGCGGGGGCGCTCCAAACGCTCACGCAGCTTCTTTACGAGCTGCTGCCGGATCGTCGCGCCCAGCTTGTCCCATTCCTTTCGAGCAGACGGCAGGAATTCGAGGCTATAGGGCATCAATATCGACCGGCTCGCCCTTCTCGTCCGCCCGCTCTTTCACAAGCTCGGCAAGATAGAGATCGTCCAGCCGCTCAAGCATGGATTCGTAGACATCGGCAGGCACCAGATAGGCCATGACACGATTGTGGTTCAGCACGGCCACGGGCTCGCCTTGAGCCTCGCCCATTACTGCCGTCGGACTCTTCTTCAAGTCGGAAACGCTCACGGCCACAGAGGCTTCTACACGCTGCATAATGCCATCTTCAAACGATTGATGATGCCTGTTTCAGTACCAGAAATAGTACTTTATTGCAACGCCGCGGCGGTACCCGAATCTCAACAGGCCTTAGAATGGAAGGTTTCTGTGAGGTTTTGGCTTGGAGTACAAAACGAAACGGCCCGCCATGAAGGCGGGCCGCCGTCGTTTCGAGCTGTTCCGGATCAGTGCAGGATCTGGCTGAGGAACAGCTTGGTCCGCTCGTGCTGGGGATTGTCGAAGAACTCGGCCGGCGAGTTCTGTTCGACGATCTGGCCCTGGTCCATGAAGATCACGCGGTTGGCGACCTGGCGGGCGAAGCCCATTTCGTGGGTGACGCAGATCATGGTCATGCCTTCCTCGGCGAGTCCGACCATCGTGTCGAGCACTTCCTTGACCATCTCAGGGTCGAGCGCAGAGGTCGGCTCGTCGAAGAGAAGGATTTTCGGCCGCATGCAAAGCGAGCGGGCGATGGCGACGCGCTGCTGCTGACCGCCCGAAAGCTGGCCCGGATATTTGAGCGCCTGCTCCGGAATCTTGACGCGCTCCAGGAAATGCATCGCGACTTGCTCGGCTTCCTTTTTCGGCATCTTGCGCACCCAGATCGGCGCCAGCGTGCAGTTTTCCAGGATCGTGAGATGCGGGAAGAGGTTGAAGTGCTGGAAGACCATGCCGACTTCCCGGCGCACTTCGTCGATCTTCTTCAGGTCGTTGGTGAGTTCGATGCCGTCGACGACGATCTTGCCCTTCTGGTGCTCCTCGAGCCGATTGATGCAGCGAATCATCGTCGACTTGCCGGAACCCGACGGGCCGGCGACGACGATGCGCTCGCCGCGCATGACCCTGAGATTGATGTCGCGCAGCACATGGAAATCACCGTACCATTTGTTCATGTTGGTGATTTCGATCGCGACATCCGTCGTCGAGACGGCCAATTTCGGTGCAGTGGCGGTATTTGCCATTTTCTTTTTTCCCCTTTTTTACCGCTGGCTTCTGTCGAGCAGGCGTTCCATGAAGCCTGAATAGCGCGACATGCCGAAGCAGAAAAGCCAAAAGACGAAGCCCGCGAAGATAAGGCCGGTCAGTGGCGTGACGGCGGTGGCCCAGTTCGTATCGCTGAAGTTCAGGCGAACGATGCCGAGCAGGTCGAACATGCCGATGATCGACACGAGCGATGTGTCCTTGAACAGGCCTATGAATGTGTTGACGATACCGGGAATGACCAGCTTCAGGGCCTGCGGCAGGACGATGAATCCCATCTTCTGCCAAAAGCTGAGTCCCAGCGAATCGGCGCCCTCATACTGGCCCTTCGGAATTGCCTGCAGGCCGCCGCGCACGACTTCCGCCATGTAGGCGGAGGCAAAGAGCGACACACCGATAAGGGCGCGCAGGAACTTGTCGAAGGTGACGCCCTGCGGCAGGAACAGCGGCAGCATGACGCTGGCCATGAAAAGCACCGTGATCAATGGAACGCCGCGGATGACCTCGATGAAGACGGTGCAGAGCATCTTGATCACCGGCATGTTCGACCGGCGCCCGAGCGCCAGCAGGATGCCGAGCGGCAGCGAAACCGCGATTCCGACGAAGGACAGGACCAGGGTGACCATCAGGCCGCCCCAGAGGGGCGTTTCGACATAGGTGAGGCCGAACCAGCCGCCGGGGAGGAGGATCGCCGAAAGGATAGGCAGGGCGACCAGCAGCAGAAGCGCGTTCAATCCCTTGTACGGGATTCGCGGTATCAGCATCGGCACCAGGAGCAACACGAAGAGGATGCCGACAAGCGCCGGACGCCAGCGCTCGTCGAGCGGATAGCGGCCAAAAAGAAACTGGGCGAATTTCGCATTGACGAAGGCCCAGCAGGCGCCGCTCCAGCCTTCAGGCTGCGAGCCGCCTTGCGAGAGCGTGGCGCAGACGCCGCGGCCGCCGCCGCTCCAGGCGGCATCGATGAAGAGCCACTGGATTGCGGGGGGCACCAGCCATGCCAGGATGAGCAGGCTGATGATCGTCAGGGCGGTGTCCTTGGGCGTGGCGAACAGATTTTTCCGCAGCCAGGAGACGACACCGCTTTCCAGTGACGGGGCAGGCGAAGCTTCGATCATCGAAGCGCGAACGAATGAGGCCTGATTCGTGCTCATGATCTCACCTCTCAACCAGCGCCATTCGGGCGTTGTACCAGTTCATGAACAGCGACGTCGCGAGGCTCAGGCTGAGATAGACGATGAGCCAGATGCTTACGATCTCGATCGACTGTCCGGTCTGGTTGAGGATGGTGCCGCCGACGGCAACGAGATCGGCATAACCGATGGCAACCGCCAGCGAGGAGTTCTTGGTGAGGTTGAGATACTGGCTGGTCAGCGGCGGAATGATGATGCGCATCGCCTGCGGCACGACCACGAGGCGCGTCGTCAGCGCCGGGCGTATGCCGAGCGCATGTGCCGCCTCCGTCTGGCCTTTGGAAACGCCGCGGATGCCGGCCCGGACGATTTCGGCGATGAAGGCTGCCGTGTAGAAGGAAAGCGCGAGGAACAGCGACATGAACTCCGGTCCGACGACCGAACCGCCCGTGAGGTTGAACTTGCCCGCCACGGGAATGTCGAAAGTGATCGGCGCACCGGTCACGAGAAATGTGACCAGCGGCAGACCGATGATCAGTCCGAGCACGGTCCACAGGACGGGAAGTCGCTCGCCGGTCGCCAACTGCCGCTGGCGCGCGTAACGGGCAAAGAACACACTTGCGGCGACGGCGATAACAAACGCGAGGAGCGTGTATTCTGCACCCTCTTCGGCAATCGGCCTCGGAAAGGCGACGCCGCGATTGCTCAGAAAGATATCAAAGGGCAGGGCAAGCGCATCTCGTGCCTGCGGCAATATCGACAGCACCCCGCTGTACCAGAAGAATATGACGAGCAGCGGCGGGATGTTGCGGAACACTTCGACATAGGCCAGCGAGAGCTTGGCGATGATCCAGTTGTGCGAAAGGCGTCCGATGCCGACGATAAAGCCGATGATCGTCGCCGTGATGATTCCGGTAATTGCGACGAGCAACGTATTGATGAAGCCGACCAGCAAGGCGCGGCCATAGGTGGAATCGCTGGTGAATGAAATCAGCGACTGTCCGACATCGAAGCCGGCGCGGCTTCTAACGAAATCGTAGCCGGATGCGATGTTCGCGCGTCTCAGGTTGTCGACGGTGTTGTCGACGATCCAGTAGATGAGCGCTGCGAGGATGATGATGGTGATTGCCTGATAGAATATCCCGCGCACCTGAGGATCGTTGATGATCGACCCTGAGGACCTGCTTCGTTCAGGCGCGTTGGTGACGCCGATGGCCATGCAATGCCTCTTTCCCCTTGTCCATCCTTTCGGATGTTCCCCTTATCGGGTTTTTATCGTTGATCGGGGGAACGGCCGCGGCCGTCCCCCCGACATAGCGTCCGATCAGCGGACCGGCGGTGCGTATTGGAGACCGCCCTTGTTCCAGAGAGCGTTGAGGCCGCGCTCGATCTTCAGCGGGCTGCCTGCGCCGATGTTGCGGTCGAACACTTCGCCGTAGTTTCCGACTGCCTTGACGATATTGACCGCCCATTCGTTGGTGAGACCGAGATCCGTGCCGATCTTGCTGTCGGCCTCGACGCCCAGGAAGCGTTGAACGTCGGGGTTCGTCGACTTCTTCATTTCTTCAAGATTGGCCTGGGTTACGCCGAACTCTTCGGCCTGGACCAGGGCGTAATGGACCCAGCTGACGATGTCGAACCACTGATCGTCACCCTGGCGGACCGCCGGTGCGAGCGGCTCCTTGGAGATGATCTCCGGCAGAACGATGTGGTCATCGGGCTTCGAGAGGGTGAGGCGCAGCGAATAGAGGCCGGACTGGTCGGTCGTATAGACATCGCAACGGCCGGCGTCGTAGGCAGCGTTCACTTCCTCGAGTTTCTCGAAGACGACCGGGTTGTACTGCAGATTGTTCGCCTTGAAGTAGTCGGCGAGGTTCAGCTCGGTCGTCGTGCCGGTCTGAACGCAGACGGCGGCGCCGGAAAGCTCGAGGGCGGACTTCACGTCGAGTTCCTTGCGAACCATGAAGCCCTGGCCGTCGTAGTAGTTGACCGGACGGAAGTTGAAGCCAAGCGCCGTGTCGCGGTTGATCGACCAGGTCGTGTTGCGTGCGAGCACGTCGACTTCGCCGGACTGCAGCGCCGGAAAGCGCTCCTTGGCGGAGAGCGGCGTATACTTGACCTTGCTGCCGTCGCCGAAGATCGCGGCCGCAATCGCCTTGCAATAGTCGACGTCGAATCCGCTCCAATTGCCCGAGGCGTCAGGGGCTGCGAAACCGGCGAGGCCGGTATTCACGCCGCACTGGACGAAGCCCTTGGCCTTCACGTCGTCAAGCGTAGCGGCGGATGCCGCATGTGTGCCAATCCCCACGACAGCAGCGCCAACGAGAGCTGTCAGAATTCTTCTTGCCATTTTTTTGAACCTTTTCGGTTGTCGTTTTTCGCGTCTGCACGGTTGCGCTCTCTTGGCGCGTGCAGCCTCGGCCACCCTCCTGGCCTGAGTACAAACTATCTCATGCTCAAAATCTGGAAGGGTCAAGAGACGTTGCCGATTTTATGATCTTCCATGTGAAAAACGTGAAGCTCGCCAGAAGTTTAGGCAGGTCTCGCGACAGAATTGCCCGTCATGAATAAAAAACCGCCAGTTGCGCCTCCTTCGTGATTCACGGGCGGCCGGCTTGAATTTTTCCTTGACCCGGCCGGTGGCCCGTTCGATGAGTCGGCAGCGAAAATCAACAGCGGATGTTTCAATGGCAGACAACAAGATCGGGCGAGCGGAGCAGGGCATCAATACCCGTCTCGCGCACACCGGCAACAACCCCTCCGACTTCCATGGCTTCGTCAATCCGCCGGTGGTTCACGCCTCCACCGTGCTGTTCCCGAATGCGAGGACGATGGAGACGCGGGCGCAGAAATATACCTATGGGACGCGCGGCACACCGACGACCGACGCGCTCTGCGAGGCCGTGAACGAGTTGGAGGGCGCATCGGGCACGATCCTCGTTCCCTCCGGGCTCGCTGCGGTCACGGTGCCGTTCCTCGCCTATCTCTCCTCGGGCGACCATGTGCTCATCGTCGATTCGGTCTATTTCCCCACCCGCCACTTCTGCGACACGATGCTCTCCAGGCTCGGCGTCACGGTCGAATATTACGACCCGACGATCGGCGCCGGCATCGAAAACCTGATCAGGCCGAACACGCGGCTGGTGCATACGGAAGCCCCGGGCTCGAATACGTTCGAGATGCAGGATATTCCGGCAATCGCCGCCGCGGCGCACCGGCACGGCTGTATCGTGACCATGGACAATACCTGGGCGACGCCGGTCTACTTCCGGCCCCTCGACCACGGCGTCGACGTGTCGATCCATGCGGCGACCAAGTACCCTTCCGGTCACTCGGACGTTCTTCTCGGAACCGTTTCGGCCAATGCGGCCCATTGGCCGGCACTCAGCGAGGCGATGGTCACGCTCGGCGTCTGCGTTTCGCCGGACGACAGCTATCAGATCCTGCGCGGCCTGCGCACGATGGGCGTTCGCCTGGAGCGTCATCAGGCAAGCGCGCTCGCGATCGCTGAATGGCTGGAGGGCCGAGACGAGGTGGCGCGCGTGCTTCATCCGGCACTGCCGAGCTTTCCCGGACACGAATTGTGGAAGCGCGACTTCGGCGGCGCGAGCGGGATATTCTCCTTCGTGCTCAAGGCGGAACCGGAAGACGGCAAGGCAAAGGCGCATGCCTTCCTGGATGCGCTCTCGCTGTTCGGGCTCGGCTACTCCTGGGGCGGCTTCGAAAGCCTCGCCGTTCACGTGAACCTCTCCGATCGCAAGGTCGCGAAGGCACCGTCCGAAGGGCCGGTCATCCGGCTGCAGATCGGACTCGAGGATGTACCGGACATCCGCCGGGATATCGAGGCGGGCCTTGCTGCGGCAAACGCCGTCTGAGGTCCGAACGAAGCGACGGGGAGGCGGTAATTCGGTCCCGTCATCCTGCGCCAACTAAGGGCCGTAGCCGTAAAGCCAGTCGAAATCGGCTGCGAGCGCCTCGGGTTTTTTAAATGAGAGAACGAGATCGCGCGCGATCCGCACCGGACCTGCTGCGTGGTAGGCGAAGCTGTTGAAGGCGGCGCGCTTGCGAACGCGGCCGATCCGCGCCCTGCGTGCGTCTTCATAGCGTGCGAAGGCGGAGGGAAGGTCGGGAGTATCGGCCATACAGCGGGCGAGTTCCCGGGCGTCCTCGATGGCCATCGCCGCGCCTTGGGCTGCAAATGGCGTCATGGCGTGGGCAGCATCGCCGATGAGGATGGTGTCGCGTCCATTGTGCCAAGCCCCGTCTTCAACCGTGCAGAGCGGCCAGTAGGTCGCCGAGGCGGCGTGACCGAGCAACGAGCGCAGGTCGGGATGCCAATCCCTGAAGGCCGCCTCGAACTCGCGCCGGCGATCGCCGGATTCGCGCCCCTCCCAGGTTTCGCCCGACGCCTTTCCGGCAACGATCGCAACGAAGTTGAAGCCGTCGATCTTCGGGATCGGATAGGCGACGAGATGGGCCTTCGGCGCGAGGAAGGCGGTGACGCGATCTTGCGACAGGCAGGCGGGCACCCGGGTGCGTGGCAGCGTGAAGCGCCAGGCGACATTGCCCGAAAAACGGACGGTGCCGGCGCCGGGAACGGAGGAGCGTATCCGCGACCAGATACCGTCCGCGCCGATGATCGCTGCCGGTGAGCGCTTGCTCGCCTCGGTGATGACGGTTCGCGGATCGTCCCCGATCCGGCTCCCCAGATGAAGGCGGCAAAGCGGCTCGGCCCGGACGGCATCCAGAAGGATCGTTTGCAGGCTGGCGCGATGCAGGACGCCATAGGGAGCACCCCAGCGCTCGCGGGCGCGTGCGCCGGCAGGCACGCTGGCAAGCGGCCGCAGCGAGCGGCCGTCGGTAAGCGAGATCGCTTCCGGTTCATTCCAGACGCGTTCGAGAGCGGGCAGCAACACGAGTTCGATGAGGATGCGCGATGCATTCGGCGAAAGCTGAAGCCCGGCACCGGCTTCCTCCAATGCATCGGCCTGCTCGAAGATATCCGTCCGGAACCCCTGCCGTGCAAGGCAGAGCGCAGCCGTCAGCCCGGCGATGCCGGCACCGACGATCGCAACCGGATCAGCCTTTTGCATGGATATCGCGCCGTCGCCTGCGCAGGATCAGGCGGCTTTAGTGGTGAAAAGGCAGCCCGGAGGGATCGTTTCCGTCGCCTTCAGGGAAGGATTGTAGCGGTAGAGGGTCGAGCAATAGGAACAGACTTTCTCGTTCTCGTCGCCCATGTCGACGAAGATGTGAGGGTGGTCGAACGGGACGGAAGCGCCCGTGCACATGAATTCCTTGACGCCGATCTCGATGACCCGGTGCCCGCCGTCGTTCTGAAAATGGGGGATGCTGTGGCCGGCCATGTCGTACTCCGATATATGCAAGTCTTAGGTGTCGATTGGGGTGTCGATTTTGCCGGCACCATAGTGAGCTTTGGCGAAAATGTGTAGCGGCAAACATGCCGCGCCTATGGTTTTTGGAGCGGTTGGGGTTTCCGGCCGTTGCTTTACCAACTAACGTCCGCGCCGACAGGACAATACCAGGAAAACCAGATGGACTTGAACCCTCCGCCATTTTCCCGCTTCGCGCACGACGGACTGGAAATCGCCTATTTCGACGAAGGTGACCCCTCGGGCGACCCGATCCTGCTCATTCACGGCTTTGCATCGAGCGCCAATGTCAATTGGGTTTTTCCCGGATGGCTGAAGACGCTCGGCGACGCCGGATACCGCGTCATCGCGCTCGACAATCGCGGGCACGGGCAAAGCAGCAAGCCCCATGATCCCTCGCTCTATCACCCGCCGCAGATGGCGGGGGATGCGGCGGCACTTCTGGTGCATCTCGGCATCGGCGAAGCGCATGTCATGGGTTATTCGATGGGCGCGCGCATATCGGCATTCCTGGCCTTGCAGCACCCGGATCGCGTCCGTTCGCTGGTATTCGGCGGTCTCGGGATAGGCATGATCACGGGGGTGGGGGAGTGGGATCCGATCGCCGACGCGCTGCTTGCACCTTCTTTGGAGGACGTTACGCACGAGCGGGGCCGGACGTTCCGCGCCTTCGCAGACCAGACGAAAAGCGATCGTCAGGCGCTCGCCGCATGCATATCGACATCGCGGGACCTGCTTACCGCCGACGAGGTAGGCCGCATAGACGTGCCGGTGCTGATCGGCGTCGGGACAAAGGATGACATCGCCGGATCGGCTGAGGAGCTCGCCGCGCTGATGCAGCATGCCGTGGCACTCGACATTCCCGGGCGCGACCACATGCTGGCGGTCGGCGACCGGGTGTTCAAGAAGGCGGTTCTGGAGTTCCTTGCCGGGGTTGGGTGAGGCCAGTCCGGACGGAAAACCCTGCGCACTTTTCCTCGAGTTGCTCCCGTCCGTGCCACTACTGCATGTTTCCTTTAATCGTATCCGATTAAAGGACAAAAACCTGCAGCAGATCAAAGTGCTACAGCGGCCTTTGCGCGTCTGATAAGACGCGCGGCGCTGTAACGAGAGGTGAATACCGGTCAGGCCATTTATGTCGGCCGGGAATTGGCCTATATATGCCGGAACAACGACCCGTCCTAAACAGGCAAGCCAAAGACGACCCCGCTGAGGGACCGCCCAGGAAGGAGAGCGACCATGGTCGCCAAGACAGAACTTCGTCATACGGAATCGCTCGAAGCGATCGATCCGATCTGGGATAGCCTGCGCGAGGAGGCGCGTCTGGCGGCCGAGCGCGACCCGATGCTGGCGGCCTTTCTCTATTCGACGGTGGTCAATCAGCATTCCCTGGAAGATTGCGTCATCTACCGGATCTGCGAGAGGCTGGACCATCCCGACCTACAGGCGAGCCTCCTGCACCAGACCTTCGCCGAAATGCTCGAGGACTGGCCCGAATGGGGCGCCGTCCTGCGCGTCGATATACAGGCGGTCTACGACCGCGACCCGGCCTGCACGCGCTTCATGGAGCCCGTGCTTTATTTCAAGGGCTTCCATGCCATACAGACGCACCGTCTGGCTCACTGGCTGTGGAACCGCGGCCGGAAAGACTTTGCGCTCTATCTCCAGAGCCGCTCCTCCAGTGTTTTCCAAACCGACATCAACCCGGCCGCCCGCATCGGGCGCGGCATCTTCCTCGATCATGCAACGGGGCTCGTCGTCGGCGAAACCGCGGTCATCGGCGACAACGTATCTATCTTGCATGGCGTGACGCTTGGCGGCACCGGCAAGGAAGGCAGCGACCGTCATCCGAAGATCGGCAACGGCGTGCTGATCGGCGCCGGCGCAAAGATTCTCGGCAACATCCACATCGGCCACTGCTCGCGCGTGGCCGCCGGTTCCGTCGTGCTGAAGGCGGTCCCTCCCAAATCGACGGTTGCCGGGGTGCCGGCGAAGGTCGTCGGCGAGGCCGGCTGTTCCGAGCCGTCGCGTCAAATGGACCAGATCCTGGCGTCGTTCGATATCTGATCAAGGCGCCTGTAACCCGGCTGTGCCGGGCATCGACGCCGCGAAAATTCAGTGCAGAAATTCAAGGCGTTGCGAGCATTTCTTCGCCTCTCGGCGAACGCTTGGCGCTCTGATGGGTTTACACCTGGCAATGGCCCGTGCAACAAGCGCGGCAAATCAATCGGCTACGGAGAAGAGTTTTGAAGCCCGAAGAAATCCGCAAGCTTGAGGCCTATCTTAAGCGCACGTTCAACCAGTCCATGGTCGTCAAGGCTCGCCCGAAGAAGGACGAATCCGCTGAAGTCTATCTCGGCGACGAATTTCTCGGTGTCGTCTTCCGTGACGAAGAGGACGGCGAGCTCTCCTATAATTTCTCGATGGCGATCCTCGACATCGATCTCTGAGAGCCCTCGATCCCACCGGGATCGGTGGTAATCGCGCGTTGCAAGACCCGGTTCTGAGCAATCAGGCCGGGTTTTCTGCTGTTAAATCATACTTTTCGAAGAATTTGTCCGGAGGCGTCCGGTCTTCATCAAGTCGTTGCAAGAACTGTGTTTTATTGCATTGCACACTGAACTTGACTTTTTGTGCAGTGCACATAGACTAAACCGAGTTCCTAGCCGAGCCGTCACAAGGAGACACCCGATGTTTAACTTCGACGATGCGAACAAGAAGAGCAAGGAAGCCCTCGACGTGGCCGTGAAGAGCTACTCCGCCATGACCAAAGGCTTCCAGGCTATTGCGACCGAAGCGGCCGATTATTCGAAGAAGTCCTTCGAGGATAGCGTTGCTCATCTCGAAAAGCTTACCAGCGTCAAAAGCCTGGAGGCAGCGTTCGAGCTTCAGACGAATTATCTGAAGGCAAGCTACGAAGGCTTCTTCACCGAGGCGACGAAGATCGGTGAGATGTATGCCGACCTCGCCAAGGACGCCTACAAGCCGTACGAGGCACCGGTTGCCAAGGCGACCGCTGCGGTCAAGACAGCCGCCGCCGCCTGACCATCAGCCTCATCGCTATTGCAGAACAGGCCGGTCGCGGATGCCGCGGCCGGCCTTCGTCTGTTCGTGCGCCGCGGCTCATTGATCCCGCCGCAACCCGTGAAAGTTGCCACCGCCGCCGAAGAAATTTGATCAATCTTGTGTTTCGCCGTGCGAATATGTTTGCAGTGCGTGGGTTCGGTCTTAAAATCCAAGAACGAACCATTAGATAAAGGCAAGCATGTCGTGGCCGAATGCGAATGGATCCGCGGCTGTAAAGGAATGAACAAGAATGATCGCCATGCCGGTCCGGATGCAGCAGGGAAGCGAAGGAGACGGAGGCGGCCCCAGTCGTGGCACGTCCGTCATCACGCGCACCAAGCCGAAGACCAAGAAGCCGAGTTTGTACCGCGTTCTGCTTTTGAATGACGATTACACACCGATGGAATTCGTCATTCACATCCTCGAGCGCTTCTTTCAGAAGAACCGCGAAGAGGCGACCGTCATAATGCTACATGTCCACAACCACGGCGTTGGAGAATGCGGCGTCTTCACCTACGAGGTCGCCGAAACCAAGGTGACGCAGGTGATGGATTTCGCCAGGCAGCATCAACATCCGTTGCAATGCGTCATGGAAAAGAAATGAGGAACTAACGTGCCAACATTTTCGCCCAGCCTCGAAAAGGCGCTGCATCAGGCACTGACTTTTGCCAACGAGCGCCATCACGAATATGCGACGCTCGAGCACCTGCTGCTGGCATTGATCGATGATGCCGATGCGGCGGCTGTGATGGGCGCGTGCAACGTCAATCTCGACACGCTTCGCAAGACCGTGACCGATTACGTCGACAACGAATTGTCGAACCTCGTCACCGGTTACGACGAGGACTCCAAGCCGACGGCCGGTTTCCAGCGCGTGATCCAGCGAGCCGTCATCCATGTGCAGTCTTCGGGCCGCGAGGAGGTGACCGGCGCCAACGTGCTCGTGGCGATCTTCGCCGAGCGCGAGAGCCATGCTGCCTATTTCCTGCAGGAGCAGGAGATGACACGGTATGATGCAGTCAATTTCATTTCGCACGGCATAGGCAAGCGGCCGGGGAGCTCCGAGGCGCGGCCGGTGCGCGGGGCGGAAGACCAGGACTCCGAACAGAAGGCTTCGCGCGAGAGCGAGGAGGCCGGCCCGAAGAAGCAGCAGGATGCGCTCACGGCCTATTGCGTGAACCTCAACGAAAAGGCCAAGTCCGGCAAGATCGATCCGTTGATCGGGCGTCACGCCGAAGTGAACCGGACCATTCAGGTGCTTTGCCGCAGGTCCAAGAACAACCCGCTTTACGTGGGCGATCCGGGCGTCGGCAAGACGGCGATCGCCGAGGGCCTTGCCAAGCGGATCATCGAGAAGAAGGTGCCCGAGGCGTTGCAGGACGCAACGATCTTCGCGCTCGACATGGGAACCCTGCTGGCCGGTACCCGCTATCGCGGCGACTTCGAGGAACGCCTGAAGCAGGTGGTCAAGGAACTCGAAGACTATCCCGGTGCAGTGCTGTTCATCGACGAGATCCACACGGTCATCGGTGCCGGCGCCACGTCCGGCGGCGCCATGGACGCGTCGAACCTCTTGAAGCCCGCGCTTTCTTCCGGCGCGATCCGCTGCATCGGCTCGACCACCTATAAGGAGTACCGCCAGTTCTTCGAAAAGGACCGGGCTCTCGTTCGCCGCTTCCAGAAGATCGACGTCAACGAGCCGACGATCGCGGACACGATCGAGATCATGAAGGGCCTCAAGCCGTATTTCGAGGACTACCACCAGCTGAAATACACCAACGATGCCATCAAGGCGGCGGTGGAGCTTTCGGCACGCTATATCAATGACCGGAAGCTGCCGGACAAGGCGATCGACGTCATCGACGAGTCCGGTGCCGCTCAGATGCTTTTGCCCGTCAGCAAACGCCGCAAGCTGATCACCGAAAGGGAGATCGAAGCGACCGTCGCAACGATGGCACGCATCCCGCCGAAGACCGTGTCCAAGGACGACGAAGCCGTGCTCGCCAATCTCGAGCAGGAACTGCGTTCCGTCGTTTATGGCCAGGATCTGGCGATCGAGGCGCTCGCCTCGTCGATCAAGCTGGCGCGCGCAGGCCTTCGCGAGCCCAACAAGCCGATCGGCTGCTACGTCTTTTCCGGCCCGACCGGCGTCGGCAAGACGGAAGTGGCGAAGCAACTCGCCACCTCGCTCGGCGTCGAGCTGCTGCGCTTCGACATGTCGGAATATATGGAACGCCACACGGTCTCCCGACTGATCGGCGCGCCTCCCGGCTATGTCGGTTTCGATCAGGGCGGACTCCTGACCGATGGCGTCGACCAGCATCCGCATTGCGTGCTGCTCCTCGACGAAATCGAAAAGGCGCATCCGGATCTCTTCAACATCCTCTTGCAGGTCATGGACCACGGTTCGCTGACCGACCATAACGGCAAGAAGATCGATTTCCGGAACGTCATCCTGATCATGACGACCAATGCCGGCGCGTCCGACATGGCTCGGGCGGCGATCGGCTTCGGTTCCTCCAAGCGAACCGGCGAGGACGTGGAGGCGCTGAATCGCCTCTTCACGCCGGAGTTCCGCAACCGTCTGGACTCCGTCATTCCGTTCAACTCTCTGCCGACCCCGGTCATCCACAAGGTCGTGCAGAAGTTCGTCATGCAGCTCGAAACGCAGCTTGCGGAGCGCAATGTCACCTTCGACCTTGCGCCTGATGCGATCGCCTGGCTTGCAGAGAGGGGCTATGATGAGAAGATGGGTGCACGGCCGCTGGCGCGCGTCATCCAGGAAAACATCAAGAAGCCCCTCGCGGACGAGATCCTCTTCGGCAAGCTCAAGAAGGGCGGTGTCGTCAAGGTGACGATCGGCAACAAGGAAGACGGCACGAAGGGGCTCATGCTCGAAGCCGTGCCGGAAACTGCTCCGATCAAGCCCAAGGCCGAGGTCTCGCGTCCGGCCGGCAAGGGCGCGAAACCCAAGAAGGCTGCCGAAAAGGAAAGCGTAGCCGCAGCCGAAGAGGGCGCAAAAGCCAAGTCGAAGAAGACGACCGCCAAGTCCTCGAACAAGAGCGGCGGCAGCTCCGGCGCGGCTCCCCTCAGGGGGCGGACGGTTCCGAAGGTGCCGCGCAAGAAATAACGCGATCGCGACTGGACGTGACGGTGCCGGGTGAGTTACCCGGCACTTTCTTGTGAGCGTGGAGCATAGCGGGTGGATTCCACAAACCGTATCGAAGAGGAGCGATCGCCTCTGGGCTGGTTTCTGGCGGGTGCGCGCGGGATATTCAGCCTTCCGGCCATAATCCTCATGCTTTCCTTCGTGGGCTTCTGCTCGCTGACGGTTCAGGCCGGGATCCCGCCGGCGCAGGTCGTGTTCATGACCGGCATCGTCTGGGCCCTGCCGGCAAAGGTCATTCTCGTGAGTTCGATCCTCAGCGGCGCCAGTCTTGCGACGGCGTTCCTGGCGGTCACGCTTTCGTCGGTGCGCTTGATGCCGATGGTCGCCGCACTCGTTCCCGAACTGCGCACGCCGAAGACGCCGACATGGCTGCTTCTCGTGCTTTCGCATTTCATCGCCATCACCGCCTGGGTCTTCGCGATGGAGCGCGTGCATGCGGTTCCGCGCCAGCATCGCGCGACCTTCTTCGCCGGCTTCGGCATCACGCTGGTGGCCACGAACATGGCGCTGGTCGGGATCGTCTATCGGCTCGTCGCCGATTTCCCGCCGATCGTCGCCGGATGTCTCTTCTTTCTGACGCCGGTCTATTTCCTCGCCTCGATCTGGAATTCCGCGCGCCATCCGGTCGTCTACGCGGCCCTCGCCATCGGGCTCGTCGCAGGGCCGCTCTGCTACTGGATCGCACCCGAGTTCGACATCCTGCTCGCCGGCCTTGGCGGCGGAACGCTGGCCTGGGCGGGCGAGCGCCTATGGCGCGCGCGGCGGGAGAAGAGCGCGTGACCTGGATGGACGGATGGTGGGCCTATGCGTTCATCGCGATAGCCGGCTGGCTCGCGACCGATATCTGGCGATGGCTAGGGGTCCTCGCCGGCAATCGTCTGCGCGACGATTCGGAGGCGCTGAACTGGGTGAGGGCGGTGGCGACGGCACTGGTCGCAGCGGTCATCGCAAAGCTTATTCTTTACCCGACCGGCGTTCTTGCGCAGTCGCCACTGTGGCTTCGGCTGGGCTCCGTCGTGATAGGCGCGATCGTGTTTTTCGCCGCCCGCCAGAAGCCCGCCGCCGGCATTGCAACGGCAATCGCCGCCCTGGCCGCTGGTCTTTGGTGGCGGGGGTTTTGACGATTTAAAGCATTGATATGACAGATTGCCGTAAACGTTTGAATCAAGGCTACCTTATTAGATGAGGATCCTTTGCCTGAGTCTTTCTCTGCCGGCACGCCGTCTCCGCGATTTCAGGTGAGCACATAGCAAACAGCCCGATCTCTACGGGCTGAAGCGATGTCTGGGCCTTCCCAACGTCCTCATCCCTGTGAGGAGCACAGCGATGAGGAAATCAAACAAGCCGCCGCGGGAATCCCCAATCTCAACGGGCCTTAAAGCGCCCGGCGGATCTTCTCTGCGTTTGCGGCCAGCACGTCCCCGTCTTCCATCTTGCCGGAATGCGGCTTCAGCGGAACGCCCTCGCGGCGGGGGACGACGTGGAAGTGGAGGTGGAAGACCGACTGTCCGGCCGGTGCCTCGTTGAATTGCATGATCGTGACGCCGTCGGCGTCGAAAGCGGCCTTGGCGGCGACGGCGATCTTCTGGACAGTTGCGATCAGGCTGGTGAGGGTGGCCGGGTCGGCGTCGAGAATGTTGCGGGACGGTGCCTTCGGCAGCACCAGAACGTGGCCCTCGGCCTGCGGCATCACATCCATGAAGGCGACCGTAGCTTCGTCCTCGTAGACGCGGTGCGAGGGTATCTCGCCGCGCAATATCTTGGCGAAGATATTGTTTGTGTCATATGCACTCATGTCGTTTCCTTTTCCTGGCACGCGTTCGCGGTGTCTCAGTCGTCCTGGCGCTCACCTTTGCGGAAAGGCCCGTGCCCCGCAAGAAACTCGCCGGTTTCTTCCACATCCCGGCGCTCCCGTTCCAGATAATCGGCTACGGCGCGCGCAAGCCCCGGATGGCTGATGAAATGAGCGGAATGGGTGGTCACCGGCATGTAGCCCCGCGCGAGCTTGTGCTCGCCCTGCGCGCCGGCCTCGACGCGTTTCAATCCCTTCGCGATCGCGTAATCGATCGCCTGATGGTAACAGACTTCGAAATGCAGGAAGGGGTGGTCCTCGATACAGCCCCAGTGCCGGCCATACAGCGCATCGCCGCCGATGAAATTGATCGCACCCGCGATGTAGCGCCCGCCGCGTTTGGCCATGACCAGCAAGATGTCGTCGGCCATCCGCTCGCCGATGAGTGAGTAGAAGGCGCGGGTCAGATAGGGGCGGCCCCATTTGCGTCCGCCGGTGTCCATGTAGAAGGCGAAGAACTGGTCCCAGATCTCTTCCGTGAGGTCGCTGCCGGTCAGCCAGTCGATGGTTATGCCGTTTTCGACGGCTGCGCGGCGCTCTCTCTTCAGTGCCTTGCGCTTTCGCGAGGCAAGCGTGGCGAGAAAGTCGTCATGCGATCCATAGCCCTGATTGATGAAATGGAACTGCTGGTCCATACGGTGCAGGAAGCCCGCCTGCTCCAAGGCCGCCATCTCGTCAACCGGGACGAAGGTCACGTGGGCCGAGGAAAGACCGTGGCGGCGCGTGAGTTCCTTGAGACCGGCCGCGAGCGCATTGCCGACCGTTTGCCGGTCGCTCCCCTCGGCCGCAAGCAGCCGCGGCCCTGTTGCCGGCGTGAAGGGCACGGAACATTGCAGCTTCGGGTAGTAGCGGCCGCCGGCACGCTCGAAGGCATCCGCCCATCCATGGTCGAAAACATACTCCCCCTGGCTGTGGCTCTTGACGTAGCAGACAAGCGCCCCCCGCAGGGAACCGTCCGCGTCCTCCATCAGGAGATGCTGCCCGAGCCATCCCGTTTCCGCCGTTGCCGATCCGGATTCTTCCAGTGCGGAAAGGTAGGCATGGGAGACGAAGGGGTTGTAGGGCGTGCCGGCATGCCCCTTCGAGGCGCCGGCAAGCCTGTCCCAGCTCGCCGGCGGTATCGACGTGAACGAATGCTCTATGCGGATGGTGATCGCGTCTGTCATGCGCCTACGAAATCATGATCTCCCGCGGATCGAAACCCTCGAAGGTCATTTGGTCGGCATTGGCGAATGTGTGCTCCTGAGCCTGTCTGTCCCGCACCGTCCAGGTGATGAGCGTGCGGCCGAGCGCGCGCTCCTTTTCCGTGAAAGGATTTGGAAGGTGGCCGTAATGGTACGAAATGAAGTCGAGCCCGAGATGCATCGCCTCCTCGTGCACGAAGAAGGTCTCCGGATTGGAGCCTTCGGCAGTCAGGCCGAGGGGGTAGGGCGCGTCCAGCTCCTTCAGGTCCCTGAGCAGCCAATGGTCGAAGCTCATCAGCGCAACGTGGCCGTCATAGCCTTCCAGCGTCTCGAGCACGGCCGCGGCAAAGCCCTCGTCGTCGCCCTTCCGCCCCTTGAGTTCAATGATGAGCGGGACCCGGCCGGCGACGAGGCGCAGCATCTGCTTGAGCGTCGGTACCTTGTCCCTGGTGCCGCCGATGGACAACAGCCCGAGCTCGGCGGACGTTTTCGCCCGCACGTCGCCTCTGATCCCGCAGAGACGCTGCAGGTCGTGGTCGTGGAAAACGACCGGAACGCTGTCGGCCGCAAATTGAAGATCGCATTCGATCGCGAAACCGGCTTCGGCCGCGCGGGCGAAGGCCGAGAGCGTGTTCTCCCAGACTTCGCGATTCATGTCATGGAAGCCGCGATGGGCGATCGGCTGGGCCTTGAGCCAGGAAAGATCCTTCATTGGACGTCCCTGATCACGCGATTTCGATCACGGCGTCGACCTCGACAGCCGCGTTGAAGGGAAGGGAAGCCATGCCGACAGCCGCACGAGCGTGCTTGCCGGCCTCGCCGAGCGCGTTGGCAAGCAGGTTGGAGGCACCGTTGATCACCAGGTGCTGTTCGACGAAGTCCGGCGTGGAAGCGACGAAGCCGTTGATCTTGACGAGGCGGCGGATACGGCCGAGATCGCCAAGAGCCGCCTTGGCCTGTGCCAGGATGTTGATCGCGCAGAGTTCGGCGGCTCTTTGCGCGCCGGCGACATCGACATCCTTGCCGACATGGCCGGTGACGGCGACCTTGCCGTTTTCCATCGGCAGCTGCCCGGAAATGTAGAGCATCGACCCGGAGACGACGTAAGGCACGTAGTTCGCGACAGGCGCAACAGCCTGCGGAAGGACGATGCCGAGTTCGGTGAGGCGGGTTTCGATCTCTGCGGACATGGAAAGGCTCCGTTGTTGTCTTTTGTGCTAAAATCCGGCATGCAAAGCAGATCGTGACAGGCGTGGACCAGAACCGATCTGCCTTGTTTCTGCCGAAAGCTTGTTTATCGCATTGGCGGCGAGTCCAACAGGAGGAAACGGATGTTTCGTAAAGGCTTCGGTCTGGTCACCCTGGGAAGCGTCTGTGTCGTGGTCATGACGGCGGGCGCTGCACAGGCGACTGCTCTTGTTCCCCATCGCGCCGTCTACGATCTGGAGCTGAAGGACGCCTCTGAGCGGTCCGGCATCTCCGGCATGTATGGCCGCATGGTCTATGAGTTCAACGGCTCCTCCTGCGAAGGCTATACCGTCAGCTTCCGCTTCGTCACCCAGGTCGATACGGGCGAGGAGGTTCGCCTCACCGATCAGCAGACCACCACCTATGAGGACATGAAGAACGGCAATTTTCGTTTCCTCACCCGCTCCTTCACCGACGAGAAGCTGGACAAGGAGGTGCGCGGAAGCGCGCATGACGATAAATCGGGCGTCAAGGTCGAGCTGACCGCTCCGGACAAGCGCCAGGTGGCGCTTGCGGCCAGCCGGTTTCCGACCGAGCACATGCTCGAAGTGATCGAACGTGCGAAAAAAGGAGAGAGCTTTTTCGAGGCGCGTATCTTCGATGGTTCCGATTCGGGCGACAAGACGCTGATCACCTCGACCTTCGTGGGCAAGCCGCGCAAGCCCGCTCCTGACGACGCGGATGTCGGCAAGGCCGGAAAGCTTGCGGGCGAGAACTATTGGCCGGTGACGATCACCTATTTCAACGACGAAGCGAACGGCGACGCGCTGCCCGTCTATCGCATGGCGTTCAAGCTCTACGAGAACGGAGTGACGCGGGATCTCACCATGGACTACGGAGACTTCGTCCTGAGCGGAAAACTCGCCAAGCTCGAGGTCTTCAACACCGAAGAGTGCAAGTAAGCGCCGGCAAACGACTCCAAAACGACATCAAGGCTTGATTTCTCGGGCGGTTGCCGCTAAGGGGCTGGCCATTCCACACGTAAGGCATGGGATTTTCCGGGAGAAATCCGGATCGTTCCGCCGGTGGGCGCATTGCGGTGCGCTCGACGCCTTGCGGAGGTTCAACCGGAAAAGGAGACAAAGGCATGGCATTGCCTGATTTCACTATGCGCCAGCTTCTCGAGGCGGGCGTGCACTTCGGCCACCAGACACACCGCTGGAACCCGAAGATGAAGCCGTACATCTTCGGCGACCGTAACAACGTTCACATCATCGATCTCGCCCAGACCGTTCCGATGCTGTCGCGCGCCCTGCAGGTCGTGAGCGACACCGTCGCCAGCGGCGGCCGCGTGCTTTTCGTCGGCACCAAGCGCCAGGCTTCCGAGATCATCGCGGACGCAGCGAAGCGTTCCGCCCAGTACTACGTCAATGCCCGCTGGCTCGGCGGCATGATGACGAACTGGAAGACGATCTCCAACTCGATCCAGCGCCTGCGCAAGCTCGATGAGATCCTGGCTTCGGAAGCTTCCGGCTTCACGAAGAAGGAGCGCCTGAACCTCGAGCGCGAGCGCGAGAAGCTCAACCGCGCACTCGGCGGCATCCGCGATATGGGCGGTACCCCGGATCTGATGTTCATCATCGACACCAACAAGGAATCGATCGCCATCGACGAAGCCAAGCGTCTTGGCATTCCGGTGGTTGCCGTCATCGACTCCAATTGCGATCCGGACCAGATCGACTACGCGATCCCGGGCAACGACGACGCATCGCGCGCTATCGCCCTTTACTGCGATCTCATCGCCCGCGCCGCCATTGACGGTATTGCCCGTCAGCAGGGCGCCTCTGGTCGCGATCTCGGCGCATCCGAAGAGGTTCCGGTCGAGCCGGCTCTCGAGGAAGCGTCCGAAGCCTGATCGGCCCGACCGGCAGACGAAGCGCTGCCGTACGCATGAAATATCGGGACGAGGCCGTTTGTGATGTAGAATCTGAACGGCCTTGTTCTTTATCAGCCGGAAATGGCCCGGCCGATCGCGCGCGGTGAGCCCGCGAACATCGCTAAAGTGGCTTCATCACGATGTCACACAGAAAGGCCATTTCCTGCCAAACCTTCTGGCACTGCGCCAATCCCGGTCGGCGCGCCAGCAAACAGACAAGAGGCACAAAGATGACTGTTACCGCCGCAATGGTGAAGGAGCTGCGCGAAAAGACCGGCGCAGGCATGATGGACTGCAAGAAGGCGCTTGCCGAGACCAATGGCGACATGGAAGCCGCCATCGATTGGCTGCGCGCCAAGGGCATCGCCAAGGCTGACAAGAAGTCCGGCCGCACTGCTGCCGAAGGCCTCATCGGCATTGCCAGCTCCGGCACCAAGGCCGTCGTCGTCGAAATCAACTCCGAAACCGACTTCGTTGCCCGCAACGATGCCTTCCAGGAGCTCGTCCGCGGCGTTGCCAATGTCGCGCTTGGCACCGACGGCAGCGTTGCAGCCGTTTCCAAGGCGACCTATCCGGCGACCGGCAAGTCCGTTGAAGACACGATCAAGGACGCCATTGCCACGATCGGCGAGAACATGACGCTGCGCCGCTCGGCACTGCTCGAGGTCGAGGACGGCGTCGTCGCGACCTATGTGCACAATGCCGCAGGTGAAGGCATCGGCAAGCTCGGCGTGCTCGTCGCGTTGAAGTCGACCGGCGACAAGGAAGCTCTGAACGCGATCGGCCGGCAGGTTGCCATGCACGTCGCCGCGACCAACCCGCTCGCCGTCCGTTCGAGCGAAATCGACCCGGCGGTCGCCGAGCGCGAGCGCAACGTCTTCATCGAGCAGTCGCGCGCTTCCGGCAAGCCGGACAACATCATCGAAAAGATGGTCGATGGCCGCATGCGCAAGTTCTTCGAGGAGGTCGCCCTTCTGTCGCAGGCTTTCGTCATGAACCCTGACCAGACGGTGGAAGCCGCGATCAAGGAAGCGGAAAAGTCCGTCGGCGCGCCGATCGAAGTCGCCGGCATTGCTCGTCTCCTGCTCGGCGAAGGCGTCGAAAAGGAAGAGAGCGATTTCGCGGCAGAAGTGGCAGCCGCCGCGAAGGGTTGATTTCTTCACCCCGAATGGGAAAACGTGGGGGCATCGCGTGACAACGCGGTGCCCTTCGTGTATCCGGCTCCAGTCGATGCGTAGGACCCGCCGGAGCGGTTGATACCACGCAGCGGATTTTGCCTTTACGCCGGTGTGCGCCAGATGCCTGCACACGCGCGCCGATCTATTTCAGGAGTGACAATGTCGGCCAAGCCAATCTACAAGCGCGTTCTTCTCAAGGCCTCCGGTGAAGCGCTTATGGGAAGCCAGGGGTTCGGCATCGATGTTGCCGTAGCCGACCGAATTGCCTCCGATATCGCGGAAGCGAGAGCGATGGGTGTCGAAGTCGGCGTCGTCGTCGGCGGCGGCAACATCTTCCGCGGTGTCGCTGTCGCGTCCAAGGGCGGCGACCGCGTAACCGGCGACCACATGGGAATGCTGGCGACGGTCATCAACGCGCTTGCGCTGGCGACGTCGCTGCGCAAGCTCGATATCGACACCGTCGTCCTGTCGGCCATCGCCATGCCGGAAATCTGCGAGAGTTTCTCGCAGCGCGCGACGCTCTATCATCTTTCGCTCGGCCGTGTCGTGATCTTCGCCGGCGGCACGGGCAATCCGTTCTTCACGACGGATTCGGCTGCGGCGCTTCGTGCGGCGGAGATGGGCGCCGAGGCGATCTTCAAGGGAACACAGGTCGACGGCATCTATTCCGCGGATCCGAAGAAGGACCCCTCGGCCACCCGCTTCGACCGCCTGACCCATAGCGAGATTCTCGAAAAAGGCCTCGCGGTCATGGATGTTGCCGCCGTGGCGCTTGCGCGGGAGAATGCCATTCCGATCGTCGTCTTCTCCATCCACGAGAAGGGCGGCTTCACGGAGATATTGACGGGTGGCGGCCGTGCCACCATCGTGACCGATAATTGACAAGCTGCTGGGGCCCGCAAGGGCCGCTGATAGGAACGGGAGTCTTGAACCATGAGTGAAGGTGTGGATCTGAAGGAACTCAAGCGTCGGATGGACGGGGCGATCGCTGCTTTCAAGCACGACATCGCGTCGCTGCGGACCGGTCGCGCTTCGGCGAACGTACTCGATCCGGTGACCGTCGAAGCCTACGGTTCGCGCATGCCGCTGAACCAGGTGGCAAACATCACGGTCCCGGAGTCGCGGATGCTTTCGGTTTCGGTGTGGGACAAGTCCATGGTCGGTGCCGTGGAGCGGGCGATCCGGGAGTCCAATCTGGGGCTCAACCCGATCGTCGACGGGCAGAACCTGCGCATTCCGCTGCCGGAACTGAACGAGGAGCGCCGCAAATCGCTGGTCAAGGTCGCGCACGACTATGCCGAAAAAAGCAAGGTTGCCGTCCGCCACGTTCGCCGTGACGGTATGGACGACCTGAAAAAAGCCGAAAAGGACGGCGAGATCGGCCAGGACGAGAGCCGTGCTCAGTCCGAGCGGGTCCAAAAAATGACCGATGACGTAATTTCCGAAATCGACCGCTTGCTCGCGGAGAAGGAAAAGGAAATCATGCAGGTCTGACCTGCGGATAGGTGAGTCTCTTTGTCCGGACAACCCATGCAAGAATTCAATCCCGCTAACGTACCGGCTCACGTCGCCATCATCATGGACGGCAACGGTCGTTGGGCGAATGCGCGTGGACTGCCCCGTACCATGGGCCACCGCAAGGGCGTAGAGGCGGTCCGCGGGGCGGTAAGGACGGCGGCGGAGATCGGCATCCGTTACCTGACGCTGTTCGCATTCTCGTCGGAGAACTGGAACCGGCCGGAAAACGAGGTCAGCGACCTCATGGGCCTGCTCAAGGCTTTCATCCGACGGGATCTCGCCGATCTCCACCGTGAGAACGTCCGCATCCGGGTGATCGGCGACCGTTCGAACCTGAGCGGCGATATCCTGCCTCTGCTCATCGAAGCGGAGGAGACGACGATCGCAAACACCGGCATCACGGTGGTCATCGCGTTCAATTACGGCGCCAGAGACGAGCTGGCGAGAGCCATGCGCCGCCTGGCGGGGGACGTGGCTGCCGGTCGTCTGCGGCCGGAAGAGATTACCGCGGAACGGATATCCTCGACGATCGATACGGCGGGCATTCCCGATCCCGATCTCATCATCCGGACGAGCGGCGAGGAGCGTCTCTCCAACTTTCTCCTTTGGCAGGGGGCCTACTCCGAATTGCTGTTCATTCCGGACCTCTGGCCGGATTTCACGCGCGAGACATTCTTTGCGGCGATCGAACAATATGCCTGCCGCGAGCGCCGATTCGGCGGACTGACCCAACCGACTCTGGCGGTCGGCTCCTGATGCAGGCCGAACTCAAACTTCGTATCGCCTCCGGGTTGGTTCTGGCTGCGGTGGTTCTTGCTGCAACCTGGATCGGCGGCTTCGCCTTCCAGCTTCTCTCCGTCGCGATCGGCCTGCTCGTCTATTACGAGTGGTCCACCATCACCAAGCTCCCCGAGCGGGACTTTCAGGGCAATGCCCTCGGCTGGCTGGCGCAGGTGGTGATCGCCGGTCTCGTCCTCCTCGACTATATGCATATCAGCCTGCCGGGACTTGCCCTCTGTGTGCTCGCGGCAGCGCTTTGGGTACTGATAAAGGGAACCAGCTGGTGGCTGCCGGGCGGGATCGTCTATGCGGGCCTGACGAGCATTTCGCTCGCGGCGATCCGCGGAGCGGACTATCTCGGGCTGATGGCGATGCTGTTCGTGTTCGCCGTCGTATGGGCAACGGATATTTTCGCCTACTTCACGGGGCGGGCGATCGGCGGGCCGAAGCTGGCGCCGGCAATCTCGCCGGGCAAGACCTGGTCGGGCGCGATCGGCGGCGCGACTTTCGGCGTTCTTGCGGGTGTCGCCGTTTTCATGGCCCACTTTTCGCTCGAGGGCCTGCGCATCCCCGTCATCGCGCTGGTCCTCTCCGTCGCAAGCCAGATAGGCGATCTGTTCGAGTCCTTCGTCAAGCGCCGCTTCGGCGTCAAGGATTCGAGCAGGCTGATTCCGGGTCACGGCGGCGTCATGGACCGGGTGGACGGGCTGATATTCGCCTGCATTGCCGCACTGGCTCTGGTGCTTGGGCAGTTCCTGCTGGCGGGCGGCCGGGAAGTCGCCTTCGGCTCGATTCTGCTGGGTCTTTGAAGACTGCCGGTGTAGGACCTGTGGACACTTATGGATAGGGGTTTGATTTTGCACAAATCGGTCAATGCCAAGGATTTTTCCGCAGCAAAGGGTTGCCCCCTTTGCAAGGGAAAAGCCGCCGGCAGTGGGCGATTTGTGCAAAACCCTTCGGGCGGCCCATATTGCGGTGCCTTGTCGCGAAAAATCCGGCTTGCAGGCGGACGGCCTGCGGCGCCGGATTTTCCACGAAAGTCCCTCGCAATTTGGGCCGTCAAATCCCTATCCATAAGTGTCCACAGGTCCTAGTCCTTATATCCGGCTCGAAGCGGGACTATCATGCGGCGGTGCGAACCATGGCGGCACGGCCCCGACCTTGCAATTTGAACTGGCGGACGTGGCAGCGGACGCGTTAGGAATGACTATGAGCCTACTGCTTGACAATCTCCAGTACACGATCCCCACCTTCCTGTTCCTCCTGACGTTGCTGGTCTTCGTTCACGAGATGGGACACTACCTGGTGGGGCGCTGGTCGGGCATCCGCATCCTGGCCTTTTCCGTCGGCTTCGGACCCGAGCTCTTCGGCTGGACCGATCGCCACGGCACCCGCTGGAAATTCTGCGCGGTCCCGCTTGGCGGCTACGTGAAGTTCTTCGGCGACGAGGATGCGGCGAGCACGCCCGACTACCGGCGGCTGGAGACGATCGCGCCGGAAGAGCGGGGCCGTACATTCCTGGGCGCAAAGCTATGGAAACGCGCGGCGACGGTCGCGGCCGGTCCCATCGCGAATTTTCTTCTGGCGATTGCGATCTTCGCAGTCCTCTTTTCCATTTACGGCCGTGCCGTCGCCGATCCCGTCGTCGCTTTCGTGGCGCCGGACAGTGCCGCGGAAAAGGCGGGTGTTCTGCCGGGAGACCGGCTGCTTTCGATCGACGGAAAGCCGATCGCCACCTTCGACGACGTGCGCCGCTATGTGAGCGTCCGTCCCGAGCTGCCGATCACCGTTCGGATCGAGCGCGAGGGCGCTGCGATCGACCTGCCGATGGTGCCCCAACGCACCGAATCCGTCGACCCGCTCGGCAACAAGATGGAAGAGGGCAAGATCGGCATCGGAACGAACCAGGAGGCCGGCAATTTCCGGGTCGAGACCTACGGACCTCTCGAAGCGGTGGGGCAAGGGGCACTGCAGAGCTGGCGGATCGTAACGGGCACGCTCGACTATCTTTCGAATCTCTTTGTCGGCCGGATGAGCGCCGATCAGGTCGGCGGGCCGATCCGTATCGCCCAGATGTCCGGTCAGATGGCGAAGCTCGGCATTGCCGAGGTGCTGAATTTCGCGGCCGTGCTTTCGGTTTCCATTGGATTGCTCAACCTAATGCCCGTGCCGGTGCTTGATGGCGGCCATCTGATGTTCTATGCGGTCGAAGCGTTGCGCGGCAGGCCGGTCGGTCCTGCCGCACAGGATCTCGCATTCCGCATAGGCTTTGCCATGGTGCTCATGCTGACGGTTTTTGCGGCCTGGAACGATATCAACTGGCTCTTCGGATAGGGGCGGAGTCTTGGGCGGGAGCGGACATCGTTAAGGATTCGGGGAGCGAGTGAGTTTCGCCGGCTGCTCGATAACGGTTTGTTTACGATAATAAGAGGCCGTAGTGGCTGTTAAGCCACGGTTGGAATTGAAGTAAACAGAAATTAACGAGCTGACTTGCTTGTATGGGAAAAGCGGTTAAAACGGCAACCGTGACCGGAGTCGGCACGAAACTGCCGCGGGACGTTGGGAAAAGGTAAGATTTTGACATGAAAGCTGGTTCAAGGTTTTTGAACGCGGTGTCGGCGTTTGCTCTGTCAGCAAGCATGGTCGCCACGGGTACCGGGGTAGGACTTGTTGCTGGTACCTCAGTCGCGCAAGCCGCGGTCATCAATCGGGTTGAAGTGCGTGGGGCAACGCGCGTCAGCGCGGAAACCGTTCGCGCCAATATCACGATCGTTCCCGGCAAGAGCTTCAGCAATGCCGATATCGACGCATCCGTGAAGCGGCTCTATGCCACCGGCTATTTCTCCGATGTCAGCATCACGGTTTCCGGCGGATCGCTTGTCGTTTCCGTCAGCGAGAATCAGCTCGTCAACCAGGTGGTCTTCAACGGCAACCGCAAGATCAAGGATGACAAGCTCCAGGGTGTCGTTCGCACCCAGCCGCTCGGTCCCTATAGCGAGGCGACCGTCGAAACCGACATTCAGGCCATCAGGGACGCCTATGCCGCCATCGGCCGCAGCGACGTGACCGTGACGACCCAGGTCGTTCCGATTGCCGAAGGCCGTGTCAACCTGGCCTTCGTCATCAATGAAGGCGAACGCACGAAGATCACGCAGATCAACTTCGTAGGCAACGAGGTCTATAGCGACGGCCGTCTGCAGTCGGTGATTGCGACCAAGGAATCGGGCATCTTCTCGTTCCTCACGCGCAAGGACGTCTACAATCCGGATAAGTTGCGGGCCGACGAGGAATTGCTGCGGCAGTTTTATTACAACCGCGGCTACGCCGATTTTCAGGTGGTCTCGTCCGAAGCGGCGCTCAATGAGGCGACCAACGAATACACGGTGACGATCACCATCGAGGAAGGTCCTCGATACGACTTCGGTCCGGTCAATATCGAGTCGACGGTCGAAGGCATCGACGCCGAGGAACTGAGGGGTCTCGTTCAGAGCCGCGAAGGCACGGTGTACAAGGCCAAGGACATTCAGAGCACGATGAGCGAGATTTCGAAGCGCGTCGCGTCGGAGGGTTATCCCTTTGCGCGCGTCACGCCGCGCGGCAACCGCGATCTCGCCAACCACACGATCGCCGTCGACTATCTCGTGGACCAGGGCGAGCGCGCCTATGTCGAGCGCATCGAGATTCGCGGCAACACCCGGACGCGTGACTACGTTATCCGTCGCGAGTTCGATGTCGGCGAAGGCGATGCCTTCAACCAGGAAATGGTTGCTCGCGCCAAGCGCCGCCTGGAGGCGCTCGGCTATTTCTCGTCGGTCAACATCTCGACGCAGCCGGGCAGCGCGGCTGACCGCGTCGTCATCGTCGTCGACGTGCAGGATCAGTCGACCGGTTCGTTCGGCATCGGCGCCGGCTATTCCGCCGGCGACGGCGGCGGCTTCCTCGTCGAGGCTTCGATCGAGGAAAAGAACTTCCTGGGCCGTGGCCAGTATATTCGTCTTGCCGCCGGCAAGGGCGAGGACAGCCAGACCTACAATGTTTCGTTCACCGAGCCCTATTTCCTCGGCTATCGTCTCGCGGCGGGCTTCGACCTCTTCAAGAACGAAAACGACTTCGACGACGACAACTACAGCTACAACGATCAGGGCTTCAGCCTGCGCGTGACCGCGCCGATCACCGAAAACCTGTCGACCACGCTGCGCTACAACTACACGGAGCTCGAATATTTCGGCGACCGGGACGAACTCTCGTCTCCCTACGACCGTGTAATCGACGGCAGCCCCTGGACGCGCTCGTCCATCTCGCAGTCCATCACCTACAACACGCTGGATGATGCTCAACTGCCGCACGAGGGCATCCTCGCTTCGGTGACGCAGGAGTTTGCCGGCCTTGGCGGCACGTCGGACTTCTACAAGCTGACGGGTAAAGCCAAGTGGTACTACACGCTGCATGACGAGGCCGACATCATCGGTTCGCTTTCCGGTAGCGCCGGTCATCTGTTCGAGACGTCCGGTTCGCTGGAAGTCTTCGACCAGTTCCAGCTGAACAGCAACGACATCCGTGGCTTCGAGCGCAACGGTCTCGGCCCGCGCATGAACAACGGCGACGCACTGGGCGGTACGACCTATTTCACGGCGTCTGCGGAAGCGACGTTCCCGCTGCCGGGTCTTCCGCGTGACAGCGGTTTCCGCGGCGCGCTCTTCGTCGACGCGGGCACGCTCTACGGCAACGACGTCGAGATCGGTCCTGGTGAATCGGTACGCGGGGACGATGCCTCGCTGCGCGCCTCGGTCGGCGTCAGCTTGATCTGGGCTTCGCCTTTCGGTCCGCTGCGTGTGGACTACGCCGTGCCGGTTGCGAAGGAAGACTTCGACGAGGTCCAGAACTTCAAGTTCGGTATCAACTCGTCGTTCTGATAAAGAGCAGTCCAGAACTGCCAGAGAATCGTTCTGGAGTGTCCATGGAACAGAATTGGTTTTTTCCGCCCCATCAGGGGATTCGTCTGGGCGACCTCGCGAATCAGATTGGGGCGGAGTTGCTGGATACAAGCGCCGCCGACCGCACCGTGCGTGCGGTCGCGCCTGTTTATCGCGCCAAGCCGGGCGACATCTGCTACATGCTGTCGCGCAAGAATCGCGAAGAGTTGCAGACCTGTCGCGCCGCCGCGATCATCTGCGACAAAGCAATTTCGTCGATCGTCCCCGACACTATTCCCGTGCTGCTGACATCGAAGCCGCACACGGCCTTCGCGCTTGCCGGCACCCTGCTTCACGAAAGGGCCATGCGGCCCTCGTATAATACGAGCGAGAGGGGCGTAGCGCCGGGAGCCTTCGTCGATCCGACGGCGCGCCTGGAGGCGGGCGTCGAGGTCGAGCCGATGGCTGTGATCGGAGCCGGCGCCGAGATTGGAAGCGGAACGCGCATTGCGGCGGGAGCAATGATCGGACAGGGCGTGCGGATCGGCCGGGATTGCACCATTTCCGCCGGTGCAAGCATCCTTTGTGCGTTGATCGGCAACAACGTCATCATTCATCCGGGCGCGCGCATCGGCCAGGACGGATTCGGCTACGCACCGGGCCCGAAGGGCGGAATGATCAAGATCGTCCAGGTCGGGCGGGTGATCATCCAGGATCACGTCGAGATCGGTGCGAACACGACGATCGACCGCGGCACAATGGATGACACCGTGATCGGCGAGGGGACGAAAATCGACAATCTCGTGCAGATCGGCCATAACGTGCGCATCGGCCGCTACTGCGGCATCGTCAGCCAGGTCGGTATCGCCGGCAGCACGCAGATCGGCGACGGCGTCATGATCGGCGGAGGCGTCGGGGTCAACGGGCATATCACCATTGGAGACGGAGCGCAGATCGCCGCGATGAGCGGCGTGGCGAGCGATGTGCCGGCCGGCGAGCGCTATGGCGGGATTCCGGCGCGACCGATGCGGGATTTCCTGCGCGATGTCGCCGAAATGGCCCTCAGGTCGAGCGAGAGGCAGAAGAAGAAGGGTGGCAAGGATGAATGAGGCTGCAACGGTCCTCGGCACGGCGGACATACAGGAAATCCTGAGGCTTCTTCCCCATCGTTACCCCTTCCTGCTGGTGGACCGCATCATCGAGATCGATGACGACAATTCGGCCATCGGGATCAAGAACGTGACGGCCAACGAGCCGCATTTCACCGGGCATTTTCCCGAGAAGCCGATCATGCCGGGCGTTCTTCTGATCGAAGGCATGGCGCAGACGGCCGGCGCGATCTGTGCGCGCAAGACGGGAATCGGAAGCAATCTCGTCTATTTCATGACGATCGACAATGCACGGTTCCGCAAACCCGTCGTGCCGGGCGACCGGGTGGAGTTCCATGTCGTGAAGCAGAAGCAGCGCGGCAATATCTGGAAATTTCACTGCGATGCAAAAGTTGACGGGCAACTCGTCGCGGAAGCTGATATCGGCGCGATGATTGTCAGCAAGGAAGACGCCTGAGAATGATAGCATCAAGTGCGAAGATCCACCCGTCCTCGGCCATCGAGAACGGTGCGGTAATCGGCGAAAACGTGAAGATCGGCCCGTTCTGCCACATCGGGCCGAATGTCGTTCTTGCGGATGACGTCGAAATTCTGAGTCACGTCGCGGTCATCGGCCATACGAGCGTCGGCAAGGGCACGAAGATCTTTCCGGGTGCCGTCATCGGCGGCGATTCGCAGAGCGTGCACCACAGCGCCTTGAATACGAAACTGGTGATTGGCGAAAACTGTACCATCCGCGAAGGCGTGACCATGAATACGGGTACGGTGGAGCATGGCGGCGCAACCATTATCGGCAACAACAACCTGTTCCTGGCCTATTCGCACGTGGCGCATGACTGCCGCCTCGGCAACAACATCATCCTTTCCAACAATGTCATGCTTGCGGGGCACGTGACCGTCGAGGATCGAGCCATACTCGGGGGCGGCTCCGCGGTTCACCAGTTTACCCGCATCGGGCGTCAGGCCTTCATCGGGGGCCTGTCGGCGGTGAGCTATGACGTCATTCCCTATGGAATGCTCAACGGCAACCCCGGCGTTTTGAGCGGACTCAACGTGGTCGGGATGACCCGTGCGGGGATCGATCGTCCCGCGATTCATCGCGTTCGGCGGTGCTATAAGCAGATATTCGAAGGAGACGGCTCGATCCGCGCGAACGCAGCCGCTATCCGCAACGAATATCTCGATTGCGCGCCGGCAATCGAGATCCTGGATTTCATCGCCGCGGAGAGCGACCGCGCGCTGTCGTCGCCGAATCGCGGCGCCAAGGGCTGATGGCGGTGGCGATTCATCGCCTGCCGCAGTCAAAAGGCAGGCTCGCCATCATCGCCGGTGCCGGAACGCTTCCCCATCACGTGGCCGAGGCCGCACGCCTTCAGGGTGAAGACCCGTTCATCATCGCGCTTTCGCGTGAGGCCGATACCGATTGGACCGGCTTCGACCATGCCGTTTGCGCAATCGGAGACTTTGCCGCGATCAGCCGCACTTTCGAGACCGAGGGAATCGACCGGGTCGTCCTTTCCGGTGCGGTGCGGCGACGGCCGGAGTGGCGCGATATCCGTCCTACGCTGAAAACGCTGGCCAAGGTGCCGCGGGTTTTCCGCACCTTGATATCCGGCGGGGACGACGCCGTGCTGCGCATGGTGATCGAATTGATCGAGGCAAGTGGCGCCCATGTGATCGGCGCGCACGAGGTCGTTCCGGGGCTTCTTGCCGATACCGGTCCGCTCGGCGCCCATGCCCCGACGGACGAAGACCGGCGTGACATCGAAGCCGGCATCGCCGCAGCCAACGCGCTGGGGGCGCTGGATGTGGGCCAGGGCGCCGTTGCAGTCGGCGGCAGGGTGGTGGCGCTGGAGGGGGCGGAAGGGACGGACGCCATGTTGGCGAGAGTGGCCGACCTCAGGAAAGACGGGCGGATTTCAATCCGTCGTCGCGGCGTTCTCGTCAAGCTCTGCAAGCCGCAACAGGACGAACGGGCGGACCTGCCCTCGATCGGTCCGTCGACGGTCGCAGGAGCGCATGCAGCCGGCCTCGCGGGCATTGCCGTCGAGGCGGGACGCGCGCTGGTTCTCGAGCGCGCGCGTCTCGTGCAGGAGGCCGACAGGAGCGGGCTGTTTATTCTCGGTATCGAGCGCGACGGCCGCAGGGACCGGAGATGACGGGCAGGGCCTACAGGCTGGCGGTTATCGCCGGAGAAGTTTCCGGAGACCTGCTCGGGGCCGACCTGGTACGGGCGCTGCGTGACCGTCTGGGCGGTCCGCTCGAACTCGTGGGCGTTGGTGGCGAGGGGCTGGAAGCCGAAGGGCTCCGGTCGCTTTTCGACTATTCCGAACTGTCGATCATGGGTTTCTCGCAGGTTCTGGCGAACCTGCCGAAGCTTCTGTTGCGGATTGGGCAGACCGCCCGCGCGATCGCCGCTGCGCGTCCGGATGCTTTGTTGATCATCGACAGCCCGGACTTCACCCACCGCGTGGCGCAACGCGTCCGCGCCGCATTGCCGGACTTGCCCGTGATCGACTACGTCTGCCCGAGCGTCTGGGCGTGGAAGCCGGAGCGGGCGCCGCGCATGCGTGCTTATGTGGATCACGTGCTCGCGGTTCTGCCCTTCGAGCAGGAAGCGATGGCGAAGCTCGGCGGTCCGCCGACGACCTATGTCGGGCATCGGCTCGCATCGGACGGCAATGTCCTCGCTGTCCGGGAGCGCCAGCGGCTTAGACAGCAGATGCAGGATCGGCGCGAGCCGAAGGCCTGTCTCCTGCTGCCCGGATCGCGCGGGAGCGAGGTCAGCCGCCTGCTTCCGATCTTCCGCGAAGCAGCCGAAGAACTCGCGGAGCGGCACGAAGGCATTCGTTTCCTCTTGCCGACCGTGCCGCGCCAGGAAGAGCGTGTGAGGGCGTTGACGGCATCCTGGAGGATCCAGCCCGAGATAAGCGTAACGGCGGACGGGAAATGGGAGGCTTTTGCCCAAGCCGACGCGGCCATTGCCGCCTCGGGTACGGTGATCCTCGAACTGGCGCTCGCTGGAGTTCCGGTCGTGTCCACCTACTCTGCCGACTGGATCGTCAGCCTCCTGCATTCCCGCATTCGGATATGGACCGCGGCGCTTCCGAACCTCATCGCGGATTTTCCGGTCGTGCCCGAATATTTCAACAAGTCGATCCGGCCGGCCGTTCTGACGCGCTGGTTCGAACGGCTTTCGAGCGATACGGCGCAACGTCGTGCGATGCTCGACGGCTTCGCCCTCGTTCAACAGCGAATGGAAACGGATCGGCCGCCCGGCGAAAAGGCGGCGGATATCGTCCTCGCTTGCCTTCGGGCCGGATGAGGAGAGGCGAGTGCTTCCTCGGGTCAAGCCCGAGGATGACCGGGGAGGAGTCGAGGGGACTGGGAAGGGACGTTGCTGTGACCCTTAACCTCAGCCTTCGCAAAGCCGATCTGCCTGTTCGTGCAAGAACCTCGCCCTAGTTTTTACGAACCCTACCGATGTCATCCTCGGGCTTGACCCGAGGATCCATATGCGTGCCGATCGGGTTCAACTTCTCGATGAGCTCGATCTTCCATTCCCGATACCAACGACGTTCGTGATTGGATCCTCGGGGCGAGCCCGAGGATGACGGTTGGTGGGGTGGGCTTCTTGTCGAGGTCGTCCCGCGTTTACCGCTTTGAGATCGGCACATAGTCGCGCAGCGGTGCGCCGACATAGAGCTGGCGCGGACGGCCGATGCGCTGTTCCGGATCTTCGATCATCTCGTTCCACTGGGCGATCCAGCCGACGGTGCGGGCAAGGGCGAAGAGCACCGTGAACATCGTGGTGGGGAAGCCCAGGGCCTTCAGGGTGATGCCGGAGTAGAAGTCGATGTTCGGGTAGAGCTTCTTCTCGATGAAGTACTCGTCCGTCAGGGCGATGCGTTCGAGCTCCATCGCGACTTCCAGGAGCGGGTCGTCCTTGTGGCCGAGTTCGGCGAGAACCTCATGCGTGGTCTTCTGCATGATCTTCGCGCGCGGATCGTAGTTCTTGTAGACCCGGTGGCCGAAGCCCATCAGACGGAACGGATCGTTCTTGTCCTTGGCCTTGGCGATATATTCCGGAATGCGGTCGACCGTGCCGATTTCGGCGAGCATGTTGAGCGCCGCCTCGTTGGCGCCGCCATGGGCGGGCCCCCAAAGGCAGGCGATACCGGCAGCGATACAGGCGAAGGGATTGGCACCCGACGAGCCGGCGAGGCGAACGGTCGAGGTCGATGCGTTCTGCTCATGGTCGGCGTGGAGGATGAAGATCCGGTCCATGGCGCGCGCCAGGACCGGATTGACGACATATTCCTCGCAAGGCACGGCGAAACACATGCGCAGGAAGTTCGAGGCGTAGTCGAGATCGTTCTTCGGGTAAACGAAGGGCTGGCCGATATGGTACTTGTAGGCCATCGCGGCGATCGTCGGCATCTTGGCGATCATGCGCAACGATGCGACCATCCGCTGATGCGGATCGGTGATGTCGGTCGAGTCGTGGTAGAAGGCGGAAAGGGCACCGACGCAGCCGCACATGACGGCCATCGGATGGGCATCGCGGCGGAAGCCGGTGAAAAACCGCGACATCTGCTCGTGGACCATGGTGTGATGCGTGACGCGATAATCGAAATCGGCCTTCTGAGCCTTTGTCGGCAGTTCGCCGTAGAGAAGCAGGTAGCAGACTTCGAGAAAATCGCCGTGCTCAGCAAGCTGCTCGATCGGAAATCCGCGGTGAAGCAGGACGCCCTCGTCGCCATCGATATAGGTGATCTTCGATTCACACGATGCCGTGGAGGTAAAGCCCGGATCGTAGGTGAACATCGTCGTCTGCTTGTAGAGCGAGCCGATGTCCACGACGTCCGGACCGATTGATCCCGATCGCACCGGCAGGTCCGCGGATTTTCCGCCGAATGTTACTGTCGCGCTTTTCTCTGACATGGGACCCTCCGTTTTTGTGACATCGTGGCATAGCTCTGTGCCGCGAATTTGAGCGTTGCGAATTTGCTATATGATTTATTTTCGACTGCCAAGCAGTACCAAAGGCAAACTTGTGCGATGCGAAAACGCATATGGCAACGCAACAAACGCATGTTACGGCAATTCGTTCGAAGAGATCAATGATCGCTAAGCTGATAATGCGGTACCATTCTATCTAGTCTGCCTCTTTTTTGAGCATCAGCCTTCGAGTTGCAAGATTGCATGGTTGGCTGCAGGATCGCGAAAACAGGCGCGGGCGGAGCGGAACGCGGGGCACAAGCGGTCGTGCGCGATGGGGAACGCAGCGCGTGGCCCGAGAGCGAGGCGACGCAGGTTCTCACTGGCGATTTGCCCGTCATCGGCTCCGGCCGCCGGGCGCCTGCCGGCCGGCATGCGACACACATTCGCCATCGGATACGCTCGGCGGCCACGGCGGTTTCCCTCCGGATAGGCGCTGCAGTTGCAGAAGAGCAGGAATACGGCCACGGCTTCGTCCTGATCCCGGTCGTGCTTGCGCTCGGCTCGCTTGCATGGCTCGCGCTGCCCGAAACCGTCGGAACTGCCAAACTTGCAGCGCTGCTTTGCGTTTTCGGCATATCTGCGGTGCTTTGCCGGGGAGACCTGCGAAACTGGCGGCCGCTGTTGATCGCGCCTGCTCTCTTTACGGCCGGCATGCTGCTCGCCGCGGCCGAAACAGCAAGGCGCGACACGGTCATTCTCGATACTCCCGTTACGACGACCGTTCGCGGAACCGTGCTGTCGCGGGATCCGGACGACAGGGGGCGCTGGCGCTATCTCGTTCGCATCCAGGAAACCTCCGGCCCGCGTCTTCGCAGGGCTCCGGAAAGGGCGACGCTCCTGGCGCGGAGCCGTCACGAGGCGTTTCCGGTCGGGGCGACGATCGAAGGCAAGGCGCGTTTGTCGCCGCCCTCCGGGCCGGCTCTGCCGGGTCTCAATGACTTCGCGTTCGGCGCCTACTTCAAAGGCGTAGGCGCGGTCGGGTATTTCTATGGCGCGCCGCGAGCGCCGGTGGATGCCGGCGCTGTCACGGATCGGTCCCAGGCCTCGCTGCCGGCGAAGGCGGCCGCATATCTGGCACTGGTCCGCGAGGCGATCGGCAACCGTATCCGGACAGCGATCGGCGGCGATACCGGTGCAATCGCTGCGGCGCTGGTGACCGGCGAGGAGCGCGCGATCAGCCGCGAGGCCGTCGAGATGCTGCGCGCCGCCGGCCTGTCGCACGTCCTGGCGATCTCGGGCCTTAACATGGTGCTGGCGGCGGGCACGTTTCTCATCGGCGCCCGGACCCTGCTGAGCTTCGTTCCCGGCTTGGCCGAAAGATATTCCGTCAAGAAGATCGCCGCCGTCGGCGCTCTTCTCATGGTCTTCTTCTATATCCTGATTTCCGGCGGCGCGGTCTCGGCGCTCAGATCCTGGATCATGATCTCGATCATGCTCGTCGCATTGTTCTTCGACCGCGTTTCGATCAGCCTGCGCAACGTGGCGCTTGCCGCACTCGTCATCCTCGCCTGGACGCCATCGGCGGCAGCCGGACCAGGGTTCCAAATGTCCTTTGCGGCGACGCTGGCCCTCGTTGCGGGCTATTCCCGCTGGCGCGACCACAGGAGAAAGGATCGCGAAACCCCGAGGAACCGGGGGGGCGCGGGGGTCGTGTCCGGCCTCGCCATCGGTACTGTCGCCACCTCCGTCATCGGCGGGTTGGCGACGGCGGTTTACGCGGCTGCCCATTTCAACCGGCTCCCCGGTTACGGGCTGGCCGCAAACGTTCTCACGACGCCTCTGATCAGCGTGCTCATCATGCCGTTCGCGCTGTTCGCGATGCTACTTATGCCCTTCGGGCTCGAATATTACCCCCTCGTGGTCATGGGGCAGGGGCTGGACTGGATGCTGGCGGTCGCGAGATATGTCGCATCCCTCGACGGCGAGTGGACGACCGGTCGCATGGGCGACGTGCAGTTCTTCCTTATTGCCTTCGGCGGCATCCTGCTCTGCGTGCTGAGAACGCGGCTGGCGCTCGTCGGTGCGGGGCTGATCGCTCTGGGTGCATCCGCGATCGTGCTCGAGCCGCGGAAGGAGCGCCCATCGATCGCCATATCGGAGGATGCTCAACTGGTCGGTCTGGTCGCCGCGGATGCAATCGCGACCAATCGGAGCCGTCCGCCGGAGTTCATCTTCTCGCAATGGCAGCGCGCGCTTGCGATCACAGCACATAAGGCGCCGGTCGACCTTGCAGCGGAACCGGACACCGCCGCCGGGACATCAGCTTTCCTGACCTCGGCTCGAGCCGGCGTCTTCGCCTGCAGAAAGGGAACAGGATGCGCCGGGCGCAGCCGCGAGGGATGGACAGTGGCTGTTATCGAAAAGGCCGAATCGCTCTCCTTCCTGTGCGGTCGCGTCGATCTGGTCGTCGTCGCCAGCCGCCGCCCGTCTGCAGGCTGCCCGCCCGGCGGATCGCTGGTCATAAGCACCGAGACGCTGCGCCGGACGGGGGCGGTCGAGATCCATGCCGAGCAGGAACAACCGGGCGCGGCGCCTCGCATGCGCGTCGTCTCGTCGTTCTCCTCCACTGAGCGCCCTGGCAGCGTCATCGCCGCTACGACTGGCGGACGGGCAGTTTTATGCCGCAAGGTTCACCGCCCTGACCGCCCGCGCATTCCTCATCGCCCCATCTGCCGCATATTCTTGATTATTGTACTCCACAATCTTGTCATCCCGCCATTGTTTGTCGTAAAGAGCGTTGCGAAGGCGCTTCACCGACAAGGGAGGCGCAAGCGGCTGCGGTTTGCATCCCGCGCCCACCTGGTTGGTTGAAATCGATTGCAGGCCCGTGACGCTCGGGCGAATGCGGGAAAAGAGGAACGAGATGTCTGATCGGATCCGGCCGAAATTGAACGTGTTGCTGGCGGCAACGCTGGCTGTTTTCCTTGCCGGTCCGGTCGCGAACGGCCTCGCGCAGACCGTACAACAGCCCTCGTCCGTTTCGGTCGATGCGCAGCCGCCGGCGACAGATGTTCCCGGCGCCGATGACCCGGGCGCGCAACCGGCGCCGCTCGAGGCAGCAGCGGGCGACGCAACGGCGGGCGACGCGACGGAAGTCAACCCCGTGCTTCCGCATGATCTTTCGCCGGTCGGCATGTTCCTCGCTGCCGATATCGTCGTAAAGGCGGTGATGGTCGCTCTGGCGCTCGCCTCCGTCGCCACCTGGGCGATCTTCCTCGTGAAGACGCTGGAACTCATTTATGCCAAGTCGCGCCTCAAGCGCGCCGTGGCTGCGCTCGTTTCCGCGAATGGTCTCGCCGAGGTGCAGCCAAAGCTCGAGCGCCGCGCCGGTGTGGCTGGGGAGATGGTCGCCGCAGCGATCGACGAAATGACACGCTCGGAAGCCGTTCTGGACCTTGCGCCGGCAGTGGGTGTCAAGGAACGCGTCTCTTCTCTGCTCACGCGTATCGAGGTTCGCGCCGGCAAGAGGATGAGCGCCGGTACGGGAATCCTGGCGTCGATCGGGTCCGTCGGTCCATTCGTCGGCCTCTTCGGCACCGTCTGGGGAATCATGAATTCCTTCATCGGCATCAGCAAGGCGCAGACGACCAACCTCGCCATCGTCGCGCCGGGCATCGCCGAGGCGCTGCTGGCGACTGCGATCGGCCTCGTCGCGGCAATACCGGCGGTGGTGATCTATAACTATTTTGCCCGGTCCGTCGGGGGCTACAAGCTCATCCTGGCAGATGCGGCGGCAGCCGTCGAAAGACTGGTAAGCCGCGATCTCGATCATCGCCACGCCCGCAGAGCGCCGCCGCGCCGCCAAGACGGCTTCGCCCACGCCCCCGACTCGATCGCCAGAATCGGATAAGCGAAAATGGCTGGAAGAATTTCCGAGAGCAGCGGCGATCTCGACGAGAACAGCGAGATCAACGTCACCCCCTTCATCGACGTCATGCTCGTGCTGCTCATCATCTTCATGGTGGCTGCGCCGCTCGCGACGGTCGACATGAAGGTCGATCTGCCGCAATCCGTGGCAAAGCCGACGCCGCGCGACGACAAGCCGATCTTCGTGACGTTGAAGGCCGACCTCACGCTTGCCATCGGCAATGAAGAGGCGCCTCGCGAAGCTTTCGTTGCCGAACTCAACCGGATAACCGGCGGCAACACGGAAACGCGCGTGCTCCTGCGCGCCGATCGGCTGGTCGACTACGGCGAACTGATGACGGTCATGAACCTCATTCAGAATGCCGGCTACGGCAAGATCGCACTCGTCGGCCTTGAGGCCGCGCCTGCCCGCTAAGGCCTGTTGAGATTCGGGCAAACCGCAGCGGCTTGTTTGCTCTCCTCATCCCTGTGACGAGCACGATAAACGGCTAGACCTTCGCATGTCCAAAACGATGCCACGGCACTCCGGAGCGGCGGCATCTGTATTTCCATCAGTGGCGAGGCTTGCGGAAGGGTCCTCGGGATCAAACCCGTATGCGCTGACATTGGCATTAGCGGTCCCCCGCCCCTCATCCGCCTGCCGGCACCTTCTCCCCGCAGGCGGGGAGAAGGGACAAGCGGCGCCGACTGAACCCCGCATTCACTGTCCGCCCGAGGGAGCGAGTGGGCGCGGCATATCCCTTCTCCCCGCCTGCGGGGAGAAGGTGGCGGCAGCCGGTTGAGGGGCAATCCCGACCGAGCGGCGTTGAGGCGGTTGGGTTCCCGAGGGATCCCTTTCATGAGCAGTATCCGCCGCACCGGCGCGCAAGAGATATGTGTATGCCGTAGCCCGCATGCGGGGAGACGACAAGTGGCTTGACCTTCGCCTATGAATCTCAACAGGCCTTAGAGCGGGATGAGGAAAAGTGGGTTGTGTGCGGTTCCCCCCACCGCATCCCGCGTCTCGTCAGGTTCCTCATGTCCCGACCGTCAGTCCCGATGTGGGCTGGCGGTGCCTTTTTGCGTGCACAGATGCGCAGTCGCTTGAAACCGGCCGTGCGGCGATCTATGAGCTTTATGCATGCGTCCGAAAGCGCGGAGCGGTTTTGGGCCAACGACATGCACAGAGACAACAACCTAGGGCGCGTCGCATGCATACGATCGGTGCGTTGCGCTTCAGGCAACAGGCTGGCCGCCGCCGGACGCAAGATCGCACGGTCTTTCCGGCGCCGCGCCCATTCCGACACGAGGCAATATCATGAACTTCGAAGCAGCCCGCATCAAGATGGTGGACAATCAGATCCGGACCACGGATGTGACCTCCCATTCAGTCCTGTCTGCTTTCCTGTCGGTCCCGCGTGAGGAGTTCGTGCCTGCCAAGATGCGGGAGCTGGCCTATATCGACACCGATATCGAGCTCGTCGGCGGTTCCCAGCCGCGTTACCTGATGGAGCCGTCGCCGTTGGCAAAGCTCCTCCAGCTCGCGGAGATCTCCAAATCGGATCTGGTCCTCGAGATCGGCTGCGGGACAGGTTACGCCTCGGCTCTGCTTTCGCTTCTCGCCGGTTCCGTCGTGGCGCTGGAGAGCGACGAAGCCCTGGCCGCCACGGCCACGGCAACGCTGGCACGCCTCGGTTACGACAACGTCGCCGTGGTGAGCGGCGATCTGACCAAGGGATATGCGGCGGAAGCGCCCTATGACGTCATCTTCATCGACGGTGCCGTCGAGATGCTCCCTGCCGAGCTGTTCGAGCAGCTTCGCGACGGCGGCCGGCTCGTGGCCGTGGAAGGTTTTGGTAACGCATCTCGTGCGAAACTTTACGTGCGCGAATCGGGCATGACGTCCGAGCGAGCTGACTTCAACACCGCCGTGAAGCCGCTTCCCGGCTTCCGCCGCGACCGTTCTTTTGTTTTTTGATGTGCCTCTTATTGAGGTAGCTCAACATATGAGTGCTGAAGCTAAAACTGCAATGTTGCCAATCGGCAACGTATTATTTGTTTCTTTTTGAAATGGCCGTGTAGAGGGTCGGTGCGCAGTTGTCGTAGAACCGAATCCGGAGTTCAAAAGAGCCTGGAAGCGGTGATTTGCCCGCCATGGGTGGCGCTGGGCTTCACTGCAGTGTTTGTGCAGGCCGCCAAACGGTCTGCTGAAAAATGCGGGGTGGCGACGCTGCCCCGATTGATCGGAGGGAAGATGGTGTCGATTGTCCGCAAAGCAGCCTTGTGGGCGGCTGTCTCGACCAGTGTGCTGCTCGCGCCCCACGCCGTTCTCGCGGAGACGATTTTCGGGGCGATGGCCAAGGCCTATGCGAACAACCCGGATCTCAACGCCGCTCGCGCCGGCCTGCGCGCGACCGACGAAGGGGTGCCGATTGCGAAGGCCGGCTACCGGCCGCAGATTTCCGCGTCGGCGACTGGAACGCTAACGCGGCTGGACCAGGAAAAGAGCCGTGCGCAGGACCTTCACGCAGGACAGGTCGGCATCTCCATCACGCAGACGATCTTCGATGGATTTCAGACATTGAACAATGTCAGGGCGGCCCAAGCGGACGTGTTTTCGAGCCGCGAGACGCTGAAGGCCAATGAGATTCAGATCCTTCTTTCGGCCGCGCAATCCTATGCGAACATAGCCCGCGATCAGCAGGTCGTTTCCATTCGCCGGCAGAACCTCGCCTTCCTTCGGGAACAGTTGAGCGCCGCACAGGCCCGCCTCGAAGTGGGCGAAGGCACGCGGACGGATGTGAGCCAGGCGGAAGCCGAACTCGCCAACGCACAGTCGCTGCTCGTCGCTGCAATCGCGCAGCTGAAGCAGAGCGAAGCGGTCTATGTGCAGATCGTCGGCGCAGCGCCGACCGGCATCAGACAGCCCGGACCGGCCACGAAGGCCATGCCGAGGTCCCTCGATCAGGCCGTTGCGACGGGGCTGCGGGAGAACCCGCAAATCCTGGCGGCGCAATATGCCGTCGATTCGGCCGGTTACCAGGTGAAATCGGCGGAAGGCACGATGCTGCCGGGCGTCGTTCTCCAGGGCGCCGTGACCCGCAACACCGGTAATGCCGGTCAAGGCCTCGACGATACCACCGCGAGCGTCACGGCTCGGCTGGAAGTTCCGATCTATCAGGGCGGTGCCGAATACGGACAGATTCGCCAGGCGAAGGAAATCCTGGGGCAGCAGCGAATCCTCGTCGACTCGGCGCGGGCCTCGGTGCAGCAGACGGTCGTCTCGGCCCACGCGCAGCTCGAATCCGCACTCGCCAGAATCAAGGCCAGCCGGTCGCAGATCGCCGCCGCCAATCTGGCGCTCGAAGGCGTTGTGGAGGAACGCAAGGTCGGTCAGCGCACCACCCTCGACGTTCTCATTTCGCAGCAGGACGTTCTGGACGCGCAGGAGTCGTTGGCCGGAGCGCAGCGCGACGCCGTGGTTGCAAGCTACGCCTTGCTCGCCGCAATGGGCCACCTGACCGTCAGGAGCCAGGGCCTGCAGGTGGCCGAGTATCGGGCCGAGGAACATTACGAGGCCGTCAAGGACAAGTGGTTCGGCCTGCGCACCGTCGACGGGCGCTAAGCGGCCCTCAGCCAATTCGACACAGAACGCCGCGTGCCCTGAGGGCCGCGGCGTTTTGTGTTAGAGCGCAAGTGCCATTGCCCCTGCCGAAAAAAACAAATCTGTGCAAGAATTTACCGAGCTGATTCGCGGCGTTTGTTTCGTCGGCGAACTCACTTAAGGTTTGTTCGAATCGGCACACGGAGGGCTTTTTTCCGTGTTCGTCCGCAGCAAACGGGGATTGAAATGGCGCAGCTCAACGTCGCACGTGAACCTTCGATGGATGAGATTCTGGCATCCATTCGCAAGATCATAGAGAGTAACGAGCCTGGTCCGGCCGGAACCTCCGCGCGGCAGACGTTCGAGGACGACGCCGGCGACGATATCGAACTGTCGATAGATTCGGAGATCGAAGCGGATGCGTTCGGATCCGTCGAGGACCAGTTTTCCCCGGTCAGGACGTCACCATCCGCAGTCGACACCCGTACCAACGCGCCGGTATCGCCGTCTGCGCCGCTTTCGCTTGCCGATGTCGCGGCAAGGGTGAGGGCAGCTTCGGAGCGGCAGGCGGTGCATCCGGTTCCGAGGGATCAAGCAGGAGCCGAGGAGGCGCGGTCGCCAGCGGATAGCCCGGCGATGATGTCCCGCATCGCTGCTTTCCCCTCGTCGGCCATTCCGGCGAGTGCGGCCGCGAACGCCGAGTCGGCTCCCGTGGCCGGGGATGTGTCGGCGGCCGCGCATGCGACGGCCTCGGACGAGGCGACGGCGCCGGAAAGCACGCCTGGAACGATCGTTTCCCCGGCTGTCAGCCGTCAGGTCGCGCGCGCCTTCGACGAGTTGGCACATGCCGTCGAGAACGGACCCCGGCGTTCGTTCGACGAGATCGCCGAGGCGATGCTGCGTCCGATGTTGCAGGAATGGCTGGACGACAACTTGCCGACATTGGTCGAAAGACTGGTGCGCGAAGAGATCGAGCGCGTTGCGCGCGGGCCCCGGCGCTGACGTAAACGGCAGATAGGCAGGAATTGCTTCTGCCGTCGTGGCAATCCCGGGAAAATCGCTGCGCACTTTTCCCGAAAGCGATTTTGACCTGCGCACTTCCGGGCGGAAAACCGTTACACACTTTTCCTGGAAGTGCTCTAAGATGGAAGCCGCGTGCACGATGGCTGCGGCTTTTTCCCCGTTCAGGTTGACTTGCCCCGGGCCTTCCGGTTTACAAACGCTGACATCAATCTCCAGAAATCGGCCAAAGAATGCTTGATAAAACCTACGATTCCGCAGCGGTAGAACCGAAGATCGCCAAGGCCTGGGACGAAGCGGATGCCTTCCGCGCCGGTGTCAACGCGAAGCCGGACGCGGAGACCTTCACGATCGTGATCCCGCCGCCGAACGTGACGGGTTCGCTGCACATGGGTCATGCGCTGAACAACACGCTGCAGGACATCATGGTCCGCTTCGAGCGCATGCGCGGCAAGGATGTGCTCTGGCAGCCGGGTATGGATCATGCGGGTATCGCGACCCAGATGGTCGTCGAGCGCCAGCTCATGGAACGTCAGCTTCCGAGCCGCCGGGATATGGGCCGCGAGGCCTTCATAGAGAGGGTCTGGGAGTGGAAGGCCGAGTCCGGGGGCCTGATCTTCAATCAATTGAAGCGGCTCGGCGCCTCCTGCGACTGGTCGCGCGAGCGCTTCACGATGGACGAGGGTCTGTCCGAGGCGGTCATCGAGGTCTTCGTCAGCCTTTACAAGGAAGGCCTCATCTATCGCGACACCCGTCTGGTCAACTGGGACCCGAAGCTGCAGACCGCGATTTCCGACATCGAGGTCGAGCCGGTCGAGGTCAACGGCCATCTCTGGCATCTGCGCTACCCGCTCGAAGAGGGCGTGACCTATCAGCATCCTGTCGCCTTCGATGAGGACGGCAATGCGACGGAATGGGAGACGCGCGACTATCTCGTCGTAGCGACCACGCGTCCGGAAACCATGCTCGGCGACACCGGCGTTGCCGTGCACCCCGATGACGTCCGCTACAAAGGCATCGTCGGCAAGCATGTCATCCTGCCGATCGTCGGGCGCCGCATCCCGATCGTCGCCGACGAGTATCCGGACCCGACGACCGGCACCGGCGCGGTAAAGATGACGCCTGCCCATGACTTCAACGATTTCGACGTCGGCAAGCGCCAAGGACTGAGGCAGGTCAACGTTCTCACGGCAGACGGCCGGATAACGATCAAGAACAATGAGGATTTCCTCGAAGGTCTCGACCATCCGGCGGCGCTCCATGGCGCCTGGGACCGGCTGGAAGGCAAGGATCGCTTCGAAGCCCGCAAGCTGATCGTCGAGATGCTCGAAGAGGCCGGCCTCGTCGATCATATCGAGCCCCACAAGCACATGGTGCCCCATGGCGACCGCGGCGGCGTGCCGATCGAGCCGCGCCTGACCGAGCAATGGTATGTCGACGCCAAGACTTTGGCGAAGCCGGCGATTGCGGCCGTCAAGGAAGGCAGGACGAACTTCGTCCCGAAGAACTGGGAAAAGACCTATTTCGAATGGATGGAGAACATTCAGCCCTGGTGCATTTCCCGCCAGCTCTGGTGGGGCCATCAGATTCCCGCCTGGTACGGTCCCGACGGGCAGATCTTCGTTGAGCGAAACGAGGAGGAAGCGCTGCATGCGGCGATCCAGCACTACATCGCCCATGAAGGACCGATGAAGGCCTATGTCGAAGACCTGCTCGAAAACTTCAAGCCGGGTGAGATCCTGACACGCGACGAGGACGTCCTCGACACCTGGTTCTCCTCGGCGCTCTGGCCCTTCTCGACGCTCGGTTGGCCGAAGGAGACGCCCGAGCTCGACAAATACTATCAGACCGATGTGCTGGTAACCGGTTTCGACATCATTTTCTTCTGGGTCGCCCGGATGATGATGATGGGCCTTCATTTCATGAAGGATGCGGACGGCACGCCAGTCGAGCCGTTCCATACGGTTTATGTCCATGCGCTCGTCCGTGACAAGAACGGGCAGAAGATGTCGAAGTCCAAGGGCAACGTCATCGATCCGCTGGAGCTGATAGACGAATACGGCGCCGACGCATTGCGCTTCACGCTGGCGATCATGGCGGCTCAGGGGCGCGACGTGAAGCTCGACCCGGCCCGGATAGCAGGCTACCGCAACTTCGGAACCAAGCTGTGGAATGCGACCCGCTTTGCCGAGATGAACGGGGCAATAAGCAGCGAAGGCTTCATCCCCGAGGCCGCGTCGCTGACGATCAACCGCTGGATCCTGACGGAACTGTCGCGCACCATTCGTGACGTGAGCGAGGCGATCGAGGATTACCGCTTCAACGAAGCGGCGGGAGCCCTTTACCGCTTTGTCTGGAACCAGTTCTGCGACTGGTATCTCGAACTCCTGAAGCCTGTCTTCAACGGCGACGACGAGGCGGCCAAGCGCGAGTCCCAGGCCTGCACGGCCTATGTCCTGGATGAGATCTATAAGCTGCTGCATCCGTTCATGCCCTTCATGACGGAAGAGCTTTGGGAAATGACGACCGGTCCCGGGCGAGAGCGTACGACGCTCCTTTGTCATGCCGAATGGCCTGCCGCCTTCTATGCGGATGACGCGGCCGCGGACGAAATCAACTGGCTGATCGACCTCGTCTCCGGCATTCGTTCGGTTCGCGCCGAAATGAACGTCCCTCCGGCGGCGATGGCACCACTGGTCATCGTCGGGGCGAAGGCGCTGACGGGCGAGCGGCTCGACAGGCACGCCTCCGCGATCAAGCGGCTGGCGAGGGTGGAGAACATCGAGCACGCGTCAGTGGCGCCCCGCGGCAGCGCTCAGATCGTGGTCGGCGAAGCGACGGCTTGCCTTCCGCTCGGCAGTCTCATCGATCTCGCGGCCGAAAAGTTGCGCCTGGAAAAGGCCATTGCAAAGGTCGACGTCGAGCGGGAGCGGATCCTCGGCAAGCTCGCCAACGAAAAATTCGTCGCCAATGCCAAGCCTGAACTGGTCGAGGCCGAGCGCGAGCGGCTGGTCGAACTCGACCTGCAAAGAGAATCGCTCGGCGTTGCTTTGTCCCGCGTTTCGGAAGCGGGCTGAAGCTTCGTCTCCCAGGCAGGTTCGAGGAGAAATGGAATCCGCGGCAGCAATGCCGCGGATTTTCTAATTTCTCGCCCGTGCCGCGAATCGGATGCTTGGTCACTGCGCGAGGTAATGGGAGGTGGGGGCGGCCGACAATGCACGTCTAGGTTTTACGTGCCTGCGTTTCAATAGTGCTCCGCAAGGATTTGGCGTAAAAAGCCATGTTGTTGTTCAAGCGTCACACACGCCGCCTTAAATAGAAATTAGTTCCTCCGGGTGATCAAAATCCTGGCCTTAAAGGAATGAAATTCTACTGGAGTTCGAATTGTGGCGAGAAATGGGAATTCTTACGTAAATCCGGTGACCGTGCCCGCCGGGCCTTTCCCGGGGTTTGCAGTTTGCCATTTCACGCAATCGTGAGGATACTTCCCTCAAGCGCGGCATCGAGCTGGGTGGTCGCATGATTTGGAATGCAGGGGAGGAGCTTGATGGCTCGAATTGGATTGAAGCAGGGTATTCTGGCTGCGGTTGCCGGAATGCTCGTGGCCTCGGCTGCGCAGGCGGGAGGGCTTGAACGCAGCGGCTATAATATCGATCTCTTGTTCGACCCGTCGGACTATGCGGCAGAAGCGACGGCGACCTATGTCAATCCGCAGCGTAAGCTGAAGAATGTAGAGGATACGGATACCGCCGATACGGACATACTCGGCGGGACATTCGGTGGCGGAAACCTGAATTATCGTCCAAGCACCGCGGACGACACCGAGAGCTATTGGGCGCCCCGCATCGGCATTAAGGCTGCCTTGGGTGACAGTATTGACTGTATGGCGGACTACTCGCAGCCTTGGGGCGCCCACACCAACCCCGGCAAAAACTGGGCCGGTGCCAACAACAACATCGAGACGAAGGTGGAGAGCGACAACTATGCGGCCACCTGTTCCTATAAGTGGCAAATGGGACCCGGCTATTTCCGTGTTATTGGCGGTGGGTTCTATCAGGAAGTGGGCGGCTTTAAAGAACGGCTCGTGCAGGATTACACCTTCGCGCCGTTTCCGTTTTCAACCTTTTCCGGCGTCGGTCGTCTCGAGCTGGAAGATAGCGGATGGGGCTGGCGCACCGGCGTCGCGTACGAAATTCCCGAATATGCGATGCGGGCGAGCTTAGTTTATAACAGTGCTGTGGATCTGGATGATCTTTCGGGCTTCATCGATCTGCGTCAGCTTGCGTTTCCGAACCCTTTTCCGGTTGGTCCTCGGGTGATCACCGGCACCAAATATGACGTTCAGGGTTCGGCCTCGATGCCGGATTCGCTTGAACTCAAGGTTCAATCGGGCATCGCCCCCGGCTGGTTGGCGTTCGGCTCCATCAAATGGACCGATTGGAGTCAGCTGCAGGTTGTAACATTCTGCCCTGCGACGATATCGCCTACTACGCCGTGCACCAGCCTCGACCTCCTTTACCGGGACGGTTGGACGGTTACCGGCGGCATCGGCCACAAGTTCAACGATCAGTGGAGCGGTGCAGTCAGCCTCACCTGGGATCGTGGAACAAGCCAGGGATACGGCGCGCAGACCGATACCTGGACGCTCGGCACAGGTGTTTCCTATACGCCGACCGAAAATGTGGAAATCCGTCTCGCCGGTGTCGTCGGAATCCTGACCAGCGGCAGTTCCGGTCCGGTTGATTTCGAAGGACAAACGATTGGCGGTGACGTCTCCTACGACTTCGGCAATGACTTCGTCGGGGCGATCTCAACTTCTCTGAAGGTCAGGTTCTGACCTCTCCGCAATTACTCCAAAGGCCCGGTCTCCCCGGGCCTTTTTTGTGTCTGGTAACCACGCTTATAAGCGGTTGTGAATGTGACGATTCAGCAACACATTTCCTGCTACGGTTTGCTACTATCCGGGCCGGATCGATTATGTCCATTTCCCGCCACAAAATGAGAGCAGCGATATAGGGACGAAGGCTAGTCGAGTTCCATGCCCGCGTTGAGGTGAAGTGAGTTTGTGTGCCGTCATGATATTCCGTAGCAATTGGCCTCAGGCACGCAGCCGGAGCACCGGTGGGCGCAGGAGCCAGTGCGTACAGCATCTTCGCGACGGTGATGGGGTCGGCGTGGCCGGCTCGAACGAAAGAAACTGATTGTTATGCGCGCGGGTGAATTGAAGTCGCTTAGGGTTGCGGTGCTTGGCATGTCGCTGGCGGTTGGCGCAACTGCGGCCGGGCCAGCACGGGCTTTCGATCCCGGAGCCGGCGTGACCAAGGAGTCAGGCCCCTTCGCGCTCTTCAAGTTCGGTTTTTCCGCCTATAAGAGCGGCCGGAAAGACGAAGCGGTAGAGGCCTACCGGTATGCGGCCGAAAAGGGGCACACGGGCTCTCGCTGGGCGCTCGCCAATATGTACGCCTATGGCGATGGGGTCGCGGAGAACGATCTCGAAGCGTTCAAGATCTACAGCGAAATCGCACAACAGGGCGTCGAGCCCGGCTCGGAAGATACGGGCTACTTCGTCAATGCGTTGATTTCGCTTGCCGGCTACTACCGGCGCGGCATTCCCGATACCCCGGTAAGGTCCGACCTGTCACAGGCCAGGCAGTTGTATTTCCAGGCGGCCTCCACTTTCGGCGTGGCGGAAGCGCAATTTCAGCTCGCGCGCATGCTGCTTTCGGGCGAGGGCGGAAGCGTCAATGTCCAGCAGGCCAAGAAATGGCTGAACCGGGCGCGCAAGAATGGTCATGCCGGCGCCATGGGCGTTTTCGGCAACGTCATTTTCCAGGAAGGTCAGACTGCTCGCGGCCTCGCATACATGACGGCGGCGCTCGGCCAATGTTCCCCCAAGGACCGGCCCTGGCTCCAGGCCATGCAGGAACAAGCGTTCTCGCTCGCCACCGAAGACGACCGCCGGGTAGCGATAACGATGTCCCAGAACATGCATCTGCAGAACGACGACGATTGAGGTCCCGTGCGGCCTGACCCGAGGATGGCGACCTTAGGGCAGGGAAGGTCGGCTCGCCTCAGGCTGTCTCGAACGCGAATTCAGCCGTTACCGGCACATGGTCGGACGGCTTTTCCCAGGCCCGGACGTGCTTTTCGATAGAGGTCGACACGAGCTTGTCTGCCGCCTCCGGCGACAGCATCAGGTGATCGATGCGGATGCCGAAATTCTTCTGCCAGCAGCCGGCCTGATAATCCCAGAATGAATAGAGCGGCGCCTCGTCGGAGGTCGCGCGCACCGCGTCGGTGAAGCCAAGGTTGCGCAGCCGCCGAAAGGCGGCACGTGTCTCCGGCAGGTAGAGAGCGTCGTTCCGCCAGACCTTTACGTCCCAGCAGTCGTGCGCCTCCGGAATGACGTTGTAGTCGCCGGCCAGGATGAGCGGTTCCTCGAGGACGAGCCTCTGTTCCGCAAAGGCGGCCAGGCGCCGCATCCATGCGAGCTTGTAGGGGTACTTTTCCGTCTCTACCGGATTTCCGTTGGGCAGATAGAGGCAGCAGACCCGAAGGGCTCCGCCATTGACGGAGAACACGCCTTCGATGAAGCGCGACTGTTCGTCGGCGGGGTCTCCCGGCAATCCGCGATTGATCTCGTCCGGTCTCACCTTGGAGAGCAGGGCGACGCCATTGAAGCCTTTCTGTCCATGCGTCTCCACATGGTAGCCGAGCGCCTCGATCTCGCCTCTCGGAAATGTTTCGTCGACGGATTTGATCTCCTGCAGACAGGCGATGTCGGGGTTCGATTCCCTGAGCCAGCCAACGAGGCCGTCGAGACGCGCTTTGACGCCATTGATGTTCCATGTGGCAATCTTCATTGGGCAGCCTTGCATCTCACGAGATTTGAGTCCGTTCGGTCGGTTCGTTCTAGCCGCTGGAAATTCTTTTGACAAATCCGGGATCCGCCACATGGGTCCGGATCAGGCGGCCGCCGTTCCGGCGCATCTTCCGCTTCTTCCCCGCGCTAGATTTCACCCTTAAGTAGCCGAATTGATTCCGCACCGCGTCCGTCTATAGTCCCGCGCATGATCGTGTTCATAGAGAGTTACTGGCCGCATTTTCTGGCGCTGCTTTCGGTCGTCCTCGGCGTCCCGGCAATCATCCATGCGGCGATGACGAAAGACGATGTGCGGGCGGCCGCCGGCTGGGTCGGGGTTGTGCTGCTCTCACCGGTCATCGGTGCGGTCATCTACGCGGTTGCCGGCATCAATCGGATGCGCCGCTCGTCTATCGGCTTGCAGCGCTCGCTGCTGCGCTCGACCGAGCGGGACCCTTTCGGGCGCTTCGATGTCACGCATGATCAGGTGGTGGCCCGTTTCGGGCAGCGTTTCGCGGCAATGAAGATGCTTGGAGACCGCGTTGCGCGCTTCACGATGTCGGCGGGAAACCACATCACCATGCTCGAGGGCGGCGACGCGGTCTATGCGGCGATGCTCGACGAGATCTCCTCCGCCCGTCGCAGCATTCTCATCGAGAGCTATATTTTCGACCGCGATCCCATCGGCATGCGTTTCGCCGATGCCCTGATCGCCGCAGTGAAACGCGGCGTCGCCGTGCGCGTCCTGATCGATGCCGTGGGTGCGCGCTATTCGGTGCCGTCCATTGTGGGCTATCTGAAGGAAGGAGGCGTGCCGACCGCCGTCTTCAACGGCAATATCATCATGGGCCTGAGGCTGCCCTATGCCAATCTCAGGACACACCGCAAGATCATGGTTGTCGACGGCGCGGTCGCTTTCGCCGGCGGCATGAACATCCGCGCGGGCTTTGCCGCTGAAATCGCAGGCAAGGCTGCTTCTTTCGACACGCATTTCCGCGTGACCGGACCCGTTGTCGCCGATATCTTTCAGGTTGCCGCGGAAGACTGGCAGTTTTCGAGCAAGGAGGTACTGGCAGGCGACGGCTGGCGGCTCGCCGACCTTCCGGCGGAGCCGGACGGGCGATCGGTGCTGATGCGGGCCGTTCCCTCAGGTCCTGACAATACCAACGAGACGAATCACAAGATGCTTATGGGCGCCTTTTCGATGGCGCGAAAACATATCCGGTTGATGTCGCCCTATTTCCTGCCCGACAAGGAATTGGTCAGCGCGCTCGTGACGGCGGCGAGGAAGGGCGTCGAAGTCGACATCGTCGTGCCCTCCGTCAACAATCTGACACTCGTCGACCGCGCTATGACGGCACAGTTCGACCAGGTGCTGAAAGGTCATTGCCGCGTCTGGCGGGCAAAGGGCGCCTTCAACCATTCCAAGCTGATGGTCATCGACGATCGCTGGGCCTATGTCGGTTCGACCAATCTCGATCCCCGCTCCCTGCGCCTCAATTTCGAGTTCGACCTCGAAATACTCGACGAATCCTTCGCACGCGCAATCGGCGAAAAGGTCTGTGCCATACGCGCGGCCGCGGATGAAGTGACCCTTGCAGGGCTCCGCGCGCAGCCGCTCGTAAACCGTCTGGCAAACCGATTGCTCTGGCTCGGATCGCCCTACCTTTAGCTGTGGCGTTATGCAGCGCGAGGCGTCAGATCGAAAAGCTTGTTCCGCATCCGCAGCTTGCGACGGCGTTCGGATTGTTGATCTGGAAGGACTGCCCGAGGAGGTTGTCGACGAAATCGATCTCCGAGCCGCCCATATAGACCAGCGACAGGCTGTCGATCAGGACCTTGGCGTTGTCCTTTTCGAGGATGAGATCGTCGGCATTTGCCGCGTCCACCAAATCGAACTTGTAGGAGAAGCCCGAGCACCCGCCGCCTTCGACGGAGACGCGCATCGCGCTCTTGTCCTTCTCCGCCTGGAGAATGGCGGCAATGCGTCTGGCCGCCGCATCCGAAAGCGTAACTGTTTCCTGCATCTTATTTGCCTCCTGCCGGGGTCAAGAACCGGAGAGATTCGTCTTCGCTCTGACGCTATAATCGCATGCCATGACAGGCGATCTTCAGGCTTGCCGCAAGCCGCTGTTCCGCCCCGAGGGGACGGAGTCGCCGGCCGGCGTCGCTTTCCTGTAGCGCTTTCTATAGGTATGAAGGCTTGAATGTCCCGTCAATGGGATGACGCGCGCAGGTGTGAAATGACAGTCGACAGGCAGGCCCTTGGTTTCGGTTACGGTGAACACGCAGCTTATGCATCGAACCCCTGGGCTTCCCGCGGCAGACTTTACCCCGAGGCATCGAGCCCGACCCGTTCCGATTTCCAGCGCGACCGCGACCGCATCGTTCATACCACGGCCTTCCGGCGGCTGAAGCACAAGACGCAGGTCTTCATTGCCGCCGACGGAGACCACTACCGCACGCGGCTCACGCATACGATCGAAGTCGCCCAGATCGCTCGCGCTCTCGCCAGGGCGCTGAAACTGGACGAGGATCTCGCCGAGGGTGTGGCGCTCGTCCACGATTTCGGCCATACGCCGTTCGGGCACACCGGCGAGGACGCACTGCACGAGGTGCTGGAGCCCTATGGCGGCTTCGATCACAACGCCCAGTCGCTGCGCATCGTCACCAAGCTGGAGCGGCGCTATGCGGAGTTCGACGGCCTCAATCTCACCTGGGAGAGTCTCGAAGGGCTCGTCAAACACAACGGCCCGCTGATGACGGCCGACGGGCAGGGCCTCCGCGGCCCGGTTCCGCAGCCGATTCTCGATTACTGCGCGCTTCACGACCTCGAGCTTGCGAGCTTTGCGAGCCTCGAGGCGCAGGTGGCGGCAATTGCCGACGATATCGCCTATAATACCCACGATATCGACGACGGTCTGCGTGCCGGCTATCTCACTTTCGAAATGCTGGAAGAGATACCGTTTCTCGCCCGGTTGATGCGCGAGGTCCACGACCGATATCCGGGCCTTGAAAGCAGCCGGTTCACGCATGAGATCATGCGGCGGCAGATCACCGCCATGGTGGAGGACGTCATCGCCGTGGCGCAGAAAAGGCTTGGTGAAGTCCGGCCGGAAAGCGCGAAAGACGTGCGATGCGCGGGCAGGGTCATGGCCACCTTCTCGGATGAGATGAGCGAGACGGACCGCCAGATCAAGAATTTGCTGATGACGCGCATCTATCGGCATCCGGAGGTGATGCGGGTACGGCAGGGAGCGGCATCGATCGTAACGGACCTCTACCGGGCCTTCATGGACGATCCGTCGCTGATGAAGGAGCATTACTGGATCGACCAGATCGCCGGTATGGCGGAGCCGGCCCGGGCGCGTCACGTCGGGGATTATCTCGCCGGTATGACCGATACTTTCGCGATAAGCGTGCATAGGCGCTTGTTTGACCATACGCCCGATTTGCGCTAGTGACGCCCCCGCGTGGAGGCTGCAGGTTCTCGATGGACCCGGCCTCCTTTGAATTTGCGCCATTCTCCAGTGTGGCTGGAAAAAGCGGACGGATTAGATGAACCTTTTCACAGACTTCGAAGCAAGAATTAACAGAATTCTGGAATCGATCGAGATTATTCGTGAAAAGCGATCCGAGCTGGACTTCGGGCGCATCAATGTAGAGCCGCCGCGTGATGCAAGTCACGGCGATGTGGCGACCAATGCCGCAATGGTGCTCGCCAAGCCCCTGGGCATGAACCCGCGCGCGCTTGCGGACCTTATCGTCGACAAGCTCGGGCAGGATCCGGAGGTTGCCGGCGTCTCCGTTGCCGGTCCCGGTTTCATCAATGTCCGCCTGTCGGTTTCCTATTGGCAGAAGCTTCTGGCAGCCATCACCCGTGCCGGCGTCGATTACGGACGCAGCACGTTCGGCGCCGGCCGCAAGATCAACGTGGAATATGTCTCGGCCAATCCGACGGGTCCGATGCATGTCGGCCATTGCCGCGGTGCGGTCGTCGGTGACGCGCTCGCCAACCTGCTGGCCTTTGCGGGCTATGACGTGACCAAGGAATACTACATCAACGACGCGGGTTCGCAGATCGAGGTGCTCGCCCGCTCGGCATTCCTGCGCTACCGTCAGGCGCTCGGCGAGGATATCGCCGAAATCCCGGCGGGACTCTACCCCGGTGACTATCTCGTGCCGGTGGGCGAGGCGCTCGCGGACGAGTACGGCACGAGCCTCAGGATCATGCCGGAGGACAAATGGGTGCCGCTCGTCAAGGAGCGCGTCATCGACGCGATGATGGCGATGATCCGTGAGGATCTGGCGGCACTCAACGTCAACCATGACGTGTTCTTTTCCGAGCGGGCCCTGCACGACAACGGTGCAGCGCGGATCCGCACAGCCATCAACGATTTGACCTTCAAGGGTCACGTCTACAAGGGCACGCTGCCGCCGCCGAAGGGGCAGCTGCCGGAAGAATGGGAGGACAGGGAGCAGACGCTCTTCCGCTCGACCGAGGTCGGCGACGACATCGATCGCCCGCTGATCAAGTCCGATGGCAGCTATACTTACTTCGCGGCCGATGTTGCTTACTTCAAGGACAAGTTCGATCGTGGTTTCCACGAGATGATCTATGTCCTCGGCGCCGACCATGGCGGCTACGTGAAGCGGCTGGAAGCGCTTGCGCGCGCGATCTCCGGCGGAACGGCGAAGCTGACGGTGCTGCTCTGCCAGCTCGTGAAGCTCTATCGCAACGGCGAGCCCGTGAAGATGTCCAAGCGCTCGGGCGATTTCGTGACGCTGCGCGACGTCGTCGACGAAGTCGGGCGCGATCCCGTGCGGTTCATGATGCTCTACCGCAAGAGCTCCGAGCCGCTCGACTTCGACTTCGCAAAGGTGACGGAACAGTCGAAGGACAACCCGGTCTTCTACGTTCAATACGCCCATGCGCGCTGCCGTTCCGTTTTCCGCCAGGCTGCGGAAGCATTCCCGGATCTTGATCTGTCCTCAGTCGATTTCGCGGCCGCGGCCGGCGCGATCGTCGATCCCACCGAAATGCAGCTCGTCGCCAAGCTTGCAGAATATCCCCGTGTGGTGGAGGCGGCAGCACTCTCGCACGAGCCTCACCGGATCGCTTTTTACCTGTATGATCTTGCCGCGGTCTTCCACGGACACTGGAACAAAGGTAAGGAAAACCCGGAATTACGTTTTGTTAACGATAAGAATAGAGAATTAAGCATTGCCAGACTCGGGCTGGTGCATGCTGTCGCCTCGGTATTGAAGTCAGGCCTGTCGATCACAGGCACTTCTGCACCGGATGAGATGCGGTAAGTCGTGTCACCAATTCCCCACAATGCACTGGCAATTCAACGCAGGCAGTTGTGAGTGGAGAGTATGGCAGACAAACAATTCGCACGAAGCGGGCCGGCAGAATTCGAACCATTGGCCGATGATGATCCGTTGAGCGAACTTGCCCGCATTGTCGGTTACGATGCTCGGCCAGCCGTTCAGCAACTGCAGGAACTTCAGCGCCATCAGGAGGCGATGCGGCGCGAGCCGGCCTTCGATCTCGAGGAGGAGCTCCTCCGCGCCTTCGATAGCTACGATACGCCCCATGCGGCGCCTGTTCGGCCCGATAGCGGCCTTGTCGAACATCCGTCTGCCGCAGTGCCGACCGATGGCCCGCACTCTGTCTTCGACGAGCAGGCTGCTCAGAATGCAGTCGTCGCCGATATCGCTCCGGCCCCCGAGGAGGTCGCCGAGGCCGCCGCGTTGCCTTCGATCGAGACCCCGGTGGAATGGACGTCGAATGGCGATTTGGCTGCGGTCGCGGCGCCGCATGACGAACCGGCCGTGGACCTGGAGCGCGAGCTCGAATTGTCGCTTGGCTACGATGCGTCGCCGGATGCGACCGACGCTGCCCAGCCGGGTTCCGTACCTGCCGACGTAAGCGATGTTCCTATCTTCTCCGACTGGCAGGAGCCGCTTTCCGCCAAGCTGGCCGTAGCCGGCAAACTCGCCGAGCAGGCCGGGCTTGCAGAGCCCGTCTATGTCGACATGGCCGGCGATCTCGCCGGTGCGGTCGAGAGCGACGAGCTGGCGGACATTGCCGTCGCACCCCCGGAAATGCCGTCGCAACCGTCAGCTTCCACTGACGCCGACCGGCTCCTGACCGACGTCGAGCGTTTTCCGGTGCCTGCCGCCGCAGAGGCCGCTGCGCCGGCCGTGGCCGAAACTCAGGATCGGCCCGCTTTGGCGGCGGTGAAGAAGAACAACTATCCCTTTACTCCGACGTTCAGCCGCGCGACTCCGGTAGCGTCGTCAGGCGGCGTTTCGCAGCAGCGGGCTTTTGCCACACCGACCGTCGAGACGGCTGTCGCAAGCGCGGCTGCCACAAGCCCGGCGGTCGTCGCGCAGAGCGTGTCGCCTGAACGTGCGCCCGAGATGCGTGCGGAAGCAGCGCCTCAGATCCCCGAAAACAGGATGCCGGAAGCGGAAGTCGAGCCGAGCTTCGACATCGAGGACTTCGAACTCGAATTGGCCGACATAGCGCTCGACCTCGATCTTGCGGACAGCCCGGTTGCCGAGGCGCCGGCGAGCGTTGTCGCTACGCAAGCCGCCGTAGCGCACCCGGCGCTCGTGGAAACGCCTGCGCAGCCGTATCTGCAGGCTATGGCCGCGCCACGCGAGCCGGAGACATTCGTCCATCAAGCGCCGGTATCGGCGCGGGACATGTCTGTGCCGGTGGAGCCCGAAAAGCCATCCGCCGACGTAGCCTTGCCTTTCGACCCGGCGATGATCGGCGAGACCGAAAGCGGCGTCGCACCGATCGGCGAACTGGACGTTCCACAACTCCCTCCGGTCGAGACCGAGGAAAAGGCAGCGGCTTATCCGGCCGATTACGATCTGGATATCGACGCCGAGATGGCGCAGCTGTTCAGCGCGCCGACGCCTGCTGCCAAGAACGGCGCAGACCTCGAGCCCGTGTCTGTATCGGCGGACAAGGCGGGTCCTGCACTCGCACCGGCCGATGATTTCGACGAGTTCGAGAAGGCGATGGAGGAAGACTTCCAGCGCTCGATGGCGGAGCGCCGGAGCGCAACGCAGGAAGCCGAGCGCGTGACGGCGATGCCCCATGCTCGGGCCGAGGAATATCGTGAAGAGGGTTATGGCCGGCGGTCTCAGCGCTCGATGCTGCTGGCCGCCAGCGTTGCCGGGATCATCATCGTCGGCGGCGCCGCCGTCTACGCTTGGATGGGCGGCAGCAACGCGGTGCTTTCCGGCGATGGTCCGAAGATCATCCTGGCGGACAAGGCGCCGGTGAAGGTCGTACCCGAGGAGAAGGGCGGCAAGACTGTGCCGAACCAGGACAAGGCGGTTTACGACCGCGTTGCCGGCGTCTCGGGCAAGGCGCCGCTCCAGCAGAGCCTGGTCTCCTCGACGGAGGAGCCGATGGACGTGGTGCAGCGGACGCTGACGCCGGAGACTTTGCCGCTCGAGGGACGTGGAGACGTCGAGATGTTGCCGGGTGCTTCGCCCGCCGACGACGACGAGGTCGCCCGCTTGCTGCCGGGGGCTGATGCCGGCAATGCGACTGATGAAGAGGAAGCGGTTCCCGCCGTTGCACCGCGCAAGGTCCGCACCATGATCGTCAAGCCGGACGGTACGCTTGTCCCCCGTGAGGAACCGGCTCCGCAACCGGAAAGCGCGGCGGTAGCAGCCGGCGGTGCGGCGCCGATCCCGGCCCGTGCGTCCGGTGAAGCGGTTGCCGCCGGTTCACAAGCCGAAGCAACCGCTGCCGCGCCACCGGATCAGCTCGCTGCAGCGTCCGAAGGAGTCACTCCCGTTCGAAGCGTAAAGACGACCGCGCTGCCGCAGGCACGCCCGGCCGCTCAGCCGGAGGCGGCTGCTCCCGCCGCGGCCCCCGCGGAAAGCCAGCCGGCAACCGAAACGGCAGCCGCACCGCTGGCGACGGCTTCGGTTCCCGCCGGCAGCTACGTGATCCAGATTGCCTCTCTGCCTTCGGAGGCCGAGGCGCAGAAGAGCTACAACAATCTCTCCTCGAAGTTCGCGAGCGTGATCGGCGGTCGCGGGGTGGACATCCGCAAGGCAGAGATTGCCGGCAAGGGCACGTATTACCGGGTCAGGATCCCCGTCGGTTCGCGCGAGGAGGCCAATTCGCTTTGCTCTCGCTACAAAAGCGCCGGCGGAAGCTGCCTGGTAACGAAATAAACACGGCAAAGTCCGAAACAAGAACGGGCGCGGCAGGGATGCCGCGCCCGTTTTCGTTGTGCAAAGGGCTGGAGCGGGAAGTGAGCGGAAACCGCACACACTTTTCCCGCTCCGGGAAACATGCAGTATGCTTTTCGGCATGAGCGAATCAAAAGCATTCATATCCGGCTGCAAGGGCCTCACGCTGACGCAGGAAGAACGCGACTTCTTTGCGGGCGAGCGCCCATGGGGCTTCATTCTCTTCGGACGCAATATCGGCGAGGAAGAGCAGATCCGCGACCTGGTGGCGAGCCTGCGTGAGAGCATCGGCAGCCCCCAGGCCCCGGTATTGATCGATCAGGAGGGCGGTCGCGTTCAGCGCATACGCCCGCCGCTCGTGCAGCAATATCCGAACGGCGCGGCGATCGGCGAAATCTATCGGCGGGACAGGGAACTCGGCCTGCGTGCCGCATGGCTCATGGGGCGCCTGCATGCCTTCGACCTGATGCGCTTCGGCATTACGGTCGATTGCCTGCCGGTACTCGATGTGCCGGTACCCGGCAGCCATGACGTGATCGGCAATCGTGCCTACGGGCATGACCCGGCGACGGTAACCGCGATCGGTCGCGCGATGAGCGAAGGTTTGAAGGCGGGCGGCATGCTGCCGGTGATGAAGCACATGCCCGGTCACGGCCGGACCTTCGTCGACTCGCATCACAACCTGCCGGTCGTCAGCGCCGGTCTCGATGAGTTGAAGAGCAGCGATTTTCTGCCCTTCGCGGCAATGAAGGACGAAGCGATGGCCATGTCGGCGCACATGGTCTTCACTGCTATCGACCCGGACAACCCGGCGACGACCTCTGCGAAAGTCGTGCGCGAGATCATCCGGGGCCACATCGGCTTCGACGGTCTGCTGATGTCCGATGACGTCTCCATGAATGCGCTTGCCGGCGACATGACGGCACGTGCCGGCGGAATAATCGCCGCCGGTCTTGATCTCGTCTTGCATTGTCACGGCATTATGGAAGAAATGAAGGCCGTGGCAGATGTCGTTCCGGTTCTCTCCGGGGAGAGGCTCCGCCGGGCGAGGGCTGCCGAGGCCGCTTTCCGGGAACCGGACGACGCAGTCGAAGCTGCACTGCGCGCGGAGTTCAACGCAATGTTTGCGCTCGCCTAGGCTCTTGAGCCTGGCGGGCGGGTCCGTTGCTGAAAGGGCAGGGTCGTGAGCAAATCGGACGAAAGGCAGGAAATGCCTTCCGCGAAGGCGCCGATGGAGCCTTTGTGGCAGGACGAGTCTGCCCTTCGCGGATTGCACGAGGACGAGCTCGTCGTCGACATCGCCGGCTTCGAAGGTCCGCTGGACCTCCTGCTGCACCTTGCGCGCAGCCAGCGCGTCGATCTTTCCCGCATTTCGGTGCTGGCGCTCGCGGAACAATATATCGCCTTCGTCGAGCGGGCACGGTCTATCCGTATCGAGCTTGCAGCCGACTATCTCGTCATGGCGGCGTGGCTTGCCTATCTCAAGTCGCGCCTGCTCATCCCTCAGCCGGCAAAGGATGAAGGCCCATCGGGCGAGGAGATGGCCTCGGCGCTTGCATTCCGCCTGAAACGTCTGGAGGCGATGCGCGACGCCGCGATGAAGCTCGTGAACAGGAACCGCCTCGGCCGGGACATCTTCGTGCGCGGTGCGCCCGAGCACATCGTCACGGAGAGGAAGTCCGATTATGACGCCTCGCTCTACGACCTGCTGACAGCTTATGCGACGCTCAGGCAGCGTCAGGCGATAACCCAGGTGACGATCGAGAAGCGGCATGTCTGGTCGCTCGGCGATGCGCGTTTGATCCTGGCGAGAATGGTCGGCAGCCTTGACGACTGGACGGCGCTCGACCATTTCCTGATCCGCTACATGACAAGCCCGAAGGAGCGCGCGACGGCGATTGCGAGCTCCTTTGCGGCGTCACTCGAAATGGTGCGCGAAGGGCGGTTGGAAATCCGTCAGGAAGGGGCCTTCACGCCGATCTATCTGCGGCGCGGGCCAAATCCGTTCGATGCGGCAACCTTGGCGGAGATGGAGGCGGCGCGTGGCTGAAGCCCAGAAATTCCTGCCCGGTGACGAGGATTACGAGGAAGAATTTTCTTTCGATCCGAGGCTCGAGCAGGAAGCCGAGCGGATCGCCGAGGCCCTCGTATTTGCCTCCGCCCAACCGGTTTCAGAAGCCTATATCGCCGGGCGCCTGCCGCGCGGTGTGGACGTCGGAAGCGTGATGGCGAGGCTCAAGAACCGTTATGCGGGCAGCGGCGTCAACCTTGTTCAGGTCGCCGACCATTGGGCCTTCCGCACTGCCGCGGATCTGTCCTTCGTCGTCAATACGGACGAGCAGGAGGTCCGCAAACTGTCGCGCGCGGCGCTGGAGGTGCTGGCGATCATCGCCTATCACCAGCCGGTGACACGGGCAGAGATCGAGGATATCCGCGGCGTCCAGACTTCGAAGGGTACCCTCGACGTGCTCATGGAGGCAGGATGGGTGCGGTTCCGCGGTCGCAGGCGCACGCCCGGGCGTCCGGTGACGTTCGGCACGACGAGAGACTTCCTCGATCATTTCGGCCTCGAAGAGATCCGCGATCTTCCCGGCATCGAGGAACTGAAGGGGGCCGGCCTGCTGTCCGGGCGTGTCCCTTCCAATCTGAACATTCCGGTTCCGATCGGCGACGATGAGTTTGCCGAAAACGAGGATCCCATCACCCAGATGGACCTCGAAGAACTGGGCCTCTTGACACCGAAGCCTGAAGAAGACGATTAAAAATCCTGAGTATGGATATCGGCTTTAGGTATAGAGCGGGATCTTCGGGTCGAGGAATGCAAGCATGGTTTCAGATGCGCGTAACGGCGCCGTCACGATGACGAGGCGCTCGGGTGTGTCGTTCGCAGCGAACCTGGCATTCGAGAACATCAGCCATCGTTACCATTCCAAGGATACGATCAAGGGCGTAACGCTCAAGGCCGAAGCCGGCGAAGTGCTCTGCCTGCTCGGACCGTCCGGCTCCGGCAAGACAACGCTGTTGCGCATCGCCGCGGGCATCGAGAAGCAGACGGGCGGGCGCCTTCTGCTGAATGGACAGGAAATATCCGGCCCTTCCATCTTCGTTCCGCCCGAGCAACGCGGCGTCGGCCTGATGTTCCAGGACTTCGCCCTTTTCCCTCATATGACCATCCGTGAGAACGTCTGTTTCGGCTTGACCGAATTGCCGAAGAAGAAGGCATTGCTGCAGGCCGATGCCGCGCTGGAGCGGGTCGGCCTTCTGCATTATGCCGAGCGGTATCCGCATGTGCTCTCCGGCGGCGAACAGCAGCGCGTGGCGCTGGCCCGTGCACTTGCGCCGCGGCCGGCGGTGCTGCTGATGGACGAGCCTTTTTCCGGCCTCGATTCCCGCCTGAAGGATTCCATCCGCGCCGACACGCTGGCCATACTGCGCGAGACGCGCGCGACCGCCATCGTCGTAACGCACGACGCCGAGGAGGCGATGCGTATGGCTGACCGGATCGCCCTCCTGAAGGACGGCCGCCTGGTGCAGGTCGGCACGGCGGACGAGCTCTATCGCCGGCCCTGCGATCTCTTCACTGCCGGCTTCTTCTCCGAAATAAACGTCTTCGATGCGCGCGTGCGGGACGGCCACGTCGAAACGCCGCTGGGGGTTGTGGCAACCGGGCAATATACGGAGGGGCAGCCACTGAGCGTAGCCGTGCGTCTTTCCGGCATCCGGCTCGACGAGACCGGTGGAGAAATTCCGGCGCGCATCGTGTCCCGGCGCTTCCTGGGCGTCGTGGAGCTTTTGGAACTCGCCGTGCCGCAGTCCGAACGCACGGTCCGCGCCCGCATCCGCGCCGATTTGCTGCCGCAAGGATTGCGTGACGTCACGCTTTCCGTTAACGAGCGCGACATATTGGTGTTTGAAAAAGACGCATCAACACCTTAGGGTCCGCCAAGAGGAGGCGTCCCCTGAGGGGTGCGCCTGAAAAATGACAACGTGCTGGGCTCTAATCTGTTTAGGGTCTCGAGGGAGTAAGTGGATGGGTTCCTTTAGTATCTGGCATTGGTTGATCGTTCTGGCGGTGGTTCTGCTGCTGTTCGGCCGCGGCAAGATCCCCGAGTTGATGGGCGACGTTGCCAAAGGCATCAAGAACTTCAAGAAGGGCATGGGCGACGACGAGGTCGCTTCGGCCGACAAATCGATCGACGGCAAGACCGTCGACCACAAATCTGACGAAGTCCGCTGACGGTCGGAAGCTGACGGGGCTGGGTGCGACAGGCACCCGGTAGCCCGCATCACGGGTTTTTAGGGCGCGTCGGATGCTTGATATCGGCTGGACCGAGCTTGTTGTTATCGCAATCGTCTTGATCATCGTCGTCGGTCCGAAGGACCTGCCGCCGATGCTGCGCGCGTTTGGACGGATGACGTCCAAGATGCGCGGAATGGCGTCCGATTTTCGGCGGCAGTTCGACGAGGCGCTGCGCGAAGCCGATCTCGACGACGTGCGCAAGACGATCAGCGATGCGCAAAGTCTCAATCCGACCGCGGCATTGCGGGATGCGATGAACCCGCTGCGGCAGCTCGGAAACGAGATCAAATCCGATCTGCAAAAGGCGACCACGCCCGACAGACCGCCAGCCTCCGCAACGCCCGAACCACTGGTCGAACCGGTCCATACCGACGCCGTCGGCGAAACGGCGGCAAAAGCCACGGAAAAGGTGGCGGCGGCAGCGGTGAGCTCGGCATCGAGGCAGATGGACCGTGCCGCCGACGTGCCGAAGGCGAGCGAAGCGCCCAAGCCCAGAGCGCAGTCGAAGAAGCCAGGCACTTCCGTCACGAAGAAGGCCGCGGGCGAAACGGCGCCGAAGAAGTCGCCGGCGCGCAAGGCGCCGGGCGAAGCGCCGGCTGCGAACAAGTCGAAGACGCGCGCGGCTTCGCGCAAGAAAGGTGATGCATGAGCCGCGATATCGAGGACCGGCCGCAGCCGCTTATCGAGCATCTGATCGAACTGCGCACGCGGTTGATGTGGGCGGTGGGCGCATTCTTCGTGGCGTTCCTCGTCTGCTTCTATTTTGCCAAGCAGCTGTTCAACCTCCTTGTTCTGCCGTTCAAGTGGGCCGTGAGCTGGGCCGGGCTCAGCCACCGCAACGTCGAGCTCATCTACACGGCGCCGCAGGAGTTCTTCTTCACGCAGATCAAAGTCGCGATGTTCGGTGCGCTGGTGATCGCATTTCCGGTCATCGCGTCGCAGGTCTACAGGTTCGTTGCACCCGGCCTTTACAAGAACGAACGCGCTGCCTTCCTGCCGTTCCTCGTCGCTTCGCCACTCCTGTTCCTGCTTGGCGGCGCGCTGGTCTATTTCTTCTTCACGCCGATGGTCATGTGGTTCTTCCTCGCCATGGAACAGGGCGGCGGCGAAGGGCAGGTCGCCATCCAGCTCCTGCCGAAGGTGTCCGAATATCTCAGCCTCATCATGTCTCTGGTCTTCGCCTTCGGTCTGGTGTTCCAGTTGCCGGTCATTACGACGCTCCTCGCGCGTGTCGGCTTCGTCACCTCCCAGGGGCTCGCCGAAAAGCGCAAATACGCGATCGTGATCGCCTTCGTGGTCGCAGCGGTTCTGACGCCGCCGGATCCGGTTTCCCAGATCGGCCTTGCGCTGCCAGCCATCCTTCTCTACGAAATTTCAATCTACACGGCGCGAATCGTCGAAAGGCGAAGGGCTGCCGAGGCCCTCGAGCGCGAGGCTGCCTCCGAGCAGGAAAGTTCGTCCGAGACGGCTGACCCCGCCAAGGGCTGACCGCGGAGTTCTTGCGCCGTTACTGCAGCGCCCGCGCTTTTCGGACGCGCGAGGGGCGCTGTGGCATTCTGAATCGCTGCAGGATTTCGTCGTCAACGGCTCCGATGTCATGCAGCAACCAACGCGTGGAACGACTATGCTCGATATCAAATGGATCCGTGAGAATGCAGACGCGCTCGATGAAGCCCTGGCGAAACGGGGTGCGGAGCCATTGTCGGCGTCCCTGATCGCACTTGACGAACGCCGCCGCGCAGTCCTCCAGTCGTTGCAGGACATGCAGTCGCGGCGCAATGCTGCGTCGAAGGAGATCGGCGCGGCGATGGCCCAGAAGAACAGCGAGCTGGCCGACAGGCTCAAGGCCGAAGTCGCCGACCTCAAGAATGCGTTGCCGGCGGCCGAAGAGGAAAGCCGCCGGATCGAGGCCGAGCTCTCGGATGCGCTGTCGCGCATCCCCAACACGCCGCTCGCCGACGTGCCCGTCGGTGCGGACGAAAGCGCGAATGTCGTGACCCGAGTCGTCGGCGCCAAGCCCGGCTGGAACCACAAGCCTCTCGAGCATTTCGAGATTGGCGAGGCGCTGGGACTGATGGACTTCGAAGGAGCGGCCCGGATTGCCGGCTCGCGCTTCACCATCCTGAAGGGCCAGCTTGCGCGCCTCGAGCGGGCACTCGGCCAGTTCATGCTCGATCTGCACACCGGGGAGCATGGCTACATCGAGGTTCAGCCTCCTTTGCTCGTCCGCGACGATGCGATGTACGGCACCGGACAGTTGCCGAAATTCTCCGACGATCTCTTCCGTACGACCGACGGGCGCTGGCTGATCCCGACCGCGGAAGTGCCGCTGACGAACATGGTGCGGGAGCAGATTCTCGACGGTGAAAAACTACCGTTGCGCTTCACTGCGCTGACCCCGTGCTTCCGCTCCGAGGCCGGTTCCGCAGGTCGTGACACCCGCGGCATGTTGCGCCAGCATCAGTTCAACAAGGTCGAACTGGTGTCGATCACCGACGCCGAAAGTTCGATCGACGAGCACGAGCGGATGACCGCTTGTGCCGAGGAGGTGCTGAAGCGCCTCGGCCTGCACTACCGCGTCATGACGCTCTGCACCGGCGATATGGGGTTCGGCGCGCGCAAGACCTATGATCTCGAGGTCTGGCTGCCGGGCCAGGACGCCTATCGCGAAATTTCCTCCTGCTCCGTCTGCGGCGATTTCCAGGCCCGCCGGATGAACGCACGTTACCGCGGGAAAGAAGAGAAGGGGACGAAGTTCGTCCACACGCTCAACGGATCCGGCGTCGCCCTCGGCCGGGCGCTGATTGCCGTGATCGAGAATTACCTGAATGATGACGGCTCGATCACGGTGCCGGACGTCCTTGTGCCCTATATGGGCGGCCTGCGGCGGATCGAGAAATCGGCCTAAGCACGAAGAAGCGGAAGAAGACCGGCAATGCGCATCCTGCTGACGAATGACGATGGCATTCACGCCGAGGGCCTCTCCGTGCTGGAACGGATCGCCCGGACGATATCGGACGACGTTTGGGTGGTGGCGCCGGAAGTGGACCAGAGCGGGCTTGCTCATTCTCTGACCCTTTCGGAGCCGCTGCGTCTGCGCCCAGTTTCCGAACGGCGGTTCGCGCTCCGGGGCACGCCGACCGATTGCGTGATCATGGCGGTCAAGAAGATCCTTGATCGCAAGCCCGACCTCGTCCTTTCCGGCGTCAATGTCGGCGCCAATCTTGCGGACGATGTCACCTATTCCGGAACGGTGGCCGGCGCCATCGAGGGAACGCTGCAGGGCATTCGTTCGATCGCGCTCAGCCAGGCCTATCAACATGCCGTCGGCCGCGACGTTCCCTGGGATGTAGCAGAGACGCACGCACCGGCGCTCATCCGCACATTGATGGGTGTCGACTTGCCGGACGGAACGCTCATCAACCTGAACTTTCCGAACTGCGCCGTCGATGCCGTTGCGGGCGTTGAAGTCACGTCGCAGGGCAAGCTCGAATTCGGTCTCAGCATCGACGAGCGGACGGACGGACGCGGCTTTCCCTATTTCTGGCTCCGTTTCGGCGAGCGTGCCGGCGATTTCCGTTCAGGCACCGACATCAGGGCTCTCCGCGACAACAGGATTTCGGTAACCCCGCTTAAACTGGACATGACCGATCATGCCGCTCAGGAACGCATCGCGCGGGCATTGCGGGAAGGAACTGTCGCTTGAACGGACGAATTTCGCAGCAGGAGGGGTTTGCAGCGATGGCGCTGCGGCTTCGCTCGGGCGGCATCGTCAATCATGAACTGCTGAAGGCTGTGGAGCAGACGCCGCGGACGCTCTTCGCTCCGCCGCAATACCAGGACGAGGTCTACTCCAAACGGCTGATCCCGCTCGATTGCGGCTCCTTCATGGAGGGCTGCGACATGGCCGTCCGGCTCCTGCATTGTCTCAATCTCAAGCCTGGCCAGCGCATACTCGAGGTCGGAACCGGCAGCGGCTTTACCGCGGCCGTGATGGGGCGGATCGCCGAACGCGTGCTGACGATCGAGCGGTATCAGACACTCGTCGCATCGGCGCAGAAAAACCTGGAGAAGGCGGGCCTGCGCAACGTCGTCGTGCGCCAGGCCGATGGCAGCGCAGGAGTGCCGGGTGAGGGCACCTTCGACCGGATCCTCATAACCGCCGCGTTCAACAGCCTTCCCCGGACGTTCTCCGATCATCTCGTCTCCGGCGGCACCCTGCTGGTGCCGATCATGATGAGCGAAACGCATTGCCGCATCGTTCGCGTCAACCGCACCGGTAGCCGCTTCGACCGGGAAGATCTGTTCGACGCGCCTTACCTCCCGATCGTCCCACAGGTAGCGTCGTTCCTTTAAAGCGGGATGAGTGCGTTAAGACAATTTTAACCCGCTCCAGCCCCGCGCAAGCTTCCCGCTTTAGGTACCCGACCTGAAATCATCGTGATCAGAGCCGGGGCAGCATGAAGATGGCGCGGAGTGTGCATCGGCTCCGCATCGCGGTCGTCGTGCGACAGACGGAGACGGCATATGCAGATCGAGAACAGGTTGAACGCTGCCGCTGCGGCAGGTGACGGCTTGGGCAATCTCGCCGGGCGTTCGGCTGACCAGGCCGGTGCCGCAGACAAGGGCGAGAGCGGGGTGGCGGTTCCGCCTACGGGCTTCGTCGACCCGACACCGCGCATTTCGCTTTCCGCCGACGCGCTGCTCTATCTCGGCCGGGCCAAAAGAACGCCTGAGAAATTGCCGCCACTCACGAAGGACGAGTGGAACAATCGTCTTTCGCCGCAACTAGCGGCACGCGAACACCAGGCGTTCGGCAGGCTCGCCGAAACCGGTGACTACAGGGCATATTACCGGGCCTTCATCGACTATTATGACGGCCTTCGCCCGGAGGATCAGAACAGCCTGCGCTATTTCGGGACGCGCGAAGCGGCGGTCGCCGGCCTGCGGTCGCTCGATTATGATGCCGACAGCGGCCTGGACATGGATGCCGAATTCGAGAACCTGGTCAGCGTCTTTCTCGAGGAAGACAAGATTGCCCCTTCGCCGGCCACAATCACGATGTCGCCGGCAGAACGCGCCTTTTTCGCCTGGGATGCGTCCAACATCAGCTACGAGGTAGATGCGCCCGAGCCGAGACCGATGACCGAAATCGAACGGCTTTATTCCGAGCTGCTATAACGATCCGTCTCCGGGTCCAGCAGCGCATATATGACCGGAAAACGCCCCCTTCGGCGCGGCTATGGTTAGCATTTCGCCAAAATGGTGCCGCCTTTAACCGGGCGGTAACTCTAATGCGCTTTAATCATTCTACAGCGAGTTGCGTTCGGAGTGGGTAAAGCGTCATGCGTAAATTTGTATCTCCCCAGGCAGGCAAGTCCGTGATCCGTCTCTGTGCGGCGATCCTGCTTGCGGGTGTAGCGACCGGTTGCAGTTCTGACGCCAGCCGCTTCGGCGGGCTCTTTTCGCGGTCCGACGACATAATGACGGGTTCGATCCCGCAGGGCTCGAGTACGGTACCGCGAGGCGATGTCGCGAGCGGCGGTGCGGCGCCCTCCTACGGGAACAGCGCAGCGCTCGGCCAATCCTATCCCTCCGGCGACGGCAACGGAGGCTACAATACGGCCGCCGCGCCGGTATCCAGCGCCCGTGTCGCATCGACGCCGATGAGCGTTCAGCGAACGAGCCTCGATGAGCCGTCGGCCGCATCCCGGCAGCCGCAGGTTCAGACCGCCTCCCTCGAATCGCAGGCTGCGGCCCTCCCGAAGGCGGAGCCGCTGGCGGGGGCTGCCAAGGATATGTCGGGCAAGGGGGGCTGGAGCGCCTCCAACGCGCCGACGATCATGGTCCGTCAAGGCGACACGGTTACGGTCCTCGCCAGACGGTTCGGCGTCCCCGAGAAGGAGATACTGAAGGCGAATGGCCTGAAATCGGCAAGCCAGGTAGAGCCGGGCCAACGCCTCGTCATTCCGACATTCGGTACTGCAGGCAGCGCCGCGAAAGCGGCTGCATCGGGTTCGATCGCCGACGTGGAGGGCGGCAAGAAGCGTCCGTCTCCGCTGCCGACCGATCAGCGCGAGGTGGCGATCCTCCCCGGCCAGTCCCAATCGCGTGAAAAGAGCGAAAGCCGCAGCGATGTCGCGGCGGGCAAGCTCAACAGCGCCGGCGAGGGCGGTGGAGATGGTGCCTATACGGTCAAGCCGGGCGACTCGCTCAACCGTATCGCCAAGGCGAACGGCGTTTCGGTCGCTGCCCTGAAGCAGGCAAACGGGCTATCGACAGAAGCCATCCGCATCGGGCAAAAACTCAACATCCCGAGTGCCTCGGCGAAAACACCGGCGACCGATGCGGTGGTCACGGCTTCTGTTTCGGCCAAGAAGAACGAGGCCCAGGCGGCTTCGACGGAGCAGGGCAAGCTGACTGAAACCAAGGCGCCTGCCGCCAAGGAAAGCGTGTCGGAGGTTGCCATCCGGTCGGATGGTAACGAGGATCTTCCGAAATCGACCGGCATCGGAAAGTACCGTTGGCCGGTCCGTGGCGCGGTCGTCGCGGCCTATGGCGCCAATGTCGACGGCAACCGAAACGATGGCATCAACATCTCGGTGCCGGAGGGGACCCCCATCAAGGCAGCCGAGAACGGCGTCGTGATCTACTCGGGCAGCAGCCTGAAAGAACTCGGCAATGCCGTTCTGGTGCGCCACGACGACGGTACGGTGACGGTTTACGGCAACGCTGCCGAACTCAAGGTCCAACGCGGTCAGAAAGTCCAGCGCGGCCAGACGCTCGCATCCTCCGGCATGACAGGCAGAGCGACCCGGCCTCAAGTTCACTTCGAGGTGCGCAAGAATGCGACCCCGGTCAACCCTGCGACCTATCTGGAATAAGCCGTGGCACCGGCTGTGTCCGGCTGGTAGGCAAATCGAAAGCGCCGCGTGTCTGGCGAGACGCGCGGCGCTTGTGCGATCACGCCACCTGGCGGCAAGTGCAATTACGCAGGAGTGTCGAGTTGTCTGCGCAGACGACCGGCCAGATCCTGAATGAATTGCCAGGCGACGCGGCCGGACCTCGATCCTCGCGTCGTCGCCCATTCAAGAGCCTCGGCATGCAGCGCTTCGGGCTCGAGAGGCAACTTGAAGTACTGCGCATACCCGTCGACCATCGCCAGATAGTCGTCCTGGCTGCATTTGTAGAAACCAAGCCAAAGCCCGAAGCGGTCGGAGAGCGACACCTTTTCCTCGACGGCTTCCGAGGGGTTTATGGCGGTGGATTGCTCGTTTTCCATCATGTTGCGGGGCAGCAGGTGTCTGCGGTTGGACGTCGCATAGAGCAGAACGTTTGCCGGGCGCCCCTCGACGCCGCCGTCGAGAACCGCCTTCAGCGACTTGTAGGAGGTATCGTCGTGATCGAAGGAGAGATCGTCGCAGAAGACGATCACGGGCATCGGCGCCGCCTTCAGGATTTCCATCAGCACGGGCAGGGTGGCGATATCCTCCCGGTGTACTTCGACGAGCTTGATTGCGCTGGCGGTGTCGTGGGCGACCTTTGCGTGGACCGCCTTGACCAGTGACGATTTGCCCATGCCGCGTGCGCCCCACAGGAGCACGTTGTTCGCCGGATAGCCTTCGGCGAAGCGGAGCGTGTTGTCGAAGAGAATGTCGCGGACATGGTCGACGCCGGCGATGAGCGCGAGGTCGATGCGATTCGGCCTCGGGACGGGCTGCAGGTGGCGCGTGGCCGGTGCCCAGACGAAACACTCCGCCTCATGCCAATTGTTGACGGCATAGGCCGGTCCGGCGATGCGCTCCATCGCGGCCGAAAGCTTCTGTATTTCGTTGAGCAGGGCGTCGATCTTGCTTTCGGGCATTTCATGTATCTCCGGCAGGCTGAATTTCGAACTGGGCGGCCGACCCGCGCGATAGCGGGCGTGCGTCAGCCCACCCAAATCCTTGAATCGCCGCGACGTTCATCCTCCGGTCGAATCCGTTGAAGCTGCCGCCGGCGGCGTTTTTCTCGGTAGCACGGCGGTTTACGCTGGAAAAGACCGGCAGCCTGCAACCAGGGGGTTCTCCTGCTGCGGAATTTGTGCCAGAGGCAGGAGAAACGGGGAAGTGTACCGACGATTTGTGCTACGGGACGGCTTGCCTATATTCCGGCAGGTTTGCCGCGGGGGCAAGCGCGCAATTTGAACTCAAGGAGTGATCGATGTTTATTACCGAAGCTTTCGCGCAGACGGCGGCCCCTGGGGGCGGCGGCGCCGACATTCTGATGTCCATCCTGCCTTTCCTGCTGATCTTCGTGGTGATGTATTTCCTGATCATCCGGCCGCAGCGTGCGCAGATGAAGCGCCGCGAAGAGCTCCTGAAGAACATCCGGCGCGGCGACCAGGTCGTCACCGGCGGCGGCATTGTCGGCAAGGTGACCAAGGTCGTCGACGATACGGAGCTCGAAGTGGAGATCGCCGAGGGCATCAAGGTCCGCGTCGTGCGCAGCGGCGTCTCCGAGGTTCGCGTGAAGGGCGAGCCCGTCAAGGAGTAACCCCGGCGCGGGTACTTGAAGAAGCGTGCGCGGTTTTCGCCCGCATACCGCGCCTTCGATCGGCATTGATCACGGTTTGATTTTGGAGCGACGCGAGGCCAAAATCACCGTGGTTAGGGCAAGGGCCGCGACCGGCAGAGACCGGCGGATGGAGCATTTCGAAATATGCCCAGGTTGTCGCCGTTCAAGAATATTCTCATCTGGCTGGTCGTCCTTGCGGGCCTCGCCTTCGCACTGCCGAATCTCCTTTCCAGAGAGCAGCTCGCGGACTGGCCGACCTGGCTGCCGCATCGGCAGGTGCCGCTCGGGCTCGATCTCAGGGGCGGTTCCCATATCGTCCTCAAGGTCAGCCGCGAAGACATCGTCGCGGAGCGCCTGCAATCGACCATCGACACGATCGCCGATGCGCTGAGACAGGCGGATATCCGCTATACGGGGCTGTCCGGAAGCGGGCAGGGTCTGCAGTTTCGTCTCCGCGATGCAATGAAAGCACCAGCGGCGCGTGACGCACTGAAGGCGTTGGTCGCCCCCGTTCGACAGGGCGGGCTTTTCGGGAATTCCATCCAGGAACTGGTCTACGAGGAAAGCGCGACCAGCGACACGCTTCGGCTTCGCCTGACGGACGAGGGCATAGATCTGAGGGTCTCAGATGCCGTCGCCCAGTCCATCGAGGTCGTACGCCGGCGTGTCGGCGAAGTCATCGCGGTCGTGCCGATCATAGAGCGTCGCGGCGGTGACCGGCTGAGCGTGCAGGTCCCCGGTCTGGACGAGCCGCAAAGATTGAAGGATCTCCTCGGGCAGCGAGGAGATGTCGCCCTGAAGTGGCTGGATTCCTCGATGCCAGCACAACAGGCCGTCGATACGAGGCCGCCTGCGGGGTCCGAGGTCCTCTATTCGCTGGACGATCCGCCGATACCCTACCTCGTCGAGAGACGCGCCTTTGCTGCGGCGCCGGACTTCGTCGAGGCACAGCCGGGCTTCGATCCGGCAACGAGCGAACCTGTCGTCAATGCAAGGATTGCAGCCGGGGCTGCCGCGCGGGTCGCGCCGTTCCTGCAGTCGGATCCGCGGAAGCAGTTCGCGATCGTGCTCGACGGACAGGTTATCTCGACGTCCGTTCTGGATGGCGCGCTTTCCGGTGATGCCGTCCGGATTTCCGGAAATCTCTCGGAGGACGGGGCGAACGATCTTGCCGCCCTGATGCGGGCCGGCCCGCTTCCCGTTTCGCTGACGGTCATCGAGGAGCGCACCGTCGGTCCCGAGGACGGGGCTGACGCCGTTGCAAACGGCCTCACGGCGGGCCTGATCGCGGCCATTGCCGTAGCAGCCTGTATGATCGGCTTCTACGGCTTCTTCGGTGTCGTGGCCGTCATTGCCGTCATCGTCAACGTCGTGCTGATCATCGCGGTCCTGTCCGTCACCGGCGCCACGCTGACGCTGCCCGGAATTGCCGGGATCATCCTCACAATCGGAATTGCGGTCGATTCGAACGTTCTCATCTACGAGCGGCTCAGGGAAGAAGCGCGCACCAGCGGCAAACCCTTGCGAAGGGCGCTGGACGACGGATTCGAGCGCGTCTTGAGGAGCATCGTCGACGCGAATCTGACGATATTCATTGCCGGCGCCATCCTCCTCTATCTTGGGTCGGGCGCTATTCGGGGTTTTGCGGTTACGCTTGCCATCGGCAGCGTCACCACCATTCTGACGGCGCACAGCCTGACACGCCGCCTTATTCGCGGATGGTATCGCCGCCGCCTGCCGCAGCGTCTGCCGCGCGGCATTCGGACCGGATTTTTCAGCCGGGCGGATTTCCGTTTCATGGCGATCCGCAATCCGGTCTTTATTCTTATGACGGCATTGTCGCTTGCTTCGCTGGTTCTCCTGACGAGCCTCGGGCTCAACATGGGAGCAGATTTCAGGGGCGGCTCCGTCATCGAATTGAGAGCACGGACCGGCGTCGCCGATGGTGCCGACATCCGTGCCCGTCTCGACGAATTGAACCTCGGAGACGTTCAAGTCGAGGAACTTGGATCGGCGCAAGACGTTCTCGTCCGTATCCCGTCGCAGGAAGCCGGCGACAATGCCGAGCAGACGGCCGTCGGGCTGGTTCGCTCCGAACTTGAGGATCAATATGTCTTCCGGCGTGTCGAGGTGGTTGGCCCCGGTGTTTCCGGAGAGTTGACGCGGGCAGGGTCGCTCGCGGTTGCCGCAGCCGTGCTGGCCGTTCTGCTTTACGTGTGGCTTCGGTTCGGCCGGCGATTTGCCGTCGGAGCCATCGTCGCGACGTTGCACGATGTGCTGCTGACGCTCGGGTTCCTCGTTCTGACCGGCATCGAATTCAATCTCGCCAGCATCGCAGCGCTGCTGACGATCGTGTGCTACTCGCTGAGCGACACCATGGTGATTTATGATCGAGTCCGGGAGAATCTGGTGCGCTATCGAAGGATGCCGCTCTCTGTCCTGATCGACACGTCGATCAACCAGACCCTGTCGCGGACCGTCCTGACCGCCGTGACGACGCTCCTTGCTCTCGTTGCGTTGTATCTGTTCGGAGGCAGTGGTCTCGTCCAATCCTTCAGCGCAACACTCATATTCGGTGTGCTTGTGGGCACCGTGTCTTCGATCTATGTCGCGGGACCGCTGCTTATCCTCTTCAATCGCCGAAACAATCGTCTTGGAGGCACGCAGGACCCGGCGGAGCCGGATGCCTCGTCGGAGACGGAAGCAAAGGGTGCGGTGTGATCATGGCAAAAGGGATCGAAATGCGCGAAGCGCACTTTCCGGGACGCGCACCTGTCGACGCCTACGGCAATGGCGGCTTCCGCTTCGCCGATATGTCGCATCGCGGGTCGGTTCTGATGCTGCCTTCCGGCATATACGCCTGGGACGTTGCCGAAGGCGACGTGCTCGCGGTCGCGAAATTCCAGCGCATCTTCGATGAGGCGCGTGACGTCGAGGTGCTGCTCGTCGGCACCGGCCGGGAAATCCGTCCCTTGCCGGGAGACCTGAAGGAAGCGCTCAGGGCCGCCAACATCTCGTCCGATCCGATGAGCACCGGGGCGGCGGTGCGGACCTATAACGTGATGCTGGCGGAATCGCGCGCCGTCGCCGCGGCATTGATCGCGGTGTGAGGCGTTCGAAGGAAGCTCGGCGTGCAACAGTCCGATGATCAGATTCTCGCAACCTTGCGGGACACCGACCGCGATCGCTACCTGGCCTGTCTGCTTTCTCCGGCAGAGAAGCGCCACTCGCTCGCGGCGCTCTATGCCTTTTACGCGGAAATCGCCCGTGTCCGCGACATGGTCAAGGAGCCGCTCCCGGGCGAGATCCGGCTGCAATGGTGGCGTGACACTCTCGAAAACGAGCAGTCCGACGGCGCGGGGCATCCGCTGGCCGAAGCGCTCCTGCGTTGCATTCGCGAGCATCACCTTCCGGTTCGCGTCCTTCAAGACATGATCGATGCACGCATTTTCGATCTTTACGACGACCCGATGCAGGACAGGGCGGCGCTGGAGGGTTATGCCGGCGAAACCGCATCGGCACTCATTCAGCTTTCATCTCTCATCCTGGACCCCGACAACGCAGCGAGGTCTGCAGACGCAGCCGGCCATGCCGGGGTTGCTCAGACGGTTGCCGGTCTCCTACTGCTTCTCCCGGTTCATGTCGGGCGTGGCCAGGTCTATCTTCCTGCCGAGCTTTTGAGCGCAACGGGCCTCGACAGGGAAACGCTTCTTGCCGGGACCGACGAGAGTGCGATCGAAAGGGCCGTTCGCGCCTTCTGCGGCCTCGGCCGCGATCATCTCGCCAAGGCACGTGAAGGCGCAGGCGCGATCTCGGGCCGGAATTTCTCGGCGTTCATTCCCGTTGCCCTCGCCGAACCGGTGTTCGATCGCGCGGAGGCCGCCGGAGCACGAATCCTTCGTCAGTCACTGCAGCCGCCGCAATGGCAGCGGCAATGGCGGATGTGGCGGGCGAGCCGGCGCCGGGAGTTTTAGCGTTCGCTAGCCGCCCGGCCGTCACGCTGGCGCAAGTCTCGCGGGATATGACCCTCCTCAATCGGAATCCCGTCGCTATCAAGGGACCCACGCAATGCTTTGGTTACTGCTCCTGGTGGCGATCGCCGCCGTCTGCCTGTTCTATATTCGGATGAACGCACGTGCAGAGCGCGATGCCGACAATCCGGATGCCGGGTCGGCGATCGTGGAATTCGGCCGGGCATTCCCCGACGAAGCGATCCGGGCGCTGCATTCGACCGTCGACAGAACGGCGATCTTCCTGCGGCTGCACGATGGCAAGGCCGGGTTCATACAATCGCACGGCACGCATTATGTCTGCCACGTCATTCAGCCCGGCAAGGTGCGGGTCAACACGTCCGAGAGTGGGCGGGGGCTAATCGTCCACTTCCCGGATTTCGCCTATCTGGACAATGCTTTCGAGTTTCGGACGGCCGCCGAGGCAGCCGAGGTTTCGCTCTGGCTGCTCGGCACTTTCAGTCCGAAATCGGAGTTGGAAGTAGCGGGTGACGCGGCGCAGGGTCTGGATTGACCGGTTGAAACCGGAGTTCTCATCTCTCGTCAGACGGCTTGGTCGAGCCAGCTTGCGCAATCGCTCAGCGCGCGCGATGCCATCGCCTGCTTCTTGGCGAGCGCCTTCTCCTTGCCCCGGAAGCGTTTGGCACCCTCCGGCCTTGTCAGGGCGCCCGGCTCGAGCGGCGGAAACAGCCCGAAATTGATATTCATCGGCTGGAACGAGCGCTTGCCCGGTTCGTCGTCGGAGACGATGTGGCCGCCGGTGATGTGATCGAGGAGAGCACCGAAGGCCGTGGTCACCGGCGGTAGCACGGGAGACGCGCCTTTGCGTTCCGCCGCGGCGAAGCGGCCCGCCAGGAGGCCGATACTCGCGCTTTCCACATAGCCCTCGCAGCCGGTTATCTGGCCGGCAAAGCGCAGTCCCGGACGTGACTTGAGCGTCAGCGAATGATCGAGGAGCGTCGGTGAGTTGATATAGGTGTTGCGGTGCAGGCCGCCGAGCCTCGCAAACTCGGCATTCTGGAGCCCCGGAATCATCCGGAAGACTTCGCCTTGCGCGCCGTATTTCAGTTTCGTCTGGAAGCCGACCATATTGTAGAGCGTGCCGAGCGCGTTGTCCTGCCTAAGCTGCACTACTGCATAGGGCTTGACCGACGGATTATGGGCATTGGTGAGGCCCATCGGCTTCATCGGCCCGTGACGCAGGGTCTCTCGGCCGCGCTCTGCCATCACTTCGATCGGAAGGCAGCCGTCGAAATAGGGCGTGCCTTCCCATTCCTTGAAGCCGGCCTTGTCGCCGGCAATGAGCGCATCGACGAAGGCGTCATACTGCTCCTGTGTGAGCGGGCAGTTGATATAATCCTTGCCCGTGCCGCCCGGGCCGACCTTGTCGTAGCGCGATTGGTGCCAGCAGATATCCATGTCGATCGTGTCGGCATGGACGATCGGTGCGATGGCGTCGAAGAAGGCGAGGGCATCGGCGCCGGTCTCCGCGCGGATCGCCTCGGCGAGGTCCGGTGCTGTCAGCGGGCCCGTCGCAATGATGGCGAGATCCCAATCCCTCGGCGGCAGGCCCCGGATCTCTTCCCGAAGAACCGTGATCAGCGGATGGTCTGCGATCGCTGCGCTGACGGCCTCGGCAAAGCCTTCGCGGTCGACCGCGAGCGCACCGCCTGCAGGCACCTGGTTGAGATCGGCGCATCGCATGATGAGCGAGCCCGCAAGACGCATCTCCGCATGGAGCACGCCGACGGCATTGCTGGTCGCATCGTCGGAGCGGAAAGAATTTGAGCAGACGAGTTCGGCGAGGCTCTCGGTCTTGTGCGCATCGGTGCCACGCACGCCGCGCATTTCATGCAGGATGACCGGCACGCCCGCTTCGGCGATCTGCCAGGCGGCTTCCGACCCGGCGAGGCCGCCGCCGATGACGTGGATGGGCGAATGGGAGGACGTCGTTTTGTTCATGGGCGGCTTCCTACCACAGGCATCCGTCGCTTCCAAGAAACGAAAACGGCGCCCGAGGGCGCCGTCTTCAAGCCAAGCAATACTCGATCCGATTAGCGGAAGGAGCGAGCCGCGATGTTGCGGATGTCGTAGCGGGTAATGCCGATATCGTTCAGAGCGTGGTTGGAAAGGCTGCCCAGCTCGGCAACGGTACGGCGGTAGTTGATCCAGCTTTTTGCAATGCGAATCGGGTTCATGGTCGTTTCCTCAAGAAGATCGCTCGCGACAGTGATTGTCTGCGTCGTTGAGGTTCTTATACGCTTGTCTAACTGGGAGATGGAGTGCAAAGTAGATGCATCTGCTATGCATTTGTGCAGTGCATCGATCATTTCGTGAGCATGCATTTCGCCCGGCTCGAAAATGCGCCATCGATCAAGTATCGGTTAAGTTGCTTTCTCAGGGACTACTGCACGAGATCAGAACGGCCCAGCAGAATAAAAAAACGCCCACCGGCGGAGCCGGAAGGCGTTTGAAAGGCCATGATCTGGCGAAAGCTTTGATGCTTACTTGATTGCCTGACGGGCAACGTAGGGGATGTCTGCGCGGCCGATGCCGAGATCAGTCAGCTCACGGTCGCTCATGCGGCCGAGTTCGTTGCAGGTCTGACGATACTTGCGCCAGTTGTTGAAAGAACGTGCGAGGTTCATGATCCTATTCCTTTCTAGGTCGTTCGCCAGCGCTCTATCTCTCTTGCTGGCCATCATCTTATGAACCGGAATATAATCGGTTTGAGCCGGGATTACAGAGATAATGCTGCATCGCACCCATGCGCGGCGTGCAAAGCTTTTCGATGGCATTAACCGCGACTTAACCTTTTGGTGCCGATGCAGGCTTCCCGCGCATTTCGAGACCGTTCCAAGGACCTTGGCGGTCTTTGCGCCTGTTGAGATTCATCTGGAGTTTATGACGGCTGCTGCGAGATAGATGATGTCGTTGAGGCTCTCGTGGGTTTGTCGGCGTTCAGGCGGTGCGGACAAGATTGCCGACTGCATGCCCCAGGAAACAACGTATCGGAGGTCTGCAATCTCTCCTCTCCTCATCTCTGTGCTTGTCACAGAGATGAGAGCAGCGCCGCGTCTGCGGCGCGGGAAGCGTTGTTTCAGCCCAAGGACTTGGTCTGGCTGGATCCCTGTGACGAGCACAGGGATGAGGGAATCAAACAAGCCGCCCCGGGTATCCCGAATCTCAACAGACCTTAGAACGCGGCGCGCCGTAGTGTGGGTCTCGGCGTCACTGCTATGGGCGGAGGGAGAAATAAACAACGCCCGCTGGGGGAGGAGGTCCAGCGGGCGTTGTTTGATCTGATTGGCAACCGGGAGGAGGAGTGTCGCCAATCCGTATCGGGCGCGCTGGGAGGAGGAGTGCGCTGCCCGATCGATGATTGGAATATAGGCCGAACCCCCGGATTTTACTAGGGGCTGCCACGAATGGCACCTATGCAAGTGATGCATGGCTCAGGCGTCGAATGATCACTAAATGCCGAAATAATGGGCAAGTGGATCGTTTTACAAAATGCGCCGGGATATCTGAGGGAAAATGACGCCCGTCGGGGGAGGAGGACCGGCGGGCGTCATAAAGGCGATTGGCAACCGGGAGGAGGAGTGTTGCCAATCCATCGAAGCGGCGATGGGAGGAGGAGTGCGCTGCTTCGAATTCTGTCGAGCTTAAGCCCGGATCTTTGCGGCACGTCCCGCTGCGGGCGATCATTCCCGCCGGCGCCCGTCCGGCTATCACCGCGGCGCCTCGATGATTGGAATATAGTGGCCTCAAATCGATTTGTGCAGTGCAATGTCCACATGGAAGATATGCGGATTGCGCAACGCGGATGGCCGTCCGCCGTCCCGACAATGGATGGCGCGGATCCAGTGGCTGTTATGCGTCGGGACGCGCGGCATCACGTTTCTGCCGGCATCCTCTGCTAAGGAGCCTCAAGCTTGCCGTTCGAAGCGCGGGCTGCGAGCGGGCAACGGGCGCGAGCATTTTCCCTTTGATCCGTTGAAAACGAGTGTTATAGAGACGCCGCGCTCGGGAGCCCTGAACCTTTCGCATGGCCCAAGAATATCCGCGGCATTCCGCTGATGAAATCTTGTGAGGAATGCGATTGGGCGGTGCGATCGTCTGAACGCGGGTATGGTGAAATTGGTAGACACGCCAGATTTAGGTTCTGGTGCCGCAAGGCGTGGGAGTTCAAGTCTCTCTACCCGCACCAGGACGATATAGCAGTCACGCGTCGGTATTCGGCGCTGAGGAGGGCCGGCAAGGCGCCATTTTGCTTGCAAAGCGGTCGGAATTGCGTAAAGCCACTCCCGGCAAATGGATCGGCTCACGTGCTCGCCTAGCCTTTCAAGGGAAGAGCACTGTCAACGTGAAGTGAAGGTTTTAACATGCAGGTTATCGAAACGCTCGCTCAAGGGCTGAAGCGCGAACTCAAGGTCGTTATCCCGGCCGACGAAATGGAGGCTCGGATGAACGAGCGCCTCGTCGAGGTGAAGGATCGTGTCCGCATCAATGGCTTCCGTCCCGGCAAGGTGCCGGTTGCGCACCTGAAGAAGGTTTACGGCAAGTCGATCATGGCCGATCTCGTCAACGAGATCGTTCGTGAAAAGCCGACGGAAATCCTCACGAGCCGCGGCGAGAAGTCGGCAACCCAGCCCGAAATCGCGATGACCGAGGACGAGGCGGAAGCCGACAAGATCCTGAACGCCCAAGCCGATTTCGAATTCACGGTCGCCTACGAAATCATTCCGCCGATCGAACTCAAGGATGCAAGCGGCATCAAGGTCACCCGTGAGGTCGTCGACGTCAGCGAGGATGAAGTCAACGAGCAGATCCAGCGCATCGCCGAGAGCGCCCGCACCTACGAATCGAAGAAGGGCAAGGCTGCCAATGGCGACCGCGTCACGGTCGACTATCTCGGCAAGGTCGACGGCGAAGCCTTCGACGGCGGCAAGGACGAAGATGCTGAGCTCGTGCTCGGGTCCAACCGTTTCATCCCGGGCTTCGAGGAGCAGCTTGTCGGCGTAAAGGCGGGCGATGAAAAGACCATCACGGTCACGTTCCCGGCCGATTATCCGGCAGCCAACCTTGCCGGCAAGGAAGCGACCTTCGACATCACCGTCAAGGACGTCGCTGCCGCTGCCCCGATCGAGATCAACGACGAGCTGGCAACGAAGCTCGGCCTCGAATCCGTCGACAAGCTGAAGGAAATCGTCCGCGGCCAGATCGAAAGCCAGTTCGGCTCGATCACCCGCCAGAAGGTCAAGCGCCAGCTTCTCGACCAGCTCGACGAACTCTATCAGTTCGATACGCCCGAGCGCCTCGTCGATGCCGAGTTCGAGAACATCTGGCGCCAGATCAACACCGACCTGCAGCAGGCCGGCAAGACCTTCGCCGATGAAGACACGACGGAAGAGGAAGCGCGAGCCGAATATCGCAAGCTCGCCGAGCGTCGCGTCCGCCTCGGTCTGGTTCTCTCCGAGATTGGCGAAAAGGCCGGCGTTCAGGTCAGCGATGACGAGATGCAGCGTTCGCTGTTCGAGCAGCTGCGCCAGTTCCCCGGCCAGGAAAAGGAAATCCTCGAATATTTCCGCAACACGCCCGGTGCTGCCGCCTCGCTGCGCGCACCGCTTTTCGAAGAGAAGGTTGTCGACCACCTGCTCACCGAGGTTTCGGTGACCGACAAGAAGGTCTCGAAGGAAGAGCTGACGGCTGACGACGAGGGCGACGAAAAGCCGGCCAAGAAGACGGCCTCCAAGAAGAAGGCAGCCGCCAAGGCCGAAGCCGGCGAGGGCGAAGAAGCCGCCGCGCCGAAGAAGAAGGCCCCGGCCAAGAAGAAGGCTGCGGACGAGAGCGCCGAGTAACCGCATCTCTCAGGACACGAAGAGGCCGCCTCCGGGCGGCTTTTTCTTTTCTGCAGAGGGAAAGCTGCTCCGCACTTCTCCGGGAAGTGCTTACAGCGCCGCGCGTCTTATCAGACGCGCAAAGGTCGCTGCAGCACTTTGATCTGCTGCATGTTTTTGTCCTTTAATCGGATACGATTAAAGGAGACATGCAGTAGGCCAACGAAAAGCCCGGCTTAGGAGCCGGGCTTTTTGCTTTCACGACGTGGCAGGCAGGCGCGGCGCTTGAACCGCGCCCGATCGGATCACGTCATCATTCCGCCGCTTCCGCGTAGCTCTCGATCGGCGGGCAGGTGCAGACGAGATTGCGGTCGCCATAGACATTGTCGACACGGTTGACCGGCGACCAGTATTTGTCCACGCGGAAGGCGCCCGGTGGGAAGCAGGCCTGCTCGCGCGAATAGGGCCGGTCCCAGTCGCCGACGAGGTCCTCGACCGTATGCGGCGCGTTCTTCAGCGGATTGTTGACCTTGTCCATCCGGCCGTCCTCGATGGCGCGGGCCTCTTCGCGGATTGCCAGCATGGCGTCGCAGAAGCGGTCGAGCTCGGCCTTCGTTTCCGATTCCGTGGGTTCGATCATCAGTGTGCCCGCGACCGGCCAGCTCATCGTCGGTGCATGGAAGCCGCAGTCGATCAGGCGCTTGGCGACGTCATCGACCGTGACGCCGGCGCTTTCGGCGAGCGGACGGGTATCGATGATGCATTCATGCGCGACCCGGCCTTTCGCCGACTTGTAGAGCACGTCATAGGCACCCTTCAGCCGGGCGGCGACGTAATTGGCGTTGAGGATCGCCACCTTGGTCGCTTGCGTCAGGCCTTCGCCGCCCATCATCAGGCAGTAGCTCCAGGAGATCGGCAGGATCGAGGCCGACCCGAACGGTGCGGCGGATACGGCGCCCTCGTGCCCGTCGGTCTGCGGGTGTCCCGGAAGGAAGGGGGCGAGATGCGACTTGACGCCGATCGGGCCCATGCCGGGACCGCCGCCGCCATGCGGAATGCAGAAGGTCTTGTGCAGGTTCAAATGGCTGACATCCGAGCCGATGTCGCCAGGGCGGGAAAGGCCAACCATCGCATTCATGTTGGCGCCGTCCAGATAGACCTGGCCACCGTGCTTATGCACGACCTCGCAGACTTCGCGGACGTTCTCCTCGAACACGCCGTGCGTCGAGGGATAGGTGATCATGCAGCAGGAGAGGGTGTCCGCATACTGCTCCGCTTTGGCGCGGAAATCGTCCATATCGATCTCGCCGGCGTCGCTCACCTTGACGACCACCACCTTCATGCCGGCCATCTGCGCCGAGGCCGGGTTGGTGCCGTGCGCCGAGGTCGGTATCAGGCAGACGTCGCGATGCTCGTTGCCGTTGGCGATATGGTAGGCGCGGATCGCGAGCAGACCGGCATATTCACCCTGGGCACCCGAGTTCGGCTGCATCGAGATCGCATTGTAGCCGGTGATCGCGCACAGCTTTTGCGACAGGTCTTCGATGAGATGCTGATAGCCGAGTGCCTGGTCGGCCGGCACGAAGGGATGGATTTCCGAGAACTCCGGCCAGGTGATCGGCAGCATCTCCGCGGTCGCGTTGAGCTTCATCGTGCAGGAGCCGAGCGGGATCATCGCGCGGTCGAGCGCAAGATCGCGATCGGCGAGGCGGCGCATGTAACGCGTCATCTCGCTCTCGGCGCGGTTCATATGGAAGATCGGATGGGTGAGATAGGCGCTGGTGCGCAGCAGTTCCTGCGGCAGGCGGTAGTCCGGCTCGAACTCCTCGACCTTGAAATCGCCCCCGAAGGCGCGCCAGACGGCCTCGAGCGTGACCGGCCTCGAACGCTCGTCGAGACTGATGCCGATCCTGGTCGTGCCGATCTTGCGAAGGTTTACCTCCTCGGCCACGGCGGCTTTGAGGATGATGCCTTGCAGCTTGCCGACTTCGACGGTGATCGTATCGAAGAAGACATCCGGCTCGACGGTATAGCCGAGCTTCTCCAATCCCATGGCAAGCCGGACCGTCTTCTGGTGCACGCTCTGGGCGATCGCCTTTATTCCGTCCGGACCGTGGAAGACCGCATACATGGAGGCCATGACGGCAAGCAGCACCTGCGCGGTACAGATGTTCGATGTCGCCTTTTCGCGCCGGATATGCTGTTCACGGGTCTGGAGCGACAGCCGGTAGGCGCGGTTGCCCCGCGCATCGACCGACACGCCCACGAGGCGGCCGGGCATGGAGCGCTTATAGGCATCCTTGACCGCCATATAGGCGGCGTGCGGTCCGCCGTAGCCGACCGGAACGCCGAAGCGCTGGGTCGAACCGATCGCGATGTCGGCGCCCATTTCACCCGGAGACTTCAGAAGCGCCAGCGCCAGCGGATCGGCTGCTACGGCGGCGATTGCCCCCTGCCCATGGAGTTTGGCGATCAGGCCCGAGAAGTCGCGGACATGGCCGTAGGTACCGGGGTACTGGAAAATCGCGCCGAAGACGCCGGCAGCGTCCAGATCCTCGAACGGATCGCCGACGACGATCTGCCAGCCGAGCGGCTCCGCCCGGGTCTTCAGGAGCGCAATCGTCTGGGGATGGCAGTTCTCATCGATGAAAAACGCCTTCGCCTTGGACTTTGCGACGCGCTCGGCAATGGCCATTGCTTCGGCTGCCGCCGTCGCCTCGTCGAGCAACGAGGCGTTCGCGACGTCCAGGCCGGTCAAATCGCAAACCATGGTCTGGTAGTTGAGCAGGGCTTCCAGCCGCCCCTGGCTGATTTCCGGCTGATAGGGCGTATAGGCGGTGTACCAGGCCGGATTCTCGAGGATATTGCGCTGGATGACCGGCGGGGTGATGGTCCCGTAGTAGCCCTGACCGATCAGGGAGACGAGCTTCCGGTTGCGGTTCGCCGTCTCGCGCAGCTTGTCGAGTGCCTCGCGCTCGGTCATCGGCGCGCCCCAGGCAAGCGGCGTCCGCTGGCGGATCGACGGCGGCACGGTGTCGTCTATGAGCGCGTCGAGGCTCGGATAGCCGACGACCTTCAGCATCTCGTCCATCTCGGCCGGCGAAGGGCCGATGTGACGTCGATTGGCGAAGTCGTAAGGCTTGTAATCGGTGAAGGTAAAGTCCTTGGGCATGCTCATCAGGCGACGAACTCCTTGTAGGCCGCTTCGTCCAGGAGCGCATTGGCAGCGTCCGGATCGGCGAGCTTCAGCTTGAAGAACCAGGCCGCGCCTTGCGGATCGCTGTTGACGAGCGACGGATCGTCGACGATCGCCTGATTGACCTCGACGATTTCTCCATCAAGCGGACAATAGACGTCCGAAGCCGCCTTGACGGACTCGACGGTCGCGGCCGAGTCGCCCTTGGAGAAGCTGGCACCCGCTTCCGGCAGTTCCACGAAGACAAGATCGCCGAGCTGGCCAGCGGCATGCTCCGTGATGCCGACGGTCGCGACGTCGCCATCGATCTTCAGCCATTCGTGTTCCTCGGTGAATTTCAGCATACGCAGGTTCTCCTGATCAGCGTTTGTAGGTTTGTTTGATGAAGGGCAGGGCAGTGACGGCGATGGGCAGGTATTTGCCGCGCACCTCTGCGAACAGTCTGGTGCCGACTTCGGCGTGCTCGGCGTCGACATAGCCCATGGCGACCGGTCCATCCACGCTTGGACCGAAGCCGCCGGAGGTGACGGTTCCTGCCGCCGTCCTGCCCTCCGCATCGGCGAAGAGATTGGCATTGCCGCGGACCGGCGCCCGGCCTTCGGGCCTCAGGCCGACACGCCGCCTGGAAACTCCGTCGGTGAGCTCGGCCAGTATCCGGCCGGCGCCCGGAAAGCCGCCGGCGCGCTCACCGCCGGCGCGGCGGCTTTTCTGGATCGCCCATTCGAGGCCTGCTTCGATGGGGCTCGTATTCGTGTCGATATCGTTGCCATAGAGACAAAGCCCCGCTTCGAGGCGGAGCGAGTCGCGCGCGCCGAGCCCGATGGGCAGAACGTCGGGATGTTCGAGCAGGCGCTGCGTCACATCCACAGCCGCTTCCGCGGGAATGGAGATCTCGAAGCCATCCTCGCCGGTGTAGCCGGAGCGGGAGATGATGCAGCTCACATCGTGAAGGTCGGCTTCGGCGACATCCATGAAGCGCATCGACGAGACGTCCGCCCAGAGTTCGCAGAGAACCGCTCCGGCCCGGGGTCCCTGAAGGGCGATCAGGGCACGGTCGGTCAGCATGGTCACGTCGCAGACGCTGCCGAGACCGTCCTTGAGATGCGCAAGATCGGCATCCTTGCAGGCCGCGTTGACGACGAGGAAGAGATGATCGCCGCGATTGACGATCATCAGGTCGTCGAGAATGCCGCCTGCGGCATTGGTGAAGAGGCCGTAGCGCTGTCGGCCTTCCGCGAGGCCGAGAACATCCGCCGGCACGAGCTTTTCCAGCGCCAGCGCCGCGTCCTCGATTTTTCCCGATTTCGGCCGCACGACGATCTGTCCCATGTGGGACACGTCGAAGAGGCCGGCGGCGGCACGGGTATGCAGGTGCTCCTTCAATACGCCTTCCGGGTATTGGACCGGCATGTCGTAACCGGCGAAGGGCACCATGCGTGCACCGAGCGAAAGGTGCAGCGCGTGCAAAGGCGTGTGTTTCAAGGTGGAAACGTCTTCCAAGTCCGGCCTCCAGGTCTGGCGCGTTTTCGCGCCGGCTCACAATACCGGCGTCATGCGCCGACAAATTCGAGCCCCCTCTGTCCCTTTGCCTGAGATTGTTATCCCTTCGGCGAGCGCGAACGCTTCTCTCCAGAGTCCTACCGGCACCTTGCTGGTCCTTTGGCCTGAGAGTTTCCGGGGCGGTTGCTCCTTCGGCACCGGATCGAACCGGTTTCTCCCAACGAGGTCGAATCCAGATAACGGCGAAGGCCGGATTTTGGCAAGGGCCTATGTCGCGACCAAACATATTTTTGTCGCCCTGACTTCATCCTCCGCGACAAGTGCGGCAAAATCGGCCTTTGCAATTTCTTTGGGCAGCGGATAGGGAAGACCGAAGAGAGGTGGCCATGACAGGGCGCGAGCGGAAATGGGGAATTGCGATGCGGCTGCTCGCAGCCTTCGCACTCCTATTCCTGTCCTTCGCCCATAAGCCAGCCCTTGCGAAAGCGGCCGGCCCGGCGATTTCCGCCGAATATCTTCTCCCCGACGGCACCTTCGCCGATATCTGCTTCGGCACGGGCGGCGTCGATCATGACGCCGGCCACGGCAAGTCGTCGTCATCTGCTCCCGTTTGCGAAGCCTGCCGGCTCGCCGCCTCCGTGCTCCTGCCGGCGGCGCCCGATGAAAGCCTGCCGGCCGAAAACGGCGACTGGACTGCCGGAACGCCGATCGTCGCCGCCGAGGCGGTGCTTCTGCCCCTGCGCCTGCTGCCGCCACCGCGCGGCCCGCCGGCCCAGCCGTAAATCTCCTCGAATCCAACCCAGAATTTCTTGCGCCGCTATGCGGCATTGACCCACGAAGGCCGCGTTCCGGCACGTGGTTCGGAGATTACGACATGAACACGATCAGATTTTCCTTGCTTGCCACCGGCCTCACATTCGCCGCCACAGGGCTCGCCCATGCGCATGCGACATTCGAGACGGGCAGCGCGCCGGCCGAAACGACCGTCAACGCCACGCTTCAGGTGCCGCATGGCTGCGACGGCAAGGCGACGACCGAAGTGCGGGTGCAGCTGCCGGAGGGATTCGTCTTTGCCAAGCCCCAGCCTAAGCCCGGCTGGGAGCTGGAGATCATCAAGGGCGACTACCGGAAAACCTATGACGATCACGGCACCAAGGTTTCCTCCGGTCCCTTGGAAATTCGCTGGAAAGGCGGCAACCTTCCCGACGAACATTACGACACCTTCGTCGTGCGCGGAAAACTCGCGGGCTTCGACAAGGAGACCGTGCTTGCCTTTCCGACGACGCAGCTTTGCGGCGCCGACGGCAAGGTGGTCTGGGATCAGGTGGCGGCGGAGGGCGAGGACGCCCATTCCCTCGAGCATCCGGCGCCGACGATCACCGTCACCATGGCGGCGGGCGACGAGCATTCCGGTCACGGAGGGCATCATCAGTCCGCGCCCAAAACGGTGAGGCTCGGCGATCTCGAGATCTCGGGCGGAGCCGTGAAGGCCATGCTGCCCGGCGCCAAGGTCGGCGGCGGCGGATTCGTGGTCAGGAACGGCGGCAGTGCCGACGACCGGCTGCTTGCCGTCGAGAGCCCGGCCGCGGGCCGGGTCGAACTCCATGAAATGACGATGGAGAACGACGTCATGAAAATGCGCAAGCTCGAGGACGGCATTGCCGTTCCCGCCGGCGGAACCGTCGAGCTGAAGAGCGGCGGCCTGCATCTCATGTTCATGGAGGTGAAGAAGCCCTTTGCCGAAGGCGATGCCGTGCCCGTGACGCTCACCTTCGAGAAGGCGGGGGAGGTCGACTATGTCCTGCCGGTCGGCACCGCCGCGGGCAACGCTCACTCCGGCCACAGCCATCAATAGAACACTGACAGGAAAGCGCGTCGACCGGCTCAGGATCCCTGAACGAGCCGGTCGAGCATTTCGGTGATTTCGTCCAGTTCCTGTTCATCGCCGGCAGGCTTGTCTTCCCGCCGGCGATCGCCTCCGCCCCCGTCCTCGTCCTCGTTCTCGGCGTTTTCGAGATAGCGGCGCAGCGTTTCGGCCTGCGTCTGTTGCGGCAGACGGCGCTCTGCAGCGATCAGCATGAGGTGCAGCGGCAGCGCGCTTCTGACCTTCGGGACCGGCGCCTGCTCTTGGCCGCGCGCGCAAAGCAGTGTGATTGCCTCGTCGGCAGGTCCATCGCCACGCAAGCGCGTGGGCGGCTTCAATGCATCCGCCGCATAGGCCGCCGTCGTCGCGGAGATGGTAACGACCTGGGTCATCCTGTCAGTCCTCGGGCATGATAATCCTTTCCTGTGCCAGACTGCGCTTGCGAGCAGGTGAAATCGGGTGATTGAATTTTAGGAAAATCGTAACGATTCGAGGGCTGCGGGGCTGAACATTGCGCAATTTTGTGTACCGTCGGTTGAACGGCATGTACAATCGCAGCCGTAACCGAGAACCGGCGCGGCTTCTGCGCCGGAAAAAATCTAGTTCATAAAAGTCATATTGAAGAAGTTCACTCACGAAAGGACGTAAGTCTATGCGCGCGATCGTATTGTTGTTGGCGATCTTTGCTCTCAGCGCGTGCTCGCAAACAGGAAGGCCCAGCGCCGAACGGTACTATACGGGAGAAGGCCAATACTATAGCGGCGTCGTACCCCCGACGCCTCTCTGAAGCATGTCGCTCAGGTCTATAGCGGCTTTAAGAACGACACGCATCAATCGAAGCCCCAAATGCGGCGCACGAACCCGCTTCCGTCGCATCGCAAGAGGGCTGTCGCTGCATGCCTCACGAGAGGCGCCCGCGCACCGTGCCCGTGACGTCCTGGCGGTCGGCACCGCTGCGGCAACGCTCACTCCGGGCGCAGCCATCATAGCGACCGGCTTGCGGTACCTGACCGGTTCGACACCCAAGTGGGCCGGTTGGGGGAATACGGGAGCTGCACTTGATGGTAGAGATCACGGAATCGTGTTCATCGTCGGTTGAATCGCATATACAATTGCAGGTGCAACGGAGAGCCGATGCAGCGCGTCGGCGCGACCCGGTTGCGGAAATCTATATGCGAAAGGACATACTCTAATCGGAATGTTGGTGGCGGTCTTCGTTCTCAGCGCGTGCTCACAAACGGCGACGCCCAGCGCCGAACGGTATTATGGAGGGGACGGGCAATACTATCCCGGCTTGATACCCCCGAAGCGCTGATGAGACGTTGCATGCGGCATCGCGCCTCCGACAATCGGTTCCGATTTCTCGGGACCGATGTAGGAGCCCGGATGGTGTAAGAAGCGCTGCCGCAGGACCGTGTGGATTGCGCGGTTGGGAATTGATCCTGCGCGAATGGCAGAATATCAATGGCCGTCAAACTGTTAGGAAAGGTACGGGGGCCTATGCGCAAGATCGTGTTGTTGCTCGCACTCGCCACGCTGGCGGCGTGCTCGCACACCGGGGACCGGGTGGTCGGCGGTGACGGGGATTACTATCAAGGTCTCGTCCCGCCGAGGTGATCGTCACCTCCGAGGTGATCGTCACCTCCAAGGTGATCGCCGCCTCCGAGGTGAGTGTCACCTCCCGAGGTGAGTGTCACCTCCCGAGGTGAGTGTCACCTCTGCGCGGCCAATTCCATTGCGAGCCAAACGGCGGCGCAGGCTCGCACGGCAAAAACGGAGGCGCTGCGACTGCGCCGCCTCCGTCAGGGAACCGGTTCACCCACACCTTGAAGAACATCGGCCGCTGCGCAATTCCGCGAGCGTCCTTGGCCGGTCCGGGTGCTTAATAGCCTACGCGAACACCACCGGGGCTCGCGGCGCTGAAATTGGGAACGGGATTCGGCCCGTACCACTGAGCATAGGTCGTGTTGTTTCCGCCGGTGCTGGTGCACCCCGACAGGACGGCAAGCGCCAATAGGGCGGTCAGATATTTGAGGGGCATGAACTCTCCGATTCTGCTTCGTCAGACGCGCATAAATTGCGGTATCCTGAGCCGCCCGTCCATCGCTTTCACATTGACTCTTTTGCTTTTTCCTTTCGGAGTGACAGCCGCCTGCCGCATCCGCACATTGATGCCTGGAAGTGGTGCTACATCATCAGGTCGAAATCTTCAGGCAACGGGGAGGGCTGCAATGACCGGAAGGCCGCGCCTGTTCGGAGCGGAGTACAGCGTTTACGTGCGGATCGTGCGGCTGGCGCTGGCCGAGAAGGGAACGGACTACGAACTCGTCCCCGTAGACATCTTCGCGAGCGACGGCCCGCGACAGGACTATCTGGAGCGGCATCCCTTCGGTCGCATCCCTGCCTTCGAATATGAGGGCTTCAGGCTTTACGAGACCGGCGCGATAACGCGCTACGTCGATGACGTGTTCGACGGGAGGAGGCTTCAACCTCTCGATCCGCGGGAGCGCGCCCGCTGCAACCAGCTGATGAGTATCGCCGACAACTACGCCTATCCCACTCTGGTCTGGGGAGTCTACGTGGAACGCGTCTCAAAGCCGGCGAGCGGCGCGGCCGCTGACGAGAACGCAATCGCCGCTGCGCTGCCGAAAGCAAGGACCTGCCTCAAGGCGATTTCCGAAATTGTGGGAACGGCGCCATGGCTCGCAGGCGAGACAATGTCGCTCGCCGACCTCTATGCCGCCCCGATATTCGACTATTTCCTCAGGGCGCCGGAAGGGCAGGAAATGCTCCGGGAGCACGAGATGCTGGCGGCGTGGTGGGCGCGGATGTCGGTGAGGCGCTCGATGATGGAGACGCGGCCCGCATAGCCTGAGTTTCCTCTTCCGTGAAGCCCGCGGATATCCCTGTGCAGAACATAGATATGGCCGCTTCCAGGGAGGCGGCCATATCGATTACTGCGTCATTTCAGTGGCTGTGCGTCGTAACCGATGGCTGACTACAACTTCTGCCGCCTGTCTCAGCTGCACCCGCTCGTGGCGCCGCATGTGTCGCACTTCTCGCACGTGCCATTCCTGACCATCGTGAAGTTCTGGCACTCGGAGCACATGTTGCCGGTATAGCCCTGCATGATCGAGCGGGCGCGGCGTTCGGCTTCGACTTTCTTCGCTTCGGACTTCGCCGCAGCGGCCTCTGCCGCGGCCTTGTCGGAGAAGAGGGCAGTCACCTCCTGTTCCGCCTCTTCGGCAATCTCCTCGGCGAGTTCGACGGCTCGTTCCTCGTAATCGCGCTTGAAGGCGACGACTTCGGAGGTGGCGGCGGCGATTGCCGGCTCAAGCTTTCGCACGGCATTGCCGGAGATCGAGGTGACGGAAGCGCCGGCCGAGGCGCGGGCCGGGGCGGCCGTCGAAGCACCCTTCGGCTCGGAGCGCTCGCCGGTACCGCCGACGATGGACGGCTTGTAGCCACGGGTCCAGCCGGTGGAGACGAGGTTGGTCTTGCCTTCCTGAATGCCGCGGCCGAGCGCGGTATTGCTGAAGTCGGAGGTGTCGACATGAGCAAGGTCGTGGCGGCCGAGATAGGAAACGGCAAGCTCGCGGAAGACATAGTCGAGGATCGACGTCGCGTTCTTGATCGCGTCGTTGCCCTGGACCATGCCGGCCGGCTCGAACTTGGTGAAGGTGAAGGCCTCCACATATTCCTCGAGCGGCACGCCATATTGCAGGCCGAGCGAGATGGCGATGGCGAAGTTGTTCATCATCGCCCGGAAGGCCGCACCTTCCTTGTGCATGTCGATGAAGATCTCGCCGAGCCGTCCATCGCCGAATTCGCCGGTGCGCAGATACACCTTGTGGCCGCCGACGATCGCCTTCTGGGTATAGCCCTGCCGGCGGTTCGGCAGTTTCTCGCGGGCGCGCACCACCTTCTCGATGACGCGCTCGATGATCTTCTCGGTGACGGCGACCGCCTGGGCGGCTGCCGGCGCCTGCATCAGCTCCTCGATCGCGTCCTCGTCTTCCTCGTCCTCGATCAGCGAGGCGTTCAGCGGCTGCGAGAGCTTGGAACCGTCGCGGTAGAGCGCATTCGCCTTCAGCGCGAGCTTCCAGGAGAGCATGTAGGCGTTCTTGCAATCCTCGACGGTCGCCTCGTTCGGCATGTTGATCGTCTTGGAGATTGCGCCCGAAATGAAGGGCTGGGCGGCCGCCATCATGCGGATATGGCTTTCGACCGAGAGGTAGCGCTTGCCGATCTTGCCGCAGGGATTGGCGCAATCGAAGACCGGCAGGTGCTCTGCTTTCAGGAACGGTGCCCCTTCGAGCGTCATCGCGCCGCAGACATGGATGTTGGCGGCTTCGATGTCCTTCCTGGAGAAGCCCAGATGCTCGAGCAGGTTGAAGTCCATCGAGGCGAGCTGCTCATCGCTGACCTTCAGCGTCTCCTTCAGGAAGTCGGCGCCGAGCGTCCACTGGTTGAAGACGAACTTGATGTCGAAGGCAGCCTTAAGCGCCGCATTGACGGCTTCGATCTTCTCGTCGGTGAAGCCCTTGGCCTTGAGCGTCGTGGGATTGATGGCCGGGGCCTGGTTGAGGTTACCGTGGCCGACGGCATAAGCCTCCATCTCGGCGATCTGGCTTTCCGAGTAGCCGAGCGTGCGCAACGCCTCGGGAACCGCGCGGTTGATGATCTTGAAATAGCCGCCGCCGGCGAGCTTCTTGAATTTCACCAGGGCGAAATCGGGCTCGATGCCGGTCGTGTCGCAATCCATGACGAGCCCGATCGTACCGGTCGGCGCGATCACGGTGGCCTGGGCGTTGCGGTAGCCGTGCTTCTCGCCGAGCTCGACCGCCTTGTCCCAGGCGCCCTTGGCATGGGCGATCAGATCCTGGTCCGGGCAATCGCCGTGGACGAGCGCGACCGGGTTGACGGACAGGCCCTCATAACCGGCGGTCTCGCCGTGAGCCGCGCGGCGGTGATTGCGCATGACGCGCAGCATGTTGTCGCGGTTCGGCGCAAAGCCGGGGAAGGGGCCGAGCTTTGCGGAGATCTCGGCCGAGGTGGCATAGGCGACGCCGGTCATGATCGCGGTCAGCGCGCCGGCGATGGCGCGGCCCTCGGGCGAGTCGTAGGGAATGCCTGACGACATCAGCAGGCCGCCGATATTCGCATAGCCGAGGCCGAGCGTGCGGTATTCGTAGGAGAGCTCGGCGATCTCGCGGGACGGGAACTGCGCCATCATCACAGAGACTTCGAGAACGACGGTCCAGAGACGGACGGCATGCTCGTAGTCGCCGATATTGATCCGCTTGGTCGCGGCATCCTTGAACTGCATCAGGTTGAGCGAGGCGAGATTGCAGGCCGTGTCGTCCAGGAACATGTATTCCGAGCACGGGTTGGAGGCGCGGATCGGGCCTGCAGCCGGGCAGGTGTGCCAGTCGTTCATCGTCGTGTTGAAGTGCAGGCCCGGATCGGCCGAGGCCCAGGCCGCGTGGGAGATCGACTCCCAGAGGTCGCGCGCCTTCAGGGTCTTCATGACGCGGCCGTCCTTGCGGGCGGTCAGGTGCCAATCGCCATCCGCCTCCACGGCGCGCAGGAAGTCGTCCTTGATCGAGACCGAGTTGTTGGAGTTCTGGCCGGAAACCGTGAGATAGGCCTCCGAATCCCAATCCGTGTCATAGGTCTTGAATTGGATGTCCTTATAGCCCTGCCGCGCGAACTGGATGACGCGCTTGACATAGTTTTCCGGAACCAGCGCCTGCTTGGCGGCACGGATCTCGCGCTTCAGCGCCGGGTTCTGCTTGGGATCGAAGCAGGCATCGTCGCTGCCGTCGCAATTGATGCAGGCCTTCATGATCGCCTTCAGGTGCTTGGCGACGATCTTCGAGCCGGTGACGAGGGCGGCGACCTTCTGCTCTTCCTTGACCTTCCAGTTGATGTATTCCTCGATGTCGGGATGGTCGATGTCGACGACGACCATCTTGGCGGCGCGGCGCGTCGTGCCGCCCGACTTGATGGCGCCCGCGGCGCGGTCGCCGATCTTCAGGAAGCTCATGAGCCCGGAGGACTTGCCGCCGCCCGAGAGCCTTTCGCCTTCGGCGCGCAGATGCGAGAAGTTGGAGCCGGTGCCGGAGCCGTATTTGAAGAGGCGCGCCTCACGCACCCAGAGATCCATGATGCCGCCCTCGTTGACGAGGTCGTCCGCGACCGACTGAATGAAGCAGGCGTGCGGCTGCGGGTGTTCGTAAGCGGACTTCGACTTCGTCAGCTTGCCGGTGAAGGGATCGACGTAGAAATGGCCCTGGCCGGGGCCGTCGATTCCATAGGCCCAGTGGAGGCCGGTGTTGAACCATTGCGGCGAGTTCGGAGCAACGCGCTGGGTGGCGAGCATGTAGGCGAGCTCGTCACGGAAGGCGCTGGCGTCCTCTTCCGTGTCGAAATAGCCGCCCTTCCAGCCCCAATAGGCCCAGGTGCCGGCCAGGCGATCGAAAACCTGGCGGGCATCGGTTTCGGAGCCGTACTGCTCTTCCTTCGGCAGCGCCTTCAGCGCGTCGTTGTCCGGAACCGAGCGCCAGAGGAAGGACGGCACGTCGTTTTCCTCGACACGCTTCAGCTTTGCCGGCACGCCGGCCTTGCGGAAATATTTCTGGGCAAGAATATCGGCGGCGACCTGCGAGAACTGCGCCGGCACGTCGATATCCGCAAGGCGGAAGACCACGGACCCGTCCGGGTTCTTGATCTCACTCGTCGCCTTGCGGAACTCAATCTCGGCATAGGCGGATTGCCCTGCCTTCGTGAAACGGCGCTCGATCTTCATTGTCCCGTCCTTTGTTGCCATGCGCTAAAGCGCAGTTAACCTCGCCCGGCCGCGATGGATCTCGCAGCCAGTCTGAAAATTTCTGTCGATGTGAGGAAACCCAGCTCCTGGGTAATCCTGTATCTTGTGATGATGTTGGCTGCAAACACTAAATATAGTATTAACAGGCTCTTTACGCCAGCTCGAAATGCCGCTTGAGCGACCCAAATTTCGCGCAAGATTCCGCCACTGCAGCCGCTCGGGGTCATCCGCCCGGGCCGCATGTCGGAACCGACGATTTGGGGGTGTGAACCGGCCTCTGAACTTCCCGGTCCGCCGCCGTCGCAACGTGAAATCCATTAACCGTGAATCGCCTCGGGGCGTCAAGGGGTGGTTTGTGACGGAAGTTTGAGCGCTATATCTTGTGTGGGTCGACTGTGGAAAACGGGGACATCGATCAATCCGTTGAAAAACAGGGACTTCCACTGCTTGCCTGCGAAGATGAGCTAGCGGCAGGCCCAAATTCAAATTTTTATGGATGAAAAAGCGGGTACAAGACGCGGCCTAGCGCTACTCGCGATTGCGAATCAGGTGGGTGTGTGATGCGGCCCGTTTTGGTGATTCGGCGGTACCAGCAGTATCAAGTCGAGGGGCGACGTTGGGACTCCCCTGGCGCCCGCACCCCGCGTTGCGGGGCGCCTAGGTCTAGGAAACGTATCGGAGGACTGCAATCTCTCCGCACCTCATCTCTGTGCTTGTCACAGAGATCCAGCAGCGCCGCGTCTGCGGCGCGTTCATTCAGCCCAAGGACTTGGTCTGGCTGGATCCCTGTGACGAGCACAGGGATGAGGAAATCAAACAAGCCGCGGCGGGAATCCCGAATCTCAACAGGCCTTAGCCCACGCGTTTCTGCAGTTCCCTAGCGCCGTTCGGAGCGTTGACCTTGCCTGAGGTGATGAAGAAGGCAAAGACGTCGCGGGGTGCCGTCTCGGGCTTGCGTTCCGGCGCAGCTTTCTCCAGGTCGTCCGGCTCACCGCCGGCGGCAAAGGTCTTCAGCCGCTCGGCCCAGCGATCGAGATCTTTTGGCGGATAGCAGGTCTTTAAATCGTCGCTCCCCTTCTGCAGCCGTGCATAGACGAAATCACCCGTGACATCGGCGATCATCGGGTAGTCCGCATGCTCGGCGAGAACGACGGCAACCTTGTATTTTTCAATGAGCTTGACGAAGTCCGGAACCTGGAAGCTGGGGTTGCGGACTTCGACCACGTGGCGGAGCTTCAGGCCGTCCTGCTTTTCCGGCAGGAGCTTCAGGAATTCCTCGAAATCCTCCGCATCGAATTTCTTGGTCGGCGCGAACTGCCAGAGGATGGGACCGAGGCGGTCGCCGAGTTCCGTCAGCCCCTGCGTCAGGAACCGCTCCATAGATTCACCGGCTTCGGACAGGACCCTGCGATTTGTCACGAAGCGGCTGGCCTTCAGCGAAAAAATGAAGCCGTCGGGAACCTCCGCCGCCCACTTGGCAAAAGTCGCCGGCTTCTGTGAGCTGTAATAGGTGCCGTTGACCTCGATCGTCCGCAATTCCTTGCCGGCGAATTCGAGCTGCCGCTTTTTCGGAAGATCGTCCGGATAGAAGGTGCCTTCCCAGGGTTCGAAGTTCCATCCGCCGATGCCGACACGGATCTGTCCCGAATTTGCCATCCTCTTCCTCCTCGATGCTCACTCAGACACGCAAAACCGCTGTAGCCGGGGCGAATCAGAGACGCCACCCGCTTTCAGGAGGCCACGCATCACTCCGCCGCAACCACCTTCTTCACCGGCCGGCGCTCCAGAAGCTCCTTCAGGAACTGGCCGGTATAGGAGCGCGGCTCCTTCACGACCTCTTCCGGCGTCCCTTGCGCAATGACCTCGCCACCGCCGTCGCCGCCTTCCGGGCCGAAGTCGATGATCCAGTCGGCCGTCTTGATGACTTCGAGATTGTGCTCGATGACCACCACGGAATTACCCTGATTGACGAGCTCATGCAGAACTTCAAGAAGCTTGGCTACATCGTGGAAATGCAAGCCGGTTGTTGGCTCGTCCAGAATATAGAGCGTGCGCCCGGTTGAGCGTTTCGACAGCTCCTTGGCGAGCTTGACGCGCTGGGCCTCGCCGCCTGAAAGTGTGTTCGCCTGCTGGCCGATCTTGATATAGCCGAGGCCCACCTGGTTCAGTGTCACCAGCTTGTCGCGCACCGCCGGAACGGCCGCGAAGAACTCGACGCCTTCCTCCACCGTCATGTCGAGCACATCGGCGATCGACTTGCCCTTGAAGTGAACGTCCAGCGTCTCGCGATTGTAGCGCTTGCCGTGACAGACGTCGCAGGTGACGTAGACATCCGGCAGGAAGTGCATCTCGATCTTGATGACGCCGTCGCCCTGGCAGGCCTCGCAGCGGCCGCCCTTGACGTTGAAGGAGAAGCGGCCCGGCTGGTAGCCGCGCGCCTTTGCTTCCGGCAACCCGGCAAACCAGTCGCGAATGGGCGTGAAGGCTCCGGTATAGGTCGCCGGGTTGGAGCGCGGCGTGCGCCCGATCGGCGACTGGTCGATGTCGATCACCTTGTCGATATGCTCGAAGCCGTCGATGCGGTCGTGTTCGGCCGGATTTTCGCGCGCGCCCATGACGCGGCGGGCGGCAGCCTTGTAGAGCGTCTCGATCAGGAAGGTGGACTTGCCCCCGCCCGATACGCCCGTGACGGCGGTGAAGACACCGAGCGGGATCGACGCGGTCACGTTCTTCAGATTGTTGGCACGCGCGCCGACGACGGTGACTTCCTTTTTCTTCTTCGGTTTGCGCCGTTCGCCGGGCACGGCAACGGAAAGCTCGCCGGAGAGATATTTCCCCGTCAACGACTTCGGATTGGACATGATATCGGAAGGGGTCCCTTCCGCAATGACCTCGCCACCGTGAATGCCGGCCGCCGGGCCGATGTCGACGACATAATCGGCCGTCAGGATCGCATCCTCGTCATGCTCCACCACGATGACCGTGTTGCCGATATCGCGCAGATGCCGCAGCGTATCCAGGAGGCGGGCATTGTCGCGCTGGTGCAGGCCGATCGAGGGCTCGTCGAGAACATAGAGAACGCCCGTCAGCCCTGAGCCGATCTGCGACGCGAGCCGGATGCGCTGGCTTTCGCCGCCCGAAAGCGTGCCGGAATTGCGCGAGAGGCTCAGATACTCGAGGCCGACGTCGTTCAGGAAGCGCAGGCGCTCGCGGATCTCCTTGAGGATGCGCACGGCGATCTCGTTCTGCTTCGTGCTGAGATGCTCGGGCAGGACCTCGAACCAGTCGCGTGCGGCGCGGATCGACATTTCGGAGACCTCGCCGATATGCAGCGCGTGGATCTTGACGGCAAGCGCTTCCGGTTTCAGCCGGTAACCGGCACAGGCGGGGCAGGGGGCCGCCGACATATAGCGCTCGATCTCCTCGCGCGCCCAGGCGCTGTCGGTCTCCTTCCAGCGGCGTTCGAGATTCGGCACGATGCCCTCGAACGTCTTCGTCGTGTTGTAGGATCGGGCGCCGTCCTGATAGTGGAAGGTGATCTTGTCCTTCGTTCCGTGGAGAATAGCTTCCTGTGCTTCCTCGGAAAGCTCGCTCCAGCGGCTGCCGAGCTTGAAGCCGAAAACCGTGCCGAGGGCCTCGAGCGTCTGGTTGTAGTAGGGCGACGTGGATTTCGCCCAGGGTGCAATGGCGCCGTCCCTGAGGGTGCGGTTCGGCTCCGGAACGATCAGCGCCTCGTCGATCTTCTGCTGGCTGCCCAGCCCGTCGCAGGTCGTGCAGGCTCCGAAGGGATTGTTAAAGGAGAAAAGCCGCGGTTCGATCTCGGGAATGGTGAAACCCGAGACGGGACAGGCGAACTTCTCGGAAAACAGCACCCGCTCATGCGTTTCGTTCAGCGACTTGTTGGCCGAGCCGCCGGCGGAGGTCTCTTCCGGAGGCAGGGGGCGGTCGGCGAATTCGGCGATCGCCAAGCCGTCGGCGAGCGTAAGACAGGTTTCGATACTGTCGGCGAGACGGGTTCCGATATCGGGCCGCACCACGACACGGTCGACGACCACGTCGATGTCGTGCTTGTACTTCTTGTCGAGCGCCGGCACGTCGGCAATCTCGTAAAATTGCCCGTCTACCTTTACGCGCTGGAAGCCCTTCTTCATCAACTCGGCGAGCTCTTTCCTGTACTCGCCCTTGCGCCCGCGCACGAGCGGGGCCAGCATGTAGAGGCGCGTCCCCTCGCCGAACTCCAGCACCCGGTCGACCATCTGGCTGACGGTCTGGCTTTCGATCGGCAGGCCTGTGGCGGGAGAATAGGGCACGCCGACGCGCGCGAAGAGCAGGCGCAGATAGTCGTAGATCTCGGTAACGGTTCCGACGGTGGAACGCGGGTTGCGCGACGTGGTCTTCTGCTCGATCGAGATCGCCGGCGAGAGCCCGTCGATCTGATCGACGTCGGGCTTCTGCATCATTTCCAGGAACTGGCGCGCATAGGCCGAGAGGCTCTCGACATAGCGCCGCTGGCCCTCGGCGTAGATCGTGTCGAAGGCGAGCGACGATTTCCCGGAGCCCGAAAGGCCGGTCATCACGATCAGCTTGTTGCGCGGCAGATCAAGGTCGATGCCCTTGAGATTGTGCTCGCGAGCGCCGCGAATGGAGATGGTCTTGAGTTCGCTCATCGGAAGGCCAGCTTTGTATGTCTGTTGAAAGCCCCCTATGTAATGACGGCCGCGCCCATGTCGAGGCGCAATCGGCAAAAGAGGCGGCTCAATTGCGATTCGGTTGACAGGATCATAGAGAAATATTAGAACAAAAAAAGAACAAACTCTGCCATATCCACGCCAAATCAGCTGTGGATTATGCGCGATACGGGGCGTATCGGCGGCGGCGGGCCGTTAAGGTGTTCGCTCATGAGACATTGGAGAGCCGGCCGAGCGGTCCGGCGGCAAAAACGGGAAAAGCGATATGGCTGGTAGCGTCAACAAGGTGATCTTGATCGGAAACGTCGGGGCCGACCCGGAAATCCGGCGCACGCAGGACGGCCGGCCGATCGCCAACCTCAGAATTGCCACGTCCGAGACCTGGCGCGACCGCAATTCGGGCGAGCGCCGCGAGAAGACGGAGTGGCACACGGTCGTCGTCTTCAACGAAGGCCTCTGCAAGGTCGTCGAACAATATGTGAAGAAAGGCGCCAAGCTCTACATCGAAGGCCAGCTGCAGACGCGCAAGTGGCAGGATCAGACCGGCAATGACCGCTATTCGACCGAGGTCGTCCTTCAGGGCTTCAACTCGACCCTGACGATGCTCGACGGCCGCGGAGGCGAGGGCGGCGGCGCAGGTCGCGGCGGCAGCGACTACGGCGGTGGCGGCTACGAGGAATACGATCAGTCGCGGCCCTCCTCGGGCGGCGCCCGGTCCGGCGGTCAATCGAACCAGCCGAACCAGGGCGGCAACTTCTCGCGCGATCTCGACGACGACATTCCGTTCTGATCGACTGCGCCAGCCAGTCCGAGACCATCCGGCCCGCTTCGTTGCGGGCCGTTCTCGTTGTGCGTTCAGACCTGAAACGCCGAACGCACGCCGTCCACGACGAATTGAACGGCGAGTGCGGCAAGGATGACGCCGAGGAGGCGGGTGAGGATCGCCCGGCCGGTGACGCCCAGGAACCGGTCGATGCGCTCGGCGATCACCAGCGCCAGGAACAGTATCGCCATCGATGCGGCGATGACGACGATGAGCTGCACCCGCTCCAGTGCCGAGGGAAATGAGCTGCCGAGAAGGATGGTTGCCGAGATCGCTCCCGGCCCGGCAACCAGGGGCAGTGCGAGAGGGAAGACCGCGATATTGTGGAGGTGGTCCTTCGTGATCGCCGTTTCCCCGGCCTTCTCCTTTCGCTCCTGGCGTTTCTCGAAAATCATCTCGAAAGCGATCCAGAAGAGCAGCATGCCGCCGGCGATCCGGAAGGCGCCGATCGAGATGCCGAGCAGACCGAGGATGCCGTCGCCGAAAAGCGCAAAGGCCGCGAGGATGAAAAAAGCGATGAGCGAGCCGCGGGTCGCGACCTGGAAGCGCTGCTGCCGGCTCAAGCCGACGGTCAGGCTCAGGAAGATCGGCGCAAGGCCGGGCGGATCAAGCGTGACGAGCAGCGTCGTCAGCGCATTGATCAAGAGATCGACGTCGAACATCCGTGTCCCCTTCCGGATTTTACCCCGGCTATTCCCGGTGGTGTGGCCCGCATTGTTAGGCAAGCGGTGCGAGCTTGGAAAGAGCGGGTAGCCAAGCGCAACGCAATGGCTTAAACCAGCGCCATCCCCGAGGCGCGCAGCTTTCCTTGCGAGCTCCTTTCCTTGCCCTAGAAAAGCCTGTTCCTGCGGCAAAAGACTGTTCAAAACACCGGCCGAAAATTGGCGCTCCGAGCCGCATTCGGCTATAAAAAACCGACTGATTCTGAACAAAGATCGTGATCACATTGACTGAGCAAAGCACCCCCGGCGGCGGAAAAAATCCGCCAGGCATCGAGCCGATTTCCATCATCGAGGAAATGCAGCGGTCGTATCTCGATTACGCCATGAGCGTGATCGTGTCGCGTGCGCTTCCCGATGTGCGCGACGGTCTCAAACCCGTTCACCGCCGCATCCTCTACGGGATGAGCGAGCTCGGCATAGACTGGAACAAGAAATACGTAAAATGCGCCCGCGTCACCGGTGACGTGATGGGTAAATACCATCCGCACGGCAACATGGCGATTTACGATGCGCTCGCACGCATGGCGCAGGACTGGTCTCTGCGGCTGCCGCTGATCGACGGTCAGGGCAACTTCGGCTCCGTCGACGGCGATCCGCCGGCGGCGGAACGTTATACCGAGTGCCGGCTGCAGAAGGCGGCGCATTCGCTGCTGGACGATCTCGACAAGGACACGGTCGATTTCCGCGACAACTACGACGGCACCTTGCACGAGCCCGTCGTCGTCCCGGCAAAGTTCCCGAACCTGCTCGTCAACGGCGCCGGCGGCATCGCCGTCGGCATGGCGACCAATATCCCGCCGCATAACCTCGTAGAGGTGATCGACGGCTGTATCGCCCTGATCGACAATCCCGCGATCGAGCTGCCGGAGCTGATGCAGATCATTCCGGGACCGGATTTTCCGACCGGGGCGCTGATCCTCGGCCGTTCGGGCATCCGTCAGGCCTACGAGACCGGCCGCGGCTCCGTCATCATGCGCGGGCGTGCCCATATCGAGCCGATGCGCGGCGATCGCGAGCAGATCATCATTACCGAGATCCCCTATCAGGTGAACAAGGCGACGATGATCGAGAAGATGGCCGAGCTCGTCCGCGAGAAGCGGATCGAGGGCATCTCCGATCTTCGCGACGAATCCGACCGCCAGGGCTATCGCGTCGTCATCGAACTGAAGCGCGACGCCAACGCCGAAGTCATCCTCAACCAGCTTTACCGCTACACGCCCCTGCAGACCTCTTTCGGCTGCAACATGGTGGCGCTGAACGGCGGCAAGCCGGAGCAGATGACGCTGCTCGACATGCTGCGCGCCTTCGTCTCCTTCCGCGAGGACGTCGTCAGCCGGCGCACGAAATACCTGCTGCGCAAGGCGCGCGAGCGGGCGCATGTGCTGGTCGGTCTCGCGATTGCCGTCGCGAATATCGACGAGGTGATCAAGCTCATCCGCCAGGCGCCGGATCCGCAGACGGCGCGCGAACAGCTGATGGAGCGCCGCTGGCCGGCGCACGACGTCGATGCGCTCATCCGGCTGATCGACGACCCGCGCCACCGGATCAACGACGACGCTACCTATAACTTGTCCGAAGAACAGGCCCGCGCGATCCTCGACCTGCGCCTGCAGCGCCTGACCGCGCTCGGCCGCGACGAGATCGGCGACGAACTCAACAAGATCGGCGAGGAGATCAAGGATTACCTCGACATCCTGTCGTCCCGGCTCCGCATCATGCAGATCGTCAAGAACGAGCTTACCGCGGTCCGGGACGAGTTCGGCACGCCGCGCCGCACCGAGATCGCCGAAGGCGGTCCGGACATGGACGACGAGGACCTGATCGCGCAGGAGGACATGGTGGTGACCGTGTCCCATCTGGGCTACATCAAGCGTGTGCCGCTGACGACCTATCGGGCGCAGCGCCGCGGCGGCAAGGGCCGCTCGGGCATGGCCACCCGCGACGAGGATTTCGTTACCAGGCTGTTCGTCGCCAATACGCACACGCCGGTTCTGTTCTTCTCCTCCCGCGGCATCGTCTACAAGGAGAAGGTCTGGCGGCTTCCGATCGGCACGCCGCAGTCGCGCGGCAAGGCGCTGATCAACATGCTGCCGCTGGAACCCGGCGAGCGCATCACCACGATCATGCCGCTGCCCGAGGACGAGACGACCTGGGAAAACCTCGACGTCATGTTCTCGACGACCCGCGGCACGGTCCGTCGCAACAAGCTCTCCGACTTCGTCCAGGTCAACCGCAACGGCAAGATCGCGATGAAGCTCGAGGAGGAGGGCGACGAGATCCTCTCGGTCGACACCTGCACCGAGTTCGACGACGTGGTGCTCACGACGGCGCTCGGCCAGTGCATCCGCTTCCCCGTCGCCGATGTCCGCGTCTTCGCGGGCCGCAACTCGATCGGCGTTCGCGGCATTTCGCTCGGTGACGGCGACCGGATCATCTCGATGGCCATCGTCGCTCACGTCGAAGCCGAGCCGTGGGAGCGTGCCGCCTATCTGAAGCGATCGGCCGCGGAGCGTCGCGCCTTGACCGGTGAAGGAGAGGAAATCGTGCTTGTCGGCGAGGAGGTCACCAATGGCGGCGAACTCACCAACGAGCGCTACGAGGAACTGAAGGCGCGCGAGCAATTCATCCTGACGGTCTCGGTGAAAGGCTTCGGCAAGCGTTCCTCGTCCTATGACTTCCGTACTTCAGGCCGCGGCGGCAAGGGCATTCGCGCCACCGATACCTCGAAGACGGCGGAAATCGGCGAACTCGTCGCCGCCTTCCCGATCGAGCACAACGACCAGATCATGCTCGTTTCCGATGGAGGTCAGCTCATCCGGGTCCCGGTGGAAGGCATTCGCCTGGCGAGCCGCGCCACCAAGGGCGTGACCATTTTCTCCACCGCCAAGGACGAGAAGGTCGTTTCGGTCGAGCGGATCACTGAGCCGGATGGCGACGAGGAGATCGAAGCCGTAGGTGCCGAAGGCGTCATGGCCGAACCGGAGTTGCCGACGGACACCACGTCGACACCGGACGAGTGATCTAAGCGCAGGAAAGATTTCAAGGCCCGGGGCTATCCAGCGTCGGGCCTTATCATATGTGCAAAGGTCACCAGAAGGTGCGCTCGGGGTTGGGCTTGAGTTCTTCGAGTGCCGACTGCGCGGCCTACTAGGAAACGTATCCGGGACTGCAATCTCTCCTCGCCCTCATCTCTGTGCTTGTCACAGAGATGAGGGCAGCGCCGCGTCTGCGGCGCGGGGAATGTTCTTTCAGCCCAAGGACTTGGCCTGGCTGGATCCCTGTGACGAGCACAGGGATGAGGAGGTCAAGCCCATCCTCATCCATCGCTGTACCGGCGAAAGGCGCCGTTAGTTCTTGAAAACGACGCAGGCGCCGCCGCTTTTTCGTATGGCGGCGCAAAGCTGATCGGCTTCGGCGCGCGTCTGCCGGCCGATGCGGGCAGCGTAGCGGCGCCTGGATCCGAAGCTGGCATTGCGCTCCCGCACCAGAACCGCCTTTTCGCTGTTGATCGGAGCGGGCAATCTTTTCACGGCATTCAGGAACAGCCGCTGCGCCATGGATTTCTGATAGTGGGCCGAGAGCTGAACGCCCCATGGCGCCCAGACGGCTTCATCGGCGATAACCAGCTCGCGCAAGCGCCGCGTATTGGCGAGCGCGACGCAGCCATCGAGGAAGCTTTTGTCCTTGTCGAGTTCGATGTTGAGCGACTTCGGTGGATTGTCGCGCCAGTCTTCGACGGAATAGGCGGTGATCGCCAGCACGTAATCCCGCGTTTCATAGGGTAAGCGGTCCTTTTCCAGGAAGCGCTCCAGGCCTGCTTCGCCGGCATTGTAGGCCGCCGCCGCAAAACCGAGATTGCCGTAACGGGACTTGAGCTCGCTCAGATACTCGGCGGATTTGCCCAGCGCCGCCACCGCGTTGAAGCTGTCCGACAGGCCGCGCAGCTTTGCCGTCGCGGGCATGAACTGGGCAATTCCTTCTGCGCCCTTCGGGCTGATGGCGTCCGGCTGGAAAAGGCTTTCGCGCCAGATCAGACGGGCGAAGAAAGCGGCGGGCAGGTCGTTCGCCTTGGCATAATGTTCGATGATGCCGCAGACGTCCCGGGCGAAATTGTCGGGGGTGATGCAGAGACGGAGGAAGGGGTTTTCAGTCGACACCCCCGAGTAGAGGCATTTCCGCGGCGGAGCCGGCGCGTCGGTGCGCGCCTCCGCGGCCCCGGAGTGGCCGGAGACAAAACACATGACCACGGACAATACGGCCGCGGCGACGCGTGCCAGATGTCCTTTCAGGGTGCTCCGGATGCGGCTTGTGCCTGCCTTTTCGTACTCGACCATGCGGCCCTCGGCGACCAACGAGTGCATATAGATAGCATCTTCGTTGCGGACGAGAAATCGGGCTGCAAAGCTTTCAGTCGGGAGAACCGGTGCGAAGGATCAGTTGCATGAAGGTGAGGTCGAGCCAGCGGCCGAATTTCGTGCCGACCTCCTTCATATGGCCGATCTCGCGAAAACCGAGTTGCTCATGGAGACGGATCGACGGCAGGTTTCCCGACTCGATCCCCGCGATCATCACGTGCTTGCCAAGTGCTTCGGCCCGGTCGATGAGCTCGAGCATCAGCGCCCGGCCTATGCCGCCGCCGCGCTGGTCCGCCCGCACATAGACCGAGTGCTCGACCGTGTGCCGGTATCCGTCGAAGGCGCGCCACTCGCCAAAGGAGGCGTAGCCGACGACCTCGCCGTCAAGGGAAAGGGCGGCAAGCACCGGGAAGCCGGCAGCATTGCGTGCTTTCAACCAGGTCTTCCGATTGGCGACGTCGACAAGGGTCTCGTTCCAGATCGCCGTCGTGTTCGCCACAGCGTCATTGTAGATCGCGCATATCGCCGGAAGATCGGTTTCGGCGGCGTCTCTGATCTCCATACTCTTCCTCCGGGTCCAGCGGACTTTTCAGCTCAACAGCCGAATCTCTTTTTGTCCACCAGATCACGATGTCTTTAGGTCGGGTCGACCTAAAAACATGAACGTGATCGATTCCAAAAAATTAGAGCGGGATGCGGGCGGAAAACCGCACACACTTTTCCTCATCCCGCTCTAACCCCTCAGCTCCGCGTCGGCAATCGCGGCCACTGCTAAAGTGCTTTCCGGGCTTTCTCCGTCGCCAAGGAACCAGGCCGCCGACAGGCCGGCATAGGCGATGACCCACTGAAGGAGCCTCTTCGGCTCCAGCCGCGCCTCATGGGCGACGATTGCAAGCTGTCTGTATAGGCGCCCCGGAGCGGTTACGACGGGAAGCTCCGGATTGCAGAAGAGATTGGCGTAATCGAAACCGCGGTCGCCACAGAGGCCCTTGGGATCTATGGCCAGCCAGCCCCGGGCATCGAAGTCGAGGATGTTGCCATGGTGAATGTCTCCATGCAGGACGACCGGGACATCGGGCGTGGATAGGAGATGTTGGGCAGCGTCTGCGCAGGTCCTGAGAATACCGCCATGGAGGCGGGCTGCGGGGGCCAGCGCCTGGAACCAGCGCTCGAGCGGTGCGAGACCCGCCGGCGGGGAGGGGCGTGCTGCATGCAGCATGGCAACGGCGCGGCAGGCGATCCGGGTGGCGTCGTCGTCGCTGCCGGTCATCGCCATATGAAAAAGCGAACGGCGGCTCTCCGACCGTTCGAGGAGGATGGCGCTATCGGCTGCGGCGTAGACCTGGGCGGCGCCGTGACCGTCCCACCATCGCATCAACTGCCCGCCAGACTTTTCTTCCGGCTCGTCTGCCACCTTGAGCATCGCCGGCAGGCCGCGCCAGCGAACGGGCAGCAGCCGGCTCGTCCTCGTGAGGATCGGGTCGCCCGCGGGCTCGAGAGACCATTCATCGATGAAAGACGTGAACATCGGGGCAGCATAATCGATTCGCTGCGCAAGGAGCCCCGCGCATTGGGCGGGGCTCCTTCCTCCTTATCGATTTCAGGCGACGTTTTCGAGCGACGGATAATCCGTGTAACCCTTGGCGCCACCGCCATAGAAGGTCGCCTGGTCCGGTGCATTCAGGGCCACGTTGTCTCTCAAACGACGAACGAGATCCGGATTGGCGATGAAGGGTTTGCCGAAAGCAACCAGATCGGCTTCGCCGCTCTCGACCGTCTTCAGCGCCATACCGCGATCGTATCCGTTGTTCGTCATCCAGGCCGCCCTGCCGCCGGCCGCTGCGTAGGCCGCACGGAGGCTTGTGTAGTCGAAGGGGCGATCGCCCTGCTGGTGGTCCCGCGCTCCGCCCGTTGCGCCTTCGATGACGTGCACATAGGCGAGCGGATATCGGGCGAGGCCTTCGACGACATAGGTGAAGAGCGGCTGCGGGTCCGGATCGAAGGCGTCGTTGGCGGGGGTCACGGGAGAGATGCGGATCCCGACCCGGCCAGCGCCGATCTCCTTGGTAACGGCATCGACCACCTCGAAGAGAAAGCGGGCGCGGTTCTCGATCGAGCCGCCATAGGCGTCCGTGCGTTCATTGGAGCCGGAGCGCAGGAACTGGTCGATCAGATAGCCGTTGGCAGCATGGATCTCGACGCCGTCGAATCCGGCTTCGATCGCGGCCCGAGAGGCCTTGCGGTAATCCTCGACGATGCCGGCGATCTCCGCCGGTTCGAGCGCTCTCGGTTCGGAGGTTTCGGCAAAGCTGCCCGTCCCATCGGGGTTGACGAGGTAGGTCTTCGATTTGGCGCGGATAGCCGAAGGGGCGACCGGTTTGCCGCCCTGCGGCTGGAGCGAGTCGTGGGATATCCGCCCGACATGCCACATCTGCACGACGATCTTGCCACCGGCTTTGTGGACCGATTCCGTGACCTTGCGCCAGCCGGCGAGGGCCTCCGGTTTGTAAAGCCCGGGCACGTCGGCATAGCCCTGGCCCTGGTGGCTGATTGCCGTCCCTTCGGTGATCAGCAGGCCGGCGGATGCGCGCTGCTCGTAATAGGCGACGTTAAGATCATTGGGCACTGCCTGGGGTGAACGGTTCCGGGTCAGAGGTGCCATCACCACGCGGTTGCTGAGGCTGATATCGCCGATCGTGATCGGGTCGAAGAGAGAGGCCATGGATTGTCCTTTCCATTGCGGTTGAGACTTGGGAGGAAGTGGGGGTTATCAGAGATCGCCGATGGTCTTCAGAAAAGCTGCGATGGTCTCCTCATTGCGCCGGTAGAAGACCCATTGGCCGACGCGGCGGGTCGTCACCAGACCGGCGCGCTGCAGCACGGCGAGATGAGATGAAACCGTCGACTGCGAAAGGCCGCATCTTTCGAACTGCCCTGCGCAGACGCCCATGTCGAGCGGATGCTCCTGGCCGGAGAAATGCGCCTGCGGCTCCTTCAGCCTTGTCAGGATCTCCATGCGCGTCGGATGCGCCAGTGCTTTCAGAATTTCGTCTCTATCCATCGTATTTCGGCGTATTCAGTTTTCTCGATATATATATCGCTAAAATTCGATACGGGAAGTCACAACGTCGTGAATGCTGTGGGCTACAAAGGAAGTGGCCATAAACGCCGGGCAAAAATGCGGACAAAAAAAGAGGGCCACAAGAAACTTGGGCCCTTTCAGTTGTGAAGGTTTCAAACCTCCAGAGGGGAACAGCTGCTGCAGCGGCTGGGGAGGAGAAAGCCGCTAGATGCACCAGCTGAAAAAGATATGGGTAGGGCCGTAGCCGCTTTCAATAGCCGTTCCCAAGATTTTCGCAACTGAGGGCTGTGGGGCTCCGCCAGGCAAAAAAAGAGGGCCACAAGAAAAACTTGGGCCCTTGTAGTTGTGAAGGTAATTAAAACCTCCAGAGGGGAACAGCTGCTGCGGTGGCACTGGGAGGAGAAGCCACCAAAGATGCATCAGCTGAGTGTGGTATGCTGCTTTTTTGGGCTATCGGCAATCATTTAATATGCATGACAGCCATGCCGTTTGCGCATCGCTGCTCATTTTTGCAGCGCACAAGGATTCGGTTTGCGAAGAGCTTCGCTTTCCCTTGAAAAGAGCCGAGGAATAACAAAGGCTTACGCAGGACGTTGGCAATTGCTCACAAATCGGGCAATTGAACGGATCGTCAGAAGTTCCAGTTTCTCGCTTTAGCGACGATGTAATCGCGGAAGACTTTCAGCTTCGCTGCGTTCTTCAGTTCGTCCGGATAGCAGAAATAGGTATCGAAAGAGGGGATATCGGCGCTTATCGGCAGTTGAATGAGGCCGGGATCGCGACCGACGATATAGTCCGGAAGCATGGCGATGCCGATGCCGAGCAGGCAGGCGCGCTTGATCGATGTCTGGCTGTTGATCTGCAGATGCGATATGCGCGGATTGTCGGAATCGCGTCCGGCAATCTCCAGCCAGTTCACGTCGAGCAGATAGTTGGGGGCGGGCTCGCCGAAGGTGATGATCCGGTGATTGTCGAGATCGTCAAGCGACTGCGGCTCGCCATATTTGTTGATGTAGGACGGCGCGGCATAGACATGCATGTGCACCGTGAAGAGCTTGCGCTGGATCAGATCCGACTGTTGCGGCTGCCGCAGCCTGATGGCGCAGTCCGCATGGCGCATGTTCACGTCCAGTTCCTCGTTGTCGAGGATGAGCTGTACCTGGATTTCCGGATACAAGGACATGAATTCCTGGATCTTGTCGGTCAGCCACCCCTGGCCGAGGCCGACAGTGGTCGTGATCCGCAACTTGCCGCTCGGCTTGTCCGTCGTCTCGCTAAGCTGGGCCTTGACGCTTTCGAGCTTCATCAGCACGTCGTGCGCCGTGCGATAGAGCATTTCGCCCTGTTCGGTCAGGATCAAGCCGCGGGCGTGCCGATGAAAGAGCTTGATGCCGACGTCCTGCTCGAGCGAACTGACCTGGCGGCTGATCGCCGACTGCGAAAGGTGGAGTTTGTCTGCCGCGTGCGTGAACGAGCCAGCCTCGGCCGCCGCATGGAAAATGCGCAGTTTGTCCCAGTCCAGCGACATAGAATCCCCCATAAAGGCTCAGCCGGAGAAGCTTGCCACTTTTCTCCGGAGACGACCGATGCATGTTCCCACTCAGAGCCGCGCCCCCGATCCCGGCGCGCGCCCTGTTCAGCAGCTTCTATTCGGCTGCAATTGCGACGGGCATATGACCCGCAAGGTATTTCTCCGCTTCGAGCGCAGCCATGCAACCCATGCCGGCGGCGGTAACCGCCTGGCGATAGATGTCGTCGGTCACGTCGCCGGCGGCGAAGACGCCCGGGACGTCGGTCGCGGTGGAATCCGGCGCAGTCCAGAGATACCCGTTCGGCTTCTGGCGAAGTTTGCCCTTGAAGAGTTCGACCGCAGGCGCATGACCGATCGCGACGAAAACACCGTCGATTGCCATGTCGGATGTTTCCCCGGTCTTGGTGTTGCGAAGCTTCACGCCGTTGACCGAGGCCGGCATCGGCGGCTTTGCAGGCGTCCCGAGATATTCCAGAACCTCGTGGTCCCAGATCACCTTGACGTTCGGCTTTGCGAAAAGGCGCTCTTGCAGGATCTTTTCAGCACGAAAAGCATCCCGGCGGTGAACGACGGTGACGGTCTTCGCCAGATTGGAGAGGTAAAGCGCTTCCTCCACGGCGGAGTTGCCGCCGCCGACGACGATGACTTCCTTGTTGCGGTAAAAGAACCCGTCGCAGGTAGCACAGGCGGAAACGCCAAATCCCATGAAGGTCGGCTCGGTTTCGATGCCGAGCCATTTCGCTTTGGCGCCGGTGGCGATGATCAAAGCGTCCGCCGTCCAATCCGTGCCGCTATCCGTCTTGATCCGGAAGGGGCGGACGGACAGGTCGACATCGGTTACGAGGTCGTTGACGATTTCCGTGCCGACGTGGATCGCCTGATTCAGCATCTGCTCCATCATCCAGGGTCCCTGGACCGGATCGGCATAGCCCGGATAATTCTCCACATCCGTGGTGATCATCAGCTGGCCGCCCTGTTCCATGCCGGCGATGAGGACCGGCGAAAGCATGGCCCGCGCGGTATAGATGGCAGCGGTATAACCGGCAGGTCCGGAACCGATAATCAGCACTTTCGTGTGGCGCGCAGTCATGCTTTTGTCCTTCGTCCGCCGGAGAGAGCCGGGAGCGTCCTCCGGTGCAATCCGATAATGCAAATATTGCCTTACTTTAGGTATTCACGGCGCGCACTTTCAAGGGCGCGCGCTCTGATACACACAAGTGGTTGCGTGGTCAGCGTCGTTTTGACACCAGATCGGGCATATTTGCATCGGTTTGACCCGCAGTACCGTCATAAGACGCTCCAGCGCCCGGGCGCACAAGGTTTTTGTGCATGCAACTGCAAGCGCTCTCGTATCGGCATTCGGTTACGTGCTACCCAAGCACGGAGAAGCGCCGTTAAGGCCGCCGCCAGGCGGCTCTTGGTGCGGACGGATCGGCGCTGCGGTTTCGGCCTGTCGTGCAGTTGATCGGCGGATAAAATAAGGCCTTCCCCGCAAGGCCGACAGGATTGGGGATTTGGGCAATGGTCGTACGCGTCGAGCTCGATGCCATCGATATGAAGATACTGCGCGAACTGCAGGACGACGGCCGGATCACGAATGTGGAACTGGCCGAGAGAGTGGGGATCTCGGCTCCTCCGTGCCTGCGCCGCGTGCGCAAGCTCGAGGAGGCCGGCGTCATCAGAGGCTATCGTGCGCTTCTGAATGCGTCCGCGCTGGGATACGACCTCGTCGCCTTCTGCATGGTCGGCCTCAAGCACCAGTCCGACGCCAATCTCAAGGCGTTTGCCGCCCGCACCGCCTCGTGGCCGCTTGTTCGCGAGGCCTGGATGGTGTCCGGGGAATCGGACTTTCTGCTGCAGTGCGTGGCCGAAAACCTTGCGAGCTTTCAGGATTTCGTTATTGAAGAACTGACCGCCACCGAGAATGTCGACACGGTGCGGACGATGCTGACGATCCGTCAAGTGAAGGACGCATGTCAGGTAGAAATCTGATGTGCAGGGCGGCCCGGCCGCCGCGCATCGCAACCAAACGCCTCGCGGACCGAATGAATTGAACAATTTCCACGACGAGAGCGAGGGAGCCCTGCCGCTTCCGGCGACGCGGGACGGCCATATGATCCCCAAGCTTCCCCTTTCAGCCTTCATCATCTGCTTGAATGAGGAGGCCTATCTCGGCAAGTGCATCGAGAGCCTCGAGCGCTGCGCGGAAATCGTGATCGTCGATTCCGGGTCGACGGACGGCACCACCGCTTTGGTGCAATCCTATATCGACGCGGGCTGGCCCATCCGTTTCATGTACGAGCCGTGGCGCGGCTATGCCGGGCAGAAGCAGTTTGCGCTCGAGCAATGCAGCCAGCCCTGGTGCTTCAACATCGACGCGGACGAGAGATTGGACAAGGCGCTGCGAGAACTGCTGCCTGAACTGCTCGCAGCATCGGACGAGATCGTCGGCTGGCGGGTGGCGCGTCGCCCCTATCTGATCGGCTATGGCTATACCCCCGAAAACGTCCGCGAGCGCCGGAACTTGCGGCTGATCCGGCGCGGCAAGGGACGTTACGACCTCAGTCAGAAAGTCCATGAAGGCATCGTGCCCGAGGGAAGCGTCGGCAATGCCCGGACCGGCAGTCTCCTTCATTTCCGCCCGCTGGTCATGGACGAGCAGATTCTGAAGGAAAACAAATATTCGACGCTGAAGGCGGACCAGCAGGTCGAGTCCGGAAAACGGCCGCGCTTTTACAAGCTCATCTTCACCCCGCCGATCTATTTTCTCAGGCTCTATTTCCGCAACGGTCTCTGGCGCTGCGGCCTGTCGGGCTTCATCGAGGCCATGACCGGGGCGGTCTATGCCTTCCTGACGGCGGCGAAGATCTACCAGCGGCACGCTCTGAAGGCGCGCCCGAATGTGGATGATGCGCTTTCGCACTGATCGATCAAGGGGTTCGGCATGAAGGTCATGCATATTCACTTCGGCACGGAGGGCGGTGCGGAGCGGTTCTTCGTCAATCTCGTCAATGCGCTGCACGAGAGGGGCGTCGAACAACGGGCACTGATCCGACCGGGCCGCAGCTGGCGCAAGGACCTGGAGAACGGTGCTACGATCTATGAAGGGGTTTTTCGGCGCATTTCGCTTTCTCGCTTCCTCCTGAAATGGCGGATGAACCGGGTCCTTCGCGAGTTCGAACCGGACGTCATAATGGCCTGGCAGTTGCGGGCGAGCCGCTTCATGCCGGCTCATGCCAAGGCATTTCGCATCTCCCGGCTGGGGGATTATCCCGAACATCTCGGCTACTATACCAATGTCGAGACGCTCGTCTGCATCACACCGGATATGGCCGCCAAGGTTCGTGAGCTTGGCTGGAAGCGCGACATCGAGGTGATTGCGAACTTCACCCGCGCAAGGCCTGCACCGCCCGTAGCGCGGGCCGACCTGCAGACGCCGGCGGACGCCTTCGTCGTGGTCGGCATGGGCCGCTTCGTCAAGCGTAAGGGTTTCGCAGGGCTCATCCGCGCCGTGAAGGAGGTGGAGAACACCTATCTCTGGCTTGTCGGAGATGGCCCGGAACGAGAGCAGCTCGAGCAGCTGACCGGCGAACTCGGGCTTCGTGATCGCGTACGCTTCACCGGATGGCAGACGAACGCCTATGGTTTTCTGTCCGCCGGCGACGCCTTCGTCATCAACTCGTCGCACGAGCCTCTCGGCAATGTCTGCTTCGAAGGCTGGGGCGCCGGAAAGCCCACGATAGCCTCTCGCGCTGAGGGGCCATCCTGGGTGATGACGCATGAGAGCGACGCTCTCATGGTCGATTGCGGCGATGACGTGGGTCTTGCGGAGGCCATTCGCCGGCTGCGCGACGATCCGGCGCTTCGCGAGAGGCTGAGCGCCGGCGGCAGCGAAACCTTGCGCACGCGCTTCTCCGAAAAAGCGATCACCGACGCTTATCTCGACCTGTTCGACAGAGGTGTCGCAAAGCGATGAAAGTCACTCACTTTCACTTCGGCAAGGACGGCGGCGCCGAGCGCTTCTTCGTACACCTGGTCAATGCGCTTGCGGAACGCGGCGTCGAGCAGACGGCGATCATCCGCCCCGGGCGCGGCTGGCGGCGAGACATCGAAGGCGCCGCGAAGATCCGGGAAAGCCATTTTCGCAACCTCTCGCTCGATCGAATCCTGCTCCCGTTGAAGGTGAAGCACATGGCCCGGCGCGAGAAGCCGGATGTCCTGATGGCTTGGGCGCCCCGGGCAAGCGAACTGATGCCGAACTACAAAGGCGCATTCAAGATCTCGCGCCTTGGCGATTATCCGACCCGCCTGAGCTATTTCAGAAACACCGACTGCATCGTGTGCAACACGCCGGGCATTGCCGAGCGCGTCAGCGACCTGGGCTGGAAACGGGAGATAAGGGTCATCTCCAATTTCACCGGGACCGGGCGTGTCGTGGCGGTTGACCGCGCAAAGCTCGATACGCCCGCCGATGCGCCCGTCGTGATGTCCATGGGCCGCTTCGTCGAGCGGAAAGGGTTTCATACGCTGATCGAAGCGGTCGCCAGACTGCCGGGGGTCTATCTTTGGCTGCTTGGCGATGGAGAGGAGCGTGACAATCTGCACAAACTCGCGACGGACCTCGGCGTTTCCGGCCGCGTTCGCTTTGCCGGCTGGCAGGACGACACGAGACCTTTCCTGGCTGCGGCCGATGTCTTTGTGATGTCGTCCAGCCACGAGCCGCTCGGCAACGTCATCCTCGAGTCCTGGGCCCAGGGTACGCCGGTCGTATCGACCCGTTCCGAAGGGCCGCAATGGTTCATGCGCGACGGCGAAAACGGTCTGATGGTCGATATCGGCGATGCCGAGGGTTTCGCCCGCGCCATCGAGCAGATCGTGGCCGACAATTCCCTAAGAACGCGCCTGGCCGAGCGCGGACACGAGACGCTTGTCGGGCAGTTTTCCAGAGAAGCGATCACTGACGCCTATCTGCAGCTGTTTGCCTCGAAGCCGTAGCCAAGATCAATGCATCAGGCTTTCGTAAACCGCTGCGATCGCGCGGGCTTCCTGCTCGATGGCGAAGTTTTTGGAGGTCCGTGCCAGACCATTGGCGCTTGCGGCGGCAAGCCGCGGCCGGTCATCCATGAAGGCGGCTGCCGCATCGACCATCGCCTTGAGATCGTCGGCCGCAATGATGAGGCCCGTCTCCTCGGAGCCGCCGGTTACCAGTTCCGAAAACGCGCCGACATCGGTTGCCACGACGGGGACCCCGGTCGCCATTGCTTCGAGCGGCGTCAGGCCGAAGCCTTCCCAGCGTTGCGGGGCGACAAAGAGATCGAGAGCGCGGTACCAGTCGGGAATATTCGTGTGTTCGCCTACGAACAGGATACGGTCGGCGAGGCCGGCCTTGGCGACGCGCTCCTTCAGTTCCGACTCGAAGGCGAGGTGAGGGCCGGTGGCCCGCCCGGCAACGATAGCTCCCCAGTCCGGGCGGCAGGGCAGGAGGGCGATCATGCTGTCGACGAAGAGGTCGGTCCCTTTCTGATGGCGTACGCGCCCGAAGCATCCGACGAATTTCTTCGCGGGATCGAGGCCGAGCGCCTTCTTCGCCTCCGTCTTGTCGAAGGGTGGCTGAAAGCGCTTGGTGTCGATCCCATGCAGGATGACGGTGTTCGGTACATCGAGATAGGCGGCCGTCCTGCCGCTGGTGGCGATAACCGCGTCCATCCGGCGGATGAGGAACTTGCTCCATCCGGTATGCCGGCGTTGCGAAGCGGAGGTAAAGACGATCCGGATCTTCATGCGCAGCAGGTCGCGCAGAAGGATGGCCGGGAGCATTTCGACGTTTCGACGCGCGTGCCAAACGCGACAGGGCCGGCCTTCGGGCCTCTTCCAGAGATGAATGAGATCGCGAAAGCGAACCGACGGAAGGCTCTTGGGAAGGCCTGGTCCGAGAACCGCGATCTTCTGTCCAAGGGCACGCTGCACAGGCACCAGCTGGATGATTGTCGAGGTAACGCCGGACAGACGCTGCTTGAAATTGGGCGCGATCACTTCGACGTCGCGGATATCGACCACCTGTGCGCTCTCCTTGCGCCTGCGACAATCAATTCAAGGGAGGAGGGGCGGCGCGGGACCGCGCGCGCGCCCCGAAAGGCAGGTCAGCCCCATTGAACGGCGAGAATCTCATACGCCTTGGATCCGCCGGGTGCATTGACTTCGATCGAATCGCCGACTTCCTTGCCGATCAGCGCGCGGGCGATCGGAGAGGAGATGGAAATGCGTCCCTGTTTGACGTCGGCCTCCTGATCGCCGACGATCTGATAGGTCTTTTCTTCTTCCGTATCCTCGTCGACGAGCTTCACCCTTGCGCCGAACTTGATCTTCGATCCGGACATTTTCGAAAGATCGATGACTTCGGCGCGCGCGATCAGGTCTTCGAGTTCGGAAATTCTTCCCTCGTTATGGCTCTGCGCTTCCTTTGCCGCATGATATTCGGCGTTCTCCGACAAGTCGCCATGGGCGCGGGCCTCGGCGATCGCTTCGATGATGCGCGGCCGTTCTTCCTGCTGGCGCCAGCGCAGCTCCTCCTGCAGATTGACGAATCCACCCTGGGTCATGGGCACCTTGTCGACCATTTCATCATCCTTCATCAAGCACGCGGCGCCGCCTTTCGGCGGCGCCAGCGCAAAAGAAAACGGCCTCCGGAGCGCAAGCACCGGAACCGTCCTAACAAACCGAACCGATCTTATAACAGAATCGGAAGTCCGAAAGCCAGATTTTTCGCGATCCTCGCGCGGCGCTTCATATCGATCCGCGGCTTCCGGCGGGTTGGGGTAAAGGTGAAATTCTGCAGTAAAGCCTCTTTACCTCAACCGCGATTGAGGTCGTATCAGTGCCGGCTCCATACCAATTACACGGGGCCGAATCATGAGTTTAGTCGAAGAGGCATCACAAGTGGCCGATCCGGCGCCGCAGACGGAGGTCGACCTGGAGGAGGGGAGCTGGAGCGAGCTCCTGCGCCCGCGCCACCTCGCCGCAACCGTGACGCTGTGCCTGGGCGTCGCGCTTTTTGCCTTCAACGAGTTCTTCGTCTCGACGGCACTGCCGACGGCCGTCGCGGAGTTTGGCGGAGCCGCCCTGTTGTCCTGGGCCTTCACGCTTTACCTCGTTTTCGCCATCGTTGGTGGCGCCTTGGCGGCAAGCCTGAAGGTCCGGTTCGGCGCGCGCAACACGCTGATCGTTGCCGCGCTCGTCTTCGCAACGGGCACGGCCATCGCGACGATGGCGAGCAGCATGCCGCAGGTTCTGGCCGGGAGGGTGCTCCAGGGATTTGGGGAGGGTATCATTGCCGCCCTGTGCTACGCACTGATACCGGAGCTCTTTCCGCAGCGGCTGGTGCCCAAGATCTTCGGCGCAGAAGCGATCGTATGGGCTGCCGCCGCCTTCGGCGGGCCGCTCATATCCGGCCTGCTCACGGAATATTGGTCTTGGCGCGCCGCCTTCTTCGTCAACATACCGGCAGCCGCAATCTTCATAGCGCTCGTCGTCGCGATCCTTCATCAACCAAAGCAAAGTCCAAGGGCGGCCGGATCGGTTCCCTTGCTGCGGCTGGTGGCGTTCGGCTTCGGCATAATGCTGATCTCGCTCTCGAATACGGCTGCCGACGGCTACAGCATGTCGGCGCTGCTGGCGGCGGCACTTGCGGTCTTCGTCGCGACCGTTCACTTCGACCGCCGATCGCCGCAGTCCATCCTCCCATTCGGCGCGTTTTCGTTCGATCGCCCGCTCGGAACAGGGCTTTGGGTCGTGCTGCTGATGCCTCTGGCACAAGCCTCGGGCTCCGTCTATCTCGTCTACGCGCTGCAACATCTTTGGGGTTTCGGCCCGACCGCCGCGGGCTTTTCAAACGCCTTGATGGCGATATCCTGGAGCCTGACGGCAATCATCGTCGCGAGCCTGCGCTCTCACGAGACGCGCGTGCGGCTGGTCTGGACCGGGCCGCTGTTCCTTTGCCTCGGCCTCGGCGGCTTGACGCTCGCCGTCGCCTCCGGCGAATACGGCCTTGTCTTCGTCAGCCAGAGCGCTATCGGAGCCGGATTCGGCCTTTGCTGGGGAACGCTGAGCCAGCTGCTGATGAACGTCTCGTCCATCGAGGAACGCGACAAGACCTCGGCGCTGCTGCCGACGCTGCAATCAGCCGGCTACGCGATCGGCGCGGCCGTTTTCGGAGCGGTCGCCAACGCCGGAGGATTCGACGAAGGTGTCAGCGCCCGGGTGATTTCGGCCGCAATGCTGGGTGTTTTCGCGCTCGGCTGCGTTCTCGCCGCCGCGTCGCTCGTCTTCGGGATCAGGACCCTGCGGCTGGCGCGATGCGAAGGGAGGGCAACCATCCAGTAGCGTTCACCGAGCCGCAGCAGGCTCACGACCGGCTTTGAACGGATGCGGGAAAAGGCCGGGGCGGCGGCGGCCGAGCAGGGCATCCTGTTCGGCGACGCGGCCCAGCGAGGGGGTGACGGTTGCGAGGAGCGCGCCTGTCTGCGAGCGTATCCTGACCTTCAGGGTACCATAATCCGCGTCGCGGCCGATCCTGTCGGCGATACGCTGGGCGTAATAGAGCGCCGATCCCTCATCGAAGTGAAGGATACCCTCGTCATCGGTGAAACAATCGTCGTCCCAATGGAGATCGAAGAAATATAGCTGCATGTCGTTGCCCCAACCATGCGCGTCACGGGTGATCCGTTTCCGCATGTTGGACATGGAACCATGCCGCAATGGAACGCAGCCTGAATCGGACATTCAGGCTGCGTTCACAAGCGTAAATCCGCAATGGTCAGGTTTCGAAGTAGCTCTGCAGCGGACGCACTTCGAGGTTGCCCGCCTTCAGTGCCTTGATGGCGAGTGCCGCGGCCTCGGCACCGGCCATCGTGGTGTAGTAGGGCACCTTCTGCATCAGCGTCGCGCGGCGAAGCGACTTCGAGTCGGAGATCGCCTTGTTGCCGTCGGTCGTGTTGATCACGAGCTGGACCTGCCGGTTGCGGATGGCGTCCTCGACATGGGGCCGTCCTTCCAGGACCTTGTTGATCTTGGTTGCAACGATGCCCTGCTCGCCGAGGAAGCGCGCCGTGCCGCCGGTCGCCATGACCTTGAAGCCGATATCGGCGAGGATGCGGATCGCGGGCAGCACCCGTTCCTTGTCCTCGTCGCGAACCGAGACGAAGACCGTTCCGTCGCGCGGCAGGTCGACGCCGGCGCCGAGCTGCGACTTGGCAAAGGCCAGCGCATAATCGGTGTCGAGCCCGATGACCTCGCCGGTCGAACGCATTTCCGGGCCGAGCAGCGTATCGACGCCCGGGAAGCGGGCGAAGGGGAAGACGGCCTCCTTGACGGCGATATGTTTCAGGTTGCGCGGATCCGGCTTCTTGCCATAGGCGGCGATCGCCTCGTCGAGCATTTCGCCGGCCATGACGCGGGCGGCGATCTTGGCGATCGGCGCGCCGATCGTCTTGGCGACAAAGGGAACGGTGCGTGAGGCGCGCGGGTTTACTTCGAGCACATAGATGGTGCCGTCCTTGATGGCGAACTGCACGTTCATCAGGCCGCCGACGTTCAGCGCTCTGGCGAGCGCCCCCGTCTGACGCTCCAGTTCGTCGACCATGTCCTTGCCGAGCGAATGCACCGGCAGCGAGCAGGCGGAGTCGCCCGAGTGGATGCCGGCCTCCTCGATATGCTCCATGATGCCCGAAACGAAGACATCCTTGCCGTCACAAAGGCAATCGACGTCCACTTCGATCGCATTCGTCAGGTAGCTGTCGAAGAGGAGCGGGTTCTTGCCGAGCAAGGTGTTGATCTGGCCGGTCTTGTCGTTCGGATAGCGCTGCTTGATATCTTCAGGAACGAGCCCCGGAACGGTGTCGAGCAAATAGCTCTGCAGCATGCTTTCCGAATGGATGATCTGCATGGCGCGGCCGCCGAGAACATAGGACGGGCGCACGACCAGCGGGAAGCCGATTTCGCCGGCAACGAGGCGGGCCTGCTCGACGGAGTAGGCAATGCCGTTATTCGGCTGGTTGAGGTCGAGCTTCATCAGGAGCTTCTGGAAGCGATCACGGTCCTCGGCGAGATCGATCGCGTCCGGCGCGGTGCCGAGGATCGGGATGCCGTTCTTTTCCAGCGCTTCGGCAAGCTTCAGCGGAGTCTGGCCGCCGAACTGGACAATGACGCCGTGCAACGTGCCGTTTTCCTGTTCGGCACGCATGATCTCGATCACGTCCTCTGCCGTCAGGGGCTCAAAATAGAGCCGGTCGGAGGTGTCGTAGTCGGTCGAAACCGTCTCCGGGTTGCAGTTGATCATGATCGCTTCGTAGCCGGCGTCCTTCAGTGCGAAGGCGGCATGGCAGCAGCAGTAGTCGAATTCGATGCCCTGGCCGATCCGGTTCGGGCCGCCGCCGAGGATGACGACCTTTTTCCGGTCGGAAACCTGCGCCTCCGACCGGGCGGCACCGACGAAAGGCGTCTCATAGGTCGAATACATGTAAGCGGTCGGCGATGCGAACTCGGCCGCGCAGGTGTCGATGCGCTTGTAGACGGGGCGCACGTTCAGTGCGTTGCGGAGCTCGGCCACCTCTTTCGGACGCTTGCCGGTAAGTGTCGCAAGCCGGGCGTCGGAGAAGCCCATTGCCTTCAGCATGCGCAGGTTCTCGGCGTCGGCGGGCAGGCCGTGCTCGCGGATGCGCGCCTCCATGTCGACGATCGCCTTGAACTGGGCAATGAACCAGGGGTCGATCTTGCAGGCTTCATGCACTTCGGCTTCGCTCATGCCGAGACGCAGCGCCTGTGCGACCATGCGCAGGCGGTCCGGCGTCGGCGTGCCGAGGGCGGCGCGGATGGCATTGCGGCCGTCGCCATTGTCGTCGAAATCAGGCACCTCGATCTCGTCGAGTCCGGTCAGTCCGGTCTCGAGGCCGCGCAGCGCCTTCTGCAGCGATTCGGCGAAGGTCCGGCCGATCGCCATGACTTCGCCCACCGACTTCATTGCGGTCGTGAGCGTCGGCTCGGCTCCCGGGAATTTCTCGAAGGCGAAGCGCGGGATCTTGGTGACGACGTAGTCGATCGAAGGCTCGAAGGATGCAGGCGTCGCGCCGCCGGTGATATCGTTTTCGAGTTCGTCGAGCGTATAGCCGACTGCGAGCTTGGCGGCGATCTTGGCAATCGGGAAGCCGGTGGCCTTCGATGCGAGTGCGGAGGAGCGCGAGACGCGCGGGTTCATCTCGATGACGACGAGGCGGCCATTCTCGGGATTGACGGCGAACTGGACGTTCGAGCCGCCCGTTTCGACGCCGATCTCGCGCAGCACCGCGATCGAGGCGTTGCGCATGATCTGATATTCCTTGTCGGTCAAGGTCAGTGCCGGCGCAACGGTGATCGAATCGCCCGTGTGGACGCCCATCGGATCGATGTTCTCGATCGAGCAGATGATGATGCAGTTGTCCGCCTTGTCGCGGACGACCTCCATCTCATATTCCTTCCAGCCGAGGACCGATTCCTCGATCAGGACTTCCGTCGTCGGCGACGCGTCGAGACCGCTGCCGACGATCTCGAAGAACTCCGAACGGTTATAGGCGATGCCGCCCCCGGTGCCGCCAAGCGTGAAGGACGGCCGGATGATCGCGGGGAGGCCGACATCGTCGAGCGCCTGTGCGGCGATCGCCATGGCGTGGTTCACATAGCGCTGCTTGCGATCGCCTTCGCCGAGGTTCCACTGGTTTTCGAGTTCGTCCAGCGCCTTGTCGAGTTCGTCACCGGAAAGCTTCGCCTTGAGCGCTGAGCGCTCCGCCTCGTGCGACTTGCGGTCGTGGTCCTTGATGTCCGTGGCGTTCGCCAGACGCGACTTGGGCGTCTCGAGGCCGATATGCGCCATGGCCTCGCGGAACAGGGCGCGGTCTTCCGCCTTGTCGATCGCCTCGGGCTTCGCACCGATCATCTCGACATTGTAGCGGTCGAGCACGCCCATGCGGCGCAGCGACAGGGCCGTGTTGAGCGCCGTCTGTCCGCCCATGGTCGGCAGCAGCGCGTCGGGGCGTTCCTTGGCGATGATCTTGGCGACGACCTCTGGCGTGATCGGTTCGACATAGGTCGCGTCCGCCAGACCCGGATCGGTCATTATCGTCGCCGGGTTGGAGTTGACCAGGATGACGCGGTAGCCTTCCTCCTTCAACGCCTTGCACGCCTGGGTGCCGGAGTAGTCGAATTCGCATGCCTGACCGATGACGATCGGCCCCGCGCCGATGATGAGGATCGATTTGATGTCTTGGCGCTTCGGCATGGGCAATCATCCGTTTCTAGCTGCGCGAAAAACCGGCCAGGTTGGGAGGTCACCGGCCGGGTCGCGCATTGATGGTCTTTTCAGGCTAGAAGCGGCTTATAGGCAAATGTTTTCGCCAGCGGAACCCCGAAAATTCGGGAATCGACAAGAAAGCAAAGATATTTGTTCCGCCTCTCGAACCTACGGTTCTCCGATAGAAACACTACTGCTGCGCCACCCGCTCGGCGGACGGGATCACCAATACCTTCACCTCGCCGGCAGCGGCGGGATTTGAAATGACATCAGGTGCTTCATCGAGCGATATGCGCCGTGAAATCAACCGGTCGATCTCGATCGCGCCTGTCGCAACCAGGTCGGCCGCGCGGCGGTGGACGAAGGGATTGATAAAGGAACCAAGCACGCGGAGCTCGCGGAAGAGAATGTCGAACGGTTCGATTTCGACCTTTTCTCCTTGCGGCAGCACGCCGAGGATCACGACCGTACCGCCCGCTTTGGCGAGGCGCGTCGACTGCTTCACCGTTTCCGCGACTCCGGCGCACTCGATGACGACATCGACACCTCCGGGGACGAGACCCGCCGGACCCGCGATCGCCTCGACCACGTCGCCGGCCGACGGGTCGACCGTTGCGGTGGCGCCGACTTCCTCGGCCAGGCGACGCTTCGTTGCCTGGCGTGTCGAGAGAATGACCGTCGTGGCGCCGGCGAGCCTTGCGAGTTGCACCGTCAGCAGGCCGATCACGCCGCCGCCCAGGATCGCCACCGTCGACCCCGCTTTGATTCCCGAAAGATCGACACCGTGCAGGCAGCAGGCGAGAGGCTCGCAGAAAGCGCCGTGCACGGGATCGAGAGTAAGCGGAATTTCGAAGGCCTGCTTCCGCGGCACCAGGACGTATTCGGCGAAGCCGCCGTCGCGATGGATGCCGATCGCGCGCAGGTTCCGGCAGAGATTGACCCGGCCCGCCTGGCACTGCGGGCAGCAGCCGCAGGAGATGTTGGGATCTCCGGTGATCCTCGCACCCGGTGCGATATCTCGAACGGCGCTCCCGGCCTCGACGACGATACCGCAGAATTCGTGGCCGAGCGTGACCGGCGGCGTCGACGGAAATTCTCCATGAAGGAGATGACGATCGGTCCCGCAGATGCCGCAGGCTTCCACTTTGACGAGCAGATCGTCAGGCCCGGGCTCAGGAATCCCAACGTTCCGAACGGAGATATTGCCGACCGACGCAAGACGCACTGCCTTCATCTGTTCCTCCCGCCGCCTGTTTTCCATTGGAGCCGAACACGGGGCGAGCGTCAATCCTGCCGCCTTGCCCTTTGGGCCGGCAGCTCCGCTCGACAAAACGATGCGCCGGATGCAACCGGGTGGCGGCGATTGCGTTTTACAAGGATCGCCGCCCCGGCTTATAAAATCACTCAGCGCGCTAAAGTAGAGGCGACGCCTTCTGGAGGACAGATCATGGAATGGAAGGGCCGCCGCCAGTCCGGAAACATCGAGGATCAGCGCGGGGCCGGCCCCCGGGGAGGCAGCCCTTTCGGCCGTGGCGGTGGATTCCGCCTGCCCGGTGGCGGCGGCGGAATGCGTCGCGCCGGCGGGGGCATGAGCTTTGGCACGCTCATCTTCCTCGTGATTCTCTATTTCGTCCTGAAGGCAATGGGCATCGACATGCTTCAGGTGCTCGAAGGCGGTGGTCCGGCGAACATGCCGGGCTTCGAGCAGAGCGACGGGTCGGGGGCGCCGCAGGGCACGGCCGAGGAAGAAGAGATGAAGGCATTCATGGCCACGGTTCTTGCCGAAACGGAAGACACCTGGAACGGCATCTTCCAGGCGAGCGGCGAGCAATATGAGGAACCGAGGCTGGTGCTGTTCAACGGCTCGGTCCGTTCGGCCTGCGGCTTTGCCTCTTCCGCCTCGGGTCCCTTCTATTGCCCCGGCGACCGCAAGGTCTATCTCGATATGAGTTTCTTCGACGAGCTGGCCCAGAAATTCGAAGCTTCCGGCGATTTCGCCCAGGCCTATGTGCTTGCGCATGAGGTCGGTCATCACGTCCAGAACCTGATCGGCGTATTGCCCAAATTCAATGAGATGCGGCAGCGCATGAGCGAGGCCGAGGCGAACCAGATGTCGGTCCGGGTCGAGCTGCAGGCGGACTGCTTCGCCGGGATCTGGGGCAAATACACCGAGCAGAAGGGGCTCCTGGAACGGGGCGATCTGGAGGAGGCGCTGAACGCTGCGACCCAGATCGGCGACGACACATTGCAGAAGCGCATGCAGGGCTATGTCGTCCCGGAAAGTTTCAATCACGGCACGTCGGAGCAGCGGATGCGGTGGTTCCAGCGGGGCTTCGACAGTGGCAAGATGTCGGATTGCGACACCTTCTCCGGCGCTGTCTGATCACATCGCCGGACTGGGCTGCTCGGTCCGGCGATTCTCCGTCATTTCCGCCGCTCACTGTCCATGTGCATGAGCTGTGCTTCCGAACCGGCTTTCCCGGACCATTCCTCTACCATGCGGGTCGCCGGCACCTCCCGGCGCCATTTGCGCGCCTTCGTGGACTTCCTGAAGTCGGAGCGACGCGGAGGCGAATGCGAGCTATAAGTACAACCGATCGGTACGATCAGAAACTTTGACATGTTCACGTATTGTTTCGGACCAGGCAAGCCGTTACACCTATTCTGGTAACGTCGTTCACGTTCTGTCTCCGCTCCGGCGGAAAGCGGGGAGAGAGCTTCATGCTCGACAAGAAATTCGTGAGACGCGGTCTGTTCCTCGTCTTCCTCATTCTCTTCCTCGACATCATGGGCATCGCGATCATCGTGCCGGTGTTGCCGACCTATCTCGAGGAACTGACCGGCGCGGATATCGGCGAGGCCGCAGTCGACGGTGGATGGCTGTTGCTCGTCTACTCGGCGATGCAGTTTCTCTTCGCACCGCTTATCGGGAATCTGAGCGATCGATTCGGGCGTCGGCCGGTCCTGCTTGCGTCCGTGCTGACCTTTGCGCTCGACAACCTGATCTGCGCGCTTGCGACCAGCTATTGGATGCTCTTCATCGGGCGCAGCCTTGCCGGCATCAGCGGCGCGAGCTTCGGCACGGCATCCGCCTACATTGCCGATGTCAGCGACGATGAGAACCGCGCCAAGAACTTCGGGCTGATCGGCATTGCCTTCGGCACCGGTTTTGCGCTCGGCCCGGTCATCGGAGGTTTCCTCGGCGAATTGGGCCCGAGAGTGCCCTTTTATGGTGCGGCAGCGCTTTCATTCCTCAATTTCATCATGGGGGTCTTTCTCCTGCCCGAGACGCTCGCCCCGGCCAACCGGCGGCGCTTCGAATGGCACCGGGCAAACCCGCTCGGCGCGCTCAAGCAGATGCGCCATTACCCGGGCATCGGCTGGGTAGGCCTCGTCTTCTTCCTCTACTGGCTGGCTCACGCCGTCTACCCGGCCGTCTGGTCCTTCGTCGGCTCCTATCGCTACGGGTGGAGCGAAGGGCAGATCGGGCTTTCGCTGGGGATCTTCGGCGTCGCCGGCGCAATCGTGATGGCGCTGGTGCTCCCCCGTGTCGTGCCGGCACTGGGAGAAAGGCGTACGGCGGCACTCGGGCTCACCTTCACGGCCCTCGGGATGGCGGGCTATGCGGCCGCCTGGGAGGGGTGGATGGTCTACGCGGTGATCGTCGCGACCGCGCTCGAAAGCCTAGCCGACCCACCGCTCCGCAGCATAGCCTCCGTCCATGTCCCGCCGTCGGCACAGGGCGAGCTGCAAGGTGCGCTCACCAGCATATCGAGCATTACGACGATCCTCGGACCTCTGATGTTCACGCAGATTTTCGCCTTTTTCACCGACCCTGCAGCCGCCCATAGCTTTGCCGGCGCTCCCTATGCCCTGGCAGGCTGCTTGATCGTCGCCGCGCTAGTGATCTTCCTTGCCAAGGTCGGCGCCGGCCGAGGCGCCGTCCGCGGTGCCGTGCGAGTGTGACGGAGGCTTAGCGGTCCGTTGCTTCCATGCCTGCAGATTGATCAATTTTCTTGATCAATCGATGAAAAATTGAGCAGTTCGGCCTTTACCGCTGGCGCAAGCCCTGGTGGTGCTCTAATTCGTTCTCTCTTCTTCATTTTTCCCTTTGCCCATTGCCGGTGCAGAGCCAGGATTCCTCATGCTGACCGCGACCAAAGACCTCGTGCTTGCGCAGAGCGACAATTCATGGCCCACGCATTTTCGCGCGAGCCTCTATCTTGGCGTGCCGTTCATCGGCGCCCAGCTCGCCCAATTGGCGATCAATACGACGGACGTGCTCATGGTCGGCCAGCTGGGTGCCACTCAGCTGGCGGCAATCATCCTCGCGACACAGGTCTTCTTCACGATCTTCATCTTCGGCAGCGGATTTGCCAATGCGGTGGTTCCCATGGTCGCTCAGGCGCAGGGCCGGGGCGATCAGGTCTCCGTGCGGCGCTCGGTACGAATGGGCATGTGGGTGGTGCTGCTTTACGGTGTGCTGACTGCGCCGGTCCTCTGGATGGCCGAGCCGATCCTGCTTTTTGCCGGACAGAAACCCGAGGTCGCGGCGCTTGCGGGAGAATATCTGCATATCGCCCAGTGGGCGATCTTCCCCAGCCTCATTTTCATGGTCCTCAGGGCATTTTTGAGCGGGCTCGAGCGGGCAGGGGTGATCCTCTACGTGACGCTCGTGACATTGGTTCTGAACGCCGCGCTTTGCTATGTCCTTATTTTCGGCCATTTCGGTTTTCCGGAGCTGGGCATCTTCGGCGCGGCCGTCGCCGCTCTCGGCGTGGCGCTGCTCGGTGCGGCGCTGACGATCGGCTATATCCGCCGGCAACCGGAACTGCATCGCTTCGAGCTGTTCGTCCGCTTCTGGCGGCCGGATTGGCTGGCTTTCGGAGAGGTGGTCTATCTCGGCATTCCGATCTCGGTGACGATTCTCGCGGAAGTCAGCCTGTTTACCGTGGCTTCGCTGCTCATGGGCACGATCGGAACCATCGAACTGGCTGCCCATGGCATAGCACTCCAGTTCGCATCGATTGCCTTCATGATCCCGCTCGGCCTGGCGCAGGCCGGAACGGTGCGCATTGGATTGGCCTATGGCAGCGGCGACATGGTAGGCGTGAAGCGTGCCGCAATTGCCGTGCTGACGCTCGGCGTCGGCTTTGCTGCCGTCGGCAGCACCATCTTCGCTCTGTTCCCGCATGAGCTTGCGGGCCTCTACCTCGATACGAGGCGGCCCGATGCAGCCGAGGTTCTCGCCTTTGCAGGACCGCTGATCGTCATCGCGGGCGCCTTCCAGCTCGTCGACGGCCTCCAGGCCATCGCCGCCGGCATGCTGCGCGGCCTCAAGGACACGACCATACCTATGATCCTGGCGATGATAGCCTATTGGCCGATCGGCTTCTTCTGCGCCTGGGCTTTTGCCTTTCCGCTGGGTTTCGGCGGCGTCGGCGTCTGGTTCGGTTTTGTCCTGGGGCTCGCGTCTGCGGCCTTGCTGCTCAATTGGCGCTTCTTCCGTCTGCTCCGTAGGGTGAGCGCGGCGCCGGCCGCTTCTTAGCAGATTGCTGGAAACGTGTTGCGGTGGTGTTTGGCGAGACGTCTGGTCGCTCACGCCTGTGGCTCGTCGCCGATATGCTGCAACAGCAACCCCAAGCGGGGTAATGTGTTCGGTGACGACCACCCATATAACGTCGTCGGCAATCCGATGGTATTCGTGGCGCAGGATGTTGCCGATGCCGCGAATCTGCTTCCATGGAACATCCGGCGCGATCGTCAGCAGTTCGTCTGGAACGTGGCGGGTTGCTTCGAGATGATTTCCAAAGCGCGCTGAATGGCGAGGCGCAACAGCCAGTCCCGTTCAAAGTCGCCCAGCGACTTTCCGGCGGCATGAGTCTCGATGCCGTGGATGGCTTCCAGGATTTCGGCGAGAACCGGCCCAACCTTGCGCTTGGCCATTAGAAAACGCGGACCGCGGATTTCTCGATATCGGTGCGGAGCATCGGACGAAGGCTGTTTCGAGTAGTGACATCCACCTCTATGGAAAGCTTCTCCTCAAGGAACTGCTTGATACCGCACGGGCCTCATCGCGAGCCGTCGAACCGAAAAGATACAAGGCGCGCCCATGCTCTGAACGGCATCGGCGTGTTGCTGGAGCTTTCTGTTCTATATGCAGCTGCGCAAAGAAAAAGCCGGACGGGCAGGGGAGACCGTCCGGCTTGTAGAAGCGATCGCATCAGGGGAAGAATGGGATCGCTTGTGAAACTTCCGGCGAGAAGTTTCCTGGAGGCATTGGATTCAGCTGGGGCAAGCGACGACACTCGCACTCGTCATTTCCGCCTGCGTCTATCGGCCAGCGGCAACAGTACGGTCGCGCGGTCACGGTCCTCGTCTCGCAGCGCATGGATCGTCGCAACGACCATCGCGAAGAACATCGCCATCGAAAATAGAGCAAGTCCCATGGCCGTCTCCTTTCGTCGGTTTAAACGGCATGTACTCAAAAAAGTTCCCGTTAACTTGGGTTCACGTTACGGCTTGCAGTGTGAAACCCTCTTGAACGTTGCATTCATCTAGCATTCAGCCTTTTGCCGCCGCTGTTTCCCGGGGAACAGGGCGCAAGGATCGTACAACCCTTGCGGTCCGCGGCCGTCCGTGACAAAAGGCGTCACCAAACGGAAACAGGCGCGATGACCACGGCTTTCTATCCCGGCTCCTTCGATCCGATCACCAACGGGCATCTCGATGTACTCGTGCAGGCATTGAACGTCGCAGCCAAAGTCATCGTCGCGATTGGCGTTCATCCCGGCAAGGCACCGCTTTTCTCCTTCGACGAAAGGGCGGATCTCATCCGGGCCGCGCTTGAGGAGACGTTGCCGGAGAGGGCAGCCGACATATCCGTCGTCTCTTTCGACAACCTGGTGGTGGATGCCGCCCGCGAGCACGGCGCAAGGCTGCTGGTCCGGGGGCTCCGCGATGGAACGGACCTCGACTACGAGATGCAGATGGCGGGCATGAACCGGCAGATGGCCCCTGACATTCAGACCCTGTTCCTGCCGGCAGGTACCGCCTCCCGGCCCATTACGGCCACATTGGTTCGGCAGATCGCGGCTATGGGCGGTGACGTCAGCGCTTTCGTCCCTGGGGCGGTTCACCAGGCGCTGCAGGCGAAGCGCAAATAAGCTTTACATCACGCAAGGAGTCCCAATGAAGATTCTCCAATTCGCTGTTGCCGGAGCCTTGGCGCTCGCCGCCTTCACGGGAGGTGCGCTGGCGCAGTCCGGCGAAAATATCCTGACGGTTCAGCTCGAGGACGGCCCCGTCGTCATCGAGTTGCGCCCGGATATCGCCCCGAAGCACGTCCAGCAGATCAAGGAACTGGCCGCGGCAGGCGAATATGACAATGTCGCCTTTCATCGTGTCATCAAGGGCTTCATGGCCCAGACCGGCGACGTCGAATTCGGCGACATGAAGGACGGTTTCCAGAGCGACCGCGCCGGAACCGGCGGCTCGTCCAAGCCCAACCTTCCGGCCGAGTTCTCCGACGTTCCCTTCGAGCGCGGCACCGTCGGAATGGCCCGCGCGCAGGATCCCGACAGCGCCAACTCGCAGTTCTTCATCATGCTCGCGCCCGGTGACTTCCTCAACGGCCAATACACGGTCGTCGGCAAGGTCGTCGAAGGCATGGAGAATGTCGACAAGATTAAGCTCGGCGATGACGCCAATAATGGTGCCGTCGCCGATCCAGACCGCATGATCAGCGTTAAGGTCGGCAGGTAAGACTGAAAACAGAAGGAGAAGAATCATGGCCGAGATCAAGGATCCGGAAAACACGATCATCATGGAAACCACAAAGGGCAGGGTGGTGATCGAGCTGCGGCCGGATGTGGCTCCGGGCCATGTCGCCCGCATCAAGGAGCTGACGCGTGAAGGCGCCTATGACGGGGTGGTCTTTCACCGCGTGATCGAGGATTTCATGGCCCAGACCGGCGACGTGCAATACGGCAAGACCGGCGGCGAGCAGTTTAACCCGTCCCGTGCGGGCATGGGCGGCTCCTCCAAGCCGGACCTGAAAGCCGAATTCTCCGATGTTTCACACGTGCGCGGAACGTGCTCCATGGCGCGCAGCCAGATGCCGAACTCGGCCAATTCCCAGTTCTTCATCTGCTTCACCGATGCTCCCTGGCTCAACAAGCAGTATTCTGTCTGGGGCCAGGTCGTCGAAGGAATGGAGAATATCGACAACATCAAGCGCGGCGAACCGGTCCGCGATCCGGATACCATCGTTTCGATGCGGGTTGCCGCCGACGCCTGATCTGGGCTACTGCATGTTTCCTTGGATCGTCCCCGATCCAAGGACGGAACATGCAGCGGTTCGAAGTGCTACGGCCTTTGCGCGTCTTGTCAGACGCGCGGCGCTGTAGCGCACTGACCTGCCCGCCCCGATCGCGCGAGCCGCCGGGGCGGGTTTGCTTTTAATTGATACCATAGATGCGCGTAGACCTGTTCGATTTCGACCTGCCGGAAAATTCCATTGCGCTGAGGCCCGCAAGCCCGCGCGATAGCGCCCGCATGCTCGTCGTTCGCCCCGACGGCGCACCGGTTCTCGAAGATCGCGGCGTCCTCGATCTGCCGTCGTTCCTGCGGCCGGGAGATGCGCTGGTCTTCAACGACACCAAGGTCATACCGGCGCAGCTCGAAGGCGTTCGCTACCGGGGTGAGGATATAAGCACGCCCGTGTCGCTGACGCTGCATATGCGGGTTGCACCCAGTCGCTGGAAAGCTTTCGCCCGCCCGGCCCGCCGATTGAAGCCCGGGGACCGGATCAGCTTCGGACATGGCGGCAATGCCTGCCTGCTCGGTTCGCTGGAGGCCGTGGTCGAGGAAAAAGGCGATGCCGGCGAGGTGACGCTTCGCTTCGATCTCTCTGGCCCCTCGCTCGATGAGGCGATCATGGCCGTCGGACACATTCCCTTGCCGCCTTACATCGCATCCAAGCGTGCCGACGACGAGCAGGACCGGACCGACTACCAGACCGTCTATGCGCGCGAGGAGGGGGCGGTAGCCGCGCCGACTGCAGGGCTGCATTTCACCGACCGCCTTTTCGCCAAACTCGACGAAGGCGGGATCGAACGGTATTTCGTCACGCTGCATGTAGGTGCGGGAACCTTCCTCCCGGTCAAGGCAGACGATACCGCCGACCACGTGATGCACGAGGAAATCGGCCACGTCGACCCGGTGACCGCTGCGAAGCTCAATGCCGTGCGCGAACGCGGCGGCCGCATCGTCTGTGTCGGCACGACATCGCTTCGGCTGATCGAGAGCGCAGCCGCCGAAGACGGGAACATCCGTCCTTGGTCGGGCGCAACCGGGATTTTCATCACGCCGGGCTATCGCTTTCGCGCAGTCGATATGCTGATGACCAATTTCCACCTGCCGAAATCGACCCTGTTCATGCTGGTCTCGGCGTTTGCGGGGCTCGAAACGATGCACGCGGCCTATGCCCACGCGATCGCAACGGGTTACCGCTTCTATTCCTACGGCGATTCGAGCCTGCTCTTCCGGAAAGATTAAATGACCGAGACGTTCCAATTCAAACTGCTTGCGGCTGACGGCAATGCGCGCCGCGGCGAAGTCGTGACCCCCCGCGGGACGATCCGTACGCCTGCCTTCATGCCGGTCGGTACCGTCGGCACGGTCAAGGCGATGTATCTCGACCAGGTGCGCGATCTGGGCGCCGATATCATTCTGGGCAATACCTATCACCTGATGCTGCGCCCGGGCGCCGAACGTGTCGCCAGGCTTGGCGGGCTGCACAAGTTCATCCGCTGGGAACGGCCGATCCTGACCGACAGCGGCGGCTTCCAGGTCATGTCGCTGTCGAGCCTGCGCAAGCTCAACGAACAGGGCGTGACCTTCAAGAGCCATGTCGACGGCGCGCTCTATCACATGTCGCCGGAACGCTCGATCGAGATCCAGGGCCTGCTCGGCAGCGACATTCAGATGCAGCTCGACGAGTGCGTGGCGCTGCCGGCGGAACCCGACGAAATCGAACGTGCGATGGAAATGTCGCTGCGCTGGGCGGAGCGCTGCAAGGTCGCCTTCGGCGATCAGCCTGGCAAGGCGATGTTCGGGATCGTACAGGGCGGCGACATTCCCAGACTGCGCGAACGCTCGGCCCTGGCACTCAGGGATCTCGACCTCAAGGGCTATGCCGTCGGGGGTCTCGCCGTCGGTGAGCCGCAGGAGGTCATGCTCGGCATGCTGGACGTGACCTGCCCCGTCCTGCCGGCCGACAAGCCGCGCTATCTGATGGGCGTCGGGACGCCGGACGATATCCTGAAGTCCGTCGCGCATGGGATCGACATGTTCGACTGCGTCATGCCGACCCGCTCCGGACGCCATGGCCTCGCCTTCACGCGCTACGGCCGCATCAATCTGCGCAACGCCCGACACGCGGAAGACACGCGCCCGCTCGATGAACAGTCTTCCTGTCCGGCGACTCGCGACTATTCGCGCGCCTATCTGCACCACCTGATTCGTTCAAACGAATCGCTCGGCGGCATGCTGCTCAGCTGGAACAATCTGGCCTATTATCAGGAGCTGATGGCCGGCATCCGCAAGGCTATCGAAGAAGGACGCTATACCGATTTCATGGCGGAGACCATGGAAGGCTGGCAACGCGGCGATCTGCCACCGGTGTGAGCTTCACGGCCAGAGCATTCCCATTCTTTTTCGGGTTCGCGGGAATGCTCCATCCCTTTAACATTCATAGGAATGTCCGTCCGACGCCGCGCAGTCGAGCGACGATTGCACACAACGTTCTGCCGAAGGATAGAGGCCACGGCTCGCCGCCTCAACCACGACCACGCCGTTGAGCCGGTAACGGCAATCTGCGCGCCCGAAAGTTATGCGCCTCCTGAGCCACGTCGTCGCCGACGACCTCCACCGACGGAAACGAAATGAGCTTGCCGGTGGCGATGGTTTCATTTGAGCAATCTGAGTTTATCGCACTATTTTGGAAGTCGGAATCGGAAATTCCGATAGCAGAATTCTAATAAATAGGTTTGCGGAGGTCGTCCGCTTGTAGAACTATCCGAGCAAAAAACGTCCGGGGCATTGTTGACCGTTCAACGGGGGGTAGGAGACAACATGAAAAGAATGTTAGCTATAGCATCGGTATCGCTGTTTATATTCTGCAGTTCGGCAATGGCAGGCTCAACGCTTGATCGCGTCATTGAAAGAAAAGAGATGGTCGTCGCCACCAATGTCGGCTGGCCTCCGCAGGGTTTTCTCGATGAGAACAACGTCCTTGTCGGCTTTGACATCGATGTCGCCAATGAAATCGGCAAACGGTTGGGCGCGAATGTACGTTTCGAAACCCCGGAATGGGCAACCATGACGGGAGGCCACTGGCAGGGACGTTTCGACCTCGGGGTCGGTTCCGTTGCTCCAACCAAGGCGCGGGCAGAGGTCATCGATTTCGCCGGAATCTATTATTACAGCCCTTATGTCTACGTCGTTCATGCCGAGAGCAGCATTCAATCGGAAGAGGAGCTGGATGGTAAGATTATCGGCGTCGAAACAGGTACGGCATCCGAGGACTTCATCAACCGTCGCCTGGAGATCGATGCGCCGGGCTTGCCGCCGGTCCAATACAATCTCGAACCGGGCGAAGTGCGCACGTTTCCGGATTCAATGATGCCCTTCGATGACCTGCGTCTTGGAAACGGGGTTCGATTGGACGCTGTCATCGCCCCCGAGCAGACCGCCCAAAATGCAGTCAGAAACGGCTATGCCGTTCGTATCCTCGAGGGCGTGTATCCCTTTCGGTCGCCTGCGGTCGTCATTGCCGATAAGGGCGACTCGGAATGGACCGCTAGGATCGGCGAAATCATCAAAGCGATGAAGGCTGACGGCACGCTTGGAAAACTGACGACCAAATGGTACGGCGCTGACTACAGCAAGGACTGATAACGCTACGAAGAGTGGCTTCGGAGACGCCTAATCCGTGAGGCGGAGACAGAGCATTCGGTCTTTCTGGAACCGGTGCCCTGGTTCTTCCCCGTGTCAAGGAAAGGCCGCTCGTCGTCCATGGGACGTCTCGGATCTGGAAATCAGCTGATCGCCGTAGCAGTTTTCCTGCCGGGACGTGCTTCCTCCATGGACTTAGCTAGAGGGGATTATCGAAGATAGCGATTGAATATCAATAACATATTGAAACGTTTTAATGTCTATATTCAGCGACCATAAAGACTCGACGTCATGGAGAGGGCGATGTTTCGTGACCGCTCCTAATCCGCGAATGCTTCTCTACCGACTTTGCGTGGTGGTTCCGAGCGAATTTCCGCGGGCACCGCAGCACGACGTGAAGCTTTTGCCGGAGCCGCAGGGGCACGGATCCTTGCTCCTGCGCTGCAATCGGCCGATCAGGGGCAGCATGATCGCGGAGGGCACCAGCGCCGCCAACAGGATCGTCAGCTTGGCCGAGAGGCCGGGTATGACGAGGCGGCGGCCTGTTTTGAAGCCGCGCCACGCCTTTTCAGCGACATAGCCCGCCTCGAGCTTGGGCAAGATCTTGAACAGTGCCACGCGATTGGCGCCTGAGGTTGCCAGAAATTCCGTCGAGACCGGGCCCGGCGCCACGCAAGTGACGGTCACGCCCGTGTGACGCAGTTCCTGGTGCAGCGCTTCCGAAAAGGAGCGGACGAAGCCCTTGCTGGCATAGTAGAGCGCCATATACGGACCCGGCGTGAAGCTCGCGACCGAACCGAGATTGATGACGCCGCCGCGACGGCGCGCGACCATGCCCGGCAGGAGGCGCAAGGTGAGTTCGGTAAGGGCGCGGATGTTGAGGTCGACGAGGCCGAGCTGTTCATCGAGCGGCAGGACCGTCGCGCCTCCGCGCAATCCATAACCGGCGCTGTTGACGAGTACGTCGCAGAACAGGCCGTTTGCGGACAGGAAGTCCTCGAGACCGAGCGCCGCATCATCAGCCAGGAAATCCAGCGGGACCGTGAACGCCTCGCCTCCGGCGTTCCGGATATCGTCGGCGGCCGCCGCCAGCGCCACTTCCGAACGCGCCACGAGTACGACCGGTGCACCATCCCTCGCGGCCACTTCGGCGATTGCCTTGCCGATTCCCCGGGAGGCACCGACGACGACGACAGCGGGACGACGTTGATCGCCCGAAGTCATCGCGCCGCTCCGGAACCTGCCGCAGCGGATACGTCGCGCCCGGATGCAAGCCCTTCCAGCTCCGCGGTGACTTCGCCGTTCAATATCCTCTCGAACCGCTCGAGGGCACGCGCGACGTTGGCGCCATCCATGACCCGGTGGTCATAGTGGATGCGCACGGTGACCGAGCCATCGTTGTCGATCGGGCCGTAATTGAGAAGCGAGGTCAAAGGCGTGAGGGGGTTGAGCGATTCCGCGCCGAGGCCCGAATAGACCGACAGCTGAAATGTACCGAAACGGCGCGCCCTTTGCCGGCCGATGTTCAATCCGAGCCACATGAGAAGCCATCTGATCGGACCGGGGAGGCGGGCGATCTTCAGGGCGCGCCGGAATTCCTTGACCTCCAGCACGGGACTGGTTCGCGCCGTCTGCATCAAGGACCCCAGCTCCGCGATCGGACGGCGCTCCGGATTCTTGATCGTCGTCAGCAGCACGATTCGTTCGCCCTCGTACTCCCTTTCATGCGCGATGGAAGCGATGCTTCCCGGATATTCGTATAGCTGCGGTCTGGGAAATTTGACGTAAGCGCGCCGCAACTCGGGCGTCTCCTGAGCGAGAAGGGCGTATCCTTTGAGGAAGAGCGCCGTCCAGGATGGCCTGCTTTCAAGCGATGTTCTGGCCTTGAGCAACGGCCCGAGATTCATCCGCCGCTGCACGCTCACCCGCGGCACCTTCATCGAAAATCGCATGAGATCCCCGACCAGGCGCCGAGACGCTGAAAGCTTGAGGGCTCGGCCTCGCATCATGCACCTCTAGTAAATGTAAGGAATGATCCGCTTGGTGTCCGCCATGTAGTCGCGATACTCGGAGCCGAACATTTCCATCATCATGCGTTCCTCCTTGTCCACTCTCAGAAGAAAGAGGACCGCGAAACCGGCAAGACCCGCCAGCCCTGCGACCCAGTTCGGCAGAAGAAACGCCTGGCCTACGCCCATCAGCAGGAACGAAGTATACATGGGATGGCGGACCAGGGCGTAAGGACCGCGCCGAATCAGTTCGTGCTTGTCGCGAATCTCGAGCGTGATCGACCAGTTGCGACCGAGTTCCTTGTGGGTTCTGCGAAAGACCCACATGGCCAGACAGAAAATCGCGGCACCGAGCACGACGGCCCAGAGCCGGGCAGGGTGGTCGGCCCCCTCCGGGATCCCGGTAGCGACATAAAAAGCGGGAATGATCGCGAGGCCAAGCAGGGCCGCCGCCAGGCCCAGCTTTTCGGAGGTTGAGCGGCGGTGGCTGACGACACGCACGCGCTTCGCGCGGCGTTCATAAGGGCGGCGAATGAAGTACCAGGCAACGATTCCGAGCACCCAGGCGATCTCGCCGATGGAGGATACCGACATGTCTAGTTCCCCAAGTCCTTAGCATGCGCCTGGCGTCAACGATCGGGCGGGAACCTTCTTCAGCCGATGCTTCGCAGCGTGATTCTATTTCGAACGGTGACGGTTGGATCGCGAGCTCTGTGCCCGTCGCCTCTCAACCTCCGTTCATCTCCCGAAGCCTTGTAATGAATTCCTGCGGCCTAAGCCAGATGCCGGGTGTCTTATAGCCCATGGAGCGGGCGATTTCGGCCACGAAGGCGTTGCAGTTGTAGAGCGACGCGTGCCAGAACTTCGACTTGGCTTTCAGTTTGTCGATGAAAGCCACGACCTTGTTGTATTCCGCCTGCGTCAGCATGACGCGCCAGCTTGCCGAGCGGTATTCTTCCTCAAGGTCACCGTCGCTCGCGCCGGTTTCAGCCGGAACGGGCACGAAATGGCCAAGGACATACGGTGTCGGATCAAGCGTAGCCGGTGCAAGGCCGGCAACCTGTCGCTGAACGACCGCACCAGACTTGTTCGTGCGCCCGTAGATAACGTAGGTGTGGCCATAGCTCAGCGCGTAGCGGGAGCGAAATTCGATGAAATATCCCTGCTCTCTCGCTTGAGATTCGAGTTTCGCCGGCCCTTTCAGGCTGCTGGAAACGTAGCGGGGTTCGGGATTTTTGTCTTGTGTCTGGCATGCAGCTGCTGCCAGTGCGACCAAGATCACAAGGGATATGCGGCCTCGTGCAAGCGTCATCACACCACTTAGATTGTCTTCCGAGTTCTGACAATCCAGACCTCGGGCCGGCTCTCTGGAGTTCTTGACGCGTACTATGCCGTCAGTATCACAGCCGGTCTAGCCTGAATAACGCGCCGTGGGAGGGCGGTCGTTGAGCTCTCCCACGGCGCAAAGTCACTGTTACTTGTATACCGGCGCCGGTTCTACCGTATCGACGGCAGCAGGCGGCGGGGCCTTACCCTTACCCTTGCCGATCGTATCACACGCGGTGAGGCCGGCAACAGAAAGCAACGCAATCATCACAACTAGAATTCGGCTCATCAAGTAGTCCTTTCCTCAATAGTCGGAATGGGTTATCGAAGGCAACACTTCAAGTAATAGTGGCGATTTGCGCCGGGGCCTAGTGCAGAAAGGACACAGTTGATAACCGCTTTATGGTTACCGGGTTATCAACCGCGTCGGAACACACGGGGCTTAGTCATTTATACCGAAATGTAACGGAAAACGCCATCAAATGATCAGCACGGTCGCACCCACCGGGGTGCGGCTGTAGAGATCGACGATGTCGTCGTTCGTCAAACGAATGCAACCGCTCGATACTGCCTGGCCGATCGTCCAGGGCTCGTTCGTCCCGTGCAGCCGGAACATGGTGTCGTTTCCGCCCTGGTAGAGATAGAGCGCGGCGGCCCCAAGCGGGTTATGCAGCCCTCCGCTCACTCCGCCGGCATATTGCGCCAGATGCGGCTTGCGGCGAATCATGTTTGCAGTCGGCGTCCAGGAGGGCCACTCCGCCTTGCGGCCGATTTTCGCCCGGCCTTTGAGGGTGCGGCCTTCCTCGCCTACGCCGATCCCGTAGCGAATCGCCGAACCGCCTCCCTGAACATAATAGAGGTAACGTTCTCCCGTATTGACGACGATCGTTCCAGGCGCTTCGCCGCCATAATAGGCGACCTCCTGCCTGCGGTATCGTGGGTCTATACGGGTCCTGGCTGATTGCGGGCTGTCCGCCGAGCGCAACGAACTGCAGCCAGAGGCCAAGAGAGCCAGGCTACCCAGCACGAGTACCCGGCGCGTAATGCGATCCTTCTCCATTCTCACCTGCTGAGTAAATTGTGAGTCCCTACGATTTCGTGTTTAACACCCAAGCGCGTGTCGGCCAAGCCTTGCAACGGATACGACCGCAAGGATGAAACCTCTTGCGACCGGAACCGGCGTCTGATCGACTGGTTCGGGGAAGCAGCGGAGACAAGGAGCGGCACGATGAAACTCGGTCTGGAAGGAAAAATCGCAATCGTGACCGGCGCGGGTTCCGGCATCGGCGCCGCCGTCTCCAGGCAACTTGGCGGCGAGGGTGCGGAAGTGATAGTCGCCGACCGCGACGCCGACGCGGCGGGCAGCGTCGCGGCCGAGATTCGCTCTGCCGGGGGCAGGGCGCGAGACTTCACCGTCGACGTCACCGACGCGGGGGCGGTAGAGCAAATGGTCGCCTTCACCGTGCGGGAATGCGGTGGATTGCATCTGGCGGTCAACAATGCAGGCATAGAGGGCCCGCGCCAAGCGACCGCGGACTACCCGCTCGAAGATTGGCGCAGGCTGATCGAAGTCAACCTGAACGGCGTTTTCTACTGCATGAAATACGAGATCGCCGCCATGCTCGGAAAGGGCGGCGGCGCTATCGTCAACATGTCCTCGATTCTCGGTGCGGTTGCATTGCCTACCGCGTCCGCCTACACCGCCGCCAAGCACGGGGTGGTGGGGCTCACCAAGGCGGCCGGGATCGAATATGCAAGAATGGGGATTCGCATCAACGCGGTCGGCCCCGGCTGGATCGAAACGCCGCTTCTGTCGGGACATTCGGAATTGGCGAAGACACGACGCCTGGAAGCGCTGCAGCCGCTCGGCCGGCGGGGAAAACCGGAGGAAGTCGCGGCTCTCGTCTGTTTCCTGCTGTCGGAACAGGCGAGCTTCATCACCGGCAGCTATCATCCGGTCGACGGGGCTTTTACGGCGCATTAAGGCCTGTTGAGCTGCGGGATTAGAAACACCGCCAGCACAAAGCAAAGCAGGCCAAGGGACAATGGCAGCCCCTGATGTCCGATCAGTTGCATCGCCAGTCCTGTCGCGGGCGAGCCGACGATGCCGCCGATGCCCCATACGAAGGCGAAGGCCGCGTTGCCGGCGACCAAGGATTGACCCGTGAATCGCTCGCCGAGTTGGATCAGCGACATGGTGTATATGCCGAACGAGGCCCCGCCCCAGACGAAAAAGAGCGGCCAGATGAGCCATGATTCGAAGATCGCCGGCAGCAGCAGGCAGCCACCCAGTGAAGCCAAGGCGCAGAGCATCATGGTCCGCAGCGACCCGAACCGTTCGGCCACCCGTCCCAGCAATATCTGCAGCACGGCGTTGCCTGCGATGAAACAGGTGATGAGCGAGGCGATACGCCCTTCTGTGCTGCCAAGCGCCGCGCCATAGACCGCGAACAGGGAAAGCAGGGTCTGCTCCAAGGCGGCTGCGGCGAAAACCGCGAACAAGAGGAGCGGCGCCAGTGCGAAAAAGCCGCCGACCGATGTCGCCTCGCCTTCATGTGGCATCTTCGGCAGGTGCGGCACGACCGCAAGCACGATCAGCCCGCAGAGAAGGAAGGCCACGATGCCGACCATGAAGGGCGGCCAGCCTTGCGTGCCGACCAGACCGAGCGAGAGCGGGCCGATGGCGAAGCCGCCCGAGACGATCGACGAATAGAGGCCCATGATTCGGCCCCTCCGCCGCGCGGGCGTGATCGAGAGCAGCCAGGTCTCGCTGATCACGTACAGCGGATTGGCGAAGAACCCGAGCAGGAAACGCAGCGGCATCCAGGCCCAGACCTCCTGCGTCCAGCCGATCGCGATCAGCGTGAGCGCGGCCAGGCCCGAACACAGGATCGCAAGCCGCGCCCCGCCCACGCGCCGCGCCAGTGCCGGAATGAAGAGGGCGGATACGATGAAACCCAGCGGGGTCATCGCCGCCGACAAGCCGATCAGGCCAGGCGTCGTCCCCTGCCGCTCCAGGATGAAGCTGAGCAGGGGATAGGTCAGCCCCTGTGCCACGGCGAACACCGTGACGGTCGCGATGATGCCGGCCATAGCGGCCCACGGGATCTGGTCCTGTCGCGATAAAGTCGTGCTTTCAGCGGTCATGCAGACTTGCCTTATACTTGCCAGAAGGGCTTGGCGATCTCCGCCTCGGCCTCAAGCTTCGTCAGACCGATATCGCTGATCAAATGGGGATCGTCCTTCAACTTTTGCTCAAGTTCGCAGCGAAAGCGCTTCCGCTCGTCCCAGGTCGCGATAATGCTTCGAATTGTGGCGGGGCGGTAGGGCCGACGCGGCGTTTCCGTCACAACGGAGGGGATATCGTTCATGGTAACCTCCACACGGTTTGAGGGGCAGAGCCCTCGACCCGAAAGAGGATGAATTCTGCGCGATGCGAACAGCGTGGCAATTAAGCTCTTCCAAAAAGTTCTCAAAAATTCCCAAACGGACTATAGATGCGCCCTATGCAGGGATCGCGCTTCGTCTTTGGTCCGTTTGTCCTTGATCCGGGTGCGGGAACGCTCGTTCGGAACGATGAGCCCGTTGCCGTCGGTTATCGCGGGCTGAAGCTGCTTGAGGCGCTCGTCGGGCGGCCTGGTGAGATCCTGGGAAAAGCCGAGCTGATGGATGCGGCGTGGCCGGGCAGGGCGGTGGAGGAAGGCAACCTCACCGTCCAGATCGCGCAACTGCGGAAGATGCTTGGTGCGCCCTCCGACGGCGGCGAATGGATCGCCACGATTCCGCGGGTCGGCTACCGCTTCACGGGGCCTGTCGAAAAGGCCGGTGGCGCGAAGCGAAGTCCACTGCCGCTGCCCAACGAACCATCGATAGCCGTGTTGCCTTTCGTTAATTTCAGCAGCGATCCGGAGCAGGAATCCTTTGCGGACGGGTTGACCGAAGACCTGATCACCGACTTGTCCAGGATCTCCGGCCTGTTCGTCATCGCGCGAAACTCGGCCTTTGCCTTCAAAGGAAAGGCGAGGGACGTGCGCGAGATCGCTGAGGACCTTGGCGTGCGCTATCTGCTGGAGGGTAGCGCACGACGCGCCGCGGGGCGCGTGCGCATCAACGCACAGCTGGTCGATGCGGTGAGTGGTAATCATCTATGGGCGGAACGCTTCGATCGCAGCCTCGAAGATATCTTTGCCGTTCAGGACGAGGTCACCGGCAAGATCGTGGAGGCATTGCTCGGCCGGCTGCGCCCACAGCCGCCGCGCAACCGCCCCAAAAATCTCGAGGCCTACGATCTCTGCGTGCGGGCGCGCAAGCTGATCGATGATTCGCCTCAGACGGCGCGGGAAGCGCATCTGATGCTCACGCGCGCGGTTTCGCTCGATCCGGAATATGCCGAGGCCTATCGCTGGCTCGCCATGAACCACTGGATGAGATGGGTGCATTGGGGCGAACCGGTCGAACCCAACCGTAGCGTTGCCTTGGAGCTGGCGCGCAAAGCCGTGGCGATCGATCCCAACGATGCCGGGTGCCGCTGGGTGCTGGCCAACCTGCTTGCCTATGAGCGCAGCTTCGCCGAGGCGGATGCGGAATTCGCCAAGGCGATCGAGCTCGATCCGAACGAGGCCGATACCTGGGCGACGTTATCCGACATCGCGGTCCTGGCCGGGCGGGTGGAGGAGGGCCTTGAGCACATCCGCAAGGCGTTCCGGCTGAACCCGTTTCCGGCAAGCTGGTACTATCTGACGCTCGGCCAGGCGCAATATGCCGCCGGCGAATACGAAGCCGCCGTCGAGACACTGCGCCGGGACGAGACTTATCGCACCAGCTCGCGACGTTTCCTGGCGGCAAGCCTTGCCCAACTGGGCCGGCTCGACGAGGCGCGCGCGGAGGTCGAACTGTTCCTCGTCGGCAACCCGCATTTTACAACCCGCCACTGGGCGGATACGGAGCCGTTCCGCGACGCTGCGACGCTTGCGCATTTTGTCGACGGCTACCGTAAGGCGGGCCTTCCGGAGTGACGCGAATCGATCGTTCGTTCGTGCGGCCTATTCCTCGAAGCGACTCGTTTCGTCACGGTCCCGCTCGTAGCGTCTCTTGAGGGGAAACTGCGGCAGCCAGGATTCGCGGCGGACGGTCCAGCTTTCGTAGGTCGGCATCAATTGATCAGGGGCGTCCAAGGATCCGAGGTTCACTTCGATTTCGTCTCCGCCGCGTGCGAAGACGGTCGAGCCGCAGCGGGGGCAAAAATGCCGACCGGCGTAATCGCGCGTCTCGCCATCGATCGTTACAGAGTTCTCAGGGAAAATGGCGGACGCGTGAAAAAGGGCACCGTGATGCTTGCGGCAGTCGAGACAATGGCAGAGGCCTACCCGGTATGGTCGTCCCGTCGCCACAAATCGCACGTTGCCGCAGAGGCAACCGCCTTGGAATCGATCCATACTGCGTCTCCTTCAAATCAAGCGGTCCAGCGTTGACGTTGACCAGCGCCACGAGAGACGCGGCTTGTCGCATGTCTGTCTGGCCCAAGTAGAATGTTACGGGCTGGTCCGGCTTGCAAGGTAGGGTGGGTCGGGTGAGCTGCAAATAGCACTGCGACATGCAAAAATCTAGAAGGGGGTAAGCCATTGTTTTTATTGGCATGTCGCACTTGGAAATAGAATGTACCCCAGCTATATAGGGGGGTGTGGCGGCCATGTTGAAATGTCCGCTCCGGCGCAAAGTTGAAATGTCACTTTGGGTGCGTCACCAACCATTTAGAAATGCGACACGCGACATCCCCACTGGCACTGAGCCAAGCCCCCGACCGGACCGGCTGGATCGGGTTGCAAGGGAAGGGAGGGGGCGGGTGAAGGGCACCCCTTCGGCTTTAGCTTTCTCAGTTTCATTTATTGCGTTCCTGGTAGATGTTGCAGGCAGCTGTATGTGCAGGGCCAGGATCTCGCGATGCTTCCGGAAATCAGGCTGATGGGTGATGTCGATGTAGCCGCGCTGTCGCCGCTGCTTCGCGGGATGATCGTGACGATATCCTATGCCGACACTCACAATGGCATTGGATTAACAGCGACGGGCGCCATGAACCGCAAGTTCGTGCACTGGGCCGCCGTTCATTTCGATTGGCCCGGGTACACATCCGAAGACCTGTACAGGATGAATAAGGTCCTCAATGAAGCCGACATGCCGCCGCTCTGGGTGGTGCGGGATATGGTCCGACATCTAAAGCTTCTTCGCCGGAAAAAAGACGTCGTGCTGCCGACAAAACGTGGCCAGGACTTTTTGGCGAGACCGCAGGCCTTCTTCGATCTGATCGCGACGGATTATCTTTATGCTTATATCCACCACGGGCAGACGCAGGAGGCTGTCCGCAATCGGATGCGTTGGTGGCACGTCTTTCTCAATCTTATCAATATGAAAGCAGAAACGGGCTGTTCGCTGGACGACCTGGCGAACGAGCTATACCCGAGCGAATCGTACCCGGAGCCGGCAGAAATGACTGTCGAAACCTGGGCGGAAAGGTCGTCGCTCCGCTACGATATCATTCGCCCGCTGTGCTGGCTGGGATTGCTGCACGAAGAACGCGAGGGGGCTGACTATTTGGCAGCACGGAACCTACCACAAGACACCCTTGTGGCCTGCCTGTTTAAAGTTGGAATCAGACATGCATTCCGAGTTTATTCTCCATTGAACTGTGCCGGGTAGGGTTGCCCTTGCTCCACCGCACTTTGCCGGGAAAGTGCCTGCCGCCGCCGAGCAACGACCGCTGGATCGGTCATGAAATCCGTCCGCTTGCCCGGCTTGCGGCCACGCGGTCGGTAGCCGATCTTCTCGCTGTTGGTCTTCACCTTCGGCGCCGGCCGCTCGTCCTGGCGCGCCTTGATGTAGGCCAGGACATCACCGAGCCGCTTGTTCTCGGTGATCGCCGCATGCGTCACCCGCTGGTCCTTGTCGAATACCCGGTAGGGTAGGGAATGGCCTTTCCACCGCACATCGAGCCGGCCGTCGGCATAGGCGTAGGTCTCGACATAGCGACCGACCAGCCCGCGCGTCACCTCGGTCTCCTCAAGCATGATCCGCTGGCGCTCGAACGAAAACGTCAGCTGCGCACCGACGTAGCGCTGCTCGCGTTTGCACAGGATCTCCTTGAGCCGATCCGGGGCAAGATTCAGCGACCGATGCAGATCATCAGGTCGGGCAGGGGTAATGGCAAACTGCCGGTTATAGCCCTCCATGAACCGAGGCAGGAAGGCGTTGCCGTCGTCCATGCCACAGATGCCCTCCAGGCGCAGATCCTTAATCAAACGGTCCTGCAGCGTCCGGTTCATCCGCTCGACACGGCCCTTCGCCTGGCTCGAATTTGCACAAAGAATCTCAATGTTTAGCTCTGAAAGCGCACGCCCGAACTGGGTCATGCCCTGGCCGCCCTTGGCGTCTTTCTTCGCCACCCGGAACACGGAATGCTTGTCGGAATAGAAGGCGACCGGAGCACCATGATTTTTGAGATAAAGCTCCAGCGCCTCGAAATAGCTGAACGCACTTTCCGAGCGCACGAAACGCAACTGCATCAGCTTGCCGGTCGCATCATCGATGAACACCAGCAGCGAGCATGGATCACCGCGATCCTCGAACCAGCGGTGCTCCGATCCATCAATCTGCACCAGCTCGCCATAGGCCTCGCGTCGCAATCGTGGCTGGTGGAAGGTGCGCCGCTGCTTGCGCGACAGCCAAAGTCCGGCCTCCGACATCCATTTGCGCAAGGTCTCGCGCGACACCCGCAAGCCATCGCGCTCGGCAAGCTTCTCTGCCGCTAGCGTCGGACCAAAGTCGGCATAGCGTTCGCGAACCAGCGTCACTGCATAATCCCGAACGCCGTCGCTGATCCGGTTGTTCGATGGCCGACCGATCGCCTTGTGCCGGATCGATGCGGCACCATCCGTCCGGATCCGCTCCAGCAGTCGACGCACCTGGCGCGTGCTTAACCCCAGAACATGAGCGGCCGTTACCAGCGTCATCCGACCATCGATGACCTTCGACAAAACCTCAATCCGCTGCAGATCACGCTCGCTCATCGCAATCAATCCCATCCGCAATCTCCCAGGTCATCTAAACCCGGGGAGAGTGACATTCTTACATTGCAGAAACAGGACACTTTAACTTTGCGGCTACATAGGGGGATCACATAAGATAGATTATGGAACTAAGGCCTGTCGAGATTCGGGATACCCGCCGCGGCTTGTTTGATCTCCTCATCCCTTGTGCTTGTCACAGGGATCCAGCCAGACCAAGTCCTTGGGCTGAAAGAACTCTTCCCGCACCGCAGACGCGGCGCTGCTGGATCTCTGTGACAAGCACAGAGATGAGGACGAGGAGAAACGTCATCATCCATCTCGCAGCAACCGGCGTCATAAGATGAATCTCGACATGACTTAGAACCGATGTAAGCCGCATCGGATCAGTGCCTTAGAGAAAATCGCTGATATGAGACTTTATGCGTCATCCACCGTCGGCAGGTCGATATCGAACTCCAGGCGCATCATGTCGTAAGCCGGCTCGACGTGATCCGGCGTCTCGCCGCATACGGTTTCGTAATCCATCGGCACATGCATATGCGTGAGTACGGCGCGCTTCGGCTGCAGACGGTTGATCCACACGAGCGACTGCACCAGGGACAAGTGACTCGGGTGAAACTTGTACTGCAGCGTGTCGATGACGAGCAGATCGAGCCCGCCGAGCTTCGAGACCGTTTCCACCGGAAAGTCGCTGACGTCGCTGCAATAGGCAAAACCGCCGATGCGGAAGCCGAGCGAATGGACGTTGCCGTGAAACTGCATCAGCGGCTCGAACGAGATCGGCCCGCCGGCTCCATGGATGGTCAACGGCGGCAGGTCGTCGGGAATCACATAGGGCTCGACGATCGGCGGATAGCCGCTGCCTGGCGGCGACTCCAGACAATAGCGGAAGCCGTCGCGAATACGGGCCATCGTGAACGCATCGGCCCAGATCGGCACGCGCCTGCGATTTTCGATGACGAAACCGCGCAGATCGTCGATCCCGTGCAGATGGTCCGCATGGGCATGGGTGTAGAGCACGGCATCGATGTGGCGTACATTCGCCGCGATCATCTGGGCGCGGAAATCCGGGCCGGTGTCGATCACGACGGTCGTCTTGCCGCCGTCCGGCGCAAACTGTTCTACGAGCAGGGCCGCCCGCATGCGACGGTTGCGGGGGTTCGACGGATCGCAGGCGCCCCAATCACCGGTGATGCGCGGCACGCCCGGCGACGAGCCGCAGCCCAGAATGGTGAAGGCCCGCCGAAACGCCATTTCAAAGCCTCGGCATCTTCGAGAAGATCCTGAAGGCGTTTTCGGTCGTGATTTCGGCAATCTCCTCCCTGGAGACCCCGATGGCTTGCGCCAGCACCTCGGCCGTGTGCGCCACGTAGGCCGGTTCGTTGCGCTTGCCTCGGAACGGCTTCGGCGCCAAATAGGGCGCGTCCGTCTCGACGATCATCCGATCGCGCGGGACCGTCCTGGCGATGTCCCTCAGTTCCTCGGATTTAGGGAAAGTCAGGATCCCCGAAAAGGACACATAGCCGCCGAGCTCGACGCCGATCCGGGCGAGGTCCGGGCCGGACGAGAAGCAATGGAGAAGGAAGGGGAAGGCGCCCTTCCCCGATTCCTCGGTTAGAATGGCAGCCATATCGTCGTCGGCCGACCTGCTATGTATGACGAGCGGCAGTCCGGTTGTTCGCGCTGCCGCGATATGCCGCCTCAGGCCCACCGCCTGCGCGTCGCGCGGCGCGTTGTCGTAAAAATAATCCAGCCCCGCCTCGCCGATCGCGACGACCTTGGGATGGGCGGAGAGCCGAACGAGATCGTCGGCCGTCACGTCCAGTTCCTCATCGGCATTATGCGGATGCGTGCCGACGGAACAGAAGACGTTCGGATATCTCTCGGCGATCGCGAGGATCGTGTCGAATCGTTTCACCCGGGTCGAAATCGTCACCATCTGCCCCACGCCGGCGTCGCGCGCGCGCTCGATGATGGCGTCGCGCTCGGCCTCGAAATCCGGAAAATCCAGGTGGCAATGGGTGTCGATCAGCATGGTTTCGTCTTCACTCAGGCTTCCGGCGCGACATAGCGCGGGAAGACCGGCTTGGGTGCTTCGAGCGGCGTCCCGGAGACGAGGCGTCCGGCTTCGCCGAGATGCGCAAAATCGCGGCGGTCGGTCGGGACGGCGACGAGATCCAGGAGTTTTCCGGCCGATTCCGGCATGAAGGGCTGCAGAAGGATCGCGACTTGGCGAACGACCTCCGCCGTGACGTAGAGCACGGTTGCCATGCGGCTCGGATCGGTCTTCTTCAGCGCCCAGGGTTCCTGGCCTGCGAAGTAGCGGTCGGTCTCGGACACGACAGCGATGATCGCCGCAAGTGCGCGATGGATGAGCTGTTTGCCCATTTCTTCGCGTGCGGTGTCGATCAGCGAGTCTGCGGCGGCGAGCATCGCCTTGTCCTCGTCCGTCAGCGGACCACAGAGCGGGACCTGGCCGTCGCAATTCTTGACGATCATCGACAGGGAACGGCTGGCGAGATTGCCGATGCCGTTGGCGAGGTCGGAATTGATGCGGGTCGCGATCCCCTCCTCGCTGTAGCTGCCATCCTGGCCGAACGAGACTTCGCGAAGGAAGAAATAGCGGATCTGATCGAGACCGAAGTGCTCGACCAGATTGAACGGATCGACCACGTTGCCGAGCGACTTCGACATCTTCTCGCCCTTGTTGAGCAGAAAGCCGTGAGCGAAGACGCGCTTGGGAAGCGGAAGACCGGCCGACATCAGGAATGCCGGCCAATAGACGGCGTGGAAACGGATGATGTCCTTGCCGATGACGTGGATGTTCGCTGGCCAGAACTTCGCCCGCGGACCCGTCGGGTCGGTCAGACAGCCGGTGGCCGTGACGTAGTTGGTTAGTGCGTCGACCCATACATACATGACATGAGAGGGATCGTTCGGAACTTTGATCCCCCAGTCGAATGTGGTGCGCGAGACGGAGAGGTCCTTCAGGCCCGACTTGACGAAGGAGATGACCTCGTTGCGCCGTTCCGCCGGGCCGATGAAGTCCGGATTTTCCTCATAGTGCTTCAGGAGCTTGTCCTGGTAGGCGGAGAGCCGGAAGAAATAGCTCTCTTCCTCCACCCATTCCACGGGCGTTCCCTGCGGTCCGTAACGTACGCCGTCGCCGCGCAGCTCCGTCTCGTTCTCCTGGTAGTAGGCCTCGTCTCGAACGGAATACCAACCGGCGTAGGAATCCTTGTAGAGGTCGCCCGCCTCGCCCATGCGCATCCAGATCGCCTGCGATGCCTCGTGGTGGCGCTGTTCGGTCGTGCGGATGAAATCGTCGTTGGAGGCGTTGAGCAGCCGCGCCATGTTCTGGAACTCGGCCGAATTGCGGGCGGCAAGCTCCTGCGGCGAAATTCCTTCCTTCTTTGCCGTCTGCTGCATCTTCTGTCCATGTTCGTCCGTCCCGGTCAGGAAGAAGACCTCGCGCCCGTCGAGCCGTTGGAAGCGTGCCATTGCATCCGTCGCGATCAGTTCATAGGCATGACCGATATGCGGCTTGCCGTTCGGATAGGAAATCGCGGTGGTGATGTAGAACGGGGACGTATCTCTCATAGCGGGCTTCGATATCCTCGGGATCGGAACTAAGGGTGCTATTAGCGCATAGGCTTCAGGTAGGAAACTGCCGGGGCAAGAAAAAGCCCTGCCCCGTCGCCCCTGCCGCGCGATCTCGCCAGGAATCAGCCCCGACCGACACGAGCGGAAACGGCAACAAAACGTGGGAGGCATGTGTGCCCCGGCCTATAAAGCCTCTTTGAGATCGTCGAGCAAGGAAAGGATGGTCTGCTTGCGATCGAGGTTGTAGGCATTGCTCACCGCCAGGCGTTCGCCAACGCTGCTGGAGAGTCTCGCGAACCGTTCGGCCCTGCCCACGTCCCCCGCGATCGCCGCTTCGCGCGCCAGCTGCATGATGCGTCCCGTCAGCAGCGACGAGAAGAAATCGAAAATCGTCTCGCTGTCCTTTCCCGAAAGGACGTCAGCGAGCTTGTGCATGTTCTTGCGGGCGGCCGGTCCCTGCCCTGCCAGGATGTCGTCGAAAGCCCCGGCGATCTCCAGTCCGCCATAGTTGATCAGCTTCAGCGCCTCCGAAACGCTGCCGCTCGCCGCGGCGAGGACCCGTTCGGCGTCAGGACCGGCGAGATCGAGCCCGAGATGCGCAAGTGCCTGGCGCAGGGCTTGTGTATCCAGAGGCTTCAGCCGCAAAGGCAGGCAACGCGAACGGATGGTCGGCAGGAGTTTTCCCGGCGCATGGGTGAGCACCAGGAACAGCGAACGGCGGGGCGGCTCCTCCAACATCTTCAAAATGGCATTGGCGGCGTTGCGGTTGAGATCGTCGGCCGGATCGATGATGACGATGCGCCAGTTTCCGGTGCCCGACGTCTGGCCGAAGAACTTGCCGGCGCGGCGAACCTCGTCGACCGTGATCGCGCCCTTCGCCCTGCCCGTCTTTTCGTCCACTGGGCGCGCGAGATGCAGGAGGTTGTGCGATGCGCCCGAAGCAAGCTGTCTCGTGACCATCGAGGCTGGATCAGGGTCGGCAAGCCTTTCGGGGGCGTCTGCCGGATCCGGATGGCTCAGAATATGATTGGCGAAGCGAAAGGCGAGAGTTGCCTTGCCTATCCCTTCCGGCCCTTCGATCAGGACCGCGTGATGCCCCTTTCCGGACCTGTAGCTCTGCGCGAGAAAGGCTTCCGCCTCCTGATGACCGAAGAGCTTGCTGTTCGTCGCGGGAGCAAGCGCCCCCTCCAGCACACCTGGCTGTTCCGCGGTCATGACGTCGCTTCCGCATTGGAGGGTTGCGGCTTGCCCTCGAGGGGCAATAGCGCCTCGACGAGACTCAATACTTCGGCAGCGATCGCGGTCGGCGGACGGTTGGCATCGACGACGCGGCAACGCTCCGGATCGGCCGCAGCAATATCGAGAAAGGCTTCGCGCCGCTTTTCATGCGTCTCCAGCTGTTCCTTTTCAAATCGGTCGGGACTGTCGTTTGCGGCGCGGCGGCGGGCGCGCTCCAGCCCGACCGAAGCGGGAAGGTCGAAGATGATAGTGCAGTCGGGAATGACACCGTTCACCGCAACGCGTTCCAGGGTCTCGACGAAAGCCGGTTCCAAATTGCCCGTCACGCCCTGATAGACACGCGAGGAATCCATGAACCGATCGCAAAGGACGATCGTTCCCTGCTCAAGCGCCGGCCGGATCACCTCCTCGACATGATCGCTGCGGGCGGCCGCAAAGAGGATCGCCTCCATGCGGACTCCGAAGGACTCGGCCGCGCCGGAAAGAAGCACGTGGCGAACGGCTTCGGCGCCCACGGAGCCTCCCGGCTCGCGCGTGGTGAGCACGCGGTAGCCGCGCGCGCTCAGCGCTTCCGCAAGAAGGCGCATCTGGGTCGACTTTCCGGCCCCCTCTCCCCCCTCGAATGTTATGAAAAAACCCTTGGCCAGCGACACTTCAATTCCCGGATCGGCGTGCATTATCGTCCCTGTTTAGCCGATCGGTCCGGCGGAAGGAACCGTCGCGACGCGCATTTGTCACAGCCAGAAGAACAGCAGTTCCTGCAGCGCGTCGATCGCCCGGCTCGTGAGCGTCCCGGGCTCGACCGCCCTCGCCGTCTTCACGGGAACTTCCCGCAGCAGCTTGTCCCCGTTCCAGAGCTTGACGACGCCGACCTGCTGACCGGCAGCGACGGGTGCGTTGAGCGGCCATTTGTAGACGATGCGCGCCGTCAGCCGTTCAGGATTTTTGACCGGCAGCAGAACGTCGACCGGGCTGCCCGCCACGAGCGCCACTCGGGAATCCGCACCGCCGTAGACGCTCGCCTCTCCGATGGTTTCACCATCGGCGAAGATGCGCCGTTTCTCGAAAGCGGTCATCGCCCAATCCAGGACCCTGCGGCTCTCCTCGATTCTCTCCTTTTCACTCTCGAGGCCCCCCATCGCGAGATAGACGCGGCGGTCGCCGCGTTGCATCGAGACGGCGAGCGAGAAGCCGAAACCCTCCGCAAAGCCGGTCGCCAACCCATCGACGCCGACATTCGCGGCGATCAGAGGGTTCTTGTTGCGCTGAAGGATCTTGTTCCACTCGAATTCCGGCTGCGAATAGACCCGGTAATAATCCGGGTGCGCCTCGTATAGGTGCCGCGTAAGGGCGACGAGTTCGCGCATCGTGACCTTGTTTTCGGGATGCGGCAGCCCCGTGGCATTCTTGAAGGTGGCGACCGGCAGTCCGAGACCGCGTGCCCGCTTGGTCATCAGTTCGGCAAAAGCAGCCTCGCTGCCAGCCATTCCCTCAGCCAGGACAATGCATGCGTCGTTCGCGAGTTGCACCGTTGCGCCCTGGATGAGGTCCGCAACGCGGATCCTGGATTTGATCGCGGCGAACATCGTTGACGTGCCGGAGGGGGCCCCGCCTGTACGCCACGCGTGTTCAGAAACCTCGAAACTCGTCTCGGGCGTCAGTTCGCCCTTATCCAGGGCCTCGAAAACCACCTCCATCGCTATGAGCTTGGCGAGCGAGGCAGGCGGGACGGGTGCATCTTCGTCGCGTGAAAACAGCACCGTGCCCGTCTCGGCATCGACGAGATATATCTGCTTCGCTTTGGTGTCGAAGGCGGGCGTCTGGGCGACCGCTTGCCCCGAAACGACGGCCGCGAGGAAACCTACGACCGCAAGCCACTTCATGCGCATGAGAAACTCCGGTTCTTCATGGGCATATCAGCGCGAATAGCCCTCTTCAACCGGCGTCAGCGCGAGTCGGCGTTTCGGTGCTGGCGCTTCGCATAGGCGAGGATGGAATCGGGTGTCAGCGGATTGCGATCGACCATGATCGCCTCGAAGGGCGAAGGCTTGTCGCTGACGCGGACTTCGACATATGCCGCGGCATAGGCCATGCTGCCGTCCGGCAGCGGGATCAATTGCGGGCGCGACGTCGGCATGGGCCCTATCTGCGGCAGAACGACGAATTCGCCGAAGGCGCTTGTTGCCGCCGGGGCCTGCGCCGGTTTGGCGAGCGCGTTCACCGGCACGCCGGCATCGAGCATCGATTTATTCGGAACCGGGACGGCGCGGAGATTCGGAACCATGTCGCGCAACGGCTCGTTGGAAGCCACCATCACGCCTGAGGCGATCTGCCCTTCCGGCATCACGCTCGGGCCACGGTCGCCCTTCCTGACGTACGAAGCCATGAGGTAGGGCATGTCATTGCCTTCGAGCGGCGCACGACCGACATATTGAACGCGGACATTGGCGCTGCCCTTGCGCTTGATGTCCAGCAGGTCGGCGGTCTTCGAAGAGACGTCGATGATCCGGCCGTATTCATAGGGGCCGCGATCGTTGACACGCACGATGACAGACGTGCCGTTCTCCAGGTTGGTCACGCGCGCATAGCTCGGCAGCGGAAAGGTCGGGTGAGCGGCCGAAAGGTGATGCTTGTCGTAGACCTCGCCATTTGCCGTCAGACGGCCATGGAAGGCCGACCCGTACCAGGAGGCCATCCCGCTCTTGTTGTAGCCGAAATCCTCCTTCGGCTGATACCACCTGCCCTTGACCTGATAGGGCTTGCCTACCTGGTAGCGGCCGCCGCCCTTCGGGATGTTGTTTCCGGTAGCGACCCTGGGACTGGCTTTGACGCCATAGACGGACTCCGCGAAGTATTCCTTGCTCCGCGACTTGGTCTTCTTGACGCTCGATGTCGATCCGCAGGCCGCAAGCACCGCGCAAAGCAACGGAACCGCTGCGAGACGGAGCCCCCTCACAAGATATGCCGCACCGTTATTGGATGTCATCTGTCCCACAAGATCATTCGCAAAGCCACACCCGAATTCCGCTCCTGCAGCGCTCACGCTTCCGACCGGACGCGCAAGGATCGGCGCAATCGTGCAGTAATTCCCCCCGCGAGAATTTCGCCGTCCCGAAACGGAACAGTCGAACAATCATGACAACAACAAGGCGAAATTGCGAACCGGAGGACGAAGGGGCGCCAAAAAACGCTCGCTATGGTTTACGGAACGTAAATGAGCCGCTGGACCATAGTCCGAGAGAGCCTGCCAAAGGTCCTAAACCCGTTGCCGGGTATCCCTGCCGACACATATCGTAATAAGCACCCGCACGGCTCGTCAGCCGCGGGGTGCGGCGGCCTCAGAGCTGGCCGAAGCTTCCCGTCGGTGCAACTCTGAGGCTCCGTTACCGGTTGGCGTGCTGCCCGTGTTCCGCCCGGCGTCCGAGAGGATCTCGCAATGTACGATAGAGACGATTATGGGCCGCCGGAGCGACGGGCGGCAACCGGCCTGCCCTTGGGCGTAATGCTCCTGTCGGTGCTGGCGATTGCCGTTTATCTGCTTGCCGGAGCGGCGCTTCTGGAGGGCAGAAGTCGGGACGTCGCGGCGTACGACGTCCCCCGGGCAGGCGACGGAAGTCTGACTGCAGCGCCTGACACCGGACAGCGCCCGTGACGATGGCCCACAACCGTGTCATGGGCGTATGCGGCCAAGTGCACCCTCGGAAGGACGCTCATGAACACCGAGAAGATGAGAATGCTCATAGAGGATTGTCGCAGGGACCTGTTCGCCTATTTGGCGCCCGGCAGCGGCATCAGCGACCGCGAGATGATCATCGCCCTGCTCCATCGCCTCGATGGACTGCAGGCCAGAGACGCGCTTGACGAAGACTTCGACTGGCCGCCATTTGCGCCGGAGGAACGACTGGATGAACAATCCGGCCGCGACCGGACCAGCCCCCGCCTCAGGATAATTCTCAACCGTCGCATACAATGATCATCAGGGGTCCACGACAGCACCCGATTCTCTGCCGGCGCGGCACGCCTGGAATGCACGCAAATGCTCCGGAGCAAGTTGACGCTGCGATCAAAGCTGCTAAAAAGCCAGGCGTTGGTGAATGGGCAGCAAGCCCGGTAGCGATCGCCGGTCTATCGAGAACTCGGAAACGAATTTCACGAAACTCACAGCATTTTGGCGTGCGCAAAAACCAAAAATGTCAGCCGCGAAGAATCGCGTATGGCACCGGCATGGACAGGTGGCCGAGTGGTTTAAGGCTCTGGTCTTGAAATATAAAATGAGGCCCGGCCCAACCGATTGACAGCAAAAGGAAAGGCTTGTGCCATGCCTTCGAATTTGCGCCCATTTTGCGCCCGCAGCACTTTAGCGGCGCAAAAACGACAAATGCCAGCCGCGAGGGAATCGCGTATGGAACCGGAATGGACAGGTGGCCGAGTGGTTTAAGGCAACGGTCTTGAAAACCGTCGTGCGGGGAACCGTACCGTGGGTTCGAATCCCACCCTGTCCGCCATCAACGTGACGCTCACTCGCCGACGTGGCATTGTTGGCGGGCGTGCCGGACTGTCGTTCAAAAGCTCCGCCCTATCCGCCTTCAATGTTCGCTATGCCTGCAAACACCTCAGCATTGCCCGCCATCGGGCGCTGAAGCTGGGCGACGTCATTCAGCAGTTGCTGTTTGCATCCACGCACTTGAATTCGCACATTGGAGTTTTCGGCTCAGACAAAAAATCCCCGAATGGGGGTGCCGCTATGCAGTGGCGGAGTCGATCAACTCTACACCGCCTCCCATGTCTTCCGCGCGGCAATCACAAGCGACTGGCGTCTACGGAAGCGGATTTCTCGGCGGCTACCCGCCCTCGCGCTATGCGAACCAGCTGCCGCATTGCCCCATGGTCCAACTGCCAGACGGTTCGCGCTCGTACTAGTCTTTGGTCGATCCGTCCCAGTGGCGTCTTCCGAAGTCGACCGAGGTTGAAATCATGACCAGAAAACGTGCGAACTTGATCGTCGCTGCAATGCTTTGTTCGGCGACGGTCGTCACCTCCTCTGTCAATGCGCAGGATCAGGCCGCACCACCGCTTGTGACGCAGATCGGCAACGGCAACTGGCTTCCGCAGGAGGAAGCGGAGTCGCTGCGCGACGAACTCTACTATCAACGCGCGATCCATGCCTACATAACCATGCTTCCGGCGCTGAACGTGATCGGTATGCGCGACGGTTCGGAGGCGACATTCGGTAAAGGCTACAACATCCTGCCAATCTGGAAGGACCGGATGGACTCGCGCACGTGGGTGCCGACACCGAACGCCGACGTAATCTACTCGATGAGCTATCTCGACCTGAAGGAAACCGGCCCGCTCGTCGTCGCCGCGCCACCCAATGTCATCGGCATGTTTACCGATTTCTTCCAGCGTACGATCACGGATGTTGGACTGATTGGACCGGATCGCGCGCGCGGCGGCCTCTACCTCCTGCTGCCGCCTGATTATGACGGCGAGGTTCCGCAGGGCTACTTCGCGTTCAAAGCGAAGACCTACAATGTCTTTCTGTTCTTCCGGACGATCATGGCGAAGGGCGAAAACGGTCCGGACCCCAAGCCCGCCGTGGCGCTCGCGGAGCAGACGCGCGTCTATCCGCTTTGGACGCCCGAGAAAGACGTCAAGCCGATGCAGTTTCCTAACGGCAGCGGCAAGCGCATCAACATGATGTATCCGGTCGATAACGCCTACTGGACCAAGTTGAAGGAGTTCGTCGACCACGAGCCGGTCTCGGCGATCGATTCCGAACTGCGCGGTGTGCTGGCATCGATCGGCATCATCAAGGGCCAGCCCTTCGAGCCGACCGGGAAGCAGCAGGAACTCTTGAAAAAGGCGGTCGAGACAGCGCCCAAGATGATCTTGGCGCAGCGCCAGCTCGGCCGACCGGACGGACGCAATCGCTACTACACCGACAGGCAGTATGAAAATGTCTGGGCCAGCGGCACATCCGAATGGCTCCAGGACAGTTATCTCGATGTCGACCAGCGGGCTGGCTATTTCCAGGTTGCCTATTCATCGGCTCCGGCAATGGTCATGCGGACGCTGGGGGCAGGTTCCAAATACCCGGTTGCATACCGAGATGCCGCGGGCGAGTTCCTCAGCGGCTCCAGCACCTACAGGCTGCATTTGCCACCCAATCCGCCGGCTGCCCTGTTCTGGGCAGTTACCGCCTACAACATCACCGACGGCACGATGGTGGAAGCGCCGCAGCTGATGCCGTCCATCAACGGCTTCAACAAGGTCGCGACGAACCAGGACGGCTCGGTGGACCTGTGGTTCGGACCGGAAAAACCTGCCGACGCGCAGGACTCGAACTGGATCCAAACCGTCGGCGGCCGGAATTTCCTGATAGCGCTGCGTCTCTACGGAACCGGCGTCGAGTTCTTCGATCAGACCTGGAAGCCGGATGATGTGGTCAGGGTGGAGTGAGGTCGGGGCGCGTCCCCAACGAAACGCGCCCATGTCCAAGTGCCCAACCGGAGCGATTCAACAGAGGAATATGCTATGAAAACGAGTTTCAATGATCAACTCGACATCACCCGGCGCGACTTGATGAAGGGCGGCATGGGTGCGGCATCGCTGGCAGCGGTGAGCGCCGGAGCGGCGGTTCCCGCCGCCGTGACGGCGGCCTCGGTCGCCGTCACGGCCAATGCGGCGCAGGCACAGCAGCACGCCGCATCCGCAACTGTTACGCAACCCGCCACGGGCATCGTGATGTCTCCCGACTATGCAAGAACGGTTGCGCAGATGGCCTACGTCTGGGGCTGGCCGATGGTTAACATGATCAACCGCAGGGCGGCGATCACTCAGGCACCGGAACCGGGCCACCTCAACGGCGTCCTGCCCGCCGCACCGCGGGGCCAGATCGCGATGCTCAACGACTACATTGAGCCGTCGGAAACTTTCGTCACGTGCCCGAACCAGGATGTCGTCTACGGCTTGGGCTTCTTCGCGCTTGATGAAGAGCCGGTCGTGATTCAGGTGCCGGATTTCGGCGACCGTTTCTGGGTCTATGCTTTGTACGACGCACGCACCGACCAGTTCGGTCATCTAGGCAAACCATATGGCTCGAAGCCCGGATTCTACCTGCTCGCCGGTCCGAGGTGGAGCGGCCTGAAACCGGACGGGATCACAGATGTTTTGCGCTGCCCTACCTCGCTCGCCAACGCCATTCCCAGGGTCTTCCAGGACGACACGCCCGAGGACAGGAAAGCGATTCAAGAGGTCATCAACCAGGTCGTCGCTTATCCGCTGAAGGATTTCGACGGAGAGATGAAGACGATCGAATGGGCCAAGGTCCCGGACATTCCCGGACCGCCATCGTCTGGCGAGGAAACCAAATGGGTGGTCCCGGATAAGTTCTTCGATCAGTTCGGCGAGGTTCTCGACACTGTCGATCCGTTGCCGGGCGAGGAGGCTCTCTATGGCCAATTCCGCCTGCTGCTCGATGCAGCCTCCAAGGACCCCGAACTGAAAAAGGTGCTGGTTGCGACCGCGGTCGAGACCGAAGACAAGGTCATCCAGCCGTTCTTCCAGTGGAAGCACAACGGACGTCCGGCCGGGAACGGATGGAACCGTTCTACCAACAATGCGCAGTTCGGCGTCGACTATTTCAACCGGACCGGAACGGCAAAATCGAACATGTTCGACAACCGGCCGAACGAGACGCAATATTTCTACACCGACCACGACGGCGCGGGCGGAGAACTCAGCGGCAGCGGCAGCTATGCGATCACCTTCCCAGCCGGGCAGGAGCCGCCGGTCAACGGGTTCTGGTCATTGACCCTGTACAACGACAAGCATCTCTTCCACGCGAACGACCTCAAACGCTACTCACTCGGCACCAAGAACAAGAACCTAAAGCGCAACTCCGACGGTTCGCTTACCCTCTACGCCGGCGCGAAGTCGCCCGGGGGCGACAAGGAAAACAACTGGCTGCCCGCGCCGGACGGGAAGTTCTCGCTCTACATCCGCGCCTATTGGGGCAAAGAGGCAATTCTCGATGGCTCTTGGCAGCCGCCCGCGATCGAGGTGGCTCAATAGCCAGTGCTGAAAGCCGATAGTGGCGTTGTGTGTTCGTGACCTTGCACTCCGCCCTATCTGCCAGCCGGCGGGCACCGACGCGGCTTGCAGTCGTCAGCCTCATCTCTGTATTGCGATGCATTCGGCAAGTGGAATGCACTGGCGCGGTCGGCCGAAAACTCTTATACAATCGTTGACCAGTGGGGTCGTAGCTCAGTTGGGAGAGCGCCGCAATCGCACTGCGGAGGTCGAGGGTTCGACTCCCTTCGGCTCCACCATCCACCAGTCCTCCCTGCCGGCTCGCTGCTTGCCAAAAAAGCTGATTTGAGAGAAAGTTTTAGTCTGACCCGTTCGAGGTCTGGGCAACTCCCGCGAGTGGAGCAAAACATGCCTGTTAAATCTTTGGTGGCAGCCGCAATTTTTTCCCTCTTCGCCCTTTCGGGGTGCGCCAGCACAGGCTCGACCAACACGACCTACACCCAGTGGTACGGGCCTTATCCCGAGCCTGAATTCGACGTTCTTACGCCGGGCGGACTGCGCCTTGCCTATTAGCATTGCATAGGCGACCGACTGCGCCGCCCGCCGTAAGCCCAAAACATGCGAGAGCGTATCGGCCCCTGCCCCGAATTCCGAGCGATCGCCATCGACACGCCGGATCGCGGGGCGGATCGGCATTCAACAGCAAGCGAAATTCACGGAATTTTAGGCACTTGCGGAACACATATGGAACAGATAGGTTCTGTTCTTGATTTGTTTCGCGATTCTGGAGTGACGCCATGCTGACCCGCAAGCAACAGGAATTGCTTCTGTTCATTCACGAACGAATGAAGGAATCCGGGGTCCCGCCGTCCTTCGACGAGATGAAGGACGCCTTGGACCTTGCGTCCAAATCGGGCATCCACCGTTTGATCACCGCACTCGAAGAGCGTGGGTTCATTCGCCGGCTACCTAATCGCGCCCGGGCCCTCGAAGTCATCAAGCTGCCGGAGGCCTATGCGGGCGCTTCGCAGGTCCGCCGCGGCTTTTCGCCGAGCGTGATCGAAGGCAGTCTGGGCAAGCCTGCTGCGCCGCCCCCCGCACCGAAACCGGCGCCGCCGGCCGAGGCCGCATCGGTCGCCGTTCCGGTCATGGGCCGCATTGCCGCCGGTGTGCCGATTTCGGCAATCCAGAACAATATGCACGATATATCCGTACCGGTTGAAATGATCGGCAGCGGCGAGCACTACGCTCTCGAGATCAAGGGCGATTCGATGATCGAGGCCGGCATCCTCGATGGCGATACGGTGATCATCCGGAACGGAAGCACCGCCAGCCCCGGGGATATCGTCGTCGCGCTGATCGACGACGAGGAAGCGACCCTGAAGCGATTCCGTCGCAAGGGCGCCTCTATTGCGCTGGAGGCCGCCAATCCGGCTTACGAAACACGCATATTCGGTCCGGACCGGGTCAAGATCCAAGGCAGGCTCGTCGGCCTCATCCGGCGCTATCATTAGAGCTTCCTGACCAGGTGCGCAGCCGCTTCCTACGAAAGTACGCAATTTCAAAGCGCTGACGTGGGAGTATTGCGCCTTGGGACGCTATGACCACGCCCGGTCATAGAACGGAAGACACATTTATACAGAATAAAAAAGTCCCTATTCCAAATGTACCCTCTTGCGGATTGCGGTCAATCATTCTAAATCCGCGCCACGATTTGAAAACGCAAATCGTAGAGGCCTCGTGGCGGAGTGGTGACGCAGAGGACTGCAAATCCTTGTACGCCGGTTCAATTCCGGCCGAGGCCTCCAAAAGCCACACCTGATCAGCTTTGTTACCGACAAACTTCCTCTCGTCAGACGAGGGCGAAATCCGCATTCGCAAAGACGAAGTTGGCAGCGCTGAGGTCGGCAGCGTGGATGCCGATCAGAGTGACCTGATCGACCGTGCCATTCAGCTGCAGGACAGCGTTCCCGTCAGCATCGTCGCCGATGTTGGACAAAAAATCGGCGAAGTCGTCGTAGCCATAGCCGGCGATTTGGATGATGTCCTTGTCCAATTCGAAGTCGAAGATCTTATCCCGCCCACTGTTCCGCGCAAACAGGAACTGATCGGCACCGGTCTCGACCGCGAAGGCTGCGGTAAGTCGGCCATCGCCCCAGAGCTGATCGTTACCGGCGCCGCCAATCAAGAGGTCGTCCCCACCCGCGGTGTCCACGCCGACCTCTGCATCGCCATACAGGACATCATCGCCTTTGCCTCCGTCGAGCAGGTCGTTGCCGCCACTGCCGCCACGTGAGAAAAGAACATCTCCAACAAGAAAGTCGTTGCCAGAACCACCATAGAGGTGGTCGTCGCCGCCGATGCCGGATTCCACGACGCCCTGGTCGAGGCCATCTCCGTAGAGTTTGTCATGGCCCTCTCCGCCCTGGAGCCGATCGTTCCCGCCAACGAAAAAATCGCCGAGGGAGAAAGCGTCGCCCGAGAGAATATCGTCTCCGGCGCCGCCGTCGAGCCAGTCGTCGCCACCACGTCCTCTGAGGCAATTGTAGCCATCGCCGTAGAGTGTATCGTTGCCTTTGCCGCCCGAGAGACGATCGTTCCCTCCGGCGACGATCGCGGAGTCACTCACATCGATCGAGAAGGCATCGCCGTACAGCGTGTCGTCGCCGGCGCCGCCGTCGAGCTGGTCGTCGCCACCACGCCCCTGATCGGAGATCGCCCAAGCGTCGCCGAAGAGCGTGTCGTCGCCTCCGTGCCCGTCAAGGCTGTCGCGGCCACCCTGCCCCGAAGACAGGAAGCCGCCGATTTCGAAGACTCCCAGGCTATTGTCGGTCGTGAATGGGTCTCCGAAGACAATGTCCGGATCGTTCGTGCCGAAGATGTGGTTGTCGAGCCCGAGCCAAGGGGCGATGCCACCGATCAGATGCGCCATTTTTCTCTCCACAGTGCTGCAAAGCAGGTGATGCTCGTCTTGGGGACCCGGACGGCCCTGGGGGCGTCGACCTCGTCCGGCCTCGTCGGAGTGACGAGCGGGCTAACGCTTTGAAAATACGCACTTCCGCACGGAAAACCGTCCACACTTTTCCTGAAAGTGCTCTAATGTTGCCGAACGCGATGTTCCTGTCCATTGACCACTTCGGATTAACTACAGGTTGTACTTTCCGGTGAAGTTCTGCGTCCGGATGCTGAAAGACGGAAGAGGTTGCCCACGCTCCGGACGACGTCCACGAAGAGCAGAACCCGGAGGACCATGTGGTCTCGTGATCGGCGATTGTGCTATAGCGTCCCGTCGGCCGGCCTCATCGGGAGGGCGGCACTCGAAGCGCGATGTGATGGATATTCCTTGGGGCTACATTCAGCGCCACTTCGATTGGCTCGGGCATGTGGTCGAGGGCGTCTGTATTGCAGCAGTCGTCGCCTTGCTGTTCATGGTGATTGCGCCGAGAAGGTTGGCGCTGATCATCGGCCTCGCCTTCGCCATCGGACACTTTCACGGCCGCGAAAAACGTGATTTCGAGATCAGCGCAAAGCTGCCGCCACCTCACCTAGAGGGTTATGAAATGTGGAAGTGGAGTTGGGATCAGGCGACCGACTTCTGGCCGGTCGCTTTGGTCCTCGCCTGCGTCATTGTGGCCCTCCTGCCCAAACGGCGTCGAAGGCCGGGCAGTTCCGACGACTGAAATGCGCTGCATCCGCATGCTGGTAGACTCTTCGCGAGGTCCACCTCTCAGGACTTGCCGGACGAGTTCGGCTTGCTCCGCCATCGGGCCCACCATACGGCCAGCTTGCGCCGCCGTCGGCGCATCGAGGGAATGTCGTGCGAAAGCACGAGCAGGCCGAGAGGAACCATCCAGAAGCCCAAGATCGGTAGAAAACCAAGCACACCGCCGAAGACGAGCAGAACGCCGATGAGGACGCGCAATGCCGGCGAATTGGGCAGGCTCATCCGCCATTTGCCAAGCACGATCTCACGCGTCTTGGGATCGATGCCAAAATGCTTCTTCTTGCCTTCGGTCGCCATCACTCTTCTTTCGTACCAATGACCCCACAGTTGGTGCCTTCTCCACAGGGCGGCAACCGCCTACCGTCATTTTTTTTGAAAAACCGCTTGGCAAATCGGAAAAGCATTTGTATTAGCAGCCTCACTTCTGCGGCGCAGATGATCCCTGGTAGCTCAGCGGTAGAGCACTCGACTGTTAATCGATAGGTCGCCGGTTCGAATCCGGCCCGGGGAGCCAGTTTCGAAAGAGCCATTCGCGGCAAAGCCCGAATGGCTCTTTTCATTTTGTCGGGCTGATTTCTCGTAGGTTTCCTCATGCGTCTTGCATGGCTTTTCCTGGTCCTCGCGATCGCGACCGAGGTCGTCGGCCTGACTGTGATGAAGGCGGCATCCGGCTCCGGCTCCTATTGGGGGCATGTGGTCATGTATGCCTCGATCGCGCTCTCCTACGTCTTCCTGGCACGAGCGGTGAAGACCATTCCGGTTGGCGTCGCCTATGCCGTCTGGGAAGGATCCGGCGTCGCCGTGATAACGCTCGTCTCTGTTTTCGTTTTCGGCCATGCGCTCTCCGGCCGCGAGATGCTGGGCCTCGCGATGGCTGTTGCGGGAATACTTCTCCTCAATGCCGGCAGGAGCGATGCGGAGGAAGCCGCCGCATGAGCGCGTCGGGTCTCTCCTTCGCATTCGCGATCGCCGCCGGCGTGCTCGATGTGGCGGCGAATCTCGCCTCGACGAAGTCGAACGGCTTTGCCCGCCGCGGCTGGGGTGCCCTTTCGATCGTCTTGGTGCTTGCGGCGTTCGCGCTGCTGGCGGAAGCGATCAAGGATATGGACCTGGCGGTCGCCTATGCCCTTCTCGGCGCAACCGGAATCTTCGGTACGGCCATCTGCGGCCGCCTTTTCTTCGGCCAGAGGCTGAAACCGGTCGGCTGGCTTGGACTGTCACTGATTTTCGGCGCGGTGCTGGTGCTTCATACCGCCTGACGCGGCTGTCCGTCGGAGCCTGAGCGCTTGTTCCCTCCGGGCCGAAGCGACGCTGCCTCCCGGCACCTGCCACTGATCATGGGCTTACGAGGCGCATTCCGGCATGATCGGCTGCCAGCTTGTCGAAGGTCAGCGTTTCGGTGCAGCCTGCCAAGAGTCCGCCGTGAGCGATCAGCGCATCGGAGAAGTCCGCCTTTGTCGCTCGGTAGGTGGCAAGCGCCAGATAGCCGGCATCCGCTCGATCAACAACGATCTCACGCGCCCGCAACAAAGTTTCGATAACGCTGGCAACGGCTTCGCGTGACATCCTATATGATCGCGTCAAGATCCAGACGGTTTCGACGAGAACCACCTGTGAGATGTAGCCGGGCGCCTCGGGTGTGAAGCCGTCGATGATCTGTGAAGCCAACGGTGATTGGGTGGTATCGTCCTGCGCCAGGTAACGCACCAGCAGGTTCGTATCGACGCCGATCATTCGCCGGCGGCTCCGGCGATAATCGCTTTCTGCATATCCTCAAGACTGACTGGCCTGTCCGGACGAGGAACAATCCCCTTCAGCGACCTGATCGAATGGGAAGCGGGCACAACCGCATAGTGGCCGTCCTCCATACGGATGAAGTCCACACGATCCCCCGCGGAAAGGCCCATATCGATGCGGACCTTGGCCGGGATGGTGATTTGACCTTTCGAAGTGATCGTCGAGGTCGGCACGCCATCTCCTTACATTTTACAAGGACAAAAGTAATGCGAACCGCGCATAGGTCAAGATTGCAGGGTTGGTCGCTTATGCCGGTCTTCGGCCCCAGCCGGGGCTATCGGCGCGGCGGCGTTTCTTCGGCCAAAGGCTGAGGCTGATCGGCTGAGGTGGCTCGCCTTTTGATTTTCGGCGCGGTGCTGGTGCTTCATACCGCCTGACGCGGCTGTCCGTCGGAGCCTGAGCGCTTGTTCTTTGGAACCGCAGCCACGGCTGCCCTTCCCGGTACCAGCCGGTCGAGAAGCGCGAAATAAAGCCCATAGGGCAGGATACGCAGCAATTTGACCAGGTACGTAAATCGTTTCGGGAAGGTGATCTCGAAACGCGAAGACTTCAGGCCGGCGCATATCCGGTCTGCCGCCTCCTGCGTGCTCACCAGCGCGGGTCTCGGGAATCCGCCTTTCGGTGCAGCCTGCGTATCCACGAATCCGGGACAGATGACTTGCAGGCGGATGCCGATGCGATCGAGGTCGAATTTCAGGCTCTCCGCCATGTTGATGAGCGCCGCCTTGCTCGCACCGTAGGCGGCGCTCATCGGCAAGCCGCCATAGCCGGCCACCGACGACATGATCGCGATCTGTCCATGCCCCTTGGTCTTCATATGCTCGATAAGCGGTACGAGACAGTTGACGACGCCGTTGAGATTGACGGCGAAGCTCCTGTCGAAGGGCTCCCGACGCAGGTCGTCGCCACGGACCGGGAGGGCGACGCCGGCGTTGAGGACGGCGAGTGCCACCTGCCCGTGCTCGTATTCGATTTTGGCCAGCAGCCGCTCCATGTCCTTCGGATCGGTGACGTCTCCATCGAGAACGATCATCCGCCCCGGTCCGGCCGCCTGGTGCTGAAGGTCTACCAGCTTCTCGTGACTTCGCGCCGTGACGACCACGGAATAGCCTTCCTCGGCCAATCGAAGCGCCACGGCGCGACCGATGCCGGAACTTGCACCGGTGATCCATGCCAATCCATGTTCGGGGCGGGCGGTGAATACAGCTGTCATCTTTTCCTCGCTCGTCGACGGGGGTTCTCACCGGGGCCGCCGCACAAGCGGTCGGTCCCTATACCTCTCCGGACGGCAAGCGCCTGCCCCGCAATCTCCGCTTCCCGCCCGTCGATTGACGGCAGAGACGTTTTTTGCCCGGGACAGGAAAGCTGCGAAACGCTATTCCTTGCCTGTAGGACAGACTGAGCCGAAAACACGCCAATATTTCGGCGATCCTGCCCATGAAACCAAATGTTCATCGGCTTGCCGTCGACCGAGGTTAGTGCTTGGCTAATGCCGGCATCCGTTCCGTCCAGCGCGAGGTTTTCAATATGCCTGTTCTTCCGTCCGTGCTCGAAGCAATCGGCAATACGCCGCTGATCCGGCTCAAGGCCGTTTCCGAAGCGACCGGCTGCAACATTCTCGGCAAAGCGGAGTTCCTCAATCCCGGGCAGTCCGTAAAGGACCGGGCAGCGCTCTGGATCATCCGCCAGGCCGAAAAGGCCGGCCAGTTGCGGCCGGGCGGCGTGATCGTCGAAGGTACGGCCGGCAATACGGGGATCGGCCTTGCCGTTGTCGGCAGCGCACTTGGATACCGCACCGTCATCGTCATTCCCGAAACCCAGAGCCAGGAAAAGAAGGACGCGCTGCGCCTGCTTGGGGCCGAACTGGTCGAAGTTCCGGCTGTGCCTTACAGGAATCCCAACAACTACGTGAAGATCTCCGGCCGGTTGGCGGCCCAACTCGCCGAAACCGAGCCGAACGGCGCCATCTGGGCGAACCAGTTCGACAATGTCGCCAACCGGCAAGCGCATGTCGAGACGACCGCGCCTGAAATCTGGCGCGACACCGACGGCAAGGTCGACGGCTTCATCTGCGCCGTCGGCTCCGGCGGCACGCTTGCCGGCGTGGCGGAAGGATTGCGCGCCCGCAATGCGGCGATCAAGATCGGCATCGCCGACCCTGAGGGGGCCGCACTCTACAATTTTTATGCCCATGGCGAACTCAAGTCGAGCGGCAGCTCGATCACCGAAGGCATCGGTCAAGGCCGAATCACCGCCAACCTCGAAGACTTCACGCCGGACTTCGCCTACCAGATTCCGGATGCTGAAGCGGTGCCCTACGTCTTCGATCTCATCGAAAAGGAAGGCATTTGCGTCGGCGGCTCGACCGGCATCAACATCGCCGGCGCCGTGCGGCTTGCCCGGGACCTCGGGCCGGGACACACGATCGTGACGATCCTCTGCGACTATGGTAACCGCTATCAGTCGAAGCTCTTCAATCCGGACTTCCTGACCTCCAAGGGGCTGCCGGTTCCGGACTGGCTGAAGACCGCTTCGAACATAGCAGTGCCATACGAACCCGCTGGATAGGATTGCCATGACCGGAACCGTCACCGCCCTTTTTCGAGACGATTTTTACCTCTCGACCTGCGAAGCACGCGTGACGGCAATCCTGGAAGGCGGCGGCATCGAGCTCGATCAGACCTGCTTTTATGCGACATCCGGCGGGCAGCCGGGTGACACGGGCTTCCTCGAGCGCGAAGACGGCAGCCGCATCGACATCGTCGAAACACGGCATGGCGCGAACAAGGACGTCATCGTTCACATTTCCGCCGATGGCGCGCCCGTGCCGGCGGTCGGCGAGAAGCTGGTGCTGCACATCGACTGGCCGCGCCGCTACCGGCTGATGCGCATGCACACGGCCTGCCATCTGCTGTCGGTCGTCTGCCCCTTCCCGATCACCGGCGCAGCCGTGGGAGAGGAGGAAAGCCGCGTGGACTTCGACATGAGCGAAACGATCGACAAGGACGAGGTCACGGCAGGGCTGATGAAATTCGTCGAAGAGAACCATCCGGTCTACGTGCAGTGGATCACCGACGAGGAGCTGGCCGCCAATCCGGGCATCGTCAAGTCGAAGAATGTCCGCCCGCCGATGGGCCTTGGCCGGGTCAGTCTCGTCTGCATCGGCGAGAATTCATCGATCGACAGCCAGCCCTGCGGCGGAACGCATGTTTCCGAGACGCAGGAAGTGGGTGCGATCCACATTGCCAAGATCGAGAAGAAGGGCAAGGAAAACAGGCGCTTCCGTATACGCTTCGCGACGCCCGAAGACGGGGTTGCGGTCTAGCGCCCGTTGGGATTCAGTGCCGGTTGCGCGGCCTAGGAACCGTGCCGGAGGACAGCAATCTCTCCTCCCGTCATCCCTGTGACAAGCACAGGGATGAGGGAATCAAACAAGTCGCGGCGGGTATCCTGAATCTCAACAGGCCTTAGCGCGGGCAGCGAACTGTTCTTTTACATCAGCAAGCCAGTGGAGTGACGACGATGAATGGTGAGAACGAAAACAAGAGCCGCTTTGTCGTTTCTGCGGATTGGCTTGAACAGCGCCTCGATGATCCGTCGGTCAAGATAATCGATGCCGCCTGGTATCTGCCGGCGCAGAACCGCGACGCGAAAGCCGAATACGCCGCCGCGCACATTCCCGGGGCGGTCTTCTTCGACCAGGACGCGATCGCCGATCGGACGAGCGCGCTGCCGCACACCCTGCCCTCTCCCGAGGCATTCTCCGAGGCCGTGGGCGCAATGGGAATCAGCGAGAACGACACGATCGTCGTCTACGACGGCCCGGGGATATTCACCGCCCCGAGGGTCTGGTGGATGTTCCGAATCATGGGCGCCGAGAACGTCTTCGTTCTCGATGGCGGGATGGACGGCTGGAAAGCGGACGGCCGGCCAACGACGACCGAGGTTGCGAAACCCAGCCCGCAGGCTTTCAACGCAGTCTTCAACCCGAACGCGGTCACCTCGTTCGAGCGCATGAGGGATGTGGTCGAGCACCGGCTCTCCCAGATTGCCGATGCGCGCAGCGCCGGGCGCTTCGCCGGCGAGGAACCGGAGCCGCGGGCGGGCATGCGGTCGGGCCATATGCCAGGCGCAAGGAGCCTGCCCTCGGGCGTATTCTCCGACAAGGGCAGGTTCAAGGATCTCGATGCGCTGCGCCGAACTTTTGCGGATGCCGGCATCGATCTGACGAAGCCGGTCGTCACGAGCTGCGGCTCCGGCATAACCGCCGCCATCATCACGCTTGCGCTTCAATCCTTGGGACATAAGGACAATACGCTTTATGATGGCTCCTGGTCGGAATGGGGTAGCCGGCCGGATACCCCGGTTGCAATTGGTAAAGAGTGAGAGCCATGCCAAGGTCGAAGCCTGCCGCGATCACGGCGCACGTGACCGAACTCGAAATGACATCGCCGCCGAAGCAAAGCCTGCCGATGCCGATCAACATCCACACGGCGATCCTGCGCGTCTCGGACATTCCGCTTGCCTACTACCGCTTTCTCTATCTGCGTGTCGGAAAGCGCTGGCACTGGGCGGAGCGCCTGCGCATGAGCGACGACGATCTGGCGGCTATCCTCCACGACAAGCGAACGACGGTCATGGTGCTTTATGTGGACGGTGCGCCGGCCGGTTTCTTCGAATTCCAGCAACTGGACGATGACGTCATCGACCTCACCCATTTCGGGCTCATGGAGCACGCGCTCGGCCTGGGACTCGGCAAGTGGTTCTTGCTGCAGACCTTGTTTGCGGCCTGGGCCATGAACCCGCGCAAGGTCACGGTCACGACGAACAATCTCGATCATCCCCGGGCGCTGCAGCTTTACCAGCAGTTCGGCTTTTCTCCGGTCGCGACGCGCGAGACGGTGGTCGAGCCGCTGAGCGACGAGGAACTTCTCACCTTCGCGAAGAAGCTCTGAACGCTTTCGGATGTCGGATCCAAGCTCGGCAAGTATCGGGTGTCGTTCCCAGACACAGGTGCGCATCTTTCTCCTGAATTCAACCAATCGGGAGAAGCGCCATGAAACTCAACTACGTTGCAATGCCCGTCGAAGAGGCGGAGCGGCTAAGGCAAGGCGGGCCGGACGCCTATGGCGCCCGGCCCGAACGGCGCATTTCGGACGGCGACGGCGTTCCGTGCCGACACTGTCTTTGTAATGTCGATGAGGGCCAGCCTTATCTCGTTCTCGCCTACCGGCCGTTTTCGTCGGTTCAGGCCTATGCCGAAACCGGACCGATCTTCATCCACGCTGAAAATTGCGCCATTCACGACGGTGACTCCATGCCGCCGATACTCGCATCCAGCAAGAGCTATCTTCTGCGCGGCTACGGGGGAGATGAGCGCATCGTCTACGGCACGGGCGGGGCCGTTGATGCCGAGTACCTCGAGCAGCGGGCCGTGGAATTGCTGGCACGGCCGGACGTCGCCTTCGTGCATGTTCGCTCGGGAAAATACAACTGCTACCAGTGCCGAATCGAGGCGGCCTGAGGGGGAGCCCGGCGCATGATGGCGCCGGGCGGTTCAGCGTGTCAGGCGACGTGGAGGACGGCCTCGGGAGCGTGGGCGTCGTAGCCGAGCGCTTCGGCCACGGCGGCATTGGTGACGCGGCCTCGGTGGACATTGAGGCCGGCGCGCAGATGCCGGTCTTCGGCAATCGCCTTGAGGCCGCGGTCGGCGAGCTGCAGTCCGTATTGGAGTGTCGCATTGTTGAGCGCGTGCGCCGACGTGATCGGCACCGCCCCCGGCATGTTCGCAACGCAGTAATGCACGATGCCTTCGACCTCATAGGTAGGTTCGGAGTGCGTCGTCGCATGCGACGTCTCGAAGCAGCCGCCCTGGTCGATCGCGACATCGACAATGACGGCGCCTTTTTTCATGGCGGACAGCATTTCGCGTGTGACGAGCTTCGGCGCAGCAGCGCCGGGAATGAGTACGGCTCCGATCACCATGTCGGCGGAGAAGACCTCCTCTTCCAAGGCATCGATCGTCGAGTAGCGCGTATGGACACGGCCGTTGAAGATATCGTCGAGTTGGCGCAGACGCGGCAGCGACCGGTCCAGGATAGAAACATCGGCCCCGAGACCCGCAGCCATCTTGGCTGCATGCAGGCCGACGACGCCGCCACCGATGATCGCGACCTTGGCCGGAAGAACCCCCGGTACCCCGCCGAGCAGGATTCCGCGGCCGCCATTTGCCTTCTGGAGCGAGGTAGCGCCAGCCTGGATCGCAAGCCGTCCCGCGACCTCGGACATCGGCGCAAGCAGCGGCAGTCCGCCGCGCTCATCCGTCACGGTCTCATAGGCGACCGCCGTGACGCCGGACTTGAGAAGTCCCTGAGTCTGTTCCGGGTCCGGTGCGAGGTGAAGATAGGTGTAGAGAATCTGGCCTTCGCGCAGTTGCGCCCATTCGGACGGTTGCGGCTCCTTGACCTTGACGATCATGTCCGCTTTTTCGAAGACTTCTCTGGCTGTCGGTACGATCCTTGCACCGGCTGCGCGATAGGAGTCGTCATCGGCCCCGATCCCTGCCCCGGCCTTGGTTTCCACGACGACCTCGTGGCCGTGGGCTACATATTCCCGTACTGATCCGGGCGTAAGGCCGACACGGTATTCATGGTTTTTGATTTCCTTCGGGCAACCGACACGCATCTTTGCGTTCCTCTCCTATTTATGGGCTTTCCGCCGCGTTGATGAGGGGTCCAGCAAAGCAGATGGCATCCAGAATGTCCTTGCAAAGAAGTGCTCATCCATGCATTGGTTTCGGTGATTATTGCACAAAATTGCCACGACTCGAAAGAAGATGCGAATGACTGGCTTGGATGCTATCGATCGTTCGATTCTGCGCATTCTGCAGCAGGATGGCCGAATTTCGAACGCGGACCTCGCCGGGAGGGTCGGTCTCTCCCCGTCGGCCTGTTCGCGGCGGGTCGATATTCTCGAAAAGTCCGGGACGATCGCCGGTTACCATGCGCGCATCGCCCACAAGGCGCTCGACTACAGGATCATGGTCATCGTGCATATTTCGCTCTCCGGGCAGTTCGCCAAGACCCTTGCGGAGTTCGAAGCCGCCGTGAAGCTCTGCCCCAACGTGCTCGTGTGTTACCTGATGTCCGGGGAATACGATTACATCCTGCGCGTGGCAGCGAAGGATCTGGAGGATTATGAGCGCATCCATCGCGACTGGCTCTCGGCGTTGCCGCACGTCGTAAAGATCAATTCGAGTTTTTCGCTTCGCGAGGTCATCGATCGCCCCAATGTCGGCATCTGAGACCGTGATGCAGCGAGACGCGGCGGCAACCCCGTCTGCAAAAATCAGCCGCTTTGCGTGGCCGGGCCATTCCGCCATAGTTGCGCTTGTCTGAACGCATCGAACGCGCTTTCGAGGGGAGATCACCGATGACTGCTTTGCATCCCATTTCGCGCCGGACCCTCATCGGCGGTCTTGCCGCCACGTCGGCATTTGTCGTGCTGCATCCCTTCTCGACCCGCGCGGCTGCCAACCAGGCACATCTCAGGATCATGGAAACCACGGACCTGCACGTCCATGTCTTTCCCTACGATTACTATGCCGACAAGCCGAACGACACGCTTGGCCTAGCGCGCACCGCTTCGATCGTCGACGCCATCCGCGCCGAGGCGACGAACGCGGTCCTCGTCGACAATGGCGATTTTCTTCAGGGCAATCCGATGGGCGATTACATCGCCTACAAGCGCGGCATGAAGGAAGGCGACATGCATCCGGTCATCGCCGCGATGAACGTGCTCGGCTACGACTGCGGCACGCTCGGCAATCACGAGTTCAACTACGGCCTGGATTTCATGTTCAATGTGATCAACGGCGCAAACTTTCCGATCGTCTGCGCCAACCTGACCAAAGGCGCCATGGCCGCCGCCCCGCGCCAGGACGAGCTTTTCCTCAAGCCCTACGTAATCCTCGATCGAAAAGTGAAGGACGGCGCCGGTCAGGAACACCCCATCCGCATCGGCCTCATCGGGTTCGTACCGCCGCAGATCATGACCTGGGACGCCAAGAACCTCGAAGGCAAGGCGAATGCGCGCGACATCGTCAAAGCCGCGGAAGCCTGGGTGCCGCAGATGCGCGAGGAAGGCGCCGACATCGTCATCGCCCTCTCACATTCCGGCATAGGGCAGCAGGCCTATGCCGAAAATCTCGAAAACGCGTCCGTACCCCTGGCGGCAATCGAGGGTATCGACGCCATCGTCACCGGCCACAGCCACCTCGACTTTCCGGGACCCAAGTTCGACGGAACTCCGGGCGTCGACAATGCCAAAGGGTTGATTTCAGGAAAGCCCGGCGTCATGGGCGGCTTCTGGGGATCCCATCTCGGCCTCATCGATCTGCTGCTCGAACGCGACGGCGGCCAGTGGCGTGTGATCGGTTCGACAAGCGAGGCGCGGCCGATCTTTCGCCGGGAGGAAAAGAAGGTGATCGCCGAGGTCGGTGACAAGCCGGAAGTGCTCGCAGCCGCTCAGAAGGACCACGAGGCGACGCTTGCCTATGTGCGCACCCCCGTCGGCAAAACTTCGGCACCGCTATACTCCTATTTCGCGCTCGTTGCGGACGATCCGTCGGTGCAGATCGTGAGCCAGGCCCAGACGTGGTATATCCGCGAAATGCTCAAGGAAACCGAGCACAGCGACCTGCCGGTCCTGTCCGCCGCAGCGCCGTTCAAGGCCGGCGGGCGCGGCGGTGCCGAGTACTATACGGATGTTCCAGCGGGCGACATCGCCATCAAGAATGTCGCCGACCTCTACCTCTATCCGAATACGGTGCAGGCGGTCGTCATCACCGGCGAAGAGGTGCGCAACTGGCTCGAAATGTCCGCCGGCATCTTCAACCGGATTGCACCGGGATCGGTCGATGCAAGCCTGATCAATGGCGACTTCCCTTCCTATAATTTCGACGTGATCGACGGGGTCACCTACCAGATCGATCTCTCGCAGCCTGCGAAATACGACAAGGACGGCAATGTGGCGAACCCGGAGGCCAGCCGCATCCGTGATCTGAAATTCGATGGCAGGCCGATAGATCCCAAGCAGAGATTTGTCGTGGCGACCAACAACTACCGCGCCGGCGGCGGCGGCAATTTTCCGGGCATCGCCGGCGACAAGGTCGTCTTCGTCGCGCCGGACACCAACCGCGACGTCATCGTGCGCTACATCGTCGAACAGGGAACGATCAACCCATCGGCGGACGCGAACTGGACCTTCGCGCCGCAGAAGGACACGAGCGTGCTGTTCGACAGCGGCCCGAGGGCGCGACAGTTTCTGGCAGAGGTCAAGGCGGTGAAAATCGAGAATGCCGGCGACGGCAGCGACGGTTTCGCCCGGTTCAGAATCCAGCTCTGACGCGGGATGCGGGCGGAAAACCGAACATACTTTTCCTCACGCCCCGAGGGCCTGTTGAGATTCATCTGGAGCTTATGACGGCTGCTGCGAGATGAATGATGGCGTTCTTCCTCGCCCTCATCTCTGTGCTTGTCACAGAGATCCAGCAGCGCCGCGTCTGCGGCGCGGGAAGCGTTCTTTCAGCCCAAGGACTTGGTCTGGCTGGATTCCTGTGACGAGCACAGGAATGAGGAGATCAAACGGGCCTTAGGGCGGAATATGAGGAATCACCCGTAGGATATTGTTTGGACTGGCGATTACCGTCGCCGGATATCAGACAGGCCGCGACTGAGCGTCGTCGGAAAAGAGGGCCGCGCGCTGCTCGTCGATGATCTGGCGTCCCTTGCGCATCGCCGAGTCGATCGCGTCCTGCTCGGAGGTGAAGAGATCTGCCCGGATGAAGCTGCGCACTTTCGTTGCACCGTCCGGCATCGACTTTTCGATGCTGCCGGCAAGCCGGTACTGCGATCCCTCGCGCTGAGGCGTCGCCCGGATCACGCAATCCGCATAGTTCTCGGTCTTGCCTGCCGCAGGCTGTGCCTGCGTTTCAGAGCCGCTGGAGCGACCGAATAATTTCGAGAAAAACGATGCCATGCCTCACAGTTAGCCGTGCTCCCCGGCCCTGTCAAAGCTAAAATTGGTGAGCCCGGCGCCGGCCACTTCCCGCCTTGTCAAATGACGAAGTTGGCCAGCATCTCGTTCTCGGTGATGTCCTGGTAGCGGAGACCCGCCGCATCGAAACGCTGTTTGAGAACGGGGAAATTCTCCGCGTGTTTCGTTTCGATACCGATGAGCACGGAGCCGAAGTTTCGAGCAGACTTTTTCAGGTATTCGAACCGGGCGATGTCGTCCTCCTCTCCCAGGAGACCGAGGAAATCGCGAAGCGCGCCCGGACGCTGCGCCATGCGCAGGATGAAGTATTTCTTGAGTCCCGCATGGCGCATGGCCCGCTCCTTCACGTCCGGCAGGCGCTCGAAGTCGAAATTGCCTCCGGAAACGACCGCTACGACGATCTTGCCTTCGAGACTATCGCGGCCAAGCGCTTCCAGTGCGGTGATTGCAAGCGCGCCGGCGGGTTCGAGAACCACGCCCTCGACATTCAGCATTTCGGTGATCGTCAGGCAGATCGCATTCTCAGGCAGCAGCATCACCTGTTCCGGCGAAAATCTCCGGAGCGCAGCAAAGTTCAGGTCGCCGATCCGTGCGACCGCCGCGCCATCGACGAAATTGTCCACCTGGTCGAGCGTGACGACGCCGCCGAGTTCCAGGCTGCGCCTGAAGCTCGGCGCCCCCTCCGGTTCACAGAACAGAAAACGGTCGGCCGAGAGGCTGTCGCCCAAATACCCGGTCACGCCCGCGGCCAAGCCGCCGCCGCCGACGGGCAGGACGACGAGATCGGCAACGAGGCCGGCCGGCAATTGTTCGGCTATCTCCGCTGCAACCGTGGCTTGGCCTTCGATGATATCGTCATGGTCGAAGGGCGGCACCATGACGCCGCCGATCGCTTCCACATGCTCGCGCGCCGCCTTGTAGCATTGATCGAAAATATCGCCGACGAGGCGGATCGTGATGAATTCGGCCCCGAACATGCGCGTTTTGTCGATCTTCTGCTGGGGCGTCGTCACGGGCATGAAGACGACTCCGGGAACGCCGAAGTGGCGGCAGACGAAAGCAAAGCCCTGAGCGTGATTGCCCGCGGAAGCGCAAACGAAGGTCTTTCCGGCCGCTCCGGAGCCGAGCGACTTGCGGAAGAAATTGAAGGCGCCGCGGATCTTGTAGGAGCGCACCGGCGAAAGGTCCTCGCGCTTCAGGAAGACGGTCGCCCCATAGCGCGCGCTCAGGTGCTCGTTGAGCTGAAGCGGCGTCGGCGGAAAGATCTCGCGCATCGCCGCTGCCGCTTTTTCAACATCCTGCTTCATCACGTGACTTCACCCGTTGAGTTTGCCGATGGCAGTCGCTATTGCACATTGCCGCGCCGGAGACCATCGATTTGACACGAATCGGTCACGCACGGCACTATCGCGGCCGCTTCGGGCGATCGCCGGCCCACCGACAAACCGCTTGCAGGAAATCAAGAGCTTGAACGCGAATCTGATCCGGCATGCTGTCCATCTCGCGGCGATCCTGGGGCTCTATCTCTCCGGCGCGATGCTGATTCCGGCCCTGGTCGATCTCTATTATGGTCACCCGGACTGGCAGGTCTTCGCCGTGACCGCCTTCATGTCGGGCGCAATCTCGTCGACGACGTTCATGGCGACCCGCGCAGGTCCCCCGCCCTTCTCGAAGAAATTCGGCTTCCTGGTTGTGAATGTCCTGTGGATCGTGTTTTCGATCGTCGGCGCCATTCCACTCTGGCTTTCCTCGGTAAAGCTGGATTTTGCCCAGGCCCTGTTCGAGTCCGTCTCGGCGGTAACGACGACCGGCTCGACCGTAATCGTCGGGCTCGATGACGCGCCGCCCGGCCTCTTGCTCTGGCGGTCGCTCCTGAGCTGGTTCGGCGGCATCGGCATCGTCGTTCTCGGCCTGTTCATCATCCCCTATCTGCGTGTCGGCGGAATGTCCTTCTTCAAGATGGAATCCTCCGACACCAGCGACAAACCCTTTGCCCGGCTCGCGAGCTTCGGCCGCGCCTTCCTCGTCGTGTACGTGTCGATCACTCTGCTGTGCGCGATCAGCTATGCCATGCTCGGGATGAACAGGTTCGACGCGATCAACCACGCGATGACGACCGTCGCGACGGGCGGCTTTTCTACGCACGACGCGTCATTCGGCTACTTTTCCAGCATTCCCCTGCTCTGGGCCAGCACGTTCTTCATGACGGTCTGCAGCCTGCCCTTCTCCATCCTGATCGTGCTCGTCGTGCGCGGGCGCCTGGACGCCCTTCGCGATCCTCAGATCATCGTATTTCTCGGCTATCTCACCGCATTCTCGGTTGCGGTCGCGGCCTATCACCGGCTCGCCAACGGCGTCGAGTTCCACCTCGCGCTTACCTATGCCTTCTTCAACATCACGTCGATATTGTCGACCACGGGCTATGCGAGCGAAGATTACAGCCTTTGGGGACCGTTCGTGGTCATGGTCGCGTTCATATGCACGTTCATCGGCGGTTGTTCAGGCTCGACAGCGGGCGGCATGAAGGCCTATCGGTTCGTCGTGCTCTTCAACGCCATCCGGTCTGCCCTGAACAAGCTCGTCTACCCGAATGCGATCTACGCGGTCCGGTACGGGAAGAATACGGTCGACGCGGACGTGCAGCGCGCCATTCTGCTGTTCTTCATCACCTATATCCTGCTCTGGGTCTTCGGCAGTCTGGTCATGGGTGCCCTCGGCTATGATCTCGTCACGGCCGTGTCGGCCGTCATCACGTGTCTCTCCAATGTCGGCCCCGGCCTCGGCAGCCTTATCGGCCCTGCGGGCAATTTCTCGACACTCCAGGATCCCGAGCTCTATCTGCTGTCGCTGATGATGCTGCTCGGGCGTCTGGAGGTCCTGACCGTCCTCGTCGTGCTCACTCCGATCTTCTGGAAGCAGTAACAGCCGCCGCTCGGCTGCAGCCTTGCCTTGACTTGGTGTGCCAAATGCCGAAAGCTCAGAGCGATCGGGCATTTGGAAAGCGCGATGCCGAGATACCTGCTCCTGCTGGCGGCACTCACGAACGCCACCGTCATCCTCGCCGACACGCAGGCAGAGGCGGGTCCGCTTGCCGACGCTGCGGCGAAGGCCGAACAGCAGGCGAGCTCCGGCGATGCCGCCGGCGCCCAGGAAACCTTGCGCAAGGCCATGAGCGACTTTTCGCAGACCCTTCCCTTCGCCATCGGCAAGGCGGTCTTCGTCACAGCAGCACCGGCCGGCTTTGCAATGTACGAGCCCCGGCCCGATCCGGTATTCGAAGCCGGCGAAACGCTCATATCCTATGTCGAGCCCGTGGGACTTACCTGGAAGGAGGCAAGCGACGAGGGTAAGCTCGAGACACGCTTCACGGTCGACTTCGACATCCTGAATCCGAAGGGAGAGGTCCTCGCGAGCCAGAAGGCGTTCGGCGATTTCACCTTCAAGGGCTATCAGCGCAACCAGGAAATCTATGCGACGCTGAGGATCGACGTCGCCGGGGCACCATCAGGGAACTATGTGCTGCGCTACCGCTTCAACGACACCAACAGCGGCAGGAGCGCAAGCGTCGATCAACCATTCGAGATCTCCGGCCCTTGAGTGAATGCCGATCTTGCAGCTTTGGTGCGGACGACGGGAATCGAACCCGTACGGTTTCCCGAGGGATTTTAAGTCCCTTGCGTCTACCAGTTTCGCCACGTCCGCCCGCAGCTTAAATCAGGCACATAGGCGATTCAGTCAAGGGGATGTTTTGCCGCCGCCCTGCCTCACGTCAAGCCGGACCCGCGTCGGGCGCCGAAAGCGCCGCACCGGGCAGGTAGAGCGAAATCGGTCGGATCTCGTATACGGCGGTCGGGTTGACCCGGCGCAATTCGCGCGCCGTCTCGACGGCGGCTTCAAGGTTCGGGCAGTCGACCACGTAGAGGCCGAGCAACTGCTCCTTGGTCTCGGCAAAGGGACCGTCGATGATCATGCCGGCACCATCGCCCCGCAACGTCACGGCATCCCTGGTCGAGCCAAGCCGTGCGGCCGGCCCCAATCGCTTTTCCCGGACGAGGCGATCATTGACCTGCAGCAGATCGTCCATCAGCTTGGCATCTGCCTCCCTGGTCCAGGATTCGACCACCTCTTCCTCGTGATAGGCCAATATCGCGTAGAACATGGATCCCTCTCCAAAACCCCATACGGTGCCCGGGTCAGGCACAACGACATGCATGAAACAGTCACGCGGATGCGAAACGATCCCGAGGAACCGCACCTCATGAATCGAAGCGATTAGATCGTTTCTGCAGCGCGCGGGCAAGCCCGGCTTCTAACGGGGCGCGCACCAATCGCGCGCCTGAAGTTGGGTCAGCCGCTCGACGCGATCAAAGCTCGCCATCGGTCACCTTTGGAGGAACGCGGCCGGTGTGATGGGTCGGATTGTCCGATCCTGCGCCTTCGGCCGGTTTCTCTTTCTTTGTGGTTTGGCCTCTTCTGGCCGGCGGCTCGTCGGTGCCGGATTCCGCCGCCTGATCCGGGAGCGGCTGTGGCTCCATGTCCATTTCTTTCGGTTCCGGTTTCCATGTGGGAGACGGCATCGGCTGGTCCGTCAGATCGTCATATTTGGGATTGCTCATGGCTCGCTCCTTTCGGTCTCGCCAGATCAACCCCGGACATTTCTGAAGGTTCCTCATGGCCCTGCCGGCCCGTTCGAGGATCGGGGAATGGCATCTGCCCAAGAAATTTTGCAACCCCTGATTCGCCAGGGGTTCAATCGCGGCATGTCAATGGCAAGATAATGCAGGGCTCAAGGGCATCCTTGATGACGACTACGGAGGGTGGGGCGTGCGTTCACTGCAAGCGTTCGGCGGCATAGCCTTGCTTCCCGAAGACCTCGACACGCTGCAGCGCGTGTTCGACAAGCTGTGCCGCGAATACCGATGGCCGCGCGAGAGCGCGCAGGCTCGGCGGTTCGGGAGGATGCTGACCCGGGAATATCAGTCCGGCACGAGAGATGAGGGACTTCTTCTGCGAGCGGGACAAGCCTTCGTCAGTCAGGCCAACGCACAAAAGAAACTGGCCTGAACACAGGCCCGGCTGTGCGACGAGGGCGCCGGCAATGACCGGCTCAATGATAGTAGAAACAGTCGCAGTCGGCTCGCGTGGCGTCCTCTCCTCTCCACACCCTGACGGCCAGCTTTGACGACTCGCCGGTCTCGTCAAGCCGCAATCCCAACAGCGAAATCGCCGCCGCCTTGGGATTCGGCGCGTCTATTTCGATGACCGATCCGACCTGGTGAACGCCCAGGCGTGCAGTCCAGGTAAAGATCTGAACATTGTAATGCATGGAAATTCTCCATTTTCGGTCGCCGCCTGCGCGGGTCGCATAACCAAGGACAACGGCTTCGCGTCAATTGCCCTCCAACGCAGCATCGTCAGCCATCCTCTACGGTTGCTTCCGGTCGATCTCCGCCGTCGGCGTGTTCGAAATGCCAGTTTCCCTTCTCATCCTGGAAGCTGATCTCCTCGTCGTCGCCGCCGACCTGCTGTTCGGCTGCTGCAGCTTTGGCGGCCGCAAGCGCCATCTCGCGACTGGGAAAGGGCTCTGAATATGCATCGGCTGCCTTGTAGGCCCAGCCTCCATCGTGTGGAACGATGAAATAAGTGATCTGCACCATCCTTCACTCCCATGGATGTTCAAGGACAGTCCCTGCCCTCGACGGGCCGCGCCGCGCGGGCCCTTTAGTTCCTCCTTGCTGCCGCATACTTCCCTGAATCGGAGCCGGTCTGAGAAAAACACGCAGCCATTCAAAGTGCTGTAGCGACCTTGCCAACTAAAAAGCGCACGTCGCCGTCGGGCATTTCCAATGCCGAATGCGGCGATGTTAACACAAAATTGCCCCATTGGGCCACATTTGCGAACGTCTGCCGGGCGATATTCCGCGACGCGGCCGCGGCGAGCTGGGATGCGAATCGCCCGCAAAAAAAAGCGCGGCTCGATCGGGAGCCGCGCACGAAGGTTGAAGATCGTCAGTCCGCGAGCTTTGCGGCAATCCGCGCGACATGCGCACCCTGAAAGCGGGCGGCTTCGAGTTCGACCGCGGAGGGCTGGCGCGAACCGTCGCCGCCGGTGATCGTCGAGGCGCCATAGGGCGATCCGCCCTTGACTTCCTCAACGCCCATCTGACCCTGGAAGGCATAGGGAAGTCCGACGACGACCATGCCGTGATGCATCATGGTGGGAATGAGGCCGAGAATCGTCGATTCCTGGCCGCCGTGCTGGGTCGCCGACGAGGTGAAGGCGGAGCCCACCTTGCCGACGAGCTTCCCTTTTGCCCAGAGGCCGCCGGTCTGGTCGATAAAGTTACGCAATTGCGAAGCGACGGTCCCGTAGCGGGTGCCCGCGCCGAAGATGATTGCATCGTAATCCGCCAGTTCCTCGACGGTCGCGACCGGTGCCGGCTGGTCGAGCTTGAAATGCGAAGCTTTCGCCACGTCCTCCGGCACGAGTTCCGGAACGCGCTTGACGGCTACTTCGGCACCGGCCGATCTTGCACCTTCCGCGACCGCATGGGCCATCGTCTCGATATGCCCATAGGCCGAATAGTAAAGAACCAGTACTCTAGCCAAAACGATACTCCTTGTTGTCCGGCAATTCCGCTTGATCGCCGCGGCCGGCAGGATTTATCAAAACGCATACCACTGCCAGTGCAGGGATGGTCGACAGACTGTTCAGCTTTTTTCAACACTGACGAGATCGCGTTCGCGATCCGAATACGCCTGGAGCGCCAATGACCAGCCCCACGATCGTCACCGCCGCCATGCTCGCCATCGGCGACGAGCTTCTCTCCGGCCGGACCAAGGACAAGAACATCGGCCACCTCGCCGATATGCTCACGATGGTCGGCATCGATCTGCGCGAGGTGCGCATCGTCGCCGACGACCAGGACGCGATCGTGGAGGCGCTTAATGCCCTGCGCAGCCGCTACCGCCACGTGTTTACTTCCGGCGGCATCGGTCCGACCCATGACGACATCACTGCCGATGCGATTTCGAAGGCCTTCGGGGTCGAGTGCATTCACGAGCCGAAGGCAATGGAGCTGCTTGCCGCGATGTACGAGCGCCGCGGCATGGAGTTCACCGAGGCGCGCAAGCGGATGGCCCGCATGCCTGAAGGCGCGACCCACATTCCCAATCCGGTATCGACCGCACCCGGCTTCGCCATCGAGAACGTCTATGTCATGGCCGGCGTGCCCCAGGTGTTCCAGGCGATGCTCGACGCGCTGCTGCCGAGCCTTGAGACCGGCACGCCCGTCCTTTCCCGTACGGTTCGCTCCCCCTATGGCGAGGGCGACATCGGAGCGCCGCTGACCGAGGTGCAGAAGAACCATCCCGAAACGAGCATCGGCTCCTATCCGAAATTCGACGGCAAGAGCTTCTCGACGGATATCGTGATCCGGGCACGCGATGCCGCGGTCCTTGGCGCCGCCGAAACCGAGGTGATCGCGATGATCGAGGCGATCGGCCGATCACGCGAGAAACACCAGCCCTGAACTCCGCGTCGGCGAAATCATTGCAGATCGCGGTGCTCGCGGCTGGACTGGCTCTTGCACTTTCGGCTTCATTGCCGCTATTGCATCAGGCATGAACTAGTGTCGGCGGCGTGGCCGTCGAACTGCAGCAACGCTTATCGCCGACAGCGCAAAGAAGCCGGAGTCCGCCATGTCTCTTCCCGAGAAAGCCTTTCCTGTATCCTGGGATCAGTTCCACCGTGACGCCCGCGCCCTGGCCTGGCGGCTGGCCGACAACGGGCAGGAATGGCGCGCGATGGTCTGCATCACGCGCGGCGGCCTTGTTCCGGCCGCTATCGTCAGCCGGGAACTCAACATCCGGATGATCGAAACGGTCTGCATCGCCTCCTATCACGACTACGACACGCAGGGCCAGATGAAGGTGCTCAAGAGCATCTCGCCTGAGATCGCAAAGGATGGGGGCGAAGGCGTTCTCATCGTCGACGATCTGACCGACACCGGCAAGACTGCCGCCGAGGTTCGCGCGATGCTGCCGAAGGCGCATTTCGCTGCGGTTTACGCAAAGCCGAAGGGTCGCCCCCTCGTCGACACTTTCGTGACCGAAGTCAGCCAGGATACCTGGATCTACTTCCCCTGGGACCTCGGTTTCACCTACCAGGAACCGATTGCCAATGGCACGCGCGGCTAGCGTGTTTCACTGTTTCATTGACAAAGTGAAACACCCTAACACTTTGCTGGAAGTGCTCTCCTGACAGAACGCTCGGCGTTCTAAGCATTCCCTCGAAGCGGCGCTATGCTCTCGACAAGGCTCTCGGCCGTTGCCGTGCGGCCGGCCACGACACCGGCCTCGCCGTGGCGCCAGACCGCGGACGCTGCCGCCTCGAAAGCAGGCATGCCCTGCGCCAGGTGGGCGCCGATGATCCCCGCAAGTACGTCGCCCGAACCTGCCGTCGCGAGCCAGGGCGGCGCGTTGACATTGACGGCGGCCCGGCCGGACGGCGCGGCAACGACCGTATCCGGCCCCTTATAGACGATCACGGCATGGCTGAGCCTCGCCGCGGCCTGAGCCTTCTCGATCTTGGACAGCGCCGCATCCTCGGCGATATCCGGAAAGAGCCGGGCGAACTCCCCTTCGTGCGGCGTCATCACCACCTCACCGCCCTCCGCCGCGATCCTGTCGAAGAGTTGCTCCCTGCCCTCTCGGAACGAACTTATCCCGTCGGCATCGAGCACCAGTGCGCGGCCGCAGAGCATGAGCACGAAATCCCGCGCCTTTTTGCCGACGCCGAAGCCGGGTCCGAGAACGAAGGCATTCAGGCGTCTGTCCTTGAGCCAGGCGGCAAGGCCGGCAGCGTTGTTGATTTCCTTGAGCATGACGGCGGTGAGGTGCGCGGCATTGACGGCGAGCGCTTCCGCCGGAGAGGCAAGCGTCACCAGCCCCGCGCCGGCGCGCAGGCCCGCCGCCGCCGATAGCCGCGCGGCCCCGGTGGAAACCGGTCCGCCGCAAAGCACGGCGAGATGGCCGCGTTTGTATTTGTGGGTCGCGGGATCGAGCGCACCGAGGTGTTGCTCCCACATCGCGGGTGTGTTGACGTGAAGATCGCCGGCTCTATCCGCAACGAGCCTTGCCGGAATGCCGATATCGAAGATTTCGAGCGTGCCGCAGCGGGCGCGACCCGGCATCAGCAGATGGCCGGGTTTGGCCGCCATGAACGTCACCGTGTGGGCCGCAACGAAACTCAAGCCCCGGATTTCGCCCGTCCGCCCGTCTATGCCGGATGGCAGGTCCACGGCGAGGACCGGTACTCCGCTCGCATTCACTTGCTCGATGACTGTTCTCGCCTCGTCCGGCACATCGCGCGCAAGCCCTGCCCCGAAAAGTGCGTCGATGACGACATCACCCGATTGCGGCTCGTAGGCGTCGAGGGGTCGCGGTACAAGCGCAAAGGCATCGCGCGCCCGCGCGGCGTCGCCCTTCAGCATCGCCGCGTCGCCGAGCGCAAAGACGGCGACGCTTGCGCCGGTATCGGCGAGCGCGGCAGCGGCGATATAGCCATCGCCGCCGTTGTTGCCCGGGCCGCAAAGCACCACAAAGCGCAATGCCTCCGGGTAAAGCCGCAAGGCGGCGGCTGATACGGCCGTTCCCGCCGAACGCATGAGCGAGAAGCTATCGATCCCCGAACGCGCGGCATCCTTGTCGACCGCTGTCATTTCCGCCGGGGTCACGAGGACATTCGAAAGCGCCTGAAGCATGGAAGCGATCTAATCCCGACCGAAAGCGCAAGACAAGAGCAGCGTTGACGGAAAGCGACGTGACTAAGAAATGTGCATTTGCGCACTATAAGCGCTCAAATAACATGCTTCGAGCACGAAACGCAGCGATCCTCCGTCGCGCGCCGGCGTCGAACACTCAAAACCTCATAAAAAATAGGCAGAATGCCATTGCAGAAGCCACTGCCCATCGGCACCTATCGCGTTACCACTGGAAATTTCGCACTCTGCGCGTCATTCCTCTACAAAAGTGGCACGCTACGTGCATAGTGTGAGGCCAAGCGGGCAGAACCTGCTTTAAAGGGAGAAGCGGAGAGACATTTTCTCATGAAAAAGATCGAAGCGATCATTAAGCCTTTCAAGCTCGACGAAGTGAAGGAAGCCCTTCAGGAGGTCGGCCTGCAGGGGATCACCGTCACGGAAGCCAAGGGCTTCGGGCGGCAGAAGGGACATACGGAGCTCTACCGCGGCGCAGAATACGTCGTCGACTTCCTGCCGAAGGTGAAGGTCGAAGTGGTGCTGGCGGACGAAAATGCGGAGGCCGTGATCGAAGCCATCCGCAATGCCGCGCAAACCGGCCGCATCGGCGATGGCAAGATTTTCGTATCCAATGTGGAAGAAGTGATCCGCATCCGTACCGGCGAAACCGGCCTCGACGCCATCTGATCGCGTCTGGCGATCTCACCTATCCGGGGGCCGTCCGGCCCCGTCTTTCCAATCCTCGTCATCACACAGGGAATTGCAACAAATGACGACTGCGAATGAAGTTCTGAAGCAGATCAAGGAAAACGACGTCAAGTTCGTAGACCTGCGCTTTACCGACCCCAAGGGCAAGCTGCAGCACGTGACGATGGATGTCGTCTGCGTCGACGAAGACATGTTCGCCGACGGCGTCATGTTCGACGGTTCCTCGATCGGCGGCTGGAAGGCTATCAACGAATCCGACATGGTGCTGATGCCCGATCCGGAAACGGCGCATATGGACCCGTTCTTCGCCCAGTCCACGATGGTCATCTTCTGCGACATTCTCGATCCGGTTTCGGGCGAAGCCTATAACCGCGACCCGCGCGGCACGGCCAAGAAGGCAGAAGCCTACCTCAAGGCCTCCGGCATCGGCGATACGGTCTTCGTAGGTCCGGAAGCGGAATTCTTCGTCTTCGACGACGTCAAGTACAAGGCCGATCCGTACAACACCGGTTTCAAGCTCGACAGCTCCGAACTGCCCTCCAACGACGACACGGACTACGAGACCGGCAACCTCGGTCACCGCCCCCGTGTCAAGGGCGGCTATTTCCCGGTTCCGCCGGTTGACAGCAGCCAGGACATGCGCTCCGAAATGCTGACCGTGCTGTCCGAAATGGGCGTGACGGTTGAAAAGCATCACCACGAAGTGGCAGCGGCGCAGCACGAGCTGGGCGTCAAGTTCGATGCCCTCGTGCGCAATGCCGACAAGATGCAGATCTACAAGTATGTCGTGCACCAGGTCGCCAATGCCTATGGCAAGACCGCGACCTTCATGCCGAAGCCGATCTTCGGGGACAACGGCTCGGGCATGCACGTGCATCTGTCGATCTGGAAGGACGGCAAGCCGACCTTTGCCGGCGACGAGTATGCCGGGCTTTCCGAATCCTGCCTCTACTTCATCGGTGGCATCATCAAGCATGCCAAGGCGCTGAATGCCTTCACCAACCCGTCGACGAACTCCTACAAGCGCCTCGTCCCGGGTTATGAAGCACCGGTCCTGCTCGCCTATTCGGCCCGCAACCGCTCGGCTTCCTGCCGCATCCCCTTCGGCACCAATCCGAAGGCGAAGCGCGTCGAAGTCCGCTTCCCCGATCCGACGGCAAACCCCTACCTCGCCTTCGCCGCGATGCTGATGGCCGGTCTCGACGGCATCAAGAACAAGCTCCACCCCGGCAAGGCCATGGACAAGGACCTCTACGACCTACCGCCGAAGGAACTGAAGAAGATCCCGACCGTCTGCGGCAGCCTGCGCGAAGCGCTAGAAAGCCTCGACAAGGACCGTAAGTTCCTGACCGCCGGCGGCGTTTTCGACGACGACCAGATCGACTCCTTCATCGAACTGAAGATGCAGGAAGTCATGCGCTTCGAAATGACGCCGCACCCGGTCGAGTTCGACATGTACTATTCCGTCTGATGGCGGAGCGGACGGCCCTCACAGGTTCTGTCCATGCAAGATGAAACGAGGAAGGCGGGTTTCATCCGAAACCCGCCTTTTCAGTTCGACGCCGATGGAAGGCTCGCCCCCGGAGGCGCGCGCCTCTTGATGTTCCATATGCGACAACCCAGATAACTGTCTGAAAGGATGTGTTGCGTCATGAAACAAAGAAACGCCAAGTTTGAGATCGGACAGGTGGTTCGCCATCGGATGTTCCCGTTCCGCGGCGTCGTCTTCGACGTCGACCCGGAATATGCGAACACCGAGGAATGGTGGAATGCGATTCCGCAGGAGATCCGGCCCGAAAAGGACCAGCCCTTCTATCACCTGTTTGCGGAGAACGACGAAAGCGAATACGTCGCCTATGTTTCGGAACAGAACCTCGTTTCCGATGACAGCGACAGGCCGATCCGCCATCCCCAGGTGGACGCTCTGTTCGAAAAGGCCGACGCCGGACACTACAAGCCCAAGGCCACTTATCAGCATTAGAGCGGGATGAGGAAAGGGTGCGTGCGGATAGCTGCCGCGTCCGCTCAGGCGCCGGGCTGAAAACGTGGAGTCGCCGCAATTGTCGGCGGATGCAGGTACAAAAAGACGCCCGGATCGTTGATCCGGGCGTCTTTCTTTACTCGGAGAAGCTAATGATTACTGCTGCTTGGCAGCCTTTTGCGCCTCTTCCAGCTTCTTGCGGGCATCTTCTGCCTTCTTCTGCATCTCTTCCTGCAGGAGGCGCTGACGCTCTTCAAGCTGGGACTGCTCGATCGGTTCGCCGTCGAATACGCCGGTGAACCCTTCGAGCGACATCTTGATTGGGTTCGGAGCGCGCTGGAAATTGACCGAGGTGAAGACGACCTCGTTGCCCTTCTTCAGCTGCGCAATAAGCGCGTCGGAGAGCGGCGCTTCGGCAACGCACTTGTCCGGCATGCAGATCGCGTAATCGAGCTTGACGCCCTTGCCACCGTCGATCTGCATCTGAACGCCGGGCGGGATCATGCGCGCGGACGGTACGGAAACCTGCATGACCTTGCGATTGACCTTGCCGGAGACGGTAATGAGGCCGACGGCCGTCACGAGCTGGCCGTTATTGGCGGTGAGCAGGTTCTGGACGATGCAGACATCGTTGTCTTCCTGCTTGGTGCAGACCTTGAACCAACCCTGCGGCGGCTTGCCTCCCGCCTGCTGCGCGGATGCGACGCTCGGCGCACCGGCTGCTGCGAAAGAAAGCGCCAGCGCTGCCAATCCCGCGCGTGTGGTGAAGTTCGACTTGAAGATCATTGTGATTCCGTCTCCTGAAATCCGGTCACGGAACAGAGTTCCGCAGAGTGAGTATCGTCAGCCGCCGTTGTCCTGTTGGCCAAATGAGGCATTTGAATGGCCCCGATTCCGGAAACACCTGTTACATTGGCTTGTGCGGTTTATCCAGTGTTTGTTGCGATTTTGTGCAATCATTTGCTTTGAGCGGCCCTTTCGAACCGGTGCGGGATGTGGCAGGAGCCTGCTTTGTTCTTTTCCCGACCCGGCGCCGGTTGGAAATGCGCTCCCGCATTGATACCTTGCGCGGAATCGGCCTGTTGAATCCCCACGGGAGGTGAAGTTGCGCGCAGTTGTTTCCGGCCTGGTGATGCTCCTGGCAGCCAGCATGTTTGCCACTGGTGCTCTGGCCGCGCCCGTGCATGCGATCGCCATGCATGGCGAACCCGCCTTGCCTGCCGATTTCAAGCACTTCCCTTACGTCAATCCGCAGGTGAAGAAGGGCGGGAAGATCGCCTACGGGGTCGTCGGTACGTTCGACAGCCTCAATCCGTTCATCTTGAAGAGCATGCGCACGACCGCGCGCGGCATGTGGGACCCTGGCTTTGGCAACCTGGTCTATGAATCCCTCATGCAGCGCTCACAGGACGAGCCCTTCACGATGTACGGCCTGCTCGCCGAAACCGTCGAATGGGACGATGACCGCACCTTCATCCAGTTCAACCTCAATCCCAAGGCGCGCTGGGCCGATGGCCGGCCGGTGACCGCCGAAGACGTGATCTTCACCTTCGAATTGTTGCGCGACAAAGGGCGTGCGCCTTTCAGCAACCGCCTCTCGAAGGTTGCGAAGATGGAGAAGGTCGGGGAACGTAGCGTGCGCTTCACCTTCACCGAGGAGGCCGATCGCGAGATTCCGCTTTTGCTGGGGCTTTCGCCCGTGCTGCCGAAGCATGCGATCAACGTCGAGACGTTCGATCGGACGAGTCTGGAGCCGCCGCTCGGCTCCGGCCCCTACCGGGTCGCGGAAGTCAGGCCTGGCGAGCGGATCGTCTATCGCCGAAACCCCGACTATTGGGCCAAGGATCTGCCCTCGAAGGTGGGCCTCGACAATTACGATGAGATCTCCGTCGAATATTTCCTGCAGGAGAACACCCTTTTTGAAGCCTTCAAGAAGGGTGTGGTGGACATCTACGCCGAAGGCAGCGCGACGAAATGGGCCCGGGCCTACGATTTTCCCGCCGTTCGCAGCGGCAATGTGATCAAGGAAACGTTCAAGCCGAAGACACCGTCCGGCATGCTCGGCTTCGTCTTCAATACGCGCAGACCGATGTTCGACAACATCAAGCTCAGGCAGGGGCTCGCTCTCGTTTTCGACTTCGAATGGGTCAACAAGAATCTCTTCGACGGCGCCTATACGCGTACGCAGAGTTATTGGCAGAATTCGTCGCTTTCCTTCCTCGGCGTGGCAGCCGACAATCGTGAACTGGACCTCATGGGGGACGTGAGGGAGCGCATCAATCCGGCGATCCTCGACGGAAGCTATCGACTCCCCGTGACGGACGGCTCGGGCCGCGATCGCAATGTGCTCCGGGAAGCGGTGACCCTTCTTCGCGAAGCGGGCTACTCCATCAAGGACGGCAAGATGGTCGACGCCAAGGGTACGCCGCTGGCCTTCGAGATCATGAGCCAGAATGCCGGCCAGGAGAAGGTTGCGCTTGCCTATCAGCGCTTTCTCGCGCCGCTCGGCATCGCAGCGCTGGTTCGGACCGTCGACGATTCACAATATCAGTTGCGCAGCCAGTCCTTCGATTACGACGTCATCATCAAGTCCTTCCCCTCGTCGCTCTCTCCCGGTCTCGAGCAGATCAACCGCTGGAGTTCGCAAACTCGGGACAGGCAAGGCAGCGACAACTTCGCAGGCGTCGCCGACAAGGACGTCGACAAGCTGATCAACAACATCCTGCAGGCGCGCAACCCCGAGGACTTCACCGCCGCCGTTCGCGCGCACGACCGGCTCCTCGTCAACAATTCCTATCTGGTTCCGCTTTACCATCTCGACGCGCAATGGATTGCCCGCTGGAAGCATATCGGCCGGCCGACGACGGTACCGCTTTACGGTTATCAGTTGCCGAGTTGGTGGGACGAGCGCGCTCAGTAAGCTGGCATCCGTTCGCTAACGCATTGAAAGATGTTTCCGGCCGGCCTATGTCGCAGTTTTGCTAAACCGAAAGGCCGGCACCATGGAAACCGTCAATATCGATATCGTCTCGGACGTTGTATGCCCCTGGTGCTATCTCGGCAAGAATCGCCTCGACCAGGCGATCGCCAATGTCGCCGGCGAGATCAACGTCGCTATCCAGTGGCGTCCCTACCAGCTCAATCCCGATCTGCCGCCGGAAGGCATCGACCATAAAGAGCACCTGGCGGCCAAGCTCGGCGGACAGGCCGCCGTCGACGAGGCGCACCGGACGCTCGAAGGCCTCGGTGTGGAAGACGGCATCGCCTTCGATTTCGATGCCGTCAAGGTCAGCCCGAATACGCTCGATGCGCACCGGCTGATCCGCTGGGCCGCGACCGGCGGCGAAGCGGCGCAGGACGCGGTGGTGAGCCTGCTGTTCAAGGCGAATTTCGAGGAGGGTCGCAACCTCGGCGACCATGCCGTACTCCTCGGCATCGCCGAACAGGCCGGCCTCGAAAGGCCGGTCATCGCGGCTCTCCTTGCTTCAGACGCCGACAAGGACGCCGTAAGGCAGGAAATCGACATGGCCCGGGAAATCGGCGTGACCGGCGTTCCCTGCTTCATCATCGAGCAGCAGTATGCGGTCATGGGGGCGCAATCGGTCGAAGTGCTGACCAGCGCTTTGCGCGAGATCGCGCAGATGAAGGCCGAGCATCCGGCTCACTGACGCCCGACAGCAGAGCAAATGCCGCCTGGAACGACGTTGTTTCACTGCATCGGGAGAAAAGCTTCTTTCCGCGGGGATAACCACCGCCGGTCATATCCGGTCGGTCCGGAAGCGGGATGGCGCTACTCCCGTCCAGCGTTTGAAAGCGCGGGTGAAATGCGCGGAATCACTGTAGCCCAGCCTTAAGGCAATGTCGGTCATGCTATGAACACCTTCACAGATCAGCCGGATTGCCTCGTTGCGGCGCGTGTCGTCGAGTAACTCTTCAAAATCGACGCCGCAAAACTTCAGCCGCCGCTGCAGTGTGCGAACCGACATGCCGAGGCTTTTCGCTACGGTCTGTAGTCCAAGCTTATGACCATCGGACAGCCTTTCGCTGAGCATCTTTGCCGCCTCTATCGTCGAGGCCAGTGACTCTGTGACGTTCGATGGCCGATTCCCAGGGGGGGTTTCAGAGTTAGATCGAGCAAATCTCGATCGAACTCGATCGCATCGTAGTCGCACCCTGTTTCTATCTTGGGACCGAAACACTCCTCCAGTGCCGTGCTTCCATGCGTCCTCGAAGCCGTCAACCGAACCCTTATTGCAGCGGGCTCACCCGCCAGAAGCGGCACCTTCCGCAGGACAGCGAGGCTGCCCAGGATGAATTGCCGGGGATCGAACTCGAAACGATCGACGAAACGGAAGATGATGCGAGCGGTTCCGCCCTCCACCACGAAGCGTATATCCGATCCCTGATGGATCGACGACACGTTCGCTACCGCGAGCACGCATGCTTCAGCCACGCTCTCCGCTGCCAGAAGCGACTGGCCCCATGGGCCGAGATCATGCAGTTCGGTCAAGCGCCCGACATGCGCACCCGCGAATGGATCTCCCAGGAGGGCAGCCACTTCGTTTGCCATGTGGAAGCATTGGGCGCGCGGAAGCCAGCCGTCGGCGTTCCGGAACACGTTCGGTGAGATGCCGAGGCGCGCACAGAACTCTATGGCCGAAACATCGTGCTTGGCGAGATAGGGCGCCATCGGCAGGAAGGCCCTAACCCTGATGGAGGGTGCAGAATGTGACATCCGGGCAGCAAACTTGGCATGAAAAGGCAAGAAATAAGTTGAGCACTATAGCAGTATGCAACCGTTTGGGAAGGCTCGCCAGCAATATACGACGGGCGGAGCGTGGCCGTTTACATTCGCCAATTCAGTACATCGCGTTGGACTTAATCTTTTGCTGGAGGGAAGAATGGACATTACGCGTCGTGAACTCACGGCGGCCGGTGTTTGCGCCGGCGGCTGGGTCCGTCGGCACGCCGGTGTGCGGCACGCCGACCCGATAGACACGTCGACATATCACGCAGGGTTCAGATGCGTTGTCGGCACCAGGAGGGTCGCATGAAGTCACCTAAGCTCGCGAGAATACGTTTGTTGGCGCTAAGCACGGCAATCCTGCTTTTGGGAGCGCCCGCAACGGCTCAGGAATCGCTGCCTTTTCCGCCGAAGCCCTCAGGGAGCAAGGCCGGCCCGACAATAGCTCAGTCCACTTACAGTCCATTGCCCGCGCAGCCGCATCTCCCCGCGAATGCTCCGAACATCGTCGTCATCATGCTCGACGACGTTGGTCCGGCCTTGCCGGACACCTTCGGCGGAGTGATCGAAACGCCGACATTGAGCCGGCTTGCGCAAGACGGACTGTCCTACAATCGCTTCCACAATGCCGCCATGTGTTCTCCCTCGCGGGCGGCATTGCTGACCGGGCGCAATCACCATCGGGTCGGGAACGGCCAGATCGCCGAATTGGCAAACGACTGGGACGGATACACCGGCAGGATACCACGCACCTCCGCCACCGTCGCGAAAGTCCTTGGCTATTATGGCTACGCGACCGCAGCATTCGGCAAATGGCACAACACCCCGGCCAATGAAACGACAGCCGTCGGGCCGTATACGGACTGGCCCGCGGGCGAAGGTATCGGGTTCGATTATTTCTATGGTTTCCTTGCTGGAGAGTCCTCGCAGTGGGAGCCCGCAGTGGTCGAGAACACCGTTCGCGTCGACCCGTCTCACGGGAAGGAAGGCTACCACTTCACCGAGGATATGACCGACAAGGCGGTCACATGGATGAAGCAGGTGCACGCGCTGACGCCGGACCGGCCCTTCTTCATGTACTGGGCGCCCGGCGCCGCGCATGGTCCGCATCACATCTTCAAGGACTGGGCGGACAAGTACAAAGGCAAATTCGATGACGGCTGGGATGCCATGCGAGAGCGCATCTATGCCCGCCAAAAACAACTCGGATGGATACCGCAGAACACGCAACTGACGCCCCGTCCGGATACGCTGTCAGGATGGGAGGATATTCCGGAAGACGAGAAGCCGTTCCAGCGCCGGCTCATGGAAGTCTTTGCCGGCTATACGGAGCATGCGGACGTTCAGGCCGGGCGCCTGCTCGAGGCCCTCGACGAACTTGGAATTCGCGACAACACCCTGATCTTCTATGTCTGGGGCGACAACGGGTCCAGCGCGGAGGGCCAGAATGGCACCATCAGCGAACTTCTGGCGCAGAACGGCATCCGCACCGAGATCAAGGACCACATTCGTGCGATGAACGAGTTGGGCGGGATGGACGTACTCGGATCACCCAAGGCCGATAACATGTATCATGCGGGTTGGGCATGGGCCGGTTCCACGCCGCACCGGTCGACCAAACTGGTCGCGGCCCATTTCGGCGGCACGCGAACGCCGCTCGTGGTCTCCTGGCCAGGTAAAGTCAAACCGGACCAGACCCCGCGCTCCCAGTTCCATCATCTCAACGACATCGTACCCACGATCTACGACGTCCTGGACATCCAGCCGCCGAAGCTCGTGGACGGCATCAGCCAGGATCCCCTCGATGGCGTCAGCATGACCTACACCTTCGACTCTCCCGAGGCGTCGGGCCAAAAGAAGGAGCAGTACTTTGAAATCATGGGCAGCCGTGCCATCTATCAGGACGAGTGGATCGCATCCGTCTTCGGACCCCGGATACCATGGAAGGCCGGCCTCGATCCCGCCATCTTCAAATGGTCGCCGGATAATGACCTATGGGAACTCCATGATCTCAGCCAGGACTACTCCCAGGCAAAGAACGTCGCGGCCGATCATCCGGAAAAGGTCGAGGCGCTGAAGAAGGCGTTTGGCGTGCAGGCCGAAGCCTATAAGGTGTTCCCGGTCGGGGGAGGATTGTGGTCTGCCGTCTTCCATCCTGAAGATGCGCCGTCCAATCCCGCGACCGAGTTCCAATTCACCCAAGACGTGGTCGGTGTTCCCGAGTTCACGGCGCCGAAAGTCGGAGCCCGCAGCAACCTTGTGACCATCGAGGCGGAACTGCGGCCGGACTCCGAAGGCGTGTTGTATGCTCTGGGGGGGTTTTCGGGCGGTGTCGCTTTGTGGGTCGAGAACGGCAAGCTCACCTACGAGTACAACCTGTTCGAGATAGAGCGGACGCGTCTCGAATCCTCCGATCCGTTGCCGAGCGGCAAGGTCAACATCGAGGTCGAAACACGTAAGGCCAGCAGCGATCACGCTGCACCGCTAGACGTCGTTATCCGCATCGATGGCAAAGAGGTGGCCAAAGGACACGTGCCGCGTTCCGCTCCACTTGCCTTTACCGCCAACGACGCCTTCGACGTGGGCAAAGACAGTTATTCTCCAGTCGCCCTTGCGTATTTCGACCGCAAGCCGTTTGCTTTCAACGGCAAGATCGAAAGCCTGAAAGTCGAATATCTGAAGTAAGCATCGGTCTCGCCGGGCGCTCGGAGGAGCGGCGAACTCCCAGTTCGCCGCTCCTCTTTCCGCCGGCGTACACACGGCATTCAACAGGAGTGATTGGATTGAAGCGGCACCTCGCCCGGAACGTCAAAGCCGGCGTACCACCAATACGGCCGCTTTTGGCGTGCGCCGCCTGGAGTTTTGTGCTGCTCTACGGATGTGCGGGCCGCCCGACAGGGGTCCTCGAGCCGGTAGCGGCCAATCCGTCAGCCGCCCAAGTCGAGATGCTGGTCACGACCACCCGAAGCCGGGCGGAAAAACCGGGCGAGATGTTCAGCGGCGAGCGTGCGCTCAGCCCGACATTTGGGGAAATGACGGTGTCGATTCCGCCCGATACCGTTCGCAAGGCCGGTGAAGTCGCTTGGCCGAGCAAGCTTCCACCCAATCCCGAGACGGATTTCGCAACACTGAAGGCGGTGGAAGTCGATCGCGGTGCGGCGGAGAAATGGTTGAACACGCATGTGCGCAAGAGCCCGGACGGCAGCGTCCTCGTCTTCATCCATGGGTTCAACAACCACTTCGAGGATGCGGTCTTCCGCTTCGCGCAGATCATCCACGACTCGGGCGCGCGCAGCGTTCCGGTGCTCGCGACGTGGCCGTCGCGCGGGAGCCTGCTGGCCTATGGCTACGATCGCGAAAGCACCAACTACACCCGCAACGCAGTAGAACGCCTTCTCCAGTATCTGGCGCGTGATCCCGAGGTCAAGGAAGTGTCGATCCTGGCACATTCGATGGGCAATTGGCTGGCGCTCGAGTCCCTGCGCCAGATGGCCATTCGCAACGACGGCCTCCCGGCGAAGTTCAGGAATGTCATGTTGGCGGCGCCGGACGTCGACGTCGACGTCTTCGGATCGCAGATCGCCGACATGGGCAAGCAACGGCCGCGCTTTACACTCTTCGTCTCGCGCGACGACCGTGCACTCGCCGTTTCCCGCCGCGTCTGGGGAAATGTCTCCCGGTTGGGAGCGATCGATCCGGAGCAGTCGCCCTACAAGGAGGAGTTGGCGGCGAATGGGATCACCGTCGTCGACCTCACCAAAATCAAGGCAGGCGACAATCTGCATCACACCAAGTTTGCGGAGTCGCCGGAAATCGTACGACTGATCGGCAGCCGCCTGTCCAGCGGCCAGACCTTGACCGACAGTCGCCTGGGACTCGGCGACCATATCGTCGCTGCGACCGCCGGGGCCGCCCATACCGTCGGAACAGCGGCGGGACTGGTCGTTGCTGCTCCCGCTGCCATTGTCGATCAGAACACGCGGCGGAATTACGTCCATCACGTCGAGGCACTCGCCGAGCCATCCGGCGCAACGAGGTCAGACACGGCCGGCATTACATGCAGGCAGGAGAGCCCAGCAAGATCCGGACATTGCAACCCCTAGCCCGGCAGCGCCGATCGCCCCCTTCCCGACAGAGATGGCCCGAGCGCTTTGCGGGGAGTCTTGATTAGGGTAGGCTTTTCAGATCGGCTGCGACAAGAAGGTGGACTGCTATGAGGTCCACCGCCAGACCAATGGGATCATATGAGCGACGACAACATCATTAAGTTTGAACGACCGAAACCGAAGCAGGGGCCAAGGTCGGTCGGCCCGATGCAACGGAAAGCACTCACCTGGCTCGCGTTGATAGCGGGTTTGTTTCTGGTATGGGCGTATTACCATTTCGTCGCGCCGCCGAACTTGCCTTGAAAGGCTCTGTTCACGCTCCTGGTGGGAAGCTCATCTCGCGCGCCGCGGCCAGCGGTTTGTAACTTTTCGGCTTTCCGTGCGTTCTGCCGGGCGACCTGACGAACGGAGGCAGTGATGTCGAAGCGCGAACTCATCGATACCGGGACCGACAAGCGCTACGTGCGCCGCGACGAAAGCGGGAAGTTCAAACAGTCGGTGGATGTCGGCCGTTCCCTGTCGTCGGACAAGAAACAGAAGGCGAAGCACGATGCCAAGCCCGGCCAGGGCGACAAGGGCGATCGCAAGAACTAGGTCCGTGAAGATCGCCACCTATAACGTCAACGGGGTGAATGGCCGTCTGGATGTCCTGCTGCGGTGGCTGGAGGAGGCGTCACCCGACGTCGTCTGCCTTCAGGAACTCAAGGCACCAGACCCGAAATTCCCCGTGAAAGCCATCGAGGCTGCCGGATACGGGGCGATTTGGCACGGCCAGAAGAGTTGGAACGGCGTGGCGATCCTCGCCAGAGACAGGGAGCCGACGCTGACGCGCAAGGGCCTCCCCGGTGATCCGGACGATACCCATAGCCGCTATATCGAGGCAGCGATCGATGGCATGGTGATCGGCTGCCTCTATCTGCCCAACGGGAATCCCTATCCGGGACCGAAATTCGAATACAAACTGGCATGGTTCGACAGGCTGACGGCTTACGCGGCAGAGCTGCTGGAGCTCGATGTGCCGGTGATCCTCGCTGGCGACTACAACGTCATGCCGACAGAACTCGATGTCTACAAACCGGAGCGTTGGGTGAACGACGCGCTGTTCCGCATCGAGGTCAAAGACGCTTATCATCGCCTGCTTGAACAGGGCTGGACGGATGCCCTCCGGCAGCTTCATCCCGGCGACCGCGTCTACACCTTTTGGGACTACTTCCGAAACGCCTTCGCGAGGGATGCCGGCCTTCGCATCGATCACTTCTTGCTCAGCCCGCATGTCACCAAGAGGCTTTCGGCTGCGGGGGTCGACAGGCATGTCCGGGGATGGGAGCACACGAGCGATCACGCACCGGCCTGGATCGAACTGTCGGATGGACCTGCGGAGGAAGATCAATGACGATGAATGATTGGCGCGCCGAGCTGCGCCCCGAACTGGAAAAACTGGTCGACGCCGCTGTCGTTACCGGCGCGCGCCAACAGGATGTCTACGCCGCCATTCTTGACGAGATTGGACAGCTTCGGCTCGCCTACGAACGAGACCCTGATCCCGCCGACGACATCAGCGAGCAGGTCATCGAAGAACCGTCCAACAATTGGCCCGCCGCCGACTAAGGGTGAACGAGACTTCGAGAATGGTCCGGCACGGTGTCGCCGGTCCGCACGGGTTTATGAGGTTGGTGATCGCGATCTGACGCAGCAGCACGCGGCGGATTCTGCTGAAATTCGGGATACCCGCCGCGGCTTGTTTGATCTCCTCATTCCTGTGCTCGTCACAGGAATCCAGCCAGCCCAAGTCATTGGGCTCGAAGAACTCTTCCCCGCGCCACGGACGCGGCGCTGCTCTCATCTCTGTGACAAGCACAGAGTTGAGAAGGAGAGATTGCAGTCCTCCCCCGCTCTGACCGACGCGCACGGCAACCTTGTCCGCACCGCCCTCCGCGCCGACAAAACCGGCCAGAGCTTCAACGCCATCATCGATCTCGCAGCAGCCGCCATAAACTCAAGATGAATCTCAACTGGCCTTTGCGAGCGCTGCAAGCTGCGTCATCACCATCGCGGCGCCGGAAAGGCGTTTTTCCGGAGTTGCGAGCTCGCGCTGGAAGAAAATGCTCTGGTCCGGGCGGATCTTGGCGACTGTTCCCTGTTTCGCGATGTAGCCCACGAGTGCCGCGGGATTGGGAAATTCCTTGTTGCGGAACTGGACCACGACGCCCTTCGGCCCCGCATCGAGCTTTTCGACATTCGCCGTGCGGCAGAGCGACTTGACGTAGACGATCTTCAGGAGGTGCTGCACCTCCGTCGGCAGCGGCCCGAAACGGTCGATCAGCTCCGCACCGAAGCCGTCGATCTCCTTGAGGTCGGTCAGCTCACCCAGGCGCCGATAAAGGCCGAGCCGCAGATTGAGGTCCGGCACATACTCTTCCGGGATCATCACCGGCGTTCCGACCGATATCTGCGGCGACCAGCCGGTATCGTGGATCTCCTCCTCGCCCTTGAGCTCGGCGACCGCCTCCTCCAGCATCTGCTGGTAGAGCTCGAAGCCGACCTCCTTGATGTGACCGGACTGCTCCTCGCCGAGCAGGTTGCCCGCTCCGCGGATGTCGAGGTCGTGGCTGGCGAGCTGGAACCCGGCTCCAAGCGTATCAAGCGACTGGAGAACCTTGAGGCGCCGTTCCGCCGGCCCGGTCAACGTCTTGTTGACGGGAAGGGTGAAAAGCGCGAAGGCGCGGACCTTGGAGCGTCCTACCCGACCGCGCAGCTGATAGAGCTGGGCGAGGCCGAACATATCGGCACGATGCACGATCAGGGTGTTGGCGGTCGGCACGTCGAGACCAGACTCTACGATCGTCGTCGAGAGGAGCACATCGTAGCGCCCCTCGTAGAAGGCGTTCATGATATCTTCGAGCTCGGTCGCCGGCATTTGCCCGTGCGCCACGGCAACCTTCAGTTCCGGCACGTCGGATTTAAGGAAATCATGGATTTCCGGAAGATCGCTCACGCGCGGACAGACATAGAAGCTCTGGCCGCCGCGGTAGTGCTCGCGCATCAGCGTCTCTCGGATCACCAAAGCATCGAAGGGCGAAATGAAGGTTCGCACCGCCATGCGGTCGACCGGCGGCGTCGTGATCAGCGACAGTTCGCGCACTCCGGTGAGGGCAAGCTGCAGCGTCCGCGGAATGGGCGTCGCCGAGAGCGTGAGGACGTGCACATCGGTCTTCAGCTCTTTCAGGCGTTCCTTGTGCTTGACACCGAAATGCTGCTCCTCATCGATGATGAGCAGGCCGAGATTGGCGAATTTGATCGACGAGCCGAGCAGCGCGTGCGTGCCCACTACGATGTCCGTCTTGCCTTCGGCGACCTCTTTCTTCGTGAGCGCCAGATCCTTCGAGCCGACCAGCCGCGAGGCCTGCTGTATCCGTATCGGCAAGCCGCGGAAACGATCGGAGAAGGTCTTGAAGTGCTGCCGCGCAAGCAGGGTCGTCGGCACGACCACGGCGACCTGCACGCCGTTCATCGCCGCGATGAAGGCGGCACGCAGCGCCACCTCCGTCTTGCCGAAGCCGACATCGCCGCACACGAGGCGGTCCATGGGCCGGCCGCGGCCGAGATCGTCGCGGACGGCATCGATCGAGTTCAATTGGTCCTCGGTCTCGTCATAGGGGAAGCGGGCGGCGAACTCGTCATAGACCCCGTCCTGCGCCGCAAGGACCGGCGCATGGCGCGTATGTCTTTCGGCAGCGATGCGGATGAGGCCGCCGGCCATGTCGAGCAGCCGTTTCTTGAGTTTGGCCTTGCGCGCCTGCCAGGCGACGCCGCCGAGCTTGTCGAGGACAGCATCGGTTCCTTCCGAGCCGTAGCGCGACAGAAGCTCGATATTTTCTACCGGCAGGAACAGCTTGGCATCGTCCGCATAGACGAGCTCGAGGCAGTCATGCGGTGCGCCGGCGGCCTCGATCGTCCTGAGGCCGACGAAGCGCCCGATACCGTGCTCGGCGTGTACGACATAACTGCCCTCGTCGAGGCCGGTCACTTCGGCGATGAAATCCGCGCCGCGCTTGCGCCGCTTGGAGCGGCGAACCAGACGGTCGCCGAGAATGTCCTGCTCGCCGATGACGACGAGGTCGCCGGTCTCGAATCCCGCTTCGAGGCTGAGAACCGCGGATGCGGCCTCCCCCGGCTTGAGCGAACCGATATCCGAGAGCGCCTTGACCGGACGGATATTGGCGAGACCATGCTCGGCCAGAACCTGAAGCAGCCGGTCGAGCGAGCCCTCCGTCCAGCCGGACACGATGACCTTTGCGCCTTTTGCCCGCTTCTCGGCGATATGCTTCACGGCCTGATCGAAAACATTGGTGCGCGTGCCGTCGTTGTCGGCCTCGCCCGCCGGTTTGGCCCAACGCAGGCCCTGACGCGCTTCGATGTTCACGACCTGGCGGGCTTCGCCCTCGTGTTCGGTAAAGGGCGAAAGGCGGACCGCATTGAGATCATTCAGGGCTTCGCCGAAGCCTTTCGCAGTGAGATAGAGCATGTCCGGCGGCACGGGCTTGTAGGGCGTGCCCTGGGTGACCTGAGACTTGCCCGGCGAAGCCGAGGCGAGGCGCGCGTCGTAATAGTCGAGAACGAGCTTCGAGCGCTCTGCCGCGGCCTCGCGCGCCAGATGGTCGGTGACGATGCGAAAGCCGTCGAGATAGTCGAAGACCGTTTCGAGCCGATCGTAGAAAAGCGGCAGCCAATGCTCCATGCCGGCATAGCGCCGTCCCTCCGACACGGCCTGATAAAGCGCATCGTCGCGCGTCGCCGCTCCGAAGAGAGAAAGATACTGCTTTCGGAAGTGGCTGATCGTCTCGGGCGTCAGGGATACCTCGCTCATCGGATTGAGGTCGAGGGACCGGACCTGCCCGATCGTGCGCTGGCTTGCGGGATCGAAGGAGCGGATCGCCTCGAGCGTGTCGCCGAAGAAGTCGAGGCGCAAAGGCTCGCCGCTGCCGGGTACATAGACATCGAGGATGCCTCCCCGTACGGCGAATTCGCCCATCTCGCGCACGGTCGGGACCCGCTCGAAGCCGTTTCGCTCCAGCCGGGCGGCAAGGTCGTCCATGCGGATCTGGTTGCCGGGCCGTGCCGTGAAGGCGAGGCTTTCGATCACATCCTGCGGCGAGATCCTTTGCAGCGCTGCATTGATGGTGACGAGCACGATCGCCGGATGCGGTTTCCTGCGGTGGGCGATCAACGCGCTCAGCGCGGCAAGCCTGCGCGCCGAGGTGTCGGCGCTCGGCGAGACCCGGTCATAAGGCAGGCAGTCCCAACCCGGCAGCGTCAGGACCGGGATATCGGGAGCGACGAAACCGAGCACCTGTTCGAGGTCAGCGACCTTCTGGCCATCGGAGAGGATATAGGCGACGGGGGCCCCGGCCCGGGCCAGTTCGGCGAGAACGAGCGCCTCGGCACCCGTGGGCACCGGGCCGATCGTAATTTCCCGCGTCGCCGCAAGAATCTTCCTAGGGTCGAAGCCAGGTATCATCGTCATGTCTACTTCGTTTCGTGGCGAACCGGGTCGAAATCCGGGCGATAGGCAGCGATGCGGAAGAAGAGTTCCGTCGCATAACGCTCGGGCAGCGGTTTTTCTCCGGTGATCCAGCGGACGAGGTCGTTGTCCTCCTCCCCCATGATCGCTTCGAGTTCGTCGAGCTCCGCTTCGGACAAGGTGGCGAGCTCCGCCTCGGCGAACTGGCCGAGGATCAGGTCCATCTCCCGAATGCCGCGGTGCCACGCGCGGAAGAGAATCCTGCGCCGACGCGGGTCGAGATCGGCGCTCGTGCGCGAAATGCCGGTCATGGGATGTCCTTCCTGCTCTCCGCCGCTCTGCGGATCGAGATCATGGGCTCTATAAACGCTGGAAAGCAGGTTGTCAGCCTTGCCAAAGCCGGAATTATCGTCGCAATTTCATTGCTATGCGCCCTGCCCTGCTCGATCCGCTGTTTTCGCCCCTCGACACATTGCCCGGCATCGGCCCGAAGACCGGCGAACTTTACGCGCGCCTGCTCGGGCGCGAGACGGTTGAAGACTGCCGCGTCGTCGATCTCCTGTTCCATATCCCTCATTCGCTGATCGATCGTCGCCGCCAGCCCGGCATTGCCCATGCTCCAAACGGTGCGATCGTTACCATCACGGGCCGGGTAGACCGGCACCAGCCGGCACCCAGTGGCAGATCGAACGTGCCCTATCGCGTCTTTCTCCACGACGAGACCGGCGAACTGGCGCTCACCTTCTTCCGCGTCAGGGGGAACTGGCTCGAGAAGGCCCTGCCCATCGATGAGACGGTGATCGTCAGCGGCAAGGTGGACTGGTTCAACGGGCGGGCTTCCATGGTCCACCCGGACTATATGGTCCGTGCGGCCGAATCGGAGAACATGCCGCTCGTCGAGCCCGTCTATGGCCTGACGGCAGGCCTGACCTCGAGGCCCCTTCGCAAGTCGATCGAGGCGGCAGTGGCACGCGTCCCGGACCTGCCGGAGTGGCTGGATGAGGCACTTCTGCGCCAACAGGGCTTCAAGAGCGCCAAAGAAAGCTTCCAGCGCCTGCACGAACCGTGGGACGAAACCGATATAGATGCGCAGGCGCCGGCGCGCCGCCGGATCGCCTATGACGAGTTCCTGGCGGGGCAGCTTTCGCTCTCCCTCGTTCGCCAGCGATTGCGCAAGGTCGCCGGTAAGCCGATTCATCCGACCGGCCGGTTGAGCGGTCCGGTAATCGCAGCCCTGCCCTTCTCCTTGACGAACAGCCAGTCGGCGGCCGTCGACGAGATCCTTGCCGACATGTCCGGAGCCGACCGCATGCTGCGGCTGCTGCAGGGGGACGTCGGCTCCGGCAAGACGGCCGTGGCCTTGATGGCGATGCTGGCGGCGGTGGAATCCGGCGGCCAGGCGGTGCTGATGGCGCCGACGGAAATTCTCGCGCGGCAGCACCACGCCACGCTTTCGAGGATGGCCGCGCCGGCGGGCATCACGATCGATATCCTGACCGGCAGGACGAAGGGCAAGGAACGGGACGCGATACTGGAACGCATTGTCTCCGGCGAGACGCAGCTGGTCATCGGCACGCACGCACTCTTCCAGGACGCTGTGATCTATCGCCAACTCGTCCTCGCCGTGGTCGACGAGCAGCATCGTTTCGGCGTGCATCAGAGGCTGCGGCTGACGGCCAAGGGTATCTCGCCGCACATGCTCGTGATGACCGCGACGCCGATTCCGAGAACACTCGTGCTCGCCGCCTTCGGCGACATGGACGTATCGAAGCTCACGGAGAAGCCGGCGGGGCGCAAACCGATCCAGACCGTCACGATTCCGAACGAACGGACGGACGAGATCGTGGAGAGGCTCGACGCAGCGCTCCGGCAGGGCAAGAAGGCCTATTGGATCTGCCCGCTCGTCGAGGAATCCGAGGAGACCGACGCCATGTCCGCCGATGAGCGCTACCAGAGCCTTGCTCGACGGTTCGGCAAGGATGTCGGCCTGGTGCACGGGCGCATGGCAGGACCGGAAAAAGACGCCGTCATGCTCGCCTTCAAGAACGGTGAAATCCGTTTGCTCGTGGCTACGACGGTCGTCGAGGTCGGCGTCGACGTGCCGGATGCCACGATCATGGTCATCGAGCACGCCGAACGCTTCGGCCTTGCGCAACTGCACCAGCTACGCGGCCGCGTGGGGCGCGGCGACGAAGCCTCGACCTGCATCCTTTTGTACAAGAGCCCGCTCAGCGAAGCAGGGCGCGCGCGTCTTTCGGTCCTGCGTGAAAGCGAAGACGGGTTCCTGATCGCCGAGGAGGATCTGAAGCTGCGCGGCGAAGGCGAGCTTCTCGGCACGCGGCAGTCCGGCACGCCGGGTTTCCTCATCGCAAGCCTCGAGGCGCATGGCGACCTCCTGGAGATGGCGCGCAAGGATGCCGCCTATGTGATCGACAGGGATCCGGAACTGACGTCGGAACGCGGCCAGGCGCTCAGGACGCTGCTCTACCTCTTCCGGCGCGACGAGGCGATCCGGTTCCTGCGGGCCGGCTGATCATCCCCGGGACCTCAAACGCTCTCTTGCTGCTTGATCGCACGCGGGGGCGCATTGGCCAGCGGGTTGTAATCCGGCGCGACGAGGCCTCCGGAAATCAGCAGCTTCGCAGCATCCTCGGCGCTCATCTGCAGGGGAATGATCTTGTCGCGGGGCACGAAGAGCAGGAAGCCGGCGGTGGGGATCGGTGTCGGAGGCAGGAAGACCGTCACCATGTCCATGCCGCGCTCGTCGAACCTGGCAGCAATCTCGCCCTTCACGTCCGTGGCGATAAAGACCAGCGACCACAGCCCGGGACTTGGATATTCGATCAGCCCTGCCCTCTTGAACGAGGACGACTGGTCCTGCAGCACGGTCTGGAAGATCTGTTTCAGCGACTTGTAGATGGAGCGGACGAGCGGCGTCCGGTTGAGGAGCGACTCGCCGAAATTGATGATCGAGCGTCCGACGAGGTTCGCGGTCAGGAAACCGACCAGGGTGATGACCACCACGGCGACGAGCAGCCCGAAACCCGGGATCGCGATCGGCAGATAATTATCGGGGTTATAGAAGCTCGGCAGGTACGGTTTCACCCAACCGTCGGCCCACTCGATGAAGGAGCGGACCAGCCACACCGTAATCGCCAGGGGCGCGCAGATGATAAGCCCGGTAAGAAAGTAGTTGCGCAGCCGGGCCGCGATGATGCCGCTTTTGGAACTTTCCGTCATGCCGTTGCCATCGATCCGTCAGTCCGCTCCGAAGGCGGGATGATAAGTGACGGTGCCGGAAACCAGCCCTCCCGACAAGGGTAAAGCCATGAAATATTGCGGCGCACAACCCGGAAAAACAAGAGCAGGCTCGTTGCGGAACCCGAATCTCTCATAGAAGGCCGGATTGCCCGCCAGGACGCAGCCTGAAGCCCCCGCCTTGCGCAGCATGTCGAGCCCGCGGCGCACAAGTGCGCTCCCCGTGCCGCGTCCTTGCCGGTCCGGCCGCACCGACACGGGACCCAGCCCGTACCAGCCGACCGCGAACGGGGTGATCGTGACAGGCGAAAAAGCGATGTGGCCGATCAACTCACCCTCTTCCTCGGCAACGAGGGACAGCGTCATCGCGTCCTCGGAGCGCAGCCGGTCGATGATCCGGGCCTCCGTCTGGTCGCTATAGGGTTGGCCGGCGAAAGCCGCCTCGGTAATCTGCCGGATCGTCTCGGCATCGCCCGCAGTTTCCGGTCGGATGATCATTCGACCGTCACCGATTTGGCGAGGTTGCGCGGCTGGTCCACGTCGGTCCCCATGAAGACGGCCGTATGATAGGCGAGAAGCTGGACCGGCAATGAGAAGATCATCGGCGCGATGATCTCGTCGACCTCCGGCAGCACGATCGTGTGCATCGTATCGAGCTTCGACGCGGCCGCACCTTTCTCGTCGGTTATCAGGATGATACGGCCGCCGCGTGCCGCCACCTCCTGCATGTTCGATACCGTCTTGTCGAAGAAGCGGTCATGCGGCGCGATGACGATGACGGGCATGTTTTCGTCGATCAGGGCGATCGGTCCGTGCTTCAGCTCGCCCGCGGCGTAACCTTCGGCGTGGATGTACGAAATCTCCTTGAGCTTCAGCGCCCCTTCCATTGCCAGCGGGAAGCTGGTGCCGCGGCCGAGATAAAGGACGTCGTGGCACTTGGACAGTTCGCGCGACAGACTCTCGATCTTCGGCTGGATGCTGTTCAGCACCTGGCCCATGATGCGCGGCATTTCGGCAAGGCTCTTTACGAGCGCTTGCTCCTCCTCGCCGCTGATCGTTCCGCGGGCCTTGCCCGCGCCGACCGCAAGTGCGGCCAAGACGGCAAGCTGGCAGGTGAAAGCCTTGGTCGAGGCGACGCCGATCTCAGGGCCCGCAAGAATCGGAAAGACCGCATCGGATTCCCGCGCGATGGTCGACTCGCGGGCATTGACCACCGCGCCGATCTTGAGGCCGTGCTCCTTGCAATATCTCAGCGAGGCCAGTGTGTCGGCGGTCTCGCCCGACTGCGAGATGAAAAGAGCCGCCGACTGCGGCGACAGCGGTATCTCGCGATAGCGGAATTCGGACGCGACGTCGATTTCGACCGGCAGGCGGGCATAGCGCTCGAACCAGTATTTGCCGATCAGGCCGGCGAGATAAGCTGTGCCGCAGGCAGAGATCGCCAGGCTCGGGACCTTGCCGAAATCGATGGCGTCGGAAATCGGAACGACACGATTTTCTATGAAATTCACATAATGCCCGAGAGCATGGGCGATGACCTCCGGCTGCTCATAGATCTCCTTCTCCATGAAATGGCGATGGTTGCCCTTGTCCACCAGAAAGGCAGCAGCCGTCGAAATCTGGCGCGGACGTTCGACGACATTGCCGTCGAAATCGAAGATATGGACGCCGGTCTTGCCGATGACGGCCCAGTCACCATCGATGAGATAGGTGATTTCATTGGTGAAGGGAGCAAGCGCGATCGCGTCCGAACCCAGGAACATCTCGCCGCTGCCGTGGCCGATCGCCAGCGGCGGCCCGTTGCGTGCCGCCATGATGGTCGACGGATCGTCCTCGAAGAGAACGGCCAGTGCGTAGGCGCCCTTGACGCGCTTCAGCATGGCATGCATCGCCTCGCGCCGCCCCAGTCCATCGCGCCGGTATTTCGCCAGAAGATGCGCGACGACCTCGGTGTCCGTTTCCGTCTGGAATTCCGCTCCTCCTGCCGCCAGCTCGTCCTTGAGCTCGGCGAAATTCTCGATGATGCCGTTGTGAACCACGGCGACGCCTTCAGTGAAATGCGGGTGGGCGTTGCGTTCCGTGGGTGCTCCATGGGTTGCCCAGCGCGTGTGGGCGATGCCGATGGTGCCGGCCAGAGGCTCCTCTCTCAACCTGCTCTCGAGGTTGACCAGCTTGCCCTCGGCCCGCCGGCGCTGCAGCGTTCCCGCGTCGATCGTCGCGACGCCGGCCGAATCATAGCCGCGATACTCCAGGCGCTTCAATGCTTCGACCAGCCGCTCCGATACCGGCTGATTCCCCACGATGCCAACAATCCCGCACATATCCCTCTCCGCGTCTCTTCACGCCCTGCGGCGTATCAGCTCAAATGTAACGACCACTGCATGTTTCCCCGAATCGTACCGGCTCGAGGACAGGAATATGCAGCAAATCCAGAATGCTGCAGGGACCATTGCGCGTCCGACAAACGCGCGGCGCCGCAGGTGCCTGTTGAAAGCCTTGGTAGCGAAATTGCGTCGCGACGCAATCCGTTTCGATTTCACTTTCAGTTTCAATATTTAATGCATCTACTCCGCAGCCTTGGCCCGCTTCCTGGCTGCCTTTTCCGCCTCGTAGCGCTCGCGCAATATCGGCGCCCTGCCGGGCTTCACGTCCTGGCGCGCACGGCCGAAAGCGACCGCATCCGCCGGCACGTCTTCCGTGATCACGCTTCCGGACGCCACGAGCGCCCCGTCGCCGATCGAAACCGGAGCGACGAGCGACGAATTGGAGCCTACGAAGGCGTTCGCGCCGATGCGGGTGACATGCTTGTTCACGCCATCATAGTTGCAGGTAATGGTTCCGGCCCCGATATTGGATCCGGCGCCGACAAAGGCGTCGCCGATATAGGTGAGGTGATTGACCTTGGCTCCGGCACCGATCTCTGCGTTCTTCACCTCGCAGAAATTGCCGACCTTCGATTTCGCTCCGAGGTCGGCACCCGGGCGCAGGCGCGCGAAAGGTCCGACCGTAGCGCCGGCACGGACGTGAGCGCCTTCCAGATGGGAGAAGGCGTGGATGACCGCACCGCTTTCCACGCGCACGCCGGGCCCGAAGACGACGTTCGGCTCCAGGAGAACGTCCTGGGCAAGTGCGGTGTCCCATGAGAGGAAGACGGTCTCGGGTGCGATCATCGACACGCCCGCCAGCATCAGTTCGTGACGACGGCGCTGCTGCCAGAGGCGCTCGATATAGGCAAGCTCGGCGCGGGTATTGCAGCCGGTAAGTTCCTCCTCGGGCGCTTCGACAGCGATTGCACGGCCATCGAGGGAGCGCGCGATCTCGACGAGATCGGTCAGGTAGTATTCGCCTTTCGCATTGGCGTTGCCGATCCGGTTAAGCAGATCGAGCGCCTTGCGGCCGTCGATCGCCATCAGCCCGCCATTGCAATAGGTGATGCGGCGCTCCTCGTCGGAGGCGTCCCGGTGTTCACGGATGGCGACCAGCGCTCCATCCTTCACGATGAGACGCCCGTACCCGGTCGGATCCGTCGCCTGGAAGCCGATCACCACGACGTCGTTTCCGGCCGCAAGACCGTCGCGCGCTGCCTTCAGAGGTGCGGCGGTGATAAGCGGCGTGTCTCCGAAAACAACGAGAACGTCGTCATAGCCTTTCGCGATCGCTTCGCGGGCAGCAAGCACCGCGTGGGCGGTGCCAAGTCGCTCCTTCTGCAGAAAGGAGGTGACGGCCACTTCGTCGGTTGCCGCGGCGGCAGATACGGCGTCCGCATCGCGCCCGACGACCAGCGCCACATCCGAGATCGATGCACTCGCCAGGGCGTCGACGACATGGGCGATCATCGGCCGCCCCGCGACCGGATGCAGCACCTTCGACATGGCCGATTTCATCCGCGTGCTCTCGCCAGCTGCCAGGATGATCGCCAGGCAAGTCCGTTCCATACTCTGATCTCCTTGATACCCTCTCGGGACATTTCTTCGACGCGGCGTCTCGCGCCTCTGCCCGCGCGCTTTTTGCGCGTTCCTATCAGCAACATATTGCGAGAACCATAATTCGCACAATCACGTCGCGTTAATCAGGTTCAAACCGTATGATATCAGCCCGGCGGCCGCAGGCGGCTTTCGGTGAGCAGGCCGCTCTCATCCAGAATGGGATAGGCGACGGAGGCGATGTGCGCGTTGATGCGCTTCAGGTCCCGCAGCATATCGAGGTGCAGCGAACTGGTTTGCAGGCTTTCCAGAAGGCCATCGCGCAATCGCTCCAGGTGGCGCTCCGCGGAGCGTTTCTCCATATGCCGCACGTCCACCTTGACCTCGATGAGATGGCGCGCCAGGTCGGCATTGCGCGTGACGAAGATGGTCTGTGCGATGCGCAGATTGTCGATGGTGAGGTTGAAAAGGCCCTTCAGCTCCTGATAGCCATCCTCCGAGAACCGCAAGCCGCCCCTCACCTTCTTGGCGATCTGTTCACAGAGACCTTTTTCGATGATGTCGCCCATGTGCTCGAGATTGATGGCATAGTCGATGATCACGATCGAGCGGCGCCCGTCCTCCTCGTTCAGGCCATCGCGCCCCAGCCGCGAAAGGAAGATTTTCACCTCCTGCTGCAGGAGGTCGACCTGCCGCTCGATGTTCTCGATGTCGCCCAGTTCGTTGACGTCATTCTTGCTGAACGCTTCGGAGGCCCGCATCAGCATGACCTCGATCAGGTCGCCCACCCTCAGGACCTCTCGCGTGGCCCCGGAAAGGGCCATGACCGGTGTATCGAGCGCCGCCTCATCGAGGTAGCGCGGCCCGGTCTCCGCCGCTTCGTCGTCGGGGAAGAAGCGGTTCATGGTGCGGGCGAGCAACCCCGCGAACGGCCAGGCAACCATCGCCAGGAGCAGATTGAAAAGCAGGTGCACGTCGACGGGCAGGTTCTGCCGCGGCAGCGGCAGGCTCTGCAGGAAGTCGGCGCTGGCGCCAACCGCCGGAAGGGCGATGAGACAGCCGATGCCGCGCACCACGAGGTTGCCTAGCGTGACCCGGCGGGCGGCGGGCGGCGAGCCGAGCGTGGTGATGACCGGCGGGATTGCGCCACCGAGATTGGCACCGAGCACGAGAGCGACCGTCAATACGGGAGAAAGCACGCCCGCGGATGAAAGCGACAGCACCAGCATGACGACGGCGAGGCTGGACGATGACGCAAAGGCAAGACCGGCCGCAATGATCATCGCCACGGGCAAGGCGTTGTCGAGCATTCCGAGAAATGCTCCCAGAGCCTGGGATTGGCGCATCGGCTCGGTCGCCGTGCCGAGCAGCTCGAGCGACAAAAGCATCAGACCGATGCCCACGAGCGCATAGCCGGCGCCCTGGCGCGCGCTCGACCGGCTCAGGCGGTGCGTGGCCACGCCTGCGAGGATGAGCAGCGGTGAGAGCCACCCGATGCCGAGTGCGACGATCCAGGCCGTCATCGCGGTGCCTACATTGGCGCCCAGCAGCACGATCTGCGCCATCTGCGAGCGGATCAGCCCCTTCTCGACGAAAGAGGCCGTCATGAGTGCCGTGGCCGTCGAACTCTGGAGCCCGAGCGTTGCGACGAGCCCCGTCACAAAAGCCCGGAAGGGACCGTTCGTTCCGCGCGCAAGAGCTGCCCGCAGCCGCGCCCCGAAGGCACGCGTCACCCCGTCCTTGACTAGCGACAGGCCGAAGAGCAGCAGCGCCACTGCACCGAAGAGATTGACCATCACGATCGTGGACTGCATGGAGGTGATTTCCCGTAATGGCCGGCGGATCGAAAGTCCCGGTCGAGTATCGAAGAAGCGATTCCCATCAGTTTGCCACAGCGGGACGCGCTTCCAACGCTTAATTTGCAGCGCGCATTAAGTCGCCGGCTAACGAATTCCGACATTGCCTTCGTCGTTAGCGCCTTTCGCAGCCTTTACTCTTGAATGCCCCGGGAGCCCTGAGGCGCGCGGCCATGGCGACGGGTTGGCAAGTTCAACTCCGCCGGCCGCAATTTGCGACGAACCGGCCTTCAATTCCTCTCTGGTTTGTTCTAAGGAACGAATTCATTCGGCGTAATGCCAGCGCATCCCAACGAGGTTTTCTGCCCCCATGCTCGACTCCCTGAGAAACGCTGCCCAGACGCGGGTCGTCAAAGGCCTGCTGGCCCTTCTCATCCTCTCATTCATGGTGTGGGGCGGTCAGACATTGATGGTGCCAAACACGCCCAACGCGGTGGTCACCGTCGGCGACGTCAAGGTGTCGGCGAGCGACTTTCGCCTGGCTTACGAACGGCAGGTCGCCCTGCTCTCGCGCCAGCTCGGTACGCCTTTGTCGCGCCAGCAGGCCCAAGCCTTCGGGGTCGAGAACCAGGTCTACGCCCAGCTCGTCGCGGGTGCTGCACTCGACCAGCTCGCTACCGACATGAATCTCGGTCTTTCGGAAGACAGGCTTGCGCGGCTGATCGGCGAAGACCCGGCCTTCCACGGCGCCAACGGGCAGTTCGACCGTCTGACATTTTCGAGCGTGCTGCGCAATGCCGGTCTGACCGAGCAGGATTACATCAACAACCGCAGCCAGGTCGCGGTTCGATCGCAGATCGTCGATGCGCTCACGGACGGTTACACGGCGCCCAAGGTACTCGTCGACGCCATTGGCAAGTACCGCCACGAGACGCGCACGATCGACTATCTTCTGCTCTCCAACGCAAATATCGACGCGGTCAAAACGCCGGGCGACGACGTGCTCGCGCCTTGGTTCGAAAGCCGCAAGGCGAACTATCGCGCTCCGGAATACCGCAAGATCAGCTACATCAAGCTGGAGCCCGAGGACCTGGCCGCACCGGACGCCGTGACCGAGGAAGAGCTTCGCGCCGATTATGAGAAGCGCAAGGAGAGCTACCGCACGCCGGCCACGAGAACGGTCGAGCAGCTCACCTTCCCGTCGCGCGAGGCCGCCGACGCCGCGGCCGCCAAGCTTGCCGCCGGCACCTCCTTCGACGATCTGGTCAAGGCCGAGGGCAAGACGTCGGCAGATGTACTCCTCGGCGATTTCACCAAGGAGCGCATGCCAGACGCAAAGATTGCCGACGCAGCCTTTGCCGTTGCCCAGGATGGCGGCACCACGCCCGTCGTCGAAGGTGCGTTCGGCCCGGTCATCCTGCGCGTAACCAACATCCGGCCCGATGCCGTTCGCAGCTTTGACGAAGTCAAGGAAGAATTGCGCAAGGAAATCGCCCTCGACGCCGCGCGCGAGCAGCTCGTCGGTCTTCATGACAAGATCGAAGACGAACGCGCCGGCGGCGTGACCGTCAAGGAGATCGCCGAACAGCTGAAGCTCAAGCTCGTCACGGTCGACGCCGTCGACGCTTCCGGCAAGGATCAAAACGGCGACGACGTGAAGGATCTTCCGGAACCGCGCGCCCTTCTCCAGGAAGTCTTCAAGGCCGATGTTGGAACGGATACGCTTGCCGTCAATATCGGGCGGGACGGCTCCGCATGGTTCGACGTCGAGGAAATCATTCCGGCCCGGGACCGCACGCTTGACGAAGTTCGCGACGAAGTGGCCGCCGACTGGACCGCGGAACAGCAGCGCGCGGCACTGGCCGCCAAGGCCAAGGAACTCAAGGAACGTATCGAAAAGGGCGCCAAGCTCGCCGATATCGCAAGCGAACTTGGCCTTGTCGTCGAGACCAAGACTGGGCTGGCCCGCGCGACCAACGATGCGACCCTGAGCCCTGCCGCGGTGATCGCGGCCTTCGGCGGTCCGAACGGCCACGTCGCCAACGCCCCGGGGATCGGCGGCGACGGCCAGGTGCTCATGCAGGTTACGGCGGTCGAAGAGAAAGCGCCTGCCGACGCCCTCGACAACGACAGCGGCCAAATCGAAGCTATTGCGCGCGCGAGCGGTGACGACATCCTGGATCAGATGGTCTCCACATTGCAAACTGCCTATGGCGTTTCGATCAACCAGTCGCTTGCCGAAACGGCACTGGCGCAACGGTGACGACGGAGAAGCGAACTCATGAGTGATTTGAAGCCGTTCGTCGCCAAAGTCGCAGCGCGCGAGGCACTGAGTCGCGAAGATGCGCGCGCGGCCTTCGAGATCATCATGTCCGGAGCCGCCACGCCATCGCAGATCGGCGGTTTTCTGATGGCGCTTCGGGTGCGCGGCGAAACGGTCGACGAGATCGTGGGTGCGGTCGGCGCGATGCGCGCACGCATGTTGCCCGTTGAAGCGCCCGACGGTGCGATCGACATCGTCGGCACCGGCGGCGACGGTGCCGGTACCTACAACATTTCGACGCTGGCCGCGCTGATTGTCGCGGGTGCCGGTGTACCGGTCGCCAAGCATGGCAACCGTGCGCTCAGCTCGAAGTCCGGAACGGCCGATGCGCTCTCGTGCCTCGGGGTCAATCTCGATATCGGGCCTGCGGTGATCTCGCGCTGCATTGCCGAAGCCGGTCTCGGCTTCATGTTCGCCCAGCAGCACCATTCGGCCATGCGCCACGTCGGTCCGACGCGGGTGGAACTCGGAACGAGGACCATCTTCAATCTGCTCGGCCCCCTCGCCAACCCTGCCGGCGTCAGGCAGCAGCTCGTCGGTGTCTACGCGCCGCAATGGGTCGACCCGCTCGCGGAAGTGCTCCGCGATCTGGGTTCGGAAAGCGTCTGGGTCGTGCATGGCGAAGGGCTCGACGAGATTACCACGACCGGCGTGACCAAAGTGGCCGCGCTCAAGGACGGCACGATCACCAACTTCGAGCTGACGCCGGCCGATTTCGGCCTCGAACGGGTGTCGCTCGATGCCTTGAAGGGCGGAGACGGAGCCCATAATGCCGCTGCGTTGCAGGCCGTTCTCGACGGTGCGGAAAACGCCTACCGGGACATTTCCCTTGCGAATGCCGCCGCTTCGTTGATGATAGCAGGGCGCGCCGGCGACCTGTCCGAAGGCATGGCGCTGGCCCGGCAATCGCTTTCGAGCGGCGGCGCCAAGGTCGCCTTGCAGCGGTTGATCACCGTCTCGAACGCGGCTTGAGGAGAAGACATGACGGATATCCTGCGCCGCATCGAAGCCTATAAGCGAGAGGAGATCGCCGCCGCGAAAGCGCGCGTTCCGCTCGAAGAGTTGAAGGCGCGGGCCGCCGATCAGTCTGCGCCGCGCGGTTTCCACGCCGCGCTTGCGGCCCGGCGGGACAAAGGCGAGTTCGGGCTGATCGCTGAAATCAAGAAGGCGAGCCCCTCGAAGGGTTTGATCCGCCCGGATTTCGATCCTCCGGGACTGGCGAAGGCCTATGCCGCGGGCGGCGCTGCCTGCCTCTCCGTCCTTACCGACGCGCCGAGCTTCCAGGGCGCGCCGGAGTTCCTGACGAAGGCACGCGAGGCCTGCCCGCTCCCGGCTCTGCGCAAGGACTTCATGTTCGACACCTATCAGGTTTTCGAAGCGCGCGCCTGGGGCGCCGATTGCATTCTGCTAATCATGGCCTCGCTTGGCGACGATGATGCGCGCCGGCTGGAAGAAGCCGCATTTGCACTCGGCATGGATGTCCTCGTCGAAGTGCACGACGCGGAGGAAATGGAACGAGCACTTCGCCTGTCATCCCCGCTCGTCGGGATCAACAACCGCAATCTCAGGACGTTCGAGGTCGACCTCGCCGTCTCCGAAAGGCTTGCGGCGATGGTTTCCTCAGACCGTCTCCTGGTCGGGGAAAGCGGCGTTTTCACGCACGAAGACTGCCGACGCCTCGAGAAGAGCGGAATTACCACCTTCCTGGTCGGTGAAAGCCTGATGAGGAAGGACGACGTAGAGGCGGCGACTCGTGCGCTGCTGACCGGCTCGGCAAGCATCCTGGCGGCAGAGTGATGAGCGGGCCGGCCCTCACCCATATCGACAGCGCCGGCGAAGCCAGCATGGTCGATGTCGGCGACAAGGCCGAGACGGTCCGCGTCGCTGTCGCGGAGGGCTTCGTCAGGATGAAGCCGGAGACGCTGGCACTGATTCGTCAAGGCAATGCCAAGAAGGGCGACGTTATCGCGACCGCACGGCTCGCAGGCATCATGGCCGCCAAGCAGACATCCAGCCTCATTCCGCTCTGCCATCCCTTGATTCTGACGAAAGTGTCCGTCGATATCACGCCGGATGACGCCCTTCCCGGTTTGCGCGTCCAGGCAATGGCGAAGCTGACCGGACGGACGGGTGTCGAAATGGAGGCGTTGACTGCCGTCAGCGTCGCCTGCCTGACGATATACGACATGGCCAAGGCCGCTGACCGGGAAATGGAAATCGGCGGCGTGCGGCTGGTCAGCAAGTCGGGTGGGCGCTCCGGCGATTATCACCGCGCGGGAGAGATGCGCTGATGTCGCTTCTTTCGGTCGAGGAAGCACTACAGAGAATTTTGGCCAGGGCCAATCCGCTGCGACGGACGGAGCGCGTTGCGCTGCATGAATGCCTCGGACGGGTGCTTGCCGAGAACGTAGCGGCCAAGCTGACTCACCCGCCTTTCGACAATTCCGCGATGGATGGTTATGCCGTCCGCCACGAGGATATCGCCGAAGTCGGAGCGGAGCTCTCCGTTATCGGCCAGTCGGCCGCAGGACGCCGTTTTCGCGGCGACGTGAAAGGCGGGGAGGCCGTACGCATCTTTACCGGCGCGCCGGTACCCGCAGGCGCCGATACCGTCATCATTCAGGAAGACACGGAAAAACTTCCGGACGGACGCATCCGCACCCTATTTGCGCCGGCAAAGGGCCGCCACATCCGTTTGGCGGGCCAGGATTTCCTGGCGGGTGACGTCGCGCTTTCCGCCGGCAGCGCACTCGACGCCGGCCGCCTGACGCTCGCGGCCGGCATGAATCATCGGGACCTGCCGGTTTTCGCGCGACCGAAAATCGCAATCATCGCCACGGGCGACGAATTGTTGCCGCCGGGAAGTTCCCTTGGCCCCGACCAGATCATCGCTTCGAACAGTTTCGGGATCGCTGCGGTTGCCCGCGACAATGAGGCCGACGTTCTTGATCTCGGCATCGTCGGCGACGATCGGACAGCGATCGCCGGCGCCGTCGCCAAGGCACAGGCAGCCCAGGTGGACGTGCTCGTCACCCTCGGAGGAGCTTCGGTCGGCGATCACGATCTCGTCCAGTCGACGCTTCTCGGCTGCGGCATGACGCTTGATTTCTGGCGCATCGCCATGCGACCGGGAAAACCGCTGATGGTCGGGGATCTCGACGGCGTCACGGTGCTCGGCCTTCCGGGAAACCCCGTTTCGAGCCTCGTCTGCGCCCTGCTCTTCCTCGAACCTCTGACGCGCAAGCTTGCGCATCTGCCGCCCCGTTCGAGACTGGTCGATGCACGGCTCGCCGCAACGCTGCCGGCCAATGACCGGCGCCAGGATTATATACGTGCCCGCCTCACGCTCGAGGCGGACGGTTCGCTCGTAGCGCATCCCTTCCCGCGCCAGGATTCGTCCATGGTCAGCATTTTCGCGCAATCCGATGGGCTGATCGTGCGGCGACCGGGTGCTCCCGAAGCCGCGAGCGGAGAAGCATGCAGCGTTTTCAGGCTCAGAGATCCCGCCTGACTTGACGTCGCGGTGGCGAAAACGATCAGCGATCGGCGAAAAAGGCTGGAGAGCTGAGCTACGGCGCCTTGCCGGCGGGAGTTTTTTCCCGCGCTGCTTTCCGAAACAACGAAGCCGATGCGAGCCAGAGCATTGCGAACAAGGCATTGACGGCAAGGATCTCCAGCGGCGGACTTGCCGGGTAACCCATTCCTGCGGCCACCGCGACCGCGGCGACCAGCGCCTGCGCGAGCGCCGTTGCGAAGAAAGCACGTGCCATTCCGGCCGGTCGGAACCGCGCAATGAAGGCGCTGATGATGCCGACCGCCAGCACGCCGCCATAGAGGAGATTGGCGGGGTCATCCTCGGTCCCGACGATGCCGACGGCGAGATTCACCCACGTCAGGAGGAATGCTGTCGCGAGCGCAAGGCCGATGGCGGCGCGGTATGCGCTGCTGGCCGAGAACCTCGCTGACAACTCGTAGACGCCGCCTGCGGAGATCAGCATGGCTGCGAAGATAGCGAAATCGGCGACATCCCAGGCCACTTCCTCCGTGACCTGCATCGCGAGCAAGGGCAGCAGCATAAGCGCTGCGGCCGCGCCCCACGCCGCTCTCCTCCAGAGTCTCCCGCGTCCGTTACGATTCTCCGCCTTCGCTGCCATCTGCATCGCCTGCGCGCATCCATCCTGGACTACTTCCAGGCGGATCACGGTGATTTTAGGTCGGATCGGCCTGAAATCATGAATGTGATCGATTCTGACGAGTTGAGAGGCGGAATGTCGCGGAAACCCGCGTCATGAGAGTGCCTCACCGGCCCGGCTGACGAGGATCTTGTCGATGCGTCGGCCGTCCATGTCGATCACCTCGAAGCGATAGCCGTGCGCCTGGGCGGTGTCGCCCTCCTCCGGAGTCTTGCGCAACTGCTGCACCAGGAAGCCGGCTATGGTTTCGAAATCGCCGTCCGCGTCGATTCCATCGATGCCGATCTGGAGGTGGATTTCATCGATCGGCGTCCGTCCGTCTACGAGATAGCTGCCATCGTCGCGCTGGCGAATGAGGGCGTGCTCGGAATTATCATAATTCGAAGGGATGACGCCGACGATGGCCTCAAGGATGTCGGCGGTGGTGATGATCCCCTCCGTGCTCCCGTACTCGTCGACGATCATCGCCATATTGATACTGGACGACTTGAAGGCTTCGAGCGCCTTCAGACAGGAGGCCGTCTCCGGCAGGGTAAGAATTTCGCGGACATAATCGCGGATGTTGAAAGGCGCGGCCGGCGCAACATTCAATATCTCCTTGGCAAGGACCGCGCCGATGACATCACCCGATGGGCCGTCGATCACCGGATAACGCGAGTGGCCGAACTGCCGGATCTTCTGCCCGATCGTCTCCAGGCTGTCGTGAACGTCGATGAAACTCACCTCTGTACGGTGTGTCATGATCGATTTGACGTTGCGGTCGCCGAGGCGGATGATTCGCCGCAGCATCTCGTGCTCGCTCTTCTCGATGGCGCCGCTTTCGACGCCTTCCGCCATGATGGCCTGCACTTCCTCTTCGGTGACCCGATCGGAATCTTCCGGCCTCATGCCCATGAGCCGCATCGCGATAGAGGCCGCCGTTTCGAAAATATAGACGACCGGCGCCACGATACGCGAAAGCAGCGCCATCGGACCGGCGACGAACATGGCCAGCCCTTCGGGATTTCGGAGCGCCAGCTGCTTGGGGATGAGCTCGCCGATGACCACCGACAGAAATGTAATCAGCGTGACGACCAGTGCGACCGCGATCGTGTCGCCGTAAGGGCTGATCCAGCCGATGTCGTTCAGGAACGGCGCAATCTTGGCAGCGATCGTCGCGCCGCCATAGGCGCCCGCGAGGATGCCGACAAGGGTGATGCCGACCTGTACCGTCGACAGGAACTTGCCCGGGTCCTCGGCGAGCTTGAGCGCGGCCTCCGCGCGCCGGTTGCCCTGCTTCACCATCTGACGAAGCAGCGGTTTGCTTGCCGAAACGATTGCCATTTCCGACAACGCGAAGAAAGCGTTGATCAAAAGCAGAAGGAAAATGACAAGAAGCTCGAACATAGTCTCCGGTTCACCGTTGAAAAAGGGGCGGCCTCGCGACTGCCCCCATCCCAGATAGGCTAAGCCGCAAGTTCGGGCAAGGTCACCTGCAGGATTTCACGGCAGGAGCTAAGGTGCGCGACGAGGTCCCGGTCAAGCCTTCGCCTTGCCTCCGCTCAGCGCCTGACGGATACGCGCACGCCCCACCTTGATCACGTGCTCCATCGCCAGGCGTGCAGCCGCCTCGTCCCTTTTGCCGATCGCCTCGACGATGCGGATATGGTTGCGCGCAACCTCGTCGATACCGCCTTTCTCGGCGGTCGGCGAACTGAGCTTGAAGACGCCCACAAGGGCTGCCTCGATCAAGCCGCCGACGGTACGCAGAAAGGGATTGCCGGACGCTTCGATGACGGAGAGATGAAACTTGAGGTCCGCTACGGCGAGACTCTCGGGGGTGTGATTCGCTTCGCCCATGGCGACGGCGAGCCGCATCATCCCCGCGATTTCCGCGTCCGATGCGTTTCTTGCCGCCAGTGCCGCGGCATGCGTTTCGAAGGCCAGCCGCACCTCGCTCAGATGATAGAGAAAATCCTCGTCGACGCCGCAGGCGAAGTGCCAGGTGAGAATGTCGCTGTCGAAGAGGTTCCACTCCTTGCGGGGCGTGACGCGTGTGCCGATCCGGGCGCGCGGTACGATCATGCCCTTGGCGGCAAGGGTCTTCATCGCTTCGCGCAGTACCGTCCGCGAGACGCGGAAACGCAGCGCCAATTCAGGATCTCCGGGGAGAATGCTGCCGACCGGGAACTCGCCCGAAACGATCGCCTTGCCGAGCTGATCCACGACCTGTGCATGGCTCGTCCGCTTCGGCGTGCCGGATATCACGGTCTCAAGCACGCTCTTCAACCAATCCTCCCCAGGAAACTCCTCATCGTCAGCGTGATTCTTGCCGGCGACGATCAACACTAGATCGAATAGACGATTCCTGAAAGGCCTGCAGAGAGCTGCAGGTAGGCCGGGTCGGACTATAGAAAACCCCGCGCACGAGGCGCGGGGTTGCCGTGTTTCGGACGTTCGACTATTGCGGCAGCTTGTCGTCGACGCCTTCGACATAGAAGTTCATGCCGAGCAGCGTCGCGTCGTCGGCAGTTTCGCCCTCTTTCAGCCACGGGCTGCCGTCCTGCTTGTTGAGCGGACCGGTAAACGGCTTCAGCTCACCGGATTTGATTTTCGCCTCCGTCGCTTCCGCCATCGCCTTCACGTCATCAGGCATGTTGGTGTAGGGCGCCATGGTCAGGATGCCGTCCTTCAGACCATCCCAGCTCGAAGTCGTCGACCACGTTCCATCGAGGAAGGCCTTGGTGCGCTTCACGTAATAGGCGCCCCAAGTATCGACGATCGCAGTCAATTGCGTCTGCGGGCCGGCGGCAATCATGTCGGATGCCTGGCCGAAGGCCTTGATACCGCGCTCGGCGGCGACCTGCATCGGCGCGGTCGTGTCGGTATGCTGCGTGATGATATCGACGCCCTGATCGATGAGCGCCTTGGCGGCGTCCGCCTCCTTGCCCGGATCGAACCAGGTGTTCGCCCATACGACCTTGATCTTGAAATCCGGATTGACCGCCCGGGCACCGATGACGAAGGCGTTGATGCCCATCACCACCTCGGGAATCGGGAACGAGGCGATATAGCCGGCAACGCCCTTTTCGGACATTTTCGCGGCGATCTGGCCCTGGATGTAACGGCCTTCGTAAAAACGGCTGTTATAGGTGGCGACGTTCGGCGCGGTCTTGTAGCCGGTCGCGTGCTCGAACTTCACATCCGGGAATTTGCCCGCGATCTTGATCGTTGCATCCATGAAGCCGAAGGAGGTGGTGAAGATCAGGCCGCAGCCGGAACGCGCCAGGCGCTCGATCGCGCGTTCGGCGTCCGGACCTTCCGGCACGTTTTCCAGGAACTGCGTTTCGATCTTGTCGGCGAGTTCTTTTTCGAGCTCCTGGCGGCCGATGTCGTGGGCCTGGGTCCAGCCGCCGTCTGTCTTCGAGCCGACATAGATGAAGCAGATCTTTGCCTTTTCCTGAGCGCTTGCGGCCGGCGCGATGCCGAGCACGGCGACGGTGGTTGCGAGGGCGACGAGTAGTTTTTTCATTTTTGACCTCTGTCGGTTTGAGAAATGTCCGTCTGGCTGTTGTTCTTCACCGGTCCGGCACAAACGGCTTGCCGAGCGATGCCGGCGTGTTGATCAGGGTCATGCGCCGGTTATGCGATATGAGAATGAGTACGACAATCGTCGCGAGATAAGGAAGCGCAGTGAGAAACTGCGAGGGAATGCCGATGCCGAAGGCCTGGGCATGAAGCTGACTGATCGATACGGCTCCGAAGAGATATCCTCCGGCGACGACTCGCCAGGGCCGCCACGAGGCGAAAACCACCAATGCCAGCGCGATCCAGCCCCGGCCGGCCGACATGTTCTCCACCCATTGAGGCGTGTAGACGAGCGACAGTTGCGCGCCGGCAAGTCCGGCGCAGGCGCCGCCGAACAGAACGGCCAGGTAGCGGGTGAGAATGACGTTCACGCCGAGGGCGTGGGCCGAGGCGTGGCTGTCGCCCACCGCCCGCAACTTCAATCCCGCACGGCTCCTGAACAGAAACAGATGGACGCCCACCACGATCGCGACCGACGCATAGAATATGGCGTCCTGCCGAAACAAAAGCGGTCCGACGACGGGTATCTTCGACAGGAGCGGGATCGCGATCGGCTGCAGCTTGATCCCCTGCATGCCGAGGAAACTCTCTCCGAGCATCCCGGAAACGCCGAGCCCGAGGAGAGTCAGCGCCAGGCCGGTCGCTACCTGGTTGGCAACAAGCGTCAGCGTCAGGAAGCCGAACAGCAGCGAAAACACGGCCCCGGCAGCGATTCCGGCAAGAATTCCGACATAGGGCGAGCCGCTGAGCTGCGTCGCCGCGAAGGCGCAGACAGCTCCCATGATCATCATGCCTTCGACGCCGAGGTTGAGCACGCCGGACCGCTCGGCGACGAGCTCGCCCAGGGCGGCGAGGACCAGCGGCGTCGCAGCCGTGATGACACTGAAGAGGATTGCTTCGACTATGCCCATCAGTGCGCCTCCTCCGTCCTGACCGCTGCGAAGCGGTCCCACACCAGCCGGATGCGGTAGTGAATGAGCGCGTCGCAAGACAGCACGAAGAACAGCAGCAGCCCCTGGAAGACGCGCGTCACCTTTTCGGATACGCCGATCGAAAGCTGCGCGGCCTCGCCGCCGAGATAAGTCAACGCCAGGACGAGACCGGCGGCCACGATTCCGAGTGGATTGAGCCGGCCGAGGAACGCGACGATGATAGCGGTGAATCCGTAACCGGGCGAGATCACCGGACGCAGCTGCTGCATGGCGCCGCTCACTTCCGAAATGCCGGCGAGCCCCGCCAGCGCGCCGGAAAACAGCATCGAGAACCAGATCATCCTGCGCGAGGAAAAGCCGGCAAAGCGCCCTGCCCGCTCGGACTGGCCGAGAACGGTGATTTCGAAGCCCTTCAACGTATAGCGCATCATGAACCACACCAGCACCGCCGCGATGATCGCGAAGGCAAAACCCCAATGCGTACGCCCCGAGGCGAGCATTTCGGGAAGGATCGCATCCGCGCCGAACGTTCGCGTTTCCGGGAAGTTCATGCCCTGCGGGTTGCGCCAAGGGCCACGCACGAGCCAGTCGAGAAAGAGCTGGGCCACATAGACCAGCATCAGGCTCGTCAATATCTCGTTCGTATTCATATGCGCCTTCAGGAAGGCCGGTATCGCCGCGAAGAGCGCTCCGCCAAGCATGCCGAGAAGCATCATCAGCGGCAATATCAACGGTGACTGCCAATCGTAGAAGAGTACCGGCAGGGCCGAGCCGGCGATTGCGCCCATGATGAACTGACCCTCTGCGCCGATGTTCCAGTTGTTGGAGCGGAAGCAGACGGAGAGCCCGACGCCGATCAGGATCAGCGGCGCCGCCTTGATCGCGAGTTCGTGCAGCGACCAGACCTCGCTCAGCGGCTCCACGAAAAAGCTGTAGAGCGCGGTTACCGGATTCTTGCCGAGAAGTGCGAACATCACGCCGCCGAAGACGATGGTCAGCGCAAATGCGATGAACGGCGAAAGGATGGAAAACAGCGTCGAGGCCTTCGCGCGCTTTTCGAGTTCAATGCGCATGCGCCGCTCCCTCGCCTTCGGCCTGGCCTTGCGCCTGGCCATGCATGCCGCCCATCAGGAGGCCGATCTTTTCGCGCGAAAGTTCGCGGGCAGGATAGGGATCGGAAAGACGCCCGTCGCTGATCACTGCGATCTCCGTCGCCACCTCGAATATCTCGTCGAGGTCCTGGCTGATCACCAGCACGGCGGAACCGGCCTTTGCGAGATCCACGAGGGCCTGGCGTATGCGGCTCGCCGCCCCGGCATCGACGCCCCAGGTCGGCTGGTTGACGACGAGCACGGCCGGCTGCCGGTCGAGTTCCCGTCCGACGATGAATTTCTGCAGATTGCCGCCCGACAGCGAACCGGCCGGCGGGTCCTCGCCGCTCTTGCGCACGTCCATCGCCTCGGCAATCCGCTTCGTCGCCGCCTTGACGGCGCCGTGGCGGATGATCTTCAGTGCGCCGCCGCCGAGGAAAGCCCGGCGATCCGATTGGCTGCGCGCGAGCACAAGGTTGTCGGAGAGCGACAGCGCCGAGACCGCGGCGTGCCCATGGCGTTCCTCCGGCACGAATCCGGCGCCCATCAGACGGCGCGCATTGATGTTCCTGGTCCCGACCGGCCGCTGGCGGATCTGGATGGCATCGTCGTCGGCCAACGGATATTCGCCCGAAAGCGCGTCGAAAAGCTCGCTCTGCCCGTTGCCGGCCACTCCCGCGATCGCCAGTACCTCGCCCGCCCTGACCTTCAGGCAGATGTCCTTCAGCGAGACCGCAAAGGGCGTGCGCGCCGCGACCGTAAGATGCCGCGCCTCCAATTGCACGTCGCCTCTGGTGCTCGTGCCCTCCGGTGTGACGACCGCGACATCGCTGCCGACCATCATTCTTGCCAAAGAGGCGGGCGTTTCCGCGCGCGGATCGCAGGCGCCGGTTACCTTACCGTGTCTCAGCACCGTCGCGCGGTCGCAGATGCGCTGCACTTCCTCGAGACGATGGCTGATATAAAGGACGGAACGCCCCTCCGATCGCAGTTTCTGCAGCGTCTCGAAAAGGCGGTCCGCTTCCTGCGGCGTCAGCACCGAAGTCGGTTCGTCGAGAATGATGAGCTGCGGGTTCTGCAGGAGAGCCCGGACGATTTCGATCCGCTGCCTTTCGCCGACGGAGAGATCGGCGACATGTGCCTTCGGATCGAGCGGCAGGCCATAGATGCGCGACAGCCGTGACGCCTCCTCGGCGACGCGGGCGAGCGAAACGGCCCGGTCCATGGAAAGGGCGATGTTCTCGGCGACCGTCAGGGCCTCGAACAGGGAGAAATGCTGGAAGACCATGCCGATGCCGAGCCGGCGGGCGTCGCTCGGGCTGGCGATGCGGACATTCGCCCCCTGCCACATGATCTCGCCGGCGCTCGGCGCGAGCACGCCGAACAGCATCTTCACCAGCGTCGACTTTCCCGCGCCGTTCTCGCCGAGCAGCGCGTGGATTTCTCCGGGTTCTATCTGCAGATCGATTGCATTGCAGGCCGCGAACGAGCCGAACAATTTCGTAAGGTTGCGAACGGCCAGCAGCGGGCCGCTCGCGGTTTGTCCCTTTTCAGGCACGCTGCCCTCTTTCCCCTCTTCGATCCCCGCCCGCCTTACTGCACGCTTGCTTTGATCGTACCCGATCAATCGACAGGAACCTGCAGCAACGTGAAGACTACAGCGACCTTCGCGTCCGATAAGACGCCGGCGCCGTAAGGCTTCGGTCAGGGAATCAGCAATGTCGTTCCACTTGTTTTTCTTGTTTCGAGATCCGTATGCGCCCGACCGGCTTCGGCGAGCGGATAGTTCTGGTTGATATTGATACGCACTTTGTTGCTTTGCACAACATCAAACAGGGAATTTGCACATGCCTCCAGGGCCGGCCGGGTCGCGACGTAAGTGAAGAGCGTCGGGCGCGTCGCATAGAGCGCACCCTTCTGCGCCAGGATGCCGATGTTGAAAGCATCCACCGGCCCGGAGGAATTGCCGAAGCTGGCCCAGAGGCCGCGCGGCTTCAGGCAGTCGAGCGAGGCCGGATAGGTGTCGCGCCCAACGGAATCATAGACGACGTCGACGCCGCGCCCTCCGGTCAAGTCCTTGACGCGCTCGACGAAATTGTCCGTGCGGTAGTTGATGACGTGGTCGTAGCCATGGGCAAGAGCCAGATCGATCTTCTCCTGCGATCCGGCCGTTCCGATCACCGTCGCACCAAGTGCCTTGGCCCACTGCCCCGCAATGAGCCCGACGCCGCCGGCGGCGGCGTGAAAGAGCAAGGTCGTCTCCGGGCCCACCTTGAAGGTCTGGTTGAGAAGGTATTGCGCGGTCATGCCCTTGAGCATCATCGCAGCCGCCGTCTCGAGGCTGATTCCCTCCGGCACCTTCAAGAGTTGCGAGGCGTCTACGTTGCGCTCGCTGGCATAGGCGCCATCAGCGGATGCGTAGGCGACGCGGTCGCCGACCGAGAACATGCTCACCCCGTCACCCACTGCAGTCACTACTCCGGCGCCTTCCTTGCCCGGAATGAAGGGAAGCCCGGTCGCCGACTTGTAAAGGCCGGTGCGAAAGTAGACGTCGATGAAATTGAGGCCGATCGCCACCTGCCGGATCTGCACTTCGCCGGGTCCGGGCGCCGCCAGCGTAACGCCCTCCATCTTCAGAACTTCCGGTCCGCCAAGTTCGCGAACGACGATCGCCTGTGCCATGTCCAACTCCTAACCGATTGCAATGATTTCGCGCCGAGCCTACCGATCGCGCTCAGGCACGCCCGAGTTTCGGGAAGATCTGCAGTATGAAACCGATGACGTAGAGGTAAAGCCCGGTTGCCACGACGCCCACCACTACCCAGGGCGGGGTCTCGAAATGCAGGAGCAACGCATACATTCCGAGCACCGACCAGACGAGAAAGATGCCGAGATTGAGCGGCCTCAGCCTTTTCACACGCACCGGATGCAGGAAGTTGATCGGCAGGAACGTCAATATCACCGATAGGAAAACGACAATCGATGCAGTGACTTCGCTCGCCTGGATCACAAAAAGGGTGAAGACGACCATATTCCAGACGACCGGAAATCCGGAAAAGAAATACTCGTCCGTCTTCATTCCCATGTCCGCATAGTAGATAGCGCTGGAAACCACGATCGCGCCGGCGGCCACGAACGACCAGGGTTCGCCGATCATGCCGCTCTGGTAGAGCGCGAAGGCCGGCAGCAGCACATAGGTCACGTAGTCGATGACGTTGTCGAGCGTATCGCCGGACCAGTTGGGCAGCACCTCCTTGACCTGGACCTTGCGGGCGATCGGCCCGTCGATGCCGTCGACGAGCAAGGCCAGACCGAGCCACCAGAACATGTCGACGAAGCGGTGCTCTGCCGCAGCGACGACACCGAGGAAGGCCAGGAACGATCCGGACGCTGTGAGGATATGCACGGAAAAGGCGCGTATTTCCGCGTAAGGAACGCGTCTGTAATTGAAGAACTTCATGTGCGAAGCCGCCCTGTCCCTTGTCCCGTCCCTCTGCGCCGCCGGTCAGCCGCTATTTCAGCACCGGCACCGCTTTGGCCGTAATATGCACCGTTTGCCGAGCATCGCCAGCAAATTCCAAACGTTCGTCGCCTTGGGGCGGCATTGTCCTGTGGACATGCGGCGCGTGCCCCTGCGCTGAATCTGCCCATTTATTTCAATGGGCTAAGCGACTAGAACTAATGCATGTCGCCCGAAGATGCGGGCACGAAGCAACACGCTGAAGGGCTTCGGATGAATGCGGGCACTTCAGGCTGTGATATCGAGACGAAGGCGGGCAACCGCATGGGAGGTCCTGTCGGCCATGGATCACTATGACATCGCAATTATCGGCGCGGGGCTTGCCGGCTCTCTGGCGGCGATCGCTCTTGCCCGCGAAGGTCACCGCGTTGCGCTCGTCGGCCCGCGGCCTGCCATCGCCGACGGCCGCACCACCGCGCTCATGGACCAGTCGATCGAATATCTGAAGAAGCTCGATCTTTGGGGTGAGGTCGAGCCGCTGACTGCGCCGCTCGTCGCCATTCGCATCCTCGACGGGACCACGCGGCTTTTTCGGGCGCCTCCGGTCAATTTCCGCGCCTCCGAAGTAGGCCTCGATGCTTTCGGCTACAACATTCCGAACGCGCCCTTCCTCGAGATTCTGGAACGGCACGAAGCGGGACTGCCGACGCTCGAGCGTGCGACCGCCGCGGCAACGAGATTCGACATTGACGGCGCAGAGGTTCGGATCGGTCTTGGCGATGACCGCTCGATCACTGCCGACCTGGTGGTCGGCGCAGACGGGCGACGCTCGGCGGTGCGCGAGGCCGCCGGGATCGGCGTTCGCACCTGGTCCTATCCGCAGGCCGCTATCGTCCTGAATTTCAGCCACGAACTGCCGCACCAGGACGTTTCGACCGAGTTCCATACGGAGGGCGGTCCGTTCACGCAGGTGCCTCTTCCCGGCAACCGCTCGAGCCTGGTCTGGGTTCGCAAGCCCCGGGACGCCGAGGAGACGCTGACGCTTGCACCGGACGTCCTCTCGCGCACCATCGAGGACCGAATGCAGTCGATTCTCGGCAAAGTCACGACGGAGGGAATGCCGCAATCATTTCCGCTTTCCGGCCTTTCCGCCCGTCGTTTCGGCAAGGGTCGCGCCCTGCTCGTCGGCGAAGCCGCCCATGCATTTCCACCAATCGGGGCCCAAGGGCTGAACCTCAGTCTTCGCGACATCATGACCCTTGTCGATCTCATCGGCCGGCCAACCGGCAGCCGCCTGCCGGCAGACACAGGCGACCGCTTCGATGGCCGGCGGCGCGCCGACATTCTCAGCCGAACGGCGAGCGTCGACCTGCTCAACCGTTCGCTGCTCTCCAATTTCCTGCCGGTGCAGGCCCTGCGTGCGGCCGGCCTGCATCTCCTCTCCTCTGCGGGGCCGTTGCGCGGACTTTTGATGCGCGAGGGAATACATCCCGGCAGCGCGCTGCAGGCGTTCAAGGAGGGTTTACGGGAACAGATCCGCCGGAAGAGCGCCTGAGCGTATCAGATAAAGCAGGCCGGTCACCGTCGCGACCGAAAGCAACGTCGTGATGAGGATCGTCGCCGATGCCCGCTCCTGCCAGACGCCGTATTGCTGGCCGATCACGAAGACATTGGTTGCGGTCGGCAAGGAGGCGAGCAGCACGGCTGTCTGTACCCAGATGGGATCGTAGGCACCGCCAAGGCTGAGCGCCAGGTACATGAGCACCGGATGAAGCACGAGCTTCGCCGGAACGATGTAGCCGATCTCTGCAGGAATACGCTTGAGCGGGCGCAGCGCAAGCGTGACCCCCATCGCAAAAAGGGCGCAAGGCGCCGCCGCTTGCGCCAGATAGTCGATAAGCCGCTGCAGCGGCAGCGGGGGTTCGAAAGAGAGAAAAGCCGCGGCGACGCCGGCAAAGGTCGACAGGATGAATGGATGAAACGCTATTCGGCGCGCAATACCGAGTGCGACGACTGCCGGCTTCTGCTTGCTGCCGCCCGCAGCCGCCATCATCGCCGGAGCGACGGTGAAATGCGCTGCATTCTCGAAGCAGAAGATCAGCGCTACAGGAACGGCCGCCGTCTCCCCGAGGGCCAGCAGCGCCAGACCGGGGCCCATGTAGCCGATATTGCCATAAGCACCGGCGAAGCCCTGCATCGTCGCCTCGGCAACCGTATTGCGGCGCAGGAACAGCCCTATGGCGAAGATCAGCGCAAAGACGACATAGGTCGTGCCCACGCTGGTCAGGATGAAATCGGCACGGGTAAGCTCTTCCACCGGCGTGCGCGATACCAGCTTGAAGAAGAGCGCCGGCAGCGCCAGGTAGACGATGAACGTGTTCAGCCAGCCCATCGCCTCGCCCGGATGGTCGACGAGGCGCGCCGTCAGATAGCCGAGAAAGATGAGGCCGAAGAACGGCAGCACCAGACCCGTGATTTCCGCCATGATCTCCCTCGCCGCTGCAGAAGCGCTTCCAGGAAAAATGCGTAGCGGTTTTCCGTCCGGAAGTGCGTTGTTCAAAGACTCAGCGCTTCCCGGAAAGGTGGGTAACGTTCCCGTCCGGAAGCTGTAGCCAGGGCGTGCTTAGCCGATTTGGGAGAGAATTGGGAAGGTCTGCTGGAACCAGATCGCGACGGAACTGACGAAACCGAAGAGGAAAGCAAGGCCGGCGGCGACGAGCAGAGCGCCCATCAGCTTTTCGATGAGCCCCAGATGGCGGCGGAAACGCGAAAGAAAACGCATGAAGGCACTGGAAAAGCCCGCCGCGATCCAGAACGGTACTGCGAGTCCGAGCGAATAGATCGCCAGCAGAGCAGCGCCGTCGGCGACCGTATCGCGCGCGGCGGCAACACCCAGGATGGTGCCGAGTACCGGGCCGATACACGGTGTCCAGCCGAAGGCGAAGGCAAGGCCCATGACATAGGCTCCCGACAGGGTCGCCGGCTTGCCGCCCTGGAAACGTGCCTCGCGGGCAAGCAGTCCGATCCGGAAGACCCCGAGGAAATGCAGCCCCATGATGATGATGATGATCCCGCCTATGCGCGAAAGAAGATCGAGATGCTGCCTTAGCAAAAGACCGATCGAAGAGGCGCCCGCCCCGAGCGCCACGAAGACCGTCGCAAAGCCGAGCGTGAAGAACAACGCCGCCGGCAGCACGGCCCTGCGCGTGCTTGCGGTTGCCACTGCATTTCCGTCCCGGAACTGATCGACGGAAACGCCTGCCATGTAGCACAGGTAAGGCGGCACCAGGGGCAGGACGCAGGGCGAGAGAAAGGACAGAGCACCTGCAAGAACGGCGGTCCAGATGGAAATATCTGCAATCGACAAGGTATCAGAACTCCGGCACTCGACTTGCCGCCTTCTTACCCGCATGTATGGAGCGAAACCAATCACCTTTTGGCGATCATTTTGCCGCACGGAGCCATAGCCGCGCCGAAGACGAGCGGTCCGCCGCGCAGCCGCTCGCTCCGAATCCATAATCATGGTTTAGGCCTCTTGAGATGCGGGATACCCGCCGCGACTTGTTTCATTTCCTCATCCCTGTGCTCGTCACAGGGATCCGGCCAGACCAAGTCCTTGGTCTGAAAGAACTCTTCCAGCGCCCGCAGACGCGGCGCTGCTGGATCTCTGTGACAAGCACAGAAATGAGGGTGAGGAGACATTGCAGTCCTCCGAAAGCTTTCCTAGGCCAGGCAGTCGGCACTCAAGGAATTCAAGTGCATCGCGCCAGGCGTACCAACAAAACCGACCAGAGCTTCAACGCCATTACCCATCTCGCAGCAGCCGTTATAAACTCAGGCCTTAATGCAATTTTTGGGTTGACCGGCGCAAAGCCTGCGTGCATATGTCCGGCCACTCCGCCGGGCCTCAAAGCCCGGTATGGGAGCGCGTAGCTCAGCCGGTAGAGCAACTGACTTTTAATCAGTAGGTCCAGGGTTCGAATCCCTGCGCGCTCACCACTGCGCCCTTGCCGACGCCATACTCGCGCTCTATTGCCTCCCAGTTAGCGCTGGGCCCGTCGGCCCTCATCTATCATAGTGATCTCTTGCGTTTGCCGGCGGCCTGGGCGAATCTCTGATTCCCATTTCTTGAACTGGCATGTGAAACCGATGAGCAGCAAAATTTTTGAGACCTTGACCGGCATGTACTTCACGATGGACGCCCCCGATGGGAGTTACTCCACTGGTCAAGTGATCCGTCTTGCTGCCGAGGGACTCTATTTCGTGCGGTTCGACGGCAACGAGGTGACATTGCCCCTGGAACTCGTGACCGTTGGCGAGATGCTGGACACCACCGAAGAAGAATACAAGCTCTGGCGGTTTTTCGACACGATCGAGGAACGAGACACGTGGATCGAATGGCTGGACGCGCCGTCTAAGCCGCGGGTCATCTCGCTTGTGAAGCCGACCAAGTAACACGTTCGAACCTGCGACAAATGGCCAATATCGATCAAATGATCATGTTTGGCGCCGGTCTCTGGATGACAGCGGCAGGCTTTGGCTTCGTTCAGACGAACGCTCAAATGCCGTGGCTCGTTCAACTCACAAGGCATTTTCGCTGGATGGGGCCGCTGTTGATCGTTATCGCTGTGGTTCTGCTGTTTGCCCCGAGTTAGCGACGTAATTTCCGAATGGCCGTAGATGATGGGACGAAGAGGTGAATTGATTGCGGTGGCAGTGATCATCATCTCCGCCTTTGTGCTCGTGTGGCTGCCATTTGCCTTCGGTTGAACGCTGAAAAGATCAGCATGGCGCTTGGACCGAAGCCACAGGGGAAAACACAGATTCAAAGTAAGGCCCGGCAGTTGCCGGGCCTTACTAAATCGACAAGTACAAACGGAAATACGATCGCTGTCAGTAATCCCAGAAAACCGGTACCCAACGAAAAGCATCGCCAGCGACCGCCACCCTGCCAACGGAAGGGAACGGCAGATGAGTGGCCACTAAGAGCTCGCCGCTCGCCGCCAGCTGCCGCAAAAGCTCGATCCGTACACGAGCCGCCTCTTCCGGGTCATGCTCGAAGCCGTTATGCCAGTCCGGCTGGTCGAAACCGACGGCGAACACAGCATCACCGGCGAAGGTGAGCCCTTCCCCTCCGGATGCTATGCGGATCACACAGTGACCCGGAGTGTGCCCACCGGTCCGACGGGCAACGACGCCCGGCGCAACCTCGCGCTCCTCGTCAAATGGTCGAAGATGGCTGCGATATTCGCTCAGAAATCGCTTGGCCGTCGCCCGGAGTGCGTCCGGGAACCCTTGCGGCATGCTGGTATGGGAGAAATCGGGGGCCTCCCAGAATTCGACCTCAGCGGCAGCTACATGTATCCGGAGGTCAGGACGCAGCTTTTCCTTCACCCCTTCGACCACAAGTCCGCCAATGTGATCCATATGCAGATGGGTGAGTACGAGGTCGGTCACGGAGGCGAGATCAATGTCGGCTGCCTCCAGCCGCTTAACCAACTGTCCGGCCCGCGGCAAATTCAGGTCCGGGTCAAGGCCCAGTCCGGCGTCCAGGAGGATGGTTTGTTCGCCGCTGCGCACGACCACTGCGTTTAGTGGCCAGTCGAAAGCATCCGGCGGCAGAAACATGTTTTCCATCCATGACGCCCGAGCCGCAGGGTCGGCATTATGTCCCAACATTTGCGTTGGAAGCGGCAGGACCCCATCGCTGACGATCATCACGTCGATTTCGCCGATCCGCACCGCATAACGGGACGGAACGAGCTCGCTGGTGCCCTGTTTACCGGGATGAAAGGTGTTCTCCGAGGGAATCTTTAGCTGCTGCGGACCCGACGTAGGGGCTTCTGCTAGTGGCTGAGACATGATGCACTCCTGTGTTGCTTGGACGATCTCGCCACGGGCCATTTGGTGTTCGCTGAAGTTGCGTATGGCCATGGAATCGGCGCACGAGGCGTGTTCTGGACATTGTCGTTTTCGAGCGCTTCTCTCGTGACGGCTCAAACACCATTACAGTCGCCCTCGGAAGCCAGTAATCCAAACTTAGGTTTAGGAGTGGGCTGATCGTGCGCCGCGCCTTCAGCCATTCGAGACAGAATCGGGACGCTTTCAAACGGACCTTTGCCCGGCGTCAGCCGTAGCGCGGGCGGCTCGCGACCCCGGATGTTCATGGTGCCGGCGCGCCGCCACACCTTCATCGTCCGTGTTCAGTGCACGTCGAAAGAGCAAAGCAGCAAGCCAGCACGATACCGATCTTCGAGCTATTGTTTGAGATGGCAGCGTTTTTCTGGAAATGCAGGAGACCGGCGCGGATCTCCTGCTGCCGAAACGCTTTACACCAGGCCGGCCTTGTCAAGCCCATACGCCTTGTCCGCAGAACCCGGAACGGCGCGCACCGCAATGCTCACTCGATTCCATGCATTGATGGACATGATCTGAAACGTGAGATCCGAGATTTCTTTTTCCGAAAGCTGTTCTCGCACCTGTTCGTAAAGCTCATCAGAAACGCCGGTGTCCGGAAGTTTGGTCAGCGCTTCAGTCCATGCAAGCGCTGCTCGTTCGCGCGCACTGAACAAATTGGAGTCCCGCCAGGATGCGATATGGTGGAGGCGAAGAGGCCGCTCCTGGTGAATTGTCGCTTCCTTCGAGTGCATATCGAGGCAAAATGTGCAGCCGTTGAGCTGTGATGCTCGAATATCGACAAGATCGAGGATCGACGGCTCGATCGAACCTTTCCTGACCTCATTGCTGAAGGCCATCAGACCTTTAAAATGTTCAGGCGATAACTGTGCGTAGTTGAGCCGCTGTGACATTGTCTCTCACCCGTTTCTTGAAAAATGCTTTCCAGCTGCACATGCAAGCAGATTCAATGCACAGCCGAACGGATGTTGGTTTACTGGCAGGCCCAGGCATAGGTATACATCTGTTGGGGACGCCTGATAGCCTCGCGGGTGCGTAGAGTAACAAAACCATGCCATGGTTCCATCGCCGCGCACCGATGTGGGTCGTGGCTACCCTCAGCCGTCCTAAGCGAACAGTTTGAACGGGCTGAGCAGCCGTCTATCGAGTTAGTGGAAGATGACACCAACTTTACAGGCACCTACAGGTTCCGGACAAATGAAAGCCCGTGCAGACTTAGACGGTGTCCGAGAAGCGGCGCTCTCGTTTCTTCCCAAATGTGCTCTAGATGTCGAATTTGTCAAAGCCGAGCCCGACGTTGCATTGTATCGCGCGAAGGCCACTGACGGCCCCTCCGTTCTGGTTCTCGTGGGGACAAGCGAGCCCCCTGCAAGCCGCACCGATGATCGATTTGCAAGGGAATACAGTCTTCTTGCCGGTCTAAACTGCCCGGCAGTCATCCATCCACTAGGCATGCATCGGGACCGCGGCCGTATCGCCCTTGTTTTTGAAGACCCGGGCGGCGTTTCTCTCGAAGCATCCGTGCCAGAGGCCGACTGGCGGCCCAGCCTGACAAATGTGCTGGTAACTGCATGCAGATTGGCGTCATCGATCCGCAAAATCCATGAGATCGGCCTTTTCCACGGAGACATCCGCCCATCAAACTGCTTCGTCGATGCGTCCGGTGACATAAAGCTGACAGGGTTCGGCCTTGCCGGTCAATTCATCGTGGATGGGAAGGCTCCGCGGTCTATCGACGTAATCGCTGGCACACTCGCCTACATGTCGCCTGAGCAAACCGGAAAAATGAACCGCTCTCCGGATCTAAGGAGCGACCTCTACGCTTTCGGGATCACTCTGTTTGAACTGTTCACCGGCGCGCTTCCGTTCGAAGCCAACGATGCTCTCGAATGGGCCCACCGCCATCTCGCCACAAGTTCGCCAAGGCCGAGCGACAGAGACGCAGCGATCCCATCCCAGATCGATGCCATCATATTGAAGCTACTCGAGAAAAATCCGGATGACCGGTACCAGACGGCGAAGGCCGTCGAAAATGACCTCCAACGCTGCCTTGCAGACTTTTCCGCCACCGATCAGGTCCAGCGTTTTCAACCCGCCAAAAGCGATCTGCTGGATCAAAGACAAAATTCCCCGATGCTCTTCGGACGTGGCGAAGCGCAGCAGCTTTTGATGAAGGCGGTCGATAGGGTCGTAGCCAGTGGCGAAAGTGAGTTCGTCCTGGTTTCAGGGCCGCCCGGCATTGGAAAATCCTCGCTCGTCGAAGACCTTTCCAAAAATCTCGTTGAAAGAGGCATGCTGTTTGCCTCTGGGAAGTTCGATCAGCACAAATGGGAAATACCTTATGCTACGCTCGCACAAGCATTCACACGGCTCGTGCGGCAGCTTCTCACCAAGGATGAAAGCGAACTGGCACATTGGCGCCACTCGCTGTTGAATGCGTTGGGAAGCAACGCTCAGCTCATCGTCGATCTAATCCCGGAGCTGGCCTACGTCGTCGGATCGCAGCCCGAGACCGCTCCCGCGGACCTGGCGACCGCACAGGTTCGGTTCCACTTCGTATTCAGGGCGTTTCTAAACGTTTTTGCGACTGCCTCACATCCGCTGGTGCTTTTCATCGACGACTTGCAGTGGCTGGACGCAGCGACGTTAGACCTGGTTCAAAGGCTTATAAACGATCCTGAGCTTCGGCACATACTCATCATCGGGGCCTACCGTGATGAAGAAAACGAGCAAAGCGATATGCTCCGAAGCGTCCTCTCAAATCTGCGCTCAATGCGTGGTCGGACGGCAGAGATCGGATTGCAATCTTTGCAACATGACGATCTTCTGCACTTGGTCGCGAACATCCTTTCGACCTCGCCTGACCGCGTCGGGACGCTAGCGGATTTGGTTGGCGAGAAAACGGGAGGCAATCCATTCTTCGCCATTCAGTTCGTCCGTCAGCTGGCTTCAGAGGGCACGCTGTTTTTCCAACCCGGTAACTCGGAATGGAGCTGGAATACCTCGGCAGTTCGAGAGAAGGGCCTCACAAACAATGTCGGTCAGCTTTTGGCGATGCAGTTGGATCGCTTGCCGGCGGGTACGCAGAAGGCGTTAGGCCAGCTCTCCTTGCTGGGCAACGTCACGGACGCCCGCACCGCTGCCCTCGTGCTGCGTGTGTCCAGCGGCGGTTTGAGAGAATTGCTCGATCCCGCCCTCGATGCCGGGCTCATAAAGCTTTCAAATAGCACCTTGTCTTTTGCACATGACCATGTGCAGGCGGCGGCCTATTCCTTCTTTGGGGTCGAATCGCTTGCGCAGGCGCACCTCGATATCGCAAGGTTGTTGCTCGCCCACACGGCACGCCGGGAACTTGAGGAGCGTATCTTCGAGATAACGAACCAATTCGACAGGGGCCTGCCTGCCGTTACCCGCGCCGAAGCGGCTACAGTCGCGCAGCTTTACCTTGTCGCTGGTCAACGGGCGAAGGCGGCAAGTGCCTATTCTTCCGCGAGGTCGTATTTTGAACGAGGGCGCTCGCTCATTGCCGACCGCCGGCAAGATCAATATCAGCTCCTTTTTCAGTTAGAGCTGAATCAAACCGAGAGCGAGATTGTTACCGGGGATCTGGTCGCTGCGGAGGAACGGCTTTCCGGATTGATGGCGATGACAACGGATTTTGCCGACAGGGCCGAGGTTGTTTGCCTCGCCGTGCTCCTTTATTTCACAACTGGCAGGAGCAGTCGCGCCGTCGAGGTAGGCGTCCGATTTCTAAGCGAAGCGGATCCGGGCTGGCCGTCACAGTCGACAGAAGCCGATGTTCGGAGCGAGTTCGACAGCCTCCACCTTTGGCTTTCCGACATTGATATCGACACTCTTGCCGACGCCGCCGAGATGACTGATCCGCGGATCATCTCCGCGATTGCGGTGATGACGGAGGTGTTTCCTGCCGCCTACGCGGTAGATCGCCGGCTCATGGAATTTCTCCTCTTGAGAATGACTAATCTCAGCCTGCAGCATGGCTTTTGTGAGAGTTCGGCCGTGGCCTTTTCGGCCCTGAATATGGCTCTTGGCGTGCAGTTCGGTGACTACAAGACCGCCTATGCATTCGGTGAACTCGCCCGCCGGCTTGTCGATAAGAGCCAAAGCGGGCGCTACAGAGCGCGAGTCTATTCTCTATTTGCCGGGTTTGCGACGCCTTGGATCAGGCCGCTGGCCGACAGCGCACCCCTTATGGCAGAGGCCTTTCGAATTAGCTGTTCAACCGGAGATCTGGCGTTTGCTGCCTACAATACGCGAAATCGGATTACCCATGAATTCGTAAGCGGCAAGTCGCTGAAGCATGTACAGAACGAAGTCGAGAACGCTGTAGACTTTGCGAAAAAGGTCCAGCTCGGCCTCCCGACGGAAAGGTTTTTCAGCCAGCTTCGCCTCGTTCGGAAACTGCGGGGGGAAGACACGGCAATCTCGACCGACGACGACGCGTGGGCGCTCGGGGAAGCCGAGCCGCAACCCGGTGTCGCGATGATGATCGGCTACCATTGGGTTTTCAGGCTCATTGAGCACTATCTAACCGAGGATTTCACCGCCGCGCACCTTGCCGCATCGCGAGTTGAGGCCATTCGGTGGGCGATGCGGTCTTCGATCGAAGAGGCCGAGTACGGTTTTTATGCGGGCCTCACGTCGGCCGCACTGGCCGATCGTGAGACCGTGTCCGCAGCCCAGCGGCAAACATATCTGGACACGCTTTGCCGTCATCACGACCGGATGGCAACCTGGTCCAAGAACAGCCCGTCCAATTTCGGGTGCCGGGAAGCGCTGTTGGGTGCCGAGCGCGCGCGCTTGGAGGGGCAGGACAGCGTGGCGCAATCACTGTACGAGAGGTCAATTCACCTGTCGCGATCCGGAGGATTTCTTCAGGTCGAAGCCATCTCTGCCGAGCTGGCCGGCCGCTTCTACGCGTCGAGAGGACTGAACATTGCCTCAGACGCGTACTTGCGCAATGCACGGGAATGCTACAACCGGTGGGGCTGCCTGGCAAAAGTCCGGCTGCTGGATTTTCGCTATCTTCATCTGAGCAAACGCCAGCCATCCGCCTCGCCCCTGAGCACAATCGAGATGCCCGTGGCTGCGTTGGACGTGGAAGCAGTTGGGCGGGCCTCCAGAGTGCTTTCAAGCGAGATGGTGTTGAGCAAGCTCATCGAGAAGCTCATGCATCTTTCAGTCCAGCACGCCGGAGCCGAGCGCGGAGCATTGCTACTGTTCAGCAATGGCGAACTCAATATCGAAGCGACAGCGGCAACAGAACGCGGAGAAATTGCCGTCACGCTCGAGCGGCGCCGTCACAGCCCTTCGGATTTGCCGAATTCCATCCTCAAATACGTTTTACGAACGAAAACACCCGCGGTTCTAAATGATCTGCCTTCCGGAGCGTTCGATGTCTCCGACGCATATTTCCATGGCCGGCGTCCAAGATCGATCCTTTGTATCCCCATATTCAACGCCACGGAGATCATCGGCCTTCTCTATGCCGAGAACGGTCTCACATCGGGCGTTTTCTCGCCAGATCGCATTGCTGTTCTGGATTTCCTTGCCTCCCAAGCGGGCATCTGGCTGAGCAACTCTCGGCTTTATTCCGAGCTCCAACGCAGTGAAGCCTGGCTAAGGGAGGCTCAGCGACTGAGCCGGACAGGAAGCTTCTATTGGCACGATGACCTGGATGCGCTTGAGTGCTCCGAGGAAATTTACAGGATCTTCGAACTTCCACCGGGATTGGCAGTCACGATCGGGGTTATCAGAACTCGTATCCACCCCGCCGATCAAAAGATGTTTGAAGAGTTGGTCGAAACCGCCCGGCAATCAGGCGCCGACATCGATCGTCAGCTTCGCCTTCAATTCGACGGCGGTCTCGTCAAAGACGTTCGACTGGTTACTCGCAGCGGTGTCGATCATGCTGGAAAGCGGCGGCATCTTGGTTCGCTTCAGGATGTGACGGAAATGCAGCATGCCCAAGACACTCTCAGTAACGTTCGATCCGAACTAGCGCATGTGTCGCGAACGGCCACTTTGGGGGTGCTGACGGCATCGATTGCCCATGAGATCAGCCAACCGTTGCTGGGCATCGTCGCCAATGCCGAGGCGTGCCAGATCATGCTTGAGAGCACCCCTCCAAATATAGAAGGCGCTGTAAGAACCGCTCAGCGTTGTCTTCGTGACGGATACCGTGCAGCCGAAACGATAAAGAGGCTGCGAAGTCTCTTTGGCAGCAAGAATGCGACGATTGAGCCCCTCAACGTCAATGAAATCGTCCGTGAAGTTCTCAATCTCGCGGCCAACGAGCTTCAGATGAACGAGGTCATCGTACAGACCGATTTCACGCATGGTCTTCCCCTTGCGGCAGGGGATCGCGTGCAGGTCCAACAGGTCGTGCTGAACTTGCTTCTGAACGCGGTGGATGCAATGCGCACCACATCCGGGACGCCGAAGACAGTACACATTCGAACCCGAACATCCGGGCCGAACGATATACGCGTCGATGTTAGCGATTGCGGCATCGGATTCGACCAGGCTTTGGCGGAAAAGCTGTTCGAGGCGTTCTACACGACCAAGGTCAACGGCATGGGTGTCGGGCTGTCGGTCAGCCAGGCGATTATCGAAAGCCTTGAAGGACGTTTATGGGCCTCTCGGAACGAGAAGCAAGGAGCCACGTTTTCGTTCACACTCCAACGCGCATCGGAGCAACCCCCGAGCCCCGCCGCAAGAATGGCCAAAGCTCGCGAAGCGCCTCCGGACAGCGCATAATATGCGGGTATGAACAGCATGACGAAATCGCTCTCAATCACGATCATTGACGACGATCAATCGGTCCGGGAGTCGCTGCTCGATCTGCTTGAGGTGTTCGGATACTCGGTGCGGATATTTGCATCTGCGTATGAATTCCTGGAATCGTCGGCGATACCGGAAACAAATTGCCTCCTCCTGGATATCTCAATGCCCGGCATGGGAGGTGTCGATCTCAATCTGGAACTCAAACGTCGAGAAATAGAAATACCCGTAGTCTTCATGACCGGACACGCTCAAGACGCTGTGATCAACGAAGCCAAAAAGGCCGGCACCTGCCTCTTCAAGCCCTTCGCAAGCAAGGAACTGCGTTCTGCAATCGAACTCGCGGTGAATCCCTGAGGACTGCAAATCTGCAGAGAAATGTGGCCCGCAGTATCTTGGCTACAACGGCCATGGTCACAAGTCGTCAACTGGCAATGTAAACGTGAATGTCGCGCCTTTCGGCTCCGTTTTAGCCACCCAAAGCTGCCCGCCGTGAGACTCCACGATAGACCGGCAAATAGCCAGCCCCATCCCCATGCCCTGCCCTTTGGTCGTGAAGAACGGTTCAAATATCCGAACTGGATCCTGAATGCCCAATCCATTGTCGATCACTTCGACGTGGATCGTGTTGCATTTTTCGTAGGCCCGAATTTTCAGCATTCGGTTGGACGGGACCTGCTCCAGAGCATCGAACGCATTGCGGACGAGGTTCACAAGCACCTGTTGCATTTGAACTCGATCTATCAGGACGAGCGGCAGTTCAGGTTCACTTTCAATTTCCATGCGCACGTTGCGTCTTATCGCTTCTTCGCTCATCAGTTCTCCGGCCTCTGACAGGATCAGGCCGAACGACTCTTTTCGCCTTGCATCATTGTTGTGCTTGAACAAGGCCCGAATACGGGTGACGACCTCGGTCGCCGTCCCGGCGCTTCGGACCACCCTTTCAAGCGCTTTCTGCGCTCGTTCGATATTTGGAGGGTCCGCCGAAAGCCACTGCTGACAGGCATCGGAACTCGAAACCAGTGCGGCCAGCGGTTGACCGACTTCGTGGGCGATAGATGCGGTGAGCTCGGCAAGGCTAGCCGCTTCGCTTGCTCTCGCGAGGTTCCGTTGCGTGTGGCCTAGCTCCTCTTGGGCGCGCACCCAATCATCAATATCGAGACACACACCGTTCCATTGCACGATTGTCCCGAGAGCATCGCGCATGGCCGAGGTCCGCGTTTCCACCCATCGGTATACACCATCGTGACGCCTCAAACGGTGCTTGTGTACGTATGGCTCCCCGGTGGCGAGTGAGTGACCGTATTTTTCCCGGACGAGCCCGAGATCTTCGGGATGGATAATAGCTTCCAGCGTGCCGTTGAGCCTGGTTCCGCCCAAACCATCCTTATCCTCGAGGCCGAAACCCAAAAACTCGCGGAGCTTCTTGCTTCGATAGATCGGCTTGCCGTCAGGCGCGGCACAATAGATGAGTGCCGGAAGTGTTTCCACGAGCTGCTGCAGCGACTGTTCGCTTTCGCGGAGAGCCTGTTGCACATTCATTTCGTCGTCGACATCGATGGCTAAGCCGTACCACTCCGTAATTCTTCCGTCGGCATTCCGTAATGGCTCAAACCTGCCGTCTGTCCAGCGGTAAACGCCATCTTTTCCGCGCCGACGATACCGCGAGAGAAAGACCGCCCCATTTTGGATCGCGTCGGCAGCGCTCGCTCGAACTCTTGGGATGTCGTCCGGGTGAACGAGCTCCATGGCTGCAGCACTCATTTCCGCGAAGCTGGCCGTCGTGAGGCCCAGCTCCTCGAGATAGCGCCTGCTGACGTATGAAATCTCACCGTTCGGCGTCCAGCTGCATACGCGGACCGGAAGAGCGTCGATCAGTTGTTGTAGATGCCATTCGCTTCGCTGCAGGGCCTCTTCGACATTCACCTGGTCGTCGATATCATGACAAAGCCCGTACCATTGCAGGATTTCTCCATCTTTGCCGCGCAACGCTTCGGCCCGGCTGGACATCCAATGATAGACCCCGTCGAAGCGGCGCAGGCGGTATCTGGAAGAAAACCCTTCACCGCTTTCAAGCGACCGCATGATCGTCGCCTTGAAATTGGATTGGTCTTCCGGGTGCACGGCCGTCTCGATCATCGCATCGAGGCGAGACAAACCGGGTTTGCTGATTTCCTCAACAGACACGCCGAGATAATCGGCCATTCTTGTATTGAAGAAATTTGGCTCGCCATTTCGCGAGAGCCGCCAAAGATGACTCGGAACGACGTTGACGAGTTCCAACAGCTCTCTCTCGCGTTCATGCAGTGCATCGACTGTTTTTCGGTGCACATCGATATCGATTGACGTGCCGTACCAACCCACTAAACGGCCGGACACATCGCGAACCGCCCGAGCGGAACTGCGAGCCCATGCATAACCTGTCTTTCTCCTTATGCGGAATTCTGCATTGAATGCTGCACCCGTCTTCAATGAGTGCAGCCAGTTTTCAGCAACGCCATCATACTCCTCCGGGTGCAGAAGCTGCTTCCAGGCGATAAAACCCTCATCGCAGGATGTATTCATCTCCTCAGGCGTTCGACCGAGCGTCGTTTGCGCGAACGCCGGAAGATACAGCCAACGACCCTCTGCATCGAATGCCCATCCGTTGCCGAAGAGGTTTTCGATAGTCTTTGCTGCTGTTACCGGATCAACGTCGGAAACTGCGGTATCGGTCTGGCCAGCAACGAACCGAAGGTCCTTCCCCACCAGCGGACTGACTGCAATACCTGACGGCACAGCAGGGACCGAAGTGATTTCCGTCCACCGGTAGCTTCCGTCTTCCTGACGAAGGCGAAAGCTCATGACCTGCGCTACGCCGGTCCAGAAGGCTCGCGCGGACGCGAACATCGCGTCCCTTCGGTCATCCTCATGGATAAGCTCGGTCTGGTCAGACGGGTTGCGATGCATCGCCGCGGACGCAGAACGCTCGGTCAAGGTTGGCGAAAACGGCACGGTCGCCGGAGCAGGCAAGCCGGTCGGTTTTCCTTTGACGAGCGCAGCAATGCAAAGCGTGACAGCGAAGAATTCGGCCAAGGCCACGCCGGCCCCTCCTCCGTCATTCCTGTAGCCTATTGCTACTGCTACCGAGCATACGAACCCCAGCAGAAGCGCCGATGCCGCGAGCCGGAGAGACCGACCCTCGAAAGAGAGAATCAGCGCGACGACGAGCGGTAGAAAACCGAAAGCGGTATGGGTAGCCCAGAATGCGAGCAATCCGGCCAACGCAAGGCCCACCAGAAATATGAAGCGCCGCACTGTGAGCTCAGCCATCCCCGATTCTCTGTTGCCGACAAGGCCGGCAGCATACGCATCTCAGCATTTACCGCGGCTAACCCATTGGACTACGGCAGGAATAACCCTTCACCCGAAGTAATATCAGAGCGCAGGATATCTCAGTTCGGCGCTGCCGGCCAGCCAATCGGAGCGCAGACTGTGGTACGGGACGCTCGAGTGACTGCATGCTTTTGGCAGCTCGATAAATTGAAAGCGACTCTTGTGTTAGGCCGAAGCCCGGATGAAGTTCGTGACAAAGTCGGTCAATAGCTGCATTCGCAAATTCGGCATTCGTCCGAAAGCATGGAGTGCGCGGAACGGCAGTTTCTCCAGCTCACAATTTGGCAGCAAGACAACCAAGGACCCATCGTCGATGTCCTTTTGTACGATCCGCTTCAGCACATGTGCCACGCCTAGCCCCAGTTTCGCCGCCTCCTTAATCGCGGTAGCCGAGTCCAAGTCCAGCCTGCCTCGAGGAAGTATTTCAAGACCGTCGGCAAACCGAACGGGATACGGACGCCCCTGGACCGAATACCGTGCAAAAGGGAGTTCTCGCAGCTTGGCGGTCTCCTCGACCTTTCCATAGCGCTCGATCAACGACGGTGCTGCCACAAGGACCATATCAAGATGCGAAAGCGTCTTGGACATCAGTCCATTATGATCCGAATGGCCGACGCGGAATGCGATGTCATAGTTGTCTCGCAAAATATCGACGTGCCTGTCAGTCATGCCGATTTCCAGCGAGATGCCGGGGTAAGCTTGCATGAAATTGCTGAAAATCGGACCGAGCAGCAGCCGCCCCATTTCGCCCGGAAGGCTTACGCGCAAATGTCCGGAAGTTGCGCCATGGGATTGCACGACGTCGGTCGAGCTTTCGATTTCCCTGAGCAGCGGCATTACTCTTTCATAGAAAGCCTCGCCCTCCGGAGTGAGTGTGAGGACACGCGTAGATCGCCGGAACAGCTTGGCCCCCAACAGAACTTCGAGCCGGGAGACACGTTTGGAAGCGGACGATGGCGTTGCGCCCAGGCTTTTGGCGGCGGCACTGAAAGAACCTGTTTGAACTGTCCTCACAAAAGTCACAAGACCAGCCGTTTCCGACAAAAGCCCTTGCATAGCCACTCCCCCGCTCAGTCATTGAATGCAGTTACGATATTGCCACAGGCTCACAATCACCATGCCGCTTGCAGCCAGACAATCTCCCCGACAAACTCGGACCAAGCTCAGTCGAGGCGTTCGCCGCACCAGCGTTCGGAGAAGGCTAACAGTTGCCTCTAAAATCGACTGCTAAAGGCGTGAACGCGGTGACTTTCGGCACTTCCGCAGCGAGGAAGTCCACGAGGGAGCGCACGGCTGGAAGCAGCCCGTTCCGGTAGGGGATCAATGCACTCATGCGAGCATCGGCCGCTATCCAGCCAGGCAAAATCTGGCGTAGCTTGCCCGCCTCGATTTCGTCCAGGCAGATGTATCCGGGAAGTGCTGCGACGCCCAGATCAGCACAGGCCGCTTCCTTGAGCGCAATCATGTTATTGCTAAGAAATCTTGGCTCGATCGGGATATTGGCTTCTTGGCCAGTGGGACCTTTCAGGCGCCACAAGTCCGCACCGTGGCGGTCCATCGACAGCGTAGCATGGGTCGTCAAGCTCTGCGGCTCGACTATCTCGCCGGTCTTTTTGAGATATCCAGGACTTGCGAAAATGTACCACGGAACGCTCGCGATCCCACGTTGGACGAGAGTGGAACTCTGCAGCGACGCGACATGTCCCCGAAGTGCGAGGTCAAAGCCCTCCCCAACCATGTCAACCAGCCTGTCGGTTGCAATTGACACTATTTTGACCTTCGGGTGCCGGTTGAGAAATTCCGGCATGAGGTCCTTCAAGGCAAATTGGGCAATCTCTACCGCCGTGGTCATCCGGATCGTTCCACTTGGCTCGACCAGACGTTGCCGGACAAACTCCTCGGCCAGGTCAGCGCTGTGAAGCAGTTGCACCGCGTATTGATAAAACTCGGCGCCGATATCCGTCATTCCAAATTGACGCGACGTGCGATTGATCAGCCTTACACCAAGGGACGTTTCGAGCTCGCGCACCCGATAGCTCAGAGTAGATTTCGGCAGCCTCAAACTACGGCCGGCGGCGGTAAACCCGCCGCGATCAACGACTTGAACAAAGAAGTACACGTCCTTGAGGTCAAGCATCGACACCTACCCATGTTTCGGATTAATGCGCCATCCCGCGCCGGACGGCTGTTCTCGTGACGTCTCCCGACGAGACCCGATCTCCGAGCTTTTGAAGCCGCCCCCCGGCCATAGCGTGTTCGCGCCGTAGAGGGTCAGACCGAATACCACACATTGCCGCCAGAACCTGCCCTACGCTTTCCAAAGCCATCATCAAACATCTGCCCAGGCGGCTCCGCGATCATGTTTCGGGTCAGTGGCTATCAAAGGCGGAGCGAATAGTGTGGCTCAGTTCGCCTCGCCTTCGTGGAGACAACCGGCACACCGCGGTTACCCAGTATGCTCCGTGGTTCGCTCAATCGGAGGTGTCAAGTCGTCGACGATCGAAGGCCGGCTCGCAATCAGTCTTTCGAGATCCGGTTGCTCGATCTGGAAAAACGTGACGCGCGTCAATGCCTCGGCCTCGTATAACTCGGCCTCTCCGTTAAGGAGACTTCGCGCCCCCAAGTAGTCGCCCGGCGCAAGACGGGTAATCTCTACGCCGTCGTCCTTCAGGATGACGGTCCCGGAACGGATCACAAGCAGGCTTTTTGCCTTCTCGCCCTTGGCGATGATAGTCGAACCTGCAGCCATGTCTCTGCGTATCGCGGCAGCTGCGAGGATGGCGCGCTCTTCCGCCGTCAAGCCTGTCAGCAACGGAGCTGAGTCCAACAACCTTTCGGTTGATATCGATCGCGGCTCCAAGGTGTCCAGACCCTCGACGATCTGCATAGCAACGGGTTTTGCGAGCGTCAGGCCGTTCGAATTACAATGCTGATAAACCAGATCTATGACTTCGTTTCGCGCGATGATGCGCTGTGCAGGGCCTGTCACCCGAAACTGAAGCTGCAGCTCAATCGCTGCACCGCTAATTCCCACCAGTGCTGCGGTCGGAGGCGGTTCGTGGACGATACCGTTACAGTTGTTCAGCGCCTCATGCATAATGTCGATCACGAACTTCGGCCTCTTGTGTGGAGCGATACTGATGGAAAGCGTGATCTGGTGATTTTCGTCGGGTTTGCTGACATTGGTCAGGCTTTGTTTGGCCAGAACGCTATTTGGTAAAACAACCAGGTTATGCGTCGCCGTGAGAATATGCGTAGAGCGCCAATTGCTCGCGACAATACGGCCCTCCGTACCGTCGCTAAGCAGTATCCAATCGCCGATGACATAAGGCCGACCCAAAGTAAGCGCGACGCCCGAAAAAACGTCTCCAAGCGTATTCTGAAGGGCCAAACCCAATATAATCGCAACGACACCGGATGTTGCCAGCAGGGTGCCTATGGGTACGCCAAAGACGAACGCCATTACCGATAGAAAGACCCCAAGATAGACCACGGCCACCAGAAGGTCCTGGATCAGTCTCGCTTCGCGAGGCCGGCCATCCAGCACCATGTAGAGTCTGACGAACCCGATCGATGCCCACGCCATATGGGTCCACCACAGGATTTTCGCGGACACAACAAGAGTTCCATCACTGTCTATATGTGGAGCGTCGAACCGAAAAGGGTTTATCTTGGCAAATACCAGGGTCACGCTCATGGCGAGAAAAAACACGATTTGCGCGATGAGCCGCTCCGTCGGCCTCGTACGGCCTTGCAGGTGCCAAACGACGATGCCGGCAACTCCGAGGACATTGAGCAAGATTATCGATGGGTACGCTTGTTCCGTCATAAATATCTTTCTACCTGGACCACCTTGTTCAAGCGCAGCGGGTCAAAGTGCCGTCCCCTTTTGAAACGCCACCTTGAAAGTGCCCTGTCGGATGGCAGCCTAGCTGCGAAGCAAGGCGCCGTATATTAACCGTATTGGTAGGGGCTCCGCTCGAAGAAGCCCAGCCAACCCGGCTGCGACCTCACTCCCCCCAGCCATCTGTTGATGGATCGGAATCGCTCCATGCGGTAGCCGCCTTCGTGAGCAAGCGAGACATAGGCGAACACCGCAAGATCTGCGACCGTGTAGCTGTCGCCGACCAACCATTCGTTTCGGTGAAGCCATCGTTCAAGTGGCTCGAGGCCTGCATAGCCGTCTGTATGCAGCCGCTCGATCTGCTGAGACATTTCATCGGCCATACCCTTGATCTGATAGACACGGGCCAAGGCGATCGATCTCTGCAAATCCCCCTGTTCGAAGAACATCCAACCTACAATCTGCGACCTGAGGTATGGGTCCTCGGAAAGGTATTCCGTCCCTTCAGCGAGATAGAGCAGGATTGCAGCCGACTCCACGATTGTTCGTTTATCGTAAGCGGTTAGCTGACGGCGTCTGACCTGAAGTTCCAGGGCATGAGGGCTTCGATTTCGGATGCGGGCCAGCCTTGAGCGATGCGGGTCAAGGTCTGCGAGAGCCAGTCGAGCGGATCGACGCCATTCATTTTGCAGGTCTGCAACAAGGTGGCCACCGTCGCCCAAGTTCGTCCACCGCCCTCGCTGCCGGCGAATAGGCTATTCTTTCTCGTAATCGTTTGGGGCCTGATCGCCCGTTCGACGATGTTGGAGTCGATTTCGATGCGACCGTCGGTCAGAAAGCGCTCCAGCGCCTCGCGCCGGGTGAGCGCGTAGCGGATCGCCTCGGCGGTTTTAGATTTTCCCGAGACCTTGCCCAGTTCCTTTTCCCAGAGCTCGAAGAGGCTGGCGACGGTGGTCGAGGATTTCTCCTGGCGCCGGGCCGCGCGGCTGTCGGCATCCTTACCGCGAACTTCGTCCTCGATGCGCCAGAGCTCGGTCATTGCCAGGACAGTGTCTGTGGCGGCCTGCGAGACTCCGCTGATGTGCAGGTCATAAAACTTGCGCCGTAGATGTGCCCAACATCCTGCAAGCTGAACCGTTTCGTTGCTGCCGGTTTTGGCGCGCGTCTTGGCGAGATTGGTATAGGCCGAGTAGCCATCCACTTGCAGGATGCCGGTGAATCCGGAGAGATGACGCGTCACGCAATCCGCACCTCTGCTGTCTTCAAAACGATAGGCCACCATCGGCGGACTGGTTCCGCCATAGGGGCGGTCGTCGCGTGCGTAAGCCCAAAGCCAGGCCTTGGTGGTTTTGCCCGAACCGGGCGCAAGAGTGGGCAGGGTCGTCTCGTCGGCAAAGATCCTTTCGCCCTCCTTGACCCTCTCCAGGATATAATCGGCCAGCATCTGCAGTTCGAAGCCCAGACGCCCCATCCATTGGGCCATCAGCGATCGGCTGATCTCGACGCGATCACGCAAATAGATCGCTTCCTGCCGATAAAGAGGAAGACCATCGGCGTATTTGGAAACGGCGATATAGGCGAGCAGCCGTTCCGTCGGCAGGCCGCCTTCGATGATGTGTGCCGGCGCCAAGGCCTGGACCACGCCGTCGCTGCCCCGGAAAGCGTATTTGGGGCGACGCGTCACGATAACCCTGAACTTCGGCGGCACGACGTCCAGCCGCTCGGAGCGGTCCTCTCCGATCAGAACCTTTGACAGCCCCTCGCACCCGGCCGGGATTTCCGGCTCGATGACCTCCTCGATGCGCTCGAGATGGGCGGCAAAACCCTTGCGCGGACGCGGCGCTCGCTTCGGCTTGTCCTTGGCTGCGCGATCGAGTTCGCTGCGGATTGCCGATAGGCCGGTTTCGACCTCTTCGAAGGCAAAGGAGACTTGCTCGTCATTGACCCCGAGGCGGAGCCGCTCAGAGCGCTTGCCATTTTGCGTGCGCTGCAAAACCTTCATGATCAAGGTCAGGTTGGCAATCCGCTCGTTGGCGCTCTTCTCAACCGCCTCCAACCGCGCGATCTCAGCCTCGGCCACCTTCAGCCGGACCTCTTTCGCGGCTTGTTCGCGCGCCAACGCGAGAACCATCGCTTTCAGCGCATCAACGTCGTCCGGCAGGTCGCTAAGGGGCAAATCCATGCGGGCGAATAGAGCACAAAAACAGCCGCTTTCCCAATCATTACAGCAACATGATTCATCTTGCCGCAGTCCTGTTCAGCCCGTCAGCAACGGCCGTCTGACCTTGGTTGGCCGGATCTTCTTCCAATCCAGACCGGCCAGAAGCGCCATTAATTGCGAATGGTCCAGACGTATCCTGGCGGCCGATATGCCCGGCCAGCAAAAGCTCTGCTCCTCGAGGGTTTTCGAATAGAGGCAGACACCGCTGCCATCCCACCAGACGATGCGAACACGGTCCGCCCGTTTCGACCGGAACACATAAAGCGCTCCGTTGAACGGGTCGAGACCGCCATCTCTGACCAGAGCCATCAAGGATGCCGCACCTTTGCGGAAGTCGACCGGCTGGCACGACACGTAAACAACGACGCCGGACGCGATCATGCCTTGCGGACCGCTCGGAGTATCTTCACCAGGTGATCCGACTCGATATCGCCGCCGACGCGCACCACGACATCACCGAGGACGATTTCGACCGCAGAGCTTGCCACCGGCTCAACGCGCGCGAACTTGACCTCCTTCTTCGCGGTTTCCGTCAGGGGCGCAACCAACCCCGATGACAGTGCCTTGCGACGCCACCCGTAAAGCTGCGAGGGATCCAATCCCTCAGCGCGCGCGATCGCAGAGACATTGGCTCCAGGCAACAACGTCTCGGCAATCAGGCGCTCCTTCTCCTCGTTCGGCCAGTCTCGCGGCTTGCGCCGCGCCCGCACCGGCGCCGCCGTCAAAACCTCGAATGTTCGTGGCTGATTCACACTGTCGCTCATAGGATTCTCCGCATGACTCATGCAGAAAATCCTCGATCAGCGCGTCAATTGATACGTGGGGGTCCCTACGCGCTTACCGTTTATCCGAAAGCTGCAAAACCGGGATGCGGGCAAAACGGTTGAGTTCGATGAACGAGTCCGTTTTCGTCTCCCCCGCATCCAAATCGAGCGTGATACGCTCGAACGGCCGCCGGAGCTGATTCAGCAGGATTCTGACTTTCCATGAATTTCCCGAAAACCGGCTGTCATAGAGTCGAAGCATGGCAAGCCCCTTTTTGCGTCATCAAGCGACTCGCACCTTAATGTCTTCGCTGTCGGTATGACTATTGAACAAGGTATTAGGCGCCCTCACCCTCTTCACCGAAGTTGCGGGACTTAATGTATGCGGCAGCTATTGACCCTCCTTGAATGCGAGGGCGAACAGTGACGTCGATAAAGGCGGCATCTGTCAGGAACGATGGCGTTTAGGGAAGATGACGCGCTCTAGGATTCGCTCCTGGCCAGCCTCCTTGCTTATTCGTGCTTGGAATTCAGCAGAAGACATCCCGGCACACGACCGAATGCACCGGCTTAAAAGCCATCCACGGAAAGCTGTTGTACGCGACTATTCCTGAAGCGACGCGGCGCTGCCAACAAACTTCTTCTTTCAATTGCAATAAGATAGCAAACGTTGGTTTACTTGCATGGGCCGTATACGCTGGTAAAATGCAACGAGAAATGATGCCGTTGTCCGGCTGGAGGAACAACCATGACCGTTGCTGCCACCGTCCTCGAGAACAGTTTTCCGCTACGGCAGGTTGTTCATATCGTTGAGGATGACGAGCAGTTTCGTCTTTCGCTTCAGGATCTCTTTCAATCATTGGATATCGAATCTGACGCCTTTGAAAATGCGGCGGATTTTTTTGCGCGCGCCTCGCGGGACGTCGCCGGCTGCATCCTGCTGGATGTCAGGTTGCCCGATGTGAATGGCATCGAGTTTCAAAGTGAACTCGAAGCAAGGGGGTATGAACTCCCTGTAATTTTCATGACTGCACACGGAGACGTTGCCACCAGCGTCAATGCCATGAAGGCCGGCGCAATCGACTTTCTTCAAAAACCGTTGCGCACCTATGAACTCCTCGATGCGATCAGCGCGGCATTCGCCATCGACACCGGACAGCAAAAACACCGGGCTCGCCGTCAATTGGTACGACAGCGCGCAGCAACGCTAACTCCGCGCGAGGTCCAAGTTTTGGGATTGGTGACGAGCGGCTTGATGAACAAACAAGTCGCATACGAACTCGGCATAAGCGAGATCATGGTAAAGCTGCACAGAGGCAGCGTGATGCGCAAGATGCAAGCATCCTCTTTGGCCGAACTGGTCAGACAGTTCGAGCTCATAAACTAGCAATACGCAACTACTCTTGATCTTTCATGAAGAAGACAGTGGCCCGCAGCCATATTTGAGGTCAAATGAACTCTGAAACACAAACGGCGGTAGCCATTGTCGATGACGACCCGTTTCTGCTCGAGTCCCTGCATGACTTTTTTGACGCAATGGGCATTAAGAGTAGAACCTACAGATCCGCCGATGTTTTCTTAATGTCAGGTGAGTTGCATCTCGCACATTGCGTCCTTGCGGACTTGAAAATGCCCGGCACCAACGGACTGGAACTGTTGGAGACCTTGGTGAAACGAGGCGGTCCACCGGTCTGCATAATGACCTCTTTTTCGGATGACCGAACCAGGGCCGCAGCCAAAGCTTGTGGCGCAGCAGGCTTTCTCGAAAAGCCGATCAGCTCGGCGGACTTGCTGGCTTTCATCGAGGCTTCGAGTCCAAAATAGGGCATTCGTCCGACTGCCCATTGAGTACCTCGGCGCCGAAACGCACGCGACGTACCAAATCTCTGCACGCACGACTTACATCTCCATCGCGTGCCCTTTTCGATTTCAACGGAGGTAAAACCAAAGGGCTACGGATTGCCGATGAGGACACCTGTATAGATGGTCCGGTATTAGCCGGTCAGAGATGAAAGCATGTCTCCGAAGTACGACGATGTCCGAAACTCCCTTTTGGGTTGGCTGTCCACAGGCCTTCGCGAAGAGCCAAGCACGGCTGCCATCTTCCATCAACTCTGCCATCGCCTCGTTGACTACGGCTTCTGCCTTAGCAGGTCCACGCTTCATCTGCGCGTTCATCACCCGCAGTGGCTCGGCACACGAATCATATGGGTCCGCGACCAGCCACATGCGGACGAGCAGACCGTCGCCTATGATGTTGAAGCGACCGATGTCTTCCAGCGCAGTCCTTTTCACCGTGTGATCCATACCGGCAAGCAGGTTCGGCAGAGAATCCTAATTTTCGGTCCTCACATTTTTCAAATTTACGAAGAGCTGCGCGAGCAAGGGCACACGGACTATTCGGCGTGGCCCCTCGATCACAGTCAGGGCCGCAGGCATCTTATCACCTTCGCAACCGATCGATCCGAAGGCTTTTATGACGACGAAATCGCCCTGATCAGTGATATCCTCCCGCTGTTTTCGCTGGTGACGGAGATCAGGCTGAAGAACCAGCTCGCCCGCACCTTGCTTCAGACATATGTCGGACCGCACGCGAGCGAGCAGATCCTCGATGGTGCGACGACCCGTGGGAGCGGAGTTACCGTGAGTGCGGCGGTGATGATGTGCGATCTGCGAAATTTCACCCAAATGGCCGCACGACGACCTCGGGATGAAGTCATCGCTATCCTGAACGACTACTTTGATCTTATCGCCGAGCCTATTGAGAGACATGGAGGAGAAATCCTCAAGTTTATCGGCGACGGTCTGCTGTCCGTCTTTCCGCTGGATCGCCCCGACGCCTGCGACCGCTTAATGGCGGCGGTAACGGAGGCCTATGACGCGCTAGCCAGACGTAGCCCTCTCGATCACCAGATAAGATTTGGCACCGGTGTGCATGTCGGAGAAGTGATGTACGGCAATGTCGGATCAACGCGGAGGCTCGATTTCACCGTTATCGGACCGGCGGTCAATCTCGCGTCGAGGTTGGAAGGGATGACCAAAACTCTCCAGCGCCCGGTCCTGATCTCGGGAGATTTCGTCAAGGCGGCAAATTGTGCCTCGCGAACCGAATACCTTGGGAACCACGGGATACCCGGCTTCGATGATCTGATGGAAGTTTATGCCCTGCGTATCGACGCTGAGCTTCACGCTCGCTGAACCCGGACTCAGCCTCGTCTACTGTTCTTGGCGCCTGGTCGACCCACAAATCAAGCCGCGGCGGCAAAAGCTCATTCAACAACCCCTTCATTTCAGCGATGTTCACCACGCGCCAGACCTAAACGAGGACCGCCAACGGTAGCTGCTCCCAGCTGCAAGCGATCGGGAAACGATGCTTGATGCGACACTGGGCCGGGCCGCGAAAACGAGATCTTTGTTAAGAAGCACTGCTATACCAGACGAGAAGAGCATGATTTTAAAAGCGTATTATGGCTGTCCCGGGCAGCAATCGTCCTTGAGTTTCCCATATAACGGTGGCTAAATCGCATCCTCAATCGTGTCAGGCTCAGCTCGTTTTTGCAGGAAGATGGTAGGGGACAGATGGTGACGAACGTCTGGTCAGCTCGTCCGCAACTATCGCATGCGAGCCTCTTCATCCTTGCATATATCCTGGGCGGGGGGTTCGCGCATGCCTTGGCGATCATACCCGGTACCGGGATATCCCTTTGGCCGCCGAGCGGTCTTTTCCTGGCCACCCTCATTATCGCGCCGTTGAAGACCTGGCCCTGGTGGATTCTGTTTGGTCTGGTCAGCGAGCTTCTCGCAAACACGCTCTGGTTCCACAATCCGTTACCTGCGGCGACGTTTATTTTCGCCGGAAACGCGGCCGAGGCATCTTTCGGCGCGTGGCTGCTCCGCCGGACATGCGGGCTGCCCATGAGGCTGGAAACATACTCAGAGGTTCTGGCGCTGATTGTGTTAGGCGCAGGTATCAGTCCGATCATTAGCGCCACGAGCGGCAGCCTCACTCTCGCGGCGTATGATATTCAGCCGTTTGGTGAGTCTTGGATATTGTGGTGGATTGGAGATGCGACCGGCATCGCGATTATCGCTCCCCTGGCACTCATCGTTTTTCAGAACTGGAACTCCAAATCTCAAGTTTTGACCAATAGGTGGATCGAGGCGTGCTCATTGGCAGGCATTTTCGTCGGAGTCGCTGTTCTGTCGATCAGCGGTTATGAGCCCTATGCCTACATTGTGTTGCCTCCTTTGCTGTGGGCGGCCGTGAGATTCGAATTCAAGGGCGCAGTCCTTGCCCTGGTGCTCCTGGCAGCAGTCGCGACGGTCTTGACGGTATCAAGCGCCAACCAGTTTGCCAGCGATCCGGATTCGCAGCAGCAAAAGCAGATCATGCTGCAGCTCTTTCTCGGCATTTCGGCATTTTCGGCGTTGATCGTGGCCGCGATCTCGCGACAACATCAGCAGGCTCTGACCACTCTCAAGGAGAGTATCAATGCGCTCAAGGAGCGCGAACGGGAACTCTCGCAACTCGTGGACATGGTCCCCGTTCAGATCAGGCGCGTCACGCCCCAGGGTGAACCCTTCTTTTTCAACAAGCGCCTGCTGGATTTTTTCGGACTGACAGACATATCCCAACTCGACCAGCCTGGAACGAGCCGTTTGGCGGCCGCAATCGGATCTCTCGTGCATCCCGATGATGCCGCCAATGTCTTGGAAACGGTCCGTCGCTCGCTCTCAACCGACGAGCCTTATACGATGAAATATCGAATGAGGCGCGCAGATGGGGCATATCGTTGGGTGGATGGTCGCGGCGAACCGCTCCGGGACGAAGACGGTAAAGTTATCCAGTGGCTGATGGTGTCGATAGATATCGACGATGAAGTGCGGGCGCAGGAGAAATTGCACGAGAGCGAGAAGCAGCTTCGAAGGCTCGTTGACGCCGTCCCTGCGCAAATCTGGTGCTCAACCCCTGCAGGCGACCCGATCTACGTCAATCAACAGCTGCGAAATTTCGTCGGACTGGAACTCGGAGATTTCGATGAGCCCGGCGAGACAAGGCGCGCCGTCGCACATCGCAAGCAAACCCACCCGGATGATTTGCCGATGGTCCGAGATCGCTTGGACGAGTGCCGGAGGACAGGCGAACCGTTCCTGATGAGGTATAGGATGCGTCGCGCTGATGGCATGTATCGGTGGGTGGAAGGTCGTTCGGAGCCGTATCGCGACGAGGACGGCACCATCCTTCAATGGTATGGTGTTCTGTTCGACGTCGACGACCAGATGAAAGCCGAGGAAGCGCTGCGCGAGCGCGAGCGTTTCCTGTGGCAACTGGTCGAAACCTTGCCGGCAATGATTGATTGCGCTGCACCGGACGGTGAGCCGATATTCCGTGGCAAAGGCCTTCGCGAATTCCTGGGCTATGAACTTGATACACTGGATGGTTCGGGCAAATCCCGCCTGGAGGGCACCCTTGACGCGGGCGTTCATCCGGACGACGTCGAGGACGTCAAGCAGCATTATGCACGTTGCCTGGCGACGGGTGAACCTTATGCGAGGCGGCATCGCTTCAGGCGATTTGACGGCGAGTATCGCTGGGTGGAGACGAGAGCAGCTCCGATGCGAAACGACGAGGGCGTCATTATTCAGTGGAACGTAATTTGCTTGGACATCGACGGCGAAGTGAAGGCAGAAGAGAACCTGCGGTTGGCACGAGAGAGCCTGGCACGAGCGAGTCAGGCTGCCAGCATGGCGGAACTCTCGGCTTCCATCGCCCATGAGGTCAACCAGCCTCTTTCAGCCGTGATCAATTCCACGACCGCATGCCTGAGTTGGCTGCAGGCAGAGCCTCCGAATATCGAGCGCGCAAGGAAATCTGCAGACCGCATCATCCAGAGCGCCCATACCGCGGTCGACGTCGTCCGTCGCATTCGTTCCTTGTTTCAACAGTCAATGGATATCCGCGACTCGACGTCATTGGATGGGGTTGTTGGCGAGGTACGTGATCTCGTGGCGGCAGACGCCGCAAAACACGGTGTTTCCATACAGGCTGATATCGAGGGCGAGCTGCAATTGCTGGCTTTCGACCGCGTACAGATTCAGCAGGTGCTTATGAACCTGGTCAGAAACAGTCTCGACGCGATTGGTCCCGAGGCAGAGGACCGGCTCCTTCGAATCCGCGTATATAAGACAGACCACTGGGTTTATACCGAGGTCAGCGACCATGGCGCCGGGGTCCTGCAACCTGACAAGATATTCGAGCCTTTCTTCACGACAAAGAACAAGGGAATGGGAATGGGTCTCGCCATCTCCCGGTCCATCGTGGAAGCCCATGGGGGGAAACTTTGGGCTGAAGACAACTATCCGAAAGGGGCAAAATTCATTTTCACCTTGCCGACGGCCGTTGTCGTGGCAGCATAGCTGATCGAAAGGGCGCAGGGCCTCCAGTATCAGCGCTCAAAGCGGCATTGCCCTTCGTGATCGGGCGCCCCAACCGAGCTGAAGCCTTGAGGGGTATTGGGCAGAGCGCTTGCCCTCTACCAGTCGCACGCGTAAATGCTTTTGGCATGCGCCTACCGCAACCGACCAAAGAAGCGATCCTGTCCTTGCTTCGTCATCGCAGCATGACGATTACCGAACTGTGCCAAGCCCTGAGTTTGACCAGAAATGCCATCTTGATCCCGCTGAAGGACCTCAGAATGCGTGGACTGGTTCGGCCGCAGGAAATTGTTCGTACAGGGCGAAAGGGAAAACCATCCCTCTCCTACGAGATCGTTCCCGAGCAGGTCGAGCAGATGTCGGCCGCATATCAAGCAATTGCTCCTCTTCTTCTCGAGGCGCTTTTGAAGAAAGCCGGGGACGACGTACCGGATGTCATGAAACAACTCGGTGCGGACTTGCATACCGCGTTTAAGACTTCGGTCCTTGGCGAGGATCACGGCCTGTCAACTGCGCTTCGCTTCCTTGAACAACACGGTGCCCAAATCGAGACAACGATTGAGAACGGCCAGAAGATGATCGTGAGCCATTCCTGTCCGATCGGAAGACTTGTCAGGACTGACAAAAGAATCTGTAGCGCGGTCGCATCCTTTCTGAGTGCGGCAAGCGGAAACGATGTTTTTGATACATGCAGGGATGATGGCAAACTCACCTGCCGCTTTGAAATACGGCCTTCCGACAGAGTGAAAATTAAGGCATCGCGCATCGTCGGAAACTGACTTTGTCACCGCTTCAGCCGCGGCGTTTCATCGAACTGAACGTCACACTCCAGCCCATAGCCAACCCCACGCCGGGTTATAATCACTTGGGGTGAGGCAGGATCTACTTCGATCTTCCGCCGTAGCCGCAAGATCAGTGCATCAAGGCTACGATCATAAATCTCGCCGGAATGGACCCGGCTTGCGGATACCAACTCCTCGCGCGTGAGTACCTGACGCGGCGACTTCAAAAATGCTGTCAGTAAATTGAACTCGGCGGTCGTAAGCTTGACTGCGACGGCATCCGGCCGCGTAACGATACGCCGCTGTACCGCCAGTTCATAATTGCAGAATTTGTATGATCGTCGTTGGCGCTCGACTTTCGAATTGGACGTTCTGCGCAATGCGGCATGGAGCCGAGCCGAGAGTTCGCGGTATCCAAAGGGCCTGCAGACATAGTCTGCCGCACCTGCCTCGAGTCCACGTACCTTCTCATCTTCGTTTATCCGGTTGCCACTCAGGATCAGCACGGGTGCGTCGGTAAGCAGTGAAACGTCCTTCACGAGTTCAACATCCTCGTCCGACTTCACATCGATCAAAACTGCATCGACAATCTCACGTGACAGGATTTGCCGAAGCTGTGGACGCTCTGACAATTGCGTTATCCGGAAGGTCTGCAGCGCGAGAAAACCGACCAGATCAGAGCGCGCAGCGTCGTCACTTTCCAACACGACAATGTGCTTCATCGGCTCCTCCGTGGCATGCCACGGACATATATACGAGCCCCGGATTTATAACAATAAACGATGTCATTAATGTCGTGAAATAGAGTGATTCAATGAGTCGGACTCGGGGCAAACCTCCGTATAGCTGTAACCGCCTCGTGCATCCTCCTAATCTCGCCTTCGCGGCGCGCTCGGGCAACCAGGCACGCCAAGCAAAGTGGATGTCGAGATGCCTGTTACGTCCTACACAGATTACCTGCGGGATCTCAAAACCGTTATAGACAGCATTGGCCGCAACCCGCTGGCGTATGGATATGCTGTCGTTGAGATTGCGATCTGCAGGAACGGCTATGGTTAAAAAAGCCGCCAATTGCTCAGCCATGGAAGCTTGACCCGTGAATGCCGCACGGGACGGCTTAATGCCGACTGTTGGCATCCCGACAACGAAGGGCTTGGACAAACGGAAACCGAGCGGTTCTTCGATCTCCCCGAGATTTATGCTTATTCTGACCGGGCACTGACTGCGCAGAACAGTCCCCTTTCGAGAGCTCCTTGGGATGCGACTCTCGGCATATTTGACGTGCGTGTGTGTGAGCATAACGGCAGGCCCAGGAGACAACGGATGTTGTTTGCGGGCATTGCCGACAGCATCCATGCTGAATTTTTCTTGGCTGCCGATCACGACCTTGTCGTTCATGACCATAACCCTGGCTCGCAGTTTTTCGAGTGGCGGCCGGACGAGACCGAATATGTGCTTCTCAGCGCGCCGGCGACCTTCACACGGCATGCGGATAGTGGCCTCCTTGCCCGATGCACGTCACGAAGCATCAGGCCCGTCAATCCCGCCAGCTAGCTCCAATCGGCGAAACCAATGTATAGTTTCGCGTTTTAATCCAAGTTGTTAGCGTCAATTGCTCCACTGGCGTCCGCCGAGTTTCCGGCCGCACTTGGGCAAATTTTCCAATTTTTCGATCAGGAGATCTGAAATGAATGCACGCTCCATTGCCGCCACGCGCCGAAATGTTATGGCGGGCACATTGACCCTTGCGGCTGCAACAGCGGCCATGAGTGTCAAGGCAGAGTCCGCAGATAAGAAGAAAGCGACAAACGATACCACTCAGGGCACCGGATACGTCACCGCGAAAGACGGCACCGTCATCTTCTATAAGGACTGGGGTCCGAAGAACGGGAAGCCGATCGTGTTTCATCACGGATGGCCTCTAAGCAGTGATGACTGGGACAACCAGGCGCTTTTCTTTCTTTCGAAAGGTTATCGCGTCGTGGCCCACGATCGCCGCGGCCACGGCCGGTCAAGCCAGGTCAGCGAGGGGCACGACATGGATCACTATGCCTCGGATGTTGCTGCAGTGGTTGAACATCTCGATCTCCGCAATGCCGTCCACGTTGGACATTCGACGGGAGGCGGCGAAGCGACCCGCTATACTGCCAAACATGGCAAGGGACGGGTTTCCAAGCTCGTGCTGATCGGCGCAGTTCCGCCAATTATGGTCAAGACTGAGGACAATCCCGGCGGGCTTCCCATTGATGTCTTCGACGGCTTTCGTGCGGCGCTCGCGGCAAACAGGTCGCAGTTCTACTATGATGTGGCCAGTGGCCCATTTTACGGTTTCAATCGCGACGGCGTCGAGGCGTCGAATGCAATGATCCAGAATTGGTGGCGTCAGGGCATGACCGGTGCAGCAAACGCTCATTATCTCGGAATCAAGGCATTCTCCGAGACCGACTTCACCGAAGACCTGAAGTCCATCGACGTGCCGACTCTCGTGCTGCACGGTGATGATGATCAGGTCGTGCCGGTTGCGGATTCCGCAGTGCTTTCCGCAAAGCTCCTGAAAAACTCCACGCTCAAGATCTACAAGGGTTTGCCACACGGCATGGCAACGACGCATGCCGATCTGATCAATTCGGACATACTCAGCTTCATCGAAGACTGATTCCAATTTGAGGGTGCCCAAACAGGGCACCCTCCTTGTTTTGAGCTCCGAAGTTTTTTGCCACTGCGCCTTTTTCCCTTTCCGCAATCATCGTTCGCCGACGATGCCTCGAACTGTCCGCCTCGCTTCGCCCGAAGGCAGGACCAACGCCAATGCATTCCGTCAACCATGCCAGGCCGTGAGCGATACGGTGGCGACTACGAAAAATGGGAGATCGCAGCACCTGCGATCTCCCATGACGTAAATTCCTTGATGCCAGTTCACCGCTGGCAGGACAAAGGCGCTGGAAAGACTTATCGCGCCGGAGGTGGCGTCGCCGTCTTGACCCACTCGGAATATACCGTCTTGCCGACCCGGACACCGGCACCGGGCATGAGCGTCTTGTCATCGAGCAACGCACCGAAGTACTTCGTCTTGTTGTCGACAATGATCTCGCGGCGATCGCCGATCTGGCGCAGGTACTTTTCAACAGCATCCGAAATTCGGATGGGCTCAGGGCCGGCGATTTCAGCGACGCCGTTGATGGGTGGCCCCAAGACCAGATCGGCAAGAGCGTCAGCGACATCGTCCGAGAAGATCGGCTGCATCATAGCAGGAGAGAGATGGACCTTATCGCCCTGAACGCCGGACTGAGCGATGCCGAACATGAACTCAAAAAACTGCGTCGAATGAACCAGCGTGTACGGTATCTTGGCTTCCTTGATAAGCTTCTCCTGAGCGAGCTTCGCCCGAAAATAGCCGCTGTCCTGGAGCCGGTCCGTTCCGACGACCGATAGCGCCACGTGGTGTTGGACCCCCGCGGCAGCCTCAGCAGCCAGCAGGTTGCGCCCCGACGTCTGGAAAAACTCCATCACCGCTTTGTCTTCGAATGAAGGTGAGTTGGCGACGTCGACGACGACCTGCGCTCCCGTTAGGACCTCCGCGAGGCCCTCGCCCGTAATCGTATTCACGCCTGATGCCGGCGACGCGGCAATGACCTCATGCCCCTTGGCCTGGAGGCGTTTCACGAGCTTCGAACCGATAAGTCCGGATCCACCGATCACAACGATTTTCATATCTTGCTCCTTGTCTTCGAGAAATACTGCAGAAAGCTGCCTCGGCAGGCGCGACACGCATTCGTCCGTCAGTTCAGACCGGCCTGGTCCAGACCGAGCATGACATCCGAGGAACCGGGAACGGTCTTGAAGCCGGCGTTGACGCGCGTCCAGGCATTGGCTGCCATGACAACGAATGTCAGGTCGGAGATTTCCTTCTCGCTCAGTTGCGTGCGTACGCGTTCGTAGATCTCGTCAGCAACACCGACTTCGGGCAGCTTGGTCAGCACTTCGGCCCAGGCAAGTGCGGCACGCTCCCGAGGCGCAAAAAGCGTCGATTCACGCCAGGATGCCAGGTGGTAGAGACGCAGATCGCGCTCACCGTGGATTTTTGCCTGCTTGACGTGCATGTCGAGGCAGAACGTGCAGTTGTTGAGCTGCGCGATACGCACGTTGACCAGATCACGAATGGACTCTTCGACTGCGTTCACCTTGGTAGCAGCAACGAACTCCACGAATTTCTTTGTGATATCCGAGGATTCCGTCGCGAAGTTAATGCGCTGTGTCATTGTGTCATCCTATTCAGGTGAAGGGCCGTCGATGGTTGACGGCCTTTCTCGACCCTAAGCGAATATCATTTGGGGCATAGATAAACGTAGGTTTGGGGTGCGGTGTCGCGAGAAATCCCATTGCAAATCAACGGCTGAACAAACGGCAGCGAGCGATTTCCTGGATTTGCTCCTAATCAGCAAAATGCAGGTGACGGGGTGACAGACCCACCACTGAAGCCGATATCATCGTCTTTCCGAATTTAGGCCTTGCTGAGGGCGGATAATTCAAATCTCCGAAGCGGATTTAGGCCTCGAGCCTGCTATCACGGTTGAGCTCTTTGAAGCTGCTCGACCTTTCGGACCAAATCGGCCAGTGATCGGCTTTGCATTTTCCGCATGACGCTCATTCGGTGAATCTTGACCGTCATTTCGCTTATTCCAAGTTGGTAAGCGACCTGTTTGTTCATCAGTCCGCTCACCACCGCCAGCATAACTTCTCGCTCGCGCGGAGTTAAAGTGTCGGCGAGAGATTTGATCCGGTCGAGCTCCGCATCTGTTTTTCGCCGTTCCGTATTCAATCTGATGGCATGGTCTACTGCCTGCAGCAGATCATGATTGGCGAAAGGCTTGACGATAAAGTCAGTTGCACCGGCTTTCATGGCTCTCACACTCGTCGGGATATCCGCAAATGCCGTCAAGAAGATAACAGGCAGCCGACTTCCGATCGAATTGAGCTGCTTTTGCAGATCCAGCCCAGTGACACCCGGCATTCTCATGTCGACAACGACACATCCTGGGGCGCTCATATCTGCGAGTTGTAAAAACTCCGATCCGCTCGAGAACGCCGAGGCGCGCTTTTTTGTGACCAGGAACAGGTCCAGCAACGACTCGCGCAGTTCCTCGTCATCATCCACAACGTAAACGATTGGATCAGTGGACGGTTCGGCTTGAACGTGTTGCATGGTCTCGCCTCGATCAAAATTGTGGCAAAGTCAAAACGCTTGAACCGGACACCGGACGCCCAGGCTGCCTTGGAGATTACTCGTCGCACGACGGCGCAGTCGGAGACGGCGGTGACAGCGCTACCCTGGCGTGAGGTGCAAGATATCACCGATTAGGTCGGTCGAGACCATAAACCTTGGTTTACGTTCCTCGTCTGTAACGGCATCCGATCACGCCGACCGACCTCAGGGATCATTGCATCGCCGCCTCGACCAGTGCGTGGGAACCGCCGGAGGCGTTTCCCCAACGAACATCACGTCGCGATAGACGCCGGGTCTTCGCGAGGTACGCAAAGGCGCTCCTCGCCGTCCCGGTTCAGATGCTGAGCGATGCGGTTCGAGTTGAAGCCGGGGCATTCTGCCGCTGGCTCCACGCCCACGCTGTCGCCGCAATTCCGAAAATCGCTGGAAGGCTCACCGCGGGAAAGTCGCGAACGATGACGGATGCCGAACAAATTCCGACGGCGACCTCCCACAGATGAAACGCGCCGTGTGCTATCAGCCAAAGCGTCGCGGCCGCCCAGAGCTCGATCCGCCTTTCCGTCCGGTAGATGCCGACAACGAACGCGGCTGCCACAAATCCCTGGATTATACCGATATCGCGGATGAAGTGCTGATTGAAAAATCCCGTGTCAGTGACGCCAGGCACAAAATAATACCATCCCTCCGGATCATAGAGCATGTGGATCGACAACCAGCCTGCCAAAACCACGTTGAACCATACCATCCCGAGCACAAGATATTTGATCGCCTGCATGTCAATCTCCTAGGTTTGATGGCGTGAAGGCTAACATTGCCTATCTGCCGGCACCTCCCAAACGAAGGTTTAGGGACGTCACTCCGCCCCTTGGCTCGCTCGTAGGCTCACCAGCAGCGCGCTTCCATCAATTTATTGTTTCTGCTGCTGTTTCGATTAATTTTGTGACCTCGTCGGGATGGGAGATCATAACGACGTGGGAAGCACCCTTGACTGCAACCGTTCCCTTGGAATTTGCCCGCTCGGCCATCCATTGAAGGGTAGTCGGCGGAATGTTCTTATCCGCATCACCATAGACGAACCAGGAGGGGATGTTCTTCCAGCCGGCCTTGCGCACCGGTTCCGTCAATGCCGCATCGGTTATCGGCCTTTGCGTTACAGCCAGCAATCTGGCATCCGCTAAGGGCACATCAGCCGCGAACTGTTCGGGAAACTTGCTTTGGTCGATGTAGAGGTCCTTTACACCATCCTCCAAAACAACGGGTTCTGCCAGTGTCGGTGCAAGCGTACTGCCAGGTTCCTTGCTGGAAAGCGCCGCAGCAGACTCCCCGGGTTCCGGCGCAAATGCAGCGACGAACACCAGAGCTTTCACGTTGTCGGCGTCGGCTGCAGCCTCGCTGATAACCGAACCTCCGTAGGAATGCCCGACCAGCACGACCGGCGTCTTCAATCCGTTCAAGACGTTCCCGACATATTCGCCGTCGAACTTCACACCTCGGAGCGGATTCGCCACCGCCACGACAGGATAGCCGTCGTTTTCTAACCGTGACACGACCTCATTCCAGCTGGAGGAGTCGGCAAATGCACCGTGCACAAGGACTATGGTTGGCTTCGAGGTTTCAGCAAAAACGGGCATGAGCGAAACCGTATAGAACGCTGCGGATGCTGCTACCTTGATGAGTTTACGCATGGGACATCCTTCCAGGAATTTTTAAATAAAAGGCCCGCATTGCCACTTGGAGGATCATCTCTCCAGGAAAACAGGCACCGCCTCTCCAAGAGACCGCGGTGCAATTTCAATGACAAAAACAATGGCAACAACCCAACCATTGGTTTGCACACCCGTCTATATCGGCGCGCTTTACAACGGCCGTGAGCGAAGGTTCAGCAGTGGCGGGTAACTTGGAAGCTCGCATGAAACGCAGCGTGATCGCGCCATTGCTTTCATACCGCAATGCATCCCCTTCGCGCTGGTATAAATGTCGGCCAACGCGGCAAGCGCGTCGGCCGACTCCTCCCAAACGGTGTGCGTTACGCCAGGGACATTCCGCCGTCGACGTGCAATTCCACCCCATTTACAAAGCCATTCGATGCGAGAAGCAACGCGGCTTGGGCGAGTTCTTCCGGCTGACCGTAGCGCCCAGCAGGGATAATATTCGCCATATGCTCCTCGAGTGCCGGCCGATCCGCCTCGCTTACACCCAGCTTTCCGAGAATTTCGGTGTCCACAGGACCAGGGCTTAATATATTGACCCGGATACGCCTTTCCTTGAACTCAATGGCCCAGTTGCGCGCAAAAGCCGCGAGGGCGGCCTTGGAGCCGGCATAGACCGTATGCTGGGGCAGAATTTTCGTCGCCGCCAATGAACTGGTGACGATGATGTTGCCTCCGTCACGGATCAAAGGCGCAATCGCTTGTACACCGAAGAAGACGCCGCGACTGTTCACGGCGAAGTGCTGATCATACTCCTCCGGGCTAACCGTATGGGAGCCCGCAAGATTGATGATTCCGGCATTCGCCATATAGATGTCGATGGCTCCAAAGCGATTCCGAACTTCGGCCGCCAGGCGGCTATGGAACGCGATATCAGCGACATCTCCACAAAATCCGCTGGCGCCGGCACCGATCTCGCGCACGGCATTGTCGACGACGTCTGGCCTCCGTCCGGTTATGATGACGTTCGCGCCCTCGCGCACGAAAAGCCGGGCGGTTGCCTTACCGATTCCGCTGTTGCCGCCCGTGATGATGGCGACCTTTCCATCTAAAGCACTCATTTTTCTAACTCCGTTTCGATACGGAGCAAATAATCGCTCGGCGGCACGGATATTAGCGGTCGATGTGGAACAACTTGTGTTCCTTGATCCGCTAAATCGCAGAGCAGAATATCGTTCCCGGAACAGTTGTTGTGCATGGTGCAGGTCTAATCGCCGAAGTTGGCCCAACCTACGTGTCGGAGGGAACGAGAAGCGCGTGATGGAAAAAGTCCGCGTCTCCTACCGGATTTCTTCATCACAGAGGCAGTAATAATGATCGACGAGACATCATCGAAACCCTATGGGCTCCAGTCGCAATCTAGGCGAGCGCTTTTAGGAGGCGCAGCCGCAATCAGCGCAACACTTTTGGCAAGCGGTGTCTCCGCCCGTGCGGTTCCACAGGGAAAGGCGTCTCCTGAACTCGTGCCCTTTCAGGTAAACATACCCCAAGCGGCACTCGAGGACCTTAAAATCAGGCTGACCAACATCCGCTGGCCTGACAAGGAGACAGTCGAAGATCAGGCTCAGGGTGTTCCCCTGAGTGACGCGAAAGCGTTGGTTGATTATTGGATCAACCAATATGACTGGCGTAAATTCGAGGCTCGCATCAACACGTATCCGCAGTTTCGAACAGAAATTGACGGTCTGGGTGTCCATTTCATTCATGTCCGATCGAAACACGACAATGCCCTGCCGATCATCATGACCCATGGCTGGCCGGGCTCAATCGTCGAATTTCTGGGTACCATCGATCGCCTTACAAACCCCACCGCACATGGCGGCAAGGCGGAGGATGCATTCCACGTCGTTATCCCTTCAATTCCCGGCTATGGTTTTTCCGACCGGCCTAAAGATCTGGGCTGGAATGCAGAGCGCACGGCCGATGCCTGGGGCGTGCTTATGCAGCGCATCGGGTTTGATCGGTGGGTTGCGCAAGGTGGAGACTGGGGGTCGCTGGTTACGCACCGATTGGCGCAACGCAGGCCTGAAGGGTTGATTGCAGCGCACGTCAATCTTCCCCTGGTTTTTCAAACCGAGAAGCTCGCGAATCCTACCCCGGAAGAGCAGCAGGTGCTTCAGTCGATGGCGTTCCTTTCCGGCCCCGCCGGCGCCTACGCGCACCAGCATGGCACGCGGCCGCAAACCCTTGCCTACGGTCTTGCGGATTCACCAGCCGGCCAGGCCATGTGGATTTTGGAAAAAATTCAGGCATGGTCTGACAACAACGGGAACTTCAGCGAAGCACTGTCGATCGACACTGTGCTCGACAACATTTCGCTCTATTGGTTCACCAACACGGCAGGCTCGTCCGCACGCTATTACTGGGAGGTTTTCCAGACCGGGTTTGGAAACTACTCGGCTGGCCCGATCGATCTTCCTATGGCCGCGTCAATCTTCGCGCACGAGTTCTTCAAGGCACCCCGCTCGTGGGTGGAGCGCGCATGGTCGAACCTGTTCTATTGGAACACCGTCGAGCATGGAGGCCATTTCGCTGCCTGGGAGCAGCCGGAACTCTTTTCTGCCGAACTCGTAAAAGCGTTCTCGAATTTGCGGTGATCTCGCGGAAAGGTTTGGATGGCTGGTCAAAGGTCAGCCATCCAATGTGTCCCATCCCCATACGGTAGCAAACTATCAGATGGGCACCATGAAGGTGGGATAAGAATTACTCGGCCACCCCCAAAGCGCGGGCCAGTCGATCTCCATAATCGCGGTCCGCACGGCGACAATTTGCAACGTGCCGGGATCGCACGCCCGCGGACACCTCTGCCATCGACCTTACTGTATTGGAAATAAGGGCTGTCTTCTGTTCCTCGGTCATCAACCGGTAGAGATTGCCTGGCTGTTCGAAGTGATCTTCGTCAACACGATGATCAAAGCGACCGGCCGGACCGTTCAGGCTCAGCATTGGCTCCCTGAAATCCGCCTGCTCGTCCCATTCGCTTGCAGAGTTCGGTACATAACTCGTGGTAGCGCCGTGGTTGCCGTCGATCCTCATCGCGCCGTCGCGGTGGTATGCGTGAACGGGACAACGAGGCGCGTTTACCGGTATCTGGTGATGATTGACACCGAGCCGATATCGTGCGGCATCACCGTAGGAAAACAGGCGCGCCTGCAGCATCTTGTCGGGCGAAAATCCGATCCCCGGAACGATATTCGCAGGTGTGAAAGATGCCTGCTCGACTTCTGCGAAAAAGTTTTCAGGGTTGCGGTCCAGCTCGAGTTCGCCGACTTCGAACAATGGGTAGTCGGCGTGAGGCCAAACCTTGGTCACATCAAAGGGGTTGTGCTTGTGAGACATCGCCGCCACTTCTGACATGACCTGGATATACATTTTCCATTTCGGATATTCGCCGCGCTCGAGATTGTCGAAGAGATCACGCTGATGGCTCTCCCGATCTCGGCCAATTATGTCCGCCGCCTCAGCATCTGTAAGATTTGATATTCCCTGTTGGCTTCTAAGGGTAAACTTCACCCAATGACGCGCGTTGGCAGCATTGATCATGCTATAGGTGTGGCTTCCAAAACCATGCATATGGCGGAAAGAGCGCGGTATCCCACGATCCGACATGACAATCGTAACCTGGTGAAGTGCCTCTGGAAGCAATGTCCAGAAATCCCAGTTGCTCTGCGCACTGCGCATTCCTGTTCGTGGATCACGTTTGACGGCGTGATTGAGATCAGGAAAGCGCAGAGGATCTCGAAAGAAGAAAACAGGCGTGTTGTTCCCGACCAGGTCCCAGTTGCCTTGTTCGGTGTAGAACTTGACCGCAAAGCCGCGAATGTCGCGCTCCGCATCGGCTGCCCCTCGTTCTCCCGCTACTGTCGAAAAGCGAACGAAAGCCGGGGTCTTCTTTCCCACTTCGGCGAAAACCGCAGCCTTCGAATATTGGCGGATATCGGCAGTGACCTTGAAGTTGCCATACGCACCGGCGCCCTTGGCATGCATTCTGCGCTCCGGGATCACTTCACGATCGAAGTGAGCAAGCTTTTCAATAAGCCAGATGTCCTGAAGCAGCGCAGGACCTCTCGGCCCCGCAGTCTCGATGTTGAAATTGTCGGATACGGGGGCGCCTGCGGCGGTCGTCAGTCTCTCTTTGGTCATGGCCTCTACCGATGATTCTTGCCGTCCCACTAGGCCATCGGCCGTGGAAGGTGGATAGCTATACGGTCGTTCTAGCGTCTCCCCGCCAGTCGCAGTCGGCGAATCTCCCCGGCGTTGCTTCGCGAAGTGGTTGCAATTGTAACAAGGACGTTTGGAGGGCCTCGAAGGCAAGTTTCAAGCAAGGCGTCGGAACCACCCTCGCGCGCATCAACTGCAACCAGCAAGGGAAATCACTTTCATGAAAATCGGTTCTGACAATTCTCTCTATACCCTGATTGCCCAGACCCGCCGGAATGCGCTGTCTTCCGTCAGTGAGAAAATGGACACGCGCCAGGCTCAGGCTCCCACGATGCCCACCGTGCGTAGCGATCAGGAACTCATTGCGGAATTCCATTCCCGTATGTCGAAGCAAGCGCTCGATTGGGCGGATACCGACAAGGACGGCAAGGTTACCAAGGCCGAGTTTATGGATGGACAGGCCCGCGTCGCCGAGATGAACGGCGAGCCGCACGATACCGCCTACAGTGAAAGCAAGTGGGCGAAACTTGACACGAACGGCAAGGGGTGGGTTTCCGAGTCAGAGCTCCACGATGGTTTGGAGAAGATTTTTCCGGTCAGCGTCGGGCACCTGGATTCAGGTTACGCCGAACGTCTCCGCTCGCGCCGATCGTAGAACCGGTCGTCCGCTCGCCGTCGCGGGATGCCCCTGCGGCGGCTAGGAGATTCGATTGATCAGATGACAATTCGACATCGAGCAACAGCATGAGTGTCAACAAACCGGGTGAGCGCCGGGTAAAGCAGGCACATTACACTAAGCGGATTTGGCGTTGGCTGCCGGCAGGGAGAATATGAACCTCGAACCGATCGGGCCGTTTTTCTCAGCCCAAAGTTGCCCGCCGTGCGCTTCGACAATAGAGCGCGATATCGCAAGTCCCATGCCCATGCCCTTCTCCTTGGTAGTGAAGAATGGCTCGAATATCCGCTCTGGGAACTGCACGCCGGCTCCCCGATCGCTGACCTCTGTGTGAACCTCGCCCCCAACACGGAAAACCCTTATTTTCAGCAGGCGTTCAATTGGAATTGTGGACATCGCGTCCAAGCCATTGCGAACCAGATTCATCAAGACCTGCTGGATTTGAATCCGGTCAAACGGCATCAGCTGGAGGTCATCTTCGACGTTGATTTCCAGCGCCGTGTTGTGCCGCAATGCTTCGGCTGCGACGAAATCCCTGACCTCAGCTAGGACTCCGTCCAGCGTAGTCGTGTCCCGAACGTCGAGCGACTGCTGAAAGAGCGCACGAATTCGCCTGACCACATCCGCGGCCGAGTTTGCGCTCTGAATGATGCGTTCCGCCGATTTGGTGGCTCGAAACAGGTTGGGCGGATCTGCCTGAAGCCATCGCAGGCAGGCGTTCGTAGAGTTGATGACTGCAGACAGCGGTTGGTTCACCTCGTGCGCAATGGATGCCGAGAGTTCGGCCAGGCTGGCGGCCTGACTGGCCCTTGCCAACGCTTCCTGGGCCAACCTTAGGCTCTCTTCGGCTTTAACCTCTCCGTCAATATCCAAACAAATCACGTTCCATTGGGTGATCTCGCCATCCTCATTCCTCATTGGCTTAGCCCTCGTCTCCACCCAACGATACTCGCCGTCGAAGCGGCGAAGCCGATGCCGGCGCGCGTAAGGTTCGCCGCTACGGAGCGATATGGCATAATGCTCCTTTACACCCGCCAGGTCATCCGGATGGACACCTGCGTCAAGCGTGCCGTTCAATCTCGACTTCTCACCGCCGTCGAGGTCTTCAAGCTCGTAACCGAGGAACTCCCTGAGTTGCTGACCACGGAAAATCGGTTCGCCGTTTGGCGCTGCGCAATCGACCATTACCGGCAACGTCTCGACCAGTTGCCAAACGACGCGCTCCCGTTCTTTCAAAGCCTCTTCGGCTTTCACCTGATCTTCAATATCGTAGAGTACGCCGTACCTTTGTCTGATCTCGCCGCTCTCATCGCGGAAAGGCTCGGAACGCCCCTCGAACCATCGGTAGACCCCATCCGCCCGACGCATACGATATCTCATTGCAAAGGGTTCACCGGTCCGTCGGCAATGCGAGAAACGCTCGCGAACGTTAGCAAGGTCATCGGGATGAACGAGCTTCTGATAGCCACATCCAGCCGCCTTCCTTCCGGCAGATCGCAGTCCTCTATCTCGGTTCCGACGAAGTCGCGCAGCCGTTGGTTGATGCCCATTGGAACACCCCGAGGATTCGAGCACCAGATATTCGCTGGGACAGCATTGACTAGCCGGCGTAACTGGCTTTCTCTCTCGTGAAGAGCATTTAGTGCCTGCACTTCGTCGTCGACGTCAACGGAGGCGATCAGCCACTGAACAACGTCACCCGACCGATCCCTGATCGGCTCGCCGCGAGCGTTGATCCAACGATAGTGTCCATCCCCACGTCGCAGCCGGTATCGCACCGAGTAGGATTCGCCTTCTGCCAAAGACCTCACCGTCTTCTTGAACAGGCCCACATCAGCCGGATGCACTAGAGAGCGGAGAACCGTGGCAAGCCGGGTACTGCCTGGGTTATCGAGCTCCGACAGGCCCTCCAAACCGCAAAATTCCAAAAGACGCCTATTGAAGTATATGGGCTCCCCATCGGGCGCGACCCGAATGATGTGGACCGGCAGCAGCTCAACCAACTTTGTGAGCTCACTTATCTCCCGGCTGCACTCGATCAAATGCGATCTCGCGCGCATAAGCTGCGCGATCATGACGCCAGCCAGAACAACCACAACGGCTAACGAGACGGACAGGACCTCGAGCATCATTGGAAATAGTGCCTCATCGAAAGTTTCGCTGCATGGAGCGCAGGAGTTCCCCCTTCGGAAGCCCTGGACGAACCGTTGCCGCGCTGTTGGATGGACACGGACGTCTCCCGGCATGCGCCTGGACGGCAACCCATTCCGCAGAGCACCGACACCACCAACGTTCCGTTGAGGAGAAGATCGCACGCCGGCGCATTTCGCTGCCTTGCATGCGGGACACTTTGTATGCGACGTCCACGCCCCATTGATTTTTCAGTTGCGGCGATCTGAGGCCGATCCTCGGCGGTCAAATGAGCTCACCGAAGAGTACCTGACGAGCTCATTGTGAGGCCGTGATGCGGGCGGCATAGGCCCATGGCATCAGGGCATCGATGTCTTTGGCGAGGTGGCCGTTTGCGAGGCGGGTGAAGAGATCGCACAGATAGGCGTAGGGCTCAACGCCGTTCATTTTACAAGTGCCGATCAGGCTGGCAAACCGGGCCCAATTGCGGCCCCCTTCATCGTGCCCCGCAAAGAGCGCATTGCGGCGGTTCATGGCCGGTCGGCGGATCGCGTTTTCCACCAGGTTGGAGTCGATATCGACGTGGCCGTCGTCCAGGAACAGCCGGAACCCGTCCTGCCGCGTTAGCATATAGGCCAGGGCTTTTCCGAGGTCAGACTTGCGTGAGACGCGCTTGGCTTGCGCTGCCAGCCAGGCGAAGAACGCGTCCACCAGCGGGAGGGAGAGGTCCTGTCGAACTGCCCGGCGATGTTCGGGATCTGAGCCACGGATACTGTCTTCGATCTTGTAGAGCGCGGCGATCCGCACCAGCGCCTCGTCGACGATGGGCGATCCACTCTTTGGCGTGGCCTTGATCAGCTTTCTGCGCCCGTGCGCCCAACAGAAAGCCAGCCTCAAGGGATCGCCACCCACCCGGTCCGACGTGGCGAGGTGAGAGTAACCACCGTAGGCATCCACCTGGATTGTCCCGTTGAACCCGTCGAGGATTTCAGCGGCATATTCGCCTTTACGCCCAGGTCGATAATGGAACACCACGCCCGACGGCGCAGAGCCATTCCAGCCGCGATCGTCACGCAACACGGCCCATAGATAACCGGTCTTCGTCTTGCCTCGCCCCGGATCAAGCACCGGAGCCGTTGTCTCGTCGACATAAAGCCGCGTGCTTTCCCACAGCAGCCGTTTGGCCAGATGGTCGACCACCGGCGCGATCGCAGCACCCGTCCTGCCCATCCAATCGGCCAGGACGGTGCGGTCTATCGGCACCCCGTGTCGCGCCATGACCTCGGCCTGCCGGTTGAGCGGCATATGTTCGGAATGCTTGGAGACGGCAATCTCAGCCAGAAGGGCTTCGGTCGGCCAGCTCCCTTCCAGCAGATGCGCCGGCGCTCTGGCCTGGACGACGCCCGTTCGACCCTTGGGGCAGGCGTATTTCGGGCGGATCGTGACGATCACCTCGTAGCGCGCCGGAATCCGGTCGAGCCGTTCCGTCCGGTCTTCGCCGATCCGGACCATGTTGCCGCAACCACAGGGACAAACGATGCTCTCGGGCTCGATCACCCGCTCGACCCGCGGCAGGTGTTCGGGCAGTGCACGGGCCTTACGCTCCTTGCGAGGAGCGACCTTGTCCGGATCGGATGCGCTGGCTTCGATCTTTTTCTCGACGGCGGCAATCCGCGCCTGTGTTTCGGCAATTGCCGTTTCAAGGTCTTCCAGCGCCAGTTCCATCTGCGCCGGATCGAGCTTTTCCGATTTCGGCCCGAACTTCGTGCGCCGATAGTCGTGAACCTGACCTTCAAGCTTCTCGACCAGTTCCTTCAGCTCGGCGATGAAGGCGTCCTTTTCGGCAACCACAGCCTGCTCATGCTGACGTGCAGCACGCTCGACCGACAGTTCGAACTGCATCGCCGCAAACGCCTTCACCACCTCTGGCGGAAGGTCCGGAAACAGGCTGAGATCAAGGGGTGACGACATGCGGTCTTATAGCAAGGCAGCACAAAAAAGCCAAATAAAACAATGCAAAGGCAGCCGTATATTTACCCTGCCGCCGACGGCGCGGTCACCCGTTGCGCCATGACCCGTCGCCAATCAAGACCTTCGAACAAAGCTTCGTATTGCCCCCTGGAAAGACGCATCGTCCCATCCTGCACCTTGGGCCAGGCAAAGCTTCCATGTTCAAGAATTTTGTAGGTTAGCACCATGCCGGTGCCATCCCATACCAGGATTTTCAGACGATCACCGCGCTTCGACCGGAAGATCACCGTCACCCCGGAATGCGGGTCGAGCTTCAACTCGGTCTGCATCATCAGAGCCAGCGCCTGATGCCCACAGCGGAAGTCCACCGGCCGCGTTGCAATCAGGATCGGAAGTCGTTGGCCCGCGACGATCATGCCGTCCCTCGCATGGCTCGCACCAGAGCCACCACACGTTCAACCGGCACATCGCCGGGAACCCGCATCACAACGTCCGGCCCGATCTCCAGCGTTAAGACCGACGAAACCGCCTCCGACAGCGGCGGCGCCAAAACACTCACAGCCTCGCTCGGCTCTGCCGCAATCGCCAAAGGCACAAATGCAGGCTCGGCATCGCCGCTCTCCGACAGGCCCGGCATAGCCTCAAACGGCAGCGCCAGAATGCCCTCGCGCGCTTGTCGGCGCCAGAAGGAAAGCTGGTGCGGAACAACGTCATGACGGCGCGCGACATCAACAACACGAACACCAGGCTCAAGGCTTTCCGCGACGATCCGCGCCTTCACATCATCGGGCCAACGCCGGTTTCCGCGGCGCGGCTCGACAACTTCGTAGCGCCCAACAAATCCATCATCTGCCATGCAAATCTCCAGATAGTCCTGGAAACCTTTTCGCACGCCCAGCCAGCCTCAAAATACAGCCTGTCCAATGGGGCGGAGACGGCGCTTACGACACTTTCCGTTGAAGCTCTCATCATCATCACGCGGCGCCCGAACGACCAAAATTCTCGACTAACTTTCTCCCTCCCCCACACGAAGCCCCGGCAAAACAACCCACGTCGTCGCATTCGCGACGACCACGGAAACCAAACAGCGGCTCAAAACAAGGTGTGTAGATTTGGACGCAGCGTCCGAAATTCATGCCTTTTGGAGCAGGACATCTGCACTTAGCTATCGACCAGCATGCAAGGCACGTATCTCGGGGAGCGCCAACAATGAACAAGACGTGGATGATAACAGGATGTGCAAGCGGTCTGGGGCGCGCGCTGGCGGAACTAGTCCTCGCAAAAGGAGATCGACTGGTCGCCACCTCCCGCGACATCTCCCGTCTGCAGCAACTCAAGGAACAGTACGGAGATCGGGTCGAACTCTATGAACTTGACGTTACGTCACCCGAAGCATGTCAGGGTGCGATCGATCATGTCATCAGCACATTCGGTGGATTGGACATACTCGTCAACAATTCAGGCTACGCCAGGGTCGGCCCATTCGAACAGACAGCTGCAGACGACTTTAGGACCGAAATAGACGTCAATTTCTTCGGCGTCGTCAACACGACCCGGGCTGCTCTTCCTCTGCTGCGAAAGCAACGCTCCGGCCATGTAATCAATATATCGTCGTCCGCCGGGCGGATCGCGGCCGCCGGAACGGTGGCATACTGTGCGGCGAAATTTGCTGTCAGCGGGTTTTCCGAGGCCTTGGCCAAGGAAGTCGGGCCGCTGGGCATCAAAGTTATCTCAATTGAGCCCGGCAGTCTCCGCACAAACTGGACTTCTGCGGCACTTGCAACGACACCTGCGCTGGAATCGGACTATGAACCGATACTCGGCCCCAACGTCCAGTTCGGAAAGACGATCGTTGGCCGTGAGCCAGGCGATCCACAAAAGTGCGCCGCAGTCATCTTCGATCTTTCCCGGACGGACGAGCTACCACATCATCTGATCCTCGGAAGTGATGCGATGAAACGCATCGACGCAGGCGAACGCGCCAGATCGATCGATGCCGAGAAATGGCGGCCGGTAAGCGAATCCGTCGATTTCCGCGACACGTAGCCCCTGCCCGCCGTGCCAGGCACCGGAGCAAAAAGAAGGGCCGTTTCCGGCGGGAGAAACGGCCCTTGCAAGGCGGACATAATGCCCGCCATCCTCGGCCGGCGGGGAACGCCGAGGACGCTATCAAGTCAACATCGCTGAGAGGAAGAAGCGATATCGACGAATAATTACTACGCTGTTGTAGGAACTCTTAGTATTACACGTTGGTTTAGGTGAAGAATTTCGCAGGAAGTATTTACTGCCGCGTGTCGCAGCTTACTCGCAGATGAAGGCAAGAATCCCCCAACTGCCTCAACCGGCGGCTAGCTTTCAAATGGAGCATTCATCACAAAATCGACGGAAGACGGCCCCTCATACCCCGGCACATATCGCATTCCAAAGTCGCGCAGGAAGTTGTCATAGGTCGTTTCAGGCGCAGCCTCCACCATGTGGCAGAAGCAGCTTGTCATTTTCCTCTTCATGCCTAGCCGCGGATACGCATCAGTAATCGCCTTTCGATCGGCAGCCGGTATCCGGTCATATTGAAGCCCGACAACGTCGAGACAAACGCCAGCCGTACAGAGGGCGACTTCAGGCTCCTTATACAGACCTATTGAAGGGGTCGAGTTGAGCGCGACGCTGTCCCAGATCAACTGGGCACGGCTATCGCTGACGCCCGCATCCAATGCAAACGAACGAGCGATATCGGCTCCCTCAACTTCGAATCGGCGGGGACCTCGGAAGGACGTGTTCAGGGTCACGTCATGCAGCAATGTTCCGAGCGCCACGACTTCGCTGTCATACTTTATGTCTTGAATCCTGGCCAAGCTGACTGCAAACAACCACGACCGAACGACATGGTTGAAAAGATACGGTTCGTAGACCCGTTCAGCGTATTCGATCGCCCTTCTGACCAATTCTGTGTCCGGGACAACCACGCCAGCCAGAATTCGCTTGTCATCTCTCATGTCACCCTCCGGCTATCGGTCGTCAAGCTGGCTGTGTCATAGGACAGATGCGCTGGCCCCATCAGTATACATAGTGCGTATCCGGCCACGCAGTCCTGACGCCACAGGTAATTTCACGAGGATCGTTCAACGAGCTCCGGTAAAGATCGCCATTGCAGATGATGCCCTGTCGGCCGTCTTCGCTCCGGCATGTCTGCCGTCCCGCGGCTCGACACCGTTGGTGGTCGGCCCGCCGCCGGGTCGATTTGGTCTTTGTGGCTTTGGTAGCACTACATCCGTGGCGCGGGAGCTCCGTCTCGAAAATAGAGACGGAGCCTCAGCGGTCGACCGCATCATGGATAACTATGCGGTTCCTCCGGTCCACCCGGGCCATGAGGATGCTCGCTGCTGTAGCTATGCGTCGTCTTTGCCGCATCGCCGATGGCGACATCGCCGTTCATGCCATAGAACACAACGTGCAGGCCCCAGTAAGCGGTGCAGAAGACAATCAGCGCGGCCGAAAGACCGAGAGGGATGTTCGTTACTCTCCGTTTAAAGGTGGTCATCAGGTCCACGCCCCGACGATGGTCCGCCGCGACGGCAATCAGGATGGCCATGATCAAGCCATGGCCGATCAGGTCCACACGGCCGAATGGCCAGACGGCGGCCGTGAAGATGACGAGCAGCGCGATTGCGGACAGTCTCCGGATCAAGGGTGTCCAGAGCAATCCGAAGCCAAGGGTGAATTCGGTGACGCCGGCCATCGGAATGAATACGTCTCTCGGCATGCCAAATGTCAGGAACGGCTTTTCAACGACCAGAGGATAGAACCAGCTTGGAAAGGCAAATTTTTCGAGGCTTGACCACATCAGGGCGATCGCGAGGCCCCAGCGAAGCGCTTCGAAACGGCGCGACCTCAGTTCCTCATTCTTGAGAGGCTCGAGAACGAGATATCCGGCGACACCGAGGCCGAGAGCAAGATAATCGAAGAGGTGAAAGAGCTCATAGTCCCTCAGCGCGAGCATCCATAGTGCGATGATCCCGATTCCGGCGATGGGCATCGTACGGCGGGAGAATATGCAACAGGCGATCACGAGCTGAAGCCAGGAAACCCACTCGGCCGGGGTTTTCAAATCCGGGGTCAGATAGACGCCCCCGACGGCGAAAATAGCGATGAAGAACGCGGCGATGATCGACCGGATGTAGTCGTCCTGACGCTCCCAGAGGGGATCGGTCGCCCAGTTCAAGGCGGTGATGGCTGTTTCGCCCACAGACGTGCGTTCTATGGTGCGGGCCAGAATGAAAAAGACCAGGAAGAGCAATACCCACCCAGAACCAGATATCCCGCAAGGTGTCGCCGGCCGGCTCAGGTCGCGCCCCCACGATGTAGGGGGCAAACCACTTCACGTGAGCGAATGCAGAGATTGGGGCTAGGGTGATGATTGCTGTTGCAGGGAGAGCCCGCATGAGCCATTGGGCCTGCTTCCGCATGGAAGTCACCTTCGTTGAGATAACGATTGCATCGAAATGTCAGGCGACGAGCAACCGTCCGCCGGCCCGAAAAATTCGAAGTGGACCCTGTCGGGGGAGACACCTGCCTTGGACAGCGCCGGAACGAGCGCCCGCAGGAAAGATTTGGGACCGCAGAGATAAAAATGAGAGGTCTCGAACGGGGTCTGCGAACGGAGCCAATCGACGGTGATGAAGCCATCGTGGTCGTGCGAGAGGCCCGCCGCATCGTTGGCCGCAGGATTGCTGTAGAATGTCTTGACGGTAACACGGTCATGGGCCGACGCGAGACTTCTCACGTGCTTGTCCATGGCGTGCGTATTACTGTTCAAAGCCCCGTGGATGAAATGGGCTTCGAGGTCCGGGTAATCCTTCGCAATCGCCTCGAGCATGCTGACCATCGGGGTTAGGCCAACGCCCCCCGAAACCAGCACCACCGGGGCGTTTGGTTCTTCAGGAAGGAAGAAGTCGCCCGCGGGTGGCGTCACCTCGATTTCCGATCCGACATTGGCATGGTCGTGGAAATACAGGGAGCCACCCTGCCCCGCGGCCTCGCGCTTTACCGAAATACGATAGTATTCATCATTCGGCCCGCAGGAGATCGAGTAATTCCGCTTGACCAGACTCCGGTCTGAAAGCGGCAGCCTAAATGTCAGGTACTGGCCCGGCCGATGACGGATGACGCGACCACCGTCCGAGGGTCTGAGGATGAACGACGTCACAACGTCGCTTTCCCTAATCTTCTCGGCAATCGTGAAACGACGCCACCCGTTCCACCCGCCACTGCGGCTCTCAATATCGGCGCGAAGATCACTCTCGCGCTCCTTGAGGATATCCGCAAGGAACCAGTAAGCCTCGCCCCAGGCATTGAGCAGCGCAGGTGTTGCGGCGTCGCCGAGGATGTCCTGGATGGCGGCGAGTAGGGCCTCGGCCACATACGGATAGTGCTCCGGGAGGATGTGATAACCGATGTGCTTATGAGCTATCCGCTCGATGACGGGACCGAGGGCGCTCAGGTTTTCGATGTTCTTGGCATATCCGAGGATGGCAGCCGCCAAAGCATGCACCTGGGAGCCACCCTCGCCCTGGTTCGCATGATTGAACAGGCTCTTGATATGCTCGTCCCGGAAAAGACGCGCATACATGGCCTTTGTGATGTCGCTACCATGAGCTTCGAGTGCGGGAACGCTCTGTTTTACGAGCTCGATGGTTTCGGGCGGACAACTGGCGTGACATGATATTCGGCCCTTTTTGCTCAGTGTTGATAAATTTCGACCGGACGGCGGTCGTGAAACTCGACCCGCAGCTTCACGGGGCCGGCGAGTTCGAGGTTGTGGGAAATTTCGGGGGGAATAATTGCGGGAGTGCCGGGCTCGAGCAGCCGGGGACTGGAGATGCCATCTTCGCGGTAACGCACCTGCCCCTCTTCGACGCGCACTATTCCCCAGGTTCCAGCCTTCAGGGCATGAGCTCCCAGCAACGCTCGCGGCAGCGTGGTCTCGTCGAAAAGTGATGAAATCCGGTAGGGTGTGGGCGCAGTCGGTGGCTGGGGAACTGCATCGGCGATAAGCTTCTCCCCGCAGATCATCAGAGAAAAACGGGCAGCGATCGTTTTGGCCTTCGCCTGCATCTCACGGGCTGTTTGCGTTGGCAGGAGCTCATCGGTCGCCTGATGCCAGAGCTCGAGCCAACGGATGAACATGGCAGGCTGAATCTTCTCGGCGTGCACAAGGTGCATCGATAGAGGATTGCCCTTGTAGCGCCCCGTTGTAAGCATCATCGAAGACCAGAATTCCGACAGCCTTGTCAGATGCTCATTCCAGTCCTCAACAACCTGGAATACCGGGCCTAGTTGTTCGTCAGCACGCACTCGGTCGTAAAAGCGGGCCAATACCCGGGAAATGTCCGCTTCGGTTAGTTGATGCGTCATGGATATCTCCAAAAGATGCATTTTGAATACACCTATTCCTTTCGGCAAAAAGGTGCTACTGAAATGCATCTTTTCTGATCGGGCGTTTTGACGCAGGGTTTAATGAGGCTAACCAAATACACCGACTACGGCATTCGGGTCTTGATACACCTTGGTTTAATCGAAGGTGAGCTTGGCTCGATCCGGGAGATCGCGGCGGCGTTCGACATTTCTCAAGACCACCTCAAGAAAGTGGTCAACGACCTATCGGGTGCCGGCTTCATCGAGTCGGTCCGTGGAAGAAACGGTGGCATCAGGCTTGCGCGACCGCCGGAGCAAATCAACCTGGGCTCTGTACTACGCCACACCGAGGGCCTTGATGAACTGATCGAGTGCGCAGGTTGCCCCATAGCCCCGGCATGCGGTGTACCACCGGTTCTCGCGGAGGCCTCAGCCGCGTTTGCGGCTGTCTTCGACAAATATACGGTCGCTGATCTTATCGTGAGAAAGCCTGAACTCAGACGGTTTCTCGGGGCAGATCAGGTTCGATTTAATGCCTGCTCGAAGTAGAACGCCAGTTGACAGTGACATGGCAAAAACCTCTTCCTTCTAATCAGTAGGTCGTGGGGTCGAATCCCTGCCGCTCACGATATAAAAAGCAATAAAATCAAATCGCCCTGCACAACCAAAATTGAGCAAATCACTCGCATCAACACGTGGTCTGGAGTAAGCGATATTGAAGCGTAACGTGCGCGCCATGAGACTGCTCGCCCTGGCGGCCATTCTGATCGCAGTGCTGCTGTTGTTCCTGCTCGTATCCGGATTTGCCGATGTCCCCTGTCAGGACGGCACCTGGGACCCGACCAGATATACCTGCGTACATACAGGGGTGACGTCATGAAGGCTGCCCCTCGGCACTCCCGCATGCTATAAGAGATCGATGACCGAAAACGAACAGCAGTACGAGTTTTCCGAGTTCTCCGGCGAATTCGTCGACGACGACATCATGGTCACTATCGGCATATACCGCCCGGCCGGCAGCAACGCAGACTGGACGCTCGAGGTCGTCGATCAAGAGGGATATTCAACCGTCTGGGATGATCAGTTCGCTACCGACCGCGATGCTTTCCAGGAATTTCTGGCGACCGTCCATCGCGACGGAATACGCAGCTTTCTCGATCAGTCGATCCGCACCGTCCATTGACGCTGCTGATCTGCGCCGATTTGCCCCGTCGCCTTCACGACGGCAGGCTCGTTCCGCCCGCAATGCCGCTGATGTGATCAGGACACGGAAAATCGCGCTTGATGTAAATGTGCAAAAGCGCTTTACCTGCCCATGTATTTTTGAAGAGGCGTACCGGAATCGCGGAATCAGACCTTTCTCGCTGATGAAACCGCAGATAGCGTCTCTGCGCAGCTGCATTCTGGCTGCGTCCCCGAATCCAATGAAGGCAACTGGATGAGGGCTTGCCCCGCCATTGTGCGGGGCTTTTTCGTGGCCGATGGTACAGCTCGGGCAACCAATTCGAGGCACCCGACACGGAATCGTCCGCTCTCCCTCATGCCCATAAGGATGCGGTCGCGACGTCCGTTTGTAGCCCATTTTAGTCAGAGAGTAAGCATTGCGCCTCGAAATAGGTTGTGCTGCAATTCGCACTCAACCGGAGTGCTGCCATGTTCGATAATGAAGAGATCGGCATCCCCTGCCCCGAATGCGGCCATGAGACCAGCAGGCCTGTCGCTTGGGTGAAGGCGAACGACGAACTCCCCTGCAGGAGATGTGGGACCGCCATCGTGTTGGCGAACGAAAAGCACTTGATCACGATAGAGCAAGTCGCCCGGAACATGACGAAACTCAGACGATCGCTGGCAAAGTTCCGCAGGAATGCTCGTGGTGCGCGTTGGCACCGGTGACATCCATCCGCCGCAAAAAGAAATCCCTCCCCGAATAGCGCTTCGAGGAAGGACTGGCGCCCGTGTGAACCGTCGCTAGAAGTTGAAATAGATCGTCACGCCCGGGCGCCGGTGGTAGCGGTGATAGTCACGATAGCTGTAGTGCCTGTAATGGCGGGGATAGCACCTGCCGTAGTAGCGGCAGGAACGCGAAGCGTACCGTCTGTTCCAGTGGCGCTCCGCGCGCCAATGGCGATGGCGCCGGTGATTGACCTGCTCGACGGCGTCGGTCTTCACTTGTTCCGGCATAGGCACGAATATCGGTGCAGCGCTCACCGGAAGTGAAAAAGACGCAGCCAAGACTACGGCTGTGAGGGCGGATAAGAGCTTTTTCATGGTCTACTCCTTCTCGCTGCCTATCAGCTTGAGCCATTATGCCTGAACCGCTGATGAACAACGCAACGCCCTCGAAACGGCGCGTATCCAAGGAAATCGACTATCAACGAAATATATCCTCGAAGTTCGCACGCTTGATCGGGCAATCGTCTGACATTGAGTCGGACTAAAGTCCAAAGAGTGGAACCGCTTGCTTATTTCCCCGTTGAGTGACGAGTTCAACGAGAGGAAATGCTATGAAGAAGCTCGTATTTATTACCGCGACTGTCGCGCTCATCGCCAGCGGTGCTGTCGCGCAGCAAGCCGATGGTACCAATGCGGCAACCGGCATGGTCGGCGGCGCCGCAACCGGCGCCATTATCGGCGGCCCGATCGGGGCCGGGGTCGGCGCCGTGGTAGGCGCCACGCTCGGCGGCGCACTCACGCCGCCTCCTCCCGAAGTGGTCACGTATGTTCAGCAGCAGCCGGCACCGCCATCGGTGGTCGTTCAGCAGCCGATTGCGGTCGGCAAGCCCGTTCCCGAAACTGTTATGCTGACTCCGGTCCCGGATAATCCCACCTATGCATACGCGGTGGTCAATGAGCAGCGTCTCATTGTGGAGCCGAAGTCGCGCACAGTCGTTCAGGTCATCAACTGACCTCACGGTGGTCAGAACGGCCACCCCACGCTTCGCATAGGGCGCCAGGCCGGCCCGCGTTTACCGCCGGCCTGGAACTTACCCGCGGCGTGCCCGTTCACCCGTGATGAAAGGAGTTGAGCGATGAACCAGATTATCTACCTCGTCGGCCTCGTCGTGATCGTGATAGCCATCTTGTCGTTCTTCGGCTTGAGCTGAATTGAGACGATCCGCTCATCGTCGCGGCCAAGCCGACCCGGCTTTTCCGCAGCTTCCCTCACGGACGCCGTGGATTTATTCGCTGCGGCGTACCGGAAACCGGGATTCAGACCTTCCCACCAGTTCGGCTCAGAGATAGCGTCCGCGTCGTAGTTCCGTTGGAGCTACATCTTTCCCCGCATTTCGTTTGCCAAGCGGATGCGTGCCTGCCCCGCCATCGAGCGGGGCTTTTTTATCGCCATAGCTCCACGTCCCGCCGCGGCTTTGATGCATGCGCGTTTGCGGCGGATGCGGGAGTCGACACGGAGATATCACTAATCTGCCGGACTTTGGTCCCGGTGTCATAAGGCTCTTGGCTGGCCAAAGGTCCGATACGCTGCGCTGCCGGCTGCGATATTGTTCGCATGGAAGGCTGCAGCAAAGCCATCGGCGATTGTTGCAGAGAGATCGCGAGGTCCGAAGCCAGCCGCCGCTGGACGGCGGACCCCGCGAGTGGCCCCGGAGCGGCGTCCCAGTAGTCCCTTCGGGCAGCGCCGCTCTGGGGCTTCGCCGAACCGCTGGGTCGCGCCGGCAACTCGCCTGCCGTCACGGTATATTTCACTCAGGTAACGTAACGTTACTGTATCCAATTGAGAGTCCTACAGTAAAAACAGGAACAAATCACGAAGTACATCGTTCTTCCATCGTATATCAAGGGAGTACGACAGATGAACGCCAAGATCTTCATTGTTACTGCGATCGCAACGGGCATCTTTGCCGCGCCCGCTATTGCAAACGACACCAACCAGGGTGCGGTGACGGGTGCCGCGGGTGGAGCCGTTACCGGCGCTATCGTTGGCGGTCCCGTGGGCGCTGCCATCGGCGGCGCGGTCGGGCTCGTCGCCGGCGCGGTTATCGCTCCTCCGCCGCAGCAGGTCGTAACCTATGTGCGACAGCAGCCGGTTCCCGCCGATACCGTCGTGCTGCAGGAGCGGATCGCCGTCGGTCGTCCGCTGCCGCGGACCGTGGCTCTGACGCCCGTTCCTGAGAATCCCTCCTACGCGTTCGCCGTGGTGAACAACCAACGCGTGATCGTCGACCCAAGAACCTACACGGTCGTCCAGGTCGTTCAGTAAGAGGCATTGGAGCGGGGTGCGGAAAAAGTCTATGCGCTTTTCCGACCTCATCCCGCTCAACCTTATAGATCATGTTCATGATCTTGGTCGACCCGACCTGAGATCATCGTGGTCCAGAGCATTTCCGCGCTTCTTCGAATCGCGGAAATGCTCACGCCCTTCGTTTCCGCGCATCTCCCGATGGTGTGGCACATACACATCGCTTTTCAGCAAAAACTCATTCATGTAAAATTGCCGCTTCCTTCCAAGTCGGAATCGCCCTCTATCGAGGGGAACCAAGGAACCATCCCGCCGTTTCCCCCTAGGTTCGCTTCCGGAGGGCTGCCACCATGTTTACCGCCTTGTTGATTGCCTCACTCGCGGCGCCTTCGAGTCTCGTCTCGGCCACCGCTACGGTCGATGATCTCCAGTCCGATTTCGAAACTGCCGTGGCCTGCCGGCAGATAGACGGCAGGAATGTATGGAAGGGCGAGCTGGCCTACTACATCCAGTCCTATGTCTATGAAGGCGATGCAGCCGCTTCGGCGGACCGCGCCGACATGGCTGATGCCGTGCTGCCGGAGGACAACGAGCCGGAGACGGTCAAGGAATTCGAAGAGGCCTGCGCCGGGTCGGCCGGACACGCACGAAGGTAACCGTTTGAAGCGCAAGTCGCTGCGGCACGTTGCTCCCGCTTGTTGCAGGTCATCGTAAGCGCAGCGCAATTACCCCTTGTCTGACGCGTCCGGTGTAACGCCTGCGCCACGTGCGCTGCGCATTTTCAAAGCGCTCGTCCGGTATTCGCGCCGATAGGCGCGCGAAAAGGCCGAGAGACTGTCGAATCCGCAACGCAGGGCGATGTCACGCATCGGAATTCCGGTATCACGCACGAGGCGGTGGGCGACCTGCAGCCTGAGGCGCAGGTAATAGGCGCCGGGGCTCGTCGAGAGGCCTTTGGCGAAGAGCGTTTCGAGCTTGCGCTGGGAGACGGAAAGCCGGCGCGCCAGCGCCGCGACGGTCATCGGACGCTCGAGCGTGCGCTCCATGAGCCTGATGGCCGCGGCAAGCTCCGGGTCGCGTGCCTCGATACGGCCGAGCGAAACGAAAGGCTGGACATCCGTCGGGCCGTGCATCTGGTCGTAGACGAAAATGCTCGCAACATCCAGCGCCAATGCAGGCCCCAGCCTCTCGGCGACGAGATGCAGCATCATGTCGAAGGTCGGCGACGCGCCGCCTGAGGTCCAGTATTTACCGTCGATCACGAAACGGTCGCCGATCACCTCCAGTTCCGGAAAAGCCTGACTGAAATCTTCGAGCTCCTCCCAATGGGCTGTAGCCTTGCGGCCATTGATGAGCCCCGAACGGCCGAGCAGCCAGCACCCAGATTCGACGCCTGCAACGATGTCGAAATGTCGCGCACATTCCTGCAGGGTCGCGAGAAACCGCTTGCCGGCGTGCCTGTGAAGATTGAACCCGCCGATGATGAGGAGAAGATCTCCCACGACAGGCAGGGTGAAACTTCCGTCCACGGCAATCGGCACACCGCAGGTCAGCATCACCGCCTGGCCGTCGGCAGACAGCAGCCGCCAGCGGAAGACCTCGTGCCCGGCCACTCGATTTGCCGCGCGCATCGGATCGAGGACCGAGGCAAAGGACATGATCGATGATTCGGGCAGGACGACCACCACGACTTCAATCGACGATTGTGGAGAACGGTTCGCAATCATGCCCATAACGTCAAATTTTATGCGTGATATGTCAAATCTCAAACGCGCGTTAGGGCATTATCGACCGGCAATCGATCTCTTTTGCGGGCATTTGCAGGCCCGCTCGGAGATGATGTTCCCCTTTTCCGCTACTTTCGGAAGGGCCGGCCGGAACAACCGCCGGCCCTCTTTCTTTCCCTCGGAACGGGCGGCTCGAAGGCGTTGTTTTTCGCAGACTCGCACCCGATATGTTGCTAATCTCTGCCGCAACAACAGGAGGCATCTGTGATGATCAGAAATGTGCTTGTTGCAGTCTTCGGGGCTTCGCTGCTCGGGGGAGCGGCCCATGCAGCCGATTTGGCACAGGCACCGGAGCCGGCGCCGACGGTCGAGACGATATCCAGCTTCGTATGGACGGGCGGTTATCTCGGCTTGCAGGGCGGAGGCGGCTGGTTGAACAGCGACCTCAGCGTTCCGGGCGGCAGCGCCTCCGAAAAATTCAGCGGCGGCCTCTTCGGCGCCTTCGCCGGCTACAACTATCAGCATGGCGACTGGGTCGTCGGCGTCGAGGGCGATGTCAGCTACAACTGGAACGATGAGACCGTCACCGTCTTCGGATCCGACACCGAAGCCGGGACGGATGTTTCCGGATCCGTGCGCGCCCGCCTCGGCTACACCGTAAACGACCGGACGCTGATTTACGCCACCGGCGGTTGGGCAGTAACGCGCGGCTTCGTCGATGTCGCCGGCGCGCCCAAGGAAAAGGAAACCTTCAACGGCTGGACTATCGGCGGAGGCGTCGACTACGGCTTCACCGACAGCGTCTTCGGACGCGCAGAATATCGTTACAACGATTTCGGAGACAAGGATGTGGGCGGCGTCAACGTCGACCTCGACCAACACCAGTTTACCGTCGGCGTCGGCGTGAAATTCTGATCGCCGCAGGAGTTTCGATCAAGGACCCGGCAATCGCCGGGTTTTTTCTGAAGGCCATATCGGCTCCGACATGAGAAAGCAGCAGGCATCAGGAGACGGGTTGCGGAAGCGGGACGGGATGTAACCGCAGCACGTCGAAACACTACGGGGAGGAAGGATGGGAAGATTTCTGGAGTTCTTGGGCGGTGCGATCGTCATCGGAACGCTGGTTTTGCTGGCGATGACACTGGTCCCCTCTCCCGACGTGAAAAGCCTTGTCGCTGTCCTCCCCTGGGCCTTTCCGGCGGTTGCCGGCGGCCTTCTCCTCGTCGCCTTCGGCGCGATGCTCGACCACCTTGCCGCCATACGCTCGGCGGCAGACCGGCAAGCCGATATTTTCCAGCAATTGCTCGAGCGGCGAAACACAGCGAAGAAGGAGTGAGGCTTGCCATCGACCGTCACTCTTCGACGATCAGCACCTCGAACGTTATGCAAACGGCATCAACGCCGTAGGCTATCTCACCCTCGAATATGGTGCATTCCGTATCGACGATCGCGATATCGAGTTTCGCTTTAGCCTGTCCGCTTCGATCGGGTGAAAGCGTCCCCTTGCGAATAAGCAATTCCGAAGCGGCCGATTCCATGACCTGGCCGTCGGCGAAAGTGCAGCCGACGAGACTGCCGATGCCGTGCAAAGTCGCCCGCTCGATGCCGTGCTCGGCTGCGGTGCGCTCGATCGCCGGATGGATCGGTTCGTTCGGTTTCAAACGGCAGAGAACGGCGCGCCGCGTCGTGATGGCCGGTGCGGCGGTATGAGGCACAGGCGTGAACAGACGGAACCGGGTCTCGCTGTCCTCCAGTTGGTCCATGATGGCGCCCGACATGATCCAGGCTTCCGCCTCCACCGGTTCGGCGAATTGCGAGTCCTTCGGCATCACGTGCCCGGCTGCGCGCAACCCGTCCTCGTGCCGCCAGACACCATGGCCGTGCAGGAACGGCTCCCCGTCGTGCCGGCCGAACGTCATGACCAGATCTTCGATGGGTGCGCGGCCATCAGGCGCATGTATGTCGCTGTACCAGGCGGCATGAATGCCGTCATCCGAGAGAGTCGGTGTGACATAGGCAAGCGGCGCAAACGCACCGCCCCTGACCTCTATCATCGCGCTGTCGCAGCCTTTTTCCGCGAGCGCCTCATGGACGGCTTCGAGCACGCTCCGGCCCGGTTTGAAGGTCAATCGCGCCTTTTCGGCGTGGCACCCGAGAGAGATTACCCTCGGCGTGAACGGTGCACCAGGTTGGCGGAGACTCCGCATCATCGTCCTTTCAAAGCCAGACCGGCGTTGACGAACCCTCCATCGACCGCCAGGACCTGGCCGTTGATATAGCTCGCCTCCTCCGAGATCAGGAACGCCGCGCTGGCCGCGATTTCCCGCGATGAACCGTAGCGGCGCTGGGGGATGCGCTCGTGCCATTGCGCACGCACGTCATCCGTATGGACGGCGCGCGACAAAGGCGTGTCGATTGCACCGGGAGCGATGGCGTTGACGCGAATTCCATCCTGTCCGAGCTCGGTCGCGAGAATGTAAGTGAGCAGGTTGACCGCGCCTTTGGAGGCGCCATAGGCGGCGCGTCCCTTGTTGCCGACAAGGCCCGATACGGAGGAGATGTTGACGATTGCACCGGGCGTGGCCGTCGCCAGCCAATGACGCGCCGCCTCGCGGCAGACGATGAACGTGCCGGTCAGATTGACGTCCAGAATGCGGCGGAAATCGTCGACGCTGGTCTCGACGGCAGGCCTGTCCATCGCGATGCCGGCCGAATTGATGACCGCCCGCAGCGGTGCGCCCGCCGCCGCGGCCGTCGCGATGGCCGATTCGACCTCCTTTTCATCCGTCACGCTGCAGGCGATTGCCTGGGCGGGATCGATCGGGATCGCGCGGCATGCGTCCGCCAGCGCATCGGCATTGCGATCCATCAGGTAGACCCTCCAGCCGCGCTCGTGCAGAAGCCTCGCTATTTCGAGGCCGATACCGGAGGCGCCTCCCGTGATGAGCACGGATTTCATTCCATCGCTCACGGGGCAGCACTCCTGCGCTCTCCGATGCCAGCGGAACCGATATCCAGTTCGCCACGCCGTTCGAGTTCCTCGCGGATCAACTTCTTGGTGATCTTGCCATAGGCCGATTTTGGCATTTCGGACCAGAACACGATCTTCTTCGGAAGCTTGTAGCGGGCAATCTTCCCGTCCAGCCATTCCCTCAGAGCCGCCGCGCCGACCGTCGCACCGCCACGTGCGACGCAAACCGCGATGCCGACCTCTCCCCAGACCGGATCGGGAACGCCGACGATCGCCGCCTCGCTGATATCCGGATGCATCAGGAGCTTTTCCTCGATCTCGCGCGGATAGACGTTGGACCCGCCGGAGATGAACATATCGGAGGCGCGGCCGGTGATGTAGAGGAAGCCCTGCGCATCGACATGGCCAAGGTCGCCTGTACGAAACCAGCCGTTGCGGAACGCTTTCGCGTTGGCCTCCGGGTTCCGGTAATAGCCGGCAAACACCGCCGGGCCGATCACGCAGATCTCGCCGGTTGCGCCCGCCGGGACTTCGTTGCCGTCTTCGTCCTGGATCTGCAGCTGCATGCCCGTCCGTTCGAAGCCGCATGTGCCGATACGCGCATCCGGGCCGTCCTCCGAGCTGTGGAAGGCGGGCGGCAGGACGGTGATCGCTCCCGTCACTTCGCCGAGACCGAAATACTGCACCAGCACGGCGCCGAGCTTTTCCAGCGCCTTTTTCTGGTCGGCACGGTACATCGGTGCGCCGGCATAGATGACATAGCGCAGCGACGAGTGGTCGTATCGATCGACCGACGGGTCCTCGATGAGCAGCTTTACGATAGTCGGTACGGCGAAGAGGTTGTTGACCCTCCATTTTTCGACTAGGGCCCAGAACTGCGGTATGTCGAGCTTCTCGGATGGCAAGAGGATGGTGGTTGCGCCCCTTGCGACCTGGCACAGCTGATGGATCCCGGCGCCGTGCGACAGCGGCGCAACGACGATCGACCGGTCGCGATGGGTCGTAGCCGGAAAGAGATCGCCGATATGGTTGTTGATGACGAAGGCCATTTGCCCGTGCGTCAGCACGGCAGCCTTGGGTCGGCCGGTGGTACCGGACGTATAGAAATACCAGCATGGATCATCGCGATCGACGGCAACAGGCGAAACCGACCTTCCAAGATTGCGCGCAACGATCGCGTCATAGTCTTCGCCGACCCGTGACGAGCCGATCGGGATGCATGATCCGATCTGCTCGCCCGTAGCCCGACATGCTTCGGCATGAGCCTCGAAGGCGGCCTGGAATATCACCAGCCTGGCACCGCTCGATTCGGCAAGATAGGCAACCTCCTCCGGCAGTTGCCGGAAATTCGTGGGAACCCAGACCGCACCTGCTCTGAAAGCCGCGAACATGGACTCGAACATCTGGTTGCAGTTGGCGGAGTGGACGAGAATCCGATCTCCCTTACGCACGCCGAACTCATGGACGAGCGCATATGCCATGGCGTCGACCCGCGCCTCCACCTCGTTCCAGCGCCACCGGCGTTCGCCGTGAACGAGGGCGATTTCGTCCGGATTGCGTCTTGCTGCCTGCGAAAGGAAATTGGCAAGGTTCATGACCCGCGTCGAAACAGGGGTGACGCCGCCCTTGGGTTCGTTGTTCGTCATTTCGCCCGTTCCAGGATGGAGACATAGTTTGCGACGGCAGCGCCGCCCATGTTGAAGATGCCGGCGAGACCGGCGCCGGGGATCTGCATTTCGCCCGCCTCCTCCATAAGCTGCATGGCGGAGATGACATGCATCGAGACCCCTGTCGCACCGATCGGATGACCCTTCGATTTCAAGCCGCCGGAGGGATTGACCGGCAAGCTTCCGCTCCTGGTGGTGGTGCCGTCGCGGATCGCACGGTAGCCTTCGCCGGGTGCGGTCAGGCCCATCGCCTCGTATTCGATCATTTCGGCTATGGTGAAGCAGTCATGCGTCTCGACGAAGGAGAGATCGTCCAGCGTGGCGCCGGCCATGGAAAGGGCCGCTTTCCACGCCCGCCGTGGCCCGTCGAAATCCAGCATGTCCCGGCGGCTGAGCGCAAACACGTCGTTGACGTGGCTGCGGGCCCGGAAGGCGATTGCCCGCTGCAGCGTCGCAGCCGTGTCCGCGTCGGCGAGCACGAGGGCTGCCGCCCCGTCCGATACGAGCGAGCAGTCGGTGCGGCGCAAGGGAGCCGCGACGATCGGATTCTTCTCGGAAACGGTGTTGCAGAACGCAAAACCGAAATCCCTGCGCATATGCGCGTAAGGGTTGGCTACGCCGTTCGCGTGGTTCTTGGCCGCGATCATCGCAAGTTCCTCGGAACGATCGCCGTAACGCTGGAAGTAATGCTGTGCAATGCGGCCGAAGACGCCCGCAAAACCGCCTTCGACGTCGGCCTCCTCTTTCCTGTAGCTGCCGCCCAGAAGGATGTCGCCGACCTCTACCGTCGGAACGGCGGTCATTTTTTCGACGCCGATGACGAGCGCGATGCGGCCGCGGCCGGCCTCGATGAAATCCATCGCGGTATAGATCGCCGCCGAGCCCGTCGCGCAGGCGTTTTCGAGGCGCACGGACGGGACATGAGCGAGCGCCTCGTCGGTCATGCCGACAAGTGCGGCCTGAAACTCCTGCTTGGAGAAGCCGCCATTCATGACTCCGACAAAGATGCCGTCGACATCCGAGGCGGCAAGACCGGCATGGGCAAGTGCCGGCGCCGCAACCGCGGCCATCAGCGCCTCTGTGTCCGCGTGGTCGGTCTTGCCGAACTGGGAGTGGGCCCAGCCTACGATCTGCGCCTTGGTCATCTGGACAATCTCCTTTTGAGAGGTCTTGCAATGGAGGCTATGTGTCGCGTCCCGCGGTCGCGGAACTGCTCGGCGAGCTTGCTTTCGATGCGTGACGCTTCCTGCCTGAGAAGAGCTGCCAGCTCGCTCTGCCGCGGCTCCTGCATGCGGCTGTCGATGGCGGCAATGCTGATGGCCCCGGCGACGCCGCCGTCGGGATAGCGGATTGCGACGCCCACACCCCAGGAGTTGGTGAGGATAAGGCCGGGATTGACCGCATGGCCCTGAGCGCGGGTGAGTTCGACGCGCCGGCGCAGCTCGTCCGGCGCAAGCATCGGAAACTGCTCCTCGAGCACGGCGGCATTCTGCTCCAGCACGGACGAAACCTCCTCGTCCGGCAATGCGGCCAGCATGGCCAGAGAGCCGGCGCCGACGCCCAGCGGATGCACGAAGCCCGCCTGGAGCGCGTGGGTGCGGATCGGAAAGCTCCCCTCCTCGCGGTGGAGACAGACCGACGACGCTCCGCGGCGCACGGAGAGAAAACAGGAGTCGCTGGTCTTCTGCGCCAGGCGATGCAGGCTTTCCGTCGCGAGGCGCAGGAGCCCGTGCCGGGTCGATGCGAGGGTTCCGAGCACATAGGCTTCTTCGCCGATATAGTAGCGCCGGTCGCGGTCGTCCTGCTCCAGGAGACCGGCCCTGATCAGGGCGAGCAGGAGGCGGCGAACCGTAGGTTTGTTGAGACCGCTCTTCTCGACGACGGCGCTCAGGGACATGCCGTCCAACTGCCGGCCAACCAGCGACAGGAGCTTCGCCGCACGATCGACGCTTTGCGAACCGGTCATGTCCCTGTCGGCCGGGTCGCCCATGTTTCAGTGTACCCCCATGATCGTGCAGCTCTGGCCGCCATCGACCGGCAGACAAACGCCGGTAATGAATTTCGCTTCGTCGGAGGCAAGGAACAGCGCTGCATTGGCGACATCCCAGGCATCACCCATGCGCCCGCCCGGAAGCGCCGCGTTGCGGGCTGCCACCATTTCCTCGGCAGAGGCGTATTGCGAGGAGATCTGCTTGTAGATCAGAGGCGTGTCGATCAAGCCGGGGACGACACAGTTCGCGCGGATCCCGTGCGGCGCATATTGAGCCGCGATCGCGACCGTCGCCTGGTTGACCGCCGCTTTTGTCGCGTAATAGGCGAAATAGGGATAGCCGGTCCACCGGATGCCGGCGAGCGACGAGATGTTGACGACGGCGCCACCGCCGGCTTCGATCATGTGCGGGATGACAGCCTTGGCGGTGCGGAACACCGAGCCGAGATTGAGATCCACGGATTGTTGGAACTGCGCTTCCGACAACTCGACCGGTCCGCCCATATGCGTGACGCCCACATTGTTGTGCAGAATGGAAATGATGCCGAATGCCTGCCGTGCGGCCGCGACGGCCGCTTCGACAGATGCGAGAGCGGTGACGTCTGCAGCGATGGCTACGGCTTGCCCACCTTCCGACGCGATGATTGCCGCCGTTTCCTCGGCTGCCTCCATGTCGACGTCGACACAGGCGACCCTGGCGCCCTCACGCGCATAAAGCACGGCGGCAGCCTTGCCGTTGCCCCAGCCGGGGTCCGAGGAACCTGCGCCGAAGACGATTGCCGATTTTCCCTTGAGACGGTCTGCCACTTCGAAACCTCGGAAGGCGCCACACGCTCGTACGCGCCGCGTCGCTGCATCGGTCGGCGAACGGCCGGGTGAACGGCCGCCCGCCTCGTCATGCTCAGGTGGTCAGCCGAGGCTGGTGCCTACGGCCTTCTCGAGAATGGCCCAGGCCTCGTCGCCGAACTTGCCCTTCCATTCGGCGTAGAAACCCGCCGACCTCAACGTCTCGCGGAAGGCTGCCTTGTCCGGGTCGGTGAACGTCATGCCGCTCTGGGTGAGCTGCTCGCGCACCGTGTCGTTCACCTTGGCGGTATCGGTGCGCTGGGCGATGGCCGACTCGTTGAGATGCTTGGCGGCAATCTCCCTTATGTCTTCCGGCAGGGTTTCCCAGGCCTGCTTGTTCGCCAGCATCCAGAACCCGTCCCACATATGGTTGGTCATGGCGCAATGCTTCTGCACCTCGTAGAGCTTGGCGGTCGAGGCGATGGCCAGCGGGTTTTCCTGGCCGTCGACGGTGCCGGTGCTGAGCGCCGTGTAGACTTCCGCGAAATTGATCGTGGTCGGTGCAGCGCCGAAGGCGGTGAACATGGATTGCCAGAGCGGGCTCGGCGGAACGCGGATCTTGAACCCCTTGAGGTCCTCCGGCGTGTTGATCGGCTTGTTCGAACTGGTGATCTGGCGAAAGCCGTTGTCCCAGATCTTCTCCATGGGCACGAGACCCTTCTTCTCGATCTCGCCGCGCGCATAGGCGCCGAGCTCGCCGTCCATTGCCTTCCAGACGGTGTCGTAGTCGGGGAAGGCAAAGCCGATGCCGCTGATCGCGGCGTTGGGCACCAGGGTCGAAAGGATCAGCGGCGAGAGCGAGAAGAACTCGGTTGCGCCGTTGCGAAGCTGCGAAAGCGTTTCGGTGTCGTTGCCGAGTTGGCTGCTCGGGAAGATGTTGATCTTCAGGCGGCCGCCCGTCTCCTCCAGGATATTGTCGGCGGCTTCCTTCAGGCGAATGTTCAGCGGATGGGTGACCGGCAGGTTGTTTGCCAGCTTATAGGTGAAGTCCGCTGCATGAGCCTTGGTGCGGATCGAAGCCCCAAGCGCCACTGCTCCGGTGCCGAGCAGCATCGTCCTACGGGTTATTTTCATCGCTCTGTTCTCCTCCTGATCGTCGATGATGAATGTGGGTGGCGGGCTCACAGCAATGCGAGCGAGAACCAGGGCACGGCGGCGATCAGCAAGAGGCCGAGCACCATCGCGCCGATGTAGGGCCAGATCGCTCCCATGGCTTCGTCGGGCGAAACGTTGCCGATCTTGCAGGCGATGTAGAAGCCGATGCCGATCGGCGGTGCCATCAGTCCGACGTTCATCGCGGTGACGATGACCATGGAATAGTGGACGTCATGGATCCCCATCGCACGCGCGATCGGAAACATGATCGGCGCCAGGAGCACGATCGCAGGGAGGCCTTCGAGCACGCAGCCGAGCAGCATGAACAGGGCGATCGAGACCAGCATGAAGGTGAACCATCCACCCGGCAGGCCGCTCATCATATCGGTGAGCTCGAAGGCGAATCCGGTTTGGGTGAGCGCCCAGGCCATCGCCGCGGCGGTACCGAGGATCAGGAGGATCGCACCGCTCATCGCGGCGGTCTCGACCAGCATCCTGTAGGTTCGCCGCATGCCGATGCCGCCATAAAGGACAGTGCCGATGATGAAGGCGTAGACGACCGCGATGGTCGAGACCTCGGTCGCGGTCGCCGCACCGCTCGCGACGGCGCTGCGGATGATGAACGGCAGCACAAGGGCCGGCGCCGCGATCAGCGCCGTGCCGCCGATGCGTTTCAGCGACGGGCGCACGACGCCGCCGACATTTTCGCGGGCTGCCTTGATGCGTGCAAGCGCGGCAAGCGCGACCAGCAGCACGAGTGCGATGGCAAAACCGCTGGTGAACAGCGCCGCGATCGACACGCCGGCCACCGAGCCGAGAACGATCAGCACGATGCTCGGCGGTACGGTGTCGGCCATGGCGGCCCCGGTCGCCAGGAGCGCTATCATCTCCTTCGGCTTGTGACCACGGCGCTTCATTTCCGGAAACAGCGCCGGGGCAACCGTCGCCATGTCCGAGACTTTCGACCCGGAAATGCCGGACACGAGAAAGAGCGAGCCCAACAGAACATAGGACATGCCGGCCTTGACATGGCCGAGCATGGAGGCAAGGAAATCGACGATCGCCTTGCCCATCCCGGTCGCGTCCAGAATGCAGCCGAGAAGCACGAAGACCGGGACCGAAAGCAGAATGAGGCTGGACATGCCCTCATCCATGCGGCCGATCATGACCACCAGCGGCATCGATGTCGTGAAGGCGAGAAACAGAAGCGTCGCAATGCCGAAGCAGAAGGCGATCGGAACACCCATCGCGAGGCAGACGGCGGCACCGCCGACGAGAAAGATCAGAATGTTGCCGTTGCCGAACGAGCTGAGCGCAGGCGTCAGCAACCAGAGCACCAAAGCAACCCCGAGCACGAACGCCACTGAAACCACCACGTCGAGCGGCTTGGCGGTTCTGAGCAATTGAGCGACGGCCAGCAGCACCATGAGGACCATGCCGACTGCAATGGCCGCGGCGCGATAACCCGCCGGGATGTTCAATGCCGACGACGTGATGTCCATTTCGCCGGCGGCATAGGTGTAGGCTGCCGGCAGCAGGACGAGAAGGAACGACATGATGGCGACCATGCCGAGCGTTTCGGTGAACCGCCGGGCCCTTTCGCCGAGAGCATTGAGAAGGATTGTCAGACGCAGATGCTCGCAACGGTCGATCGCGATGGCCGAACCGAGCATGGCAAGCCACAGGAAGGCGATCGACGCCGCTTCATCGATCCAGACGATCGGTCTCGACAGGCCATAGCGAAAAGCCACGCCGGAGAGCAGCATGGCGATAATCGCCACAAGGAGAACGGCGGATAGCGCTTCGACGGGGCGCATCAGCCGCGAACCCGGCCGGGCCTCCATCGTCTCTGTGAGCACGGCGAATTCGGAAACGCCCTCCGTCGTGGTGGTCATCGGCCTTCCTCCCTTTTGAACCGTCCGATCGCGTTGCGCGCGCAAGTCGTGCGCATCACGGCGGATTGAACGGCGTCAAAGCTCCTCCCCAGAGGCGTCGACCGAAACCAATGGCGGCATCGGATCGACATTCCAGATCGTCCGTCGCCCTCCACAGCGACTTTCGATCAGGTCCATTTTGTAGGTGAAAGGAAAACACCAATCAACACGCTTTACTAATCAATTGAATTTAATATCTATTCGCCGTGAAGTCAGGTCCATAATGTGAACCAATCTTTGGAGCCCCTGCCGCGAGTCCCCTTCGCCCCGCTTGCGAGGAGAAAGTGCCGGCAGGCGGATGAGGGGCAATAGTTTAATGATCCATGGGATCCATACGGACGAAGATCGTCCCTGCCCTCGTCATTCCCAGACGGCACCGGAAAAGGCGTCCAGCGGTATCTTGAGGTAGCGGCGGCCATTGTCCTCGGCGGCAGGCAGTTCTCCGCCGCGAATGTTTACCTGCAGGGCATGGAGGATAAGCTTGGGCATCGGTAAGGTCTTGTCGCGCGCCTCCCGCAGGCTGACGAAATCGGTCTGCGTTTTTCCGGCGACATGCTTATTATCGGCTTTCTGTTCCGCCACCGTACTTTCCCACAGAGCGTCACGGCCGCCTGGCCGATAGTCATGTCCGGTGAAGAGGCGGGTCTCGCCCGGAAGGGCAAGAATGGCCTGAATCGAGTTCCACAGGCTCTCGGCGCTGCCGCCGGGAAAGTCGGCCCGGGCGGAACCGCTGTCAGGCATGAACAACGTGTCGTGAATGAAGGCCGCATCGCCGACGATGTAGCTGATCGACGCGAGTGTATGCCCCGGCGAGTGCAGTACGCGGACTGCGAGATTCCCGATATTGAAGATATCGCCGTCGCGAAACAGCCGATCCCACTGCGAACCGTCACACACGAAATCCGGCCAATTGTAGATCTGTTTCCAGATCTGCTGCACGCCTTTAACGTGCTCGCCGATGGCCGTCGGCGCCCCCGTTCGATCCCCGAGGTAGCGTGCCGCCGAGAAATGATCCGCATGCGGATGGGTGTCCAGTATCCATTCGACACTCAAACCCTGCTTGGCCACATGATCGAGGATGGCGTCGGCGTTCGTCGTCGCAGTGGAACCCGACTTCTGATCGAAGTCGAGCACCGGATCGATGATCGCGCATTTTCCCGTTTCCGGGTCGGCCACGACATACTGAATGCTGCCCGTGGCCGCGTCGTAAAAGGCAGCTACATCAGGCCTGTGCATGTGCCCCTCCATTCTCGGCCACTCCACGAGGGAAGAAGATCGCACGTGCCGGATCGAAGTCGTAATCCGGCTCGAACGCCGGAGCGTCGGCAGCCAGTTTCGCGACGGAATCGAGGATGAATTTCACCTTTTCATCCGAGAGCAGAACGCTGAAATTCAGCCGGGTGAAGCCCGGCTTTTTTATTTCGTCGCCGGCGAGAATGGCTTGGCGCATCTGCTCCGACTGCTGCGCATCGATCGACAGCAGCCTGTGAACATAGGGCCCGGCGCAGGCGCAACCGCCACGGGCCTGAATGCCGAACCGGTCGCTCAGCATGCGAGTAACGAGTTGCTGGTGCATATACCCCCCCTTGCCGTTGCGGATGCGGAAGGAAAAAATCGGTAGCCGGTCCAGCGCAGGAAGTCCAAGTATCTCCAATTGTGGGACATCCTTCCACGCGGAAAAGGCACGAACGGTAAGTTGGCGATTGCGCCGCGCCATTTCCTCCAACCCGATTGCGTGCTTGACGACAAAGGCGAGGGCCGCCCGGATGTCGCCGACGACGTTCGGTGTCCCAGCCTCTTCGCGGGCTTCGAGGCTGTCGCTGTAGTCATGCGTCTCCGGCGAGACGAATTTCACCGTCCCCCCACCCGGCCAGGAAGGCTTGTTCGTTGCCAGGCCGTCGCGCCGGACGATCAAAATGCCGGAAGCGCCCGGGCCGCCAATGAACTTGTGTGGCGAGAGAACGATGGCGTCGATCTCCGCAGAGCCGCTCGGCGACATCGAAATCGGTACATAGGGACCGGCCCCTGCATAATCCCAGATCATCTTGGCCCCGGCCGATTTCACCAAGTCGGCAATCGCCGCGACGTCGCTGGTGATTCCCGTAATGTTCGAGGCCGCGGACAATGTACAGATGGTCAGGTCGGGAGATCCGGTTCGCAGCGCCTGATCCAGAAGGAAAAGGTCCGGCCCGCCCATGGGCGACTCGGTCAGCTCTACGATTTCCGCCCCGCTTTCGCGCCAGGGAAGTATGTTGGAGTGGTGCTCGTACGGACCAATGATGACCCGCACGGTCTTCCCTGCCGCGATCGCTTCGGTGACGCCGAACAGTTTGACGAGGCGGTTCAGCCCTGAAGTCGCGCCGGATCCGGTAAAGATGACCGCATGCCTCTCATCCGCTCCGCAGCATTCGGCGATCAACGCCCGCGCCTCCCGCCGCATGCGGGTCATGAAACCGCCGCAGTAGGAAGCCTCGGTATGGCTGTTGGCGTAAAATGGCAGGACGTCTTCCAGGATGAAACGTTCAACTGTTAGAAGCGCCCGGCCGGATGCAACATAGTCGGCATAGACCAGGTTCCTGATGCCGTAGGGCCCCTCGATCTGCGAAGTGGCCCCGACGAGATCATCCCGCAGGAATTCTATAACACCGCTGCGGTCCAGCCCTCGGCGAAACCGCTCAAGAGGCGTGACGTTGTCTTTTGGCTCATAGCGGACAGCTTGCACGATCACCTCCGAGGCTTGGATGTTGACATCGATTGTATTCTGCCGCACCGTCGAAATGTTCACCTATTTTCTGCAGTTCATCCCGGATTTTGTGTCACATGATCGAATCTCAAGCTAAAGTCGATGGATTCGATCTGAAGATTCTGGCGGCGCTGCAGAAGGATTCGAACCTTTCGCAGCGCGAACTGGCCGAGAAGGTAGGGTTGTCGCAAAATGCCTGCTGGCGCCGTCTCCAGCGGCTTCACTCGATCGGAATGATCCGCGGGTCCCATAGCGATATAGATATCGGCGCGTTGGGCCTCGATCTCATCGTGTTCGTGATGATTCGCACCCGTCACCACTCCAAGGAGTGGAGCGACGGCTTCAGGGCGCATGTCGAGAAACTTCCAGAAGTCATTGATTTTTACCGCATCGGCGGGGAATGGGACTACCTGATCAAAGTCGTCACCAGGGGCATGTCCGGCTATGACGCCTTTTATCAGAAGCTCATCACAAATTTCGACCTCGCCACCGTGACGGGCTTCTTTTCGATGGAAGCGATCATTGACAACCGCCCTGTGGATTTGACGCGTCTCCGGTGAGCCTCTCGAATTGCGCCCTTTCAGGGCCATTGTCGATCGCTTGCGGCTCGAAACGGCCGCGGTGCGCGTCGTTCACGATTAGCGCCGCGTCGCTCATGGACGTTTGAAATCGGCATGCTTGTGGCCTCATGCCGCTCCCGTCCGATCGCAGGGCTATCGCATATGAGCGATAAGAGAAGTGAGGAATTCGTCATCCCAGCCCGCCTTTTTAATTTTCCGGCGGATGGAGGCCTTGTCGGGGTGCGATCGCAAGAGGTTGAGAGCGATCTTGCGCAAGAACGCAATGTTCTGCGGGCCGTTGTCCTTGCGGTTTCTGGCGGCGTCCTCGTGGAAGTGGACATCCAGAACCCAATGCAGTTTGTTTTCGATTTGCCAATGGGTTCTTACAACCTCGATCAGCGCGCTCGGCGACATGGTGGTGGAGAGCAGGAAGTAGCGGACATGGCTGGTCAAATGGCCGTTGGTATGACGGCTTGTGGTCTCGACGCAGCCGATGGCCTGCAGGCCCGGAAAGTTGATATCGCCGGCAGCCACAACGCTGGCGCGGCGTGTCTCGGTGCGGTCATGGGCAGTCTCGGCTGCAATCTGGATGCTCTCGACGTGGCCGGCGTCCTCGATGCGGGCGAGCGCCTGGGCCAAGAGGCCGGGCTGGTTGGCCTTCAGTGCCAGAGCATAATCGCCGCCGGCAGCGAGGATGGCGCGGGCGGTGTCGGGCCGGCAATGCAGGGCATCGGCGGTGACGATAGAGCCCTCCAGTGCCAGCAGCGCGAGCGCATCGAGAGCCCCTTGCACCTCATTGCGGCCCGGCGCGAGCTTTTGGCCGATGACCAGACCGGGACCGGCAGCCCAGACATTGACGAAGTGGAGTGGCGTGGCCTTGGCGGCGCGCCGGTAGGCACCGCGCACCGCCTTGCCATCGATCGCTACCACCCCTTCGAGACCCTGCGCAAAGCTCGCCGTGAGACGGCGAAAGGCCGCATCAAAGGCATCCGGATCGAGATGGCGGAAGACGGTGGAGAAGGTGTCATGGCTGGGAATGCCATAGGGCAGCGGCACGATTGTCTTCAGCCATTTCTTCTTGGCAACGCCGAAATCGGCCATATCGGTACAGCTTTCCGCACCGCAGACAATCGCCGCAACGGCAATGAACAGGATCGACGTCAACGGATGGCGCGCATTGCGACCGCGCGGATCTGGCAAATCTTCAAAGCAAGCGGCAAATCTACTCATCGAGACCTCCAAGGCAGCGGAGGACTTCATGAATCGATTTGCCGCAACAAAACAACCACTTATTCGCTATATGCGATTCCCCTGCGTCCGATCGGATGCGGCGGGACGACAAGAGGGGGAGATCTGCCGTGAGCTATATCATCAGCACCGCCTATGCAGCGGTCCTTCTCAGCGCCATCTTCGTCATCGTCCGCTGGGGCAGTGTCCACTGTCGCGGGCAAACTCCTGTCGGCATATACACGTTCGTGGCGCTGCTGTTCACGGCTGGACTGGATATGGGCCTGGTCATGCTCCCCTTGACCGAGTTCCCGGCCTATGCGGCTGATGGCGCCTACGGCTTCACTAATCCCCTCGCAATCGAGTTCGGCATGTGGGGACCATTGGTCTGGATGATGTACTTCCTCTCGGCCTTCTACTTCGTGGTGCTCGAGCCTCGGCTCAGGATCTTCGAGATCGCCCTCGTCAAATGGGTCTACAATCTCACGGTCATCGCGACATGCGCGTTCACCTGCTATCTCTTCCTCACGGCATTGCCGAGCTACATCGAGGGAATCTCGATGCCGGCGCGCTGGGCTATCGTCGTCGCCGTCATCGCGGCGTCCGTCTATTCCAGCAGCAACGTCAGCTTCATGAAATGGCTGGCCGTCACCTCGACATGGATGTTCGTGACCCTGGCTGTCGTGGCGCTTTTGGCAGCCGCCTATTATTACAGCGATATAGGCATCAGCGGCCTTGCGTCGAATATGGGCCTGCTGTCGGACTATTTTGCCAATCTGCACCGCTTCGTCAGCCCGATCACCGAATATCACGAGTTCTACCTTTTCTGGTGGTTCTCCTGGAGCATCATGATCGGTCAGTTCGTTTCCATGTTCGTCGGAGGGCTGAGGACATGGCGGCTGGCGGTCGCCATGATCCTCCTGCCTTCGATCCCCTTGGCGGTGTGGTTCGCGGTGCTTTACATCTATTTCCAGCAGCAGATCGTTATCCCGGCTTGGCTGAACTGGTTCATGGTCACGGTCGGCATCATCTTCGTCGTGAATTCGCTCGACTCCCTGATCCGTCTCTACGGCCTCAATCTCGGCTGGACGAAGTCGCGGCTCGGAGCGAGAGCATACTATCCGCTGCACTTCCTTCTTCAGCTCGGCCTGGTCATGGCCTACCAGTTCACGCCGTTCAGGATCGAATGGGTGGGCGTGATCGTGATCGGCATTTACGCGGCGATCTATGTGCTCATTCTGCGCCACCACGTCCATGTTCGGGCGGCAGTGACCGAGGCGCGGTGCGCCGCAGCTTAAGGCCAGAGCGGGATGAGGAAAAGTGTGTGCGGTTTTCCGCCCGCATCCCGCTCTGACTTTTTGGAATCGATCACGTTCATGTTTTGAGGTCGACCCGACGTGATCTAGGGGCTGAATTTGCGCGGCTCGGCCTTGTCGATATCCTTTGCAACCGCCGAGGCGTCGCCAATTGCGCAAATGAGCGTAGGCTTCACGATCATCGGCATGTGGCACGGGCGCCGATGGCCGGGAGATCATAGCGCTTTCGCCCCAAACCGAGGAGTTGCGCGCTGTGTCGGCATCCCGGAACTACTCTCCCCAAGCCTTTCATCCCGGCGAAATCGATTTACTCGGCCGTGTGTTCGAGCAACTGCTGGAAGAGCGTCAGGTACCCAACTGCGGCGACCAGGCGGAGGCGCTGGCCGCAAGATTGATCTCGATCTATCAATCGGGCGAGCGAAGGATCGAGATACTGAAAAAACTGACGCTGCATTCCTGACGCGGGCGTGGCAAACGATCGGCCGGAACGGATCGCAGCCGTCCGGAGCATTCGCGGGAAAACTGTGTGCCGTCCGGCGTCGAGATGCCCGGTTGCGGCAGGAGCAGGTTGATTGAGATAAAATTAACCGTGACAGGCGTCGGTGACCTTCTTCGTCGATGTTTGCCCCGGTTTGCTCGCATTCACCTTGCCATGATGGGGGATGGATAAAGCGGGACTCGCCTTTCTGGTGCTCATACTCGTGCTCATCTCTATCGTGATGAGCATACTTGCGGTCGAGCGAGAACCGGAGGCGCCGCCCACCGGGTCGATCATCGCCCCAGCCGTCCGAACCCGTCATGGCTGTCGGCGGCTCCAAAGAAGCCGAAGGCCATTTGCAAGATAGTACACTGTCGCACTTGGCTTCGCGGGACGCGTGGATCTCAGTTGAACGTGTGCACTCTGAGTTTCAGGCTGCCGTCTGCCTGTTTCTCAAAGACATGGGTTGCCACTCCAGCCCATGGCTGATCGGCACCTTTGGCGTCTTTGCCCTTGGCCGACCATTTCGCTGTGCCGATCAGCAGGTTGCCCTCGCCTTGCGCCTCGATCAATTCAAGCTTGTGGCCTGTCACGCCCATGCCGAAGATCCCGCCAAAGAATTTCTCAACCCCGGCAGGTCCCTTGATCACGTCATGGGTGGCAGGCAAGAAAATAGCGTCCTCCGTGTAGAACGCCGCGATGGCTTTTGCGTCCGCATTGTTGAATGCTGCGTCCCACGCCGAGTAGGCGGCCTTTACGTCGTCGCCCGGGTCGGCCCTGGCAGAGGCGAGCGAGAAGAGGCAAATACCGAACACGGCGAACATGGCAGTCAGAAGTCTGGCCATGGCATCCTCCCAAAAGGATGGCGGCATGGAAAGATGCCGTCTTACAAAGCATACGCTCCGATTGCCGGGGAGTTAACCCACCCATTCGGGTAGCAGTGTTCCGATGATTGGGCCTGTTTAGATTCGGGATTCCCGCCGCCGCTTGTTTGATCTCCTCATCCCTGTGCTCGTCACAGGGATGAGGGTGAGAGAGATTGCAGTCCTCCGGGAGGTATCCGGAGGCACCCGTCGCGCATGGCCCTGCACTTCCTTTCCATGCTCGCCTGGATTTATGGATCCTCCACAAGTCCGTCACGGCACCTATACCTCAGCCCGCAAACCCGCCCTCGTCCAGGAACCGCTGCTCATCCTCCGTCATTGCTCTTGCGAGTATCCAGTTCCGGTGCGGGAAGCGGCCGAAGCGGCGGATGATGTCGCGGTGGCCTTTGGCGTGCGAAAGGCTCGGCTCGCCGAGGCGGCGCGCAAGCTCGACCGATTGTTCCTGATCGGCGAGCCTTTCCGAGTGGGCGAAGGGAAGATAGAAGAAGAGCTTCAGGTCGGCCGGTCCCTTGAGATCGTAACCCGCGTTGATCGCCGCCCGTGCAACGCCGAGCGCCAGTGCGTCGGTCTCGTACATGCGTGGCGTGCCGCGAAAAGCGTTGCGGGGGAATTGATCAAGGAGAAGAATGAGTGCCAGAGTCTTCTCCGGCGAAACCGTCCAGTCCAGGAGCTCACCGCGTGCCGCCGCCTTATGGCTTGTGAGGAAGCGCTCGCGAAAGGCGCGGTCGAATTCGGCCTCCTTGGCGAACCAGCGCGTCGGCCCCGCTTCGCGCCAGAAGCGAATGATGGCCGCTGCCTCGTCGCTCCCCGCAAGCGCCTCGCGCAGTCGCATGTTGAAGGCCCGATCAGCAAGTGCTGGCGCGCGGCTTTGCTCCTCTGCAGGCTGCGAGTTGCGCAGCGCCAGGGCTTCGATGTAGCCGATGAAATCGCTCATTTGTTCCTCCGCTTGGTTGGAGACCGCAAGGCCTCGCCACGCCGAAGGACTACGCCTTTGCCGATGCTGAATGAACTGATATGATTTCACCATTATGCTGAACGAAATCGATCTCTCTCGCGCCGACCTCAACCTGCTGGTGCTCTTCGAAACGGTATTCGACGAGAGGAATGTCGGTCGCGCCGCGGAAAGGCTGAACCTCTCCGCGTCCGCCGTCAGCCACGGTCTCGGCCGCTTGCGGCGCCTGCTCAACGATCCGCTATTCCTAAAGACGCCGAAGGGTGTGGTGCCGACCGAGCGGGCAAAGGAACTGGAGGCGCCGATCCGCGATGTCCTCGCGCGAGTGAGAACTGTCATCTCCACCGCCGAACCCTTCGATCCGGCGCGCTCCCGCCGCCGCTTCACGATCGGCACGGCCGACGGCTTTTCGGTTTTCCTGCCGCCGTTGCTCGACGAGATCGCCCGCACTGCGCCGGGCATCGATCTCGTCGTCCGGCACATGCAGATGGAGACGGCGCTTTCCGATCTCGACGGGCGGCTGATCGATGTGGCGATCGCACCTTTTTACGAGCTGCCGGCCCGATTCGCCGCCCAACGGCTGTACGAGGACGACTTCGTGATCGCCGCGCAGAGCCGCCATCCCTTCCTGAAAAACCCGACGCTCGAGAACTACTGCCGCATGCAGCACCTGCTTGTCGCGCCGAGAGGCGACCCATCGGGCATCGTCGACGAGTTGCTCGAAAGCCGTGGCCTTTCCCGTCGCGTGGCCTTGGCCGTGCCGAATTTCATGCTGGCGCTCGATCTTCTCACCAAGACGCAGCTCGTCTGCGTCCTGCCGAAACGGTTCGTCGAGATGCATGCGGAGCGTTTCGCAGTCGCTACTGCAAAGCTGCCGCTGGATCTCGGCGCGCCCACCATTCAGGCGGTGGCGCCGAAGGCAGCGCTCATGGACGGCGGCCTCGTTTGGCTCCTCGATGTGCTTGGGCGAACCCACTGACGTGCAGTTTCGCAATGCCTGCTACTCGATCAATGATCCAGAGAGTTTCGGAACACGAGCTGGTGAAGATGCTCATCGCCCGTCTGGACGGACGCCAGGCGAAGGAAGCGCCGGGAGACGATTGGAAGGGCTGGTGGCCTGACGATGACGGCGGGGACGACGACGGCGGCAGCCCCGCTCCTCAAAATCGCGAGACGGCCTGACGTAAACAGAGCTGCAGTTGGATTGGCCGGATCCGCTGCAGCTCCGATTACGACGTTGTCATCATCTAGCTGGGCCCATTCGCCCCGTTCCATCCAAGGGAACCGCTTCGAACGTCGCTTCTGCTATGGAGATAGTGAGGGCGAAAGCGGGTTCAAGAGGCAGTATCGGACCTTTGTCTGGTTGATCAATGACAAAGGTCTGAGGCACGCCGCCGAGCGAAACCTTTCACGCATATTGGAGTTGTCACCCTCGAGCGGCGACCCAGCCGCTTGGGTGAGTGATGGCCTCAGAGCTGTAAAGATCGTCCCTTCTCCGCAGCTCTGAGGCTCCACCAACTACAGCGCATTGGGGAATTGATTGATGCAAGACAGAGACGACCACGCGTTGCCGGAGCAAAGTGCATCATCCGAAGAGAATACGGGACTAGAAACTGGAAAGAAAACGATTGCGAAGCGACGGAAGTCGGTTGGCGTCATCCGCGATGCCGATCCCGGACGCCTGAAGGCGCTGGAATATCTCGGCAGAAGGTGGCTGTCACTTCGATAAGCCGGACGCGGCGTCAACCTCCCCGAAGCAGTATCGCCAGGCCGCGCTTGACGACATGCGCAAAGTCACGCCCAGCGCACTTCGCCCTTTGCGGCAGAGCGAACCTGCTGAGCGGTGATGGCGCTCATTGGTATCTCCTGATTACGACCATGAGGTGTGGGATTACGACGGATGGGCTAATGGCCCTCAGCAGGCGTGAGGCGCTAGGTTCTTTCAGCCGTCTCGCACGGGGAGGAGGCGGTTAGAGGTCGGGCGCTTCTGGCAGCTGGCCTCGTCCTGGGGCTGACACGAAGGCGGTCAGAGGCCTGCCGGCCGCCGCCGAGGCGGCCAACCTCGCTGGCACGGTGACCACGATGGATTACGACTGGAGCGGCAAAAGAACACGCAGAATGAAAGCTTTAAAGCTGGCCGTCATGACTGTCCTTGGAACCGCGTTGGCGGTCTTCCTATGGGAGGCATCGACCTAATCAAAGCCGGCGAAGCTACAGAGGTGCCGCGTGGAACCTTTCCTAACAGTATCTGTTGCAACGGTTAGCTCGACGAGGTTTGCGAGCGCCGACATGAATGTGCAAAAGGCAGGAATGGCACGGCTGTTTTTGGCAGCCCCAGATCTCCGCGGCAGCGCGTGGATGATGCAAAGCCCCGCATTTCGGAGGCTCTGCGAGGCTTACGAGCATGCGTGTTTGCGGCGCGACCTCCTTCGCTGCTCAGCCCCGAAAGACGAAGGGGCCCTGCTCAGGTCCGAAACGGAGTGCAAAAGCCTTGAAGCAGCCGCAATCGCTTACATTCGCAAGCAGCGGCAATTGTCGGGGCTTGCTTGAAAGACGCCCTCAAGGCAGCACCGCCACAAGAAGCGCGGCGATATAAGCGACTGCGGCGAAAGCTGCGACCCATTCTATAACCTTGACGCGTTCGGAAGGACGCATCGCATTCCTCCTTTGGTGCGCCCCTAGCTAAGAAACGCTCCTGCTTAAGGAACGTTTCAGTCCAGCCTCGGCCCCGAATGTCGGGGGCGACGGGAAGAGTATCCCGAGCAATTTTGCCACCTTACCGTTTGGGAGGAATTGCCTGCCCTATGGACGATAAAATCACGAAAGCGCCGCAATCAGTTCACCGGCCATTCAGCTATGCTGATCGATGATCAGCCTGAGATTTCAATGGTTTTGGCGAAAGGTCGAGCAATGGCTACGCGCATCTACGGAACGAACTACGCCGACATCATCAAGCAGAACGGCTATATCGCGGTCGAGATCTACGCCTACGATGGCGACGACGACATCTACCTGAACCGGACTGACAGCTACGGCGGATACAATTTCGTCGATGCGGGCTACGGCAACGATCTCGTGGTGAACTCCTACGAAGGAGGCAACGACATCTATCTTGGTGGCGGCAACGACATCTATGTCGCCGACATTCGCGCACGCGATACCAGCTCCTACGACATTGTCTATGGCGGCAGCGGCAATGACCGTTTCGAGATCGAAGGCTATGCGAGCGATTATTACGGCGAAAGCGGTAACGACACCTTCTTCTCCGTCGGCTTCAACAACTACTTCAACGGCGGCACGGGCACCGACACTATCAGCTACCAGTTCCAGGATGATTGGAGCGCGGAGCGCGGCAAGGGCGTGACGATCGATCTCGGCTATAACTATGCGACTACCGGCAGCGGTCGGCGTGAGGACCTCATCAGCATTGAAAACGCCACCGGCACGAATTACGGCGATGATGATATAACCGGCAGCGCCGTAGCCAACACCCTGCGCGGGCTCGGCGGCCACGACATTATCGAGGGCCTCGGCGGTAATGATGTTCTCGACGGCGGCAGCGGCGACGACGACCTTTATGGTGGTTCCGGCGCCGACATCCTGCGCGGCGGCACCGGCTTCGACTACCTGGTCGGCGGAACCGGCACCGACAGTTTCGATTTCAACTCAATCAGCGAATCGGCCGTAGGCAGCCGGCGCGATGTGATCACCGATTTCCATCGGTCGGAATTCGACGTCATCGATCTTTCCACAATCGATGCGGACACGACCTGGAGCGGAAACCAGAGCTTCACCTATATCGGCGGGAATGCCTTCTCGGGCGAGGCTGGAGAGCTCAACTTCCGCTCCGGAATCATCTCTGGCGACGTCAATGGCGATGGCTACGCTGATTTCCAGGTAAGGGTGAACGGCGCCACGAGCCTCAGGGTCGACGATTTCTTCCTTTGACTGCGATCAAGTTTATCAGCCTAGAGCAGTCAACAGCAGGTATAGGCAATAAAAAGACCCGCCCGAATGAACCGACCCCCGAAGGTTGGACATCCACCGCTCGCAATGGCCGAGATCTACACGAAGGAAGCCGATAAGAAGCGCCTCGCAAAGGCGGCTTCGGAACGCCTAGCGAACAGAATGTAGGTCGCACCTTAAAAATAAGATCAATAACTTAGATGGTGGTTGGCGACCCCTGCAGGACTCGAACCTGCGACAACCTGCTTAGAAGGCAGTGACCCATTGTTTATCAAGCGGGGCGTCATGATATTGAAAAGTCGCCGAAAGTCCGGTGCTTACGCCTGGTCGCGAAAGAATGTTCGGGGATGATTCCGGGACTTGGCGCTGCGTTCGAGCGCAACGGCCACCTCCTCGTCCACCACGTGGGTGTACTTTGCTGTGGTAGTTATACTGGCGTGATTCAGAACCCGTTGCACGATTTTCAGGTTGTGAAACTGCCGATACAGCTTCGTCGCCCTGTCATGACGAATATCATGCAGACGGAGTCCTATGACTCCCGAGCGCAAAATATCCCGCCGCCATTGGGTTTTTACGCCGTGGTATGTGATTGGGTACCGTTTCCCGGCGATTCGCCCCTGATTGGTTCGCTGCGCGACAAAAGTGAACACGAATTCCGGATGATGGCCACGGCAGGCTTCGAGTAGTTCAGAAATCGACGGCGTAATGGGCGTCATAACTCGCGTATCGCCTTTACCCGGCGTCGTGATCTCACCCGCATCCCAATTGACGTCTGACCAACGGATAAGCGTTTCCTTGAGACGGCGGCCCGTCAAATGTAGAAACATATACCACCGTATGTAGTCTTCTCTGATGTTGCGGTCGAGGGCTTGCTGTTCGCCGTAAGAGAGCTCGCGGATGCGCTCCTTCGGCTCCCTCAGTATGTGCTCCTTCCAATGAGGTTCCTTGGGCAGATTGCAGCCCCACAGCAACTTAGCACGCCTGAATATAGCCTTAAGCGGAAGAAGAGTTTCCCTATTGATTGTCGCGTTCGACAATGTTTTCACTTGGGCATTTTTAAGTTTGGATTTTCCCCACCGGAACTGTTCGCGTTTGTACGCTCAAGTGACGAAAAGAAACTCTTATTGTTGGCCCGGTGCTTTCCCTTCTCCATCCAGTATCGCCCTACAGCGGTGTCGATTGTCATAGGTGCGTTTCCGGTCTTGCGGGCCTGCTCGGCATCTCGACGCGCCTGCTCTTTCAGCTGGCGCTCCACGGCTTCCGCGTCCCTTTTGTTCCGGGTCTTGGTAGTTCCGTGAAAGCGATTGCCGTCGATCTGGAAATCGTAGTGGTAGAAGGGGCTTGCTTTAGATTTATAGACAGACATGGCGGAATCTCCCTTGTCTGACGATTGGAGATGAACTCCGCGATTTGCGAAAGCGCGAAGCGGCGGTGCTTGCGAAGTCCAGTCCCGATGTTAACGCAGCCAATCTGGCCTTCGCGGACGTGGAGTAACAGCGTCTTCGTTGATATCGAAAGGCGCGCCGCCACTTGGGCGGTGGTCATCAGGCATTCGTCGGTTAAATAGACCAGCATCGGCGGTACTCCGTATTTGCGGACCGGCAAACAGCGGCCTGTTACTCACGCTACGGTCCGCTGCCGCATCACTACAGTATAAATGTACTTGTTGAAAATTATCAATACAAATAAACGATCACAAAATGGGTGGTTTTGTCAACATTTGGTCAGACATATAAATATTGTGTCTGAATTTTGCATCCTACCTCGAAAAGAACTTCTTTATATTTGCAAAAACTTCTTTGACATTCGCTTTAATTCCATGAGTACACGATTAATAATTCAAAATGTTCGAATTTTCCCACCAAAACAACGCGGATGTTTCTATCGCTAACTCCTTGCCTAGGGTGTTGATCACGTTCGCGTGAGTGACCGAGGTAATTGCGGTTCGTGTAGACCTGCAACACGGAAATTTGACATCACTGTCCAAGCGCTGACCCGCCACTGCGAATTTCCTCCGGGATGGATTAGTGTCCGGCCCAGTAAAGGACGGACGCATGAAGAAGCAGAGATTTACGGAAGAACGACTTGGCCAATGAGCGATGGCGCTTCGGTTATCGGCGGCTGTTCGTCCTGCTTCGGCGGGTTGGAGAGCCGTCCGGCATCAATCGCATCTACCGGCTCTATCGCGAGGAAGGTCTTTCCGTTCGCAAGCGGAAAAGCCAGGCGGCGTGCTGTCGGCACGCGTGCACCGATCCTGATTGCAGCGAAGGCCAATGCCCACTGGTCGCTGGACTTCGTGCATGACCAGTTTGCCTGCGGCAGACGCTTCCGCGTGCTCGACATTGTCGATGATGTGACGCGCGAATGCCTGGCAGCGATCCCGGACATATCCATCTCCGGTCGACGTGTCGCCCAAGAACTGACGACGCTGATCGAACGACCCGGCAAGCCAGGAATGATTCTCTCCGGCAACGGCACCGAACTGACGTCGGAGCGAAGGCCCTATATAATCACGCGATGAGGCTTGGTGCGCCAGCGAAGCCCCTCCCCGCTAACTTCGCCTTCCCCGAGAAATTCGATACCTGCCTTTTCAAGAGCGGCCTGAAGGCGCTCCACGTACTCTATCGCGATGCGCTTGTTCCCACTTTCAATCTTGTGCAGGGTGGGCGTGGAAATTCCCGCCAACTTTGACATCTGCTTTTGCTGCATCCCGAGCATCGTTCTGGCGGCCCTTAAAATCTCTGGCGAGGCTGTTGCCATGGCTAATCCTCTGATCGCCCATTGATCGTGTTAACCGGACGTACTCTTGCGACCGCTTAACTTGGGCCAGCTGCACCAGCTCCTGATTTCATCAACGGAAGCTTCCGTAATCGCACTACCGCGAATCCGTTATTTCTCCGCCGCCCCTTTGGTGTTCCCCATCGCACGCTCGCACCGTGATTTGCCGCAGCTAGAGTAAAGCCCACCCACTGCGGACGCCATCGGGCCGTCCTTTTCCGCAATCAACCGTTTCGGACCCTCTGGGCTTTGAGGACCCACCCAGACGAGGAATCAGCGAAACTACAGCTTCCTTTGAACTGCCTCCTCAGCAGGGTCCTCTCCGATCCTACCGGCTGGCGTCCGCCAACGAACCCCGGACCCTGTCGATGACGTCGCCTCGATGAACTCAATGCCTTGGGCTTGGTAGGCCTGCACAATAGCCTCGACAGATTCGAGAGTCGCGTTGTCCCCGCTGTCACGCGCGTTTTCGCCACGGGTTACTCCACGAGTTTCTAACTTGTGCACGGTGGGCCGAGACACGCCTGCTGCAGCAGCCAGCTGGCGCTGATTCCAACCGAGCAAAGCCCTGGCAGCGCGCAACATTTCTGCAGACGGAATAATGGCCATAAAGGCGAAAAACGCGCGGGAGAAAAAAATGTCAACATTATTCAAATTGAATACCATAGTTGACATTATGAACTTTAACGTATTCAAAATGAATTGTCCGAACGGCTCGGCTTTTTTGCATTTAACAGAATCACCGGAGGTCACATGCTCTCTCACCCTCTCGATCTAGCAATTTCAGCTCCTCAGGAGATGATCGAAATATATAGGCGTCTGGCTGACGACCTCGAACAGGTTGGCAGAGATGGACCCGCTTCAATAGCGCCTGACGTTTCCATTTCTGACTGGATGATCGCCAAGCGCGCGGTCCCAATTCTTCTGGGCACTGTCCTCGGACATCCTCAGGTGGAAGATGGGAAACCAGCGGCGACAACAGAAATTGTTTTCTGGGACGAGCATTGGCAGCTCGCGCGCACCCTTACTCGCTGGTACCGTCTCGGTCGCCCTCTCGTCGGAGGGCACTCCCAGTGAACTCTGATGCGGACCAGGAATTGCTCGACGAAGCGATCCAGCATCTTATGGACGCGACATCTAACCTCAGGGCAGTAATTTCCCGGACCCCGGGTAAGCTTAGTTGTCGGTCGGCCCCAACCGCTTTAGCCGCGAGCCCAAGGAAATTTCTGGCGTTCTGCGCCTTCGTCAGGCTTATGAGACAGCAGAAGGAGTTTTTCGCCGAAACGACATCGGTCCTCGTGATCACTGTGCCGCGTGATTGGCCTATCGACGACTTCGATTACGTTGCCGATCTTTGCTTGAAATCGGGCGACCGAGGCCTGTCGAAATTAAAGACCTTCTGTCACCCACCCCGGTCAAAAAGGGGAGCGTGGGACTTTAATCCAAGTGTCTATCTCGATGCTCAGAAGGTCATTGTATTCCTTCCGCGAGGCGCGGAAATGCATCCAGAATTCGAGATCAGTGCCGATACGGTCGTCAATCTTGAAATCCTTGATGATCGACATGTCGACAGCCTCGCACGGCAGCTGGATACCGGTCCGCTTTCGGCGGCGGAGAAGGAGCAACTGAGGCAACAGGACCCGGCATTCATCGATTCCATTTTCCGCAGAGGTCGGTCGGCCGCCTCTGCGCTCAGCAGACTTGAACGCCTTTTGACGAAACCATCAAAAGACCGAAAATTGGTCCCGCTCGCTTCATACGGTGAAGCCGGGAAATGGGGCCTCAAGTTCAGAAGTGATCTCCGACGATGGAGAGCAGGTCAGTTGGATTGGTCTGATCTCGATAAGGGCGTCCTTTTGTATGGCCCGCCCGGAACAGGAAAGACTTCTTTTGCGGCGTCACTCGCATTGGAATGTGGTGCGCATTTAGTCCCGACGTCCCTCTCCAAATGGCAGAGCGCCGGTCATTTGGGTGATTTGCTTAAAGCAATGAGGCAGGATTTCGCCGAAGCTCGCGACAGAGCCCCTTCGATTTTGCTGATCGACGAAATTGACAGTGTCGGGGATCGTCGCTCGTTTTCCGGCGATAACAAGCACTACTGCATCGAGGTCGTAAATGGCCTTCTGGAAGCCTTGGACGGCGCGGCCGGTCGCGAGGGCGTGGTCGTTGTCGCCTCGACGAATTTTCCTGAAGCCCTTGACCCAGCTCTTGTGCGCTCAGGACGCTTGGAAACACACGTCGAGATGAAGCGGCCAAATACAAACGAGCGTGCGCAAATCCTTCAGTTCTACCTGCCCGGGCTCGGTGCCCTAAAGGAACTCTATGAGGTTGCCCGGCAACTAAACGGGCAGACCGGAGCCGATCTGGAGCACCTGGCCCGCAAGGCAAAACAACTGGCACGTACTGAGAACCGCGAACCCAGGATCGAGGACCTCTGGGCTGTCGTGCCACAGCGGCCTTGTCTCGGTGATCATGATCGATGGCGAATTTGCATTCATGAGGCTGCTCATGCCGTATTGACCGAGCTTTCAGGACTAGGAAAAGTGACCTGCGTCGAGGTGTTCGACGATATAAATGACTGTGTTGAAACTTTCGACGCACTTGGCCGGACGTCGTCAGATTGCCCGGTCCCCGCTCTGAGGACCGAGCAGTGGTTCCGTTGGGACATTGCAATCAGTTTAGCCGGGATGGCCGGTGAAGAGCTTGTTTTTGGCAATCGCTCTACCACGTCGGGTGGCTCGCGGGGGAGCGATATAGCAAATGCTACCGAAACGGCTTCCCTTATGGCTGCGAAGTTTGGTCTGGGAAGGCGGCTTTCGGTTCTATCTCACGACCTTGATCGCCCGATTCACACGGTTCTTGAAAACGGACCCAGGCTTAGAACGGATGTCGATGACATCCTGGATACTGAATATTCGAGGGCAAAAGGCATCTTGGAATCGAACCTCAACACGATGATCACCCTCGCCCGAGCGCTAAAAGAAGAAAGACGACTCGAAGGTAAACGTCTGGAATACCTTCTGACTGGCCTCTACTCCACCGACGGCTCTTCGAACGCTGTTGGGAACACTGGCTAATCAAGCGGCGACAGCGCGGAAACCGTCGATGCCGACCATTGTGCGGCCGATGCCTAGTCCCTAGTCCTCCCCCTTTTATTCTAAGGAACACCCATGAAGGCTTGGATAGTCAGCGACATGCATGTCAACAATTCCGAACTCACGCGGCATGACCTCGAATTTCCCGACGCCGATATCTGCATCTGCGCCGGAGACGTTTCTGGTATCGTCGAGATGTCGATGGAGTTCCTTCTCCGAAACATTAGTCCCCGGATGCCGGTTGTCGTCGTCCTGGGTAACCACGAGTTCTATGGAGCGACTATCGACGCGGGTGTCAAAATCGCAAGGCGGATGACAAAGGGGACCTACGTCGCTGTACTTGAAAATGAGACCCTTATTCTCGGTAGAACGCGCATAGTTGGTGCGACACTCTGGACCGATTTTGAAATCGAGCACGGCGTCGAAAACGAACTTCCCCTCCTCGAACGGAAGGCCTACGCAATCAACGTGTGTAAGCGTTACATGATGGACTTTCTCGCCATCTTTGGGTCGGATTGGCCTCAACGCGGACCCGGGTTCCTGACTGCCAAGGAGTTAATCGAGCGCCACATGGAAAGTCGTACCTTCATCGCACGCGAACTCGCCGATCAATTCGATGGCCGCACTGTGGTCCTATCCCACCATGCACCACTACCTCGATCACTACACCCTGGTTTTAAGGGACATCCCAGCAATGGTGCATTCGCGTCCGACCTTTCTGCGCTGATCGCGCAGGGGAACCCCGATCTTTGGGTGCATGGTCATGTGCATCACTTCCTCGATTATCGAGAAGGCACAACACGAGTGATCTGCAACCCAAGGGGATATGAGCGCGAACGCCCTCACACCGGGTTTATCTCCGGTTTGGTGGTCGATATCTAATCTCGGGAGCCAAGCAGCCCAGACCTGAAACAATACTCCCTTAGAACGGCCGCGATTGCTCGGGCGTCGTCCATTGTCAACAAAAGATGCCGTTTCCTACAAGAACCATGTCCGATTACGGATGAAGCAGGGTCGATGGCATTCGGGCGTGTTGAAGCAAAGCTTGGCGGAAAGACCACGTTCTTATGCTGCAGCCTTGGCAGTTCAGGGCAATGCCCAAACCCGCGCCCTTCACCAAACCCTTAAAATCGGGCCTCCGGCTGGTATGCAATTTGTGCGACTACCTTGGTAGCATCGCCACGCCCGCCATATCTTCCGATGAGTTTCCCCTTTTCTTCCGCTGACAAGCCATCAATTCGGTGCATTTCCCACCGTTTATCAGGCGTTGGCTTCAATCGAAACGTGCGCCCATTTTTGCGACAATACCAGATCGACGCTTTTCCGATTTGCGTCCATCCGCAATCAGCTCCCGATAACAATCGCTGCTCCGCCTCCTGTCGCTCCTCTGCCCGCATACGCTTGTATCGTACTGCACGTTCGAGGCGAATGCGCTGTTGCTCCGCCTCGACGTACTCCGACAGCAGTCCGACTATTGCCGGAAGCTCAGTGCCCTCGGCTTTCTCCCTCGCGAATATAGCAAGGCAGCCATCTCTCAAATCTTCATCCGGATAGTTGGCGTACGGCTCCTCCTCGAACACCCGCAGCCTTTGGCCAACATCCGTCATCGTCAAAGGCGGACCGGGCAGCCCGTTGAGATACTCCCGCAACGTTTCAATGGGAATCCAGCATCCCACGGCTAACTTTAGTAGCGCCTCTCGGTCACTCGTCCATTTTTGCCAGACGCCATGCTCGCGGTCTAAGCACTTCACGATATCTCGCGATACCCGATCAAGAGAGTGCGGATCGCGGACGTGACGAAGAGAGGGACTCCGCACAAACTCACTCAGGATAGCCTTCACGGCCGAGACACGATCATCGCTTATCATGGGTCTTATGCCCGAGTAGGCCGTCAGGCACTTTCGCTACTCCTCGGCGAAAAAGTCCTCATCCAGCCGCTTGAATTCGACGACGCGGTAGCTGCGGACGCCCACATTATGCTCGATCAGTAGGTCTGCCAATTCTATCCCGTCAATCAGGATCACGCGCTGGGCTAGATGTTTAACGAAATCCTTAGCTGGTTGACTGAAAGTGGAGGTCGTAACGAACACGCCCTTGGTCGCCCCCAGGCCGACAAGGCTGCCGACGAACGCATTCACCTCCGGTCGGCCCACCTGGTTGCCAGGGCCGTATCGCTTGGCTTGGACATAGATACGATCCAGCCCAAGACGATCCTCGTTAATAACGCCGTCTACACCACCATCCCCGGAGCGACCCAGTTGCTCCGCCGCATTCTTATGCGAGCCGCCGTAGCCCATCGCCACTAGCAAATCGACAATCAGCTGTTCGAAAAAAGCCGGGCTGTTCTGGACGATACGTTCCAGCAATTCGCCACGCAATGCGGCGAGCAACGACGACTAGGCAGCGTCGATGCGCTCCTCCGGAGTGGTGGCTATGGAGGACAGTTCTGTCGTCTGAACTGCATCCTCTACCGAAGTGGCTTGCCCCTCATTGCGATAGAACTCGCGGAAGCCAGGGTCACGCATTAGCAGAGCAACGTCGATCCGAGCTAGATTAGTTGCCAGCAGTGTTTTACCTGCCTCGGTCGCGACGAACCGGCCCCGGGCTGGAGAAGCAATTAAACCGGCCTTCGACATGTAGAACTTTGCCCAATGTATGCGGTTGTGCAGTATTCTCTGCCGACCGCTTGGCAGCAGCTCCTCGCGCTCCTCGTTCGTCATGCCGAACTCATCGGCGATCCTATCGGCCACGTCTGCTACGCGCTTTTCGCCCTCGGCAGCAAGCCGAAGCACCGGCAGCATCAGGCGCTGGTAGTCGGGAATCGACATCAGTTCTCCGCTAAGACATTGAGCAGACGCTCGAATTCCGCATTGTGATCAGCGTTTTCTAGCGATTGGTGAAACGGCACACACCTGCAGGTTGCCGTAACCTGCTGCAGTTAATTGGCTCCAGCTGGCATCTCGTCGCTGCCCTGCTGCTTGCAGGAGGCGTAGTAATCTTTGGATGTTTCCGCGATGCCGACGTTTCTAGTTGGCCAACAACGCGGGGGTTTTGACCCTAGTTCGTTCTCCTCGGGAGTTGCCTGCGTCTTCGAAGAGTCTGAATTCTGCTCAGTAGCGCTCGCCGCCGTAACGTGTACCACGGTAATCAATACAGCTAAATAAGCGAAGCCGGTCATGTCGTCCCCTCTGCAGCGATTGGAAACTCTACACCTAGCAGGACCAGAATGTGCTTCGCAACCGTAAGGCGATATGCCGAGCGGCGGAAATCCGAAACGAAAAAGCAAGTCTCCAGCTGGAAAGAATGGGCCCGGTGGAACTTGAATTAGTATGCCCTAATATTCAGCGCATTGAGAACTTCTGGCGTAATTGTGCCTGTAACCTTAAGCCCGTAGTCTTCCTGCATTTTCGCCAAAGCGACCTTGGACTTGGGTCCAATTTTCCCATCGATTACACCTTCATAGTAGCCAAACAGGCTTAGCGCATTTTGAACTTGAATTACAATTTGCCGGAATTTCTCCGAATTTCCTGGAAGGACCTTTGGCCCCTCCGTTTGCGGGACTGGAGGGTAGTAGGTCGGATCGGAGTCGGCTGAACCTGGCGCAGGAAGCGCCTCAAAGGTGTTTGTTAGATTGTCCGGACTAACTGGTTGCGCCCGGTAGGTTGGCTGGGCTCGATAGGTCGGCTGGGCCGGTTGCGTCGGATAGATCGGTTGCGTCGGCACGACTGGTGGATTGTATCGGGGCAAAGTGACGTAACCGCCCCCACTCGATGATCGATGGCTGGAATGGCTTGAGTGTGAGCGGTGGCTGGAATGAGAACGATGCCCCGCGAGCGTAAAGACGTGATTGAGACGCAGGCGTTCGAAGATCGAAGCGGAGACTTCTTTCTTGGCGACCATTCCAGGCGCTGGCGCGGCGTCGGATTTTGACGGCAAGAATCCCGCCGCCAGGAAAGACGGTATGAGGAACAACCTGCTTTTCATATTGGCCCCAGCCTATTAAACCCCTCGCTGTGACTATACCACTCGAAAAAACCACCACAAGTAGCGCGAGCAGAGCAGCCATCACAGAAGTCGAGGTATTTTCTCTTCCAATCCGAGATCGTCGATGGGGCGAGCTGTCGGTAAGTCTCTGGCACTGAGCACTGCGGAAAATTATAGAGCGAGACGGCAATTCCCCGCGCGGAGGCTAGGTTAATCGCCGCCTTGAGCATTGTGAAATCGGCGGAGGTATCCTGGAACGTCTTGTGCCAGTTCATCCGGCCGAACCCGATCCGTTCGAGCTGCATCAGAGCCCACACCGAAATGAATGGGGTACGATGGACGACGTAGTTCGACAGGCTGCGGAGGTTGGCCCAATTCTGTTTCGTCACGACTGTGCGCAGTTCCACAGAAGCGCCTGCCCGCATAAGGAAGGAAAGACTTCGCTCCAGCCGGTTGAACGCTCCCGGTTTTCCCACGATTTCATCATGCAGGTCCGGATCAGACGCATAGAGAGGAATACCCCATAGCAGCCGTTCAAGTCCGATTTCATCCATACGTTGAAGGTCTTCGGTCACGAAATGCTGCGCATTGGTCAGAATGTGAAAGTTCAGGTCGGGTCGAGCTACAGTGGCCGACGCGAGAAAATCAAAAAGGCGATCTTTGTGTAGAAGCGGTTCGCCGCCGGATATTCCGATGTATGCGCCAAATGGGGCCAACTTGGCGGCGACGGCGAACTGGTCGAAGAGATCGATGTGATGCTTCTTGGGCGGCTGAGAGCACATCACGCAAAGCTGATCGCATTGCTCCGTGACCAACAGAGTATTGTGCTTCGATGAGGCGCGAACGAGCCGATGCGCACTTGCCTGCCCGGGAACGATCATCAACACGTCTCCGTCCAGTGGCATGTCTTCGCTGGCATGGACTCGAACGGAAAATCCGAGATATTCATACTCACGACAGTCTGCCTCTCTTCGAATGAGACAGGCATCGTGTTCAGAGGGGTCTGGCCGCTCGTGCTCGCACAATCGCAGCACCAATGGTTCGGCCAGAGGCAGTGGATCGACTTTCAGTCGGAGGTCGATCATTGATGCACCTTCGCCAGGGCGGGCTCGTACTCGCGCATGCCCGCCCATATCGCCAAAGACTTCTGGACCTTCGGATCGGCCGAATATATCAGCTCAAAAACCTTATCGAAGATGTACGTGTGCCTCTGGCAGAAATCCGTCAGATGTTTCGGCATGTCGATGCGTCCATAGCGAGACAGGTCGTCAACGAGGTCGATCCCGCAGAACGCTTGATAGGGACAGTGGACACAGTCGGGGTGAAAATTGTTCGCTGCCTCAGCGTTGAGGGTCGCGAGAGCAGTTCTGTCGAGACCTGTTCGCACGTTGCCCATCGAGAGGTCGAATTGGCCGACGCGCGTTACCATTCGAGCTTCGTCGGTGGGATAAAGTGCGCCGTCGTAGTCGATGACGAGATAGCTCTCTCCGAGAATGTTCGGATTCCGAAGATCGGCATGACCGTTGTGCCCGGCTCTCAAAACCCGCCGCAGGCAGTGGACGAAGTAGTATTCTTCGACGGGCTCGGCAGCAGTCCAGTTATAGTCAATGAGCGCGTCGACGAAGGCAGAGTGATAAGCGTTCCATTCAGTAGCCGAATCCTTGGCGGTAAATCGCTTACGCGCGAAACCCTGATAGTTCACGGGTCGCAGATAGATGGAGCGTAGGCCGAATGACGTGAAAGCCTCGATAACTGACATCGGCTCGGGCAGATTGCGGACATCGAGTGTCGGTAGCGCGGACACCTTCGCCGTCCCGAATTTATCAACCGCCTGCCGCAGGTTGCTCAGGAACTCCTGGGTTTTATCGGCGGTGATGGTGCGCTGACGCTCGTGGGTCTCCGAATTTGCGTCGAGCGACGTACTGATAAACGTATCCGGTGCCGATAAGAACGACCAAGCCTCATCACTAACGGCTTGAAGATTGGTGCAGATAACGAATTCCGTGTGCTCGAAACGTTGGCGACAGAAGTCTCGCACAGGTATCAGCATCTCCAGTTTCAAGAGCGGCTCGCCGCCTTGAAACTCGACTTTCAGCCTCTTGGTCGTAAGACCATCCAGAAATCGAAGAACAGCTTCCAATGTGGATTCTTCCCAATCGAAACCGGGCGTGTTCTCATTGACGCGGGAGACTTGACAGTAGCCGCACGCAAGATTGCAGCGAAGCGTCGGAACGAGGATGACATAGTCGAGTTCGTTCGGCGCATAGAGGCGGTTGGCCCAACGGTATGCAAATCCGGTGTACGCGAGATCATCGACCTCCCGGAAACTGTGCCCGTTCTCTTCGAGAAACCGTTTGTCACTGGGATTGAGCCGGTCTCCGACATAGCGTTGAAGAAACGCATTATCGGACTTGAAGAACCCGCCCGCATCGTCGGCGAACAACAATGTGCCGTCGTCAGAAGGTTTGAATTTCAGCGGAAAAACGGTCACCGGCCCATCACACCCTCGATAAGCGTTTTCCGGAGCGGCAGCGTCTCGGCGTAGATTTTTTGCCTGTAAAGAGCGAACTGGAGATCGCGGACCAGATCGCCCACATCATGGCGGGAGTCGGCGAAAAGAGAGATTACTTCCGGGCCGACCTCAATTTCGATGGATGGATGCAGATAAGAAAAGCGGCTTATCGCATCATTGACATGGGCCTGAAAATCAGGCCCAACAGCGACATCGCAACGATGTTTATCAGATCGATCCCCCATAACCAGCCTCCCACCCAGTAGCAAGCCACAACCTGTGCCAATGGGATTGTTCACGCAAGAGCTTTGATCGACGCAATCAGCAATATAAGTGCAGTCAACAGTTGCCTCTTATATTAGAGGCGAGGCTTCGACTGCTCGCTATCCCCCTGGTTGGGAGCCGGAAGCGATGAAATTTCGTCGACGGAATTCGCATCCGACATCGAAACGCTTCACTTTCGCACGGAGTTACCGCCCCCAATAGGGCGCGCGCCAACCGGCCTTGATTGCTTCCGCTTCGTCGCAGAACCAGCGTTCTCCTTCGTCGACATGGACTTTGGTCTTCTTGTACCAGGGCGACCAAGGCGTGTGGTAGATGTGGCCGTTTTCTGAAATGTTGCCCTTGATTGGACATCCATCAGGCGCTTCCTGCAGCCCGACCGTCCATTTTTCGGCGCGGTAGTCCCACGGGGTGGTCTGGTTGTCGGTAATCCAAATTCCGATGTGGCTGCTGTGTGCCTGGTCTTCCAGAGCGGCATAATCCGTGGAATATTTGCGAAACGCCCAAGCGTGACCGGTTGCTACCATCATGGCGTTGATGTCCTCGCTGCCGACCTTGCAGACGCCGATTGTCCTGCCGTAGCCATCCTGACCACGATCATCGCAGTCGACGGCTTTCTCCAGGACGAGTTCTTCGAGAGCTGAGATGGCAGCCTTGCCGCATTCCCAGGATTTGCCGTTCGGCTTGCTGCATTTTTGACCGGCTTCGGGAGCGTCAATCCCGTGCAGACGATAGACGATCCCATTCAGAACTATTGTGTCACCGTCGACCACTCGGGGAGATGACGCTGCCCAACCAGGGCTGCCAAGCAGCACGAAAAGGACCGCCACTGGAGCGTTCTGCATGCAACTTTCTCACTCTATCCTGATTCCTATGCGGACTTTTCAAACATCACCACACGCCTGGTTCGGATACCAGCCACCACTCTCCTTTCGGCCGTTGTCTCTTATGAGTTTCTATCTAACGGCGTATACTCGACGGTGGAATCATTTCTAATCTTTGCGGGCACCGCTTCATCGAGGACCCAGCCCTTTCCACGCCCCTCGCAAAGGCCGTAACCGGACTCCTTAAGAAACTCAGTCCACCAGTACGCCATCCAGACATCTTCGTATTTTTCGAATTCACCGCGTTCCCACAATATAACGGCGCGGAACTTTGATCTGACTTCCTCGGCAAAATCCACTGCCTCTGCTTTGCTCAGAAAGTAAACACTCGCCCCATAATCAGATGGATCATTCGAGTAAGTAACGCAATGGAAATGGATGCTCTCGTTAAATTCTCTGCTTCCATGGTTCGTCATTTACAGCCTCCGCATACTTTGGCGCAGTTCCCCTGCAAATTATTCCTCAGTCTCGTCCACTTCCAGTCCAAGCTCCTCATAGAGAGCATCGTGCTTGAGAGTGCCGGTTTTCTTGAACGCAGCCAGTTCTTTCTTGAGCAGTTCCGCCGCTTTGAGAACAGGTGCACCCTCCAGCGACGACGCAGCAAGCAAGCCATAGCCACCACGTTCCAAAGGATACATCTGGACCCCGAACTCAGCCGTCCAATCAGCGACACCATTTCGAAAGGCGGCTCGCAAGTGCTTACGCTTCGAGATGGTTTTCAGAGTGATATCGCTGATCCGTCCCCTGGTTTTTCCCGAACGCCTGAGCATTACAGCCAAAAGCAAGGCCGTGTCTTCCGTGTTCAACATCGCCAAAATCCCAAATCAAGATTTACTTCGATCCTGATATAGGATTTATCTGTCGCAATCAATCAGTTCTGGGCTGGGGCTGATCGAGGCTGTTCTTTATTTCATTGTAGCAAGCCTCGACCGGCCCGACGTCGCGCCTTCCCAAGGCAGTCCACTTCGAACCTTCAAACTGGAAGTGCTCGATGAAGCATTTCGATTGATCGTAATCTGCCCATTGGGCGGTCATCAGCTTACTGGTGAGCTGATATTTCAGGGTGAGATACATATTGTCCTCGCCCCCGCGCGGAAAATCCAACGGCTGCCCGGTTCGATTGTTGCCCACGATGACGAACGAGCATCCTGCGCCGCACCCGATCTGAATAACAGAATACTCACCGGCGAAGTTCGGCCCCTCCATCATCCCGTTTCGAATACGAGTGCGGAAGTTGTTGAACGCCTTGTCTCGCCCTTTGAAGTCAGGAAGTTTTGTCTTTCCGGTGAAGATATCAGTTACCGGGAACTGATCCGGTCGGATTACGTCGGGGTCGGCCTTAGATTCGGTAGTGGCCGATCCACTCTGGGCGGTTCCCCAAGTAATGGGAGCGTAGCCCGGGCCGTAGGTTTTCTTTGCACCCCAAATCGTGTCGACATAGTCCCGTTCTGCAAGAATGAGCGCGTTCAGCTTTGCTGCTGGCCCGATCTGATCAACTAGTTTCTCGTTCCCGTGCCTTGCCTGCAGCTCCGCAAGCGCGGCGGCCGAAATCGTCGTTACGAAAGTGGCGACCACTTCGCTTCCCGATATCTCATAGGAATTGAAGAGAGCCACACCTCCGTCCGGCATCATTGACACCCCTGATCTGGCATCAAACATCATGCCGTTGTGCCCGAAGTGCCGCCGGATATCGGCGAGCGATGTCTGACCGTACTTGAATCCCTCGAAATCGGAGAATGACCCTCCGGGCTCGCCGCCCCAATCCGTCTCCAGATAGACGATCTTGCCGGTGGAGCGAATGAAGGTTGCCGAAAGCTCGTTTCCGCCCGGAAGGAGAAACTTTACCACCGTGTGCGGGCCCAACGCTTGCGTAGCTGTGGGCTGAGTGCCTAGCTGATTGAGGGCTGCCCTGTCACTGCCAATCGCAACGCCCGACATCGACTGGGCCGTCGCGGGTGCCGATGCGCAAATAAGGCAAATAGCCCCAAGGATGAGGTTTCTTGACGCGACGTAGGGTTCGTCGATGAACAGCATTTCTGACACTCACAATTCACTACTAATTAAACCCATAGTTCAAAACACCTTGACGAAACAACCTCGTTGATGAAAGTTATGGTTGTTTCTAGGGGGAGGCTAACTTGCAGTTAAAGATTACGATTGCCGTGGCACTTGTTGTCTCGATGTTCATGGGCCTGGTTCAGGCGTACGCTCATAGTGGCGGAACAGATGAGAATGGTTGTCACAACGACCGAAAAAGAGGGGGCTACCATTGTCACTAGTGCGATGCGTCTCGTTTGCGGCCCTCTTTGTGCCGCTCGTCTTATCGAGTCCTGTATTCGCCTGGGATGGCGTTGATAGCAACACAGGTGACTCTGTCGAGATTGGCAAGGGCAACCTGGTTAGACCAGGCCAGAACATCGAAATCTACGACTGGGGCTCTGCTGAGTATCGGGACGTCGAAGTTCAGTCGATCCAGGACAGTGGCGGCTCGGTTGAGGTCGAAGTCTACGACAACGAGAGTGGTGAGTACCGCACTTTCGAAATGGAAGATTAGCAACCCAAGTGCCGCAGGGCGGCCACGCATCGATCTGGAACAACGCGCGACTGGTCCCTGTGGAAATCCGTAAGTTCGGCACGTGGGGTTTTCGGTCCAACCCCGCTACCGTTCTCCCACCGTACGACGTGTGAGCCTCACCGGATAGACGTTAACCATCTCGGCCCGGTCGAGTGGCCGAAACGGCACATCTCCCCCGCACTAGTTGGGCATCTTCCGTCGGAGCAACAATCGTCCGCAATTCTGCGTTGCCTTAATGTAGATACGATAAGAATGCACACATTTGTCCGGGATATCGATGTAATCATTGTGATCGGAACGCCTCTTAGTCTTAAATATAATCGACGTGAGGCGGAGAAGCGCTTTGCCCGGGTCTATACGACGGTCCCAGGCGACTTATGCATTTATTGCTGCATGCCGAATGATGGCAAATTCGACCACCAACCTCCGGTATATGTTCTTCACCGGTTTGCCAACGGCGGTCTCGTTACCAAGAAACAGATTCAAGAGCATTTCGGCCAGTGTAAGCTGGTCCCATGTTGCACGATTTGCAACATGGGACTTGGTGCCTACCATGGCTTGAGCGATACGGAGCGACGAGCGGAGATCGTTCACTGGTTTCTCGAAGATGAGCGATTTCCCGAAGACAGATTGGTACTCGCTCTCGGATTTCGGCTCATCGAGGAGCGATTACAGGGAAAGCGCGACCACGAGATTTACGAATTCCCAGGCGTTGGTCGCATCATTTATACGAATGCGTTGACCGGCCTTATTGAAGGCGACTTCCAGGGGCACGAGGATTTTCCAGATTGGTTGAGGCTTGCGCAATCGGAACTTGCAGTTTGGCTACGAGCAGCGCCCAAGCGCAAGGCTCGATATTTCCTCGACATGGCCAACTTAGAAAGCTACGAACTCTTGCCGCACGCCAGAAGCGATCCTCGCGGACAGTTCGAATGAATGTTTGGTGGGGATTAAGCTCGTGCGCCGCAACCTAGCGGTGACGCCTTGGGAGCGGTCGCGGTTGACAATCTGGCTAGCCCATCTACCTTGACATTGGTCGGAGGCAAGACGATTTGCTTGCTTGGGGTCGGTTGAAGACCCGTCAGCGTTGCGCAGATAGAGGCGCTCGTACCGTTCAAAGACTGCGGAGTGACGTCTCTAGGCGTCGTCTTGTGCGAGGAATAACCTCCCAACTGAGGGGCGGCTTTAACAGTCGCTGCACGTCCGCTTCAGCAATGAAGCAAAGGACGTGGCTCGTGAAATCAAAATCAAACTGCATACTACAGAATCTCAGACGCTTGGCGGCCGAACGCCAAGGGGGCTGTGCTACTATTGCGATCTGCCCATGTGGGAGACTGATCCGGAAATCTTCAGCGCACGCTTTCGAATATCAGCCCGAACAGCCTGGCGCTTTCGGTGCACTGCAGAGCATTTGGTGGCTCGATGTGACGGAGGGCGCGATGTCGAGGAGAACGTCGTCGCTGCCTGTCATTATTGCAACTGGACCAGGCACCGGACAACGCGGCCAAAAGATTCCGCATCCTACAAGGAACATGTCCGATCACGGATGAAACAAGGTCGATGGCACCGTATTGTGTTGAAGCCGAGTCCGGCGGAAACATCGCTTTCCTAAGCTGCAGCCATCGATAGGCTGCGATACTCTATAGCTGGCGTCGGGAACTTGCTCCAACGAAGCGCCTCTCATGGCAAGTTCGGCGGCGCGATGAATTGGTAGTAGGCCCACACCAGGATCAACCCCGCTATCACGGCAAGCCAGGTAAGCGCTTTCCGCTGCATTGGATTGATCGCGTTTGGCTCCTGCTTTGATTTCCGTCGTTTAAACTTAATAATGTTGTCGTCGCTCATGTGGTCTCTCTACTCAGCGGTGAACGTAATAGCACACTGTTGCTGGCTCGTTCGAAACAAATACATTGACAAAATCGTATCCCGAAAAGGAGCACAGAGTGACCCAGCAATCTGAAGCCGACGTCGCCGCCCGCTGGAACGACAATGCCGATCAATGGGCTCACGACGTCCGACACGGTTACGACACCTATCGAGACCTATTCACGCTCCCGGCTTTCCTGGCCTTCCTTCCCTCACTCAGCGGCTTGAACGTAATCGACTTCGGCTGCGGCGAAGCTTCCAATACGAGACAGTTCGCCGCAATGGGTGCCCGAATGACCGGCATCGAGAGCTTGGGTTGAAGGTGCCCCTGTTCGTGACGCTCGGCTCACCGCTAGCCCTTGAATCGATCAAGATGGCGAAGAAAGCCGCGAGCCGTGCCGTCCGGAATTGGTCGCTGGTACAATGGGCTCGATCTCGATGATCTTGTAACACTTGGAAAGCCTCTGACCGCGCAGACCTTCGCGAGTGGCATCGATAACAATTCGGACATTGACAACGGCGAAGACGCCCATTGGAATCAAGGGCTATTTAGGTGACCTGGCTGTGCGACGTGAGATATTTTCGGCCATCGGCTCAGGACACCTTTGGTTCACTTCGGACGTTGAAACAGCGATTTCACCGCCATCCGGAGCATTCTTCGGAGGTCACCCAGCGGGGCGCACAGTTGTGACCTCGCCGGACCTGTGGAGACGACTTCGGAACGTCCCTTCCGGAGAGTTAAGCAAGCTTTTTTGCTTGCAATATTGAAAGTCACCCGCCACAAAGTTGAGCGAATTGCGAAGTTCGGCTGGGGAGATTTTGAATGAATGAATTCGAGCAGCAACCCTTTGGCGACGCTGAATTTCTTGATAATCCGCAAAATCGATGCCCCTGCATCCTCTTGCTCGATGTGTCAGCATCGATGTCAGGGGCTCCGATAGAGGAACTTAACCAGGGGCTCCAGGCTTTTCAGGAGGAGCTGCAAGCCGATAGTCTGGCCGCGAAGAGGGTTGATGTCGCCCTTGTGACGTTCGGACCCGTTAAGACCGAGCTTGATTTCACTGGAGCTGCGAATTTCTTTGCGCCGCAGTTGACGACGCAAGGTAACACGCCCATGGGCAGTGCCATCGAAACTGCTCTAGAGATGCTCGCAGAGCGGAAGGCGCGATACCGTGCAAACGGGATCAATTTCTACAGACCGTGGGTGTTCCTGATTACCGATGGTGCCCCGACCGACAGTTGGCAGGCGGCTGCACAAAAGGTCCGTGAAGGTGAGGCTTCAAAGGCATTCAGTTTTTACGCAATCGGCGTCGAAAACGCGGACATGTCCATTCTTAGCCAGATTTCCGTACGACAGCCTTTGAAGCTCAAAGGGCTGCATTTCCGGGAATTCTTCCAGTGGTTGTCAAACTCGCTTGGTGCGATGGCTCGCTCCACCCCTGGAGAACAGTTCCCTCTTGAGAACCCGGCAGCACCTGATGGTTGGGCAGTTGCTGGCTGAACATGGCGCGATGGACCTTTGCGGCTGCCTCAGTCAGGGGTACGTCTCATGTCAAAGCAGGCACTCGGCTCCAGGACGCTCAAAGCAGTTTTGAGTGTGAGGGCCCCGGGGGCAATTCGGTCTTTTCCATCGTCGTATCCGACGGCGCTGGGTCCGCCAGCTTCGGAGGTCAGGGAGCCTCGTTGGTCTGCCGCGTTCTCAGCCAAAATGCCCGCAGGCATTTTGAACGCAGCCAACAGGTCCCCGATGATGCGACTATTTGGGACTGGATCGACGAGGTCCGGGATCGCATTCTTGTTGCCGCTGACCGACGGTTGCTCGATTCGAGGGATTTCGCTGCTACCCTGATCTTTGCGGTCGCCGGTTGTGGTCAACTGAAGATTTGCCACATTGGCGACGGTGCCGTCGTCGCGCGAGACGCGGTTTCCCATGAGTGGAGAACGCTCAGCGCTCCAGAGAACGGCGAATACGCATCGACGACGTATTTTGTCACCGACTCCCCTGCTCCGCGTTTGCGCATTTCGGCATATGAAGACCGCTACGATGCCCTTGCGGTCTTTACGGACGGCATCGAAGGATTGGTCTTGAACTCACAAACCGCATGTCCTCATCCTGCGTTCTTTCAGCCCATGATCGCTCCTTTGGAACGCGGCGAAATCGTCGGCCGAGACGCGGCGCTTTCATCTCAGTTGTCGCGCTTTCTCGACAGTGATCGTGTCAACGACCGCACTGATGACGATAAAACCCTGGTTTTGGCGCACCGGCGATGAAAACCGAAAAACTGTTCTCGGACCAACAGGAACTTGTGCTTGGAAGGAAAATCGCCCAGGGCGGCGAGGGCAAAGTTTTCGTTCTTGCAAACCGTCCAAACTACGCATTGAAGGCCTATCTTCCGTCGGTGGTCGCGAAACGGGAAAGCAAGATACGTGCGATGGTCGCCGCCGGGATTTCGGCGAAGGTGGGGAATGTCGCCTTTCCTGAGAAGATCGTGCTCGATGCTCAGGGGAATTTTGCTGGCTTCCTGATGAAACTTGTCAGCGAGCATCAGGAAATCCATGAACTTCAGACTCCTGTTTCGCGGCAGAAGCTCTTCCCTGCTGCCGACTACAAATTCATCGCCAGGGTGGCCGTAAATATCGCCCGTATCTTTGCGAATGTTCACGCTGCGGGATGTGTCGTGGGCGATATCAACCAACGCGGCATCCTGGTCGCTCAAAATGCAACTGTCGTCCTGATCGATGCGGACAGTTTTCAATTCTCCTCCGGGCAGAGCAGGTACCTCTGCGAAGTCGGCGTGCCCGAGTACACGCCCCCCGAACTTCAAGGATGGAATCTGAAGAATGTCGTTCGAACTCCGCAACATGATGCGTTTGGGTTAGCGGTCTGCATTTTCCAGTTGCTTTGCCTGGATCGACACCCGTTCGTCGGCCGTCCTAAGCATGGCAACGATCTCTCGACCGAGCAGGCAATCAAGGAGTATCGCTTTGCGTACTCGGCCCGCAACACCAACATGGAACCACCGCCTGGAACCCTTCGGCTAGACGATTTCCCCGAGAAAATCAGGAAGCTCTTCGAAGAGGCGTTTTCTCCGAACCACGTCAATAGCCGCCCTTCTCCAGCCGACTGGGTCACGGCTCTTGGAGAGATGGAACAGTCGCTTCGACCTTGCTCCGTAAACCGGCTTCATCATTACTCCAGGGCAGCCTCCGAATGCCCGTTGTGCAGAATGGAGAGGACTTATGGTCGACCGTTGTTCGTCAGCGACGCCGCTCACCCCGTTCACTTGCCGGGTGGACGTATTGACGATCAGACTGGTTTGGCTCTCGACCTGCAATCGTTCATGGCGTCGCTCAACAATACCGCGATTCCGGACACGATCTCGCTCACACTTCCGCCGAAACCCGCCCTTCCTCCCAGCGCTGCGGCGCTCGAATACAAGCGGCAGGAGCGCCTGACGCCGCTGTGGCGTCTCGCAGGTCTCGCTATTGCTGCGCTCTCTCTTGCTGGTTTCTCGCAACGAGGCTTCCCGGGTATCGTTATATTCATTGGACTGACCCTGGCCGCGTGGGTCTTTTTCCGTCAGCCCAAAGGCGATGTCGAAATTGATCTCCGATACTCCCAGCTTGGTGACAAAGTTAAAAAGCGAGGTATGGAGGTGCAGGCGGCCGCACCTATTGAGAGGGCAATTCATTTGAAGGCAGAGGCCTTCGGTCTGATTGACGATTATAAGAGGCTTTGTAATGCCTTTCAGAACGTGCGGAAGACCTACGACTCCAAAAGGCGGGAGCGCCAACTTGAGGACTATCTTTCGAACATTTCGATCCGTACCGGAAAGATCAAAGGGCTGAACTCGTCAAACCTCGCTGCTCTCAATTCCTACAACTTCTTTTCTGCTTTTGATGTCAAACGTAGGGACGTGCAGCAAGTTCACGGGATTGGGCCGGTAAAGAAGACGCAGATCATGACCTGGCTTAAAGGGGTCGAGCAGCGTTTTCAGTACAACCCCACCTATGACGACAAGGATCAGCGAAACATAGCCGCCGACAAGGCTACGATTATCTCCAAGCAGCAGGCAATCGATGAGAAGCTGCGGTCGGCGATAAAATCACTTCAGATGGAAATGGTGCGCTTTGAAGCCTGGAAGAATGCAACGGACCCGGAATTGGCTGCCTTGCTGCCGGATTTTTACCAGGCAGAAGCGGACATGAAACACATCGGGTGGGCGCTGCGCGGCGTAGAACAGATACCGCCCTATAAGGTTAGTTCACCTATTCCCGGAACGGTTCCTAAATGTCCCTATTGCAATCGCATGATGGTCAAGAGAACCGCACGCCAGGGCTCCAACCGAGGCGGACAATTCTGGGGGTGTACGAACTATCCCATGTGCACTGGCACAAGGAGCATCTAGGCAACGTCTCTTCTGCTTCCTGATTTGACGAATGGGTAAATTTCATGGCTAACCCTACGATACCCGAAGGCCACCCTGTGCCGACCGTACAGGCCGCTGCTGAACTTATGACTGGTGCATATGGGGATGCGTGCCGGGAGATTTTGAAGGGGTGCTGTTTTCCCGTTTTCTGGCACGAACAGAGTGAGCAAGGCTCCACGGTTCTTCACAGCGGAACAGTGACGGTCGTCCGAACGCAGACAAGGTTGTTTGGGATCACGGCAGCCCACGTCGTTTCCGGCTACATCAATGATCGGTTGTCAAAGAACGTAGCCCTCTTTTTCTATGAGAAACAAATGCCCGGCTTTCAGGTGATTGATAGTTCAGACAATCACCCCTCCTCTCGGTCGCTTGACGTGGCCACAATCGAATTGGACGAAGACGAACTGGCCCTCATCGGTAAGCCGATCATCCCACTGTCCTTCCCCTTTGGGGTTCCTGAGGAGGGTCGTGGAATAATGCTCGCAGGCTATCCCGGCATTGACAGAGTTCCGACCGCTGCTTTTGAACTCGATTTTGGTCTGTTTACAGCGCTCGGTGTCGCGAGAACCGTCACTCATGATCAAATTACCTGGGCGGTTAATCGAGAGGATTCTGCTCCCATTCGGTGCAATACGCTTCCGCCTTCTCACGATTTGGGTGGCATCAGTGGTGGTCCGCTGATCGGTTGGTTCGAAACGCCCGCACACATCGCGACATACAGGCTTTGCGCCATCATTTCGGAATCTCGGTCAGACATAGAGAATGTCGTAGCCAAGCGCGTTGACTGCATCGATCAGGACGGGAAAATCCATCCTCCCGGTATTTATTGAGCATTAGACGAGCTTGAGAGGAGGCGAACACGCATGAGGCGAAACGAACTTTGGGAGCGGCTACGTGTCCGACCAATCCGACAAACCCTATCGCGACGCTGTGGATGCCGAATTTGACGATGCTGGCAAGCGAAAAGCATAGCATCAATCCTTTGGTCCCAGGAGATGCTGCATCTGAGGATCATGCGCGAGGTGGGCGACTACGTTCTTTGCGAGGTGCGGGAAAAAGTAGCATCCGATTTCGAGGCAGCATCCGATGTCGATATCGAGATCGTTTTAGGAGCATGCTTGTACGAGCGCTTCACACCTTGGGGTGTTCGCCGCCCATCATGGCCCGAAAACTGCTTGGTCGCGTTGGAATCGCAAAAATACTTCTTCTGGGAGGTTGTATTTGGCGTAAAGTCACCTGATCCCAAAAAGATGAGTGCTGATGAGCGCCACTTTGGGAGCCCGGCACGAAAAAAGCTCGAAAAACTGTCCTCGACTGTTCCTGGCGGTCGTAAGACCAATTACTGGCCTTGGATGAAGACGCTCCCCGAGTCTTACTGGGGTCAGGAGTTCGCTGCCAGGCTGATCATGGAATCGCCGACATCTCAGGTGGATGGGCATCCGGAAATTCAGGAACTGGCCCGCCAATTTGTCGAGATGGCGGCTGTTGTGGACGGTTTGCTGGAGGAATAAACGAGGCGCAGGTCATCACGCCCACACGCTGCGCAGCCAATTTGGGGACGCGGGAAAAAACATCGCCATCTTTGACATCGATGCCGTGGACGTTGCGACCTGTGCTCCATACGAAGTTCAAGCGATTTCAATAGAGGCAAGGCAAATCGACAACGCTTGGTATAATCCAAAGCCCAAAACACCCCCTGTCTACGGTAAATGACTGACGTCTGCCCAGCCCGCGCCTTCCAGGGCCAAATTCGAAATCTGCCAAAGTCCGGGTCAGGTCGTTAAGACCGGGATGCGAGTGGCGCGGTGTTCGGTTGGCGTTTCTATGCAGCTAGGGCTCCAAGCGGCTCTTGCTGAAAAAATGGACTTTCCCGGCGCACGGAATCATTATCGAGGAGCATAATCGATGACGCTGAAGACCTATTATCGAATCGCAAAGAAGCAGCATCCGGTGGGGCATGTCTTCAGCGGGCAAGGTTCCTTTCCGTTAGCCGACAGATTTCCGCGAGTCGAAGAAATCCTTGAGGGTAGACGCCCCCGGACCTCACTTAGTCGCGGCGACAGCGTATACATGCGAGAGGTTCGAGACTTTGAGAACGTCGGCGTCACCTTCAATGACGGGTACGTTCATGAAGTAGTGCCCGACGCCGACGTGCAACGGCGCGACCTCTACTGGATTGGCGTCTTGCAGAGGCGATACATCGAGGACGAGAGATTTCGCGCAAACCTGGAACCGCTACTCAGCGACAATGAGGTGGCGGACCGATACTGGAGCGGAGCGGCTAGCCCGAAGACGAATTGGGAGTGGGTCGCAAGACGAGCCACAGTGATCGAGGTCGACTTAGATACGTCTCCAGTTAGACCCGGCCCTTCGCTACTGAATCTATTTGACTAGGTAGAATGTTGCTGCCTCGTCGGCTCCTCCCCCTCCATATTGCCACAACTCGACCCAGCAGGCAGCGCTCTCGTCTCGTCCGCGAGAGAGCGCTGCCTATCACCCTCCTCACGGAGCACCAAGAGCCGTCAGCTACGCTGCCCCTCGTCTCCTGTCGCCATCGCTGGGCGGCATGAACATGACGGTAACCGTCCTGGAGCCGCAACGGGGGCAGCGGAGACGGCTAGCAACCATAGACAAGGGAAAGTCCCGACCGCGCGTTGCGACGAGCGTCAGCATGTCCAGATCGTAGGTCCAGGTGCACTGGCGAACGGACTTCATGGCCTCGCGGTTGCCGAATGCACACCGCGCCTTGAGCTGCCATCCGAGGCTGAAAGCTTCGCCAATTGTCTCGACCATGGCGATGAAATAATGTAAGAACAAACAGAGAACAATCAACCGATGCTGGAACTCCGTAAGCGACAAGTTGAGGCCGTTCAGGCGGCGTAGTTCCACGGCATGAGTGCGTCGATTTCGCTGCTCGGCCAGCCGTTGGCGATGCGCTCGAGGGTCTGGGTGAGCCAGGCGACCGGATCGACGTTGTTCATTTTTGCCGTCTGCAGCAGCGTCGCGATGGTTGCCCAGCTTCTTCCGCCGCCGTCGCTGCCGGCAAAGAGTGAGTTCTTTCTCGTAATGGCCTGGGGCCGGATTGCTCGCTCGACGATGTTGGAGTCGAGCTCGATGCGGCCGTCGGTCAGAAAGCGTTCGAAGATGGCACGACGCGAGATCGCATAGCGGAGCGCCTCAGCCAGCTTCGATTTGCCGGAGACCCGCGGCAGGGTTTTCTGCCAGAGAGCGAAGAGCTCGGCGACAACCGCGGCAGAGGTTTGCTGACGCGCCGCGACACGGGCCTCAGGGCTTTGCCCGCGCACGGTCTCCTCGATCTGCCAGAGCTTCGCCATCCGCTCGACCGTCTCCGTTGCGACCTTTGAGCTTTCCGCAGCATGCAGCTCGTAGAACTTGCGCCGGCTGTGTGACCAGCAGCCAGCCAATGTGACGCCGTCATTGCCGCCATCGGAGCGGACCAGCTTGTTGTAGGCGGCATAACCATCCACCTGCAGAATGCCGCGATAGCCGTTGAGACGCCGGGCGACGCATTCGCCGGCTCGGCTATCTTCGAAGCGATAGGCTACCATCGGCGGCCCACTGCCTCCGAATGGTCGATCATCCCTGGCATACGCCCAAAGCCAAGCCGTCTTTGTCGATCCGGAACCGGGCGCGAGCGTGGGTAGCGTGGTCTCGTCGGCGAAGATCCGCTCGCCCTTTTTGATCTCATCGAAGAGGTAGTCGGCCAGGATCTCCAACTCGAACCCCAGCTTTCCCATCCACTGCGCCATCAGCTTGCGATCGAGCTCGACTTGGTCGCGGGCGTAGATCGCCTCCTGCCGATAGAGCGGCAGGCCATCGGCATATTTGGAGACGGCGATCTGGGCCAAAAGCGCTTCCGTCGGAATACCGCCTTCGATGATGTGTGCCGGCGCTGGTGCCTGGATGACGCCGTCCTCGTTTTTGAAGGCATATTTCCGCCGGCGGGTGACGATGACGCGGAACTTCGCCGGCATGACATCCAGCCGCTCCGAGACGTCCTCGCCGATCAGCACCTTCTGCTTGCCGGAATGTTCCGGCAGATCCTCGGGCTCGATCACCACTTCGGCCCGCTCCAGATGCGGTGCGAAGCCCTTGCGCGGCCGCGGCGGACGTTTGCCATCCGGACGCTCGCGGCCCTTGTTGACCTTCGCCCTGATCGCGGCGATGCCGGTCTCGATCTCCTCGAAGACAAAGGCCTGCTGCTCGTCGTCGATGGTGGGAGAGCCGAGCTTTTCCGATCGCCGGCCGAAGCGGGCGCGATCAAAGGCTTTCAGGATCTGCGTCAGCCGCTCGATGCGCTCGTCGGCATCGGCGTTGCGCGCCTTGAGATCGGCGACCTCGCTCGCTAGGGCCTCGGCCCGCGCCGCCTTTTCGGCCATGGCAAGCACCATGGCTTTCAGCGCTTCAACGTCGCCTGGGAGTTTGAGATCGGGCGGCGTCATCGGCCCGACCAGAGCACATTTTGCTCCGGTTTTCCCGCCCTTTCAGGCTGCTGATTCACTTCGCCGCAGGGCTTTTACCCAACAATCTCCGGCGGCTTCACCGGCACGGCGCGAACCCGCTTCCAGTCCATCCCATCGATGAGCGCCAGAAGCTGGGCATGGTTGAGCTGAACTCGGTTATGGCCGATCCGCGGCCAGCAGAACTGCGCTTTTTCCAGCCGCTTGGCATAAAGGCAGACGCCGGAGCCGTCCCACCAGACGATCTTCACTCTGTCCGCCCGTTTGGCCCGGAAGACGTAAAGCGCGCCGTTGAACGGATCATTGCCGGCATCCCGCACCAGCGACAGCAAGCTGTCCGGCCCCTTGCGGTTATGCGGAGCTCCGCATAACCGCAATTATGTGAAGCGTGCAGTTATGTGGAGTCCGCCGCGGCAATTGCTTGCCGCCTGCGGTGTTTGAGAGTGGGATTACTCGACATAATTTGTCGATCGTCCGATGGACTTCAGCATCGCGAGCAGCTTGTCGGGAGCAGCAAAGCGACCTGGCTTGAGCGACGGCGGCGCCATTGCGGCAAGCGCCTCCAGTTTTTCGGTTGGATCGGCCCGCAGATAGATTTCCGTGCTTTGCAGGCTGGCGTGACCGAGCCAGAGTGACACCTTGCGCACATCGCGGGTCGCTTTCAGGGTGTGCATGGCGCAGGTATGGCGCAAAACATGTGGGGTAATGCGTTTATCGGCGAGAGATGGGAGCTTCTGCGCCGCGGTAGCGGCGTGCTTGGCGAGGATATATTCGAATCCCGCCCGGGTCATCGCGCGTCCCATGGCATTGAGGAAGAGTTCGGCGTCGCCACTCGCCGGACGGACTGCCAGCCAGGCCTTCAACGCCGCCGTGGTCTCTTTCCACAAGGGCAACACGCGTTCGCGGCGTCCCTTACCCATGACGTGGATGCTGGTGACCGTCTGGCGGTCAATCTGGTCGAGGCGGATGCTGACGAGCTCGGAGACGCGCAGCCCTGCAGCGAAGGCCAGATGCAGCATCGCTCGATCGCGAATGCCGGATACCTGACGCGGGTTCGGTGCATCAAGCAAAGCCTGCATCTCATCGCGGCTGAGATGGCTGACGAGCGCCTCGTCGACCTTCTTCATCGGAATCGCCCGAACCCGGCGCGCCTGATCCAGACAGGAAGGGAGCCGGTACTCGAGGAAGCGGAAGAAGGCTTTGATGGCAGCAAGACGGGCGTTGCGGGTGCGCGCCGAGTTGCCGCGCTCCCTCTCAATGTGCTCCAAAAACGCAAGGAGCAGCGGCGGATCGAGTTGCTCGATCTCGATGCGGGACGGGGTGGTCCTCAACCGGCTAGCGGCGAAGCACAGCAGCAGTTGGAAGCTGTAGGCGTAAGCCTCGCAGGTGTGTGGGCTTGCCCGCCGCTCTCGCGGCAGGTGTTCTCGTAGAAAGGTGGTGAGATGCGGAGCCAGCGCGGTCATGTGACGGCTCCTTGATGCAAGGCCTCGCCAGCCGCTGCGATCTGCCTCAACAGGATCGGCGTTGCCTGCAGATACCAGTAGGTGTCAGTGACGTGGGCATGGCCGAGGTAGGTGCTGAGGGCGACGATATGGCGGCCGACGGCATGGTGATCGTGCTGGCATTGCTCGAGGGAGCGCACGGCGAATGTGTGCCGCAGATCGTGAATGCGGGGGCCCGTTTGCCCGGGCTCTCCCCGCACACCGAGCGATCGTGCGAGGCGGAGGAAGACAGCAATCACGGTACTGTAGGCCGGCGGCGCGCCCGTAGCGGAAACGAACAGCATGCTGTTCAAGGTTCCGAGCCGACGACGCGCCAACAAATATTTGTCCAGGGCGTCCCGCGTCGTGTCGTGGAGCGGCAGCAAGCGGCTCTTCTGGAACTTGGTTTGTCGGATAACCAACCCATCGGCGGTCACGTCCTCAAATCGAAGCGCGAGGGCTTCGGAAATGCGCATTCCGGTGGCGGCCAGCAATCCGAACAGGGTCTCGTACATCAGCGGCCGGATCGTGGCTGACGGCTTCAATTGTGCGGCCGCCTGCAACAACGCGGTGATCTCATTCCGGGTATAGATGTGCGGGATCCGCCGCTTGAGCAGGTTGCGCCCCAGAGCTTCGGCGGAAGGAATCTGATGGCGCAGGTCCTCGGCTGCTAGCACCAACGCAAAGCGGCGGACCGTCACCAGCCGGTTGCGGCGCTGCTGTGGGGATGGCGCAAGCGTCGCCCATTCAAGTACACGAGTGACTTCAATGTGCCGATCGCCATGCCTCTCGGCGAAGGTGACGAAGCTCCGCAAAAGCGTGTGCTGGACGCGGAACTTGAAGCCCACCGTGCGCTGGAGTTCCACATATCGCGAGAGATCCTGGCTCAGCATGACGCACTCCCCGGCCAAGGCTGGGCGACCTGGAGCAGCATGTCGATGTCCACCTTCGCATAGTGGGCAGTCGTGTCGACCGATCGATGGCGAAGCACGGCCCCGATCATATCCAGCGTGGCGCCGGCCCGAAGCATGCTGGTCGCCGCGGAGTGCCGCAGGAGATTGGCGCCTCGGGAGGGAGCGTTGTCGATACCCGCCCTTACAAGCGCAAGCTTGACGATGCTAGAGACAGTCGCGCTCGCTAACGGCCGATGCGGCGCGACAGCCCGCAGGAAGATCTGCTCCCAGGCGGCGGGCGGACGGGCCTCGCGTAGATAGTCGATAATCGCTTCACCGACGTCCTGGGGCAGCGGAAGCCGGATCTCGCGGCGGCCCTTGCCGCGCACACATAAAGTGCCCTCTCGCCAATCGATGTCTTCAAGGCACATGCTCGAAACGTCGCCGGCGCGCAGGCCGAGACGTGCGAGCAGCAGCAGAACCGCGTGATCGCGGATGCCGATCGGTGTCGTGACGTCGCACGACGCAACCACCCGATCAACGTCGGCGGTGGAGATGTAGAGCGGCAAGGCCGATAACCGCCATTGCGGGACCGTCGGTATGGCCTGATCAAGCCCCGGTTGGCACAAGCCCTGGGTAGCCAGATACTTGAGGTAGCCTCGCAACGCCATCGTCATCGTCTTGAGGTTGGCGCGCGAACTTCGCTGGGCCTCGTCAAGAATCACCTGCCGAACAAGACGGGCATCGTACAGTTTTGGATCAGGACCGAGGCCGGCAAGCAGCCGCATGACCATACGACCGTGGCGACGGACGGTGCGCTCGGATATCCCCCGATGCCGTCTCAGCCAAGTCTGGAAAGCAACAATTTGGACCTCGTGAAGGTCCACACCTGGCAGCTCATCTGTCGACGGCGTCACCGCCCCGTATTCCACCAGGAAGCCAATGAACCGGCGTGCGCGATTGACATATTTTGCCGACAGACGATCGGCTTGCCGGCTGCCAGGGCAACGGCATCGGTGCTGCGCAAAGCGGCGGACGACATCGTCGTCAATCTCCGTGATGGCAAACTTCGTGCTTTGTAGCCACTGTCCGAAATGACGGGCCGACGCTTCGTAGCCTGACACCGTCAGGCGGGTATGTCCCAAGTTCAACAATCGGCTCGTGAACGCCTCAAGGAACGGACGCAATTTGCCTGGGTCCATCAGTTGCGTGCATTCCGGTAGAACTTCCGTCGATTTTGGCACGGGTGGTCTCCTCTCGATGACAAAAAGAACGTCTCGAGACGACAACAATTATGCCGAGTGGGGAAGGCTCATGACCGATCTAAGCTATTGGACAAAAACGAGGAAGCAGCTCGAGCCGCGGCGGACTCCACATAACTGCACGCTTCACATAATTGCGGAAGTCGACCGGATGACTGGCGAGGAACACCTTTACGCCGGATGGGATCATGCCGACCGCACCGCTCGGATCACCCGCTGCAAGTGCGCCTCACTGACGTCAGCGCGAGCACGCACGATCACATCGCCAATGACGATCTCGATCACCGCTTCGCCAGCAGACGCCGCGACTACCTCGCAACGCGCCGGTTCCGTGGGAACCTTCCGAGCGTCTAAGGCTGCACGACGCCAGCCAAAGAGCTGCGACGGGTGAATGCCGAGCCGATGAGCGATCGCCGAGACGCTCGCGCCTGGCTCCAATGCCTCCGCCACCGCCCGTGCCTTGAACTCATCCGACCAGCGCCGGCGAAGCTGCCGCGGGGCACCCTCAAGGCGGTCGGCAACAGCTTCGATCATATGGAAGGTTCTAGTTCCAGAACTAGGCGCAGACATAGAAGCTCACAGCAGCTCATCGTGTCCGCTACCGATATCCCACCGCTCACCCCTTCCGCCAGACGGGGTCTGCTTGCCGCTTACGGAACTCCCCAGAATTGGAGGAAGAGACTGGAGGAGATCGTCTGTTGAGCGACGAACAGGGCGCGAAGCCGCATTATGAGACTGGTCCGTATGTTCACTACTGCGAGCAGGTCGGTTGCAAAAAGTGGGGCGGCTTTGGTTTTGCTGTTGGCAAGGCAGCGCCGACCTGGTTCTGTTTCGAGCATCGGCCGAACTGGAAGCCCAGCCATGAGGCAAAGCCGCAGCATTGACCTCGTTCCGGAGAACCGCCCAATTGATCCCGAGGGCGGCATAGGCCACCTGCGCCTTGCCGATCTCTGCGAAGACCAAATACTCGGTGCTCGTTGCGCCGCTTGCGACCACAACAACTGGGTAAACCGCTGGGATATCGCGCGAAGATGGGGTGGCGAAACGACTCTCGATGAGTTGAGGTCGCTGCTCCGTTGCACGCGGTGCGACAACAAAGGTAACAATGGCTGGCGGCTCGGAAGGATCGACCGCGACTCGGAGTGGACGGATGTGCAATCGCTATCGTATCGAAGTCGAGTTTGACGAACTGTGGCGGGTGGCCAGACCACATCGCGACATGACAAACCGGGCGAACCCCACGGCCGAAGTGTTCCCGGACAAGGCAGGGCCTGTCATTCGCAACAGCCGCGACGGCGAACGCGAGCTGATCAATCTCACCTGGGGTATGCCGTCGCCGCCGACCGTCACCAACGGCAAGCCGGACTATGGCGTTACTAACGTTCGGAACCTAGACTCACCTCACTGGCAGAGATGGACCGGGATCGAATATCGCTGCCTGGTCCCGTGGACCGCTTTTTGCGAGTATGAGGACACGAAGCCGAAGAAAACGGCGCGATGGTTCGCGCTCGACGATAGCGAACCGCTCGCCTTCTTCGCTGGCATATGGACGCCGTGGACAGGCGAGCGTGGCTCAATAAAGAATCCGCGACGCGGTGAGCATGAGCTGTTCGCTTTTCTCACCTGCGAGGCAAATGAAGTCGTCAAACCAATCCATCCGAAGGCCATGCCCGTCATCCTGACCGAGCCTGCGGAAATCGAGTTGTGGATGACGGCCGAATGGAAGGATGCGAGGGCTCTCCAAAAGCCATTTCAAACCGAGCGGATGGCCCTGTTGCCAGTGGAACAAGCGGCCTTGATCGGCGCGGCCCCCTATATCCGTTTCCCTTTGTGACCGGGATATAAGAAGGTGGAAGGATCGCGTTGTTCCTCCACGCGGTCAGCTACCATGGATTATGATCGGCGTTGAGCTTGTCACCGATCAGTAACCAGGCAGGTGGACTTGGCTCAGTCAGCCCGCCCACGATGGCGGCGGGGGTACACAAACGTTAGCGCCCTGCCCCATCGCACGGTAATGGCGATGTCGGCGACGCTTAGCCTGACGGACAATAACAAAGCTTTTACCGTGGAACTATCCGGGCATACCAAGCGGTTTCCACAGGTATTTTGAGGTGTCAAAGCAAGCGATACAAATCAAATTAAAGGGTTTAAGAATGCTTACAGACCAAAGAACTAAAAACGAGGAATCATCTTTAGCCCGAATTTTAGGAGCTTTGACGGCCGCTCGAAAATGACCCCGGCACCTGGGGCCCACGCGTCCACAAGGACGGAGGCAAGACGAGTTGGAGCCGTCACGAGCTAATTGGGTCCCTCCGATCACGGAGGACCGCCAAAACCCTAATGACGACGATCTGGAATGCCAGGAGGCGTACCCTTAGCAAATCGCATATCTATCGCCGGTGGCCTTTAAGCGACAACCGAGAATCTGAGGCGCACCCTGAAGGTCGTCATGCGTCGACGTCCCGGAAAAGCCCGGCTAAAGGCGAAGACATCGTGTCACCACCCTTGATTGGCGAAGCTTCCGAAGGAGGAGATGTGTAGTCCGATTGCATATCGTCCACTGCATTCGAGATGCGTCTTTCAGTCGAGGCAAGGAAACTCTTAGCTTTTTCCGCGCCATAGGTGAGCTTTGCGAACGTCGTAATCGCACCGCGCAATTCATCGAAGTGATCATCCGGCGGATAATCGCTGTCCCATTGGGAGCGGACGCGTTGGATGTGCTCATCGATATTGGGCAGGAGTGACCTGCCACTGAACTTTCATCCAGCGGCGATTAGAGCCTCGGCGGTTTTCGATACGCCACTTGGCGCGGTGGGAGCAACCGGCGGAAACGCGTAGCCTTCATCTTGCGCAGCGTTGGAGCCGGTTGCGGCGATGGTTCCGGCATAGCTTGCCGGGGTCTGATATCCGAGCGATGAGTGCGGTCGGGAATGGTTATAATCGTCCGCCCATTCGGCGATGGCGCTGCGGGCATGATCGAGACCGAAGAACAGGCTTTCGTTCAGCAGCTCGTCGCGCATCCGTCCGTTGAAGGACTCGATATAACCGTTCTGCATCGGCTTTCCCGGCGCGATATAGTGCCACTCGACCTTATGCTCCTCCGACCAGGCAAGGATGGCGTTCGACGTGAACTCCGTGCCGTGGTCGGAGACGATCATGCTTGGTTTGCCGCGCCGCTCGAGAAGTGCCGTCAGTTCGCGAGCAACACGACGACCGGAGATCGAGGTGTCCGGGATCGCCGCCAGGCATTCGCGCGTGACGTCATCGACGATGTTGAGCACGCGAAACCTTCTTCCGCAGGCGAACTGATCATGGACGAAATCCAATGACCAACGGGCATTGGCCTTCGCTTCGACCAGTATCGGCACACGCGTGCCGACGGCACGCCGTCTGGCCTTCCGCTTGCGCACCGACAGGCCTTCCTCGCGGTACAGCCGGTAGATGCGGTTGACGCCGGACGGCTCTCCCTCCCGCTTGAGCAGGACGAACAGCCGCCGATAGCCGAAACGCCGTCGCTCGTTGGCGAGGTCGCGCAGTCTTGCCCGCAGTTCGACCTCCGGCGATCGGCAGGACCGATAGCGCACCATCTTCCGATCAGCGGATATGATCTGGCAGGCCCGCCGCTCCGAGAGGCCCATGACGGCCTTCAGATGCGTGATGGCTTCACGCTTGGCGGCGGGCCCTACCATTTTTTTGCAAGAAGCTCGCGGAGTGCGGCGGCATCCAGCATCTGCTCAGCGAGCAGCTTCTTCAGCTTGGCGTTCTCCTCTTCGAGCGCCTTCAGGCGCTTCGCCTCGGAAACCTCCATGCCGCCGTATTTGGCTTTCCAGTTGTAAAATGTCGCTTCCGAAATCCCGTGCTTGCGGCAGAGGTCGGCCACCTTCGCGCCAGCCTCCTGCTCCTTCAGCACCGCAATAATCTGCTCTTCCGTAAATCTCTGCTTCTTCATGCGTCCGTCCTTTACTAGGCCGGACTCTAATCCAATCTGGAGGAAATTACCCGTGGCAGGTCAGGAGAACTCTTCTGACCTCCTCCAGGATTTCTTCCTCGTCTTGGTTAGAAAGGACGCTCGCAACCCCGTCATCATCCAAAAAGCTCGTATCCGCCTCTTCGATAGCGGCTTTCTTGACCGCCTCCACGAAGCCCTGTCTTAGGTCCGGCGGGAGAATGCCATATTCATGCAACCGGACTAACAACGAGGTGTCTGGGTCTTGCGCGATGGGAGTGACGAATGATTGTAGCCCGTCCAGAAGGTCCTGGCGCTCATGCAGCAGGAGAGCGGCGAAAGCTGCGTCGGCACGATAAGAGACGAAATTTCGCAGCGGATAAACGGAGACTCCCTTTAATCGCTCAAGAAGATACGAATAGTGGCTGGGTAATATTCTTACGGATGCGCCTCGCAATTCGACACCTCCGCAGACAACCTCCCGCATCAACGTTTCAGGCTTCGCGCCGCGCAGAAAGAAATCAAGAAACTCCGGGTTCCTGGACACGTAAGTCGAGAACGCATCTCCGACCGTAGGATGCTTATAAGTCCAGTAGCGGCCTTGTTCGTTGTGAGCGAGGAGGACAAGGCTGCCATTGAGCGAGCTTAGGGCATCACGCACCTGAATGGCGCTCACACCGTAGACGGCCGTCACCTCCTGCAAAACACCTTCATCCGGGACAGGCGAAGCGACCACCCCGCCAGACAGATAGATTACCGCCAAGGCAGCAAGGCAATCCCTTGCCAGCCCGGAAATCGTGTCGACCAGAAACCCTTCGGGCGAGGCAAAAAACTTTTCAATTGTTGCCTTGTCTGTCTTGAGATTACCTGCCAAAAATTGAGAACCGAGCCGCCGAGCGGTCTCAGGCAGGAAGTCTACCCGCGAAGCCATAGCAGGAAGATATTCCTTGATCGCAGCCCGGAAAGCGGCTGGCTGATCGCCCATTCGGATATGATTGTAGAGAATCTGAGCCTTTTCCGCCTCACGGTAGCCTTGCACATTTATGACCACTTGGCTGTGCGTGAGAAGCGGCAAAGAGTGCACTTTCAAATCCCGCTTAGCTGCCTCCCAAATGTAGTCTCTGCTGGTCAGGAGGAACCGGGTGCCACGCTTCATTGCTGCCTGGATCAGAGGAAGTACCCGGTTCCAGCTTTCTGTCCTATCGCGCTGGTACTGCGTGCTTCCCCAAGCGTCATCAACCCAAATGAACTGATGCTCGTGAGGATTGAGATGTTCTTCGATATATTCTGGCGACGTAGCTCGGAGGGTTAGCGAGTTCCAGATGTCCGCTGCACCGACTGCCAAGCTAGCGCCAATGGTGGATTTGCCAGCTGCCGGTGCGCCGAGCAGGAGCACCAGATTGTGCCTGGAGATCGCTTCAACGCTCCGTTTATGGGCATCTGTAACGACCAATTTCTTCAGGTCGTCGCCCATCGCGCTCAGGATCATACCAGCTTGCTCATATGCGCGGGCATCTAAAATCTGGCTTAGGTCGCCTAATCCGTAGAGCCTCGGAACGAGCATACGGAGACGAGAGGATTTCACAATCTCGCCCACGATCCAATCTTTACCGAAGACAGAACACCTCTCGACCCCGGCTTTCTCGAACTGTGCTTTGATTTCCGCCTCAGCAACGCCGCTTACCGGATGGTTGGTGAGGATAATATAGTCGCGTGCCAGGCCTTGCGTGACGAGGTTCTTCACTTTGTTGATTTCGTCTTGGAGCATCGCGAACGACAGGTGCTCATGCGGCAAGCTTGTGAACTTGCACTGGATTGTTGAGCTACCCGTTTCACCGCCGGACTGCCAGGTTCCAACGAAAGCACCGTCACGTCCCCCATCTTTGGAAGGCAGAAACATCTGCACGGGGCGACCTAAAGATTCGGCAGCGACGGTCACACACAAATCTTGGAAAGCCTTCCAACCTAACGTGTGCAGCTCATAACTCGGATAGGGTATTGCTGTCATACCTGCCTGCAAGAAATGATTTGCCGTAGATTCCTTGTCGCCAACGTTGATATGGTCTCGGGTCCCGGCGAGTTTGATCGTAAAAAAGCGGGCAACAATCCCGATTAGCGCCTAAGCGGCTTGAGGATTATCCCTTGTCCGAGGCTCATATGTCGTCCTCTTCGTCAGGCTCCCCCCGCCTATCGCGCTCGTCCTCACGTCTCATTGCCTCATCGAACTCATCATCTAGTAGATCATGGATAGGATCGTCGAAATTCCCATCCTCGTCTTCTTCGTCATCATCTTCGGCGGCGGCGTTCTCATCCGACCCGTAGTCTGCTCCATAGTCTTCGATTGCGTATTCGGGCCCATCGTCTTCACCGTCGGGAGTGTCGTCGAAGACCTTGGGCTTTGCTTGCCAATCGATGATGCTTGCTCGTTTCTGATGAAGCACCAAAAGGTAGGCGGGCAGCTTTTCTTGAAGCCAAGACGGCTCGGCCTTGCCCAAGTGGGTCAACTCCAAGCTGAGCGGCCAGAGCGGTCCAGCGATAGGATTGCCGCGCACCTTTTTTATCAGCTTGTCGCGGAGCCGTCGGTCAGCAGTGAGCTTATTGACGCTCATATGTGCCAGCAAGGCCAGGGGAATTGGGCCCGCATTGACGAGCATCAGGTCGGTAGTCGCACGAGGCAGTACGACCTCCAACTCCCTTAGAAGCCAAAGTGCCCACACGACTTCGGAATCCCGACCGAGGGGCGCATTCTGTTCAATTGTTGCAAGGGCTACGTGCCGCCAAAGCTCGGCATCAAGCGTCGAGGGGTTTATTCGTTTCCGCCATGCTACTACCCGCGCAACATAATCAAACGAGTGAGGGAATTGCACGGCGCACTGTGCCACGAAATGTTCGAGCAAGCTCCAATTCGTGTCCCACAGCCGGTTCTCATCGATGAGCCGGATAGCATGCCGGATGAGTCCGTCATCGCCCGATGTGGCCGCGACTTCCGTGATCTTTGCAAGGATGGAAAGCGTCTCGTTTCTATGCTTCCGCCCTCCCTCAAGGCTGTCAATCAATTCCCGATCAAACTCAAAGGGCCAGTCATCTGCAAACACGAGTTTTGTTGAGATTATCTTGGTTTTGCTTTCGTTGATATCGAGCTGAAATTCCCGCAGCGCTAGCCGCAAATGGAAAAGATGGCGTTCGCATTCTTCTTGCGAATTTCCGGCGATCCAATAGTCATCGACATGCCGAACATATGTCGGCCGACCTGTTATCGGATATCGCGACAAGAAATCGTTATCTACAGCCGACAGCAGCAACTCAGACGCAATCTTGGAGGCATCAGGACCAACCGGGATTCCTATTGTCTGCCTCGATTGGGAGTTCCTGAAAATGAAATCAAGTCGATTACCAAAAACAGCAGCGGAGTTAGACGAGGTATCGCCTTTCGCAGCCGACTTCCCATTGATTGCCCATGGAAATGTATGAGTATAAATCGATGGGAAAAAGCGAGCGATATCGGTGACGAGGCAGTATTTGAACCTGGAGAAAGCACGCAATCTCAGTTCAGGAAGCTCGGAATGCGGTGTGATGCGGACGTGTCGATTTCCCGTCGGCGTGAATATGGGCTTTGATACAGAGCCCGGCGCTCGTTCCAGGAGCGGCCTCAAGTCTTCCCAATGCTTTTCATAGAAGAGACCTAGATCACGAACGAAAGCCGGGTGGGGAAGGGAAAATACGCGCCGCTGGCCCCCTCGCTTGCTTGCATTGTATACAGCATGATCGCCTACCGCTTTTCCGGTAATCCCGTACGCTGTACCCGACCCTGAAAAATGCTGCCAAAGTTTGCTGGTGGTAAAGATCGGAGGCAAGTTCTCAGGGAGAATGCCTTGGTCGATAAAGCGCTGCGCGCTAGGTTTGTCGTCCACCCTGCCCCCACAAAACTGATCCACCTTCTACCCGCTGCCCAACTATTGGATGATCTTCGTACCAGCGTTGCGATAAAATATCGGCTGCGGCCGTTAAGGCTTCCCTTTGAACCGAATCTCGTCCGCCAAGCCGTTGTGTCCAGCCCATTCCGCGATATGTCCGCTAAGGGTTTTCATGTAATCGGCTCCGGCAGGGAAGGCTTCAACGTCGAAGGGCTCGTGCTGTTCGCCGGTAAGCAATTGGTCCAATAGCGTTCGAACAGAGTCTCCGAGTTTCTGCTCGCCCGCGATACGTAGGTAAGCCGTCAGCGGTTTGTCCTTTGCCTCTTCGTCGCCTCCTAGGAAACGCTCAAAGTCAGGGATGCTGATCCGGTGTCTTACGGTGATGCCCGCCTGACGTGCCGCCAGAATCGCATCCCGGATTTTCTTGTTTTCCGTCCACATGCCGTTCGTATCGCCGTTCTTCTTGAACGGTGGGTCGCAGTCGTGAACAATCCCGAAGTCGATTTTAAAATGCTGCATGACCCGCACCAGCGGTGCGAGGATAGCTTTTCCCCTCGCTCTGATGATTGTCACCTGGTTGATCAGTTCGTGCTGCTTTTCCACGACTGATGCCATGAACGCGGCATGTTCGGTATCGCCTTCCACCAGGATCGGGTAAGACCCGAAAAAAATCTCCGCGAAGCTCGGGTCAATTTGCTGCAAAGCTTGTAGGCGCTGTTTGTCGTCACCGTCGAATTCGATCCGATCAGATCGATACGTGCGGGGCGACACAACGGCAACTGCCTTGTCGTCTCCTGTTCGCTCAAGCCGCACGATTGTGGTGTGATCCTCAAAGGGATTGATAAAATATGGCGAGTGGGTCGTCATCAACACTTGCCAATCCGGGCTTTCGGCCAGCTTGTACAAGTGACGTTGGGCCGCACGAGCTGCCATAGGATGGAGAGCATTCTCCGGCTCATCGATGAGAAGAAGATAACCAGGCAATGCTGGATCGTCCGGGCTATCCGGGATGGGCGCTCCCGCGTCGTGTGCTTTGAGCTTTGCCTGGAGGTCGTCGAAGAGCCTCTCGGCCCCGGCTTTTTCGTCCTCGGCAATCTTTTTGCCAGCAAGCTTCCTTTCTGCGTTACCTATGTCCTGGGTCAACCTTTTCCGAAAGTCGTCACGTATCTCCTTGTCGCGTGTCAACTCGTTGTGAACTTGTAGCATTGCCCAGAACAAGGCCCTCCTCGCCCCTGTCCCTTGTTGTTTCAACATCGTGTCGCTGAGCCCATCTTTGATGCGGATGCTGGAACCGGCTTTCACGAGGTCGGATATTTTCGGGACAAGCGGAGATGCCGCGATGTTTAAGCGGACATCCATCTTCGGAAACACGCCCTGGAACCCGGTCGCAACCTTCGTGGCGATATCATTGAAGTGCTCGGTGTGATCATTGCTCAGTACGTCGATGTGACTGCTGACGCTGGCGATAGCCTTGAACAAAGCCGATTCCTTGTTAGTACGCTCCTGCTCGACGCTGGCGAGCAAAGGTCCTAGCGCCAGTGCCAGAAGCATCTCCTCCGTCTTCTGAGCATCATCAAGCGAGCCGATCCGCAACGGTCTGGGTAGCCGGGAACTGAATACAGGGTCTGCTCCGCCAGCTTTCCCATCTGCCGCCCAGTCTCCCTGCCCGTTTTCTCCACCGGTCGGGTCCCAGGTCGTTCTGATGCGGGTAAAATCCGGAGCGCTCCACTGCCACCGGCTTTTAACGATGCGCAGGCCGTCACGGTCCGTCTTCCAACGTGGATCGACGTTGCCAATCCCGTCAGGAATGTGAACTTCGAGCAAGATTTCAGAGGGCTGGTCTAAGGTCGCGTGCTGGAAACGGTCCTCTGAGGCTACGAAGGACACAACACCTTTTGCAAGCTCGTATGCCCTCAACAGTGTCGACTTCCCCGAGTTGTTTCGGCCCACAATGCAGACGATATTGTCGAGTTCGATCTCCAAGCCGTCGTTGCCAACGCACCCGAGGTTTCTAATCGTCATCTTAACCAGTTTTGATCGATTTTCTGCCGCCACGACTCACTTCCCTGACATCCCTCTATGTTGTTTGCCACAACTCGCAACAGGATCAATAAGCCCTTCAGGAATAAACCCAGCATTGCAGCCGGAAGGGGGGAAGATCATCGGACGTCGCTGAAATGCTCTTGGCCAAGGGAACTCCGTTCTACCCGTCGTCGGAAATTCGAATGTCCAGGGTCTCGATCTCGATCCTTTCGGTTATCACCAAGCCAGCTTTCTAACGCCCCGTCGAACTGAGACGGGCGAATTCGTTCGCGCTGCGGATACCAGAATGGTTTCCAAGTGCCACATGGTGGCTTGTAAAACTTCCGGAAAACGTCCCGGCGCGATGGCTCGATGCTCGTCAATGATCTCGTAGACGAACGAGTGACGCCCATCCACGAGACGGTGGCGACCAACTTTTGGTATTTCCCGACAGGTGCGACGTAATCTTGCCCCCTCCTCCATTCGGCGAGACTTCAGGGGAGGCGCTTATCCGATCAATCTTGCCGTTCAAGCTCCGGCGTCCATCCACGCGTCAGCCCCCTGCTGATGCAACCTTTCGCTATCACAAGCTGCTCTCGGAGATGCCCGCAGTCAGCCAGAAGAGTGGCGATTGTCGCGCGTACATCACCATCGTGATACGGCAAAGCTGCATCGATGGGATCGAACTCGTCGGTGGAAGGTTGCTTTTGGGCAAGCATGGTCGTCCTCTTGAAAGAGCATGGAGGGCTGATGGTGTCAGGATCAGTTGATCCGCGCCGCCCACGGAAGGCGATGGCACGTCCATCCCGGCTCTCGCCTGGACCTGTGAAATCATCAACCGATTCTCCCGACTGCGCCACCTCCCCTGTGCAACCATCAGATCGACTACCAAGGATTCGATAGCCTTCTCAGAGGCTTACGCGATAAAAAAGAATTATCTTGTCAGGTAGTCGAATCGGAAATTGTGATGTTGCAGTTGGGCTGGGCGGTTTACTTGAGCCTCAATTATATTGAGCGTGGGGTGGTGGGAGTATTCACACTCGCAACGAGACTGCCCGCCTTCAAAAAAGCGGAGGCCGATCTTCGAAACGATGTTGGCAAAGCGGAAGGTATCATCTCATCAGCACGCACTAAAAATTTCCAGCGAACGAACCGGCCATGTTCGGGAATTTTTCGGGAATCTACGCTCTGCCAAAGGGATTTTGTCGGATCACGGCTCCCGCAGGAACGCAGGAGCCGTTTCGCTTTTATTTTAATATTCGACAGCATTAACAAAGTGTTAGATGGCGACCCCTGCAGGACTCGAACCTGCGACAACCTGCTTAGAAGGCAGGTGCTCTATCCAGCTGAGCTAAGGGGCCGTCTCAGCACATGAGCCTCAATGGGTCCAGGGCTGCATCCGGTTGAAACGGAAATTGTCCGAATAGGAAACATTCTTGCGAGCCGCATCCTTGGGCGCGATCACGCGATACTCGATGCCGTTGCGCTCGGCATAGGCGATCGCCTGCTCAGCACTCTCGAAGGTCAGGCGAACCTGCTGCCGCGTGTCGGCGGAACTCGTATAGCCCATGATCGGGTCGATCGTGCGCGGTCTCTCCTGATCGAACTCCAGCACCCACAGATGCGTCTTGGCCTTGCCGGACTGCATTGCTGTCTTTGCGGGACGATAGATCTTCGCGGACATTGTTTCGAACGGCTCCCGTTGACCAAGAGATCAATGTTTTCACGTGATTGGATGGTCGGAGTGGAGAGATTCGAACTCCCGACCCTCTGGTCCCAAACCAGATGCGCTACCAGACTGCGCTACACTCCGCACCACGAAGGCGGAGATACACGCTTCGCCCTGCTGCTGCAACAGCAAATTTCGCGGCTAGCGCGGAGCCGGCGGATGCTTCAGTTCGCCCGCTTCGTCGCCGGAAGTCCCGCGCCTTCGAGCCTGTCCCCGGGGCTGACGCCGAGCCGCTTCACGGTTCCGGCGTTAAGCTCGAGCACATAGGCCACGGGTTCCCTGGAATCGATAATCGCTTCGGAATGCGGAACCGCGTTCTCGTGGATGGTGCGGATCGTGCCGTCACTTGCGATGAAAAGCATGTCGAGCGGCAGATAGGTGTTCTTCATCCACATCATCACCGGCCGCGTCTCGCCGAAATCGAACAGCATGCCATGATCCGGCGCCATCTGCCGGCGATACATCAGCCCCTGCTCGCGCTGACTCGGGTCGACCGCGAGCTCCACCGTCAGATCATGCGTGCGTCCGCTCGCCGTTATCAGCCGCACCCGCTCCTTCGCAAAGGAAACCTCGGCCATGGCTGAGGCAACGAGCAGTAACAACAAAAAAAGCGCCGTCAGGGCGCTTCTTGCAGCTATGCCGACGACTCCGGACATCAGTGCGACCGCGTGGTCGGCGTCGGTCCGTCGGGATGAATCTCCGCAGCCATCAGACCCTTCTCTCCGTCCCCGAAACGGCAGAGCACCACCTGGCCGGGCCTCAGCTCCGTCAGGCCGAAGCGGCGCAGCGTTTCCATATGCACGAAAATGTCTTCGGTGCCCTCCCCGCGCGTCAGGAAGCCGAATCCCTTGGTTCGGTTGAACCACTTCACGAGCACGCGCTCGAGGCCGCTCGTCGGGGTGACTTGAACATGTGTTCTGACCGGTGGCAGCTGGGAGGGGTGAACGGCCGTCGATTGGTCCATCGAGAGTATGCGGAAGGCCTGGTAGCCACGATCCCGCTTCTGAATGAGAGCGACGACCCGGGCACCTTCCAGAACGGTCTGATATCCGTCGCGCCGGAGGCAAGTCACATGCAGCAAAACGTCCTGCATGCCGTTGTCCGGAACGATGAAGCCGAAACCCTTGGCAACGTCGAACCACTTGATAACGCCGGTAATTTCGATGAGATCAAGGGCGTCGTTGCCAAATTCGCCATTATGGATGACGTCTTTCGAAGATGTCCTGTCAGCCATTCTCGCAGCCCCTCGTTACGCGCAACACTTCGATACGGTTAACTGATTCTTATGGGCCAGAATAACATTGTCCCGCTGCGCGTGTGCAAGCCCCTCGACATATTTTGGCCTGAGACGTTTATAGGCACGCAGCCTTGCGTCTGGCTTGCCGTCGCCTCACTATACGCCATCTTCCACGAAACAGGGACATTCTCCAATGCGGTATCTGCATACAATGGTTCGCGTCAAAGACCTCGACCAGGCTCTTCATTTCTATTGCAAGCTTTTCGGGCTCCAAGAGATTCGCCGGTACGAGAACGAGAAAGGCCGCTTCACGCTCGTCTTTCTCGCTGCCCCCGGCGATGTCGACCGCGCCAAGGATGAAGCCGCGCCCTGCCTGGAACTCACCTATAATTGGGATCCCGAGGAATATGCCGGCGGGCGGAACTTCGGCCACCTCGCCTACGAGGTCGACGATATCTACGCATTCTGCAAGCATCTGATGGACAACGGCGTGACGATCAATCGTCCGCCGCGCGACGGCCACATGGCCTTCGTCCGCTCGCCGGACGGCATCTCGATCGAGATCCTGCAGAAAGGCGAACACCTGGCGGCCCAGGAACCCTGGGCTTCGATGGCCAATACGGGGGTCTGGTAAGCCTCGCACAACTGCCACCGGCTAATCGTCAGCCGTCGCCGGCTCTGCCGAGCGGCGCGGCACCGGCCGGCGCAAGAGGATCGATAGAACAGCGGATGATCTTCAGGCCCGGCTATTGCCGGGCCTTCGCTTATATTTTGCGAAGCTGAAATAGGTTGGTGCAGGTTTACAAAACACGCGGCGTTCATTACCTTGCCGCGCAGACGTTGAAACGGGGCTCTGCTTCGTCGTCACTTGCGGGGATAGCCCTATACTTGCCTGACCTTTCCCGTGGGGAGCCTAGCGCCCTCCGCGTGAAATTGTTGTGCCGTTCCGGACAGTATTCGGAACCGGGACGTGTTGTGTGCGCGGTACAAGGCCACCCGCATGCACGGAGAGCGGGGAAAAGGCGTTGCAACATCTGGAACCAGGATACAGGCTCCTGACGATCGGACGCGCCGCGGCACTATCCGTATCGCTGCTGGCACTGGCCGGCTGTGTGTCGGCAGTCGCCGACAACGAGACAATCGGCCAGCTCAAATCCCAACAGGTGGCGGAAGCAGCGCCGGCGGCATCCCAGGAGACGATGCAAGACGGGCAAGAGGCTGCGCCTGGCGCCGGCACGACGGCGCAGGCGTCCGACGGCGCACCGGGCCAAAGCAGCGCCGCCATGCAGCCCGGCCTGGCCATGCAGGGCACTGCGCTGCGCGCGACATCATCGAGCATCTACGGGCAATCGCCAGCAGGCCCGTCCGGGGCAGCGCAGCCGGACCCAAGCAGCCAGCCGACGGCAACGCCGCCGGCCGGCGCATCACCGACGATGAATGCCAAGGCCAATAGCCTCTTCAGCAACGGGCAATCCGAGGCCCAACCGGTTATTCAACCGCAACAGGGCGCGGCAGGCGACGTTCCAGCGGCAAACGAGGCGATTTCTGCTGCAACTCCGGCAGCCACCGGCGAAAGCGATACGCCCGCGGCCGTTCCGTTGCCTTTGAGCGCGCAGGCCGCATTATCAGGCGCGACGGCGGCAGCCCTGCAGCCGGTCGAAGTCGCCTCGGGGACGCCGGCGGATGCCACCCAACCGGCGGGCCCCACCCAAGGCGAGAAAGAGACTCAAGAGACGAAGAAGACCTGGACCCTCGCAAGCCTGTTTGCGCCGAAACGCAGGGAAAAGCCGCGGGCCGACCCGATACGCGCTGTGCCGGCAGGCGAGAAGAAAACGATTACCGCAAACAATGCGGGACAGCCGCAGGTGGCTTCCCTCGCCTATACCTCACTGCCCGGCGTCAATATGAACCCGCTTTTCAGCATGGAACACGAAGCGCACGAGGCTGACGAGGACGACGCGCCCGTAGAAGTGGCGAACCTCTCCGGCCTTGCCCGACTCACGCCGAGCGGCCTCATCCTGCAAACGGAGAAGGTGGAAACAGGCTGTTTCAAACCGGCGCTTCTCGACATCCTGAAGACGGTGGAGGGTCACTACGGCCGCAAAGTCATGGTCACCTCGGGCCTGCGCGCCATCAAGGTCAACCGCAAGCGCCAGTCTCTCCACACACGCTGCGAGGCGGCGGATATCCAGGTGGCGGGCGTCAGCAAATGGGAGCTCGCGAATTTCCTGCGCAACGTTCCCGGCCGCGGCGGCGTCGGCACCTACTGCCATACCAACTCCGTCCATATCGACATCGGCCCCCAGCGCGACTGGAACTGGCGCTGTCGCCGTCGCAAAGGCTGATCGGCGATCGCTACATTCAAACAAGGCCCGTCGTGATCAGAGGCGATTTTTCCGAGAAAAAATGAAAACTGCCACTTGCGGGAATCCGAAGCCCTCTCTATAAGCCGCCTCGTCTTACAGCGACTTGCGTCTTATCGGAGGCACAAAGGTTGCTGCAGCAGGCGCCCATCGTCTAGCGGTCTAGGACGCCGCCCTTTCACGGCGGAAACACGGGTTCGATTCCCGTTGGGCGTGCCACTTCCCCCTCTTATACTTGTGGATACTTCGCCTTGCGCGCGAATGAGACGCCTATGCTTTCCGTCACCATAGGAACGAGGTGACCTGCGCGAATCTCTTGCCGAAAAAACAAAATAATCGCCTCTCATCACTTGCATGAACCCGATGCCCTCTCTATAAGCCGCCTTGTCTTACAGCGGCTTGCGCCTTTTCAGAGGTACAAAGGTTGCTGCAGCAGGCGCCCATCGTCTAGCGGTCTAGGACGCCGCCCTTTCACGGCGGAAACACGGGTTCGATTCCCGTTGGGCGTGCCATTCCACCTCTTTTCCATTTCATGTTTTTCATAGTATGGTGCTGATCGTCACCAGCAGGCGCCCATCGTCTAGCGGTCAGGACGCCGCCCTCTCACGGCGGTAACACGGGTTCGAGTCCCGTTGGGCGTACCAATTTCTTACCCTGCAAGCGCACCATTTCGCTTCCGAATAGCGCCTGCATTTGCTCCCGATCTTTTCCGAGGAAAATCGAAATTTACCGCTCGGGGTCTCTTGCGAGAATCCGAAGCGCTCTCTATAAGCCGCTTTGTCTTACAGCGCGTGCGCCTTTCGGAGCACAAAACGCTGCAGCAGGCGCCCATCGTCTAGCGGTCTAGGACGCCGCCCTTTCACGGCGGAAACACGGGTTCGATTCCCGTTGGGCGTGCCATTCCTCTTCAAAGTCTTTAAGAAAATTTCATAAGACGCTGATTCGGCTGGGAACCGCCGCGTCGGATCACGCCTCAGTTAGCCTTCGCCGCGTCCGTCACACGCAGTTGAACCTTGCGTGTCCCCTGCCACAGATCCGCTGACACGGAACCCGCAACATGAACGGTGGCGCCGCGGTTGCCGAGCAGGAAATCGCCGAGCGGCGTGTCCATCGCGCGGAAGGCGATGCCTTCCATGCGGCTGCCGTCCTGCCCCTCGAGCGTCACCTTCACGTGGTTGGCCCCGACTTGGCGGCTATCCCGCAGCCGATGTTGCGGGAAGGCAAAGAGCGGTTGCGGATGGCCGGAGCCATAAGGGCCCGCCTGGTCGAGAAGGTCGACGAGGTCGAGCGTCGCCCCGGCGGCGGCCAGCGCGCCATCGACCTTGAGCGTTTGGACGGCGACGAGATCGCGAATGGCAGTTTCCGCGCGCTCTTCGAAGAATTGCCGAAGCTGGCCGAGCTTACCGCGCTCGACCGTCAGCCCGGCAGCCATTGCGTGCCCACCGCCTTTGACCAGCAGGCCGTTGTCGACGGCCGCACGGACGAGCCGCCCCATGTCGAAACCGTTGATCGAACGGCCGGATCCGGTTCCACGGCCGTTCGGATCGAACGCAATTGCAAAGGCCGGCCGGCGGAATTTCTCCTTTATGCGTGCCGCTATGAGACCGACGATGCCGGGGTGCCAGTTCTGCCTGGCTGTGACGATCACCGACGCGCCCTCGCCCGTTCCGTATTCCGCCAGCACCTCGGCTTCCGCCTCCGCAAGCATCGCCGCCTCCATCGCCTGGCGATCGCGATTGAGTTCATCGAGCTGGCTGGCGATGGCTTCCGCCGCCGCCGCATCGTCGAGGGTCAGCAGACGGCTGCCGAGCGCAGCGTCGCCGATACGCCCGCCGGCATTGATCCGCGGGCCAAGCAGGAAGCCGAGATGATAGGGGGTCACGGGTCCGCCGATCGCCGCCTTGCGCAAGAGTGCGGCAAGACCCGCATTGCCCATATGCCGTGCGGCAAGCAGTCCCTTGACGACATAGGCCCGGTTGAGACCCTTGAGCGGCACCACGTCGCAGACGGTCGCAAGCGCCACCAGATCGAGCAGCGACAGAAGGTCGAAGGATGCCGCGCGCGGGTCGCCCCTGAGGCGGAGCACGCGCAATGTATTGACGAGTACCAGATAGACGACGCCCGCGGCGCAGAGATGCCCCTGCCCCGACAGATCGTCCTCCCGGTTCGGATTCACCAGGGCGTGACACGGCGGCAGCACTGAGCCTACCTGATGGTGGTCGATGACCACGACATCGGTCCTGCGCTCAGCCGCCACCGCCAGCGCTTCATGGCTCGTCGAGCCGCAGTCGACCGTGACGATCAGTTCGGAGCCCCGATCGATCAATTGATCGATCGCCTGCGGGTTCGGTCCGTAGCCCTCGAAAATGCGGTCGGGAATATAGATCTCGGCCGTGATATCGAAATGCCGCAGGAAACGCGCCATGAGCGCGGATGAGGCCGCACCATCGACATCGTAGTCCCCGAAGATCACAACCTTCTCGCGGCGACGAATAGCATCCGCGAGCCGCTCGGCCGCCTTGCGGCCGTCGGTCAGGGTGTCGGGATCGGGCATCAGTGCGCGCAACGTCGGCTCGAGGAATGCCGCCGCGTCGTCCAGTCCGACGCCGCGTCCGGCAAGCACGCGGGCGATGAGTTCGGAATAGCCGTGGACCTGACTGATGGCCAGCGCACGGTTCTGGCCCGCCTGATCGAGGCGCGACACCCAGCGCTGACCGCTGACTGAGCGTTCAACGCCGAGAAATGCCCGCTGGATCGGATCCGCCAAAACGTCCATCTGTCTACCCGCCCGAAGTCCCTCCGTTCTTAACGAAGATTTCGGCACTGAAAAACCGGCGGGGGCGCAGTTCGGCCTGCAAGTCGCGAGTCGAAGCGGCTTCTCAACAGATTTGATGGGGACGCGCGGTCACCAGGCCTTCGGACGCTCGATCCGGATGACCTGCGGCTCGCCGACGAGATAGCCCTCGCCCTTGATCGAGACGATCGCCTTGCGCACGGAAGCCTCTGATGTCGCATGCGTGACGAGGATGATCGTCTTCGGCTCGGCCGGGTCGGCATAGTGCTTGGAATGCTGCATGATGGATTCCAGCGAGATGTCGTTCTCCGCCATGTGCTTCGCCACATTGGCGAAGACGCCGGTGCGGTCGACCACTTTCAACCGGATGAAGTAGCCGCCCTCGTGGCTCTGCATACGGGCGCGCTTGTAGGGCAGCAGCGCCTTCGCCGGACGGCCGAATGCCGGCACGTGCTGCGCGCCGGGCCGGCTCTTGGCAATGTCGGCGATATCGCCAAGCACGGCCGATGCGGTCGCGTCCCCGCCGGCGCCCGGGCCCACCATCAGGAGCTCGCCAAGAATGTCGGATTCGATCGCAACCGCATTGGTCACCCCGTCGACCTGCGCGATGACGGTGTCGTGGGGTACCATGGTCGGATGGACGCGCTGCTCTATGCCGCTATCGGTTCGCTGAGCCACTCCGAGAAGCTTGATGCGGTAACCGAGGTCGGAAGCCGCCTGAATATCTTCGATCGAGATGTTGGTGATGCCCTCGAGATAGATGTCGTCGGCAGCAATCGCGGTGCCGAAGGCAAGACTCGTCAGGATCGAGAGCTTGTGCGCGGTGTCGTTGCCCTCGATGTCGAAGGCCGGATCGGCCTCGGCATAGCCGAGACGCTGAGCCTCCTTGAGGCACTCCTCGAAGGAGAGCCCCTCCTTCTCCATCTTCGTCAGGATGTAGTTGCACGTGCCGTTCATGATCCCGTAGACGCGCGAGATCGTGTTGCCGGTCATCGACTCGCGAAGCGCCTTGATGACGGGAATGCCGCCGGCGACCGCAGCTTCGTAATTCAGAAGCGCGCCATGCTGCTCGGCAATTTCCGCCAGCTCGATACCATGTGCTGCCAGAAGCGCCTTATTGGCGGTCACCACATGAACGCCGCGCATGAGCGCCGCCTTCACGCAGGAATAGGCCGGATCTCCGGCACCGCCCATCAGTTCGACAAAGACGTCGATGTCTGCTTCCGACGCCAGCGAAACTGCGTCCTCGAACCAGGCAATTCCCGCAAGCTTCACTCCGCGATCTTTCGACCGCTCCCTTGCCGCTACGGCCGTAATTTCGATCGCCCTGCCGCATGTGGTCGCCATCGTCTCATGACGATCCTGGAGAATCCGCACGAGCGAGGCACCGACGGTCCCCAAGCCCGCAATGCCGATTTTGAGGGCATCTGCCATAGCAAGTTCCTAACACGTAGAGGCGCCCCGCCAGACCGGGCGGGGCAAATTGGGTGCGGAAACGGGCACAGCCCGGCTCCTTACCGATGTGCGTTGAGCGAGATGACGTTGTGCATCGTCTCGTCCGCCGAAGAAAGGAAGCGCTTGATATTACGCGCGGCCTGGCGGATGCGGTGTTCGTTCTCCACCAGCGCGAGACGAACATAGTCGTCCCCCTGCTCGCCGAAGCCGATACCCGGAGCAACGGCGACATCCGCTTTCTCGACGAGAAGCTTGGAGAATTCCAGCGAGCCGAGATGGCGGAACTTCTCGGGGATCTTCGCCCAGGCGAACATCGTCGCCGGCGGCGGCGGCACCTCGAAACCGGCCTTGCCGAAGCTTTCCACCATGACGTCGCGGCGCCGCTTGTAGATGGCGCGCACCTCGGCGATGTCGCTGCCGTCACCGTTCAGTGCCTGCGTCGCCGCCACCTGGATCGGGGTGAATGCGCCGTAGTCCAGATAGGACTTCACGCGCGTCAGCGCCGCGATCAGTCGTTCGTTGCCGACGGCGAAGCCCATGCGCCAGCCGGGCATGGAGAAGGTCTTCGACATCGACGTGAATTCGACGGTCACATCGGTCGCACCCGGCACTTCCAGAACCGAAGGCGGCGGTGCGTCGTCGAAGTAGATCTCCGAATAGGCGAGATCCGACAGCACGATGATGTCGTGCTTCTTCGCAAAGGCGATGACATCCTTGTAGAAATCGAGCGTGGCGACCTGCGCCGTCGGATTGGACGGGTAATTGAGGATCAGCGCCAGCGGCTTCGGGATCGAGTGCCGGACCGCACGCTCGAGCGGCGGGAAAAAGGTCTCGTCCGGCTCGACCGAAATCGAGCGGATGACGCCGCCTGCCATCAGGAATCCGAAGGCGTGGATCGGATAGGTCGGGTTCGGGCAAAGGACCACGTCGCCGGGTGCGGTGATGGCCTGCGCCATGTTGGCGAAGCCTTCCTTGGAGCCGAGGGTCGCGACGACCTGCGTCTCGGGATTGAGCTTGACGCCGAAGCGGCGTGCGTAATAGGCGGCCTGCGCACGGCGCAGCCCGGGAATGCCCTTCGATGACGAATAACGATGCGTCCGCGGGTCCTGGACGACTTCGCACAGCTTGTCCACGATGGACTGCGGGGTCGGAAGATCCGGATTGCCCATGCCGAGGTCGATGATGTCAGCACCGGCCGCTCGCGCGCTAGCTTTCAAACGGTTGACCTGTTCGAAAACGTAGGGCGGCAAACGCCGGACTTTATGAAACTCTTCCATCTCCAGACCTCATTTGGCGCGCGTCTTTGCCAGCCCTTGGGCTCTTCGCTCGACATGCGCGGGGTGAACGGCCGCCATCGCGGCCATTCAACGCTTTGCGGCCAAATCACGAGAAAGGCAAGCGCTAATTCTCGATCTGTTTCAGCGTGTCGGCACCGTGCTGCTCGGCCAGGAGCTGCAACTCCTTCAGGCGACGCTGATACTCGGCTTCGGAGATCGCGCCGGACCGGCGCTGCCCGGCAAGTGCGGTCAACTGGCCCTGCATGTTCAGCGCCTCCTCACTGGTCATCTGCTGCATGGCGGCGGGCTTCTGACCGTAAACAGAGGGATAGGTGGCAAGGTCAGCCGTCGAGTTGCAGCCCGCGAGCACGCCTGCGAGAATCAGTGCGGACATCCAAGAAAGCGAACGCTGTTTTCCGACGGCAAGCATGCTGGCGATGACCTCTGTTTCTGCGGCGCGACGATGCGCTACAGCGCCGCGCGTCTCCCGGGACGCGCAAAGGTCGCTGTAGCACTTTGATCTGCTGCATGTTTTTGTCCTTCGACCGGCTACGATCAAGGGAACATGCAGTAGCCCTTGTAATCATTTTCGGGCAGAATGTAAAAATACAAAACAAACAAGATGCTGTGGAGGACGCCGGGTGACAGCAGAGAAGGCTGAGGGCGCTACGGGCTTTGCCGGCTTCGACCCGAAATCGGTCGAGCCTTACATCGTCAAGGATCCCGAAAGCCTGGCCATCAACATGGCTCGCGCGGCAGAGCAGCTCGGAAAAGCCGCTTCCGCATGGCTCGCCCCCCGCGAAGCGGGCGAGAAGACGGATAGTTTCGCCGAGCCGGTCTCCGACATGGTCAAGACCCTCTCCAAGGTCTCGGAATACTGGCTCTCCGACCCCCGGCGGACACTCGAAGCCCAGACCCATCTTCTCGGCAGCTTCTTCGATATGTGGTCGCGGACACTCCAGCGCATGGCAGGCGACGCCCTGGAGGACCCGGCCAGCCTTCAGCGCAACGACAAGCGCTTCGCCGACGAAGACTGGGTGAAGAATCCGTTTTTCGATTTCATCCGCCAGGCCTATTTCGTCACCTCCGACTGGGCAGAGCGAATGGTGAAGGACGCCGAGGGCCTTGACGATCATACCCGCCACAAGGCGGCCTTCTACGTTCGCCAGATTGCCAGCGCTCTTTCCCCGACCAACTTCATCACGACGAATCCGCAGCTCTATCGCGAGACCGTGGCGTCGAGCGGCGCCAATCTCGTGAAAGGCATGCAGATGCTGGCGGAAGACATAGCCGCCGGGCGCGGCGAGCTTCGGCTCCGCCAGACGGACACCAGCAAGTTCGCCATCGGAGAGAACATCGCGATCACTCCGGGCAAGGTGATCGCCCAGAACGATGTCTGCCAGGTGCTGCAATACGAGGCGAGCACCGAGACCGTGCTGAAGCGGCCGTTGCTCATCTGCCCGCCCTGGATCAACAAATTCTACGTGCTGGACCTCAATCCGGAGAAGTCCTTCATCAAATGGGCTGTCGACCAGGGTCAGACGGTCTTCGTCATCTCCTGGGTAAACCCGGACGAACGCCATGCCTCCAAGGACTGGGAAGCCTATGCACGCGAAGGCATAGGCTTCGCGCTTGATATCATCGAGCAGGCAACCGGCGAGCGCGAAGTCAATTCCATCGGCTATTGCGTCGGCGGGACGCTGCTCGCCGCCACCCTGGCGCTCCATGCCGCCGAAGGGGACGACCGCATTCGCTCCGCGACGCTTTTCACCACGCAGGTGGATTTCACCCACGCCGGCGATCTCAAGGTTTTCGTGGACGACGACCAGATCCGCCACATCGAGGCGAATATGAGCGCCACCGGCTACCTCGAAGGCTCGAAGATGGCGTCGGCCTTCAACATGCTCCGGGCTTCGGAACTGATCTGGCCCTATTTCGTCAACAACTACCTCAAGGGCCAGGACCCCCTGCCCTTCGACCTGCTTTACTGGAACTCCGATTCGACGCGGATGCCCGCGGCCAACCACTCTTTCTACCTGCGCAACTGCTATCTGGAGAACAGGCTCTCCAGGGGCGAGATGGTGCTGGCCGGCCGCCGCGTATCCCTCGGCGACGTAAAGATTCCCATCTACAATCTCGCGACGAAGGAGGACCACATCGCGCCGGCAAAGTCGGTTTTCCTCGGCAGCAGCAGCTTCGGCGGCAAGGTGACCTTCGTGCTCTCCGGCTCCGGGCACATCGCCGGTGTCGTCAACCCTCCGGCCCGAAGCAAGTATCAATACTGGACGGGAGGGGCGCCGAAGGGCGACATCGAGACCTGGATGGGTAAAGCGAAGGAGACGGCCGGGTCCTGGTGGCCGCATTGGCAGGGTTGGGTCGAACGGCTCGACAAACGCAGGGTTCCGGCGCGGAAGGCCGGAGGTCCGCTCAATTCCATCGAGGAAGCGCCCGGCTCCTACGTGCGCGTGCGCGCCTGACCGCAACGACTGACCGCAGAGAGTGCAATCCCCTTGAATTTCCCTCGCCCGCTCGTACCTGCGACGCTTGTGCAGCGTTACAAGCGCTTCCTGTTCGACGCTATTCTGGCCGATGGAACGGCAATCACCGGTTCATGCCCGAATACCGGCTCGATGCGTGGCCTGACCATACCGGGCTCGCCGGTCTGGCTCTCGGAACACGACAGCCCAACACGCAAGTATCGCCACATGCTGGAGATCGTCGAGGCGGACGGCACGCTGGTCGGCATCAACACCGGATTGCCGAACCGGATCGCCGAAGAGGCGATCATGGCCGGACAGGTGGGCAATCTCCACACCTACGGCACGCTCCGGCGCGAGCAGAGATACGGCCGCAATTCGAGGATCGACATTCTGCTCAGCGATGCGGAAAAGGGCCTCGCCTATGTCGAGGTGAAGAACGTCCATTTCAGCCGCGTCCGCGGTCTCGCTGAATTCCCGGACAGCCCGACACAACGCGGCGCGAAACATCTAGAGGAACTGGGCGATATGGTCGAGGCGGGACACCGCGCGATCATGCTCTATCTTATCCAGAGAGGCGATTGCAGTCGCTTCCGCATATGCCGTGAGCTCGACCCGGTTTATGCTCGTGCTTTCGAAAGGGCGAGCGCCCGCGGGGTCGAGGCCTATGCGGTCAAGTGCGCGGTATCGCCGGCGCAAATCGTGGCGGCAGGACCGATCGTAGTGGACGAACCGGTCCCTGCTGTTTTATGAAAATCGCCTGAAACAACGGAAGTCTGGAATGGTAACTTACATCGAGGCCGACGCGGCTCCCTACAAGAACACCGGTGTCATTCGACTTTACGGGCCGGAGGGATTTGAAGGCATGCGCAAGGCCTGTCAGGTGACGGCACGCTGCCTGGACGAGCTCGTGGCGCGCGTGAGCCCGGGCGTGACGACGGACGAGATCGACCGCTTCGTCTTCGAGTTCGGCATGGACCACGGCGCGCTCCCTGCAACCCTCAATTATCGCGGCTACACGAAATCTTCCTGCACCTCGATCAATCACGTGGTCTGTCACGGCATCCCCAACGACAAGCCGCTGCGCGAAGGGGACATCGTCAATATCGACGTGACCTATGTGGTCGATGGCTGGCACGGTGATTCAAGCCGGATGTATCCCGTCGGAGAGATAAAGCGTGCCGCCGAGCGCCTGCTGGACGTGACGCATGAATGCCTGATGCGCGGCATAGCGGCGGTTCGCCCCGGCGCGCGCACGGGGGCAATCGGCGAGGCGATCCAGGCCTATGCCGAAGCCGAGCGTTGTTCGGTGGTTCGCGACTTCTGCGGTCACGGCGTCGGCCGGCTCTTTCACGACGCGCCCAACATCCTTCACTATGGCAGCGCCAATGACGGGCCGGAGCTCAAGGAAGGCATGATCTTCACGATCGAACCGATGATCAATCTTGGCCGCCCGCATGTGAAGGTCCTCTCGGACGGCTGGACGGCGGTTACACGCGATCGATCCCTGTCGGCCCAATACGAGCACACGGTGGGCGTCACGGCGGACGGCTGTGAAATATTCACGCTCTCACCGGCCGGTCTCTTCAAGCCCGGCATTCACGTCGCGGGCGACGCGTGACGAAGATCCCGCCCGGCGAACCCGACGAGCTTTTCGACGCCGCGGACGAACGCGGGTTTTTCCCTGAGAAGCGGACCCGCAACAGCCCCGCAACCGCGCCGGCGCCGGCAACCGATACGCACTATCACGGCCATCGGGATCGCCTGAGAGCCCGCTACCGCGAACACGGGGATGCGGCGCTGGCGGATTACGAAATCCTCGAGCTCATCCTCTTCCGCCTCATCCCCCGCCGCGACACCAAGCCGATCGCCAAGGCGCTGCTCGCCGCTTCGGCACGCTTGCGGCCGTCTTCGGCGCTCCCCTGCACCTCCTTCAGGAAGTCAAAGGCGTCGGAGAGTCCGTTGCGCTCGATCTCAAGCTCGTCGCCACCGCCAGCCACCGCATGCTCAGGAGCGAATTGCGCAACAAGCAGGTTCTGTCCTCCTGGAGCGCCGTGATCGACTATTGCCACGCAGCGATGGCGCATGAGACGAAGGAGCAGTTCCGCATCCTTTTCCTCGACAAGCGCAACACGCTGATCGCCGACGAGGTGCAGCAGCAAGGAACGATCGACCACACGCCCGTATATCCTCGCGAGGTGGTCAAGCGCGCCTTGGAGCTTTCCGCTACCGCCTTGATTTTAGTGCACAACCATCCCTCCGGCGACCCGACGCCGTCACGCGCGGACATTGACATGACCAAGCTCATCGCCGAGGCCGCCAAGCCGCTCGGCATTGCGCTTCACGATCACGTCATCATCGGCAAGGACGGCCATGTCAGCCTCAAAGGGCTTCGATTGTTCTGATGGAAAATATGCAGCAGACGCATCCAGAACAGGGCGCTACGGCATTGCACGTCATCAAACGGTGCGATTGACGATATAGCTGTGCCTGCGCGAAAGATGCCGCATCGCACAACGATTCTCACGCGAGCAGGGGAAGCGTTCATGAACCAGTACGATCTCATCGTCGTCGGCAGTGGTCCGGCCGGGCGCAGGGGAGCCATCCAGGCCGCGAAGCTTGGCAAGAAGGTGCTCGTCATCGAACAGGGAAAACGGGTCGGTGGCGTTTCCGTCCACACCGGCACCATTCCGTCGAAAACGCTGCGTGAAACGGCGCTCAACCTCACCGGCTGGCGCGAGCGCGGCTTCTACGGCCGCTCCTACCGGGTCAAGCAGGAAATCAGCGCCGAAGATCTGCGCCGTCGTCTCATCATCACGCTCAACCATGAGGTGGAGGTGCTCGAGCACCAGTTCGCCCGAAACCGCGTGCAGCACATCCGTGGCAGGGCGAGCTTCGTCGGGCCGACGACGCTCGAGATCTCCAAAGACGACGACGAGAGCATGCTCGTTTCCGGCACCAGCATCCTGCTTGCCGTGGGAACGAAGCCCTTTCGGCCCGACTACATGCCTTTCGACGGCAGGACGGTCGTCGACAGTGACGAACTGCTCGATATCCGTGAACTGCCCCGCTCGCTTGTGGTGATCGGCGCCGGCGTCATCGGCATTGAATACGCCACCATCTTCAGCGCCCTCGACATCCAGGTGACGGTCATCGACCCGAAGACCACCATGCTCGATTTCATCGACCGGGAGATCGTCGAGGACTTCACCTATCAGTTGCGCGACCGCGCGATGAAACTGAACCTGGGCCAAAAGGCGGAGAAAGTGGAGCGGCTCGACAATGGCAAGGTTCTGCTTACCCTCGACAACGGCCGCAAGATCACGACGGAAATGGTGCTTTTCGCCGCCGGCCGGATGGGCGCGACGGATGCGCTCAACCTTCCCGCGGCAGGTCTCGAGGCCGATGCCCGCGGTCGGCTGAAGGTCAATCCGGAAACGTTCCAGACGACGGTTCCGAATATCTACGCCGCCGGCGATGTCGTCGGCTTTCCGAGCCTCGCCTCGACCTCTATGGAACAGGGCCGCGTCGCAGCCCGCGTTGCGGTCGGCGCAATCGCCAAGGAGCCGCAGAAATATTTCCCCTACGGCATCTATGCCGTGCCGGAAATATCCACCTGCGGCCTGTCCGAGGAAGAGGTCAAAGAGCGCGGGATTCCCTACGAATGCGGCATCGCCCGATTCCGCGAGACTTCGCGCGGGCACATCATGGGCCTGGATTCGGGACTCTTGAAGATGATCTTCTCGCTCAGGACGCGGCGGCTGCTCGGCGTCCATATCATCGGCGAAGGTGCGACCGAACTCGTCCATATCGGCCAGGCCGTCCTGAACCTGAAGGGCACCGTCGAATATTTCGTCGAGAACACCTTCAACTACCCGACCCTCGCCGAGGCCTACAAGATTGCCGGCCTGGACGCTTGGAACCGCATGGGAGAGATCAAGGCGGAGTGACGGCGGGAGCCGGATAGCCCCTCATCCCCCTGCCGGGACCTTCTCCCCGCAAGCGGGGCGAAGGGGAATCGCGGCTGCTGTCTTGCTCCGATTTGATGTAGGGCGAGCGCTCGCGGCTTGTCCCTTCTCCCCGTTAAAACGGGGAGAAGGTGGCTGGCAGGCCGGATGAGGGGCGTTTCGAAACGCAGCGGCTACGAAATCAGCTGGCGCGGACCACCGCGTCGCCGCGCTCGGCAAGTGCTGCGAGATCCGCAGGCTTCAGTTCCACCGACTCGCCGCAGCCGCAGGCCGACGTTTGATTCGGGTTGTTGAAGGTGAAGCCAGAGCGCAGCGTGGTGGTCTCGAAATCCATCTGCGTGCCCAGAAGGTAAAGCACGGCCTCGGGGGCCACCCAGACCTTCGCACCCTGGTGCTCGATCAGGTCGTCCTTCGAATTGGGTTCGCTCACGAGATCGACGGCATATTCCATGCCGGCGCAACCGCCCTTCTTGATGCTGATACGGATGCCCTTGGCCTCGCCTCCGGCATTTTCCACGATCGACCGGACCCGGCTGGCGGCGGCATCGGTCAGGCTCATTACGGCAAAGCCCATAGGCTCCATCTCCTTCGTATCGCCGGGTTAAAGGCCCGGCGCTTTCCAGACTGAATGTAATGCCCGCTTGCCAACGGATCAATATCGGCAGGTGCTCAATACCAGCCGAGCGCAACCTGCGCCTCTTCCGACATCCGGTCAGGCGTCCACGGCGGATCGAAGGTCATCGACACTTCGACGCCCGAAACGCCCTCGACGGTGCCGACGGCATTTTCGACCCAACCCGGCATCTCACCAGCCACGGGGCAGCCCGGCGCGGTCAGCGTCATGTCGATCTTCACCATCCGGTCGTCTTCGATATCGATCTTGTAGATGAGACCGAGTTCGAAGATGTCCGCCGGTATTTCCGGGTCATAGACGGTTTTGAGCGCCGCGATGATGTCGTCGCTGAGGCGCGCCAGTTCCTCCGGCGGAATGGCCGAATGAACGATGCCTTCGCGGACGTCAACTTTTTCTTGTGTTTGCTCGAGACCCATGTCCGTCTCCCTAAGCGAAAAACTTGCGTGCGTGTTCCAGCGCGTCCGCCAGCGCATCGACCTCGGCCCGGGTATTGTAAAGACCGAAGGACGCCCGGCATGTGGAGGTGACGCCGAACCGTTTCAAGAGCGGCTGCGCACAATGCGTTCCGGCGCGCACCGCAATGCCGGCACGGTCGATGACCATCGATACGTCATGGGCGTGTATGCCGGCGATCTCGAAGGAAAAGATACTCCCCTTGCCGGGCGCGTCGCCGAAGACCCTCAGCGAATTGACCGAGGACAGGCGTTCGCGGGCATAGGCCGTCAGGCTTGCCTCGTGTGCCCTGATCGCCTCGCGGCCGACCTTCTCCATGTAGTCGAGCGCATAGCCGAGCCCGATCGCCTGGACGATCGGCGGCGTGCCGGCCTCGAAGCGATGCGGAGGATCGTTGTAGGTGACGCGGTCCTCGGTCACTTCCTCGATCATCTCGCCGCCACCCATGAAGGGACGCATTTCCTTCAGCCTTCCGGTCTTGCCATAGAGCACGCCGATGCCGGAAGGACCGTAGAGCTTGTGACCGGTCATCACATACCAGTCGCAATCGATGTCCTGGACGTCGACGGGCATATGCACCGCACCCTGGCTGCCGTCGACAAGCACCGGAATGCCGCGCTCGCGGGCAATGCGGCAGATCTCCTTGACCGGAACCACCGTGCCCAGCGCGTTCGACATGTGCGTGATGGCGATCAGCTTCGTCCACTCCGTCAGGCACTTGACGAAGTCCTCGATGTGGAATGCGCCGTCGTCGTCGACCGGCGCCCAGACGAGCTTCGCGCCCTGCCGCTCACGAATAAAGTGCCAGGGAACGATGTTGGAGTGATGCTCCATGATCGAGATGACGATCTCGTCCCCCTCGCCGAGTTTCGGCATTCCATAGCCGTAGGCGACCGTGTTGATCGCCTCGGTCGAGGACTTGGTGAAGATGATGTTGTCGACCGACGGGGCATTCAGGAAACGGCGAACCTTTTCGCGCGCCTGTTCATAGGCCTCCGTCGCGGCATTCGACAGGAAATGCAGACCGCGATGGACGTTGGCGTATTCGTTGGAATAGGCATGGGCAACGGCGTCGATGACGAGTTGCGGCTTCTGCGCCGACGCGCCGTTGTCCAGATAGACAAGCGGCTTGCCATAGACCGTCCGTGAAAGGATCGGGAAATCCTTCCTGACCGCTTCGACGTCGTATGCCGCTACCGGCGGCGCAGGATGTTCCATGTCTTTATCCAATCAGGCGTGCTTTTCGAGCCAGGCCGCGACTATATCTTCCAGCGCCTCGACCAGCGCCTCGTCGTCTTCCAATTCCTCGACGATCTCGGCGACGAAAGCATTGACGAGCATCGCGCGCGCCTTGTTTTCCGGAATGCCGCGAGCGAGAAGGTAGAAGAGCTGCGTGTGATCGATATCGATGACCGTTGCACCGTGACCGCACTGCACGTCATCTGCAAAGATTTCGAGTTCCGGCTTCGCAGAGAAGTCGGCGTCGTCGGAAAGGAGCAGCGTGTTGCACGACATTTTCGCGTCGGTCTTCTGTGCGTCCTGCGCGACCAGGATCTTACCCTGGAACACGCCCTTCGCCCGATCGAAGACGACGTTGCGGATGATCTCGCTCGATGTCGTGTGCGGCACGTCATGGCTCAGCGTGAACGTCAGATCCGTGTGGCTGTCGCCGCCGAGCAGGTTGATCCCGCGCAGGGTGAGGTCGGAGCCCTCGCCGCTCGCACGGCCATGCAGCTCCTGACGGACCAGCTTACCGCCGGCATTGATGACGAAGAGGTGCAGTTTCGCGTCCTTGCCGAGATCGAAGCGGATCTGGCCGAGATGCGTATCGGCCGGACCCTGCTGCTGCAGGATGATCCAGATCACGTCGGCGCCGTCGGCGAGCGTCACGTCGCTTACCGAGGAAACGAAGCTCGGCTCGGCATTCGTCGACAGATGGCGCTCGATCACGGTCGCTTTCGCGCCGGCGCCGAAGGAAACCGGAAAGCGCGTATGCGCCTGACCATGACTCTGAACCACCTGGATTTCGATCGGAGCTTCGATCTGCGCGCCGGCGGCGACGGTGATTTCCAGTCCGCCGCGCACGAGGCCGCCATTGATCCGGCCGATCGCATCGTCCGAGCCGAGGACGGAGAGCCCGGCTACCGCCGAACCATCGAGCAGGCTCTCGGTATAGGAGCGCGCCGTCAAATGCTCGGGAACGCTCTTGATATCCGCCTGGCCGTTGCGCACGGACAGAACAGACGAGCCCGGAACGACCGGCTCTACGCGATCGGCGAAGGCGGTCGGATCGGCCGCCGGCACCGCTCGCAGCAGCGTGCGCAGGTCGGTATAGTGCCAGGCTTCGACGCGGCGCGTCGGCAGACCTGCCGTCTTCAACTCGTGAACCAGCGTGTCGCGAAGCGACAGCACGGCCCCGTCGCCCGGCAGATCACCGATCTGCGCCGTATAGGCATCGACGAGCGCCGTTTCGGCCGCCGTCATCTTGATGGCCTGTTGCATATTCATTCGAACACTCCTTCGACAGGCGTCAGGCTGCCGCCTCGATGATATCCGCGTAGCCGTTGGCCTCGAGTTCGTGCGCCAGCGTCTTGTCGCCGGACTTGATGACCTGGCCCTTGTAGAGGACGTGGACAGTGTCCGGAACGATGTAGTTGAGCAGGCGCTGGTAGTGGGTGATGACGACGACCGCGCGATCGGGCGAGCGCAGCGCGTTGACGCCATCGGCAACGATCTTCAGCGCGTCGATGTCGAGGCCCGAGTCGGTTTCGTCGAGAACGCAGAGCTTCGGCTCGAGCAGAGCCATCTGCAGGATTTCCGCGCGCTTCTTCTCGCCGCCCGAGAAGCCGACATTGAGCGGACGACGCAGCATTTCAGGCGCGATCTTCAGCTCGGCGGCAGCTTCCTTGACGCGGCGCATGAATTCCGGCGTCGTCAATTCCTCTTCGCCGCGGTACTTGCGCTGTTCGTTCATCGCCACCTTCAGGAACTGCATGGTGGCGACGCCCGGAATCTCGACCGGATACTGGAAGGCGAGGAAGATGCCCTTCGCAGCTCGCTCCGATGCGTCGAGCTCCAGGATGCTTTCGCCGTTGTAAAGAATGTCGCCCTCGGTCACTTCATAATCTTCGCGCCCGGACAGGATGTAGGAGAGCGTCGACTTGCCGGAGCCGTTCGGCCCCATGATGGCCGCGACTTCGCCAGCCTTCACCGTCAGGTTCAGGCCGCGGATGATCTCGGTGCCGTCCTCGGCGATGCGTGCGTGCAGGTTCTTGATTTCAAGCATGTGTGTTCGTCCTCTTGGGAAACGAAATCGTCTATCGCGCACGAATTCCGTGCGCCGGTTCGGTATTCGGGCGGGCCTTAGCCCACGGAGCCTTCGAGCGAGATGCCGATCAGCTTCTGCGCCTCGACGGCGAATTCCATCGGCAGTTCCTGGATGACTTCCTTGACGAAGCCGTTGACGATCAGAGCGATCGCCGCCTCTTCCGGAATGCCGCGCTGCAGGCAGTAGAAAAGCTGGTCCTCGGAAATCTTGGACGTCGTCGCCTCGTGCTCGAACTGCGCAGTCGAATTCTTCGCCTCGATATAGGGCACCGTGTGCGCACCGCACCGGTCGCCGATCAGAAGCGAATCGCACTGCGTGAAGTTGCGGGCGTTCTCGGCCTTGCGGTGCGCCGAGACCTGACCGCGATAGGTGTTTTCCGAAACACCGGCCGCAATGCCCTTGGAGATGATGCGGCTCGACGTGTTCTTGCCGAGGTGGATCATCTTCGTGCCCGAGTCGATCTGCTGGTGACCATTGGAAACCGCGATCGAGTAGAACTCGCCGCGCGAACCGTCGCCGCGCAGGATGCAGGACGGATACTTCCAGGTGATCGCCGATCCGGTCTCGACCTGGGTCCAGGAGATCTTCGAGTTCTTGCCGCGGCAATCGCCACGCTTGGTCACGAAATTATAGATGCCGCCCTTGCCCTGCTTGTCGCCCGGATACCAGTTCTGCACCGTCGAATACTTGATCTCGGCATCGTCCAGCGCAATCAGTTCGACCACTGCCGCATGAAGCTGGTTCTCGTCGCGTTGCGGCGCCGTGCAGCCTTCGAGATAGGAGACATAGGCGCCTTCGTCGGCGATGATGAGCGTACGCTCGAACTGGCCCGTGTTCTTCTCATTGATGCGGAAATAGGTCGAAAGCTCCATCGGGCACCGAACGCCCTTCGGCACATAGACGAAGGAGCCGTCGGTAAAGACCGCGGAGTTCAGCGTCGCATAAAAGTTGTCCGACTGCGGTACGACCGTACCGAGATACTTCCGCACGAGGTCCGGATGTTCCCGCATCGCCTCGGAGATCGACATGAAGATGACGCCGGCCTTCTTCAGCTCTTCCTTGAAGGTGGTGACGACGGAGACCGAATCGAACACCGCATCGACGGCGATCTTCGACTTCTCGACGCCGGCGAGAATCTCCTGTTCCTTCAGCGGAATGCCGAGCTTCTCATAGACCTTGAGGAGCTCCGGATCGACCTCGTCGAGCGATTTCGGCCCGGTCGTGCCCTTCGGCGCCGCGTAATAATGGATGTCGTTGAAGTCGATCTTCGGATAGCGGACGCGCGCCCAGGTCGGCTCCTCCATGGTCTGCCAGCGGCGATAAGCCTCGAGGCGCCATTCGAGCATCCATTCCGGTTCGTTCTTCTTGGACGAGATCAGACGGATAATATCCTCGGACAGCCCCTTCGGAGCCAGGTCCATCTCGATCGTCGTCTCGAAGCCGTATTTATACTGGTCCACGTCGATCTGGCGGACCTGATCAATGGTTTCCTGCACGGCAGGCATGTCGTTCTCCAATCTCGCCGGATCCAAGGTCCGGCAGCTTGTCAATACGATGCAAGTATTCGCGCACCGCTTATGTAATGGCTAAAAGGCGTTTTTCACCCCATTTGCCAAGCGGAAAATTGCTTTTCCGCAATTTCATTCAATGCTCTCCGCTTCACGCCGCCTGTCCGGCCGAGCGTCGCCGCGCCGCCACTTTCGCGAATACCGCCGCGCAACGCTCGATTTCCGCTTGCGTGGTCGCCTCACCGATCGAAATCCTCAGCGCACCCTGGCGCGGATCATAGCCCATGGCGGTCAGAACATGGCTTTGCCCGACCTTGCCGGACGAGCAGGCCGAGCCTGCCGACAAGGCGACGCCCTCGAGATCGAAAGCGATCTGTCCGGTCTCGGCTTTCAGCCCCGGGAGCGTGAAGAAGCATGTATTTGCCAGGCGGGACTGGTCGCGCCCGTGGATCACCACATCGGGCGCGCAGGACTGCATTTCCGCCTCGAGGCCGTCGCGCAGCGCGGCTATGGCGGCCATGCGCCCGTCGATATCCCCGGCCGCGGCTCGGGCCGCAGCCGCAAAGCCCGCAAGCGCCGCCGCATTCTCGGTCCCCGAACGGTGTCCCTTTTCCTGTCCGCCGCCGCGGATCAGCGGAGAAGGCATCATGATCTCGCCGCGGGCGACGAGTGCGCCCGCTCCCTTGGGGCCGCCGATCTTGTGCGACGACAGGATCAGAAAGTCCGCACCGAGCGATGAGATCGAAAGCGGCAGCCGGCCGGCAGCCTGAACCGCATCGACGACCAGGATGCCGCCATGTGCGCGCACGAGCGCCGCAACCTCGGCGACCGGCTGAATGATGCCCGTTTCATTATTGGCAAGCATCACGGCCACCATCGGCAGACCGGTCTCACGGTCATGGGCCCGAAGCAGATCTTCGAGCGCTGCGCAGTCGACGATCCCGGCGTTTGTCACCGCTATCTCGCAAACATCCTCGCGCGCGAAACGCCCGCCCTCGCGCACTGCCGGATGCTCGATGGCCGAAACATAGAGCTTGCCTGCCTTCAGCGGCGTGCGCCCCATGCGGAACTCAGACGTCAGCACCAGGTTCGCCGCTTCCGTCGCGCCGCTGGTAAAGACGACCGCTGCGGGTTGCGCGCCGCAGAGAGTGGCAACATCGCGTCGGGCGCTCTCGACAAGGGCGCGCACCGCACGCCCTTCGCCGTGGACCGAAGAGGGATTGCCGAGTTGATCGAGCGCGAACAGGAGCGCCTCGCGCGCTTCCGGCAGAAGCGGCGCCGTGGCGTTCCAGTCCATGTAGATGCGCGATCCCGACATCGATTCCTTCGCTAGGCCTGCTGCGACCGCTTCGAGCGGCCCGTTGCATTTTCCTTGAATTTTCCGCGCGGCTTGCCTTAAGAGACGAAGCTCATGCGGACGCCCGCACCAAAGTTTTGAACGGTTCTAAAGTAGGTTCTAGAAAAGCTGACTGGTTTAGTCAAGACAGATCGGCACCAAGAACGACGGAATTGAACCAAAGCACTCCCGGAGAGCCAATGCCCGAAATCATCTTCAACGGACCGGCCGGTCGCCTCGAGGGCCGCTATCAGCCTTCGAAGCAGAAGAGCGCACCGATTGCGATCATCCTGCATCCGCACCCGCAGTTCGGCGGCACGATGAACAACCAGATCGTATACCAGCTCTTCTACATGTTTCAGAAGCGCGGCTTTACCACCTTGCGCTTCAACTTCCGGGGCATCGGTCGCAGCCAGGGCGAATTCGACCATGGTGCCGGCGAGCTTTCCGACGCGGCGTCCGCGCTCGACTGGGTGCAGAGCCTGCACCCGGATTCCAAGAGCTGCTGGGTCGCCGGCTACTCGTTCGGCGCCTGGATCGGCATGCAGCTGCTGATGCGGCGTCCGGAAATCGAGGGCTTCATGGCGGTGGCACCGCAGCCGAACATCTACGACTTCTCCTTCCTGGCGCCCTGCCCCTCCTCCGGCCTGATCATCAACGGCGATTCCGACAAGGTCGCGCCGGAGAAGGACGTCAATGGGCTCGTCGAGAAGCTCAAGGCGCAGAAGGGCATACTGATCACCCATAAGACGGTCCCAGGCGCCAACCACTTCTTCAATGGCCAGGTCGAAACCCTCATGGCCGAATGCGAAGACTATCTCGACCGCCGTCTCAACGGCGAACTGGTACCTGAGCCGGCAGCGAAGCGCATTCGCTGAACGGCGCCGCCCGTTGCTGCAGAGGTGCTCAAGGCCTGACTTACTTCTGTCTTGCGGAGGACTATCCGGTGCCGAAAGCCGAGCATCTCGAGACGCCGGTTTCGACAAGGGCAGGTCATCCTGCCCAAGGTCATCCGCCAGCGGCTGGAATGGGACGCCGGCACCCGCCTGATCGTGGAAGAGACCCCGGACGGTGTCCTGCTGAAACACGCACCGTTATTTGAGCCATCCGAGCCGAAGGACGTGTTCGGGTTGCTGTCCTTCAGCGGCGAGCCGAAATCGCTGGACGATATGGAGGCGGCCGTTTGGCCGAGGTCCGGCGGCGGCATGACGCAATTGAGGCGCGGCAGCCGTGAACGTCTGTGACGACGAACGCGCACGAAGAACTCATGAAACGGCCGCAATCCGCCCCGGCTTTGCCGCGAGCCTACCCCCGCTTACCGGACAGCTGACGCCCGTCGTTCCAGGATAGGTCAAAGGCAGGCAGTATCGCGATCTCACGGCGAGATAGGCCCAGGCCTCGGCTTCCATCGAATCGCCGTTCAGATCCAGCGCTTCTGCGGCAAGCACGCGCGCGCCCTCCGCTTCGGCAAGCGCGTGAAGGTCGCTCATGATGACGGAATTCAGGCGGCCGCCGCCGCAGACAATGTAGGTTGCCGGATTTGCCGGAAGATGGCGCGCGGACCGGACGATGCCGGCGGCCGTTACATGAGCGAGGGTACGCGCCCCATCCTCGAGGCTGGCATCGCCTGCCGCCGGCGGCGCGAAATCGTTACGGTCGAGCGAGCGGCGTTTCTCGGCGCTGAAAAACGGGTGAGAAAGATAACGGTCGGCGAGTTCCCGCAGGACGCCGCCCTCGCTCGCGATCATGCCGCCCTGGTCGTAGGGAATACCGGCGTGAGCCTCCACCCATTGATCGATCAGCGTATTGCCGGGTCCGCTGTCATAGGCGACGATTTCTTCGCCTGCGCCTATGTAGGTGAGATTGGAAATGCCGCCGATATTGACGAAGACGACGGGAGTGGCAATCTCCCCGACTTTGGAGAGACCGCGCGCCAGGGCGGCGTGATAGGCGGGAATGAGGGGTGCGCCCTGGCCTCCATGGGTCATGTCATTGGCCCGCATGTCGTAGACCACGTCGATCCCGGTTTCCCGCGCCAGCAGCTCGCCATCGCCAAGCTGTACCGTCAACGCTTGATCAGGGCGATGCAGGACGGTTTGTCCGTGAAAACCTATTACATTAACATTATCCGGCAAAATATTGTTTTCCTGGAGAAACATCCGAACCGCGAGTGCGTGCCGCAGCGTCAGGTCGCGCTCGAGGTCTGCGAGGGTACCCGGCCGCTCTTCTCGTTTGAGAATCGACCGGGCGTCTTCGAGGCCCTGTTTCAGGCGCTCCCGGAACCGCGGATCATAGGCATATCCGGCAGACGGGCCGCGATCGACGATGCTGTCGCCGTCGGTTCGCACGACTGCGATATCTATGCCGTCCATGCTCGTGCCGCTCATCAGTCCGATCGCCGTCAATACTCTGCCCATGCATTATCCTCCGCCGAACGCGCGCCGCCTCCGACCCGCATCTGCGTTCATAGCAAAACACCCGGCAAGCAAAAACGTGCACTTTCGAAGAAACAATGATAAAGGCCCGGCGCACACGTTCTACCCAGCCGAAAGAGACAGGTTATGTCCGAGTTCAAGTCCGATTTCCTTCATACTCTCAGCGAACGCGGTTTCATCCATCAGACATCGGATGATGCCGGCCTCGACCAGCTGTTCCGTACGGAAACCGTGACTGCCTATATCGGCTTCGACCCCACGGCTGCGAGCCTGCACGCCGGCGGGCTCATTCAGATCATGATGCTGCACTGGCTGCAGGCGACCGGACACCGACCCATTTCGCTGATGGGCGGCGGCACGGGCATGGTCGGCGACCCGTCCTTCAAGGACGAGGCGCGGCAACTGATGACGCCCGAAACGATCGCCGCCAACATAGCGAGCATCAAGACGGTCTTTTCGAACTACCTGAGATACGGCGACGGCCCCAAGGACGCGCTGATGATCAACAATGCCGACTGGCTGCTCGGCATCAACTATCTCGAATTCCTGCGCGACGTCGGCCGCCACTTCTCGGTGAACCGCATGCTGTCGTTCGACAGCGTGAAGATGCGGCTCGAGCGCGAACAGTCGCTGTCCTTCCTCGAATTCAACTACATGATCCTGCAGGCCTACGACTTCGTCGAGCTTTACGAGCGCACCGGATGCCGGCTCCAGATGGGCGGTTCGGACCAGTGGGGCAACATCGTCAATGGCATCGATCTCGGCCACCGGATGGGAACGCCGCAGCTCTACGCCCTCACCTCGCCGCTGCTGACCACCGCCTCCGGCGCGAAGATGGGCAAATCCTTGAGCGGTGCCGTCTGGCTCAATCCGGATATGCTCGGCCCCTACGAGTTCTGGCAGTACTGGCGAAACACAGAGGACGCCGACGTCGCACGCTTCCTCAAGCTCTACACCACCCTGCCGATGGCTGAAATCAACCGGCTGTCGAAGCTCGGCGGTTCCGAGATCAACGAGGTCAAGAAGGTTCTGGCAACCGAGGTTACCGCCATGCTGCACGGGCGGGCGGCGGCGGAACAGGCAGCCGAAACGGCGCGCAAGACCTTCGAGGAAGGTGCGCTTGCCGAGAACCTGCCCTCGGTCGAGGTCCCGGCTCCCGAACTCGAATCGGGGCTTGGCCTGCTGACGTTTCTGGTCCGCGCCGGCCTCGCCGCTTCGAACGGCGAGGCGCGCCGCCATGTTCAGGGCGGCGCCGTCCGGATCAATGACGATCAGGTCAGCGACGAACGCCGCGTCATTGGAAGCGGCGACGTGACCGGCGACGGCGTCATCAAGCTCTCGCTCGGCAAGAAGAAGCACCTGCTCGTTCGGCCAGTGTGAGCGGGCGAGACATTCGGTAACCGGAGGCCGGCCGCAGCGCCGGCCTTTTCATTGAAACTCGAAAATGTTGCGGAAAACGCCCGGCGCTATGATCGACAGCGGGTTGATCGTCAGATTCGGCTGGCTGAACGGACCGGTGAGTTTGAACGTGATGCCGAGCAGACCGCGGTCGCGGCCGTTTCCGAGCAGGACGCCGATCAGCGGCAGCTCGCCGAAGAGGCGGTTCAGTCCATAGGCCGGCATGAACGTTCCCGTCATGTCCATGCGGCCATTGGAGTCGCGGACGGTACCCTGGAACGTCGCGCCGACGTCGACGCCGCGGACGACCCCGCTGCCGACGCGGATCGCGCCCTGATCCAGCAGGAGTTGCGCGAAACCACGCTCGAACTGAGCCGTACTCACATCGATATCGCGCCGAACCGCCTGATTGAGGCTACGCCCGTCCTGCCCCGCCGGCGTCGAGACCATCGATTGCAGCCTTTGTTCGCCGACGAGCGAGAACTTGCGGATGTCCACGGTTCCGCGCCAGGAATTGGCGCCCCGATCACGCAGACGCAGATTGAGGAGACCGCCGCGCATATTGCGGTAGATGTCGATGAAGCGCGCAAATGCCCCGGCATCGCTCGTTGTCAGTTCCAGCGTATTGTCCGCTCCGGCCTTCACCAATCTGGCGACGACGGCCTGACCGCTTGCCGTTACCGCCGAAAGGTCGACATCGTCGATCTGCTGGCCGCGGCTCGAATAGGCCAGGTTCACATTCGAGAGAACCTCGCCGTTGAAACCGGTGACCCGATCGAGCCGCGCATTGATCTTCACATTGCCGCCATCCTTAGCAGCGGCCCCGCCCTTCACCCGGGCAAGCGCCGGTCGGATATCCGCTGCCGTGCCTGTGAGGTCTATCGAATAGCCGCCCCTGCTGCGATCCACCGTAACGGCGAAGTCGTCGCCGCTGGCCAGGCGCACGCCCCCCAGGCGGGCCGACGCGAGGCCGGACTCATCGACGCGCAATTCGCCATTGCCGCCAAAGCCTTCGCCGGTGAGATGAAAGTCGTTTATTTCCGTAATGCCGCCGGTAGCCCGAATGGTGAAATGCGCCTCTGCGGCGATGCCGGATCCCTTGCTCCAGCCGATCCAGGGCAGCGAGAGGACGGCTTTACCGAGATCGGCCTTCACCGACTGGCTGCCATCTTCCGCAAGCGATACGTCGATGCCGACGGGCCCGCTGACCATACCGGATAGGGTCGGAGCGATTTTCGCCCGCGCCGCCTCGTCGAGCGTTCCGGAAATTTCCCGCGTTCTCTTCACATTGGCGGAGGCATCCACCGGCTCGGTGAGCGCGATGCGCATCTTCGCGCCGTCGATCAAGGCGTTCGCCTGAAGTACGGCACGTTCATTGTCGATCCGCATCGTACCGTCGAGATTGGCGATCGAACGTCCGGCGATCGGCCGCTTTATCGTGACGTTCTCGAGCTGCATTTCCACCTGCCACAGCGGTGGTGGCGGCTTCTGGTCGGATATGAGCCCAAATCGCGCACCGACCAGCGCCTTCATCGGGCCGGTGAAATCCTCCGGAGTGAAGGGCGTCTTCTGAAGCGCCTGGATCGGCTTGTAGCGGACGAGCTCCGCTATCGCATCCGCCTGGCCCGCGACCTCGATCTTCATCTCCGCCATGAGCGGCTTGCTATAGACGTCGGCAATGACGAAATCGCCGCCATTCAAGGCGACGGAGTGGCCGGAGGGGAAGAACGCGGCACCCTTCTTGACCGCGACGGACATCCGTTCGCCGCTGAGGCTGAAATGCCCGGCCGTGTCGCGCAACGGCGGGATCTCGCCCGCGATGTTGATGCGCGTATCGTCGATGGCGAAATTGATGTTGAGTTCCCGCTCGTTCAGCCGCAACTCACCGCCGCTGCTGGCGATGCGCCCTTCAGGGATGGAGACCTCTATGCGGGCATCGGTGACCGTGCCGCCGTAGAGGTTGGCAAGGGCCCAACGGCGAGCACCCTTCGCAAGCCACCACGGCCACAACTGCTTGACCACCCTGGAATGCATCCTGTCGCTGAGTGCGGCGAAACTGATCCGCGGCGATGTCTTGCCGAAAGCGACCGAGAGGGACCCCGCCATGGAACCGAGCGGACTCGATATTGCCAGCTGATCGAAAATCAGCCGGTGGCTGTCCGACTCGAAACGGCCGCTCGCCTTGGCATCGAAGGCAAGCGGGCGCTCCTGCAGGTCCTCGGGATCGGAGCTGGCGTTCTTGAGCAGGAGGTCGACCGCAAAGCCCTTCCGGTCCGCGCCGGCGACCTTGTCGAGGTCGATCAGGGCACCGGTAAAGGGGAAGCTCGAACGGCCGATCCTGACCATCGACGACAAAATTTCGACAGAGGCCCGCTCGAAATCGTAAGAGAGGTTGAGGTCAGAGGAATTGAGAGTCGAGACGAGTCCGCCGGCGTGGAAGGCGCCCTTGGAAGTCTTGACGGTTGCCGTGAGTGCCGGCTTCTTGCCGTCCGTCGCGCGAGCCGCGTTGAGCGTCACATCGGCGGCGGCCTCGATGCCGAAGGCCTCCTCCTTGGCCGATTTGCCGTGATAGAGGAACGGCGAGAGCGAGAGCGCGTCGAGGCGAGCCTCGAAGGCGGCAATGCGCCCATTGTTGCCGAGGGCCTTTGCCGTCAGCAGCGATTCTGTCCCATCGACTGCGATCGTGCCGTCAACGCGCATCGAACTGTCCGGATCGTGGCTGAACTCCAGCGTCTTGATTTCGACGGGAACAACGCGCCCCCGGACGCCGCTGACTTTCAGGCTGAAATTCGAGAGCACGACGGTCTGCGTCGCTCGCCCGGCGGTCAACCGTGACATCCGGTCGCCCTGCGCGAACAGCTCTTCAAGCGCGTTGCCCACATCGGCGATGCGGATGGCGGTGAGATCGATCGGCTCGCCGCGCGGCAAGAGGCCGGTGTCGAGTTCGCCTCCTTCCGCTTCGAGCCTCGACACGTCGATGCGGCCGGTCGCCAGGGCGAACGGATCGAGCGCGATCGAGATCGCACCCAGCCTGGCGAGGTGCCGGCCCGAGCCACTCTCCTTCAGCGTGACGCCGCGCGCCTTGAGCGCAAGAGCGCCGCCGCCTGTCCAGCGGATGACCGTGCTTTCGACATCGGCGCTGTATCCCTGACCCAGCGCCGCATTGAGTGCCGTACGTGCCCGGGCGTTCAACGGTCCGTCGACGATCCCGCTTTCTATGATGGCGACGAGCGAAGCAACGGCGATGAAGACGAGGAGCGAGCAGCACAGGAAAAGCCGTGCGCATAAGCGCCAGGCACCGCCCGGACGCGGCGTGTGCACAATGACCGGATCATGCGCTTGAGCCGAGGGCAACGCATGCAGCGCGACGATGTCTTCCCTGCGAAAGTCGACTTTTTCGCCGCGGATTTCAGTCATCGGCACGAGCGTCCGACCTGATTGCCCCATTGCATGTTTCCCATCGGGCCGCCGCGACGCAAGCGATGGCCGGATCTTTCATTCGCCCCATTTAGATCGATACTCGTCTCACCAAATCACCATGCTTCGCCTCTCGCGGGAGCGAGAAGACTCGCCATTTCCCCTTTGCGCAAGATTGCTTATGGCATTGAGCCTGCACGATTTCACCTCCGCTCGAATCCGAGTTAAAGGATCATACAGTAGCTACGAAGCCGTCCGGCACCTGTCAAATCTATCACAACTCTGCTGGACGGGCTTCGGCGATCTCCGATATGCCCTCAAGCGCGTTGCATTCGATCCCGAAGACGATGCACGATTTTGGGGACATGCATTAACCGCGGAATGCCCACAAAACGTGACGTAAGAAAGGTTTGATCATGGCAGGATTGGGACAAGGCGATGTCGCCCCGGAGTTCGAACTTCCTCGTGATGGCGGCGGTTCGATCTCGCTCGCTGCGCTGCGCGGAAAGCCGATAGTTCTGTTCTTCTACCCGAAGGACGATACGAAAGCCTGCACCGAGGAGGCTATTTCCTTCTCGGCTCTGGCGAAGGAATTCCAGGAAGCCGGGATTGCGCTCGTCGGCATATCGCCCGATTCGGCCAAGAGCCACGATCGTTTCACAAAAAAACACGGCCTCACGGTCGCCCTTGGCGCGGACGAGGACAAGGCCGCGGCAAACGCCTACGGCGTCTGGGTCGAGAAGAGCATGTACGGCCGTAAATACATGGGGGTCGAGCGGACCACCTTCCTGATCGACCGGCAGGGCGTGATCAGCCGCGTCTGGGAAAAGGTCAAAGTCCCCGGCCACGCCGACGAGGTTCTGGCCGCCGCAAAGACGCTTTGAGCAGATACGGCAAGACCATGACGCGACTTCCGCAATTCCATAGCCTGCGCGGGGCGGCCGTCGAAGCGATCCGTGCCGCCGATCTTGCCGTCAAGACAGAGGTCGCGCAGGAGGCGGCGCGGCGCTGGCAGGCGCGAACGCTGTCCTTGCGCTCGCCTTTGGACCGCACCGTGCCCGAACGGCCCGGCCGGCCGGCCAAGCCCGTTCTGACGCCACCGACGCAGGTCAAGCGGCGCTCGCTCGGCTCGCTGAAAGGGCGGGTCGCTCTGCTGCACGCTATCGCCCACATCGAACTGAACGCCGTAGATCTGGCCCTCGACATCGTCGCACGCTTTGCATCCGAGCCGGTGCCGAATTCCTTCTTTGACGGTTGGATGCAGGTTGCCTTCGAAGAGGCCAAGCATTTTCGCATGGTAAGGCAAAGGCTGAACGACCTCGGCGCCGACTATGGCGATCTTCCCGCCCATGACGGCCTATGGCAGGCGGCGCACGACACGCGCAACGACCTGACCGCCCGCCTGGCCGTGGTTCCGCTGATTCTCGAGGCCCGTGGACTTGATGTGACTCCGGCATTGCGCGCAAAGATGCGGGAGACCGGCGACGATGAGAGCGCTGCCGTCCTCGACGTCATCTACGAGGACGAGAAGGGGCATGTCGCGGTCGGAGCGAAATGGTTCCGCTTTCTCTGCGCCCGCCAGAAGAAAGATCCCGCCGCAACCTTTCAAACGCTCGTGCGGGCGAATTTCCGCGGACCGCTGAAGCCTCCGTTCAACGACATTGCCCGGGCGGAGGCGGGATTGACCCCCTCCTTCTACCGATCGATGACCGCCTCCACCAACATCTGAGAAAACGCCTCCCACACACGCTTTATTAACCCTAACAAAGTGTAATTGCCGTCGAGCAACGCGAACTACAGCGCAGCGCGCCTCCGGACGCGCAAACTGGGGCGCATCGGCGGGGGTGGTGTGGTGTCTGTTGGTTCGGTAAACGCCTTCGGGAAGCGCAGGCAAAGTCACGTCCTGATCCTGGCGAGCGGCGACAGGGTCCGGCACATGACGGTCCGCCCATGGATGGCGACCCTGGCCATCTGTTTCGTCGGCATGTTCGGCACAGGATATCTTGCCGCAACCACATATCTGGTGCTTCGCGACGACCTGATCGGCGGAACGATCGCACGGCAGGCGCGGATGCAGCATGAATACGAGGACCGGATCACTGCACTGCGAGCGCAGGTGGACCGTGTCACGAGCCGGCAATTGCTGGATCAGCAGGTTGTCGAACAGAAGGTCGAGAAACTTCTGCAGCGGCAGCTGGCACTGACCTCGAGAAGCGGCCGGTTCGGCGCACTCCCGGAAGACGGTGCGGACTTGAATCATACCGGGCAGCAAGACACTTTTCCTGCGACGGAACCGCTGGCCTATGACGGGCGCGAAGAAGCTCGGGGCGGCGTCAAGGCCATCGAGACGATCATGGGCATCGCCGGCAAGGATGACGACCGGCCTCCCCGCCCCGCCGTACTCGGCTATGCACCCGTCTCCTCCGGGAATGTGGGTGGCGAAAGCGCTTCCGACCGGGCTGACCGTATGTTTTCCAACGTCACGCTTTCGCTCAAGGGCGTGGAGCGCGAACAGATGGCGCATCTCCGGCAGATGACGGACAGCGCGCTAAGGACGTCCGCGACAATCAGGGCGATCGTGGAAGATACCGGCTTCACGCTCCCGGAAGCCGGGGAAGCGCTCGACGCGGATACGGCCGCGGAAGCCGGAATCGGCGGCCCCTTCGTCGAACCGCAGGACGGAGACGTATTCGATCGGTTCCTGGTCGGTCTCGACAGCGCTCTCCTGGAGCTTGAGCAGACCCGTGACGCAGCAAAAAGACTTCCTCTCGCCAGCCCGGCGCCGGCAGCCGATGTCTCCAGCGGCTTCGGAAATCGGCTGGATCCATTTCTCGGCCGTCCGGCGCTGCACGCCGGAACGGACTTTCGCGCACCGACCGGCACGCGAGTGCGCGCGACCGCGGGTGGCACCGTCACGGCCGCGGGTCCTGCGGGCGGCTATGGAAACATGATCGAGATCGATCACGGCAGCGGCGTCTCGACCCGCTATGCACATCTGTCCGCCATCCTGGTCAATGTCGGCGATGTGGTGAAGGCAGACGCGGTCATTGCCAAGTCGGGAAGCACCGGACGGTCGACGGGTCCGCATCTTCATTACGAGGTTCGCCTGAACGGGCACGCCGTCGATCCGGCGCGCTTCCTGAGGGCCGGAACGGAGCTCGCCGGCTATCTCGATTGACAATGGGCCTGCGGGCAGCTACCTCTCCCCGCGCCTGACGCGAAAAGCATGAGAATCGGGCGGATTCAACTTCCAGTGTTTCAACGTGCTGGATTTCTTGACTTTCGGCGCCTTTGGTCGTATGAGCGCCGCCACATGCTGCTGCATTTTCCAACGATCGATCAGAGTTCATCAGAACCGGAACGGAAACAGTTTCCCCTTTGACCAATTTCGCTGACCTTGGCCTGAGCCAGAAAGTTCTCTCCGCAGTTACCGATGCGGGCTACACGATACCGACACCGATCCAGGTTGGTGCCATCCCGCCGGCGCTTCAGCGCCGCGACATTCTCGGCATCGCCCAGACCGGAACCGGCAAGACCGCATCCTTCGTGTTGCCGATGCTGACCCTTCTGGAAAAGGGACGCGCACGCGCACGCATGCCGCGTACGCTGATCCTCGAGCCGACGCGCGAACTCGCTGCGCAGGTTGCCGAGAACTTCGACAAATACGGCAAGAATCATAAGCTCAACATCGCGCTTCTGATCGGTGGCGTTTCCTTCGACGAGCAGGACCGCAAGCTCGAGCGCGGCGCCGATGTGCTGATCTGCACGCCCGGCCGCCTGCTCGACCATTGCGAGCGCGGCAAGCTCCTGATGACAGGGGTCGAGATCCTCGTCATCGACGAGGCCGACCGCATGCTCGACATGGGCTTCATTCCCGACATCGAGCGCATCGCGAAGCTCATTCCCTTCACGCGGCAGACCTTGTTCTTCTCCGCGACGATGCCGCCCGAAATCCAGAAGCTTGCGGATCGCTTCCTGCAGAATCCGGAGCGGCTCGAGGTGGCACGCCGGTCCTCGACGGCTATAACCGTTACGCAGCGTTTTGTCGCCGCACACGGCAAGGATTACGAGAAGCGCGCCGTGCTTCGTGAACTCATTCGGTCCCAGGAGGACCTGAAGAACGCGATCATCTTCTGCAATCGCAAGAAGGATGTCGCCGAGCTCTTCCGTTCGCTCGATCGCCATGGCTTTTCGGTCGGCGCGCTGCACGGCGACATGGATCAGCGTTCACGCATGGCCATGCTTGCCAACTTCAAGGACGGCAACATCAAGCTGCTGGTCGCCTCCGACGTCGCGGCGCGAGGACTCGACATTCCCGACGTCAGCCATGTCTTCAATTTCGACGTGCCGATCCACGCTGAAGACTATGTCCACCGCATCGGCCGAACCGGCCGTGCTGGGCGTTCCGGCGCCGCCTTCACGATCGTCACAAAGCGCGAGACGAAGTTTTCCGATGCCATCGAGAAGCTGATCGGCCAGAAGGTCGAATGGTTCAGCGGCGACCTTTCGGAACTGCCCGAGCCGATGGAGAGCCACGACAGCCGTCGCGACCGCGGCAGCGACGGGCGCAAGGACCGGAAGAGGGAGCGTCCCGGCAAGGTTCACGCCGATCGCAAACCTGTCACGGCCTCAGGCAATAATACAGAAGAACTCGAAACAGTCCCGGAAAGGGTCGACGCGGTGAAGATCGAACGCAATGCCGACAGCAAGGATCGTCATAACGGCCGCAGCGACCGTCCCGGCCGCGCGCAGAATGCAGCCAATGACGACAATCGCGACCGTCGCCAGCGCAACCGCCGCGATCATGACGACGGCCCGACGCCGGTTGGTTTCGGCGACGACATTCCGGCGTTCATGCTGATCGTCGGCAAGGCCTGATTCTTCGCTCATGGCACTGCCCGGTATCGATTTCCCCGGTCTCGGCTGCGGTCTGGCAATCCTGCGGGATGGAAAGATCCTCCTTTGCCGACGCCTGAAGGCGCCGGAAGCCGGCCACTGGAGCATCGTCGGCGGCAAAGTCGATCATATGGAACTCGCGCAGGATGCGGCCCGACGCGAGGCGGAGGAGGAAAGCGGCCTTTCCATCCATTCGACCCGCTTTTTATGCGTCAGCGAGCAGATGATCGAAGCCGATCGGCAACATTGGATCTCGCTGATTTATGTGACGGAGAATTTTTCCGGCGAGCCGCGTCTCACCGAGCCGGACAAGCTCTCCGACATCCGCTGGTTCGACCTGACCGCCCTGCCGCAGCCTCTATCCCGCTTTGCGGCAGATGCGGTGCGGGCGCTCGCCTGAAACCCGGGACGATAATCTCTACTTTTTCGACCTGAGCGCGGCCTCGTAGGCAAGTCCAACCCAGCGCGCCATTTCATCCGGATCGTCCCAGGCCGGCTCAGGGATGCTCCAATAGGGCATTTTCACCGGCTTGCCCTTGCCTTCATAGGCCCACTGCCGGGCGCCTGCTTCCTCGAGCGCCGGCGCCGATTCGGCATCCCCCTTCAGAAGAATTTCTCCGTTCACTTCCAACGCAAGAATGATGCCGTCGAAATAGATGCCCTTGCCGCCGAACATGCGGCGAATCTTGATCGGGCCGAGTGTTTCGAAAATCTCCTCGATTGCCGCATTGTCCATCGCTCAATCCCTCAATAGCCCGCCGGCAGCCACTATCGCCTCCGGCGTGTCGAGATCAAGACGCGCCGCAGCACCGAGTTCGACGTCGATCACCGGCAAGCCGCAGCGCTCGACGATGTGCCTCGCCCCGACGTCACCGACGAGCTGCCGGACGGCATGGAAAGTCTCCTTCGGCAGAATGACCGGATTGCCGCGCTGACCGCCGGCGACGGCACGCACCACAGCACGGCCGGATTCGGTTTCGAAGGCAGCGATCAACTTTGCCAGGTGTGCCGAAGTAACGCCCGGCATGTCGGCAAGCATGACGAGCATCCCGCCGGCGCCGGCATCCAGGGCGGAGAGACCGGCAATCAGCGAAGAGGCCATGCCGCTCCGGTAGTCGGGGTTCGAGACGAATGTGGTCTGCAGCCCCGCGAGTGCCGCCCGGATCTCCGCTTCCCGGTGGCCGGTTACCACGATCACTCTGCCCGGAGCCGCCGCGATGGCGGTCTCCACCGACCGGCGCACGAGCGGCATGCCTCCGAACTCCGCGAGCAGCTTGTGACGGCCATCCGGCCCCATCCGGCTCGCCTGGCCGGCTGCGAGCACCACGATCCCGACGGGACCCGGCCGCTTGCCGGCGCTCCCTTCCCGCGGCTGCGGACGCGTCGGGATTTCTTTGAGCAACCCGCCGACGCCGAGCCCGGTAATGTCGGCTTTGCTCGGCCACTCTCCTGCGATCAACCGGTCGAGAATCCAGTCGAAACCGTTTTCCCTCGGGCTTCGTGCACATCCGGGAGCACCGAGGACCGGGATTTCCCCTAATCGTCCGAGGACGAGCAGGTTGCCCGGATCGACCGGCATTCCGACGTGTTCTACGACGCCGCCCGCGCGCCGGATGGCGGCAGGGATCACATCGTCCGGATCGGCCACGGCCGAAGCGCCGAAGACGATGATCAGGTCGTGCGAATCGGCAGCGTCCGAGATCGCGGCGGCGACCGCTTCGGTGGTATGAGCCACGCGTTGCTCGCTATCGAGGCGGCTGCCCGATTGCAGGAGCCTTGCGGTGAGGACGGCGCGCGTCTTGTCCATAACCTGGCTCTTCAACGAAGGCAGCTCAGTCGCCACCAGGGCCGCGCGCCGCGGCGTGAACGGCTTGACCTCGAAGGCCCGATCCGCCCGAAGCAGTGCCTGCGCTCGCTCCACGAGCGCTTGCGGCACGGCAAGAGGGATGATCTTGATCGTCGCCACCATGTCGCCGGCGTCGACGGCAACATGATCGGCAAGGCAGGCGAGCGTGATCGCCGGATCTATACGGTTCAGCCGATCGACGACGGCGCGATTGGCAACGAAAAGGCCGGCAGCGGTAGCATAGACGTTGACCCGGCCGGTCGTGGCCCGCGAGAACCGCAGGTGATCCGGAGCGATCGCCGCAGCTATGCGCGCCGCGGCTTCGTCCTCCGGCAGGTCGTCCGACTCGAGCCTCGCGACAATGACCTCCGTGACATCCGCTTCGGCAAGCGCCGCGACATCGTCGGCGCTCAGGCGATGCCCTTTTGACAGCTTCATCGTGCCGATCTTTACCGAATGGCCCAGGAGAGCGCCTTCGGCATCGGCAAGGCGTACGGGCCCGAACCTCACGTGGCCCCCTCCGCCGGCAGGTTCACGTCGCGACGCCGCAGCGCCCCGATGATCTCTGCCAACACGGCAACCGCAATCTCCGCCGGGCTCGCGGCACCTATATCGAGGCCGATCGGGGCCTTGATACGTGTGATCGCTTCCCCCGGCACTCCTTGCGTCTGCAGGCGTTCGGTCCGAGCCGCATGGGTCTTGCGGCTGCCAAGCGCGCCGACATAGAAGCATCCCGCCTCCAGTGCCGCGCTGATCGGATAGTCATCGATCTTCGGATCGTGCGTGAGGGCGGCGAGTGCCGTATAGCGATCGAGCGGTCGAGCGGGCAGAACGTCTTCCGGCCAGTCGGCAATAAGCTCGACGCCATGGAAACGCTCGGCCGTTGCAAAGGCGGTGCGCGGGTCGATGACCGCCATGTCGAAACCTGCGACCGGCGCCAGACGCGCCAATGCCTGCGAAATGTGAACCGCTCCGATCGCGACGATACGAGGGGGCGGCAGATGAACGTTGAAGAAAAGCGCCCTCTCCTCGACGTTCAGAAGGCGGGGCCGGCCCGAGTGCAGCACTTCGGAGACGGGTGCGGCCCATTCAGGGGGAATGCGATCGCCTTCGACAAAAGCCTGACTGCTGCCGTCCGAAAGATCGCTGACGACGACGGCGGCGCGGCGTGACGCGCGGGCGTCATTGAGTATCTGCAGTGTGCTCAGTTCCATCGTTCAGCCGTCAATTCGTTCGACATAGACGCGGATCCGGCCACCGCAGGAAAGCCCGACGCGCCACGCAGTCTCGTCGGCGACGCCGAATTCGAGAACCCGCGGGGTACCGGACGCAATCACGTCGGCAGCCTCCGCGATGACCGCGCCCTCGACGCAGCCGCCGGAAACGGAACCCTGGAAGTTACCTTCCCCGTCGATCACCAGGTGGCTGCCGACGGGGCGTGGCGCCGAGCCCCAGGTTTCGATCACGGTCGCAAGGGCCACGGAACGCCCTTGCCCATGCCAGGTCTGGGCGACAGCCAAAGGATCGAGGACGTTCGGCTCGTTCTGCATGCTGCAACTCCGAAAACTGCACTCAGGCAATGATCCTGCTTCGGATCAAGTCACATCACTGTGACGCATTCGCCGGCGCACGGTCAACGGCAAGCCGTCCATGGTTCAGGAAACGCCGCGGATCGGCATCGCGAGCTCCGCGGCCGGACAGCGATTTCACCAGATCGGCGACGGATTCGAGATTGTGGATCGGGCGGAACTCGTCGACATGCGGAAGCATGGCCCTCACTCCTCGGGCGCGCGCCTCGAAACCGTCGAAACGCAGCAACGGGTTGAGCCAGACGAGACGCCGGCAGGAACGATGCAGACGATCGATCTCGGTCTCCAGTTCGGCCGTATCGTCGCGCTCGAGCCCATCGGTCATCAAGAGGACGACGGCCCCCTGCCCGAGCACCCGCCGCGACCAGCGGCGGTTGAAATCGTGCAGCGTCTCTCCGATACGCGTGCCGCCCGACCAGTCCTTGACCGCCGCGATGCAGTCGTCCAGCGCCTCGTCGGGGTCACGGTTGCGCATCTGCCTCGTGACATTCGTCAACCGCGTCCCGAAAAGGAAAGTATGGACGCGATGGCGCTGTTCGGTCAGCGCGTGCAGAAAATGCAGGAATATCCGGGTATACTTGCTCATCGATCCGGAAATGTCCGCAAGCACGACCAATGGCGGATGGACGAGCCGCGGCTCGCGAAAGCGCGGCAGGATGAAGTCCCCGCCAAACCGCATGGCATCGCGCATGGTGGAGCGCGGATCGATCCGCACCGGGCGATGGGACCGTCGATAGCGGCGCGTTCGTACCCGGTCGAGCGGCAGCAGGATTGCGGACAATGCCTTTCTTGCCTCGGCGATCTCCGCGGTCGTCATCTGGCCGAAATCCGCCTTGCGGAAGAGTTCCCGGCCCGAGACGGTGTAGCGTGCATCGACCTCCACCTCCGGCGCTTCGCTCGGCTGCTGCGCGCCGTCCCGGCCGGCAAGAAGCGCATCACGAACGCGTTCTTCGCCGGCGCGCCGACGCCGATCCTCCCCGGAGCGGGGCATGGCAATGGGCGACATGAGCGCGATCATCTTGTTCACCAGATCCGGCGAACGCCAGAAGAGCCGGAACGCCTCGTCGAATACGGCCTGGTCTTCATGACGCTTGACGAAGATGCATTGGAGCGCTGCGTAGAATTCGCCACGGGAGCCGATGCCGATCAGCTTTACGGCACCGATGGCATCGGCGATGGCGGCGGGACCGATCCGCAGTCCCGCCCGCCTCAGGGCACGGGCGAAGAAGACGATGTTGTCGGCAAGCCTTCCTTCATCCGAATGGGCTCCGCCGGTCATCCTGCTCAGTCCTGCGCCAGCAATTCGGCCTTTACCTCGGCAAGCAGGCGGCGGCCTTCGGCACCTTCGATCCGGGCAATGTCGTCCTGATATTTGAGAAGCGTACCGAGCGTGTCGGCCACCGTTTCGGGATCGAGCGCCAGCGCGTCGAGCTCGGTGAGCGCCGTGGCCCAGTCGATCGTTTCCGCGACGCCGGGATTCTTGAAGAGGTCGAGCGCCCTCAACCTCTGAACATAGGCAACGATCTCGCGTGAAAGCGCCGCGTTGCAGCCCGGAACCTTGCGGCGGATGATCTCCAGTTCCTGCGCCGCCTTGGGGTAGTCGACCCAGTGATAGAGACAGCGCCTCTTCAAGGCATCGTGGATTTCGCGGGTCCGGTTGGTGGTGATGATGACGATCGGCGGCTCGTCGGCCTTGATCGTCCCGAGTTCGGGGATTGTGACCTGGAAATCGGAAAGCACCTCCAGGAGAAAGGCTTCGAAGGCTTCGTCGGTGCGGTCGAGCTCGTCGATCAGGAACACCGGCGCCCTCCCGGCAGTCGTCGATATCGCCTGCAGCACCGGCCGTCTTATGAGGAACCGCTCGGAGAAGATGTCGCTTTCCACTCTCTGGCGGTCGACGGTGCCCGCCGCTTCCGACAGGCGGATTTCCAGCATTTGAGCCGGATAGTTCCATTCGTAGACGGCCGAGGCGACATCAAGACCCTCGTAGCACTGAAGCCGGATAAGGGGGCGGTCGAGGGCGCGCGCCAGTACCTTGGCGATCTCGGTCTTGCCGACCCCGGCCTCGCCTTCGAGGAATAGCGGGCGCTTCATCCTGAGGGCCAGGAAGAGAACGGTCGCAAGCGCGGTTCCGGCGAGATAATCCTGCGCCTCCAGCATCGCCCTCGTCTCGTCGATGGACTGGGGCAGCTTTCCTGTCACCTGTCTCGCCATGCTTCCTCCCGCGTGGACGAAAACCTATAGCGTGTGATATCCGCGGTCCACATAAATGAGCGGTGGCTGCTTCGGGCCGAGCTGTACGTCCACGACTTCGCCGATAAGGATGAGATGCGTGGCCACTTCCTTGACTTCGATCAGGCGGCAATCGAAGGCAGCGATCGCCTCGACGAGGATGGGCGCACCGGTCGTGCGCTGCGTCCACCGGCCCAGGGCAAAACGCCGTTCCATGTCGAGCTGGTCGCGGCCCGAAAAGGCGTGAGCCAGGGCGTGATGCTGGGCGCCAAGCAGGTTGAGCGCGAAGCTGCCGCCACGGGAAAAGATGTCGTTGCGCCGGTTGGCTGCGTTGAGGCAAGCGAGCACGGTCGGCGGATCGTCGGATACCGAGCAGGACGCGGTGATCGTCACGCCGCGCCGCTCCTTGCCATCGGCCGCCGTGATCAGCTGCACATGCGACGACATGCGGCTCATCGCATCACGGTAGGTTATCGGGTCCAGCCGGGTCTTCTCCAACACATCTCGCTCCGGAACGATATCTCGCACATACATAGACTCTCGCGGAAAATATGAAACCCGGCGGCGCGAGAATCTTGCGGATCAGCGGCGCTTGCAATCGATGCGGCGACAAAGCCTCGTTATGCCTCGATCTTTTCCTTTGACGGGCGCGGCCACATCCTTAAAACATGGCGGTCGATAGCGGGAAAAAACATGCCTAAATCACTCGTCACCAGCCTCTTCGTCGCTGCGCTTGCGCTGACCGGTCCTGCTTTCGCTGCCGGCGTGAAGGTCGCGGTCGTGGCTCCAGAGGAAGGGTCTTTCGCCTCTCTCGGAAGGCAGATTTCTGCCGGGGCAGCATTCCAGGCCGGTGACCGCGGAAGCCAGGTGATCCCGATCAACGAAAACTGCGATCCTGCCGGCGGCGAGGCGCTGACGAAAGCCCTGCTTGCAAGCGGCGCGGAAGCGGCAATCGGTTTTCTGTGCACCGAGAGCCTTGAAGCCGCACTGCCGGCGCTCGCCGAAGCCGGCATTCCGGCGATCACCGTCAGCGTCCGTTCCGACATCCTCATGGAGGACGCACTCAAGAAAGAGTGGCCGTTCTATCGCCTGGCCCCAAGCGGCAAGGCCGAAGCGGCGGCGATCACCGATGCCATCGTCGCGAACTGGAAAGGCCGGCCGCTCGCTCTGATCGACGACGGGACGATCCACAGCCGCGAGCTTGTCGAGAGCGTGCGCAACGGGTTGGCCGAGATCGGCATAACACCGGTTTTCACCGACACCTACCGCCCCTCGCAGGAGCAGCAGGTGAGCCTCGTGCGGCGGCTGGCGAAGAGCGGCGCAACGCATGTCTTCACCGGAGGCGACCGCAACGATACGGCGGTCATCGCGCGTGACGCGAAAGCGGAAAACGTGCCGATAACCCTTTTTGGCGGCGACACGCTGAACGCTGCCGATCTCGACGTCCCGCTTGAGAACGGCGTCCTTGCCATGACGATCCCCGATCCCGCACGATCGTCGGAGGCTGCGGCGGTGGCAAAGGCCATGCGCGCCGCCAAGATCGAGCCCGAGGGATATGTTCTCCCCGCCTTTGCCGCAGTGTCGCTCCTCGAGCAGGCAAAGGACCAGGCGGCAAAAGACGGCAGCTCGCTTGCCGACGCCCTGACGAAAGGAACCTATCCGACAGTGCTCGGCCCGATCGGATTCAATAGTGCGCACGAGCTGGCCGAAACCCCTTACAGGCTGATGCGATGGCAGGACGGGCGTTTCGTCGATGCAGCCGCTACGGGCAGTACGGAATGATGCGGAAAGGGGCCAGAAATCTCATCACGGACGTGCCCGGATTGCTGGTCGGCAATGCCGAGGATATCAGGCTGAAATCCGGGGTTACGGCCGTGCTCTGCGATCCGCCGGCGACGGCCGCCGTCCAGGTTCTGGGCGGCGCTCCCGGCACGCGTGAGACCGACCTGCTCGCTCCCCACAACACGGTCCGGGCGGTCGACGCGATCGTGCTCTCCGGTGGCTCGGCCTTCGGCCTCGATGCCGCGTCGGGCGTCCAGGCCGCGCTGCGCGAGATGGGGCGCGGTTTTGCCGTCGGCCCGCACCGTGTGCCGATCGTGCCCGCGGCGATCCTCTTCGATCTGGCAAATGGCGGCGACAAGGATTGGGGACGCTACGCTCCGTATCGCGATCTCGGCTACCAAGCGGCGCGTGCGGTATCGGCGGATTTCGGGACCGGCAGCGCCGGCGCAGGCACGGGCGCGCTTACTGCGACCTTCAAGGGCGGTCTCGGCTCCGCGTCGACGGTGCTGTCCAACGGGATCACCGTCGGCGCGCTCGTGGCAGTGAATGCCGTCGGCTCGGCGACCGTCGGCGACACACGTCATTTCTGGGCAGCACCCTTCGAGATGGACGATGAGTTCGGCGGGCTGGGCCAGCCCACGCCCTGGCCGCAGGACGCCGCTGCCCCTCGCTTCAAGTTTCGGGAGCGGCAAGCGTCGGCGACGAACACGACCATCGCGGTCATCGCCACCGATGCGCTGCTCACCAAGGCGGAGGCTAAGCGTCTGGCGATAGCGGCCCATGACGGCTTTTCGCGTGCCCTGTGGCCCTCTCATACGCCGCTTGACGGCGATCTGGTCTTTGCGCTTTCGACGGGCACGAGCGGAAAGGCGCCACTGCTTCAGGATTTCATCGATCTCAGCGCCGCGGCAGCCGCCACCATGGCCCGTGCGATCGCGCGCGGCGTATACGACGCACGAGATGCCGGAGACGATCTGATGCCTGCCTGGTCCTCACGCTCCTGATCTTCGCGCCGGTTGTTCGGGAGGCCCGAGAATGCTATGGCGCGGGAAAGAGCCGGAGCACGATGATGACCCACCCCATTCGCATTGCCCCGTCGATCCTGGCGGCCGACTTCTCCAAACTCGGCCAGGAGGTTCGCGACGTCGCCGAGGCCGGCGCCGACTGGATCCATCTCGATGTCATGGACGGACATTTCGTACCGAACATCACCTTCGGACCCGACGTGATCAAGTCGCTGCGCCCGCACACCCGGGCGACCTTCGACTGCCACCTGATGATCGCGCCGGCCGATCCCTTCCTCGAAGCCTTTGCTAAGGCCGGATGCGACATCATAACCGTCCATGCCGAAGCAGGCCCGCATCTGCACCGGTCGCTGCAGACGGTGAAGTCGCTCGGAAAAAAGGCCGGCGTCTCGATCAATCCGGCGACGCCGGAAAGCGCAATCGAATATGTCCTCGACACCGTCGATCTCATTCTCGTGATGACGGTCAATCCCGGCTTCGGCGGCCAGAAGTTCGTCGGCGCGACGGAGGAGAAGATCCGGCGGATCAAGGCAATGATCGGCAGCCGCCCGATCGAGATCGAGGTGGATGGCGGTATCGCGCCCGATACGGCCGGCGTCGCGGCGAAAGCGGGCGCCAATGTGCTGGTCGCCGGATCCGCCATCTTCAAGGGCGGTTCCGTCGATGCGTATCGCAGCGCCATCGAAGTGCTCCGCACGCAGGCGCAAAAGGCACGCGGATGACGGCGCGCGCAGCGACTGCGGGCATCATTCTGGCGATGCTTGCCGCATCGGGTGCTGCGGCCGGCGACTACGCCGCCTTCCAACCGATCGGCTTTTCGTCGGACGGCGATGTCTTCGCCTTCGAGGAATACGGTATCCAGGACGGCTCCGGCTTTCCCTATTCGACGATCTACGTTCTCGACACGAATACCGACGCCTTCCTGCCCGGCGCTCCCGTGCGCGCCGTTGCGGAGGAGGACGGAGCCGATCTGCACAGGGCGCGCGGTGAAGCCCACAGGCGCTCTGCGCCGCTCATCGATGCCTATCGTCTCCACGACACGCCGGGAGTGCTCGCTGCATATAATCCCGTGACCGAGCTCGATGCAGAGCCGCGCACACTGACCTATTCCTCATTTCCCGCCGATGCATCCTTCCGCAAGACCTATGCGCTGAAGCTCGAAGAGAAGGTCTTCGAACCGGAAGGGATCTGCGAGGGCTTTCTGAAAGAGGTCAAAGGCTTCCGTCTGACGATGACCGAAAAGGCCGGGAAGCCCGCATCGGACATACTCGAAGACGATCAGCGCATTCCCTTGAGCCGCCGTTGCCCGACAGGCTACCGCATCGGCGGCGTCGTGACCCATGTCAAGGCCGACGGCTCCGAGGTCCATGCAGTGATGATCCTGGTCGAGTCGCTCGGCTTCGAGGGCACCACCGACGGCCGCTGGATCGCGGTACCGGTGCGGATTCCCGGTTGATGGAGGGGAAGGCCGCGGTCCGGGCAAAGGTGCTCATCGCAGACCCGGACCGGCCGAAGCGCTACCGTCTCGCGCATTCGGTTCCGAGCCTGCGGGAAGCGATCCTCGGCGCGCTCTGCTGGGGCTTCGCGATGGCTCTCTCGGCGTGGCTTGCACTTTGGTTCCGCGAAAATGACGCCACGTTCCACCTGAAAAGCATTCTCGGGCTTTACGCATGGGGCGGCATCGTCGCATGGCCGCTTTCGCTGTTTGCCGCCCGCTGCTTGTCGCAGAACCGACCGGCCGAGACACGCTTTTCGGCCTTTTTCCTGTGCCTCGCCGCAGGCACGATCGGAACGACGGCATTCCTGTTCGCGCTCGACTACCGCACTTTCTATGCGCAGTGGCATGCGATGACCGGAACACGCACCTGGCTGTTCCAGTTCGCGTTCACGTCGCTTGCCGCCTTCTACCAGTTTCTGGTCCTCGGCGTTCGCCTTTACCTACCCCTCGGTGCAGTCGCGCTCGTAGCAACGAGTCTGCTGCTCGCGCGATCGGACGCGCGGCAACGGCGTTGAGCTTCACCGCCATCTTTGATAGAGGCACAGCCATCCTCCACTCTCGACGAAAGCTTGAAGCCCATGATCTCCCGTTACTCCCGGCCGGAAATGGTGGCCATCTGGTCGCCGGAAACCAAGTTCCGCATCTGGTTCGAGATCGAGGCGCATGCCTGCGACGCCTTGGCCGAAATCGGCGTGATCCCCAAGGAAGCTGCAAAGACCATATGGGAAAAGGGCGGCGCGGCAACCTTCGACGTCGCCCGCATCGATGAGATCGAAGCCGTCACCAAGCACGATGTCATCGCCTTCCTCACCCATCTTGCGGAATTCGTCGGCCCCGACAGCCGCTTCATCCATCAGGGCATGACCTCTTCCGACGTGCTGGACACCTGCTTCAACATTCAGCTCGTCCGCGCCACCGATCTCCTGCTTGCCGATCTCGATAAGCTGCTCGAAGCGCTGAAGCGGCGTGCCTTCGAGCACAAGGACACGGTGACCATCGGTCGTTCGCACGGCATCCACGCCGAGCCGACGACCTTCGGCGTCAAGCTCGCGCTCGCCTATGCGGAGTTCGACCGCTGCAAGCAACGCCTTCTCGCTGCCCGCGAGGAGATTGCGACCTGTGCCATTTCCGGAGCGGTCGGCACCTTCGCCAATATCGATCCGCGCGTCGAGGAACACGTGGCAAAGGCGCTCGGCCTCAAGCCTGAACCCGTCTCGACCCAGGTGATCCCGCGCGATCGCCACGCGATGTATTTCGCCACACTCGGCGTCGTCGCCTCCTCGATCGAGCGCCTTGCGACCGAGATCCGGCATTTGCAGCGCACCGAGGTTCTGGAAGCGGAGGAATATTTCTCTCCGGGCCAGAAGGGCTCTTCCGCCATGCCGCACAAGCGCAATCCGGTCCTGACGGAAAACCTGACCGGCCTCTCCCGAATGGTCCGCGCCTTCGTCGTTCCGGCCATGGAAAACGTCGCGCTGTGGCACGAACGCGATATCTCGCACTCGTCGGTCGAGCGGATGATCGGTCCGGATGCGACGGTTACGCTCGATTTCGCGCTCGCCCGCCTGACCGGCGTCATCGACAAGCTTCTCGTCTACCCGGACAACATGCTGAAGAATATGAACAAGTTCCGCGGGCTTGTTCATTCGCAGCGTGTCCTTCTCGCCCTCACCCAGGCCGGAGTGTCGCGCGAGGACGCCTACCGCCTCGTACAACGCAACGCCATGAAGGTCTGGGAACAGGGCAAGGACTTCCTCGAAGAACTGCTCGCCGACACGGAAGTCCGTGCGGCTCTTTCCGAAGAGGACATTCGGGAGAAATTCGACCTCGGCTACCATACCAAGCATGTCGACACGATCTTCCGGCGGGTTTTCGGTTCCGTCTAGCTACTGCATGTTTCCTTTAATCGTATACGATTAAAGGACAAAAACATGCAGCAGATCAAAGTGCTACAGCGACCTTTGCGCGTCTGATAAGACGCGCGGCGCTGTAGAACAGAAACCGCCGATCCCTGGTTGGCGCGCGTCCTTCCATGGCCCGCATTTGACGTCCTTCGCTCAAATGCGGGCGAAGTCTTTAGCGTTCCTTTAGGTGCTCCATGTGAAGATTGCAGCTGTCTCAATCAGGTTTCGAGGAAACCATGGTTTACAAGGACAGTGTTCAGCGTGCCTCTTCGCGCGAAGAGACCAAGATAACCGGAACCGTCACCTGCAAGACGGGTTCGACCAACGGGATTGTGGTGGATCTTTCCGACGAAGGCATCTGCTTCAGGCTGCTCTTCGATATCGGCGCACGGACAGGCCAAGAGGTGACGATCCGGAGCGAGGAGCTCGGCTTTCTCTCCGGCATGGTGCGCTGGGCTCGCGGCGACAGGATCGGCATCAAGCTGAACCTGTCCTCGAACACGGCGGCCCAGATCTCGTCCTATTACAAGTTCTTTCGCTGACCTTGAGTGAAGGACCGGATCGAGGCACGGGGCGTTGAGGGCTGCTGCCGTCCAACGCCCCGCTCGAGAGACGCTATCGCGCCGCCCCGACAGGTTCCACCAGCTTGCGGTAGAGATGCCACGTCGCGTGGCCGAAGATCGGCATGATGACGGCAAGACCGACGAAGATCGGGATGGAGCCGATCACCAGTCCGGCTGCGATGATCAAACCCCACAGGGCCACCGGCACCGGGTTGGCGAGCGTCGCTCTGACGGAAGTTTCCATCGCCGTCAGCGCACCGACGTCGCGATCGAGCAGCAGCGGGAAGGTCACGACGCTGATCGACAGCACGACGACGGCAAAGACGAATCCGACGAGATTGCCGACGAGGATCAGGTTCCACCCCTGCTCGGTGGTCGTCACACTGGTCCAGAACTCCGAGATAGAAGCCGGAGGCGTCGGACCGAACATGGTTATATAAAGACCCTGGGCGACGAGCAGCCAGACGACGAAGATCACGAAGAGGACAGCGGCAACCGCGAGGATCGACGGGATTGCCGGATGGCGATGCAGCCGCATTGCATGCGGCCATCGCGCGTCCATGCCGAGTTCGCGACGCCTGCTGACCTCGTAGAGGGCGATGGCAGCAACAGGCCCGATGAGGGCAAAGCCGGAAGCGAGCGGATAGAGCAGCGGCAGCATGTTCGCTCCCGCACTCCACGTCATCAGCACGACGCCGGCGATTGGATATATGAGGCACAGAAAAACATAATGCGACGGCTTTTCCCGGAAGTCATCCAGCCCGAGACGCAACGCGTCGAACACATCCGCAATGCCAATCTTTCGTATGCCGGGATGCGTGACGGTCGGATCTGCCCCCGACAGAACATGGAAGGTTGTCATGGCTCACACTCCTCAACGAACCAGAGCAGCCACGGACCCGCGACAGCGGTAAAAGATGGGCCGCTGTCGAACCGCGGCTGTGAGTGCGATTATACAGAAAATGCGGCCTCTGTCGCCTCCGCCTTGACTTCGGCCTTTTTCGACTTCAAATCGCGACGATCATGAAGGTTTCCGAAACGCACATCCTCATCGTTCCCGGCTACACCAACTCGGGCCCGAACCATTGGCAGACCCGATGGGAGCGCAAACTGTCGACCGCGCGCCGCGTCGAGCAGGCAGAATGGTCGAAGCCGGTGCGGGAGGATTGGGTGGCGCGCATGATCGAGGAGGTCAACGCCGCTGAGAAGCCTGTCGTCATCGTCGCGCATTCGCTCGGCGTTGCCACGGCGATCCACGCACTGCCTCACTGCACGCGGCAGATTGCCGGCGCATTCCTGGTTGCTCCGCCGGACGTCGCCAATCCGAAGATCCGGCCGAAACACCTGATGACCTTCGGCCCCTATCCGCGCGATCCCCTGCCCTTCCCGTCGGTCATGGTGGCCAGCCGCAACGATTCCTTCGGCTCCTACGAGCACGCCGGCGACATCGCCAACGCCTGGGGATCGCTGCTCGTCGATGCCGGCGACGCCGGCCACATCAACACGGAGTCCGGCCACGGCCCCTGGCCGGAAGGCTCGATGGTCTTCGCCCAGTTCCTGAGCCGCCTGCGGGCGTAAGGCACGTCCGTGTTGGACACCGGAACTCACGCCTGGCCGAGACCCGCTGCCGCGACGCGCAGGCATTCCAGAAAAGTTTTCTGAAGCCTGCTCGGCAACCAGTTCTCCCGAACGGTGATACCGATGGTTCGCGTCCGGAGCCGGCTGCGCACCTCGTCGGCGACCGGAACGCAGCCAAGAAGGTTTTCTCTTTCCTCGATGGCGATCTGGCGGCGAGAGAGCATCGACAGCCGGTCGCTTTCCAGAATGATGGCACGCGTGAGAACGAGCGAGCTCGTCTCGATGCTCGCCCTTGGCGCATCCCGGCAACCAGCAAAGAGCGCGTCGAATGCGGCCCGGATAGGTGTGCCGGGCCGCTGGGCGACCCATTGCTGGGCGGCGAGCTGGTCAAGCGATGCGCCCTTGCCGTCGCTGTTGAGAAGCGGGTGCCCGGATCGTCCGACGACCGCATAGGGGTCCTCGAAAAGGGGCTCCGCCCGCAGTCCCTCGAGGTCGCTGCCCGAACGCAGCGCTCCGATCAGAATGTCGCTCGCGCCGGTGCGCAACTGCTGCGACAGAGCCTCGTAAGAGCCATCCATGACTTCCACCCGAGCATTCGGGTGAGCCGCCATAAGCGGGTTGACGGCGCGCGCAAGCAACAGGGTGCGCGCAAGCGGAAGACTTGCAATCTTGATCCGCCCCTCCATGCGCCCCTCGTTTTCACGGATTTCATCCAGAGCCTGCTCCAGTTCGGTGAGAGCGACCTGCCAGCGGATCGCAAGGCGGCGGCCTAGCGCATTCGGCGCCACGCCGGCCGGACTGCGCATAAGGATGGCCCTGCCGATATTGGTCTGCAGGTCGTGCAAGGCCCGGTGCAGCGCTGCCGGCGAGCCGCCGCCGCTGCGCGCGGCCTCGGTAATCGAACCGCTGCCGGAAAGGGCGATCAGCGCCTCGATCTGCCGAAAGCCGATCCGGGCGAGACATTTGGCGACCAGCGTCGGGTCTCGCTGCGAACTCACGCCGAAGAGTTCGGCCAGCGCCGAGGCGATCTGGTTCTCCATGCGGCGAAGCCGCATCAAGAGAACCTCGCCGGCCGCCGTCGGCTGACTGCCGGCAGCATAGCGTGACAGGAGTTTCGCGCCGAAGCGGCGCTCGATACCCGCCAGCGCAACCGAGACGGAGGGTTGTGAAATGTGCAGCTCGGCGGCCGCCCGGTTGAGGCTGCCCGTCTCGCAGACCTGCATGAAGACCCGCAGATGCCGGAGGTTGATATCCATTGCGATCATCTCTGCTCCAGAGGCAGATTCGAAAAAAACTATAGCTCTGCTCGGCTTTCGTATTAGCACCCGGACCCTGTTGGGTGCCAGTGTCCACTCCGAAGAATGAAGGAGCATGGATATGCATCAAAAGACCGGACTCGTCGTCAGCGCCCATTCGGCCGACTTCGTCTGGAGGGCTGGCGGCGCGATCGCGGCCCACGCAAGACAGGGTTATGCAGTCACCGTCGTTTGCCTGTCCTTCGGCGAGCGCGGCGAGTCGGCGAAGCTCTGGAAGAAGTCGGGAATGACCCTGGAGACCGTGAAGGCGGACCGTCGGCGCGAGGCGGAGAACGCCGCGAAGGCGCTCGGCGTTCACGATATCCTGTTCTACGATCTTGGCGATTATCCCATGCAGGTGACGCCGGAAGCTTTCGATCGGCTGGTGGAGCTCTACCGCGAAATACGCCCGGAGTTCATGCTGACGCACTCGCGGCAGGACCCGTACAACTTCGATCATCCGATGGCGACCGAATTCGCCCAGCATGCGCGTGTCATAGCCCAGGCGCATGGGCACAAGCCCGGCACGCCCGTACTCGGCGCCCCGCCGGTTTATCTCTTCGAGCCGCACCAGCCGGAACAATGCAACTGGAAGCCAAACTTCCTGCTCGACATCACCGACGTCTGGGAGAAGAAACTGGCCGCGATCAAGTGCATGGAGGGACAAGAGCATCTCTGGGAATATTATACCCGTGTCGCCCTCCAGCGAGGCGTCCAGGCCTCGCGCAATTCCGACTACAAGATCACCTATGGAGAGGCCTACGAGGCCGTCTTCCCGCATGTCACCGGTACCCTCGGCCATGGAGCGCTGGCATGAGCGTGGTTCACCGGAATATTGAGCGCACCGATAGAAGCCTTGCCGACGCCCTGGCGGAGTGCGGCGTTGCGACCGTGCACGAGGCGATGGGCCGTACCGGCCTGATGCAGTCCTATATGCGGCCCGTCTGGCGCGGGGCGCGCGTGGCGGGTACGGCGGTAACGGTCTCGATACCGCCTGCCGACAACTGGATGATCCATGTGGCGGTCGAGCAATGCCGCGAAGGCGACATTCTCGTTGTCGCACCGACCTCACTTTGCGACGCCGGCTATTTCGGCGAATTGCTTGCGACCTCCCTCATGGTGCGTGGCGTGCGCGGACTGATCATCGAGGCCGGGGTACGGGACGTCAGCGAATTGGAGGAAATCGGCTTTCCCGTCTGGTCGCGGTTCGTCTCGGCACAGGGAACGGTGAAGGCGACGCTTGGTTCGGTCAACGTGCCGATCGTCTGCGCAGGCGCCACCGTGGCACCCGGCGATGTCGTCATCGCCGACGACGACGGGGTCATGGTCGTGCCGAAAGCGCAGGCTGAACAAGCAGTGGCGGCCTCGCGCGCGCGGCTTGAGAAGGAGCGCAAGACGCGTGAGCGGCTGGCCGCCGGCGAACTGGGACTGGACATCTACGACATGCGCGGCGCACTCGCCGCCAAAGGACTGAAATATATCGATTGAGCGGGAGATGGCGCAGGAGCCATTTCTGCAGGGAGGACGAATGACCACGATTGCATTCATCGGCTTCGGCGAGGCAGCGCAGTCCATCGCCGGCGGGCTTGGCGGCCGGAACGCCGCGCGGCTCGCCGCTTACGATTTGCGCTTCAACGACCCGGCTGCTTCCGGCGCCCTGCGGGCACGAGCGTCGGAACTCGGAGTCGAACCGCTCGACGACGTGGCCGGCATTGCTTGCGCGGATGTCGTGCTGTCGCTCGTCGTGGGTGCCGCGACGAAGGCCGTCGCCGCCTCGGCAGCGCCGCATCTTTCCGACGAGGCAGTCTTCATCGACCTCAACTCCGTCGGGCCCGACACCAAGGCACTCGCAGCCGGCGCCATCGCGACCGGGAAGGGCAGCTTCGTGGAAGGCGCCGTCATGGCGCGTGTGCCACCCTATGCGGAGAAGGTTCCGATCCTCGTCGCGGGCAGGCGCGCCGTCGAGGTGGCGGAGCGCCTAAACGCGCTCGGCATGAACCTCGAAGCGGTCGGTGAGACCCCGGGCCAAGCTTCGTCGCTGAAGATGATCCGTTCGGTGATGATCAAAGGCGTCGAGGCCCTGCTGATCGAAGCTCTGTCCTCGGCGGAACGGGCCGGCGTTACCGAGCGCATTCTCGATTCGGTCCAAGAGACCTTTCCCGGTCTCGACTGGCGTAACGTCGCCGACTATTACCTTTCCCGAACCTTCGAGCACGGCGCCCGTCGCGTGACAGAGATGACCGAAGCGGCCGAAACGATCGAATCCTTCGGCTTGAATGCCCCCATGTCGCGGGCTGCCTGCGAGACGATCGCTGCCGCCCATGCGGCGATGAAGGATCAGGGGCTCTCCGTGAATGACGGCTATCGCGGTTTCGTGCCGGTGCTCGCACGGCGCCTGGCGAAGGACAGTTGAGATGGACGGTATCTTACAGTCGCTCGGCGTCATCTTCAGCCTTTCCGGAGTTGCCGTACTCGTCACCGGGGCCCTGCTCGGGATCGTCATCGGCGCCCTGCCCGGGCTTGGTCCGTCGATCGGATTGAGCCTCCTCATCCCGTTCACCTACAATCTCGGCCCCGAACTCAGCATGCTGCTGATGATCTCGCTCTATACCTCCGCCGAATATGGCGGCTCGATCAGCGCGATCCTCCTGTCGACGCCGGGCACGGCCGCCGCTGCGGCAACCGCGATCGACGGCTATTCCATGGCTCGACAGGGCAAGGCGAACGAGGCGATCTCGATCTCACTGACGGCCTCCACCGTCGGCGGGGTTCTCGGCGGGCTCGCGCTGCTGCTGCTGGCCATGCCGCTCGCCTCGCTGGCGTTGAAGTTCGGCCCGGCCGGATATTTCGCCGTCGGCGTATTCGGGCTGAGCTCGGTCGCGGCACTGTCCGGCGGTTCGCTGGTGAAGGGACTTGCCTGTGCCGCCTTCGGTCTTGCGCTCGCGACGGTCGGCATAGATCCGATCGCCGGCACGCCGCGCTTCACCTTCGGACTTTTCCAGCTCTATGAAGGCGTACCCTTTCTGGCGGCGCTCATCGGCCTCTTCGCCGTATCGGAAGCGCTCGCGATGGTCGAGAGCCGCGTGGTATCGGCGCCGTCCATCAAGGACAAGGTCGGCCACGTCTTCATGTCGGCGGCGCTGTGGAAGGAAACCTGGCGCTCCATGCTCTCCGGTTCGGTCATCGGCACGCTGCTCGGAATTCTTCCAGGCGTCGGCGGCAACATCGCCTGTTGGGTCGCCCGTGATTATGCCCGAGCCCGGGACCGTCATCCCGAAGAGTTCGGCAATGGCTCCGCGAACGGCATCGCGGCACCTGAAGCCGCCAACAATGCCACGGTCGGCGGCGCACTCGTGCCGCTCCTTGCACTCGGTGTCCCCGGTTCCCCGACGACTGCGATCATGGTCGGCGCACTTATCATGCACGGTCTGCATCCCGGTCCGCAGCTCTTCAACGAGGCGCCATCGCTGGTCTATGCGATTCTTTTCGGCACGATCATCGCGTCGCTGGTGCAGTATGCCGCCGGCTCACTTTTCCTGCCGCTCATGGCCCGGGTGATGCGGCTGCCCGATGCGGTGATCGCCGTCGGCATCATGGCCTTTGCCGTTCTCGGCGCCTTCGCCATCCGCAACCTGATGTTCGACGTTTATCTGATGCTCGGCTTCGGCGTCGTCGGCTATCTCATGAAGAAGCTCCGCTTCCCAGTCGCCCCCGTCATTCTGGCTATGGTACTCGGCTACCTGGTGGAGTCGAACTATCGTACCGCGCTCGTGTCCTCGCAAGGCGACTACACGATCTTCGTCACCGATCCGATCAGCCTGATCTTCCTCATCCTGAGCCTCGTCAGCCTACTGACGCCGCTTTGGAGACGGATCCAGGCGCGCCGCGCCAGTGCGCGGTCCGAAGAAACAGCGGACTGCACCGTCCGTTGAAAAGCATCCAACTGGAGGAGAAGAAATGAGCATTACAAAAAGAACGTTCGGCGCGCGCATGGCAGGCGCGGCTGTGGGACTGGCCCTCGCCCTGTTGGGACTTGCCGTACCGGCGAACTCCATCGCCGCGGAATTTCCGGAAAAGCCGGTGACGCTGGTGGTTTGGGCGGGTGCCGGAGGAGCGCTCGACACTTACGGCCGCAAGCTCGCCGAGCTCCTGGAAAAGGAGGCAGGGTGGACGGTGAAGGTGGACAACAGGCCGGGCGGCAGCGGCGCCGTCGGCGTCTCGCAGATCATGACGCAGCCGGCCGACGGCTACAACATCCTCGTCCTAACCGGAACGCTGACCTTCGGCATCGCCCAGGGGCTCATTCCCTTCGAACTCGAGGATTTCCGCCTGCTTCGGGCCATGCAGTCGGAGCCGTCTTCGCTTGCGGTGCTTTCCGACAGCCAATTCAAGTCCGTCGACGATTTCACCAAATACATGAAGGGCATTCCGAACGGGCTGAAGGTCGGCGGCCATGCGCCCGGCGGCTTTCATCAATACATGCTGTACCAGCTCATGAAGAAGGGCGGTTTCGAGAGCGGCTGGATCCCGCATGACGCGTCAGGCAAGGTGACGCTCGGCCTCCTCGGCAAGCACCTCGATGCTGCCATGATGACGCCATCGACCGGCCTTGCGCAGGTCAAAAGCGGCGAGATCAAGCTGCTTGGCGTTTCGACCGACGAGCGTAGCGCGTTCCTGCCCGACGTACCGACGTTCAAGGAGCAGGGCTACGACATCGAGGGGGCGATCTGGCGCGGTGTCGCTGTAAAAGCGGGAACACCCGACGACGCCGTCGGCGCCATCCAGGCTGCAGTGGACAAAGTGACCGCATCCGAGGACTGGAAGAAGTTCCAGACCGAGCAGTTCCAGGATAGCCCCGACTGGAAGGAAGAGGAGTTCACCAAACGGGCGCAGAGCGACCTCGCCAACCAGCTCGAATTCCTCAAGGCCAACGGATACGTCGAATGAGCGATCACGCATCGGGTACGTCGATACATGTCCTCTCCGCCGGGCACGGCGGGGAGGCACCGCACGGGCATTATTGGCAAAACCTCGTCGCGGCCCTTGTATGCATCGGCTGGAACGTGGGCTTCCTGCTGTTGAGCCTCGGACTGCCGGCTGGACATTCACGAGGCGATGTCGGGCCGGGTTCGCTGCCCATTCAGGTTGCTGTCTTCGGTACGGCCGTGTCGGCTGTCTATCTCGTTCAGGTCCTGAGGGGCGTCGATCTCGGCGGAACGCACGGCAGGGTCGACATTGCACGCGTCAGCGGCCTGATGGCTCTATTCGTCGCGGTGTGTCTCGGCGCGAACTGGATCGGGCTGGCCCTTTGCCTCGGAATCGGCGCGGGCGTGGCGACGCTGCTCTTTCCCGGCGAGAAACCGCTCGTCCGAGCCGTCGCAACCGGGGCCGGCTTCTGGGCGATCGCCTATCTGGTCTTCGGCAAGCTGCTCGCGCTTCCTCTTCCTTGAAACGACCTGACAGGAGTGAACACATGACGCCGGATGGCATCGCGTGCATGATGATGAGGGGCGGCACGTCGAAAGGCGCCTATTTCCTCGCCGACGATCTTCCCGCCGACGCCGGGGAGCGCGACCGGCTCCTGCTGCGCATCATGGGGTCGCCCGACCCGCGTCAGATCGACGGCATCGGCGGGGCCGATCCGCTGACGAGCAAGGTGGCCGTCGTTCGCGCCTCGGCGCGGCCCGATTTCGACGTAGACTTTCTCTTTCTCCAGGTCTTCGTCGATCAGGCACTGGTAAGCGACAGCCAGAATTGCGGCAATATACTTGCCGGAGTCGGCGCTTTTGCCGTCGAGCGCGGGCTGGTCGAAGCCGCGGAAGGCGAAACCGCCATCCGAATCTACATGGAGAACACGTCCCAGTCGGCTGTCGCGCGCATCCGCACCGCGAACGGCCGACCGGTCTATGCGGGCGACGCATCGATCGACGGAGTGCCGACTCCCGCAGCACCCGTCTATCTGACCTTTACGGACGCCGCCGGTTCAAGCTGTGGCGCATTGCTGCCGACCGGCTCCGCCGCAAACGAGATCGAGGGTGTTGCCTGCACGCTGATCGACAACGGAATGCCGGTCGTTGTCATGCGGGCGGCGGATTTCGGCCTGACGGGGTATGAGAGCCGCGAAGAGCTCGAGGCGAACGAGTCCGTCAAGGCGCGTATCGAGCGCATCCGCCTCGCCGCAGGACCGCTGATGAATTTGGGCGACGTCACGAAAAAGTCCGTACCCAAGATGACCTTGGTCGCCCTTCCGGTGAATGGCGGCGCCATCATGACCCGCAGCTTCATTCCCCACCGCGTACATGCTTCGATCGGCGTCTTTGGCGCACTCAGCGTGGCCACGGCGTGCCTGCTGCCAAACAGTCCCGCAGCGTCCCTGGCCATTTTGCCGGAGGGCGAGGAAAAGACCGTGGCCGTCGAGCACCCGACGGGACGTATGGAAATCCTGCTTCGGCTCGACAACGCCGGCAGCGTGGAGGAATGCTCGTTTCTGCGCACCGCGCGAAAGCTCTTCGATGGTCGCGTCTTCGCATGACAGCGGGCGCGGCTCAAAGAAACGCCGCCCGGTCTCTGCCGGGCGGCGGCATGGAGGTATCGGTTCAGTTTTTCTGTAGCTGTGCGACCGCTTCCGAGAGCAACTCAATCATGCGGACGCGAATGTCGTCTTCGGATATGGCAACGCCGGCCGCATCGAAATCGGTCTTGATCTTGCGCACGACGTCCTCGTGCCCGGCCTCTTCGAAGTCCGCGGCGACGATTTCGCTCGCATAGGCTTCCGGGTCCGACTTGGCGAGCAGACCGGCGGCCCAAAGGCCAAGCAGTTTGTTGCGGCGTGCGGTCGCCTTGAACCTCAACTCCTCGTCCAGTGCGAACTTCGCCTCGAAAGCCTTCTCGCGATCCTGCATCGTGGTCATCAATCGATCTCCCTCAAAAATATACTGCCCGAAGCACCATCGCATAAACCAAAAGGCTCTCGAAAGTGCAATGCGCCTTTTCGCCTTCGGCGACTTTCATGATAGCCTAATCTAATCCGGGGATGGAAAGACACGCCGATTGTTAATTGTCTTCTTTTCGGATATGGACCCGCTGAGAAAATTCCCAATGCGCCTCCCAAGAGCGCCAACAACCACAGAGACAGATCCATGAATCGTCGCCGCCGTATCTACGAGGGCAAGGCCAAGATCCTTTACGAGGGTCCGGAACCGGGCACGCTGATCCAGTTCTTCAAGGACGACGCCACCGCCTTCAACAAGAAGAAACATGACGTCATCGACGGCAAGGGCGTGCTCAACAACCGGATTTCCGAGTACATCTTCACCCATCTGAACAAGATCGGCATTCCGACCCATTTCATCCGCCGCCTCAACATGCGCGAGCAGTTGATCAAGGAAGTGGAAATCATTCCGCTCGAGATCGTCGTGCGCAATGTTGCTGCCGGATCTCTTGCCAAGCGCCTCGGCATCGAGGAAGGCACCGTACTGCCGCGCTCGATCATCGAATTCTATTACAAGGCCGACGCCCTCGACGACCCGATGGTCTCCGAAGAGCACATCACGGCTTTCGGCTGGGCGAGCCCGCAGGAACTCGACGACATCATGGCGCTCGCCATCCGCATCAACGATTTCCTTTCCGGCCTCTTCCTCGGCGTCGGCATCCAGCTCGTCGACTTCAAGGTCGAATGCGGCCGCCTCTATGAGGGCGACATGATGCGCATCGTCCTGGCCGACGAGATTTCCCCCGACAGCTGCCGTCTCTGGGACATCGAGACGAAGGAGAAGATGGACAAGGACCGGTTCCGCCGCGATATGGGCGGACTTGTCGAAGCCTATCAGGAAGTGGCCCGCCGCCTCGGCATCATCAATGAAAACGAGCCGCCGCGCGGTTCGGGTCCGGTGCTGGTCAAGTAATCTCGGGGATAAGCAAAAGTGATCAAGGCACGCGTAACCGTGACGCTGAAGAACGGTGTTCTCGACCCGCAGGGCAAAGCGATCGAAGGCGCGCTCGGCGCCCTCGGCTTTGACGGCATTGGCCAGGTGCGGCAGGGCAAGGTCTTCGATCTTCAGCTCGAAACCGCCGACAAGGCCAAGGCGGAAGCCGACCTCAAGGCCATGTGCGAAAAGCTGCTCGCCAACACCGTTATCGAAAACTACAGCATCTCCCTCGCCTGACGGCGGGGGCGGCCATTGCACTGCGTTGAAACAACCCCGGAAATCCTTATATGCCGGGGGCAAAGGCAAGATAGGTACGTCATGAAGTCCGCCGTCGTTCAGCTTCCTGGTCTCAATCGCGACCGCGACATGATCGCGGCGCTGACGAAGATTTCCGGCAAGGCGCCGGTCACCGTCTGGCAGACGGAGACCGAAATCCCGGATGTGGACCTGATCGTCATTCCCGGCGGCTTCTCCTATGGCGACTACCTGCGCTGCGGCGCGATCGCTGCACGCATGCCGGTGATGCAGGCGATCAAGGCCAAGGCAGAGCAAGGCGTGCGCGTACTCGGCGTCTGCAACGGTTTCCAAATCCTCGTCGAGGCGGGCCTCCTGCCAGGCGCGCTGATGCGCAACGCCTCGCTGAAGTTCGTCTGCCGCGAGGTGAAGCTCGAAGTCGTCAACGCCGACACCGCTTTCACCCGCACCTACGCCAAGGGTCAGGTGATCCGCAGCCCCGTCGCCCACCATGACGGCAACTATTTCGCCGATGCTGAAACGTTGAAGGCAATCGAAGGCAATGGCCAGGTCGTGTTCCGCTATGCCGAAGGAACCAATCCGAACGGCTCCGTCAACGACATTGCCGGCGTCCTGAACGCGAAGGGCAATGTGCTCGGCATGATGCCGCATCCGGAAAACCTGATCGAGTCCGCTCATGGCGGCGCGGACGGCCGGGGTCTCTTCGCCTCCGCGCTGGATGTAATTGCTGCTTAAGTTTTGTCATGTAGCAATACGGGTGGAAAACCGCTTCGTACTTTCTGAAATTGCTCCGGTCGCCGCTGGAAGGCGGCGTTCGCCACCAGTCCGCGAGACCTCCTATGTCATCCATTTTTAACGGACGTTCCCTTGCGCTCGCCTGCGTTGCCGCCAGCCTGACGCTTGTCGCCGCTTGCCAGTCGGGGCGTCCCGCCGCACCGGCCGCGAGTTCCGCCGCGCTGCCGACGATGGAGCGCGTCGCTCTCGGCGCGAGCGGCTGCTGGTTCAAGTCGGGTGATGCGGCGTTCAAAGCCTATCGCCTCGCCCCCGAACTCAACTCCTTCTCCGGACGCCCGCGCATCCTGATTGTCCCGCGCAAATCACCGGAATCGCGCCCGCTTGCCGTGGTCGAGGCCGAGGGTCAACCCGCCCGCCTGCAGGCCTTCGGTCCGTTGATGAGCGAACCCGTAGGGACGCGCATCGCCGCGGATGTGCGCCGCTGGGCCGCCGGCGGCAAAGGCTGCAGCTGATCCGACCATCTTCGGCAACGCCACCTTCCGCGTGGCGACGCTCTCATTGCCCTCATTCCCGTGTCTCTCACAGGGGTGAGGGAGGAAACATTTGCCGGACACCCTACCGCCAGAAAGGGACGGCCGACTCGCGCCGCGCCTCCTTTTCGCTCACGCCTATATCGTCGAGCAGATGCGTGCTCAGTTCGTCGAGCGCCAGCCGGCTGCGCCTTTTGGACGCCAGTTTGCAATAAAGCTGCCAAAGCCGCGACAACACGTTTCCCGCGCCACTTCGTGAATCAATGCCGAAGCGCGCCGGTGGCGGCGGATTTCGCTCCGAGGGCCGAATTGCATCAATTGCACCCATTGTCATCACCATTGCTCGCATTGCATCTGCCGCCTTGAGATAATTGACACAGAATGTCGCGCAATATAGAGAATTGTCACTATGACAACTTGGCTTCCCGACATTGAACAAGGTCACGGGCCGCTTTACGCGCGCATTGCCGATCAGATCGAAGAGGCGATCGGCAACGGCACCCTGCCCGCAGGTACGAAGCTGCCGCCCCAGCGCAATCTCGCTTTCGATGTCGGCGTGACGATCGGCACGATCGGGCGTGCCTACGGCATTGTGCGCGAACGTGGTCTCGTCAGCGGCGAGGTCGGCCGCGGCACCTACGTTCTCGATCATCCGGAAAGCCGGCCGCCGGAGCAGTCGGATCCGCTGACGACGTCGCTTTCAGGGACACGCCCGCTCATAGCCCCGGCCGGCAAACTCCGCTTCGACAGCACCGCCGCTCCTGATATCGGACAGGGCGACATTCTGGCGCAATTGCTTGGAGATATCAGTCGCGAGCATCACGGGGACATTGCGAGCTATGCCCGCAACTTTCCGGATCATTGGTTCGAAGCCGGGTCTCAATGGCTGGCACGCGGCAATTTCCGGCCGGGACCGGAAACGGTCGTTCCGACGCTTGGGGCTCATGCCGCCGTCGTCGCGGTGATCTCGGCCGTCACCTCCCCTGGCGACCGCATCGCCTTCGAGACGTTGACCTATTCCCAGATCAGCCGCAGCGCCGGCCTCATCGGCCGGCGGATCGCGCTGGTGGAAAGTGACGAATTCGGGATGCGGCCGGAGGATTTCGAGCGTGTCTGTGCCCAGCAGCACCCGAAACTCGCCTTTCTGATGCCCGGCGCGCAGAACCCGACGGTCGCGGTCATGCCGCTCGACCGGCGCCAGGCAATCGCCGACATCGCGCGCAAATACGGCGTCTGGCTGGTCGAGGACAATCTCTACGGTTCCATGACCGGAGACCCGCTCCCGTTGCTGATGGAACTAGCGCCCGAGCGGACCTTCCTCGTCGGCGGTCTTTCGAAGTCCGTTGCTGCCGGCGTACGCGGCGGCTGGGTCGCCTGCCCGCCGCATTTCAGCCAGCGCATCCGCGTCGCCCACAAGATGGTGAGCGGCGGCCTGCCTTTCATTCTCGCGGAGCTTTGCGCCCGTCTGGTCCTCTCCGGATCGGCGTCGGTATTGCGCAATCGCGGCGTCGAGGAAATCGGCGCACGCGAAGCTCTGGCGCGCGAGATCTTTACGGGCTTCGATTTCAACTCGCATCCGAAGATCCCGTTTTTCTGGCTGAAGCTGCCCGAGCCCTGGCTTTCCGGAACCTTCAAGCAGGCCGCCCTGCAGGAGGGCGTTCTCATCGACGATGAGGATGAGTTCAAGGCCGGACGCTCCGACCGGGTTTTCCATCGTATCCGCGTCGGTTTCTCCTCGCCCACCGAACGATCCGAGGTGCGAAGAGGCTTCGAAATACTACGCCGGCTTCTCGATAGCGGGCGCGCCGGATACGACAGTTTCGATTGATTAGTTTTTAAAGGTGAATTTCGCGCAAGCCTCGGCAATCTACTCTTGCTTTTGATCCCGCAGAGATTGATTCGCACTGGAAGGTTTGAGCATGAGAGATTTCCGCTCGGTTGCAGGTCGGGGACCGTTTATATTCATTGCAGCAGCCCTGACACTTTCGAGCGCACTCATCGGTAATTCTCAGGCCGGTGCAGCAGAAAGTGTCTTCGATGAATTGCGGTTCGGCGCTACGACCTCGATCGGCGACGGCTCAAATCAGGAAGACGGGGTCTTCCCTTCCGTTACAGTGTTCTTCGATCCGCTCGGCGCCGGCAGCGCAAACGGTCTTGCCGAAAAAATCCTGCGGCCGCGAATCCATGCCGGCGCCTCCGTCGCGACCTCGTCGAGCGGCGCGAGCGAGATCTACGCCGGCTTGAGTTGGGATGCCGACATCACCGAGCGCTTCTTCATCGAGCTGGGCGCCGGCGCCACGGTGCATGACGGCGATCTCGATGACGATGGATCGGACGGACCGAAACTCGGCTGCCGGCTGCTGTTTCGCGAATATGCGGCCGCGGGCTACCGTTTCGACGACCACTGGAATCTCTCGGCCACGCTCGAGCATGCATCCAATGCCAACCTCTGCGACGGTCCGAACGACGGGCTCACGCGTGCGGGGTTGATGCTCGGCTACACGTTCTAAGACCTGTTGAGATTTGGGATACCCGCCGCTACTTGTTTGATTTCCTCATCCCTGTGCTCGTCACAGAGATGAGGAGGAGAGATTGCAGTCCTCCCCACGCTGACCGACGCGCTCGGCAACCTTGTCCGCACCGCCCTACGCGCCGACAAACCCACCAGAGCACCAACGCCATCATCCATCTCGCAGCAGCCGTCATAAACTCAGGTCGACCCGACCTAAAAAACATCGTGATCTAGAGCCCCGGCCCGCCTGGCTGAAATCCGGGCTGCCGCCCTGTTGATCGGCCGTATTTTTCTGTCGCGCCGCGCCGCAGCATAGGCTAAAGAAGCCGCAAAGCGCCCCTGTTACGTTGCGGTACGCACGCGCCTTCCCTTGAAGCGAGGGCTGCGCGCCGCCCGAAGGATTTGACGGTCGACGATGACGATTTCCAACACCCGCCCAATCACCCCGGACCTGATCGCCTCGCACGGGCTCAAGCCCGACGAATACGAACGCATCCTGAACCTGATCGGGCGCGAGCCGACCTTTACGGAGCTTGGCATCTTCTCGGCGATGTGGAACGAGCATTGCTCCTACAAATCCTCGAAGAAATGGCTGCGCACGCTTCCGACCAAGGGGCCGCGCGTCATCCAGGGCCCTGGCGAGAACGCCGGCGTGGTCGACATCGACGACGGTGACTGCGTCGTCTTCAAGATGGAGAGCCACAACCATCCCTCCTACATCGAACCCTACCAGGGAGCGGCAACGGGCGTGGGCGGCATTCTGCGTGATGTCTTCACGATGGGTGCGCGTCCGGTAGCGGCGATGAACGCGTTGCGGTTCGGTTCGCCGGATCACCCGAAGACCCGCCACCTCGTCTCGGGCGTCGTTGCAGGCGTCGGCGGCTACGGCAATTCCTTCGGCGTGCCGACGGTCGGCGGCGAAGTCGAGTTCGACGCGCGCTACAATGGCAATATCCTCGTCAATGCCTTCGCGGCGGGGCTCGCCAAGACCGACGCGATCTTCTATTCGAAGGCGGAAGGCGTCGGCCTCCCGGTCGTGTATCTCGGCGCCAAGACCGGACGCGACGGTGTCGGCGGTGCGACGATGGCATCGGCCGAGTTCGACGAGTCGATCGAGGAGAAGCGCCCGACCGTTCAGGTCGGCGACCCCTTCACCGAGAAATGCCTGCTCGAAGCCTGCCTGGAGCTGATGCAGACCGGCGCGGTCATTGCGATCCAGGACATGGGCGCTGCCGGCCTCACCTGCTCGGCCGTCGAAATGGGCGCCAAGGGCGATCTCGGCATCGAACTCGATCTCGACAAGGTGCCGGTGCGCGAAGAGCGCATGACGGCTTACGAGATGATGCTTTCCGAAAGCCAGGAGCGCATGCTGATGGTGCTGCGCCCGGAAAAGGAAGAGGAAGCCAAGGCGATCTTCGTCAAGTGGGGCCTCGATTTCGCGATCGTGGGCAAGACCACCGACGATCTGCGTTTCCGCATCCTGCACCAGGGCGAAGAAGTGGCGAATCTGCCGATCAAGGAGCTCGGCGACGAGGCGCCGGAATACGACCGCCCCTGGACGCCGGCAAGGGCACCCTCGCCGCTCGCCACCAACGACGTCCCGCAGGCTGATGTTTCCGATGCGCTTCTGAAGCTCGTCGGCTCCGCCAACAATTCCTCGCGCCGCTGGGTCTATGAGCAATATGACACGCTGATCCAGGGCAATTCGCTGCAGCTGCCGGGCGGCGACGCCGGCGTAATCCGCGTCGAGGGCCATCAGACGAAGGCACTTGCCTTTTCTTCGGACGTTACGCCGCGCTATGTCGAAGCCGATCCGTTCGAGGGCGGCAAGCAGGCGGTCGCCGAGTGCTGGCGAAACCTGACTGCGACCGGCGCGCTGCCGCTCGCCGCGACCGATAATTTGAACTTCGGTAATCCCGAACGGCCGGAGATCATGAGCCAGCTCGTCCATGCGATCAAAGGCATCGGCGAAGCCTGCCAGGCACTCGACTTCCCGATCGTCTCCGGCAACGTCTCGCTCTACAACGAGACCAACGGCCAGGCGATCCTGCCGACCCCCACCATCGGAGGCGTCGGCCTCGTCCGCGACTGGTCGAAGATGGCGCGGATTCGCTTTGCGGCGGCGAACGAAACCATCCTGCTCGCCGGCGCTCCGGAGAGCTGGGGAACGCATATCGGCCAGTCGGTCTACATGCGCGATATACACGGCCGCACCGACGGTCCGGCGCCGCATGTCGACCTCGGCCATGAACGCCAGGTCGGCGATTTCGTTCGCGGCTTGATCGAGGACGGCCTGGTTACGGCCGTGCACGATTGTTCCTCGGGCGGACTTGCGCTCGCCGTCGCCGAGATGGCCATCGCTTCCGGCATCGGCGCGACGATCGATGCACCTGCGGGACACGACCCGATCCCGGTCTTCTACGGCGAAGACCAGGGCCGCTATGTCGTAACCGTGGCCGAGGGCTCGGCCGAGACGGTGGCCGCACGTGCAAAAGCCGCCGGCGTTGCGCTGCCGGTGATCGGCAGGACAGGCGGGAATGCGGTGCAGCTCGGAGACGCCAGGCCCGTATCCGTCGATGAATTGCGTTCCGCACATGAAGCGTGGTTCCCCAATTACATGGGCGGCGATCTCGCACCGGACAATTGACCCGCCGGCCGGCAGGCGGCCGAAACAGCATTTGCCTTCGGCCCCTGAATCGTGTTTCCCTTGAGCTCATAGCGGGCGGCGGCAATGCGGCCGCGCCGCAAGAATAACAAGGGAGTTGGCGTATCATGCCCATGGCACCAGGCGATATCGAAGACATGATCAAGGCCGGGATTCCCGGCGCAAAGGTCACGATTCGTGATCTGGCCGGCGACGGCGACCACTATGCCGCCGAAGTCGTGGCCGAAGCGTTTCGTGGCAAGACGCGCGTGCAGCAGCACCAGATGGTCTACAATGCCTTGAAGGGCAACATGGGCGGCATACTCCATGCACTTGCCCTTCAAACCAGCGCGCCGGAGTAAGACGGAAATGGCCGACCTGATCAAGGAGCTCGTAAGCGGGGTCGTTGACAGCGCGTTGAAAGAGATCCTCAAGAAAACCAGAGCGACCGGAACCGCGGCCAAGCGGGCGAAACGGCGAAGCAGGAAAGCCAAGTCAGGCGGCATACTGGCTGACATCGTCGAGGCGGCCTTCCGTAAACCGGCAAAGAAGCAGGTGAGCCGTCGCCGGACCGCGGCTTCCCGGACCAAAATGCGCCGCCGCTCGGCCTAGATCACGTGTTCTAAGCCTCATCCCGCCCCGAGAGTGGTGCGGAAGCCGAACTTTGAGGGACCATCAATAATTTTGCGATTGGGTGGTGAAAACCACGTCCATGCGTGCTATCTAGACCCCAATCGATATCCGGTCCTTGAAACCGGCGCAGGAAGGAAGACGAGATGAGCGGAATCAACGATTTCATCGATAACGAGGTCAAGAGCAACGACGTCGTTCTTTTCATGAAGGGAACGCCGCAGTTTCCGCAGTGTGGTTTCTCCGGCCAGGTGGTGCAGATCCTGGATTACGTCGGCGTCGACTATAAGGGCATCAACGTGCTCGCCGATGCCGATCTGCGCCAGGGCATCAAGGATTATTCCAACTGGCCGACCATTCCGCAGCTTTATGTGAAGGGCGAATTCGTCGGCGGTTGCGACATCGTGCGGGAAATGTTCCAGGCTGGCGAGTTGCAGTCGCTTCTTCAGGGACAGGGTATCTCCGTCAAGGGCGCCGCCTGACACTTCCGAAACGCATCTTCGCGATGATCGGAAAAGGCGGGTAACCGCCTTTTTTGATTCCGAAGCAATATGCCGCGCATCTAATTTTCAATACGCTTCATGAGCGGGCGGCGAAATTCACGCCAATCATGAATCGCCATGGACGAGCGGGCGCGCGGTCTCGCATGCAGCCCTGTCCGGGGTGCGGCCTGCTCCGATTTCCACCGGCAAGTACTGCGTCCTTTTCGATCCGACACAACAAAAGACTGAGTTTATTCAGCAGATCCAAATCATTGCGAAACGTGCCACGCACTGGCTCGGCGTGGCGAAGAACCGGCTGCAGGAAAGCTGCAGCCGGCAGGATGTATGAAATGACAAGGCCCATAGACCAAGCCGCCACCATCTCCGGACTGACGAAAGTCCAGTTCATTGCATTGATGGCCATGCTGATGTCCATCAACGCGATCTCGATCGACATCATGCTGCCGGGGCTGCAGGAAATCGGCGCGAGCCTCGGCGTGGCGGATGAGAACCATCGGCAATACGTCATAACCGCCTACCTGCTCGGCATGGGGTTCGCGCAGCTCTTCTTCGGCCCGCTGTCCGATCGCTTCGGGCGAAGGGCACCATTGTTGGGCGGGCTGGCACTTTACGGCGTCAGCGCTCTTGCGATCGTGTTCGTACCGACCTTCGGGGCACTCCTGTTCCTTCGGCTCGTGCAGGGCATAGGCGCGGCTGCAACCCGTGTCATCACCGTTTCCATCGTGCGCGATGTCTATGGCGGGCGGCAGATGGCCGAGATCATGTCGCTGGTGATGATGGTATTCATGATCGTCCCGGTCATCGCACCGAGCATCGGACAATTGATCATGCTCTTTTCCGAGTGGCACATGATCTTCGTCGTGATCGCTCTGTTCGCGGTTGCCGTAGGGCTTCCGGTCGCCTTGCGCCTTCGGGAGACTTTGGCTCACGCCAACCGGCGCCCCTTCACGGCCTCGTCCATACTTGCGGGCTTCCGCATCGTGCTGACGAACCGGCTGGCGCTGTTCTATACGCTCGCGACGTCCGCCCTCCTCGGCGCTCTCTTCGGTTTCATCAACTCGGCGCAACAGATTCTCGTCGGCATCTATGGTCTTGGCGTCTGGTTTCCGGCCGTTTTCGCCGCTTTCGCCGGCATGATGGCGGTCGCCTCCTTCACCAATTCGCGACTCGTCCGGACGTTCGGGATGCGGGCATTGTCGCATGCAGCACTTCTCGGCTTCACGCTGGCGAGTTTCATCTGGATGTCGGCTTCATTGATCGGGCCGCTGCCTTTGCCGCTTTTCATGCTCCTTCATGCCGCCACCATGTTCCAGTTCGGGCTGATCGCCGCCAACTTCAACGCCATGGCGATGGAGCCGCTCGGCCACGTGGCCGGCACCGCCTCTTCCGTTCTCGGCTTCACGCAGACGATCGGCGGCGGAATCATCGGCGCCTTCATCGGCCAGGCCTTCAATAACAGCGTCACGCCCCTTGCGGTCGGCTTCTTCACGGTCGCCGTCGTCGCGCTTGTCTGCGTGCTGATCGCAGAGGGCGGCAAGCTCTTCAAACCGCACAATCCGGCCGGCTAGCCGGATTGGCTCCAGGACACCGATTTTTCCTCCCAGTCCATTTTGGATATTTTCAACATGACTTCCGTTTCCCAACAGTCTTCGCTCGGTGAACAATCATCGGGCCACGCCGATCAGGCCTCGGGCGCCGCGCGCCTCGGAATGGGCCTTGTCGAATTCATCGTCACCATTGCGGTCATGACCGCGAGCATTGCGCTCGCGATCGACAGCATGCTGCCGGCTCTGCCAAGCATCGGCCAGACGCTCGACGTCGCCAACGCCAACGATACGCAACTCGTGATCGGCGTCTTCTTCCTGGGCTTCGGCCTCTCCCAGATATTCTTCGGGAGCCTCTCGGACGCCTTCGGGCGCCGGTCCGTTCTCCTTGGCGGCCTTGCGCTCTTCAGCCTGTCGATGTTCGCCGCCTCCTGGGTCGAAAGCATCGAGACGCTGCTTCTGCTCCGCTTCATCCAGGGGATCGGCGGTGCCGCAGTGCGCATCACGACCATGGCGATCGTCCGCGACTGTTTCGGCGGCCGCGACATGGCGCGCGTCATGTCCTACGTCATGATCGTCTTCATGATCGTGCCGATCGTCGCGCCGACACTTGGCCAGGTGGTGATCGCCTATGCCGACTGGCACTGGATCTTCATCCTGATCGGCGTCGTCGGCGCCGCCCTGTTTGTCTGGGCGCTGACACGGATGAAGGAGTCCCTGCCGAAGGAGGAACGTCTGCCGCTATCGGTGGGCGCGGTCCTTTCCGGATTCCGCACGGTGCTCACGAACCGCGTCACCTGCGGCTACATGATCGGAATGACCCTGTTTACCGCCGTCATTTGCGCCTATGTGGTCAGCGTTCAGCAGGTCTTCGGCGAGGTCTACAACCTCAGCGACTGGATGCCGATCGCCTTTGCGGGCACTGCCGGCGGGATAGCGGTCGCGAACTTCGCCAACGGCTATTTCGTACGCAGTTTCGGCATGCGCCGCATCTCGCATGCCGCGATGATCCTCTTCACCCTCTTTGCTGCGATCGGTTACGTCCTGTCGCTCGCAGGCACTCCGGCCTTCGCCATCAGCTATCTCCTGTTTTCGCTATTGCTGATGTTCTTCGCCGTTATCGCCACCAACTTCACCGCCATCGGCCTCGAGCCGATGGGACATCTGGCGGGTACGGCAACCGCCGTCACGGGTTTCGTCTCCACCACCGGCGGTGCGCTGATCGGCGGTGCCGTCGGCCAGCTCTTCGACGGCACGCTGCAGCCGCTCTTCGGCGGCTACGCCTTATTCGGCCTGCTGACCATCCTGGCGACGCTCTGGGCGGAGAATGGAAAGCTGTTCACCCATCCGGGCGACAGCGATGCGACGCACGAACACGGCGGCGGACACCTTTAGAGCGCTTCCAGGAAAAACGTGAACGGTTTTCCGTCCGGATTGCATTGGGTCTAATGACAGAGGCCGCCCGGAAAGACCGGGCGGCCTCTGTCATGTAAAGGGTGGTCTTTTCCGATCAGACGGTGAAGACCTCCCGCCGCAACTCCTCCCAGCTATCCCTGTCGGTCGCCAGAAGCAGCCCGCCATTCGTATGCGCGGGCAGATAACGTGAGCCGTCGAAACGGGCCGCATAGGCGCCGGCTTCCTCGGCGATCAGGGTGCCGGCAAGGTGGTCCCACGGCATAAGCTTCTGATACATCAGGAAGTGCAGATGACCGCCGGCGAAGATGCGGTATTCATGCGCCGCGCAGCGATAGCTCGTGGCCATCCGGACCTTCGCCATATTGCCCATGACGATGCGGCGCTCGGCCTGCGCGTAGAACCCGGCCGATGCGACGCCCACCATGTTTTCGACGGTGACCCCGGCAGTGACCGACAGTCTCTCCTGCGTGCCGTCGGGCCGGCACATCCACGCGCCGGAGCCCCGCTCGGCGATGACCCAGTCGTTGCCGAGCGGATCGTAGATGATCCCGGCGACGGTCTCTCCCCCGGCGACGACGCTCGCCATCACACCGAAGAGCGGCAGGCCGGCCGCGAAGTTGAAGGTGCCGTCGATCGGATCGACGACGATCGCGAGATCGGCACCGGCGAGCTTGTCGAGAAGCGCCGGATCGGCGGCGACGGATTCTTCGCCGATGAACACGGCCCCCGGCGCAATCGCGTCGATATTCGCCTTGATCAGCCTCTCGGCGGCCTCGTCGCCTTCCGTCACCAGGTCGATCGCTTCCGACTTCATCCGCACATCGCCGGAGCCGAGATTGCGAAAGCGCGGAAGGATTTCCTTTACCGCCGCTTCCTGCAGCAGGTTGGCAAGTGCGGCGATGTCGACGGAATGGCTCATTCTTTGGGCTCCGGAGAGAGGGATTGAAAGTCGAAAAGCTTCGGGTCGAGCAGATGCGAGGCGTTCACGTGTCCGAGCGCGCGCAGCATCGTGTCCTTGCGGCCCGGCATGCGCCGCTCGATATCCGCAAGCATCGCCTTCATCGCGTTGCGCTCGAGCCCGTCCTGCGAACCACAGAGGTCGCAGGGAATGATCGGGAACTCCATGGCCGCGGCGAATTTCGCAAGATCGTCTTCCGCTGCATAGGCAAGCGGCCGCAGGACCGTCAGATCGCCCTCGTCGTTGAGAAGCTTCGCCGGCATGGACGCCAGGCGCCCGCCATGGAAAAAGTTCATGAAGAAGGTCTCGAGGATGTCCTCCCGATGGTGGCCAAGCACCAATGCGTCGCAGCCCTCCTCCCGGGCGATGCGATAAAGATTGCCGCGCCGAAGCCGCGAACAGAGCGAACAATAGGTCGCGCCCGCCGGCACCTTCTCCTTCACGATCGAATAGGTGTCGCGGTATTCGATGCGGTGCTTGACGCCGATCGACCGGAGATAGTCGGGCAGGACATGCTTCGGAAAGTTCGGCTGCCCCTGATCCAGATTGCAGGCGACGAGTTCGACGGGAAGCAGACCCCGCCACTGCAGATCCATCAGCAGCGCCAGCAGGCTGTAGCTGTCCTTTCCACCCGACACCCCGACAAGCCAGCGCCTGGAGCCCTTGAGCATGCCGAAATCGTCGAGCGCCTGGCGCACCTGTCTGAGCAGGCGCTTGCGCAGCTTGTTGAAGGAGACGGAGGACGGCATGCGCGAAAAAAGCGGATGGGCCGCACCTTCGAAGGCGGCGTCATCGACAATGACGCTGTCTGTCCCGTCCGGGGAGGATTGTGCGAGTTCCATGGAGGCAATCTCGGATTGTGTAGGGCGCAGGTTGCGCTCTGTTTTCTGAAGCAGCACTTGCCCCGTCCTGCCGGGAAGATCAAGAAAAAACGGGCGTGCGAGCCTTGGCCTCAACCAGTTTGCCCCCTCACCCTAACCCTCTCCCCGCGCGCGGGGAGAGGGAACGTGCCCGATGGTTCGCAGGCGGTCATGGTCATGGTGGCGAAGGTGGTGCCGCGAGTCCCCTTCTCCCCGCCTGCGGGGAGAAGGTCGCGGCAGCGGGATGAGGGGCGGCTGCATTCCGCGTGCTTACGGCCCGAACACCGACCAACCCGTACGCGCTGCCAGCATTTCGAGCGCCAGCGACCCCAGCAGCGAATTGCCGTAATCGTTGAGTCCCGGCGACCAGACGGCAATGGATGCCTTGCCCGGCGCCACCGCCATGATGCCGCCGCCGACGCCGCTCTTCCCCGGCAGACCGACGCGGTAGGCAAAATCGCCGGAGCCGTCATAATGGCCGCAGGTGAGCATAAGTGCATTGATCCGCCGCGCGCGCTGGCGCGACACGACCGAATGCCCGGTCAGCGGGTTGGTGCCGCCGGCGGCTAGAAACAGCCCGGCCTTGGCGAGCTGGCTGCAGGTCATGGCGAGCGCGCAATGATGGAAATAGACGCCAAGCACGTGCTCGACCGGATGATCGAGCCGGCCGAAGGACCGCATGAAATTCGCAAGCGCGATGTTGCGGTATCCGGTCGCTGTCTCCGAGCGAGCGACTTCGTGGTCGATCACGATGTTCTCGTCATCCGCGAGGTAACGAACGAAGCGAACGATCTCCCCGATCAGTTCCTTCGGCGTGTGGCCGGCGAGAATGAGGTCGCTTATCCTGATCGCGCCGGCATTGATGAAGGGGTTGCGCGGCTTGCCACCCTCATGCTCGAGCTGGACGATCGAATTGAAGGCCGAGCCCGAAGGCTCTCGCCCCACCCGGTTCCATATGTTTTCGCCGTGCTTGCCCAGCGCCAGCGTGAGCGTGAACACCTTGGAGATGCTCTGAATGGAGAACGGCATCTCCGCATCGCCGACGCGATAGACCTCGCCACCCGTCGTGACGATCGCCATGCCGAAGTGACCGGCATCGACGCGTGCGAGCTGAGGGATATAGTCCGCGACCTTCCCTTCGCCGAGGCGCGGCGTCAGTTCCCGATAGATGTCGTCGATGATCGCCTGGAGGTCTTCTTGTGGTTTCGGCTCGCGCATACGGCACTTCTCACTTCGGAAGCGGTCTCGGCCAGGACAGTCATTCCTGCGCCCCCTCCAGCTTATGGGATTCGTCCGGCAACTTCGTACAAAAAAACCGCCCGTTTCCGGGCGGTTTTCCAAATTCTTTCAGGCGAAGCCCGATTAACGCGAATAGAATTCGACGACCAGGTGCGGCTCCATGACGACCGGGTACGGCACGTCGGAGAGAGCGGGAACGCGAACGAAGGTCGCGACCATCTTGTTGTGATCGGCTTCAATGTAATCAGGAACGTCGCGCTCGGCGAGCTGTACGGCTTCGAGAACCGTAACGAGCTGCTTGGACTTTTCCTTGACTTCGATGACGTCGCCCGGCTTGCAGCGGTAGGAACCGATGTTGACGCGAACGCCGTTGACCTTGACGTGGCCATGGTTGACGAACTGGCGCGCGGCGAAAACGGTCGGGACGAACTTGGCGCGGTAGACGATCGCGTCGAGGCGCGATTCGAGCAGGCCGACCAGGTTCTCCGGGGTATCGCCCTTGCGGCGCGATGCTTCGGCGAAGATCGCACGGAACTGCTTTTCACGGATATCGCCGTAGTAGCCCTTCAGCTTCTGCTTGGCGCGCAGCTGCACGCCGAAGTCGGAAAGCTTGGACTTGCGGCGCTGGCCATGCTGGCCCGGACCATATTCGCGACGGTTCACCGGGGACTTCGGACGGCCCCAGATGTTTTCGCCCATACGGCGGTCAATTTTGTACTTGGACGATTCGCGCTTGCTCATCGTATTTCCTTTCAAGGTGTTACACCGGTTTATTGCCAAACCGGATCAAGGAAACACGCCCTCCTCTGAATCCATTTTTGGGGTTCTGACAGGCCTCTCACGATCGCTGCCGGAGAAACCACGGGACATGTCAAATGAAACACCGGGCATCACTGCCCGGCGTTGAGCGGGTCTTTAAGCACTGGGCGGCGAATTGTCAACGGAATATGACAGGAACAATGGCAAAATCAGCCGTACTTCCGAATGCAATTTCATTCGGCGGCCGCGCGCGCTGAATCTCCCGTGTCCGGGGCATTGGCGTCGCCCGGCGCCGTTTCCTTGCCGAGATCGGGGAAAGCGACGATGCGCTTGCCGGAGAAATCCGCATGCACCACGACGAGCCCCTGCTCTTCGAAATAACCGAGCAATCGCCGTGCGCGACGGGCCGAATGCGTTCCGTAGGCACGGGCGATCATGGCGTCCGATGGGCACGGCAGCCCGCGCAGGGCCGCCTGTGCCAGCATCAGGAAAACCGCCTGCAGGTCTTCCGTCACCCGGTCGGCCAACCCAAGCGCCGAGGCCCAATCCTCGCTTGCCGCCGTCTCGGCATCGATGCCCGACCGGGCGACGGCCATCTTGCGGCGGAATGCGCTCAAGGAGAGTGCCGGTCCGGGGACGCGGCGAATGCGGCAGCGAACGAGAAAATCCTGGTAGAGCTCCGCATCGGGCCTGAACGCGGCTTCCGGATTTGCGACGATTTCGGCAAAAAGGCTGCCGATCAGCGTCTCCCTCTCCTCCGCCGAGATTTCCGGTTGCGCCGGCTTGGCTTCCACGGGCGCTGCGGGCTCGGGCCTTGGCCGCGACAGCTCCGCGAGAATATCGCTGGCGGGGCGCGGCTGCGGCGCTGTCCGGCGGACGACCGGGCGGGTAAATTCCTCCGGATCGGGCGTGAAGATCAGATCCGCCACGTCCTGCGGCGCTTCGGGCAGCGGCATCAGCTTCGGGCTCATCGACCGTGCCGAGGTCTCGACCGAGCCGATCGTCACCCTCAACGGGCGACGGGAAAGCGCGGGACCGAGCGCCACGAAGGAGCCGCGCTTCAGGTCGCGAAACATCTCGGCCGTGCGCCGGTCCATGCCGAGCAGATCGGCGGCGCGCAGCATGTCGATGTCGAGGAAGGTGCGTCCCATCAGAAAGTTCGAGGCTTCGGCGGCAACGTTCTTGGCGAGCTTGGCGAGGCGCTGTGTGGCGATGACGCCGGCAAGGCCGCGCTTGCGGCCGCGGCACATGAGATTGGTCATTGCGCCGAGCGAAACCTTGCGTATTTCCTCCGAAACGTCGCCGCCGACCGACGGCGCGAACATCTGCGCCTCGTCGACGACCACCAGAACGGGATACCAATATTCCCGGTCCGCATCGAACATCGCGTTCAGAAACACGCCGGCGCTGCGCATCTGCTGCTCGACATCCAGCCCTTCGAGAGAAAGCACGCAGGAAACGCGGTGCTGACGGATGCGGGTGGCGATGCCGATGAGCTCCGCATCGGTACGTTCCCCCTCGATCACCACATGGCCGAACTTGTCGGCAAGCGTGACGAAATCGCCTTCCGGATCGATGATGCACTGCTGCACCCAAGGCGCGGACTGTTCCAGCAGACGGCGAAGCAGATGCGACTTGCCGGAGCCGGAATTGCCTTGCACGAGGAGACGCGTCGCCAGAAGCTCTTCGATATCGAGCGAGGCCGAAGTCCCTTCGGACGTCGTTCCCATGTCGATGCCGACTTTCATCATTACCTCATCTTCGCGGATTGATTCGCAGCCACGCCTGGACCGCCAAAACGGGCAACACCTAGCATGGATCGTGCCCCCAAGCGCCGCCGAATATCGAAACCCACAGGGAATAATCGGGCGGCCCAGCAGCCGATCTAGATCCGTTCGCGCCGGTCCGCAGATACGGCATCCGCCATGACTCTCAGCCCGAAGCCCTGCATCAGCCGGCGCGTCGCGAAATCGGGCCTGCCTGACGTGAAGATCGCCGGGTCCTCGCCGTTCAATGGTTCGAACCCGTTCGGCAGCGGCACCAGGGAGCGCGCCCTCCTTGCGATCGCTTCGGCCGGATCCAGCCAGTCCACCGGCCAGGGCGCCAGCCGGCGGAAAACATTGGCCATGAAAGGATAATGCGTGCAGGCCAGCACGACGATATCGGTTCTCTTTCCCTCCGCCTCCACGAAGCAAGGCTCAATCTCGGCGAGGACCGCCTCATCGGCCAATGCGTCGCCGCGAATATAGGCTTCCGCCATGCGCGCGAGGTTCTCCGAGCCGACAAGCCTGACGTGACATTGCGAGGCGAAGGACTGGATGAGATCGCGGGTGTAGGCGCGCTTCACGGTACCCGGCGTCGCAAGCACCGAAACGAGACCCGAACGGGTGCGCTCGGCCGCAGGCTTGATGGCCGGGACAGTGCCGACGAAGGTCATCTGCGGATAGGCGGCGCGCAGATCCGCGCCGACGAGCGTAAAGGCCGTGTTGCAGGCGATGATGCAGATTTCCGGATCAAGCTCGGCAAGCAGCCGACCGAAAAGAGCGATCACCCGCTCCTTCAGAGCGCCCTCCTCCCAGCCGCCATAGGGAAAACCGGCATCGTCTGCGACATAGATGAAATGCCGCTCCGGCATCAGCACGCGCGCCTCGCGCAGCACCGTCAGGCCACCGATCCCGCTGTCGAAGACGAGGATGGGCTTCAGCTCAGTCTTTGTCACCGCCGCCCTGTTCTTTTCTGCTGTGCCCAGGCGGTGCGGCGGAGCCACGCGGATTTTCCCGCGTGAAACGGTCGAGCGATGAAATGACGCCGCGCAGCACCTGGATTTCCGATTCGGTAAAGGATGGCCTGGTCAGAACCGCGCGCAGATTCTCGACCAATTTCGGCTTTTTGTCGGCGGAACGGAAATAGTTGCGCGCGTCGAGCGCCTCTTCCAGATGCTCGCAGAGCCCATGCAACTGCTCCTTCGTCGCCGGACGCTGCTGGCTCGCCTGGAAAGACGTCTCGTCCTCGGAGGTCATGCCGGTCTTCAGCCACTCATAGGACATGAGCAGCACTGCCTGGGCGAGGTTCAGCGAACCGAAGGCGGGATTGACCGGGAACGTCACGATCTCGTCGGCAAGCGCGACCTCGGCATTGGTCAGTCCGGTACGCTCGCGGCCGAAAATGATGCCGACCTTCTCACCCTCCTTGAACCGGTGGCGGAGTTCCCGGGCGGCGACGATCGGCGAGCGCACGGGTTTGAAGCCGTCGCGGTCGCGCGCGGTGGTCGCGTAGACGAAATTGAGATCGGCGAGCGCCTCTTCGAGCGTTGCGTAAAGCTTGGCGCCGTCGATGACGTGATCGGCACGGCTGGCGGCGGAGCGTGCCTTCTCGCTCGGCCATCCGTCGCGGGGGCTGACGAGGCGCAGTTCGGACAGGCCGAAATTCGCCATGGCGCGCGCCACCATGCCGATATTCTCGCCGAGCTGGGGAAAGGCGAGAATGATCGCCGGACCTTCCGTCAAAAGTTCGCGCTCGCTGTTGGTGCCTGCCATCGCCTGTGTGCCTTCTGTTCGGCGCTTCCCTCGCATATATGGACGCGGATTTAAAGCCCGCGCTCCTCCCCGGCGGGCCGAACGCGCGGCGAATGAAGACGCTCGAGCGAAACGGCAACCATCTCCAGTCCAAGGCCGGCATCGTCGCGCGATACCGGCAGATGACGCTCGACCGGCGCAGCGACGCTGCGGGACCGATAGAAATAGTCCGCTCCGGTTTCGCGCACCTTGCTTGCGAGCTTCAGATTTTCCTCGATCTGCGTCGCGAAGTCGTTCGGGCTTTCCGGGTCTTGCGACATCTTACGCGCGACTATGCGCGCCCAATAGGTGCAGCCCATGAACACCGCCAGCGTCTGGCGCACGTGCCCCGGGCGGGTGACGAGCTGCCAGGAAACGCCGAGCGGTTTGGCGGCAGCGGCCAGATCCCTGTAAGCGCGGTCGAGCGCCTGCGACCGGCTGACGAGATCAAGGCCGGAGGTCCCCCTCCTTGCCTCCTCCAGCAACTCGGAGAGCTTGTCGCACCAGTTTCTGATCGCCGCATCGAGCGTCGTGCGGGTCTTCGTCGGAAACACGACGAAAGCCACCGCCGCGCCGGCGACGGAGCCGACGAGCGTCTCCTCGAGACGCAGTTCCAGAAGCTGCGGCGTCAAAACGCCGAGGAGGCTGTAGGCGAGAGAGAGGACGACCGAGACGAAGAAAGTCATGGTCGCGTAGGAGACCGGGAGGAAATAGAAGGCCAGAAAGATGCAGGCCGCCCCCAGGGGCAGGACAATATAGACGGTCCCGCCGATCGCGCTTGCCGCCGCAAGTCCGACGACGATGCCCGCCAGTGTGCCGGCCGACCGTTGCAGGGCCTTCACTGCAGTGTCGCCGCGGGAGCGCGTGTTGGTGAAGACGAGGAAGGCAGCGAGAACCGCCCAGAACCAGCGCTCGCGTGAAAGCATCAGGCCGAAATACCATTGCGATGCCCGAGGCGAGGGTAATCTGGATCGCGCTTCGTAAAGCCGGGTCGGCGAGGGAAAAGCGAGCCGTTGCCGCCGGTGGCTCTGGAGATGGCGCCGGATGCGGTTCATCGAGGTCCGCCGCCTCGAGGTCGGCCAGACTGCGCGGTTGAGGCGATCTCGAACCGTATGAAGCCAAAGCAGAGCCCTGGCAGCCTCGAGCTGTTTGACGTTCGCCTCGCCCAGCGACTGCATTCCCCGTTCGATCTCGCCCGCATCATGCGCCAGCACCGCGTCGACAACAGCCGCAGGCGGCATTGCCTGAAGGCTGAGCACGATCACACTCTCGGCCGCAAGATGAATGTCGAAGAGCCCGATGGCGAGGTCTGCAGACACATCCCCGGGTTCCGGCGCCGGGCGGCGGGTGTCCGTCGCAATGAAGCTCTCCGCCATCAACACGGCTTCCTTCAACCTCTCCTCCAGCGCGTGCAGCCTGCGGCGATCGGCAGCCCTGAGAATGGGCCTGCGCGCAGCCGCCGCGATCTCATGAAGGATTTCATCCACCCTCTGCTGGACGCTCGCGATCGCCCGCAGGAGATCGCGGTAGCGGTCGTCCGGGAGAAGGACGGTCCGCACCAGATGCGCGATAGCCGCTGAAATCCCGGCGCCGAGAACGAGCGCCGGCAACTGGTCCAGCGAGGGGCGCAGATAGGCTCCGGTGAAATAGGACATGAAGGCGAACATGCCGATGGCGAACCAGCGCTGGCCGAAGGCGCGGCCATAGACGGCCACGAAGATGACTACGAGAAAAACGAGATCGGAAACGTGCCGGTAACCCTCCAGCGCCGAGGCGAGCGTGACCATCGCGACGCTCGTGACGACCGCCAGAATACGCGTGACCAGTTGTTCCGATGCCGTCCGGTCGCGAACCGCCAGACCGCCTTCGATCGAAAGCGTTATCGCAAGTCCGTAGGCAGCCGGCGGCAGCGGGGTGGCGATGAAATGGAAGGCGATCAGCAGAGCGACCGAGATCACCACGGTCGCCGTTATGCGGGACGCCTGCCGCAGCCGGGAAAAGGCCGGATCATTGGCCAGCAGCCAGTCCCGCAAGCGAAGCCTGAACGTCATGGCGCCTCCGCCTCTCCGCACGCCCGCAGCGTGCAGCGTTTCCGGGATGACGACGCGCACAAAACAGTTGAAGCATGCCGCCGCTCGATCTCTGAATAGCCTTTCCCGCCGTCTTTTCAAAGCTGTGAGGTGATCGGTTCCCGGTCTGAAGACCGGGCGCGAGGAGCCGATTCCGAGCCCGCCGCCTTGGCCCAAAGTTTCGGCCAAGCATGCTTTGCCTTGCCGGCTCACAGTGCTATAGGGCTCTGGATTTCTCCCACCGTCGGAATGCCGCGCGCGGTGTTCCGCAAGCTACGAGGCATATCAATGGCAAAGATCAACGTCGCCAATCCGGTCGTCGAACTCGACGGCGACGAGATGACCCGCATCATCTGGCAGTTCATCAAGGACAAGCTGATCCACCCTTATCTCGACCTCGATCTCGAATATTACGACCTGGGCGTCGAAAACCGTGATGCAACTGACGACCAGGTGACGATCGACGCCGCAAACGCAATCAAGAAGCACGGCGTCGGCGTAAAATGCGCCACGATCACGCCGGACGAGGGTCGCGTCGAGGAGTTCAAGCTGAAGAAGATGTGGAAGTCGCCGAACGGCACGATCCGCAACATCCTCGGCGGCGTCATCTTCCGCGAGCCGATCATCTGCAAGAACGTGCCGCGCCTGGTCCCCGGCTGGACCAAGCCGATCATCGTCGGCCGCCACGCCTTCGGCGACCAGTACCGCGCGACCGATTTCAAGTTCCCGGGCAAGGGCAAGCTCTCGATCAAATTCGTCGGCGAAGACGGCCAGACGATCGAGCATGACGTTTACGACGCGCCGGGCGCCGGCGTGGCACTCGCCATGTACAACCTGGACGAATCGATCACCGAATTCGCGCGCGCCTCGTTCAACTACGGCCTGCAGCGCAAGGTTCCGGTCTATCTCTCGACCAAGAACACGATCCTGAAGGCCTATGACGGCCGCTTCAAAGACATCTTCCAGAAGGTGTTCGACGAGGAATTCGCCGCCCAGTTCAAGGCCGAGAAGCTCTGGTACGAACACCGCCTGATCGACGACATGGTTGCCTCGGCGCTGAAGTGGTCCGGCGGCTATGTCTGGGCCTGCAAGAACTACGACGGCGACGTGCAGTCCGACATCGTCGCGCAGGGCTTCGGCTCGCTCGGCCTGATGACCTCGGTGCTGATGACGCCGGACGGCAAGACGGTCGAGGCGGAAGCCGCCCACGGCACGGTGACGCGCCACTACCGCCAGCATCAGAAGGGCGAGGAAACCTCGACCAACTCGATCGCATCGATCTTCGCCTGGACCCGCGGCCTCGCCCATCGCGCCAAGCTCGACGGCAACGCCGAACTCGCGAAGTTCTCCGAGACCCTGGAGCGCGTCTGCGTGGATACGGTCGAGTCCGGCTTCATGACCAAGGATCTGGCACTTCTCATCGGTCCCGACCAGCCCTGGCTGTCGACGACCGGTTTCCTCGACAAGATCGACGAGAACCTCAGGAAGGCAATGGCGGCGTAATCAGCGTGATCTATCGCCAGATTTTGGAAACCCGGCCTGGCGCCGGGTTTCTTTTTGTCGTGGGAGTCGGCGGCGTTCCATCGTAACCGTCGTTCTCACCTTGCGCGCTACGACGGAAGCCGCCGTATCCAGTCGTCAAACCCTTGACGTCGGCTCTGCTGCACCGGCGAGGTGTCGCGACGATCGTCCAAATTCTGGTGCTCTCTTATCTCCCGCGCGGTCTCCCCATACTGGTGCTTGAATGCCCTTGCAAAGTGATCGCCACGCAAAAATCCAAACTCCGCAGCAATGTCGGAAATGCGACGCGTTTCGTTGGGGTCCGACAGAACGGCTCTGATTCGCTCCAGCCGACGGCCCTGGATGTAGTGAAGCACGCTTCCTTCCTGTTCGAACAATCTGAAAAGCGTTCTGCGGGACACGCCGACGATATTGCAGATCGCATCGATGTTCAGCGCGCTGGAATTTAGATGACCTTCGATATAGCGCTTCGCGCGACGTAGCAGCACCAGTTCAAGACCGGGGCGCGCCGCTTCGACATTGGCAAGTGACGGAGCCAGGCAGGCCGCAAGCATTTGGCATGCGGCTCCTGCCAGAGCCGTCTCGTCTCCAGAGTGCAAGAACGGCAATCGCTGTGCCAGCATGTCCAGATATTCGGCCAGGAGCATGGCGTAGGGGCCAGTTGGAGCCGAACCGTGGAGGCCTCCCAAATTGGGAAGCCGGTCTTCTATCAGCGACCTCGGCAGGAACATTGCAACGAGGTGACAGTCCGGTTCATCGCTGATCAGTTCACAGGAAAGGTCGAGCACGGACACCTGACCCGCTCTTCCTTCAAACTCGCCTCTTGCCGTTTCAGCTCTCCAGCCACCCGTCCTATAAAGATTGAGGACAAAGTGATCCATGCCGTCCCGCCGCACGCGTGCGGACGATCTCACGTAGCGTTGCGCACCGAGAACCGCATCAGTTACGACCATGTCGCCCAACTGGAAAGCCTCGACGCTCGCCGTGAACGGCCTGTTGCCGTCTTGCGAACGCCGCTCGACGTCGAAGACGACATTGATGCTCTCCCGCCAGACATTGAAATCCCGGCAGGAGAAATGGGTGCTCTCAATAGCCGAACCACTCATAGGAAATTCGTCCTACAGTTTCTTCAAGATTGGCACGCTCAGCCAATTTTTGGCACGGGCGTGGTCTTGAGGATAGTGGGAGCGCGCATATCCTTCGACGCGAAATTCAATGGATGGGCAAGACCTAGAGTTTAGCGCCTCCATGGAGACCCCATGCCGAACCAGCTTGAACCCGTGCTTGCCCTGAAGCGCATCGACACCTGGGTTGCCCGCAATCACCCCGATCGTTTGCCCTTCGTGAGACCCGGGGCGGATTGCGGGACCATCCAGCGGGTCGAGGCCAAATTCGGGAGAAGGTTACCTCCGAATATCCGACGCTTGTACGCCGCCCACGATGGACAGCCCGCAGGTAGCCCCGCCCTATACCTCAATCAACGGTGGTTGCCGCTCGATCTTGTCCTCATTGCCTGGGAAGACCTCTGCCTGCGATATGGGGGCGAAGTTTATCCTTCCCGCGGCGACGGTCGCCAATTTCTAGGAACGATAGTTTGGTCTCCAAACTGGCTTCCGCTCTTCGGCAGCCCGCGCGGCGATCACTACTGTATCGATCTTCGTCCCGAACTTACCAACGGATACGGCCAGATCATCTGGTTTCTCTATGACGAAGCCGATCGCCCTGTGGTTGCTCAAAGCATCGCCGAGCTCCTTTCGCGGATTGCGAATGGGGTCAGCACCGGGCGATGGGCGTTGGACGACGGGTACGACGGGTTAAGTGATTGAAACGAGTGCAGCAGCGACGTCGATGTTTCCCGTATCCGGGGTTCCAGCCCGGAGGAGGCATCGTGAAGGCCAAGTAAGGAGCCATCGAGATGAAACACCTATTTGCTTTGACCACTGCCATCGGCCTGTCGCTTGCGCCGTTGAGCGCCGCCTTCGCAGATCAGTCGCGTTTCGACAGCATCGCCAATCTGCCGTTCGAAAAAAATCGTCCCACTGCGGAAACGGCTCAGACGCTGAAAGACGAGTTGTTGTTCCAGCGAGCCACGCAAACCTATCTTTGGGCATTGCCGCTCATCAACACACTCGGCATGAAAGTCGGCGCGGAGGAGGCTTTCGGCACCGGCTACAACGTCATGCCGATCTGGACCAAACGTCTGGACGCCAAGACCCACGTCACCACGCCGAACTCGGACCTCATCTACGGCATGGCCTTTGCGGACCTGTCGAAAACCGGGCCGCTGGTTTTTGAATCGCCGGAGAAACTGCAGGGAATTCTGCTCGATTTCTGGCAGCGACCTATCCCGGAAGACAGCGGCAAATTTGCAGGCGACGTCGGCCTGCCGGGGGCCGATGGCGGTAAAGGCGGCAAGTTCCTGCTGCTTCCGCCAGGATACAAGGGCGATGTGCCCGAAGGCTATTATGTCTACCGCTCGGGGACGAACAGCGTCTTCATTTTTCTTCGCTCGTTCTACCAGTCGCTCGACAATATCGAGCCGGCAGTCGAGGTGATTAAAAAATCGAAAATCTATCCGCTCGGGCAAGAGCAAACGGCGAAACCGATGGAGTTTCCGGACGCATCGGGCCGTTCACTCAATATGCTTCCCCGCGCCGATGTGAGCGCCTTCGAACAGATCAAGAGTCTCCTGGATGTAGAGGGGGCTGTTCTGGCGGATCCCGACTGGCTCGGCATGCTGAAAAGCATCGGCATTGCCGCCAACCAGCCATTCTCGCCGGACGAGAAAACGCGCGCGATCCTCGATGCCGCCGCCAAGACCGGCTACAAGATGAGCCGGGTGACCGGCTTTGAAAAAGGTATCGCCGGCGCGGACTTCCGGGTTTACGAGGATCGGCGCTGGCTCAATCCCATCAACAATCTGAGCGGGCGCTGGCCCAATGCAGGAATCGACCTGAGCTTCCTTGTAAGCAACGGAAACTATAGGGAACTGGACGCCCGCGCCTGGTTCTTTACCGACTACTACTCGATCAGCCCCGGCATGGTGTCGATGACACCCGGCAAGGGTGCGTTCTACATGATCGCTTTCGAGGACGCTGACGGCGATCCGCTCGATGGCGAGCACAGCTACAAGGTCAATCTGCCGAAGGACATTCCGGCAGAACTCTTCTGGTCCGTGACGCTTTACGAGGCGGAGAACGCATCCGGCCTCGATAACGGCCAGCCTTTCCCCTCGCTCGGCAAACTCAACAAGCCGGCGCAGAACGAAGATGGCAGTACCGACATCTACATTGGTCCGAAAGCACCGGCGGGCAAGGAGGGCAACTGGCTGGCAACGGTGCCGGGGCGAGGCTTCTTCGCGATCCTTCGCCTCTATGCTCCGGCCGAAGCGGCGATCGATGGCACCTGGAAGCCCGGCGACGTGGAAAAGGTTGAATAGCATCGCCCCCGACAAGCGCACCCGTGAATCCCGACGCTCGATGGAGGCCACAATGAGAAGTTTTGCCCGCACGACCCTGACCGCCGCTCTCCTGGTCGCTGCCTGATATCGAGAAGGTCAAATAGTTCGATGGAGACCTGAGTGGTCGGCGCCTCTGGCTCGAGGACCACTCAGGCCGAGCCCGAAAGGCCCCCGCGGCCTCGCCGAAAGGCGATCTGACATCCGGCGTCGTCCACATATGCCCGTCGTTGCCGCAACGTTCTGCTGCGGCATTCGATTCCGGATCTACCCTGCCCTGATGGTGTGATCAGCACCTCGCTTGCGTTCGATCCCCTTGTAGGGAACTGCGACTCAGATAGGCTGAGGGCGCCCGCCACGTCCGATGTCGCCAACGTGGCGGCATCCGGAAAGCCCGCCTATGCCCGACTCCCTCGTACCGAAAACAGTCAGCATTCTTGTGGAAGGATATGGTGCCGCCCGCTTGAAAGCAGACGCGCTCGCCGGTCTGACCGTCGCGATCGTCGCACTGCCGCTCTCCATGGCGATCGCGATCGCCTCGGGCGTCACGCCCGACCGCGGGCTGTACACCGCGATCGTCGGCGGTTTTCTCGTTTCGCTCCTCGGCGGCAGCCGTGTCCAGATCGGCGGCCCGGCCGGTGCCTTCATCGTGCTCGTCGCCGCCACGGTTGCGCGCCACGGCGTCGACGGTCTGCTGCTCGCAACTTTCATGTCCGGGTTCATGCTGATCGCCGCCGGCTATCTCAGGCTAGGGCAATACATCAAGTTCATCCCCTATCCGGTTACGGTCGGCTTCACTGCGGGCATCGCAGTGATCATCTTCGCGAGCCAGCTGCGCGACCTCTTCGGCCTGACGCTCGCGGGTGCGGAACCCGGCCCCATCGTCGACAAGGTCGCGGCGCTCGCCCAAGCCGCCGGAACCGTCAGCTGGGCGGCGGTGCTGACTGCAGCCCTTACCGTCGGCATCATCCTCGCGCTGCGGCGCGTGCGGCCACATTGGCCGGGCATGCTGATCGCGGTTGCCGCGGCGTCCGCCTTCGTCGCCTTGCTGCAATTGCCGACGGAAACGATCGGCAGCCGCTTCGGCGGCATTCCGCGCGGACTGCCGCTACCCGCCCTGCCGCCGCTCTCGCTCGAAAAGGCCGCTGCCGTCTTTCCGGATGCCGTTTCCTTCGCGCTCCTCGGCGCCATCGAATCGCTTCTCTCCGCCGTCGTTGCCGACGGCATGACCGGGCGCCGGCACCGCTCCAGCGTGGAACTGGTCGCGCAGGGAGCCGCGAATATCTGCTCGGCGCTCTTCGGGGGCATCTGCGTAACCGGGACGATTGCCCGCACCGCCACGAATGTGCGTGCTGGCGCGACGAGCCCCGTTTCCGGCATTCTTCATTCCGCCTTTCTTCTGCTGTTCATGCTGCTCGCCGCTCCGCTTGCGAGCTATATACCGCTCGCCTCGCTCGCCGGCGTGCTTGCAATCGTCGCCTGGAACATGATCGAGAAAGCGGCCTTCATGGCGCTTCTGCGGTCCTCCTACGGGGATGCGGTCGTGCTGCTCGCCACCTTCCTCATCGTCGTCTTTCGCGAGCTTACGGAGGGTATCGTCGTCGGCTTTGCGTTGGGCGCCGTGCTCTTCATCGATCGCATGGCAAGGAGCATCTCCGTGCAGGAGGCCCGGCCGCTCTCCGCTCACAGGCAGGAGAATGGCGACGAACGTCCTGTAATCGCCGACGATCCGGACACGGTGATCTATCGCCTTTCCGGGATTTTCTTCTTCGGTTCGGCCGCAACCGTGGGGACCGTTCTCGATCGCATCGCCGATCAGCGTCGCAATTTCATTCTCGATTGTTCCGACGTGCCCTTCATGGATTCCACCGCTGCCAATGTCATCGAGGGTACGCTGCGCAAAGCGGAACGAACCGGCGTGCGCTTCATCATCACCGGTGCGAGATCGCAGGTGCGCCGCGCGCTTTATCAGCACCACGTCCGGCCGCCGCGCGTGATGATGCGCGCCTCGGTCGCAGCAGCGCTGGATACCATCCGGACCGAACGGGTGCCATGAAAAAGGGCGCCGCAGCGCCCTCCGGAAGTTCAGCGCGCCCCCGGCTTAACCGGCGAGCGCGCCCGCAACAGCCTCGATCGCTTCTGCTGCACGTCCGCCGTCCGGGCCGCCCGCCTGGGCCATGTCCGGGCGTCCGCCACCGCCCTTGCCGCCAAGTGCCGCCGAAGCGACGCGCACCAGATCGACGGCGCTGACCTTCGAGGTGAGGTCGTCGGTGACGGCCACGACGGCGCTTGCCTTGCCGTCGCCGCTGACGCCGACGAAGGCGACGACGCCCGAACCGAGCGACTTCTTGCCGTCGTCCGCAAGGCTCTTCAGATCCTTCGGCTCGACCCCGGATACCACCCTGCCGAGGAAACGGACGCCGCCGATGTCGCGGGCGGCATCGCCGGAACCGTTCTGGCCATCGCCCGCAAGCGCGAGCTTCTTCTTCGCCTCTGTAAGCTCCCGCTCCAGTTTGCGCCGCTCGTCCAGGAGAGCCTCGACCCGACCTAAGACATCCGCAGGCTGGACCTTCAGTGCGGCGGCGAGTGTCTTCACCCGTTCGTCCTGTTCGCCGAGATAGGCGCGCGCCGCCTCACCGGTCAGCGCTTCCACCCGGCGGACACCCGCTCCGACCGCGCTCTCCGAGACAACGCGGACGAGGCCGATATCGCCCGTGGCGGACACATGCGTGCCGCCGCAGAGCTCGACCGAATAGGGCTTGCCGGCCTTGGAGCCGCGAAGGCCCTGCCCCATGGACACGACCCGCACCTCGTCGCCGTACTTCTCGCCGAAGAGCGCCATGGCGCCCTCGGCGATCGCATCGTCGACGCTCATCAGCCGTGTCACGACCGGCGTATTCTGGACGATGATCTCGTTTGCCATCTCCTCGACGATCTTCAGCTCCTCGGCCGTCATCGGCTTCGGATGCGAGACGTCGAAGCGCAAGCGCTCAGGCGCGACGAGCGAGCCCTTCTGGGCAACATGGGTGCCGAGGACCTCGCGCAGCGCCTCGTGCAGCAGGTGCGTCGCGGAATGGTTGGCGCGCAGGCGCGCACGGCGCGCATGGTCGACCGTCAAGGCGGCCGCCTCGCCGGTCTTCACGCTGCCTTCCTCCACTGTGCAATAGTGGACGAAGAGCCCTTCGCCACGCTTCTGCGTGTCGGTCACCGTAAGCTTGCCGGTCTCGGTGGTGATAACGCCGGTGTCGCCCACCTGCCCGCCGGATTCGCCGTAGAAAGGCGTCTGGTTCAAAACCAGCTGGACGTTCTCGCCCTTGGCAGCGGACTCGACGACGGCACCGTCCTTGACGATTGCCAGGATGACCCCTTCGGCCGACTCGGTGTCGTAGCCGAGGAAGTCGGTCGCGCCGTGCTTATCCCTGAGCTCGAACCAGATGGTCTCGGTCGCGGCTTCGCCGGAACCGGCCCAATTGGCCCGGGCCTCGGCCTTCTGCCGTTGCATGGCGGCCGTAAATGAGTCCGTATCGACCCCAATGCCCTTGGCGCGCAGCGCGTCCTGGGTGAGGTCGAGCGGGAAACCATAGGTGTCGTAGAGCTTGAAGGCCGTCTCGCCGTTGAACTGGTCACCTTCGGAAAGATCGGCCGAAGCCTCCGCCAGAAGGTTGAGGCCGCGCTCCAGGGTCTTGCGGAAGCGCGTTTCCTCCAGCTTCAGCGTTTCCGAGATCAGCGCTTCGGCGCGGACGAGTTCCGGATAGGCCCGGCCCATCTGGCCCACGAGCGCCGGCAGGAGCTTCCACATCAGCGGATCGCGCGCGCCGAGCAGCTGTGCGTGTCGCATGGCGCGGCGCATGATTCGGCGCAGAACGTAACCGCGGCCCTCGTTCGACGGCAGAACCCCGTCGGCGATCAGGAAGGCCGAGGAACGCAGATGGTCGGCGATCACGCGATGGCTCGCGCGCCGGTCCCCTTCGGCCTTGACGCCGGTCGCCTCTTCGGAAGCAGCGATCAAGGCGCGGAAAAGGTCGATGTCATAATTGTCGTGCTGGCCCTGGAGCACGGCGGCGACGCGCTCCAGCCCCATGCCCGTGTCGATCGAGGGCCGCGGCAGGTCGACGCGCTCTTCCTTGGTGATCTGCTCGTACTGCATGAAGACGAGGTTCCAGATCTCGATGAAGCGATCGCCGTCTTCCTCGGCCGAGCCGGGAGGTCCGCCCCAGATATGGTCGCCGTGATCGTAGAATATTTCCGAGCACGGACCGCATGGACCGGTATCTCCCATGGCCCAGAAGTTGTCGCTCGTCGCAATGCGGATGATGCGGTCGTCGCTCAGGCCGGCGATCTTCTTCCAGAGGCCGAAGGCTTCGTCGTCGGTATGGTACACCGTGACGAGCAGACGCTTGGCATCGAGCCCGTATTCCTTCGTGATCAGGTTCCAGGCAAGCTCGATCGCGCGCTCCTTGAAATAGTCGCCGAAGGAGAAATTGCCGAGCATCTCGAAGAAGGTGTGGTGCCGGGCGGTGTAGCCGACATTGTCGAGGTCGTTATGCTTGCCGCCGGCGCGCACGCATTTCTGCGCCGTCGCCGCGGTCGAATAGGGTCGCTGCTCGAGGCCGGTGAACACATTCTTGAACTGCACCATGCCCGCATTGGTGAACATCAATGTCGGGTCGTTGCGCGGCACGAGCGGGCTGGACGACACGATCTCGTGACCGTTCTTGCGGAAATAGTCGAGGAACATCGACCGGATTTCATTCACGCCGCTCATCTTGCGTCCTATCTGTGTACACTCCGGCGGCAGCCTGATCTCTCCAGGCTCCCAGCCGCACTCTTCACCCCCGCGCATAAAGCGCGTCGCGTTCAATCAAGTCACGCTTTCCGCCGGCCGAGCCGTCGGAACCACAGGCTTTTATCGTCCGCATATCATGCTGTCCAGCGGGCAGCAAAAAACCGGCCGCAGGTGACGACGGCCGGTTTTGCATGCTTCAACGAGACGGTTGTTCCCGATTACATATCGGCGGCTTCGTCGCCGTCGCTTTCCGGCCCGCCATTCTCCAGGAACCGGTCGGCGATGAGACCGGCATTCTGCCGCAGAGCCGTTTCGATTTCGCGCAACAGTTCGGGATTCTCCCGCAGGAAGAGCTTGGCGTTTTCCCGTCCCTGGCCAAGCCGCTGGCTGTTATAGGAGAACCAGGCGCCCGATTTCTCGACGATGCCCGCCTTGACGCCGAGATCGATCAATTCGCCCGTCTTCGAAACGCCTTCGCCATACATGATGTCGAACTCGACCTGCTTGAAGGGCGGTGCCATCTTGTTCTTGACGACCTTGACGCGGGTCTGGTTGCCGACGACTTCCTCGCGCTCCTTGACCGAACCGATGCGGCGAATGTCGAGGCGCACCGAAGCGTAGAACTTGAGCGCATTGCCGCCCGTCGTCGTTTCCGGCGAGCCGAACATCACGCCGATCTTCATGCGGATCTGGTTGATGAAGATCACCATGCAGTTCGACTTGGAGATCGATGCCGTAAGCTTGCGCAGCGCCTGGCTCATGAGGCGCGCCTGCATGCCCGGCAGACTGTCGCCCATCTCGCCCTCGATTTCGGCGCGCGGCACGAGTGCGGCCACCGAATCGATGACGAGAATGTCGATCGCACCCGAGCGGACCAGCGTATCGGTGATTTCCAGCGCCTGCTCGCCCGTATCAGGCTGCGAAATCAGGAGATTTTCGAGGTCGACCCCGAGCTTTCGCGCATAGACCGGATCGAGTGCATGCTCGGCATCGACGAAGCCGCAGATGCCGCCCTTCTTCTGTGCCTCGGCAATGGTCTGCAGCGCCAGCGTGGTCTTGCCCGAGCTTTCCGGACCATAGATCTCGACGATGCGGCCCTTCGGCAGGCCGCCGATGCCGAGCGCGATATCGAGGCCGAGCGAACCGGTGGAGACGGTTTCGATCTCAACTACGCTGTCCTTCGCTCCGAGCTTCATGATCGATCCCTTGCCGAACGAACGTTCGATCTGGGAAAGAGCCGCTTCAAGTGCCTTGCTTTTGTCCACCGATTTGTCCTCTACGAGCCGCAAAGAATTTTGTGCCATTGGTCCACCTTTAGGTTATTGGAGCTATCGAGGCAATGAAGCCGCCGCAAGCCTTTTTGTACATGTTTTGTTCCAGCTTGGCAATGGCACGTCAAGTATTTGAAAACGCTTGCCATATTTCATCACGTTCGATTCTTGTTCACGCCTTTCATCCACTGTATCCACAGGCAGCGCGTCAACGCATGCCGGCTTTCACGCGCCGCCCCGATTCGCTCGTGATTCACGATGGATCAAATCCGGACAAAGCCCTAAAAGGTAGTCCGAAACGATAGATCGGAATGCCGGCGGAAGAGAGACTTCGCCACCTTTTCTCCGCCCTTCATCGAGGACCAGATGCAAGCACAGGTGAAGTCGCAGAACATTGCCGTTTTCGGCGGCGCTCATATCGACAGGCGCGGCCGGATCAGCGGCGCGACGGCACCGGGCGCGAGCAATCCGGGCGCTTGGTTCGAGGAAGCCGGGGGCGGCGGCTTCAATGCCGCGAGAAATCTCGCGCGCCTCGGCCATCGCGTGACGATGATCAGCCCGCGGGGCGGCGATCCCGCCGGCGGCACGGTAGCGGCCGCCGCGGAAGCTGCCGGTGTGATCGATCGCCCCTTCACCTTTCTCGATCGCAAGACGCCGAGCTATACGGCAATCCTCGAAAACGACGGCAACCTCGTCATCGCGCTCGCGGACATGGACCTCTATGCTCTGTTTACGCCGCGCCGGCTGCAGCAGCGGGCGACGCGCGAGATCTTGGCTGCGAGCGAACTCGTGCTGATGGACGCCAATCTGCCGCAGGAGACCTTGGCGGCCCTCGTCGGCACCGCTGCGAAGTTCTGCCCGCTACGTGCCGGTATCGCCGTTTCGCCTGCAAAGGTGGTCCGCTACCGCGACTGCCTCGACGGGCTCGATTTCCTGTTCATGAACGAGGCGGAAGCGCGCGCGCTTACCGGAACCGAGGCCGCGACCGCCGAGGAATGGCCGTTGCTGCTGCGCTCCGCCGGTCTTTCCGGCGGTGTCGTGACGCGCGGAGGCCGGGCCGCGGTCGCCTTTGATCTTGAGGGTGCCTGCCTCGCTACGCCGCCGGCTCTTTCAGCACTTGCCGACGTCACCGGCGCCGGCGACGCGCTCGCCTCGGGCTTTCTCGCCGCCCGGCTTGCAGGTGCGGACCTTTCCGCCTGCCTTCGCTTCGGCATGGCGGCCGCCGTCATAACGCTGCATTCGCCATTCGCGGCTTCCGACGAGATGTCGCAGGACATGCTGGAGCAGGTTCTGCAGCTTGTGCCGGAAACGGAAATGCTGTCATGAGATTTGGCGGCTGAATCGGGAGCCGCGCGGCACGGAATGCGAGCGGTACTTCCGCATCCTCTGCTCCAGGCACCGGAATCGATCAGGCATCCCCGAGCAATTTTGCCGTCGAGGATGTCATCAATCAAGGAAACGATCATGACCAAACCCTCCTCCCCGTCCCTGCCGATGGAATATTCAGATGAAGTCGCAGCCGCCAAGCAACGAGGTGCGCCGATCGTCGCGCTGGAATCCACGATCATCACGCATGGCATGCCCTATCCCGGCAACCTCGACATGGCCCGCAGCGTCGAGGCGATCATCCGTGAACAGGGCGCCGTGCCCGCAACCATCGCCGTGATCCACGGGGTCCTGCATATCGGTCTGGACGATGCCAAACTGGAGGCTTTGTCGAAGACGCAGGGCGCCATGAAACTGTCGCGCGCCGATCTGGCCTTTGCGATCGCCGAACGCCGCACCGGCGCCACGACCGTTGCCGCAACGATGATCGCCGCCGCCCGCGCCGGCATCCGGGTTTTCGCGACCGGCGGCATCGGCGGCGTTCACCGCGGGGCGGAACAGAGCTTCGACATATCGGCGGATCTCGACGAACTCGCACGTACCGGCGTCATCGTCGTCTGCGCCGGCGCCAAGGCCATTCTGGACATTCCCAAGACGCTCGAAGTGCTCGAAACACGCGGTGTTCCTGTCGTGACCTATGACAGCGAGAACTTCCCCGCCTTCTGGTCGCGTGAATCCGGCCTCAAGAGCCCGCTGATGCTGAACAGCCCGGCGGCGATCGCCAGTTTCCAGCGGACGCGCGAGCTGCTCGGAATCGACGGCGGAATGCTTGTCGCCAATCCGGTGCCGGAAGAAAGCGAAATCCCGCGCGAGGAGATGGAGATCTACATCACCCGCGCGCTGGACAATGCGGCGAGCGAGGGGATTTCCGGCAAGGCGGTCACCCCGTATCTGCTCGACAACCTCTTCCGTTTGACGGACGGGCGCAGCCTCGAAACCAATATCGCGCTGGTCGAGAACAATGCACGCCTTGCCGCCGGGATCGCCGTCGCTCTCGCTGCTAACGACTGACGCAACGGTAAGGCAAATTGGGCCTTTCGGCCCACCCCTCATCCGCCTGCCGGCACCTTCTCCCCGCAGTCGGGGCGAAGGGGATCCGCTGCGCCGCCGCTTGTCCCCTTCTCCCCATCGAAAATCTACGGCATGCACATATCTCTTGCGCGCCGGTGCGGCGGATACTGCTCATGGAAGGGATCCCTCGGGAACCCAACCGCCTCAACCCCGCTCGGTCGGGATTGCCCCTCAACCGGCTGCCGCCACCTTCTCCCCGCAGGCGGGGAGAAGGGATATGCCGCGCCCGCTTCGCTCCCTCGGCGGGCGGTGAATGCGGGGTTCGGTTGGCGCCGCTTGTCCCTTCTCCCCGCCTGCGGGGAGAAGGTGCCGGCAGGCGGATGAGGGGCATTCGCTCCGCAGAGGAGAAGCCTCGTCAGCTGTCGAGCATCTCGCGCACGGCGACCGCAAGTTGCTTCAGCGAGAAGGGCTTCGGCAGGAAGCCGAACTTCGCGTCGGCCGGCAGATTTCGCGCAAAAGCATCTTCGGCATAGCCGGATACGAAGATGAACTTCAGGTCCGGATACGTCTTGCGCAGCTCGCGCAACAGCGTCGGCCCGTCCATTTCCGGCATCACGACGTCGGACACGACGATATCCACGGCGCCGTCGAGTTCGTCCATGATCTCCAGCGCTTCGATACCCGATCCCGCTTCGTGAACCGTATAGCCGCGCGTCTCCAGCATGCGCTTGCCGCCGCGCCTGACCGCTTCCTCGTCCTCGACCAGCAGCACGACCGCGGAATCTCCGGTAAGATCGGCAGGCTCGGCCCGAGGCATGGGCACCGCAACCGGTTCGCTCCTCGCCGGCGCCGCGGATTGCGCTGCGGACGCGTCCTCATCCTGCGTTTCGGGAATGTCGACATGGCGCGGCAGCAGGATGCGGAAGGTCGTCCCGCTGCCGATCTCCGACTCGGGATAGATATAGCCGCCGGACTGCTTCACGATGCCGTAAACCATCGACAGTCCGAGCCCGGTGCCCTTGCCGACATCCTTCGTGGTGAAGAAGGGCTCGAAAATCTTGTCCATGATTTCCGGCGGAATGCCGGTACCCTGGTCGGACACCTCGACCATGACGAAGTCTTCCTCGGGCAGTTCGCGCCGTCCAAGCGCCGCCACTTCGCTCGCCGGCAGATTGCGTGTCCTAAGCGTGATGATCCCGCCGGCAGGCATGGCGTCGCGGGCATTGACGGCGAGGTTCAGGAGCACCTGTTCGAACTGGCCGAGGTCCGTCTTGACCGGCCAGAGATCGCGGCCGTAGTCCACCTCGACCTTGACGTTGGTGCCGGTCATCCGGTCGACGAGCATCCTGAGATCGCCGATGACGTCGGTGAGATTGAGCACCGTCGGACGCATCGTCTGCTTGCGCGAGAAGGCGAGCAGTTGCCGCACGAGCACGGCTGCCCGGTTGGCGTTACGCTTGATCTCCATCAGATCCGCAAAGGTCGCATCCGCCGGCCGCGCCGACAGCAGGAGATGGTCGGCGGAAAGCAGGATGGCCGTCAGGACATTGTTGAAATCATGGGCGATGCCGCCGGCGAGCGTCCCGACGGCATTCATCTTCTGCGTCTGCGCCATCTGGTTTTCGAGCGCCTTCTGCTCGGTGATCTCCAGGGCGTAGATGATCGCAGCCTCCTCGGGCGCCTGATCGCTCTGGTCGATGACTGCATTGACATAGAAGCGGAAGTGACGCCCCTCATCCTTGGGATGAAGCGCGTCGATCGGTGCGATATCGCTCTGCCGGTCCTTCGCGGCAGCCAGCGACTCCTGCAGACGCCCTCTTTCGGACTGATGCACGACAGCGTCGATCAGCGCCCCGCGCTCGACCTCGTCCTGCGAAACCAGCCCGGCGAAGAGCTTCATGAACGGAGCGTTGGTTCTGAGAATGCGGCCGTTTCCATCCACCGAGGCGATTGCCATGGGCGTGTTGTTGAAGAAGCGGGTGAACCGCATCGCGGCATTCGACGCCGACTGATCGCCATCGTCGCCTTCCCGGGACATCACGATCGTCCGGCTTTCGCCTGGCGCACCGTCCCGCGCCGAGGAAACGCGATGAATCAAGCGTACCGGCAGGCTCTGGCCGTTGGCCTTTCTGAGATCGAGGTCCAGGATCTTGGTCTTCTTGAGACCGGGCTCCGCCTGTACCGATTGTACGAGCGCCAGCCCCTCGCCCGCGACCAGATCGGCAATGCTGACGGAGCCGGGCTGGAACTTGGTCAGGTCGATTCCGAGCCAGTCGGCGAGCGTCGCGTTGATATAGAAGATCTCGCCCTTTCGCCCGGCGGAGAAGAAGCCCGCGGGTGCGTGGTCGAGATAGTCGATCGCGTTCTGCAGCTCCTTGAAGAAGCGCTCCTGCTCGTCGCGCTCGGCGGTAATATCCGCGATCTGCCACAGGTAGAGCGGATTGCTGCCCGCATCCTCGAGCGGCAGTACCCGCGCCTTCAGCCGATACCAATGGGCGCCGGAGCCAGCCACCTTGCCGTTCGCCAGAGGTTTCAGCAGCCGGAACTCCTCGTGACCCTGCTTGCCCTCATGCAGACCGTTGGTCAGGCGATAGATCGCTTCCGTCGCCTCGCGGTTGCGCGACAGGATCGTTTCGAGCGACTGAATGCCTGCCGCGCTCTTGGTGCCGGTCAGGGCACCATAGGCGGCGTTGGCATAGATGATGCGCCCCTTGCGGTCGGTCACGATCGTCCCGTCTTCATGCGCGTCGAGGAAGGCGCGCGCCAGTTCGTCCGGCCGCGATTGCGGCATCACCTCGATAAAGCCGATGACGGAAGAAACGAGGAAGAATATGCCCACCATGGCCAGCACGCCGAGAATGCCGAGCACGATCTCGTTTTCGAGCTGGTCCTTGAAGACGACGAAAGCGGCGGCCGACGCGGTGAGGACGATCGCAAGCAGGATGATCCTGAGGATGGTTCCCGGACGAACGCCCCGGTCAACGACCGGCATCTGGTAGTCACCTGCCTGCCGCAATTTCGTCATCGGGTCCTCACCTGCTGCCGGGTCGCATCGAACGCGATCCCGAGCGCTTGCAGTGCCGTACATCCCCGTGGATGCACAAGGGCCGCTGCAATACTTTGAATTGCCGCATGATTTATCCCCAATCCGTTTCCGGTTTGAGGAACCATGCGGTGGCCGGGTCCGAAGGCATCGTCGCGAAATCGATGGCCGCCCTCGGCGCTTTCGCGCATCGACCTGGAATCATCTTTAACAATCAGAGATAACAGCAAAAAGCGTCTCTGCGGAAGCGCTGCGGTCAATTCACAGGGAATGTCGGGCCGAAGCTTGTCCAAGCCCGAAAAAAGCCGTCAAATGTTGCCATGCGAAGCGGCAGTAAGGAGTTCAGCCTATGATGGAAACAATCCTCGGGGACAACGCCAGCCGGTTCATGATCGCGGCCGGAGCGGTTGCGATCGGTCTCTTGTGCCTCGTGGCCGTGCTTCGGCTCATGCGCAACAAGCCCTCCTCTCCCTTCGTCCGCGGCGGCAAGAACAGACAGCCGCGGCTTGCGGTGCTCGATGCCGCCGCAGTCGACACGCGTCGGCGCCTGGTGCTCGTCCGCCGCGACGACGTCGAACACCTGATCATGATCGGCGGCCCGACGGACATCGTGATCGAAAGCCGCATCGCGCCCGAGGGAGAAAACCCGGTTCCGGCCACGCTTCAGGCGGAGCCGGAAGAAAAGACGACCCGCGCCCCGAATGCGGAAGTCCGGCCCCGGCCTGTTCCTTCCCCTGTCCCGCCCGAGCCCCCTCTCCCGACGGAAGCTGCGGCCGAACCCGTGCGGCAACCGGCGCGCCCGAGTGAGCCGCCGCGGGTCGCCGCGCGCCCGGAGCCTCCAGTGCGCGTGGTCCCGGATCAGCAGCAGGCCCCCGCACTCGGCTCGTCGCAGCCGCAGCAGGTCTCCAGGCCTCTACCTGCACCTCACATTCCGCCCGTATCCGCCATCGAGCCGTCGCATACCGATTTCGGCGCGGTGCGTGACCGCCCGCTTCCGGTGGAGCCCGCGGCTCGCGACGAGCGCCCCGTCCCGCTTACGGCGATCGAACCGGTAAAGGGCATGCCGGGCCAATCTCTCCCGCCTCGGCCCGCCGCGCCGGAAGCAGCCGCAGAATTCGAGCGCATGCTCGATGCGGAAATCAGCGGCGATCTCCAACGCTTCACACCTTCGGGGCCGCCGCGTCCGGAGATCAGGCCCGCCGGTCGCCAGGAACCGGTACTCGGATCGCCCTCGCAGGACACCCGCAAGGAGCCGACGATCGAAGAGGAGATGGAAAGGATGCTCGCCGATATCTCCGTGAGCCGCAAATTGTAATTCGTACATCCCGGAACAACGCATCGATGCACAAATGAAAACGGCGCGGTCGAACCGCGCCGTTTTCGATAGTCCCAACGATGTCCCCGGACTTATTCGTCCCGGTAGACCTTCTCGCGACGCTCGTGACGTTCCTGCGCCTCGATCGAGAGAGTTGCGATCGGTCGGGCGTCCAGGCGCTTCAGTCCGATCGGCTCCCCGGTTTCCTCGCAGTATCCGTAGGTGCCTTCATCGAGCCGCTGCAACGCGGCATCGATCTTGGCAATCAACTTCCGCTGACGGTCCCGAGCGCGCAATTCGATCGCCCGGTCCGTTTCGGATGAGGCGCGGTCCGCAAGATCAGGATGATTGGCGCTCTCCTCCGCCAGGTGATCCAGTGTCTCGCGGGCTTCGCGAAGGATGTCGTTTCTCCAGGCATTCAGCTTCGCACGAAAGTATGCCCGGTGGTTCGCATTCATAAAATCCTCGTCCTCCGACAGGACATAGGTACTAAGATCGATCTTCTCACTCAACGCGATTCTCCTGAAGAACATCTCATTGCGGCGGTGTATAGACCTATGGAAGCTCTGATTCAAGCCTTGTAATCAGTGCTTAACTGCATTTTAACACTGCCCGCATCGCAGGCTAACCGGCTAATATTTCATCACAATTACACACATAGTCTTAAACGCCGAAACACCGTTCACCGCCGACGGCGCCAGCCGTTTGACGTTCCATGGGCGAGCAAGGCGGCGTTTCGGATTCCGACATTTGGTGCGCGACGGGCGTCGGTTCAATGGGCCCGCCGGATCAAAAAACCGCGAAGCGCGGCTTGATCTTTACGCCGACCGGCGGGACAACGGAGCATCCGCAAGGCGTTTCGAGCCGTCGGCACGACGGACGCCTCCATCCTGGGGATTTCCAACACCGGGTGAATACATGCAAGACAGCGTCGTCCCGGCCTTCCAGCTTCTGCTTCTTCGCCATGCCCGATCGGGCTGGGCTCTGCCCGGCCAGAGCGACTTCGATCGCGCACTCGACGATGTCGGCTTTGCGGAGGCGGAACTGACGGCACAATCCGCAGCCGACCATCGCATCAGGCCGGACCTGATCCTTTGCTCGACAGCCGTCCGCTGCCGGCAGACGGCCGAACCGCTATACCGCGCATTTGGCGAAGATATCGACATTCGTTACCTCGACACACTCTATACTGGACCCACAACCGTCTATGCCGACCTTGTCGAGGCACATGCGAGCCGACCCTCGCTGATGATCATCGGGCACAATCCGATGATGGAGGAGCTCTTTCGACGAACTCTGGGTGAAGAACGGGCAGCTGCGGCACTCGCTGGCGGATATCCGCCGGCCGGAATGGCGGTGATCGATTTTGCGGCGCGGCCGAAAGCCGGAACAGCATGGACCGCGACACTTTCGAAGTTCCTCGTTCCCGCCCCTGAAGAAGCCGAGAAAGGATGAGACCTTGCCAGCCGCTTCCGCCTGCGGAAACGGCGAATTCGCTTCGCGTTGTTGCGCTGACGGAAACATTTCCTATATCGCTCCAGACGCTAAGCGGATGCCCGCGCCCCGGTTGGGATATCGGCAAATCAACCGTACCGCTCATCATTCCCGAAGGGACGAAAGAATTTGGCGCCCATTCTCACCAGTTTCAAAGACGACGCGCTGATCGCCCTGGACAATCTCGCCGACCGCGCAGCGGGTCTCGTCACCCCGTCCGTCAGGCTCGGCGTCACCGGCCTTTCGCGGGCCGGCAAAACCGTATTCATCTCGTCGCTCGTCCACAACCTGCTGAACGGAGGGCGGCTGCCGGTTTTCGAACCGGTCCGCTCGGGCCGTGTGTCCAAGATCCGGCTCGAACCGCAGCCCGACGACGCGGTGCCGCGCTTTCAATATGAGGATCACATTGCGGCGCTGGTTCGGGATCGGTCCTGGCCGGATTCGACCAGGGCCATATCGCAGCTTCGGATCACGCTCGATTACGAAAGCGCCAGCGGCTGGAGTCGCCTGCTCTCTCCCGGGCGGCTGTCGATCGACATCGTCGATTACCCCGGCGAATGGCTGCTCGATCTGCCGCTGCTCAGCCAGGACTTCCGGCAGTTCAGCGACGCAACGGTTCAACGCGCGCGCACCGGCATGCGCGCCGAACTGTCGAGCGAATGGTTGGGACTTGCCGCCGCGCTCGGAGCTTCGACGCCGGCCGACGAAGGCAGCGCCCGCAGGCTTGCCGAGAGTTTCACCGCCTATCTCAAGGCCTGCAAGGAGGACGACCGGTCCCTCTCGACCCTGCCGCCTGGCCGCTTCCTCATGCCGGGCGATCTGGAAGGGTCGCCGGCGCTGACCTTCTCGCCGCTCCCCGACCTGCCGGCCGGCCGCGCGCCAAAGGGTTCGCTCTGGGCGATGATGGAGCGACGCTACGAAGCCTACAAGACGCATGTCGTAAAACCGTTCTTCCGCGAACATTTCGCCCGCCTCGACCGCCAGATCGTGCTTGTCGACGCGCTCCAGGCGGTCAACCGCGGCACGGAGGCGCTGAAGGATCTGGAACAGGCTCTGGCAGACGTGCTTGCCTGCTTCCGGCCCGGCGTCAATTCCTGGCTGACCTCGTTCGTTACGCGCAAGATCGACCGCGTACTGATCGCCGCCACCAAGGCCGATCACCTGCACCACGAAAGTCACGACCGGCTCGAACGCATCACGGCTCGCCTCGTCGGCCGGGCGACCGAGCGAATAGGAATGAGCGGCGCGGGCCTTGAGGTCATGGCGCTCGCATCTGTCAGAGCAACGCGCGAGGCAACCGTGGATCACGATGGCCATCGTTTGCCCGTGATCGTCGGAACGCCGATCGCCGGTGAGAAGATCAATGGCGAGATATTCGACGGCGAAAAGAAAACAGCGATATTTCCAGGAGACTTACCGGAAGATCCTGAACTTCTTTTTGAAGCCGTCGACCGCGTCTCCGCATCCGCCCTATCCGCCTCCGCCCCAGAGCAAGCAATGCCGGAACTGAATTTCGTCCGCTTCCGACCGCCGCACCTCGAAGAGACGCGCGGCGGATTGAAACTCTCCGTGCCGCATATCCGGCTAGACAGGGCCATGCAGTTCCTGCTCGGAGATCGCCTGGCATGAGTGATGATTTCAACGACCGTCGACGCAGGCCGGCCGCCTTTTCCGTGGAAGCCGAGGAGGCCACCGAACGCGGGATGGAACAGACGCCGCGGCGCGCACCGGGGAGTTTTAGCGAAAAGTTCGTCATGACGCCCGATGCCGAGGACCCGTTCATCGGGACCACCGCGGCGGTCGAATCGCTCAACCTGCCGGAAGCAATGCCGCGTCGGCGCCGGCTCTCCTTCGGCAAGATCGCCGCGGGGGCGTTCGGCATCCTCGTTTCGCTTGCGGTCGGGCTTTGGATCGACCGGCTCGTGCGCGATCTCTTTTCGCGCGCCGACTGGCTTGGCTATGGAGCCGTCGCAGTCGTGGCGATCGGCGTCATCGCTTTCCTGATCGTGGTCGCGCGCGAAGTCTTCGGCATGATGCAGCTGACCGCCGTCCAGACGCTGAAGGCCGATCTCGCCGCGGCCGCCGCATCCGGAAAGACGCAAGCCGCGCGCGCTGCGACCGCGAGGCTCGTTCACCTGCTCGCCGGCAATCCCCGGACGGCCAAGGGCCGCGCCCGCTTGGCGGAGACCGAGGGCGACATCATCGATGCACCCCATCTCATCGAACTGACGGAACGTGAATTGCTGGCGCCTCTCGACCGCGAGGCGCGGCGGATCATTCTTGGCGCCGCGAAGCGGGTGTCGATCGTGACTGCCGTCAGTCCCCGCGCTCTCGTGGACCTCGGCTACGTGATCTACGAATCCGCGCGGATGATCCGTGCCATGGCCGAACTCTATGGCGGCCGCCCGGGCACGCTCGGCCTGCTGCGCCTGATGCGCGATGTCATCGCACATCTCGCCGTCACGGGCTCGATCGCCGTCGGCGACAGCCTGATCCAGCAGATCCTCGGCCACGGCCTGGCATCCAAGCTGTCCGCGCGCCTCGGCGAGGGCGTGATCAACGGGCTGATGACGGCGCGCATCGGGATCGCGGCGATGGATCTCTGCAGGCCGATGCCGTTTCGCGCGCTGAAGCGCCCCAGCATCGGCGACTTTCTGGGCGACCTGGCGCCGGGCACCGCACGGTCCGAGGGCTCAGCCGGCTGATCGTCGATCACATCGCCGGCGCCCTGCTCTCTTCGCAAGATAAGGCGGCATGGAAGCCGGAATGAAACCATCCGTTAACCATTTTCACGGCAATGTAGGCGTCAGTTTCCAGCTTGATCCATCAAGGACTGCTCATGCTCTCGCGCCCTTCTCCGATTGTTCGCGGCGTTGCCGTTATCGCGCTTGTCGCCGCCGCGGGCCTTGCGACACCCGCGTTCTCCGGCGCCCGCGACAAGGCGTTCTTCGACAGGATTGCCGGGCAATGGAAAGGCCCGGGCGAAATCGTTGCCGGCAAGTACAAGGGCACGAAGTTTACCTGCGATCTCACCGGTGAAGCGGCCCCCGGCAATGAAGCCGGCCTGAAACTGGACGGTTTCTGCCGCGTCGGGGTGTTCAAGCAGCCGATGTCGGCGACGATCGTCCGGAAGGGCAACAGCTACACTGGAAAGTTCCTGGACGGAGCCGAGGGCAAGGGTCTCGATGTCGTGTCCGGCAGCGTTGCCAAGGACAAGGTGGTCGTCGGGATCAACCGCAAAAAGCTTAATGGTGCGATGATCGCGCGCCTGCAGGGCGAAGAAACCATGAACATCACGATCTCGGTGAAGGTCGAGGACACCATGGTCCCGGTCATCGGCGTGAGCCTCAACCGGCAGATGGACGATATCGCCGTCGGTTCGATCGAGTAGCCACCCTTCCCGACAGATACGCGATCACGGCCTCTTTGCCTATTCCTCCGCGCGCCACCATTCAACGTTTTCGTCGGCCACTTCGATGCCCTTCACATCCGCCCGGCCCAGCCATTCAATGACTGTCCGTCCTTCGACGGCAAGGTCTGCCGCAAAGTCGGCGAGCGGCTTCAGCACGAAGCCCCGTTCGGTCATGCGCGGATGAGGCAGCGTGAGCGTCGCGCTCGCCCTGTTGAGGTCACCGAAGGTCAGGAGATCGATGTCGATGGTTCGGGGACCCCAGCGCTCCATTCTCACGCGCTTCATGGCCCGTTCGATATCGAGACAGGCCGCAAGCAATGCCTCCGGATCCAGCGTCGTTTCGACTTCCGCACAGGCGTTGAAGAACCAATCCTGATCCGTCTTGCCCCATGGCGGCGTGCGGTAGAGCCGCGACACCGCGACGACCCGGCAATCGGACCGCGCGTCGAGTGCCCGCAGGGCTTCTGCCATCGACCGGCGCGGATCGCCGAGATTGCCGCCGAGACCGAGTATCGCGTGCCGCCAGCTCCTATTCGGCGACATGCTCGACCGTGACTTCCACGTAGTCCAGGATGCCCGGAACCGGCGCGTTCGGCTTGCGGATGGAGACTTTCGCTTTGCGAATCTGGCGAAAACGGGCGCAAAGCGTCTTGGCGACCTCAAGCGCCAGCGCTTCGATCAGGTAACGCCGGCGTCCAGTGACGATCCTCTCGATCTCGGCGAAGGCGATGCCGTAATGCACGGTGTCGTCGATGCAGTCCTCGGCAAGCGCCGTCCCCTGATCGACCACGAGTTCCGCATCGACGAAGAAACGCTGCCCGAGGAACTCCTCTTCGTCGAGCACGCCATGGCGGGCAAAGAACGCGCAGTTCTTCAGTGTGATCGTGTAGGTCGCAGTCATGGCTTCATGTCCCGTCAGCTGTTCTTTGCGGCCAGCATAGCATCGGCCACCGCTAACGCATCCCTGTTGATTGCCACATCATGTACCCGAAAAATCGCAGCGCCGGCAGTTCTGAGGAGCGCCGTCGTCGCGGCGGTACCGACGTCGCGGCCTCCCGCCTCCCGGCCGGTCACCGCGCCGACGAAGCGCTTGCGCGACGTTCCGACGAGAAGCGGACGTCGAAACTCATGCAACGCCCGGAAGCGTGCCATCAGCTCGAGGTTCTCGTTCGTGTCCTTCGCGAAGCCGAAGCCCGGATCGAGCACGATCCCTTCCCGCGCTACGCCGGCGTCGGCGGCGATCTGCAGGGAACGTTCCAGGAAATGGAACTGATCCTCGATCACATCGCTCAGTTTCTCCCGGTCGCGCCCGGTATGCATGATGCAGAGCCCGGCCCCCGTCTCGGCCGCCACGGTCGCGATCGCCGGCTCGCGCTGGAGCCCGTACACGTCGTTGACGATGTGGGCGCCGGCGTCAACCGCCAAACGGGCGGTTTCCGCGCGGTAAGTATCGACCGAAATGACGGCCTGGGACTGCCGCGCGATCGCCGTGATAACGGGCAGGATGCGGGCCTGTTCCTCGTCGGCGCTGACCGGTTTGGCGTCCGGGCGCGTGGATTCGCCGCCAATATCCAGGATTTCCGCGCCCGCCTCCAGTGCGCGCAGCGCGGCTCTGACAGCAGCGTCAGGATCAGCGAAGCGCCCGCCGTCGGAAAATGAATCCGGTGTAACATTGATGATCGCCATCAAAACGCCACGCGGGCCCAGTTCGAGATCGCGTCCATGCGCCAAATGCCAGCGAGAAGGCTGAAATGGATCGTATGTCATTGTTCCGGTCCGCAGCTGAACGGCTCGAATTAACCGCCCGTCATGGTGCAAATATATTTTTCGAAAGCAACACGTTATGACGTCTTCCTCACATACCATGCAAGCTTGTCGACGTCGGTTGGGGCCGATTTGTGTTGCGCTGGCTTTGGCTATGCCCCAAGCTTCAATGAAGTTCAACCGGCGAGAACGCGCTTCCATGTCCCGACTACATATCCCGCTGCGTGCAGCCCTGGTCGCATTGCTCGTCGGCGTCCCGTTTGGCAATGCCTCGGGCGAAACACTGATCAGCAAGAGAATCTCCTACTTCTCGATCGGCGGGCGCACGGCCGCAGAACTTGACAAGGCGCTTTCGGCGTCCGGCCCCATGATGAAGAGCACCGGAACGCGGCATCCTGGCGCCACCCGGATCAAGTTCGGCGGCACGGTCACCTATGTCAGTCGCGACGACCGCTGCGCGGTGGGCTCGGCCAAAGTCACGCTCAACACGCGCATCATTCTGCCGCGCTGGAAGTATCGTCGACAGGCGGGTCGCGATCTGGCCTTGGTCTGGGACACGCTGGCGAGCGACATCAAGCGCCACGAGGAACGCCATGCGGAGATCGCGCGCATTCACGCGCGCCAGATGGAAAAGGCGCTGCTTTCATTGAAAGCCGAGGACAGTTGCGAGCGCATGCAGGCCCGGGTAGCGGAAGTGAGCGCCGAGGAAGTCGAACGGCACGACAAGGACCAGGCGCGCTTCGACCGCACCGAGGCGGCGAATTTCGACCGGCGGATGATCCGGTTGCTGCAATACCGCCTCGAAAGCCTGAAGAAGAACGCCAAGACCCGCTGATCAAGACCTGCTGATGACGTGAGGCAGGCCGTGCATCGCCGCCGCGCGATACGCGGGACCGTGTTTGCTCTTTGGATCGGAATACCCCAAAGAAACGGTTGGATATAAATTCAGCTTCAGAAGAAAAAGCCAGAAACCCACAGTATTTTACTGGCGGAATCTAACGATAGCGAGCAGCAGCCGACTCAGCTATATTAAAATCATGCAACGAGCGGAGGAACCGAAGTTCAACTGCTCGATGAAGTTGACATTGGATTGCGGATCGATACCGAGATCTCGCGTTTTAGTGGCAACCGGCGTGAGTTTGGCTTCGTCGTCTTCGGCTAATGCAGCATTATCCGGGCGATGAGGCAGCACAGGTTCTCCTGGCGTGTCCTGGTGCGGCAGATGTTCCCTCCCTCATCTGCATGCGATGCGCCCTCCTAGCCTCGCTTGTCGATTGACCGGCGAGGCTTTTTTTTGCGACGATGGCCCTTCGAGCCGGTCAGGCCTGGCGCTCGGGAACATGAACGACGAGCCCATCCAGAGCTTCGCTCATCTTGATCTGACAGGAGAGACGCGAGGTCGGACGCACGTCGTAGGCGAAGTCCAGCATATCCTCTTCCATCGCTTCGGGCGTGCCGACCTGGGCCGCCCAGGCGTCGTCGACATAGACATGACAGGTCGCGCAGGCGCAGGCCCCGCCGCATTCCGCTTCGATCCCTGGGACCGAATTGCGAACCGCATTCTCCATGACCGTGGAGCCGTTCTCGACATCGAGTTCGTGGCGCGCGCCGTCAAAGGCTACGATCGTAAGTTTTGTCATTTCTCTTTCCGGAACGAATTGAAGGGGCCGGCCGGCTGGCACAGGGCTTGTCAGGACTAGGCGGTGCCCCGGCTTTGAATTCAGGGCACGTTCTTCCAACAAATCAACCGGCCAGTCAACACGATGCGGCCCATCCGCACAGCCTCAAATTGCCGCGGCGGTTGGGCAGATCGCGTTTGATGATAGGTTTTAAGGCATCCGGCCCAAAGTGCGCAGCGGTTTTGGGACAACGACATGCACAATAGCGACCAGCCGCAGCAGCGACCAGATCACGATGTTTTCAGGTCGGGTCGACCTGAAGACATGAACGTGATCGATTCCAAGAAGTTGAGGCGCGGGATGCGGGCGGAAACCGCCCACACTTTTCCTCATCCCCTCTGCGCCCGATCAGGACGCGCTTCAGGGTCAACGGCAGAGTTTCAGGACGAAGAGCTCTGCCTCGAGAACGGCAGCGCCGAGAGCACTCTGCAGTGCAGCGTCGGCTGGACATTTCTCGATGGCGGCTGCAGCCTCGGCGACTGCGACCGCACCGACCGCGAGAGCCGCCCCCTTCAGACGGTGGGCCTCCTGGCTGCAGGCCTCTGCGTCACGCTCCGCCATCTCGGCCATCGCCTGGCGTGCCTGACGGGCGAAGAGCTTCAAAACCTCGATCTCGAGCGCCGTATCCCCCATCGTCTGCTTGTAGAGATGCGCAAGGTCGATGGGATTCTTGCTGGAGGGAATGGAATTTGCGGGGGTGTCCGGTACCTCGAAGGCTATCTTGAGTGCCGCCATGGGCTCGTTTCCTACAATCGATTTCGCCTAGATCACGATGTTTTGGGTCGGGTCGACCTAAAAACATGAACGTGATCGTCACCAAGAAATTAGAGCGGGACGCGGGCGGAAAACCGCACACACTTTTCCTCATAACGCTCTAAACAATCGCACCGTTTTCAAACAGGATTATCGGTGCGCGGCACTGCCATTGACCTAAAACGCGGCGCAATGGAGGCAGAAAAATTGAGGAAATGGTTAACGGCCATTAAACCGGCTGATTCCCTTGGCTTTTCGGGTCCGGAGACCGTGTTTCCGTTAAGAAATCATTAGGATTTTAATGAATGGAGAACGCTCATAATTGTAAGAGCCCGGCTAATGTGTCACTACGATACGATTAGGAACGGGTCCGTATATGAAAATGGCAACTGTTCCGGTGGATAAGCTGCGTCCCAAGGTGTCGCAGGGCATAGGCTGCGGCTATCCATCGAGGCGATGTAATGGGTGATCAGTCAATCTATGGCTTCATCGCGAAGCTTGGACCTTGCGGTCACCGCCCTGGTTCGGATGTTCCGCTGGGCACCTGGCGGCACAGGAAGACGGCCATCATCGGGCAATAGTAGTGAGGCGTATCGGTATGGCGACGAAGAAGACCAACGAGTCGATCGACGAAAAGGCATTCCAGGCGCTGGAAGCTGCCCTGAAGATCGACTTTGACGACCTGAAGTCGGCCTTGAACGACGAGACTTCCCTGGACGAGCCGGTGCCGGAAAATGTGTCCGAGACCGCCCGGCAGGCCGCCGGATCCGGTGGGGCCCGCGCCGCACGAGCGCAACAGGAAGCTCCCAAGCCCGCGCGCGGCGCGGAAGCACCGCGCAGTTTTGCGAGCGAGATGGCGCCGAAACAGCCTCCCCTGGCGCCCGCCAACGACGACACGCGCAAATCTCCAGCCGCCATGCTGCGTTCGCTGGAGGTTCGCTCGAGCCGCGCGGCAATCCGGGTCGCTGCCATCATTTCACTGGTCTGGACGGTTGCCGGGCTTGGCGTCGCCCACCTTCTTTATGCGCCCGGGATCTGGCAGATCCGCTCTCTCGGCGATCTCGCGGCCATGCCTGGAGCAATCGGCATCCTGCTCGGCATCGCCCTGCCCGTCATGCTCTTCTTCTCCTTCGCGATCATGATCGCGCGTGCTCAGGAACTGCGCAGCGCCGCGCGTTCGATGGCCGAGGTTGCGATGCGCCTCGCCGAGCCGGAAACCAATGCCGCCGACCGCGTCATGACGGTCGGCCAGGCCGTGCGCCGCGAAGTCTCGGCGATGAACGAGGGCATAGAGCGCACCATCGCCCGGGCGACCGAGCTCGAAGCGCTCGTGCATTCGGAAGTCAGCGCACTCGAGCGCAGCTACAGCGAAAACGAACTGCGTGTCCGCACGCTCGTCCAGGAGCTTGGTCTCGAACGCGAAGCGATCATCGGCCATTCGGATCGGATCCGCACGGCGATCGCTGGCGCGCATACCAAGCTGAAGGACGACCTCGAAACGGCAAGCGAGGACATTGCGTCGCGCATCGCCGTCTCCGGCGAGGCCTTCGCTTCGCTCATCGATACCCGGGCCGCGGCACTTACCAACAAATCGGACCACGCGCTCGAAAATCTGAGCACCATGCTGACCACCCGGACCGACGCGTTGCTTTCGGGCCTGACGACCGCCGGAGTGGCGCTCAGCAACGAATTCGACGCGCGTCTCGATGCACTCAGCGATAACCTGACGCAGCGTGGCGAGCAGTTGCTCAGCCAATTCGAAACCCGTGCCTCGACGCTCGACGCCAATACCGAGAAGCTCAACGCCGCCCTGAACGAACGCGCCCGTCAGCTCAACGAGACGCTGATCGCCCGGACGCGCGATCTCAATGAGAGCCTCAGGATAGGCCAGCAGGCGATTTCCGGCGGCCTCGACGACGTGCTTTCCTCGCTCAACTCGGCCCTTGACGAAAAGGGAGCGAGCTTCCGCCAGAGCCTCAAGTCGAGCGCCGACGACGCCATCATGGATCTCGATCTGCGCGGCGGCTTTTTCGAAGAAAAGCTGCAGACGACGGTCGGCCAATTGGCAAGCGCCTTCGACGAACGCTTCCACGAATTTGCAAGCGCCTTCGACAAGCGGGCGAGCCAGCTCGACACCAAGCTCATGGAAAGCCTCCACCGGATCAACGAGACCGTTTCCGGCGGCTCGGAGGCCATCGGCGGCGCCCTTGACAGCAGTGTGGACAAGATAAATTCGGCGCTTTCCGACCAGTCGCTCACCCTGGCAACGGCGCTCGGCGCGACGCAGGACTTCATCGAGGAGACGATCGGCAGCCGCACCTCCGAGCTCAGCAGCCTGATCGGCAACGCGCACAACCGCATCGAGAGCGTACTTTCGGACAAGACCGGTTCGCTGATGGGCGCCCTGACCGAAGCGCAGGAGCGCATCGAAAACGGCTTCGGCCAGCGCGCCGATGCGCTTGCCAACGCGCTGACGACGAGCGAACGAAGCCTGACGGACGGACTCGACTCCCGTACGTCCGCCTTCATCGAGGGCCTGCAGTCTGCTCATGCCCGCATCGAGCAGACCCTTACCGGCTCCACCGACGAGATCACGAGCGCGATCGCCGCGAGCCAGCATCGCCTCGACAACACGCTTTCGGAGCGTACGGCTGCACTGTCGACCGCCCTCACCTCCGGAGCAAGCGTCATTGAAAGTGCCGTCGGCGGCACCGCAGACCGGCTGGAGCGCGTCCTCTCAGAGCGCGGCCAGACGATTACCGACGCGCTGTCCACCCAGACCGCAGCGCTCGACGGCGTGCTCGCCGAGCGCGCGACGCAGATCAACTCCACCATGTCGGCCCGCGCCAGCGAAATGGCTGACTCGCTCAGCCGTCATGCAGAGGACGTCGCAGACAGGCTGGCTTTCCGCGCCATGGCGGTCGCCGAGACCATGACCGACCGCGTCGGCGAGATCGAGAACAAGCTTTCGCAGAGCGTCTCCGAAGTCGCCGAAAACCTGGGCGGTCGCGTCAGCCTGATCGCCGATACGCTCACCGATACCAGCGCCCGCATCGCCGAGGACCTGAGCAGCCGCGTCGGAAAGATTTCCGAGACGCTGGCCGGCACCAGCGCCGAGATTGCGGAGGCGCTTACCGCCCGCACGTCGGAAGCGACGGCTTCGCTTGCAGGAAAAGCGGCCGAGATCGAACAGACGCTCACCGGCAGGGCCTCACACCTGCGCGATACGCTGACGACGACGCACGACCAGATCCGCTCGACGCTCGACGACCGGATCACCGCGATCAACCTTGCCGTCGGCCAGGGCCGCGAGCAGCTGGAAGAGCTGCTCTCGGATCAGTCGACGGCGATGGCGACGACGCTGGCGACCAGCGCCAGCATGCTTGAAATGTCGTTGGAAGAGCGCCAGGCCTCGATTGCCGGAGCGATCGAGCGCAGCACCGAGGCGCTCGCCGCCCGCACGTCGGAAGCAACCGCGTCGCTTGCCGACAAGGCGACCGAGATCGATCGGACGCTCTCCGGCAAGGCCGCGCAACTGCGCGACACGCTGGCGACGACCCATGAGCAATTGCGCACGACACTTGACGATCGGATCAACACCATCAACCTGTCGGTTGGCCAGGGACGCGAGCGGCTCGAAGAGTTGCTGTCCGACCAGTCGATAGCGATGGCCACCACTCTGGCGACCAGCGCCAGCATGCTCGAAATGTCGCTCGAGGAGCGCCAGGCATCGATCGCCGGAGCGATCGATCGCAGCGCCGAGGCGCTCGACTCCCGCATGCGCTCGACGACGGGCGAGATTGCCGAACGCCTGGCCGAAACAGCCGATCAGATCAGTCTGGCGGCCGACACGCTCACCAACCGCGTCGACATTTCGATCAGCGGCGTCAATAGCCGCCTCGACGAAACCGGCGCTCGCATCGAGACAAGCCTCGGTTCGCTCGAAGAACGCATCCGCGGCAGCGTCGGCGACGTCGACGCCATTCTCGGCGAAACCGGCTCCCGCATCGAAACGAGCCTCGGCTCCCTGGAAGAGCGCATCCGCGGCAGCGTCGGTGACGTCGACGCCATTCTCGGTGATACCGGCGCCCGTATCGAAACGAGCCTCGGCTCCCTGGAAGAGCGCATCCGCGACAGCGTCGGCAGCGTCAATGCCATCGTCGACAATGCCGGACAGCGGATCGCCGACAGTCTCGGTGAGCGCGCAGGCGAGATCGACCGGATCAGCGAGGCAGCGGCAACGCGCATATCGACTGCCATCGAAGCCGGCACCGGCCGGATCGAGGAGCGGCTCGGCACGATGGATCGGGCCCTCAATATCGGCCTGGACAACGTAAACCGCACGATCGAGGGGAAAGCCGCCGCGCTCGTCACCAGCCTGCGTGGTGCCGTCAGCGACGCCACCCAGGAGATCGACGCGGAAGCCGCCCGCTCGGCGGGGCTCCTGTCCAAGGCGGGCGCGGATTTCGCCGGCGCGCTCGCGGCGAGCAACGCCGAATTTGCATCGTCGATCGAACAAACCGCATCGGCCACGGCCGCACGCCACGCCGATCTCGCCCGCTCGGTCGCGGAGGCCGCGGACACGGCGACCGCCCGACTGGCCTCGACCAACAGCCAGATCGCGACCCATGCCAAGAGCATTCAGCAGAGCCTGACCGAGGCGGAGAAAGCGCTCGATGCGCGCGGTCAGTCCATCCGCAGCACGCTCGACGAAAGCACCCGCGAACTCAACTCGATGCTCGCCGGGCGCTCGATGGAATTGTCGCGTCTTCTCGACGAGCAGGCTCGCCCGGTTATCGAACAATATGCTGCTACCGGCAAGGAGGCGGCCGAGCGCATCGCTTCCCTCACCCAGGAAAGCGCCGACCGCCTGCGTGCCGAAAACGCCGCGCTCATCAACGCCATCACCGAACGGACCGGCGAGACGCTCGACGCCATCTCGTTGCGTGCCGAAGAGACCGCCAAGGCGATGAAGATGGTCGAGAACCGGCTGCAATCGACGGCCATGGGCCTGATCGACCAGCTTGCGTCAAGCAATTCGGCGATCGCGACGGTCATCGACCAGGCGAGCGGCAATCTCGGAGATATGGACCAGCGGCTCGAGGCGACCGCCGCAAAGGTCTCGGAGACCGCGCGGCAAGCCTCCGACATGCTTTCCACCTCGACCCGCCTGATCGAAGGCAAAGTCGACAAGCTGTCGGACATTTCCTCCTCGACATTGTCGCAGATCGGCGGCATCGTCGGCCGCTTCGAGGACCATTCGAAGGTTCTCGGACAGGCTTCCGACCTCCTAGCCGCCGCCCAGTCGAACCTGGTCAGCACGCTCGAAGAGCGCCAGGACGCTCTCCGGACGCTGTCTGTCGGCCTCGTCCAGCGTTCGGAGGAGATCGAGCGGACCATGCGGGCACTCGAGGGCTTCGTCGACGGCGCGTTCCAGCGCGCCGAGGAACGCTCCGGCCAGGTTGCCGGCAATCTGCGCAGTGGCATCCAATCCTCCTTCTCCGATGTGGGCCGACTGCTGTCGAACACCGAACAGCGGGCAACCGAGGCTGCCGAAGCCCTGCGCGATACGCTTGTGAAGGCGAGCGATGAAGCTGCCGCTTCGGTCGAAGGGGTCTTCTCGCAGGCCGAAGAACGCTCACGCCAGATCGCCGACAGGCTGCGCTCCGGCGTCGAATCGTCCTTCGCCGACGCAAACAAGACGCTTTCGCAGGTGGAGGGACGTGCACTCAGCGCGTCCGAGGCCCTGCGTCAGGTCATGGCAAAGACCGGCGAGGAAGCCGGCCAGGCGCTCGAAGGAGCGTTCGCCTCCGTGGAAGAGCGTGCCAAGGACGCCGCGTCGCGGCTGCGCGGCACTATCGGTGCCTCGGTTTCCGACGTCGAGCGCATGCTGGCGGAGAGCGGCAAGAAGTCCGACGGCGTCGCGGCGCAGCTGCGCGAAGCAGTCCGCCAGGCGATCGAAGATGCGATCGGCCGTTTCAACGGCGCAACCGACGACATCCGTCGTTCCGCCGGCGAAATCCGCAAGGAACTCGACATGACCCGCGAAGAATTGAAGCGCGGTGCTTTCGACCTTCCGGAAGAGGCCAAGGAAAATGCCGCGCTGATGCGGCGCGCCGTCGGCGAGCAGATCAAGGCGCTGCAGGAATTGTCCGAGATCATCGGCAAGTCGTCCTCGCAGCTCGAAGTCGCCCAGCCGGTTCGCCAGCAGGAAGCCCCCGCTGCCCCGGTCGCCCGCGTCGTCGCACCACAAGCCGCCGCACCGCAAGTCGTCGCGCCGCAGCCTGCCGCACCTCAGCCGGCCCCGAATGCCGCTCTGCGCGGAAGCCTGGGCATAGAGCAGGCCACCCGTCCGCTGCAGCCTGCCCGGCCGCCGGCAACGGAGGAACGCGCCGAAGAAGGCGGCGGCTGGATGCGCGATCTCCTGCGCGCCGCGTCCCGCGAGGAAGAGCCTGCAGCAGCACGGCCGCGGTCGGCGGAAAGCCAGCCGGTCGCAAAGGCCGGGGACAACCGCAACCCCCGCCATGTGGTCGAGTCGCTGAATTCGCTCTCGGTGGACATTGCGCGCGCGATCGACCACGACGCCTCCGTCGAGCTTTGGCGGCGCTATCAGCGCGGCGAACGGGATGTCTTCACCCGCCGGCTCTATACGCTGAAGGGGCAGCAGACCTTCGACGAGATCAAGCGCAAATACGATCGCGAGCCGGAGTTCCGCACCGCCGTCGACCGGTATATCGCCGATTTCGAGAAGCTGCTCGCCGATGTGGCGCGCAACGATCCGGATAAGCGCATCACGCAGACCTATCTGACGTCCGATACCGGCAAGGTCTACACCATGCTTGCCCACGCGGCAGGGCGCTTCAGCTGACACGAACCGTAATCGGTCTCTCGGGAACGGCCTCGTCGCAAGACGGGGCCGTTTTTTATTGGGTTAGCGCGGATGAGGAAAAGTGTGTGCGGTCTTTGACCCGCATCCTGCGTCTCAAATTCTGAAATCGACACGTTCATGATTTCAGGTCGACCCAACCTAAAATCATCGTGATCTAAAGAGGATGAGGTGGACTGCTCCAGCCCCTCATCCGCCTGCCGGCACCTTCTCCCCGCAAGCGGGGCGAAGGGGACTCGCGGCAAGGCTCCGCACATATTCAGGTCAGGGCGAAGGGCGCGCCGCTTGTCCCTTCTCCCCATTTCGATGCTACGGCATGCACATATCTCTTGTTGTCCAGCCCCTCGCGGACTTACTCCGGAGTGGCGGCATCTGTATTTCCAGCAGTGGCGAGGCTTGCGGATGGGTCCTCGGGATCAAACTCGTATGCGCTGACATTGGCATTATCGGTCACCCGCCCCTCATCCGCCTGCCGGCACCTTGCATAAGAAATGTTGTAAAGGATTCGGTATGCCTTTGGCCGGGCGGCCGCCCGGCCAAAGGCGCCGACCGTCGGATCGCCGGCACCAGAACCTTTGGGGGTTACGGAGAAGCAGGATCGCGGTCGGTTCCTCATCGTGGCCCGAATGGTTGCTGGAACAACCTGGTTCGTATGCAAGGCAGGGACGACAAGGATGACCGAGATTAGCATGAAAGCGGCCGGTATTGATACCGGGAAGATATGGCTTGATGTCGCCACCTACCCGGTGAGCGACAAACAGAAAGTGCCCAACAACGCCGACGGCTGGCAGACTCTGGCTGACTGGCTCGAGCGGCAGGGGATCGGACGGGTCGGGATCGAAGCGTCCGGCGGATATGAGCGCGACGTGATTGCGTATCTGCATCAGAGAGGCTTTGAGGTCGTCCTGCTGCAGCCGCGGCAAGTGCGCGCTTTCGGCCTCTATAAGCTGCGCCGAGCCAAGAACGACCAGCTCGACGCCGCGCTGATCGCCGAGTGCGCTGCCCGTTCGGATGCCCGATGCCATGCGCCGGATAGCCGGCTGATCGCGTTTGGCGAATGGCTGCTGTTCATCGAGCAGATCGAAGCCGATATAGCCTGCCTCAAGACCCGCGAGCGTTTCACCGACAGGCGGATCCTCGAGAAGATCGATCGTTCCATCGGTGAGCTCAAGAGCCGTTGCAAAGCCCAGCTCGCGCTGTTGCAGGCCGCTGTCCGCGAGCATGACGATCTCGCCCGGAAGCTTGATCTGATCGAAAGCATCGACGGCATCGGCATCCGTACGGCACTCACCCTGGTCATTCTGATGCCCGAACTCGGCAGGGTCGACCGTGAGGAGATCGCCGCGCTGACCGGCGTGGCGCCTTATGACGACCAGAGCGGCAAGCGTGAAGGCGAGCGCCATATCGCCGGCGGACGGGCGCGCGTCCGCAGGGCCCTGTTCAATGCCGCCTTACCGGCGTCGCAGCGCTGGAACGAGACGCTGGTTGAGCTCTACGGCCGTCTCACCGCAAAAGGCAAATCCCACAAAGCGGCGCTCATCGCCTGCGTCCGCAAACTCATCATCTTCGCCAACACCGTCGTCAAGCGCCAAACCCCATGGACGAAAAGCGCGCCACAACAAAATTCTTGCGCTTAGTCTAATGGTTGCGCTTCTCCCCGCAGGCGGGGAGAAGGGACAAGCGGGTTGTGTGCGTCAAGTTCTGCAAAATTGGGCGGTCATGCGTGCTGGTCATGCGGCTTGACGGAGTGCGAGTTTCTTGTGCTCTCGCAGGTCGTCCATGTTGATGTAGCGATTGGCCTCCATCCAGTTTTCGTGGGTTTCGACGGCGAGCGCGCGGACGAGGCGTAGGCAGCTCTCGGTGTTGGGAAAGATGCGCACGACGTAGGTTCTGCGGCGGATTTCCTCGTTGAGGCGTTCCAGCATGTTGGTGCTCTTGAGGTGCTTGTGATGCTGGCGCGGCAGACGAAAGAAGGTCAGCGTCTGCTCGATGGTTTCCTCAACCCAGGAGGTCAGGCGCGGATAGCGGACCGACCATTTTCCCAGCCACGCGGCGAGATCGGCCTTCGCCTCATCAAGGTCGCGGCGATCATAGAGCCATCGAAGCTCCTGCAGGCAATCGTCGCCATGTTTGCGCGGCAGGTGATCGAGGGCGTTCCTGAGGAAATGCACGTAACAGCGCTGCCAGGCAGCTTCCGGGATCACCTCGCCAATTGCCGCGACGAGACCGGCATGGTCGTCGGAGACCACCAGTTCGACGCCCTTCAAACCGCGCCCTTTCAGCCTGACGAGGAAGTCCTTCCAGGCGCAACGGCTTTCACGGCCGGCCATCTCGACCGACAGGATCTGCCGCCGTCCGTCCCAGTCGATGCCGACAGCGATCAACACCGCCTGGCTCATCACCACACCGGCCTCGCGCACCTTCTCATAACGGGCATCGAGAACCAGGTAGGCAAACGGCTCTTGAAGCGAGCGCTCGGCAAAGGCCTTCAGGCTCTCGTCCAGCCGCTTGTTGATCGCCGAGATCGATGACGCCGAGAAGGCATGGCCGCACAGCTCCTCGGTGATCGCCTTGACCTTCCGCGTCGACACCCCTTGCACATACATCTCCGCCAAGGTTGCCACCAGCGCCCGCTCGGAGCGCTGATAGCGTTCGAACAATTCGGTGGAGAAGTGCCCCGAGCGATCCTGCGGCACCCGCAGCTCGAGCTTGCCCACCCGCGTGATCAGCGTGCGGCCATAGTGGCCCGAACGGTAGCCGAGCCGCTCCGGCGTGCGCTCGCCTTTCGCAGCTCCCAGCGCCTCGTCCATCTCCGCTTCCAGCACCTCCTGCATCACCGTGCGGATCACCTCGCGCAGCCCATCGGGGTTCGAAAGCAAAATGTCTTTGACGGCGGCGCTGGCTGTCCTACCTTCAGTCTTGGTCATGGTGGCGTTCCTTCCAGGGAATCAGGTGACGTCAACATCACCAGCCTGCCATGACCGCCTCTCTCAGTGAATTTGCAGAACCTTCAGCACACTACCGACAAGCGGCGCCAACTGAACCCCGCATTCACCGCCCGCCCGAGGGAGCGAGCGGGCGCGGCATATCCCTTCTCCCCGCCTGCGGGGAGAAGGTGGCGGCAGCCGGTTGAGGGGCAACCCCGACCGAGCGGGGTTGAGGCGGTTGGGTTCCCGAGGGATCCTTTCATGAGCAGTATCCGCCGCACCGGACCGCAAGAGATATGTGCATGCCGTAGCCATGAAATGGGGAGAAGGTGCCGGCAGGCGGATGAGGGGCGGCGGCAAACGCACTGCTCGAACGATCGGCTGCCCCGCAACAAAAAAGCCCCGGTAAAAACCGAGGCTTCCTGTCAATCGCGCCTGCTGACCAGCAAACGGATCAATGTTCCTTGTTCGCGTAGACCGACTTCTTCGTCAGGTAGATGAGGCCGGTGAAGATGAGCAGGAACACCATGACCATGAAGCCGGTGCGCTTGCGATCTTCCAGGTGCGGCTCGGCAGCCCACATCAGGAACGCGGAGACGTCCTTGGCGTACTGGTCGACGGTCTGGGGGGCGCCGTCGTCATAGGTGACCTGGTCGTCGGAGATCGGCGGTGCCATCGCCAGTGCCGCGGCGCTGGCGAAATACGGGTTGTAGTGCGTGCCCTCGGCCACTTCCACGCCCGCCGGCGGATCCTGATAGCCGGTCAGAAGCGCATGGATGTAGTCGGGACCGCCTTCCTGGTAGGGCCAGAACATGTCGAAGACGAATTGCGGGAAGCCGCGTTCGATGCCGCGTGCCTTCGCGATCAGCGAAAAGTCCGGCGGTGCCGCGCCGTTGTTCGATGCAGCCGCCGCTTCCTTGTTCGGGAAGGGTGGCGGGAAGTGATCGGACGGAACGGCTTTGCGTGTGAACATCTCGCCATCCGCGTTCGGACCGTCCTCGACTTCATAGTTCGCTGCGAAGGCCTTCACCTGTGCTTCGGAGTAACCGAGGTCCTCGAGCGTGCGGAAGGAGACGAGCTCCATCGAGTGGCAGGCCGAACAGACCTCGGTGTAGACCTTCAGGCCGCGCTGCAGCTGCCCCTTGTCGTAGTGGCCGAAGAGGCCGGCAAAGGTCCAGTCCTGCTGTTCCGGCTTGTGGATCGGATAGTGAGGCGTGGCGCCGGCAGCGTGCTCTTCGCCGCCCTCTTCCTCTCCCTGGGCCAATGCCGCCCCCAAACCGAGACCGGCGACGACAGCGAGTGACAGAATGCCTGTAACAAGCTTTTTCATTGTTGTGGATTCCTTATCGATCGCTGTTCCGGTCAGGCGCGTGCGGGCTTCAACTGCGCCTTGGCATTCTGTTTTTCCAGCACCGCTTCGGTGATGGAGTTCGGAATGCGCTTCGGCGTCTCGATCAGACCGAGGATCGGCATGATGACGAGGAAGAAGGCGAAGTAGTACAACGTGCCGAGCTGCGACATCACGACATAGAGGCCTTCCGCCGGGCGCGAACCCAGCCAGCCGAGCAGGATGCAGTCAGCAACGAAGATCCAGAAGAACAGCTTGTACCACGGGCGGTAGACGGCCGACCGGACCTTCGACGTATCGAGCCAGGGCAGGAAGAACAGGATCAGGATCGAGCCGAACATGACCAGAACGCCGCCGAGCTTGGAGTCGATCGGGCCGACGTTGAAGGTGATCGCGCGCAGCATCGCGTAGAACGGCAGGTAGTACCATTCCGGAACGATATGAGCAGGGGTCTTCAGCGCGTCCGCCGGAATATAGTTGTCCGGGTGTCCGAGGAAGTTCGGCATGTAGAAGACGAACCAGGCATAAACGATCAGGAAGACCGATACGCCGAGCGCATCCTTCAGCGTCGCATAGGGCGTGAAGGGCACGGTGTCGGACTTGGACTTGACCTCTACCCCGGTCGGGTTGGTCTGGCCGGTAACGTGCAGCGCCCAGATGTGCAGGACGACGACGCCGGCGATCATGAAGGGCAGAAGGTAGTGCAGCGAGAAGAAGCGGTTCAGCGTCGGCTGGTCGACGGCGAAGCCGCCGAGCAGGAACTGCTGGATCCACTCGCCTACCAGCGGGAAGGCCGAGAAGAAGCCGGTGATGACGGTTGCACCCCAGAAGGACATCTGTCCCCAGGGCAGCACGTAGCCCATGAAGCCGGTCGCCATCATCAGGAGATAGATGACCACGCCGAGGATCCAGAGGATCTCTCGCGGCGCCTTGTAGGAGCCGTAATAGAGGCCGCGGGCGATATGCAGGTAGACCGCGATGAAGAAGAACGACGCGCCATTGGCGTGCAGGTAACGCAGCAGCCAACCGTGATTGACGTCGCGCATGATCTTCTCGACCGAATTGAAGGCGACGCTCGTTTCTGCGGCATAATGCATGGCCAGGACGATGCCGGTGAGGATCTGCACGATCAGCATCACCGAGAGCATCGCACCGAAGGTGTAAGCATAGTTCAGGTTGCGCGGAACCGGATAGGAGACGAACGAGTCGTGAACGAGCCGGGGCAGAGGAAGACGGGAGTCAACCCACTTCTCGATGCCCGTCGTTGGCGTGTAGGTTGAATGATCAGCACTCATTATCAGTAGTCCCCTCAACCGATCTTGATGACTGTGTCGGAAACGAACGAGAAGGTCGGCACGGCGAGGTTTTCCGGTGCCGGGCCTTTGCGGATACGGCCGGCCGTGTCGTAGTGCGAGCCGTGGCAGGGACAGAACCAGCCGCCGAAGTCGCCCGCCTGACCGAGCGGCACGCAACCGAGATGGGTGCAGACACCCACCATGATGATCCAGTTTTCCTTGCCTTCGCCGGCGGAACGATCGAGATCGCTTGCCTCGGCATCGGCCGGAAGGTTGGCGTTGCGGGCCACCGGATCCTTCAATTCTTCGAGTGCGACGGCCTTGGCCTCTTCCACTTCCTTATCGGTGCGGTTGCGGATGAAGACCGGTCTGCCGCGCCACTTCGCCGTCAGCGACATGCCCGGCTGCAAGCTCGAAACGTCGACTTCGATCGAAGCAAGCGCCAGCGTGGATGCGTCCGGACGCATTTGGTCGATGAACGGCCATGCCGCCGCACCGGCGCCGACGACGCCGGCCATACCGGTAGCCAGGTATAGGAAATCGCGGCGAGTGGGCTCGCCCATGGTCTCGCTTGAAGTCTCGTGTTCGCTCACGGCTAAAACATCCTCTCACGCAAATGTTGCGGAAACCGCATCCGCCCCCGGCGCGCTTCCTGCCCCGTCCCGAGCCTGGAATCACGCCCCGTCAAACGCTGGCACCCCATCCGGCCCCTTGAGGCAAGCCACGGATCGGATGTCAGAATCCGGGAAAAATTCTGCACGCAGATTCCCCATCAATCCGGCGCGTTCTATGCCTGATCGCAGATTATGTCCAGCCTTGACAAGGGGCCGCGGGCAGATTGTCGCGGGGAAAGGCGCGACCAATTGGCACAAGGACTTGACGGGTTATAGCCGCACCGCGGAGCGCCCTATTCCGCGGCCTCTTCGCGCGCGATGAAACCGCCCGACTGGCGCGACCAGAGATCGGCGTAGAGACCACCATTGGCGATCAGTTCGGCATGCGTGCCGTCCTCGACGATACGGCCCCTGTCCATGACGACGAGCCGGTCGAGCGCCGCGATCGTCGATAACCGATGCGCGATGGCCAGCACCGTCTTGCCCTGCATCAGCCGCTCCAGATTGGACTGGATCGCCGCTTCCACTTCCGAATCGAGCGCCGAAGTCGCCTCGTCCAGCACGAGAATCGGCGCATCCTTGAGCATGACCCGGGCGATCGCGATGCGCTGGCGCTGGCCGCCGGAAAGCTTGACTCCGCGCTCGCCCACATGTGCATCGAAGCCTCTACGGCCGCGCTGATCCTGCAGATCGACGATGAAGTCATAGGCTTCCGCCTTGCGCGCCGCCTCGATCAACTGCTCCTCGCCCGCCCCCGGTCGTCCGAAGAGGATATTGTCGCGGATCGATCGGTGCAGGAGCGACGTGTCCTGGCTGACCATGCCGATCTGGCTGCGCAGCGATTCCTGCCGGACGGCGGCGATGTCCTGTCCGTCGATGAGGATCCGCCCGGCTTCGAGATCGTAGAAGCGCAACAGCAGATTGACGAGGGTCGACTTGCCGGCACCCGAACGGCCGACGATGCCGACTTTCTCGCCCGGGCGGATGGTGAGGGAAAAGTCGTCGATGACCCCGCCGCCCCTGCCGTAGTGAAACGTCACATGTTCGAAGCGGATTTCCGGACGGCTGACCTGCAGTTCCGGTGCGCCGGGCCGGTCGGTCAGCCCGATCGGCTGCGATACCAGCTCGGCCGAATTCTGGATCGTACCGATATTGCGCATGATCGCATTGAATTGCGACATCATCCGCCCGAGCAGCATGTTGAGGCGCAGGACCAGCGCCAGGGTGAACGCGACGGCGCCGGAACTGACCGCGCCCGCCAGCCACAAGTGAACCGCGTAGACCGCGATCGCCGCGATCATCATGCCGGACAAAAGCGCGAGCGATGCCCTCACCCCCGTCAGCAGGCGCGTGAAAGGGATGACTGCTCCCTGGAACCGGTGGAATCCCCCCCGAATGTAACGATCGTTCTCCTCGTCACTGCCGAAGAGCTTCAGCGTCTGGATGTTCGCATAGGCATCGACCATGCGGCCGTTCAGCATCGACGCCATCTCCGCCGTGTCGCGGGCATGCTTTCGTACACGCGGGACGAAATAGCGGGCGAGCACCAGGAAGATCACGATCCAGAAGGCGACCATCGCCGCCAACCGCCAGTCCAACTGGGCGATCAGCGCCATGGTCGAAGCCGTGTAGATGACGATGAACCAGACCACCTGCAGCAGCGAGACGATCAGGTCGCTCGTCGCCTGTGCGCCGGTCCAGACCTTGGTAACGATCCGCCCGGAAAAGTCGTTCTGAAAAAAGGCAAGCGACTGCCGCGCGACATGGACATAGGATTGCCAGCGCACCAGGTTGAGGAAGCCCGTGATGATCGACTGCTCCTCCACGAGTGCGGCAAGCGTCACCGCAACGAAGCGGAACACCAGGACCGTCAGCAGCATGAAGAGCAGTTCCGGCCCGTTGGTCGAAATCAACCCTTGCCAGCCGTCCTCCGGCCGGATCGTATCGAGCACATCGACAAGCCGGCCGACGAAATAGAACAGGCCGGCTTCCAGCATTGCCACCAGCCCGCCGAGAACGGCCATGGCGAAAAAAGGACCTTTCGCCTGGCTGGCGTAAAACCAGGCAAAACCCCAGAGCGATCGCGGCGGCTGCAACCGCTCGCGCGGCGCAAAGGGGTCAATCCAGTTCTCGAAAATCTTGACGATGGCGCGCAGCATTGTTCCGATATAGGCGGTTCTGAAATCCGGGCAATCCGTTTTCGCTGTCGCGCCCATTACAATTGCGTAACTCCGGACCGCTGGACTCGGCCCGCTGAGGCGCGGGAGGCCGCGGATTACTCCGCCGCCTCCTCCTTTTCGACCTCGTCGGCGATGAAGCCGCCGGACTGGCGAGACCAGAGATCGGCATAGATGCCGCGCCTGGCGACGAGTTCGCTGTGAGAACCGGTCTCGACGATCCGGCCGGCTTCGAGGATGACCAGGCGATCCATCTCCGTCAGCGTGGACAGGCGGTGGGCGATGGCAATCACCGTCTTGCCGGACATCAGCGCGAAGAGATTTTCCTGAATCGCTGCCTCTACCTCCGAGTCGAGCGCAGAGGTCGCTTCGTCGAGGATGAGGATCGGTGCGTCCTTCAGGAAAACGCGGGCGATCGCAATCCTCTGCCGCTGGCCGCCCGAAAGCTTGACGCCGCGTTCGCCGACCTGAGCGTCGAGCCCTCGCCTGCCCATGTTGTCTTCGAGCGTCTGGATGAAGTCCCAGGCATTCGCCTTTTTCGCGGCGGCAATGATGTCGTCGTCGCTTGCCTGCGGATGCCCATAGGCGATGTTGTCGCGAATGGAGCGATGCAGGAGCGACGTGTCCTGCGTCACGACGCCGATCTGTGAACGCAGGCTGTCCTGCGTGACCGTCGAGATGTCCACGCCGTCGATCCGGATCGCGCCGGATTCCAGATCGTAGAAGCGCAGAAGCAGGTTCATCAAGGTCGTCTTGCCGGCGCCGGAGCGGCCGACCAGACCGATCTTCTCCCCGGGCCGGATATCCAGCGACAGCCGGTCTATGACTCCCTTGGACTTACCGTAGTGAAAGCGGATGCCCTCGAAGCTGATCGCACCCTGGTCGGCTTTGAGCGTCACGGCAGTCGGCTTGTCGACGATGTCATGCGCCTTGGTCATCATGCCCATGCCGTCATAGACCGTGCCGATATTCTCGAACAGCGCCGAAACTTCCCACATGATCCATTGCGACATGCCGTTGACACGCATGGCAAGACCGATCGCGACGGCGATCGCGCCGATGGAGATTCCGCTCGTCAGCCACAGATAGATTCCGAGAGCGCCGACAGAGAAAAGGGCGATACAGTTGTTTGCGTAGACGAATATGTGGAAGAGCGTAACCTTCCGCATCTGCCGGTAAACAGTGCCCAGGAATTCGTCCATGCCCGCGCGGGCGTATGTCTCCTCCCGCCCTGCATGGGAGAAGAGCTTGACCGTGCCTATGTTGGTGTAGCTGTCGACGATGCGGCCGGTCATCATCGAGCGCGCGTCGGCCTGTTCCTTGGAGATCCTCTGCAGCCGCGGAACGAAATAGGTGACGATCACGATATAGATGACGAGCCACAACCCGAGCGGCATCACGAGGCGCCAATCAGCGGCCGCCACGACAATCAACATCGTCGCAAAATAACTCACCACATAGACGAAGACGTCGAGGATCTTCATCACCGTTTCACGGACGGCAAGCGACGTCTGCATGACCTTCGTCGCCACCCGCCCGGCAAATTCGTTGGCGAAGAACGTCATGCTCTGCCTCAGCAGATAGCGATGCATCTGCCAACGCGCGATCATCGGATAGTTGCCGAGCAACACCTGATGCATCACGAAGGAGTCGAGCGCCACCAGCCCCGGGAGGCCGATGAGGATCAGCGCTGCCATCCAGGCGAGCCTGCCGCCCTCGGTCGCAAGAAAGGTTTCGCGATCGGCGGTGGACAGCCAATCGACCACATTGCCCAGGAACTGGAACAGGGCCACTTCTCCGATCGCGATCAGCATGGTGCAGATCGACATGATCAAGAGCCACGGAGCCGCGGGCTTGGTGTAGTGCCAGCAAAAGGCAAAGAGACCCTTCGGCGGAAGCGTCGGGTCCTCCGTCGGATAAGGATCGAGGCGGGATTCAAACCAGCCGAACATTGTCTAGCCCCTTCAGATATCTTGAAGGAAAGCGGGTCGCCCCGCATTCTTTATCTTGAAAAATGCAACCCGGAAATGACGCCCGCGAGCGGACCATGACCTCCGGATAAACCGGAGCGCGCATCGCTCGGTCGAAAGAAGCAGAGGCGCGGAACCGGTCAGGCCAGGAAAGGCCGTGCTACTCGTGGGAGGCGCGTCAACATCAGAACAGTCATGCATGCCTCCTTCGGTTCGCGTTGAAGAGGACTGAGCTTTATCCTCATTCGCGCCGCCATGCCAGATTGTCGCAGGCATTTTCTTGCCCATTTTTTCACCGGCCGGTGGTCTGTTGCCAATACGGCACAAATTAGCGGCGGCAAAAGCAGCGCCCCCGAATGAACCGTGTCGGAGCACACCCGACCATGGATCGTGAGGCCGATCGGTGGCATAGACGGTCATCACAATCACTCCCACGATCCAATCTTTCGGCAAGCGCATGAACGACCTCCGCATCGCCCTCTACCAGCCTGACATTCCTGGCAATACCGGAACGATCCTGCGGCTCGCCGCCTGCCTCGGTCTTTCGGTCGACATCATCGAGCCGGCCGGTTTCGATCTTTCGGACCGCAATCTCAAGCGTGCGGGAATGGACTATATCGCGGCGGTAACCATGACGCGGCACGTCAGCTGGGAGCGTTTCGAAACATGGCGGTCGAGCACCGGCAGACGCCTCGTGCTCGCCTCCACCAAGGCGGCCGCTCCCTACACGCGGTTCAGCTTCCGGCCGGACGACGTCCTTCTCTTCGGCAGGGAAAGCGCCGGGGTTCCCGATCACGTCCACGAGCGGGCCGACGCGCGCATCCTCATACCGATGGCGCCCGGCCAGCGTTCGCTCAACATCGCCATGGCAGCCGCCATGATCGCCGGGGAAGCGCTGCGGCAGACCGGTGCTTTCTGAGCCGAAACGGGCGGCCATCAACGGTACGGGAGTCCGGCGATCCTGACGGCGCTCATGCGGCGATCTCGTTATAAGGGGTCGCCTTGCGCGCGTATTTCAGCGTGCGCGCCCACCAGGTCAGCCGGTCGATCATCAGGAACAGCGGCGCTCGCATCTCTTCCGGTTTGTAGAGATTTCCCGCCGCATCGAACTTCGACCAGGCCTTGGCGATGGAGATGCCGTCGCGCAGGGTGACGGCATGCAATTCGCCGAATACTTGCCGCAATTGCTCGACGGCTCTTATGCCGCCCGATGCGCCGCCATAGGAAACGAAGGCAACCGGTTTTGCGTGCCAGGGCTCATAGACCGCATCGATCATCTCCTTCAGCGCCGCCGGGTAGCCGTGGTTGTATTCCGGAGTGATGACGATGAATGCGTCCGCTTCGGCGACCTTCCGTTCCATCCACTCGGCTGGTCCGGCGGATTTGTCGCCGCGAGCGCTTTTCATTCTGACGGGATCGATGATCGTCAGGCTGAACACGTCGGATGTCTCGAGCTCACGAATGAGCCAGCTGGCGACCGTATCGCAGAAACGGCCCTGCCGTGCGCTGCCGTAGATCAAGGCAAGGGTCATCTTCTCAGTCATGCTGTGTCGGCTCCATGTTGTCGGTTGCAAGGAGCTCATGCTATAGAACCTCAACTATAGTTGAGGTCAATAGCAGCCGTGAAAAAAGATAAGCCCAATGATATCAAGCGCGAGCTGACGGTCGGCGAAGTGGCCGAACGCAGCGGCCTCGCGGTGTCGACGCTTCATTTCTACGAGACCAAGGGCCTCATCCGCAGCAATCGCAGCCGGGGCAATCAGCGGCGCTACCCGCGTTCCGTGCTGAGGCGGGTGGCCGTGATCAAGGTTGCCCAGCGTACGGGTATCCCGCTTGCCGAGATCCAGTCGGCCCTGTCGGTGCTCCCCGACGACCGGCCGCTGACGGTCGAAGACTGGGGACGGCTCTCGAAGACCTGGCGGCAGCAGCTCGATGAGCGGATCGCCAACCTGACCGCGCTGCGCGATCAGCTCACAGGCTGCATCGGCTGCGGTTGCCTGTCGATGCGCGACTGTCCCTTGCGCAATCCATGGGACGTTCTTGCCTCCGAAGGAACGGGGCCGCGCCTCATCGATCCCGCCGACGGGACGGAGCATGAGGCGAGCTAACCCGGCTTCGCAGGCCTCATACGGGAGAGCAGAGCCATGCTGGTCAATGCACCGAGGGAGCAGAGAAGCGCGAACGCCAGCGTCCACCTGTTGCCCGCCTCGCCAAGCAGGAAGGAGAAGAACGGCGGGGCCGCCGCGAAAGCGAGGTTGAGCGGCAGGCCGAGGCGCGCCACCACCGCCCCATATTCCGTAGAGGAAAAGAAGACGAGCGGCATCGTCGCCCGGCTGACGGACATGGCGCCGCTTGAAAGGCCATAGAGCACGAGGAAGAGAACGATCGACCATTCCGCCCCTTCGCCAAGCGCGAGCGCCAGCAGTGCCGGCGGCATGATCGCCGCGGCTACCAAGCCCGTCGTCAAACCGTCCCAGCGATTGCCGCCGAGGAAATCGAAAAGCCGCGCCGAGAGCTGGATGAAACCGATGGCCGATCCGAAGCCGACCGCCAGGTAGCCGGGCACGGCAAAGCTGCGGAAAAGATCGATCACCACGAGCTGAAAGCCCCAGGTAACAAAGCCGTTGAGCGCGACCGCCGCCGTGATCAGGGCAACGACGCGCCACTGGCGACGAACAGCAGCCGGCGACGCAGACTGATTCGAATTGGGGACCCGGGGATTGCGTTTCAGCGGCTCGCGTCTGGGCAAGGCGAAAAAATGCAAGGGCGCGCAGACGAGGAGCATGACCGCGCCATAGAGGACGAATGTGCCGCGCCAGCCGAGAGCCGCCTCGCAGAAAGTCGTGACCGGCCAGGCGATCGTGGGCGCGAGCGCCATGGCGAGCATCTGCGCCCCGATGGCACGACGCGCGCCCTCGCCCGCGATCTCTGTCAGGAACACCTGAGCCGAAGTCGTGAGTGCTGCGGCTCCGGCCAGACCAAGAATGCCCCAGGCCGCAAAATAGGAAACCGGACCTCCGGCGCCGGCCAGCAACCACAGCCCCGGAGCCGCGGCTGCAGAACCGAAAGCGAGCACGAGCCGCGCCCCGTGGCGCGCGTAGACCGGCGCAAGCAACGGTGAGCAGAAGGCCATCGCGACCAGCATGACGGTCGGGCCGAGATAGATTGCCGAGGGCCTCAGGAGAAGATCGTCCGCCATTCCGGCCGCCGTCACCGAGACGAACATGAACATCGCTCCCCAAGCGATGATCTGAGTGATGGAGAGCACGATGATGGAACGGAGAACGGGCATCGGGGCAGGTTCGGGAGTACGCGCAATGGCGAGAGGGAGACACCAAATGGTTTAGCGCGCCTCCATGACCTTGGCCACGCTATTATCGATCGCCGAAGATTTTTCTTGCCTGTCGGTGCCAGCGGTGGGATTGGGCGCAATCAGTCTGCGCTCGGGAGACGGCGCATCGTGAACTCGATCTCGCCGCCTTCGAGCTGGCGCCAGCTCTCGACTTCGGTCCAATAGGCAGCCTTTGGCCAGGTATCGAACCACTCCCGCGCCTTGGCCCGCGCGGCGTCGCGCTCGAGCCGAAACGTCTCGCGCACGAAAAGCCCGTCTCTTCGTGTGGGATGCTCCCGGCGATGCCGGGCGATCTGGCGCCGCAAGCCGTCCAGCGGCGGTCCTGGGGGTATCTTCGCCATGGGCCATACCTCTGGCGAAAAGATAGGATGAGCGCCGCATTATTGCCAGTCATTTGTCCCGATCCTCCGCCGAGGCCTTGATTGCGGTAGACTGTCGCTGTCGCCGTGGCACCGTTGCCAAGCAGCTGAAAATATGGACTGTGGCGGCGACATCGAATCGGCGGTTTTCAGTAGGGAAATCCGCGAACGGAAGTGCATTCCCATGGAGAGACCGCAACTGCCACAGGGCCTGCCGGCCGACATCGAAGACAAGAAGGCAGCGGCAAAGGCTTGGTTCGAAAGCCTTCGCGACACGATCTGCGCCGCCTTCGAGGCGATAGAGGACGAATTGACGGGTCCGCTGTCGGATCGTCCGGCAGGCCGGTTCGTCGCCAAGGACTGGCTGCGCGAGGAAGGCGCCGGCGGCGGCGGTCGCATGTCCATGATGGAAGGACGCGTCTTCGAGAAAGTGGGGGTTCACACCTCCACCGTCTTCGGCGAGTTCTCGCCGGAGTTCCGCGAACAGATACCCGGCGCGAGCGAAGATCCGCGCTTCTGGGCATCGGGCATTTCGCTGATCGCCCACCCGGTCAACCCCAATGTCCCCGCCGTGCACATGAACACGCGCATGGTCGTGACCACCAGCAACTGGTTCGGCGGCGGTGCGGACCTCACGCCCGTCCTTGACCGCCGGCGCATCATGACCGAACCGGATACCGTGCTCTTTCATCGTGCCATGGAGATCGCCTGCAATCGGCACCCCGTCGCCGATCATGCAAAATTCAAGCAGTGGTGCGACGAGTATTTCTATCTGAAGCACCGGAACGAGCCGCGCGGCACCGGCGGGATTTTCTACGATTGGCTGCGTTCTGCGGAGGAGCTCGGCGGCTGGGATGCGGATTTCGCCTTCACGCGCGATGTCGGCAAGGCCTTCGCACTCGTCTATCCGAGAATCGTCCGGACGAATTTCAACAAGCCCTGGACCGAGCAGGATCGAAACGAGCAGCTCGTGCGCCGTGGCCGGTACGTCGAGTTCAACCTTCTTTACGACCGTGGCACGATCTTCGGTCTCAAGACCGGTGGCAATGTGGAGTCGATTCTCTCCTCCCTGCCCCCACTCGTACGCTGGCCGTGAATCGCAGCTTATTCGGCCACCCTAGAGACGGCGAACAAATGCGCCGCCTCGGCGTTTCCCTCTCCAGGAGAGAAGGAGCGACGCATGGTCTTCAAGAAACGGACATTCTTCGGCGGTGACCCCGAGAGGCTGCCTGCCGAAGATCCGGCCGAACTCGAGCGCCGAGTCGCTCATTGTCTTGCGGTCGCGCCCGGCCTCAACGCCATAGAGGTCACGGTGACCGGCTCGGGCAGTACGATCCTGCTCGCAGGTACGGTGGCGACCGAAGAGGAGATCGCCCGCGCCGAAGAGGCGGCCCGATCGGTCGAAGGGGTCGCCGAGGTGGTCAATCGCATCGAACTCGCGAAGGTCGGGAGGGGTTGAACAGCCTTTCACCTGCAGAAAAGCGGCTGATCTCAGATCAGGAACAATAAATTCAGTTCAGGCTTTCATCCAGCGTCAGACGGCCGCATCGCGTTTCGGCATCAGGTGAAAACCGAAGGCTTTGAGCACGGCAAGCGTTGTCTCGAGTGTCGGATTCCCGTTCTCGCTAAGCGAGCGATACAGGTGTTCACGAGCAAGGCCAGTCTCGCGGGCGATCTTGGTCATCCCTTTGACGCGAGCAACCGCTCCGAGGGCGGAAGCGATATGTTGCGCATCCCCGTTTCCATTGCCTCGGTCAGAAAAGCCTCAATGGCGCCTTCGCTGGTGAGCAGATCTGACACGTCAAACTCGGTAAACTTTTCAGACATCGATATCACTCCATTGGGCGGCGATCTCTTTCGCCGTTCCGATGTCTCTATCCTGTGTGCCCTTGTCCCCAGCACACAAGAGCAGAATGATCAGTTCCCCGCGCTTCTGGAAATAAACCCGATACCCAGGGCCGTGATGAATGCGCAGTTCACTGATACTTCTCCCACCGGCGAGACGTCGCCGGGATTCCCTTGCGCCAGACGCAGCAAGCGCGTGGCCGACTGCAGCATTCTAATCATATGAAACGTATCTTATAAGATACAAATTATCAAGGCGGGACAGAGGCGATAGCTCCTGGAGGACTTCCCTCAGATAGAGCTGAGCGTCCAGCCGACGATATCGGCCGCGACCCGGGCGAACGCGGCATCGAGCGCGGCGACGAAAGCGGGATTGCCGGCGCCTCGCACGGGCACGACGGCGCGGAAGGCCTGCTGTTTGCGGACGGTGCCGTTCCGGTCATCCAGTATCTTGGCGAATATCTCGACGACCGCCGTTGCCGCTCCATCGGTAGATATTTCGAAGGCTCTGAGCTCGGTTATCAATTGATAATCGATGGCGAGCCCTTGGCCGGGCTTGCCGACGCGAATCCTGCCTGTGTTGTCGAAGGTCTGGACGAGCCTGTCCTGCACCATGCGCGGCAGACTGTCTCCCCATTGGGCTCTGGCGAGATATTGCAGTTCCGATCTCGAAAGGCGAACCACGATCTGGTCGCTGCCCAGAGTCTTCAGCGCCGTCGGTTCCGGAACGAGAAGCTGGCGGTTTGTAGCCCCCGGACGCTCCACGGCAGGAACGGACGCCAGGCTGAACGTGTCGTTCGCCGCCTGGCGCGAGCCGCACCCTGCCAGCATCGCCGCCAATGCAAGGACCACCGCAGACCGGGACGCCGCCGCGCCACGAAAACCTACCAGACCCGGAAAACCCATACGCCAAATATCCCCTAACAACGCGGCGCCGTTCAGCTCCCCGCCCTCAACGCAACCTGCCCGCGACCCTCGATAAACGAATCACCGCCGCGTGCGGCCATCATATTGCTTAACCGTTTCGCCGCCGAACAAAAGGCGCTGCGGATTTTTATCGAAATCGGAAATCGTATTCTGCAGGCTTTGAACCGTGCGGCGCGTGTCGCCGACGAGCGCCTCCACGTCCCGCAGTCCCGAATTGGAGAAACGCTTGAGATTTTCCGCGATCGGGCCCAGTTGCGCATTCAGGTTTTCCGCCACCCGCCGGAAGGACTCGAGCGTTTCGCGTGCCTGCGCAGAAAGCGACGGAGCGTCCGCGTCGCCGAGGAAGCCGTCGATCTTCACCAGGATGCTGTCGACCCGGTTCGATGCCGCATTCAGCTTGTTGGACATTTGCGTGAAATCGGTGATCGTCTGATCGATATCATCCTGCCGGGCGGAAATCTTTTCGGCAAAGTCCGAAACCTGTGCGGCGACCTTGCGGGCGTCCGCACTCGCGGCCGTGATGTCGTTGACGACCAGCCCGACCTTCTGCGCGTCGACGGCGGCCACCAGCGTATCGACCCGCTTCAACGTCTCTTGCGCGCTCTTGCCGAACTGATCGTAAGTTTCCACCGTACGCCGGAATCCGGCGATCGCTTCCGATACCCCGCCCGAAGCATCCTTCAGATTGTTGCTCACCTGCTCGGCATTGCTGACGATGTTGTCTATCTTCTTCGGGTCGACCGACTTGATCAGCCTGTCGGCACTCGCAAGCGTATCGTCGAGCTTCTTCGATGCTGCATTGACGGAGCCCGACAGTTGTTCGACGCTTTTCAGGAACTGGTCGATCGCACCGGAATTGTCCGCGAGCGCCTTGGAAAAGCGCTCCGCGTTGCCGATGGTTGACGTCAGCGGGCCACGGACGTCGGTGACGAAGCTTTGGATATCCGTGATCGCCGAATTCGCTCGGTCGAGGATCTGGTCCGCGGTCGCCAGCAGGCTGGTGACGCTCGACTGATCGGCAAGGATATGCGCCTGGGTGCCCTTTTCCAGCGCGGTCTTGAGGATGTTTTCGTCCCCCTTGCGCCCGCCGCTGAGCTCGATATAGGCCGCTCCCGTCAGCCCCTGAACCTCAAGCGTCGCCGTCGTGGATTTCATGACCGGGGCATCGGCCGAGACTTCGGTGATCGCAATCGAATAGCGAGGATCATTGGCGTCGATCGCAAGATTACGCACGCTGCCGACGTTGATCCCGTTGAAGCGCACCGGTGAGCCCACCGACAGACCATTGGCCGATCCGGGAATGTTGACGACGAGTTCGACCATCTGGCCGGTCCGGCCATATTGCGACATCCAGTAGACGAAGCCGAAGGCCGCGGCGATGACCAGGACGGTGAAGAAGCCGACAATGGCATAATTCGCTTTAGTTTCCATCGGCATTACCTACCTTTGCGGCCCCTGCCGCCTGTTCATGTACTTCTGCGAGCAGGCTTGCCGTAGCTCCCCCGCCTGCGCATTCCCGGCTCAATCCTGCTCGCGCACGATTGCCCTTGCGCGCTTGCCCCGGAAATACGACTTCACCCAGGGCTCGTCGCAGGTGAGCATATCCTCGATGGTGCCTTCGACGAGAACGCGCTTCTTGCCGAGCACCGCGATCCGGTCACAGACCGAGAACAGGCTGTCCAGATCGTGCGTCACCATATACACGGTCAATCCAAGCGTGTCCCGCAGCTTGGCGATCAACTCGTCGAACTCCGCAGCACCGATCGGATCGAGGCCGGACGTCGGCTCATCGAGAAAGACGAGGTCGGGATCGAGCGCGAGCGCGCGCGCAAGCGCCGCGCGCTTGATCATGCCGCCGGAAAGCTCCGACGGATATTTCTCCGCGGCCTCCGGTGCGAGGCCGACCAGTTCGATTTTCAGGCGCGCGAGCTCGTCCATCAGGTCTTGCGGCAGATCGAGATATTCGCGCATCGGCACCTGGATGTTCTCACGCACCGTCAGGGCGGAGAAAAGCGCGCCATGCTGGAACAGCACGCCGAGGCGCATATCGAGTGCGATGCGCTCGGCCTCGCCCATGCTGTCGTAGTCGGCGCCAAGAATCTCGATCGTGCCGGAGCGCTTCGGCAGAAGCCGAAGGACCGTGCGCATCAGTACGGACTTGCCGGTACCGGAGGCGCCGACGAAGCCGAGAATTTCACCCCGCAGCACTTCGAGATTGAGATTGTCGAGAACGACATGGTCGCCGAAGCCGACGGTCAGATCGCGAACGGAGAGGACCGCCTCTCGCTCGCCCCCCGCATCCGCTTGCTTTTCGATGACCGCCTGAACCATGTTCGCCTACCTCAGAAATCGATTGCCGCGTAGAACATGGCGAACAATCCGTCGATCAGAATCACGACGAATATGGATTTGACGACGGAGGAGGTCACGCGCCGCCCGAGCGACTCGGCGCTGCCTCCGACCTTCAGTCCCTCGACTGCGGCAACGACGCCGATGATGAGGGCCATGAAGGGCGCCTTGATCATGCCGGCCGCGACCGAGGAGAAATCGACCGCTTCCTGCAACCGCGCCAAAAAGGTCGGTATCGTGATGTCGGAATAGGTCCATGCCACCATGGCGGCGCCGGCAAGCGCGGCGAAGTTTGCGATGATCGTCAGGAGCGGCAGGACGATCGTCAGCGCCACGAGACGCGGAAAGACAAGAACGCCGACCGGACTCAAGCCCATGACCTTGAGCGCATCGACCTCTTCGCGCATCTTCATGGAGCCGATCTCGGCAGTAATCGCGCTGCCCGACCGACCGGCGATCATGATCGCGGTAAGCAACACGCCGATCTCGCGCAATTGCAGGATGCCGACGAGATCGACCACGAAAATTTCCGCGCCGAAAGAGCGGAGCTGGAACGCTCCCTGCTGCGCTATGATGGCGCCGATCAGGAACGACATCAGGGTGATGATCGGCGTCGCCATGACACCCATACGGTCGATCTGGTGGACGATCGCAGCAGGCGAAACGCCGGCGTGACGCCCGAGCTTCATCTGCGCGCCGCGTACCGCGGAGCCCAGGATGAACATGGCAGCCACCGTGTCGGTCCAGATGGAGACCGTCAGCTCGCCCACGGGCGTAAACAGCCGCTGGAAAAGCGGCATTCTCGTCGCACTCTCTTCCGGGCGACGCAGTTGCTTCGGCAGTGCGCGGACCAATTCGGCGTAGCGCTCGCCGCCCGTGAAACGAACTTCGTCGGCTGTCCCATTCATGAAGCGGCGAATGATCCACGCACCCGCCGTATCCATCCGGGTGATGCCGGAGAAGTCGAATTCGCTCTGGCCGCCCGCGGGCTTTTCAAGCCGCTTCAGCTTGGCGGCCATCGCCTCCGCCGTCTCGTGCCGCCAGTCGCCGCTGAACACATAGCGCCGACCGTTTCCGGCGGCGCCCTCATCGACGACGACGTCGGCAGCGGTCTCTGTTTGGGCACGCGTCACGTGATATCGGTCTTTCAGTTCGTTCTCCGCATAGTCTCTTAAACCAGAATCGATTTGATGACAAAATCATGCGGGAATTCAAAGTCGTACAGTGCCCTTGGTGCGACAGAAATGACACAATGGGCCGCAAGCTTCGCGAAACTCCGCCATTCGCGGTCCGGAGCGGATGAAGTCATGGGGTCCCTATGCCGATTACTCTTACAGCCACCGTTGAACATTTCCCGATCGCAGGCGCTTTCACCATTTCGCGCGGCTCGAAAACCACGGCAAGCGTCGTCACCTGCCGCATCACCGACGGCGAGCTATCGGGTTGGGGCGAGTGCGTGCCCTATGCCCGCTACGGCGAATCGGTCGAGTCGGTGCTGAGCGCCATCGAGACCGTGCGGCCCCTCATCGAAGAGGACATGACCCGCACCGACCTGCAGACGGCGATGAAGGCCGGCGCCGCGCGAAACGCGGTCGACTGCGCCCTGTGGGATCTCGAGGCAAAGCGCAGCGGAAGCTCCGCTGCCGCGCTCGCCGGAATCGCTGGCCCGACGCCTCTGACCACCGCCTACACCTTGTCGCTCGCCGAGCCGGAGGAGATGAGGGCCCAGGCCGCGAAACACGCCCATCGGGCGCTTCTCAAGGTGAAAGTCGGAACGTCAGACGACACGGCGCGCATTCGCGCCGTCAGGAGCGGCGCGCCGGCGAGCCGCATCATTCTCGACGCCAATGAGGGATGGACGGAAGCCAACATTGCCGCCCACTTCGCCGCCTGCGCCGAGAACGGCATCAGCCTCATCGAACAGCCGCTGCCCGCCGGCCGCGACGAGATACTCGCCTCCCTGCCCCGCCCGGTACCCGTCTGCGCCGACGAAAGCGTGCATGCCACGGAGGACCTCGAAAGGCTCGTCGGCCGCTACGATGCGGTCAACATCAAGCTCGACAAGACCGGCGGGCTGACGGAGGCCCTGCGCATGCGCGCTGCGGCCGAAGCCCTCGGCCTGAAGATCATGGTCGGCTGCATGGTCGGCAGTTCGCTCGCCATGGCGCCGGCGGTGCTCGTCGCGCAGGGCGCGGATTTCGTGGATCTCGACGGACCGCTGCTGCTCTCGAAAGACCGCTCGCCGGGCCTTCGCTACGAGGCCTCGCTCGTCTTTCCGCCGGAGGCCAGCCTCTGGGGCTGAAGATACCAGCCGAGGAAGGTGAAAAGGCAGCCCGAAAGCGCGACCACCGACATGGAGTAGAAGCCGTCGACGCCGAACCAGGCATAGAAATAGCCCGACAGAAAGGTGAAGATCGCCGTGAAGATGCCGGTGTAGAAAAAGTAGAGCCCCTGCGCCGACGCCTCCTGCTCCTCCGCGACACGTTCGACCAGCTTGTGCTGCATGCCCGTATGCATGATCGCATAGGTGAAGGCGTGAAAGCACTGCAGAACGAAATAGCCCGAGAAGCCGAGATCCATCGGGAAGATCAGCCAGCGTACGACCGCGAGCAGGCAGCCGGAAAAGATCATCGTCCAGATGCTGAAACGGCGGACGATCGCCCTGGCGAGGAAGAACATCAGCACTTCCGCCGCGACGCCGGCACTCCAGAGAATGCCGATCTGGGTGCCGCTGTAGCCGATATGCTGCCAATAGATGGCAGAGAAGGCGAAGAGCATCGCATGGCTGCTGTTGACCAGCGTCACGCCGACCAGCAGCAGTTGCAGATCCGCCTGTCGCAGCGATTGCGGCGGCGGCTCGGTGATTGCGGTAATCGGTGATGGCCTGCGCGGACGGCCGACACGCGGCGCGGCCACCGCCAAAAGGATGGTGAGCGCGAAGCCCGCCGCCATGGCGGGCAGGACCATCTGCCCGCCGACGACTCCGATCAGCCAGCCACCCAGCATCGTCGCCCCGATAAAGGCGACCGATCCCCAGACACGCATCTGCGCATAGTCGAAGCCCCAGCGCCGCACGCCCGAAAGGGCGATCGCCTCGACGATCGGCACATAGGGCGAATAAACCGCCGATTGCAGCGTGTAGATGACGAGCACCGGCCAGAAGCTCTGCGCATAGAAAAGAACGACGGCTCCGGTGAAGGATAGGATACCCGACCAGATCAGGACGATCGTCCGCTCGCCGATGCGGTCTGCGAGAACGCCCGCCAGTGGTGCGGTGATTACCCGGACGAACATCGGAACTGCAAGCACTATGCCGATTTCGAAGTCGCTGAGCGACAGGCTGCTCAGCCAGACCGGAAAGTACGGCATGGCGAAACCGTTGACGATCAGCGGCGCTGAGAAGAGAAGCGCGATGCGGAGTGCGAAATGGCGCGGCGGGGGCCCCGCGACGAATGCGGGAGCAGATGACGGAATCATGGAAGGACCTGATGGCTGTGGGCCACCATTAGCACAACCGCGCGTGTGTTTGCCATCGGCTAGATCATGATGTTTTAGGTCGAGTCGACCTAAAAACATGAACGTGATCGATTCCAAAAAGTTGAGACGCGGGATGCGGGCGGAAAACCGCGCACACTTTTCCTCATCCCGCTCGTCACTGCGGGTGCTTGTCCACCGGAACGATAGTCGGCCCCCTCCGGGAGTTTTCCCTTACCCCGCAGAATCACTCAGGCGGCCTGCGGTGCGAACCGCCTGACGGGCATCGTCTCGGCCTCCCCGGCTCGCTGCCCAGCGGCGGTGTCGCCGCGCATCTGGTGCCAGGTGATGAGCTCCATCGTGCCGTCGTGATGCTCGGCGATCGCCGTGCAACTCTCCACCCAGTCGCCCGTGTTTATGTACCGGATGCCGTCTATGTCCTCGATGACCGCATGATGGATGTGGCCGCAGATCACGCCTTGCGCGTCGTGACGACGGGCTTCCTCGGTCACGACTTTCTGGAACTCGCCGATGAAGTTCACCGCATGTTTGACCTGCAGCTTGGCCCAGGAGGAAAACGACCAGTAAGGCATGTCGAGACGACGACGTATCGCCGCAAGGCCTATATTGATGGCGATCGCCATGTCGTAGGCCCAGTCGCCGAGATAGGCGAGAACGCGTGCGTTGCGCACGACCACGTCGAACTCGTCCCCGTGCAGCACGAGATAGGTCCGCCCGTCCGCGCCCTTGTGGAGATAGCGCTGCGCCACTTCGATACCGCCGAAGTGAACGCCCGGAAAGTCCCGGAGGAACTCGTCGTGATTGCCGGGGATGTAGATGATGCGCGTGCCTTTTCGTGCCTTGCGCAGAAGCTTCTGGACCACGTCGTTGCAGGATTGCGGCCAATACCAGCTGCGTTTGAGACGCCAGCCGTCCACGATATCGCCGACGAGAATGATCGTCTCCGCCTCGTGGTGCCGCAGGAAATCCAGGAGAAAGTCCGTCTTGGCCGCTTTCGAGCCCAGATGAACATCGGAAATGAAAAGCGTCCGCAGTTTCCGAACGGAATCCTGTTGGGGTGCCGATGCCGCCGCCATGCCAGCCTCATCCTGGTTTAGCCGTTTCACGACCGTCAAAATCAGACTCGTGTTTCAGGAAGATGACATGGGACGTGGAGCACGCAGCGAGCGCCGAGTAGCCATGGCTGGAAAGAACCGCGTCGAAACTGTACGTGCCGGGCGATTCATGCCAAAAGGCACGACATCTATCAGCACCGGACGTGAACGCGATTTCACAAACGCGCTCTCGGGTCCACGCAAGAATTCAAGGAATGCAAAGGCATGAACACGGGCGATAAAGCGAAATCCCAAGCCGTTCCCGCCAGCGGAGACATCGATCAGCAGGCACTCTTCTTCCATCGCTATCCCCGCCCCGGCAAGCTCGAGATTCAGCCGACCAAGCCGCTCGGGAACCAGCGCGATCTGGCGCTCGCCTATTCGCCCGGGGTCGCCGCACCTTGCCTCGCCATCAAGGACAACCCCGAGACCGCTGCCGATTTCACCGCCCGCGCCAATCTCGTCGCCGTGGTATCGAACGGCACCGCCGTTCTCGGCCTCGGCAATATCGGTCCCCTCGCCTCCAAACCCGTGATGGAAGGTAAGGCTGTTCTCTTCAAGAAGTTCGCAGGGATCGACGTCTTCGACATCGAGATCGACGCACCGACGGTCGATCGGATGGTCGACGTCATCTCGGCGCTGGAGCCGACCTTCGGCGGCATCAATCTCGAGGACATCAAAGCTCCCGAATGTTTCGAGGTGGAGCGGCGTCTGCGCGAGAAAATGGAAATACCGGTCTTCCACGACGACCAGCACGGGACCGCGATCATCGTCGCGGCCGCCGTCCTGAACGGCCTGGAACTCGCCGGCAAGGACATTGCCGAGGCCAAGATCGTGGCCTCCGGTGCCGGGGCGGCGGCGCTTGCCTGCCTCAACCTCCTCGTCACGCTGGGCGCCAGGCGCGAAAACATCTGGGTCCACGACATCGAAGGTCTCGTCTACAAAGGGCGCGAGGCCCTGATGGACGAGTGGAAAGCCGTCTACGCGCAGGAGAGCGACAATCGCGTGCTCGCCGACAGCATCGGCGGGGCGGACGTGTTTCTGGGGCTCTCGGCCGCCGGCGTCCTCAAGCCTGAACTGTTGGCCCGGATGGCCGAAAAGCCGCTGATCATGGCGCTGGCCAATCCTACGCCGGAGATCATGCCAGAGGTGGCCCGCGCCGCGCGGCCCGATGCCATGATCTGCACCGGACGCTCGGACTTCCCGAACCAGGTCAACAATGTCCTCTGTTTCCCGCATATCTTCCGTGGCGCGCTCGATTGCGGCGCACGCACCATCAACGAAGAAATGAAGATGGCGGCGGTCCGCGCGATCGCCGGCCTTGCCCGCGAGGAACCGTCGGATGTCGCCGCGCGCGCCTATTCCGGCGAAACGCCGGTCTTCGGCCCCGACTATCTGATCCCTTCGCCTTTCGATCAGCGGCTGATCCTGCGCATTGCGCCGGCCGTTGCAAAGGCGGCGGCCGAAAGCGGCGTCGCCACGCGTCCGATCCAGGACTTCGACGCCTATCTCGACAAGCTCAACCGTTTCGTCTTCCGCTCCGGCTTCATCATGAAGCCGGTCTTTGCTGCAGCGAAGAACGCGGCGAAGAACCGCGTCATCTTCGCCGAGGGCGAAGATGAGCGGGTGCTGCGCGCCGCCCAGGTGCTGCTGGAAGAAGGCACGGCCAAGCCGATCCTGATTGGCCGCCCGCAAATCATCGAGACCCGCCTGCGGCGCTACGGCCTCAGAATCCGCCCCGATGTCGATTTCGAGGTCGTCAATCCCGAGGGCGACCCCCGCTATCGCGACTATGTCGATGATTATTTCGCCCTCGTCGGGCGGCTCGGCGTCATTCCCGAGGCGGCCCGCACGATCGTGCGCACGAATACGACGGTCATCGGCGCGCTCGCCGTCAAGCGCGGCGAGGCGGACGCGCTGATCTGCGGGGTCGAGGGACGCTACAGCAGGCATCTGCGCGATGTATCGCAGATCATCGGCAAGCGTTCGGGCGTACTCGACTTCTCGGCGCTCAGCCTCCTGATCTCACAACGCGGCGCGACCTTCTTCACCGATACCTATGTGAGCTTCAGCCCGAGCGCGGAGGAGATCGCCCAGACGACGGTGATGGCGGCAAACGAAATCCGCCGCTTCGGCATCACGCCGCGTGCTGCCCTCGTCTCCCACTCGAACTTCGGCTCGCGCGATTCCGAGAGCGCTTTCAAGATGCGCACCGCACTGCAGCTCGTGCGCGAGCTCGCCCCCGATCTCGAGGTGGACGGAGAGATGCACGGCGATTCCGCCATCTCCGAGGTCCTGCGCCAACGCGTGATGCCGGACAGCACGCTGAACGGCGAAGCGAACCTGCTCGTCTTCCCCAATCTCGACGCGGCCAATATCACGCTCGGCGTGGTCAAAACCATGACGGACAGCCTGCATGTCGGCCCGATCCTTCTGGGCTCGGCGCTGCCGGCGCATATTCTGTCGCCGTCCGTCACCTCGCGCGGCGTCGTCAACATGGCAGCGCTGGCCGTCGTCGAATCAAGCCATCCCGTCTGAGGGGTGGCGCGCCTCCTCATTCACTGGAGGGCGGAAAAACGCCGCTTCCACGGGACCGACGCAGCCGCGTCAGCGATATTTGGCTAAAAAGTCAACTTATGATTGCATAAGCGGCATTACTGCACCGTTTATGAAATATTGCACTAGACAAAACCGGCCGCCGTAAACCATGTTTATTATAGGGGCAAGTTTCGGTGTTACGGCATGGCTAATCAACAGGCTGTCCTCAATTTGCTGGATATCGTGGAATATGGAGGTTGCGCAGACCCCGAGCGCTTCTTCGCCCTGATGCGTCGAACCTTCAACATCTCGCATCTCCTGTATCTGGAGGCGGAGTCTCTTCCGGATGGTTTGAGAATCTGCCGCCTGCATCACACTTTCGGCGCCTACGCCGCCGAAATCTACGCCGCCAGGGGGCTTTACAGGATCGACCCGATCCTCAAGCTTGCGCTCGGCGGCGTCAGGCCGGTGGAATGGGCGACAGCGCGGCGCCGCTTTCCGGAATGCGAGCCCCTCTTCGAGGCGGCCGAAGAAATCGGGCTTTCCACCGAAGGCGTGGCCTTACCGCTCCCCTCGCCTGCGGGCCGCATGGCGCTTCTCGCAATCGGTGCAAACATGTCGCCGGTTGAGTGGTCCGCCTACCGCCGCTGCCATCTGCGCGATTTCCAGCTGGCTGCCAACCTCTTCCACGCGTCCATGCTCGAACATTCGGCGATGGCCGGGGCGCTCGACGAGCGCGATCTCCGCCTGACCGGGCGGGAAACGGAGGTGCTCACGTGGTCGGCGGCCGGCAAGAGCTACTGGGAGATCGCAACGATTCTCGGCATATCCGAGCGAACGGTGCGTTTCTTCATGACCAATGCCCGCCGCAAACTCAATGTAGTGTCCAACACGCAAGCTGTAGCGCACGCTGTTCGACATGCTCTGATCCCCACCATCTGACGGGTTGCCGGCCCGGGACAGGACCGGCCACTCGCAGATTCCCCCACAAATCTATTGGGAAAAAATAAGGAAATAAACTGTCACTATAGACAGTTACATGTGTCATCCGAGCCTGACAGCATCGCTACATCGCGTAATCACGCATGGAGCGAAAAAATGATCAGGATAGTGAACGGAAACGGTCGCAGCCAGCACCCCCAGGCCATCGACGAGATGTTCCGGCTGCGTAAGCGCGTGTTCCACGACTTCTTGAAATGGGACGTCAAGACCGAAGGGGACTGGGAAATCGACCACTACGACAAGGCCAATCCGCTCTATGTCATGTCGTACTCGCCGGACACCGGCAAGATTCGTGGCTCCCTCAGGCTCCTTCCGACGCTCGGTCCGAATATGCTGGACGATACGTTCCCGATCCTGCTCGGGGACAATCCGGAAATCCGTAGTGCGTCGGTGTGGGAATCGAGCCGCTTCTGCATCGATCCCGAAATCTCCCAGGATCGCGCATCGAACCAGGTCACCATCGCCGCGGCCGAACTGATGTGCGGTGTGGGCGAAATGAGCCTTGCCTCGGGCATCAGCCATATCGTCACGGTCACCGATGTGTTCCTGGAGCGAATGTTCCGCCGCATGGGTTGCCCTGGGGAGCGCATCGCCGATCCGCACAGAATCGGCTCCGTCCATGCGGTCGCCATCGCGTGGGAGGTGAGCAGGAACCTGCTCGAAACGATGAAGGCGGTGGCCTCCATCGAGGGCACCGTTCTCGATCGCCCGATGTCGCTTGAAACGGCACGCGCCGCCTGACCCGATAATCCGGGCCGTGCAGATCGCACGGCCCGCAGCTTCCATCCACGGGCATTGCGAATTAACGCAGATGCCCTCTTCCCGTTGCGCCATCTCGACAAGGTCCTATGATGAGACGGTAAGGCGGACACATCGGCAACGGTCCGCTGCAATGCAGGAAGAAGCACGTGTCCGCGTCCCCGAAGGTGGCATCCAAGATCCGGCGCATCGCGGCGGTTCTCGTACCGCTGGCGCTGGCCGCAGCCGGCCCGGCCGCAGCGTCCGGCGTTTGCGAACGGCTGGGCGCACGCCTCGCCGGCCTTCCCACAGGTTTCACGACGAATGCCAGCCTGCGCGATTTCACAGGTGCGGTCTCCCGCCAGAACATCGAGTTGCGCCGCGCCAAGAACGATCGCCGCCGAATGGAATGCAGCAGCGACAGCGTCGTCGTCATCGGCGGCGATGACGAGGCCGCTTGCGCCGAACTCGACGACACGATCGCGCGCATGGAGGCGAATCTACGGCAACTCAAGGCGCAGCGTAGGCATCTGATCGGCGGTGGTGACGACGACGTTCGTCGGCGCATCCTCGCTGCCATGGAACTCAACGGCTGCTCGGGAGCGCCCCGAGAGGGCTGGGATGCCGGAAGCGCCGAAGGCCAGTTTGCGAGCGCCGCCGACGGCACGGAGGTTCACCGGAACATCCTGCGCGACCTGCCGCCGGACAGCGGTGCCTATCCGCTTCTGCTCGACGCCCTCCGGGCAGAGCTACCGCTCACGGATGACGATTTCGCCGGCAGCCTCAGAACCATGTGCGTAAGGACATGCGATGGCGCCTTCTTTCCCATCTCCTCGCATGCCACGCCGGCAGACTTCGGTCGTGACGCCGATCTCTGCCGCGCGCGATGCCCGGGTGCGGAGACGGAGCTCTACTATCATGTGCTCGCGACGGAAGAAGCCGACCAGATGGTTTCGGCGACGACCGGCCTGCCCTACACCGATCTCCCAACGGCCTTCGCCTACCGGGCGCGCAGTGTCGGCTCACCCGGCATCTGTGGCTGCGGAATCCCGGACCCCGCAACGGATGCCAACGGGCAAAAGGCAGGCTCCGCCGGCAAGCTCACCGTCGTCAGCCCGTCGGTCATAACCATTGGCAGCGAGAAGAAGGCGCCGGCCAAGCCGATAGCAGAACGGCCCTACGACCCGGCCAAAAACAAGGTCCGCGTCGTCGGTCCGTCCTTCCTTCCGCAGGAGGAGAGCGCGATCGACCTCAAGCATCCGCTTGGGCCCCGTTACCAGCCGCTGCAGGAAAACTGACATACGCCGTTGCGAGCATTCTGCAAGCTTGGCGATGCTCTTGAATTCCTTGAGTACCGACTGCGCGGCCTACTGGACTTGTCCTTTGACCGTTGCCGATCAAAGGACAAAAACATGCAGAAGATCAAAGCGCGTCTGATAAGACGCGCGGCGCTGTACGTATCGAAGGACTGCAATCTCTCCTCTTCCTCATCCCTGTGCTTGTCACAGGGATCCAGCAGCGCCGCGTCTGCGGCGCGGGAAGAGTCCTTTCAGCCCAAGGACTTGGTCTGGCTGGATCCCTGTGACAAGCACAGGGATGAGGAGATCAACAAGCCGCGGCGGGTATCCCGAAACTCAACAGGCCTTGGGGCGGGGTGAGGAAAAGTGTGTGCGGTTTTCCGCCGCATCCCGCTCTAACCTCTTGGAATCGATCGCGTTCAAGTTTTTTGGTCGACCGACCTAATAACATCGTGATCTTAACGGACGCCCCAGCCTTCCTCGAAAACGAGATCTTCGAGCGGCAAGCGCTGTCGCCAGCCCTTCGCGGCGAGTTCCGGCTCTTGATACAGCTTGTCGACGAAACCGAGGCACAGCCAGGCGACGATTTCGACATGATCCGGGATTCCGAGGATAGCCTTGATCTCGCTCTCGTGGAAAATGCTGACCCAGCCGACGCCCACGCCCTCCGCCCGCGCGGCGAGCCAGAGGTTCTGGACGGCGCAAACGGTCGAGTACAGATCCATCTGCGGATTATGGGTGCGGCCCAGGACGACCGCTCCGCCGCGCGTCCGGTCGCAGGTCACGCAAATGCTGAGCGGCGCCTTGCGAATGCCTTCGAGCTTCAGCGACCGGTACTTCGCTTGCCTTTCGCCGGAAAACATCTCTGCGGCCTCGTCATTGGCGCGCTGGAAAGCCCGCCAGACTTTCTCCCGCGTCTCGTCCTGGCGCACGAGCACGAAGTTCCAGGGTTGCATGAAGCCGACGGACGGCGCCTGGTGCGCCGCACCGAGCAGGCGGGCGATCAGTTCCTCGGACAGTGGTTCGGGCAGGAACTCGTCGCGCACGTCGCGGCGCGTCTCAATGGCACGATAGACGGCAGCGCGCTCGTCCGACGAAAAAGCTCCGGCGGCCGTAAGGCAGCCGTTCGGGTCAGGCAGCATCGTTCGATCCCCAACAATGCGGAAACCTCCCGCCGTCCGCGCGGGGCCGGTCTATCTCGCCAGGCCGGTCTTCTGACTTCGGATCATCCGTTCGCGCCGCCTTCCCGAATAGCTTCAATATTCAGTGGCAAAGCTCTGAAAAGATTCAGAGCTTTTTTTGGCGAGAACGTCCCCTTCACAGCGTTGGGCACGTGCCGGAGCTGCACCGGCTTCCCGATTCTCCCGCATTTCGCGGGCACCTGACGGCGGCATATGGCCACAGGTCCCCACGAAAGGCAAGGCAAGCAAGCGGGAGCTTCAGAGCGGCGCCTCCGGATGAGGCGAGGCGCCATAGGCACCCCAGATCGACTGATCGAAGCAGATGACGGAACCCGTCATGAGGCCGGATTCTGCCGATGAGAGATAGGCGCAGGCACGCGCGACCTCGGCCGGGTCGACGAGCCTGCCGAAGGGCTGGCTCGCTGCCGCCTTTTCGAGCCAGTTCGCCGGCGCATCGTGATATTCGCGCTGGATCCGGTCTTCGCCTTCCGAGGCCATCCAGCCGATGTTGAGGCCGTTGACCCGTATCCGGTTGCGAAGGACGGCATAGGCGGTGTTCTTGGTCAGCGTCTCGAGTGCCCCCTTCGACGCACAATAGGCGGCGATGAAGGGCTGACCCGCCTTCGCCGACATGGAGCCGATATTGACGATCGTGCCCTCCGTCTTCTCGCGCCGCATCACCTTTATCACCTCCTGCATCAGGAAGAATGGCGCCCGCACATTGACCGCGAACATCCGGTCGAAGAGTTCCGGGCTGGTGTCGAGGATCGTACCCCTGTCGGTGATCGCTGCGGCGTTGACCAGCGCATCGACGCGGCCGAAGGCGCGGTCGCAAGCCGCCACGACCGCACGGGCATCCTCCACCCGCTCGAGATCCGCCGGTACGTAGACGACCTTCGAACCCGTCGCCGCGGCGATCTCGGCAGCTTTCGCCTCGCCCTTCGCCGCGTTGCGCCCGCAAATGACGACGCCGGCGGCGCCGCGCTCCGCGAAGAGTGCGGCAATCGTGGCACCGAGCCCCTGCGTGCCCCCGGTCACGATGGCGATCTTCCCGTCCAGTCGGGCGTGGTCCGTGCTCATCCTGATCCTCCCTTTGAGATGTTGGTGAATATGCCTTGGTGAGCGTGCATTAATGCCTGTTGAGATTTGGGATACCCGCCGCTACTTGTTTGATCTCCTCATCCCTGTGCTCGTCACAGGGATCCAGCCAGACCAAGTCCTTGGGCTGAAAGAACTTCTCCCGCGCCGCAGACGCGGCGCTGCTGGATCTCTGTGACAAGCACAGAGATGAGGAGGAGAGATTGCAGTCCTCCCCACGCTGACCGACGTGCTCGGCAACCTTGTCCGCACCGCCCTACGCGCCGACAAACCCACCAGAGCACCACCGCCATCATCCATCTCGCAGTAGCCGTGATAAACTCAAAATCTCAAAAGGCCTTAAGCCAAGACGGCTAGCTTAGCTTTTTCGCCGCCTGATCGGCCAGCGCTTCGGCAAACGCTTCAGCACTCCATTCGCCGGCGAGCGCTTCGTGCATCAGCTGTGCCTGCGTCCTGGGCGCCAGACCGCCAACCGGCGGATCACGATCGAGATTGGTCGGGAACGAATACCCCTCGGCGCACGCGGCAACCGCATTGGCAATTTCGTCCTGCGTGAGCTTGCCTCCGGCCGCAAGGACTTTCAGAGCCGGAAAGAGCACGGCGCACATGTGTTCGCGATCCACCGTTTCCATCGCCCGGCCGAAGGCGGAGGATACCTGCAGAAGATTGGCCACACGCTTGATTCCGGCAGACCGGTTGCTGCCCGCGGCGTGGAAAAGCGCCGGGTTGAAGAACACGACGTCGCCCTTCTCCAGCGGCAATTGCACGTGGTTCTCTTCGAAATAGGTGCGGAACTCCGGCCGTTTCAAAGCGAGATATCCGGGCAGATACGTCTGGCTATAGGGCAGGAACAGGGTTGGCCCGCTTTCGACCGGCATGTTGCAATGGGCGACCGCGCCCTGGAGCGTCAGGACCGGCGAGAGCCTGTGCACATGCGCCGGATACTGCTCTATAACGGCCGAGGTCTGGAAGCCGAGATGATAGTCGCGATGCGGCGATTGAGACGCGCCGCCGGGATTGACACGGTTGACCTGCGCCGTCATCTGGTAGTTCGGACCGAGCCAGGCTTCGCTGACGAGCGCGATGATGGCGTTGCCGTAATAGGCCGCGAAATTCTCGGGGTTCTTCAGGCAGTGCTTTTCGAGTGAATTCCAGATTCTGTCGTTGGCGCCGGGCTTGGCGAAATGATCGCCGCCGCCGCTGTTGGTGCGGTGCTGTTCCTCGATGATCTCGTCGAAGATGCGGCTTGCTTCGTCGATCACCCGCGTATCGGTGAAGGCGCGCTTGAAGACCGCCACGCCCGGTCCCGTCGCAAGCGCCTCGCAGATCTCCGCAAGCACCGACCGCCTGCCGTCCTGCGTGGCGCAATCGCCGGCAAGACGGGCGCTGTCATAGATCAGGATGTTCTTCTGGCAGTCCGCCGCGTGCGGATAGTCCGCCAGGCTGACTCGGTGCTCGACCGCCGCACGAAATTCCTCGATATCGCAGGCCGCCTCATTGAGCCACACGCGTTCCAGACGCGCCCGCGCGGGATTGTCCGTCTTCATCAGTTCTCCTCCTCAAGGATGACGATGATCCGACTATACGGCTTGCCTGCTTCTGATATAGAGCAAGAATCCATCAAAAAGCCATCAGGAGGGACCGGTGGCACATCCGTTTCTTGTCAAGGACATCGCCTTCCAGGCGGGACTCAGTACGGCGACCGTCGATCGCGTCCTCAACGGCCGGCGGGGCGTGCGTCAGCAAACGGTAATGCGCGTCAATGCAGCCATTCGTGAACTCGAGAGACAGCAGGCGGGCCTTGAGGTACAGGGACGCAAATATGCCGTCGACGTGGTGATGGAGGCGCCGGAACGCTTCACCGAAGCGGTGCGCAAGGCATTCGAAAGCGAAGCCGCGACCTTCATGCCTACGGTTTCCGGTCCCGCTTCCATTTCGCCGAGACCATGCGGCCGCAGGACATCAGCCAGTTGCTCGACCGTATTCGGCTTCGAGGAACCGACGGAGTAGTCCTCAAGGCGCCCGACGTGCCGGAGATTGCCGCCGCCGTGGCGCGGCTCGAAAATGCCGGAGTTGCGGTCGTCACGCTCGTTACCGATCTGCCGCATTCATCGCGAACGGCCTATGCCGGGGCTGACAACCGCGCCGCCGGTGAAACCGCAGCCTACCTGATCGGCGAGCGCTTCGCGGACCGGCCTGCGACTGTGCTGGTCACCATATCGAGCAGTCGCTTTCGCGGCGAAGAGGAACGCGAGATCGGTTTTCGCCGCGTGCTGCGGGAAAAATATCCGCATATCGGCGTGGTCGAGATCAGCGAGGGCCATGGCAGGAACGAGGAGACAGGCGCTCTTGCCCTTAAGGCAATCACCAGCCATCCGGAGATCAATGCTGCCTATTCGATCGGCGGAGGCAATCGCGCTGTGCTCGACGCCTTCGGACAGTTGCAGCGCGGCTGCGTTCTCTTCGTCGCTCACGACCTCGATGAGGACAATCTGGATCTCCTGCGTCGGGGCTTGGTCCAGTTCGTTCTTCACCACGACCTGAAAACGGACGTCCGCATGGCTTTCCACGCGGTCCTGGAGCGCCGGGGCGCACTGCGCGCCTCCGAAAAGCGGCATCTTTCCGCGGTCGAAGTAATCACCCCTTACAACCTGCCGCGTATCTGACCCCCGCTGGCTATTCCTCCGGTTCGTAGCGTACGAAGGCAAAGGCGGTGCCCGAGGGCGACCAGTTCGGGACATTCACCGTCCCCTGCCCGCCGAAGAGTTCGAGCAGTACGCGCGCATTGCCGCCGTCCGGATCCATCAGGCGGAGACGCACGTCGAGATCGCGCGGGTGGTCGAAGACATCGCCGTCATAGGAGAGCACGAGCAGGTGTCTGCCGTCCGGAGAAGGATGCGGAAACCAGTCGCCATAAGGACTGTCGGTGATGCGCTGGACATCCTTGCCGTCCGGCCTAACCCGCCAGATCTGCATGCGGCCGGTACGGCTCGAATTGAAATAAATCCACTCCCCGTCCGCAGACCAGTCCGGCCCGTCATTGCGGCCCTGCCCCTGCGTCAGGCGGCGTTCCTCCCCGCCATCGACCGGTATCGTGTAGATGTCGAAGACCTGATCGCGGATCCCGCAATAGGCCAGCATGCGCCCGTCGGGCGACCAGCCGTGCCAGTAGGACGGCAGGTTGCGTGTGACGAGCCGCGGCGTGCCGCCCTCTGCCGGCAGGAGATAGATTGCCGAACTGCCGAATTCCGTCTTGTCGCTGATCACGAGCGTGCTGCCGTCGGGCAAGATTCCGTGATCGTTGTTGCAGTGCCGCGCAAAGCCGGTGTCGATCTCCGTGGGATCGGAACCGTCGAAGCCAAGCCGGTAAAGCCTGCCGTCGCCGTTGATGATGAGGAATTTTCCGTCGGGTGACCAGTTCGGTGCCTCGACCAACCGCTCCGTCTGCCAGACGACGCGCGTCTCGCCGGTCGCAATGTCGAAGATCTCCACCGAACTGCGCATGATTACCCCCTGTCGCGGAAGCGGTTGGTGATGGGATAACGCCGGTCGCGGCCGAAATTCTTCCTGGTGATCTTCACGCCCGGCGCCGACTGGCGGCGCTTGTATTCAGCGATGTAGAGCAAGTGCTCGATCCGGTGAACGGTTGCCTCCTCATGTCCGCGGGCGACGATCTCCTCCGTGCTCATCTCCTTCTCGACCAGGCATTCGAGAATGTCGTCGAGCACGGGATAGGGCGGCAGCGAATCCTGATCCGTCTGGTCGGGGCGGAGTTCGGCCGACGGCGCCTTGTCGATGATGTTCTGCGGAATGACTTCGCCTGACGGGCCTAGCGCTCCCGGCGGAACGGTGCCGTTTCGCCAGCGTGCCAGCGCGTAAACCTGCATCTTGTAGAGATCCTTGATCGGATTGAAACCGCCGTTCATGTCGCCGTAAAGCGTGGCGTAACCGACCGACATTTCGGATTTGTTGCCCGTCGTCACCACCATGGAGCCGAACTTGTTGGAGATCGCCATCAGGATCGTCCCGCGCGTGCGGCTCTGCAGGTTTTCCTCGGTAATGCCCGCTTCGGTTCCCTCGAACGTGTCGGCGAGCGCGCTGAGGAAGCCCTCGACCGGTTCTTCGATCGCTACGATGTCGTAGCGGCAGCCGAGCGCCTTGGCGCATGCCTCGGCATCCCGCAACGATTCGCGCGAGGTGTAGCGGTAGGGCAGCATGACCGTGCGAACCCGCTCCTCGCCCAACGCATCCACCGCAAGCGCCGTGCAGATCGCCGAATCGATGCCGCCGGACAGGCCAAGAACGACGTTCCTGAAACCGTTCTTGTTGACGTAATCACGAAAGCCCAGCATGCAGGCGCGGTAATCCGCCTCTTCGCCTTCCGGTATGCGCGACTTGAGCCCGTTGGCCGAGATCCAGCCGCCCGCGCCCCTTTTCCATTCGGAGACGGCGACCGCCTCGTCGAACTGGCTCATCTGGAATGCCAGCGACTTGTCCGCGTTGAAGGCGAAACTCGCGCCGTCGAAAACCAGCTCGTCCTGACCGCCGAGCTGGTTGGCGTAGATCATCGGGAGGCCGGTCTCGATCACCTGCCGCAGCACCACCTGATGGCGCACGTCGACCTTGCCGCGATAGTAGGGCGAGCCGTTCGGCGACAGGAGGATTTCGGCGCCACTCTCCGCGAGGGTCTCGCAGACGCCGAGATCGCCCCATATGTCCTCGCATACCGGTATGCCGATCCGCACGCCGCGAAAATTCACCGGGCCCGGCATCTCACCCGCATCGAAGACGCGCTTTTCGTCAAATTCGCCGTAGTTCGGCAGGTCGACCTTGTCGCGGATGGCGATGACCCTGCCACCGTCGAGAACCGCAACGGAATTGTGCCGGAGGCCGGCGGCCTGCCGCGGAAAGCCGATGACGACGCCCGGCCCGCCATCTGCCGTCTCCGCCGCAAGCTTCTCCACCGCCTGTTCGCAGGCCTTCAGGAAAGCGGGCTTCAAGACGAGGTCCTCCGGCGGATAGCCGGAGATGAAGAGTTCGGTCAGAAGCAGCAGATCGGCGCCTTCGCGCGCCGCCGCCGTCCGTGCCTCGCGTGCCTTTGCAACGTTGCCGGCAATGTCTCCGACCGTCGGATTGAGCTGTGCCACGGCGATCCGTAGCGTTGAGGGAGCGGCTTTCTGTGCAGTCATGAGCGGGCCCGTCGTCTCTCGTCAGCGAATGCATGTTTCGTTCGCGTTGTTCTTACCGCATCCGGGGGGAAAAAACCCACACTCAATCGAGATCCGGCGGAAAAAATCCGAAAAGCTCCGTGTTTTCGGACCGTTACGAGCAGTGCAGAAATTCTTGCGCGGCCACAGGAACCAGGCGGCGGCGGCGCCGTTTCCGCCATTCATCCCCTGTTCAAGATGACAGTCGTATGACGGTGGAGTGAAATATTTGTGAAACTGGAGACGCCCGTTGGCCCGTATCGATTCCGCCGTGAGCAGCTCTCAAGTCTACGCCGACGGGGAAAGCTCTTCCGCAAGATACACGAGAACCCTGTCGGGCGCCCGCAGTGCGCTCTTCACGCTTCTCATTGCGATAGCGCTCGTCTTCACCGTCGAAGTGATCGTGCGCTGGTCCTGGCCCGACACCGTCGCCTATTTCGCCGATCCCATGCGCCCGGCCTGGACCACGGTCGCCGTGTTCTTCCTCGCCATGCTTGGCGTCGATGCCCTGTTCGGTCGCGAACACAAGGCCGCGCTGCTCATCGCGCCGCTCGCCGTCGTGCCGGCATTCATCAGTCAGCAGAAGCAGGTCTTCCTGTCCGATCCGCTCTATCCGACCGATTTTCTTTTCGGCCGGCAGATCATGGAACTGATGCCGGTACTCGTGAAGGACAGGCCGTGGACCGCGGTCGGCGTCGTCGCCGGGTTGATCGCGGCCATCGTCGTTGGCGCTCTCCTGTTGCGGTTCGCCTGGCAGAACTTTCCCAAGTTGACACGTCGGGAGCGGCTGATGCGGATCGCATTCGCCCTGCCGCTGTTGGTCGCATTCTGGAACATCATGGACTACAACCAGTTCTCGTGGATCCGTGACCGGCTTCGGGTCATCCCGATCATGTGGGATCAGACCGAGAACTACCGCCATAACGGCTTCGCGCTTGCCTTTGCCATCAACCTCCCGATGGCCAATGTAAACGCGCCGGCCGGCTATATGGCGGACGCGATCGACCGGATTCCGGTAAAGCCGCTTCCCGCCGGCACGACCCATCGCGGCAAACCGGACGTGATCGTGCTGATGAGCGAATCCTTTTGGGATCCGACCCGCCTTCCCAAGGTGAAGCTGACGCCCGATCCCATGCCGACCATCCGTGAACTGCAGGGCGGCAACGTCTTTTCTCCGGAGTTCGGCGGCATGACCGCCAATGTCGAATTCGAAGCGCTGACCGGTTTTTCCAACGCGTTCCTGCCCTATGGCAGCATCCCCTACCAGCAATATATCCGCAATCCGATTCCCTCGCTCGCCACGTTCTTCCGCGGCGAGGGTTATGTTTCGCGCGCCATTCACCCTTTCCAGGGGTGGTTCTGGAACCGCACAGCCGTCTACAAGGCCTTCGGTTTCGACATGTTCCGGTCGGAAGAGAACATGCCGGCCATGCAGAAGCGCGGCATCTTCGCGTCGGACGAGTCCCTGACGAAGGAAATCATCCGCCAGGCGGACGAAGTGGAGGACCCCTTCTTCTTTTTCGCGGTGACCCTGCAGGGCCATGGTCCGTATGAGGCCAACCGCTATGCGAAGAATACGATCAAGGTCGAGGGCGACCTTCCCGAAGCCGATCGCCAGGTGCTCGCCACCTATGCGCAAGGCGTGAAGGAGGCCGACGACAGCCTCAAGATGCTGATGGACTGGGCGAAAGAACGCGACCGGGAGACGATCATCGTTCTCTTCGGCGACCACCTGCCGCCGCTGAACACGGTCTATTCCAGCACCGGTTACATGAAGGGCATTACGGCGGAGCGCAAGGGACCGAAGGATCAGATGAAGGCCGAACATGAAACGCCGCTCGTCGTCTGGTCGAATAAGACGGGTCCGAAGAAGAACATCGGCACGATCAGCCCGGCCTTCCTTTCCTACCAGATCCTGAAACAGGCCGGCTACGAGCATCCCTACTACACGGGGTTCCTGGGCAAGGTCTACGACCACTACCGCGTCCTCGACCGTTACATGCTGATCCGCAAGAACGGCAAGGACGTCGCCGACTGGCTGCGCCAGCCGAAGGTCCCCGCATCGCTGCGTGACTACCGCTTCCTGCAGCACGACATGATGTTCGGCAAGCGCTACAGCACCGAGCGCTTCTTCAAGTCCCATGCCGAGCTTTACAGCGCCGGTTTGTGAACGGACTCGGTCGGAGGGTGAAGCACAAGCGCTCCGCGCTGGATACCTGTGACGAGCACCGGATGACGGTGGAGCGGGTGCGGTCCGTCGGAATACTTCTCATTGGCCGTGCATCTCCGCCGCCCCCTCATTCCTGTGCCTGTCACAGGAATCCAGCCGGACCAAGTCAATGGGCGGAAAGACTCTTCCGCGCCGCAGACGCGGCGCTGCTGGATCCCTGTGACGAGCACAGGGATGAGGTAGAGAGGGTACGGTCCTTCGGAATACTTCTCATAGGCCGTGCATCTCCGCCTCCTTCATTCCTGTGCTCGTCACAGGGATCCAGCCAGACCAAGTCATTGGGCGGAAAGACTCTTCCGCGCCGCAGACGCGGCGCCGCTGGATCCCTGTGACGAGCACAGGGATGAGGTAGAGAGGGTGCGGTCCTTCGGAATACTTCTCACAGGCCGTGCATCCCCGCCTCCCTCATTCCTGTGCTTGTCACAGGAATCCAGCCAGACCAAGTCCTTGGGCTGAAAAGACTCTCCCGCGCCGCAGACGCGGCGCTGCTGGATCCCTGTGACGAGCACAGGGATGAGGTAGAGAGGGTACGGTCCTTCGGAATACTTCTCACAGGCCTTGCTTCCCTGCCTCCCTCATTCCTGTGCTCGTCACAGGAATCCAGCCAGGCCAAGTCCTTGCGGCGACTGCTTTCAACCACATGAAATGTGGCAAGACGCCCTGTGAATCAATTAAAACGCGGATAAAGATTTCCTAAAAAGCGATATTCCACAAGCAAAAACAATGGGTTGAAAAAGTATAAGAAAATTAACGATTGTGGCGCACCCTGAAGCTGCAGGGACAATTGGAAACAAATACAGAATACTCGGAGATGCTGCATGTCCGTTTTCAACCGCCTGCTCGCCAGTCGGAAGGGTGCTGCCGCCATTGAATTCGCGATCATTGCGCCGCTTTTCTTCATGTGCGTGCTGACGCTGATAGCCTACGGGATCTATCTGAGCGCCGCACATTCCATCCAGCAGGTCGCCGCGGATGCGGCGCGGACTGCGATTGCGGGCCTTTCGCAGGAAGAACGGGAGCGCCTTGCCACCGATTACATCCGGCGCACGACGATGAACCAGACCTTCATCGACTCCTCCCGCATGAACGTCACCGTCCGCGATGACGCCAACAATACCAACCAGTTCACCGTCACCATTTCCTACGACGCAAGCGATCTTCCGATCTGGAAGCTTTTCACCTTTGCCCTGCCGGGCGAGCAGATCGAGCGTTACGCGACGATACGCGTGGGAGGTATCTGAGATGCATGGAGCGACAACCGCCTTCCGCCGATGCCTGAAGTCCCGCACCGGCAATATTGGGGTCTCGGCGGCGCTCGTCATGCCGCTGGTGGTCGCGTCGATGGGGCTCGGCATCGATTACGGCTATCTTACCCTTCAGCGGCGCGAGCTGCAGTCTGTCGCGGACCTCGCCTCCATTGCGGCGGCCGCCGATGTAAGCTCCGCCGAAGAGGCCGTCCTCGCCCACTTCCGGAGCAACGATCTCGGCTTCGCCGTCTCGACTCCCTCGGGGCTGATGACGGTTGACGGCAAGCTGCTGCCGAACGACGTCGAAACCGCCGCCAAGGGGGTGGCGACGATCGTGCGCGGGCGCTACGTCCCCGACCCGGCGATCGATGCCGGCCAAAGGTTCATCAGGGGGGCCCTGCCCGCCGACGCCGTCCAGGTTACGCTCGAGAAGAAGGGCGACATCTATCTCGCGGCGCTGTTCAGCGAGCCGCCGGATTTGAGCGTCATCGGTACCGCGGCGAGTTCAAAGATCGCTGCCTTCTCCGTCGGCTCCCGCCTTGCCAGCCTCAACGGCGGTCTCTTGAACGCGATCCTCGGCCAGATGCTCGGCACCAATATTGCGCTGAAGGTCATGGATTACGAGGCATTGATCGACGCCGACATCGATATCCAGCCATTCCTCAAGATCATCGCCACCCGCCTCAGTCTCACGGCCGCTTCCTACGAAGACGTGCTGACGGCGGAGCTGACGATGCCGCAATTGCTCGGGTCGCTTCGGCTTGTGCAGGGCCTCTCCGGAACGGTGACTTCAGCGCTCAAGGCCGTCGAACTCGCGACAGTCGGAAACAAGCAGACACTCACTCTGGCGCAGATCCTCAACATCGACCCGAAGAAGAGCCTCGGCGTCGATGCGGGCTCGGACTGGGCGATGAAAGTCAGTGCATTGCAGATCGTCTCCGCCGCTGCGGTGATCGCCAACGGCGAGCATCAGATCGCACGCGACGCCGTTGCAGGCTTGCCGGGCATCGCCTCGGTAAAGGTCAGGCTCGCGATCGGCGAACCGCCCGTGGAAACGCCGAGCCATCGCCTGGGTTCACCCGGCGCGGCCGTAAGAACGGCACAAACGCGCCTCGCTGTCGAAGTCGTCATCGACGGTCTCGCGGCTCTCGCCGGGACCCGCATACGGCTGCCGATCTATGTCGAACTCGCCCATGCGGAAGCAAAGCTCTCGGATATCCGCTGCTACGGCGGAACGCCGGAGAATGCGGCGGTGATCATAGATGCGGTCCCGGGCGTGGCGGAGATCGCCCTCGGCGATGTCGATCCCACCGTCCTGTCGAGCTTTTCGTCCGATGCCCGGGTGACGCGGGCGCGGCTCCTCGACGGTCTCATCAAGATCGACGGCATCGCCCATGTCGAGTCCAAGAACCTGCAACCCTCTCGCCTGGCATTCAGCCCTGCCGAGGTTTCCTCGCGGACGATCAAGAGCGTCTCGACCAGGGATATCCTCTCATCGACGACCAAGACCCTGCTCGGCAATCTCGACGCGCAGATCAATGTGGGCGGTCTCCTCTCGATCGGAAGCCCGACTTTGTTGCAGCAGGCTCTGGCGCAAACACTCGGCGCCGTGACCGCACCCGTCGATCAATTGCTCTACAATCTCCTGCTCCTGGTCGGCGTGCGCGTCGGCGAGGCCGACGTGCGCGTCACCGGCGTCAAATGCCAACGGCCCGTTCTTGTTCAGTAAAGCGCTCGCACACGTGCAGATTTCAATTTCGTGTGAAACAAAACGCAGGCCTTGCGCATTGAGCATAACGCGTGAATGGTAAATGTGGGGCGAAGGGACCATGCAGTGCCCCCAGCGCAGGAGTGGGGGCACGCGCAGCAGATGCAGCGGGTCGCGGAGAAGGGCAGCTCTGAGCAGCAGGTGCCAACCGGCTTGACGGTTGGCGACTTGGTGCGAAATCCTAATTTCCCGCAGATATTGCAGGCAGGCGCGCGAACGCTGATCGCCCTCAATGACCTCTTTCCGCGCGTGGCGCGCCTGGTGGCGTCACACCAGAAGTGGATGCTGACGCAAGCGGCCTATTCGCTCCATCTCGAACGGGACGTCAACAACCCGGAATCGGGCATCACCGCCGCACGGTTGCTCAAATTCATGCGCGATACCGGGGGCGCCAGCCGCAACACGGCCGCCGCTTTCCTCGCGGAACTGGTCGCTTACAAGATGCTTCAGCCGGCATCCGGCGGACGTACCAAGAGAGCGCGTCCCCTCGAGCCGACCGAGGTCAGCGAAACCGCGATGCGACTCTGGTTCAAAAGTCAGATGAGCACGATCGATCTCCTTGACGGCGGCACCAGGATCGAACGCGTCGAAGCGGACAAATCGATTTTCGAGCGCGCCCAGCCGCTCGCGGCACGGCGCCTCCTCTCCGACAGCAGATGGACGACGCCGCCGAAGGGTGTCGCCATCTTTGTCTGGTCCGAATCGGGCGGTGTGATCCTCGACGATCTCATGACGCGCGTCTCCGAATTCGCGCCAATGGACGGCAAGGTATGGGTCGAGGTCAGCCTGGCGAAACTGGCCGAGCACTACCTGATATCGAATACCCATGTCCGCCGGATATTCGCCAGAGCCGACGCAGCCGGGTTCCTTGGAAAATCCGAGGATGGACGACGCGGACGGTTCTGGCTGAGCGCACGGCTGATCGAGGAATATGTCTCCTGGCAGGCGGTCAAGATCGAGGCGTTGGCCAGTGCCTATGATCAAGCCTCCGATTGGGCTGCTTGACTGCCGAGCATTCTCTGCCCGCTACGGCCGCGATCCTGCAAAGCGCGGCAGGTCGTCGCTGATATCGTAATAGTGCCCCTTGTCCGCGCAAAAGATGTGATAGCCGGGCTCGAGCGCCACCGACCCGTCGAATGTACCGGCGAGAATGGACGTGTAGTCCAGTCCATCCGCCTTCCAGAACAGGGCCGATCCGCAATGCCGGCAGAATCCACGTCGCGCCTCATCGCTGGAACGGTACCAGGTCACGTTCTCGACGCCTTCCACTTCCATTTCACGGTCGAGCACATTGGTGGCCGCGTAGTAGAGCCCGGTTTGCTTTCGGCATTGAGAGCAATGGCAGAAGATCAGTTCGCGAAGCTTTCCGCGCGTCTTGAAACGAACAGCGCCGCAAAGGCAACCGCCCTCATTTATCTCCATCGTCTGCCCCCCTTCGAACCTATGCACTTCAACACATAAAGGCCGGACAAGCTTTCAAGCTGGCCCGGCCAAAGTCAAATTCAGAGAATGCGCCGCAGGTTCAGAAATATTGAACTGATGGCTTTATCGATTGGATCAGCCGTTGACGACCATCTTCTTCTCGTCGCGACCGCCCTTCATCCGCTCGGCGAGCAGGAAGGCCAGCTCAAGCGCCTGGTCGGCATTGAGGCGCGGATCGCAATGGGTGTGGTAGCGATCGGCAAGGTCGTCGCCTGAAAGCGCACGCGCGCCGCCGGTGCACTCCGTGACGTCGTTGCCGGTCATCTCGATATGGATGCCGCCCGGGTGCGAACCTTCGGCGCGATGAATCTGGAAGAAGCTTTCGACTTCGGACAGAATCCGCTCGAACGGCCGGGTCTTGTAATTGTTGAGCGTGATCGTGTTGCCATGCATCGGATCGCAGGACCACACCACCTTCTTGCCCTCCCGTTCGACGGCTCGGATGAGGCGCGGCAGATGCTCGGCGACCTTGTCGTGCCCGAAGCGGCAGATCAGCGTGAGACGTCCCGCCTCGTTGGCGGGATTGAGGATGTCGATCAGTTCGAGAAGGCCGTCCGCCGTCAGCGACGGGCCGCACTTCAGGCCAAGCGGATTCTTGATGCCGCGGCAATATTCGATATGCGCGTGATCGGGCTGGCGCGTACGGTCGCCGATCCAGATCATGTGGCCGGACGTCGCGTACCAGTCGCCCGAGGTCGAATCGACGCGCGTGAGCGCCTGCTCGTAACCGAGCAGCAGAGCTTCGTGGCTGGTGAAGAAATCCGTTTCACGCAGGCTCGGATGGTTTTCAGCGGTGATGCCGATCGCCTTCATGAAATCCATCGTCTCGGATATGCGGTCGGCGAGCTTGCGGTAGCGCTCTGCCTGAGGGCTGTCCTTGACGAAACCGAGCATCCACTGATGGACGTTCTCGAGATTGGCGTAACCGCCCATGGCAAAGGCGCGCAGCAGGTTGAGCGTGGCCGCGGACTGGCGATAGGCCATGACCTGACGTTCCGGATTGGGCACGCGTGCCTCCTCCGTGAACTCTATGCCGTTGATGATGTCGCCGCGGTAGCTCGGCAGCGTCACATCGCCCTGCTTCTCGACGCCCGACGAGCGCGGCTTGGCGAACTGGCCGGCAATGCGGCCCACCTTGACGACCGGCTGCTGCGCACCGAAGGTCAGGACGACGGCCATCTGCAGGAAGGCGCGGAAGAAATCTCGGATCGTATCGGCGCCATGCTCGGCGAAGCTCTCGGCGCAGTCGCCCCCTTGCAACAGGAAGCCGCGCCCCTCGGCAACGTTGGCAAGCGCGCTCTTGAGACGGCGCGCCTCTCCGGCGAAGACAAGTGGCGGATACTTGGCAAGACGCGCTTCCACGCTATCGAGCACTGCGAGGTCCGGATAGTCCGGCACCTGCTGAATGGGTTTTTGCCGCCAGCTGTTCGGAGTCCAAGTCTGTGCCATTTCCATCACCTGTTGTCTGACGCGGATCGACCCGCGTCGCGCCCTGCGGCCGTCACGCCGCCCGGCATCCGGATTTGCATGCGCCCGCGTCGGCAGCCCTGCCGATACCTGCGATCTGCCACAACGCCCGGGCGGACTACTTTCGCGGATGCGGGCTTATAAACGTTAACAGGGGGCTTGGAAAGCCATCCTACCAGAAAACGTGGACCGCCACGACGCCGACGGGAGAGGCTCAGCCGACCCTCTCTCCGTTCCTCACGCGGTAGCTCGGCTGATACATCGTGACGAGCTCCTCCGCCGCCGTCGGGTGAACCGCCATCGTCCGGTCGAAATCGTCCTTCGTGCAGCCGGCCTTCAGCGAAATCCCCAACAGCTGCGCCATCTCGCCGGCATCATGGCCGAGAATATGCGCCCCGACGACCTTGCGGTCAGCGGCATTGACGACGAGCTTCATGATCGTCTTTTCCTTACGGCCGGAGAGCGTCGCTTTCATCGGCCGGAACTCGGCGCGATAGACCTCGATCTCCTGGAATTTCCGGGCCGCTTCCTCTTCCGTGATCCCGACCGTGCCGATCTCGGGCTGCGAGAACACGGCGGTCGCGATCAGGTCGTGGTCCGGCGAAGTCGGATTGTTCTTGTATTCCGTCTCGATGAAGCACATGGCCTCGTGGATCGCCACGGGGGTTAGCTGCACGCGATCGGTCACATCGCCGAGCGCGTAGATCCCCGGCGTGCTGGTGCGCGAAAAAGCGTCGACGATGATTGCGCCGAGCTCATTGGTCCTGACGCCGGCGGCCTCAAGCCCGAGACCATTTGTGTTCGGCATGCGCCCGAGCGCCAGCATCACCTGGTCGGCGACGATCTCACCATGTTTCATCGTCGTCGCCACACGCCGTCCGTCCGCATCCGCCGACACCGACTGGATGATGTCCTCGCAGAGGATGCGGATTCCCTTTTCCTCCATGGCTGCGTGCAGGCCGCGCCGCATGTCCTGATCGAAGCGGGATAGAATTTCCTTTCCGCGATAGATCAGCGTCGTTTTCACGCCCAGCCCGTGGAAGATATTGGCGAATTCCACGGCGATGTAGCCGCCGCCGGCAATGAGGATCGATTCCGGCAGCGCCGGAAGATCGAAGGCTTCGTTGGAGGTGATGCACAGTTCGTGGCCCGGCAGCGCGTCATGCGGGCTCGGATGTCCGCCGACCGCGATAACGATGCGCTCCGCCGTGACGGTCTTGCCGCTGGCAAGCAGCTTCACCGTGTTCGGACCGGCGAGCTCGGCGCGCGTATCCAGGATCTCGGCGCCGGCATTCGCCAGGCCCTTACGGTAAAGACCCTCCAGCCGGGCGATTTCCTGTTCCTTCGCGGCAACGAGCTTGTCCCAATCGAAACGGCTCTCGCCGACGGTCCAGCCGAAGCCCGCCGCATCTTCGAAATGTTCCGCAAACTGCGAGGCATAAACATAGAGCTTCTTCGGTACACAGCCGCGAATGACGCACGTCCCGCCATACCGGAACTCCTCGGCGATCGCCACTTTCTTGCCGAGCGCCGCAGCCAGCCGCCCGCTTCTCACACCGCCCGAACCGCCGCCGATCACGAAGAGGTCATAGTCGAAAGCGCTCATGGGAACTCCTGCAGGAAATGAAATGTCGAATACGCCGTCGGCCGGAAGACGTCGGGCTGGAAAGCGCGAACGGAGTCGCCTTTCGCCCCTGATATAGTATTGCGACGCAAAAAAAGAAAAGCCCGGATCACTCCGGGCTCCTGTCTTGCGGCCGACCTCGTGCGGTCAGCTTCGGGTGGCCAGACCGCCGGTTCGCCCGAGGGCTTATTGGGCGGGCGCCGCAGCGCCTGCATTTGCCGCCGGCGCATTGCCTATCTTCTCATCGAGCGACTTCGTCGCTTCGCTGGTCAGGTCGCGCGAAACGCCTGCCGCCCAGATGTCGGCAGCCTTCAGCATCTCACGCGAGGCGATCGGGCCGTCGTTCAAAAGCTTCTTGCCCGCGGTCGAGTTGTAGAAGTCGGCGATGGCGTTCAGCTCTTCGACGGTAAAGGTCTTCGCGTAGATGGTCGCGGCTTCGCGCTCCAGATCCGAACGCCGCCCGGCGAGGCTGAGCGCCTTCTCGTCCACGGTCGCGGTGATCAGTTCCTGATGGTTCGGCGACGCCTGAATGAGCGTGTTCTTCAGGCGTTCGGCGAGGTTCGGCAGAATGTTGTCGAAGCTGTTGGTCACGCCGAGCGCCGCGATCGTCGCACGCGCAGCCTTGATCTGATCTTCCGTCACGTCCTGTGCCCGTACCGCCGGAACCGAAACCGAAACGAGGATCGCAGCAGTAGCGAAAGTGCGGGCAAGACCTGCGAATTTGTTCATATTTATCCATGCTCCTGTGTTGGCACGTGCCGCCCGGCCGATAGCCGCCGCCTGGCTGACCTGTGCAAAATCTGTCTCTCGATACGCCCCGCGCCACTCAGCCGAAGCTCAAGACGCCGTAAGCGTGCGCGCTCCCTCAGGACCGGCAATGATCGCCATCGACGCCACATCTATGAAAAGCCCGTGCTCAACGACCCCCGGGATGGCGTTCAGCTCCACCGCGAGCGCATCTGCATCAGGAATACGGCCAAAAGATGCATCGAGAATGAGGTGTCCGCCATCGGTCATGAAGACTCCATCGCCGGAGGATCGTACGACGATTTCCCCTGCCAGACCCAGCCGCGAAGCGGTCTTCTCGATCGCGAGCCTCGTGGCGACCTGGCCGAAAGGATTGATCTCGATCGGCAGCTTGAAAGCGCCCAGCACGTCCACGACCTTCGATTCGTCGGCAATGACGATCATCCGCGTCGAGGCGCTCGCAACGATCTTCTCGCGCAGCAACGCACCGCCGCCGCCCTTGATCAGGCGCAGCTTTCCGTCGACCTCGTCGGCCCCGTCGATCGTCAGGTCCAGTTCCGGCAGTTCGTCGAGCGACTTTAGCGGCACACCGAGCTCGAGGCAGAGGCGCGCAGTCCGCTCGGACGTCGGAACGCCGGAGATCTGAAAGCCGGATGCCACTTTCTCGGCCAGCAATCGGACGAATTCTTCAGCCGTCGAGCCTGTGCCTATTCCAAGCCGCATGCCGCTTTCGACATGTTCAAGTGCCGCTTCGGCGGCCTTGATCTTCATCTGGCGGGCGTCCATGCGCCACTCGCTCCCTCTCGATCCACGTCAGGCGGGGGCGTCGCCCTCGGCCGCCACCCTCCAATTCCGCTGAGACACTTACACGCCCGCCGCGGCAAACAAAAGTCAAAATGCACGGCCGGAACCGGATTCCGGCAGCGCTACGACCTAGGTCGCCATTGCATTCCGCGCCGACTTCGCCTACCCGGACGGACAAGGTTTTGCAGAACGAGGTTGCCGGTGTCCCTGCCCCTAGTCGTCTTCGATCTCGACGGTACGCTCGTCGACACAGCGCCCGATCTTGTCGCCAGCTTGAACCATGCGGTGACGCAAGCCGGTATCGAGCCGGTGACCTATGCGGATCTCACGCATCTGGTCGGCCACGGCGCACGGGCCATGATCGAGAGGACTTTCGCGCTTCGCGGCAGAACGATCGCCGAAGAAGAACTGACCTGGCAGATGAAAGAGTTCGTCGATTTTTATCACGGATCGATGCCGGGTGAATCCCTTCCCTATCCGGGGCTGATCGAAGCGCTCGATCGCCTGCAGGATGCGGGGCTGAAACTCGCAGTCTGCACCAACAAGCCGGAAATGCTGGCAAAGCGTCTTTTGGAAGGGTTGGGACTACTTGGCCGCTTTGCGGCGATCTCCGGTGGCGATACCTTCACCGTCCGCAAACCGCATGCCGACCACCTGCTGTCGACGGTCTCGAATGCCGGGGGGATGGCCGAACGGGCGGTCATGGTCGGCGACAGTCTCAACGACGTTCTCGTCGCCCGAAATGCCTCTGTTCCGTCGATCGTCGTGCCCTTCGGCTATTCGGACGTGCCGATCGAAAGCCTGCTGCCCGATCGTATCATCGGGCACTTCGACGAATTGACACCGGATCTGGTCGAGACTGTGCTCTCCCGCAAGCCGAAGTGAAAGGGGCCGCTCGTGTAACGCGGCCCACCTCCTCATCCTTCCAGACTCCGCGCCTTGCGCGTGGCCTCGAAAGCGCGATTCATATACATATCGCGTTCGTAGACGTCGTCGAAATACTCGACGGTTCCGTCCTTGTTCGGCCAGGCGGTAAAGTAGGAAACATAGACCGGGACCTTGGCGGATACCGGCAGCGCCTTGTTGCGGCCGCCCGATATTTCCATGCCGACCTCGTCGACACTTACGCCCAGAACCGCCGCCGCCATCCGCCGGGGATCGGCAAGACGCACGCAGCCATGGCTTAGCGCCCGCTGGTCGCGCTTGAAGAAGCTCTTCGACGGCGTGTCGTGCATATAGATCGCGTGCGCGTTGGGGAAGAGGATCTTGAGTTCGCCGAGCGCATTGTCGCTGCTCGGCGGCTGGCGCACGGCGATCGAGTTCGTCGATCCGTACCAGTTCACCGCGGTGGAAGGAACGACGCGGCCGCCGACTTCCACCTGATAACCCATGCGGTCCAGGTAACCCGGGTCGTTTCTAAGCTTCGGCAGCATTTCGTTGACGATGATCGACTGCGGCACGCCCCAATAGGGATTTACTTCGACCGTCTGGATTTCGTCCTGGAAGAAATATGTCTGGTTGGCCTTGGAACCGACGACCACGCGCATGGAGAACTGCTCCGTGCCCTGTTCCGTATAGGACGCGGTGAAGGCCGGCTGGTTGATGAAGACATAGCGGTCGCCAAGCCCATCCGGCAACCACCGCGCCTGCTCCATCGCGATTTCGACCTTGTCTATCTTCCCTTCGGTCGTATCGCCGCCGGTGAGGGCGCGTATCGACGCCTGCCCGACAATGCCATCCGCCTTCAGGCCATATTCCTTCTGGAAGGCCTCGACGAGCGGCACCAGCTCGGGCGTATAGTCCGGCGTCCCCTCATATGCCGCGAGCACGACCGCATGCTCCGTCTTCAACGCTTCCGAAGCTTTCAACTTGATTCCGGCGATAACATTCGCGAGTTCCGGATTGCTTTCGCCGGGCTTCAACAACGTCCCCGGTGCGATCTCCACCCGTGGCGCGGCTTCCACCTGCGTCCGAAGCCGTTCGAGTTCCTGCCTCAATGCGGTAAATTGTGCGCTTTTCGGATTCTGACTTTCGACAAGCGCCGCGACATCACTGCTTGTCTCGATCTTCTCCAGAAAGCCGAGAAGATCGACGTTTTTCCGCTTGAAGTCGTGATAGCCGGAGATCCTGTTCGGATCGATACGGCCGCGCACGGTATCCTGGACATAGGTGAGCACGGCCGCGGACATCGCGATTTCGAAACGCACCAGATCCTTCTCGCGGGCGATCATGTCGCCGCGGTCGAAATCTTCCGGAGGAACGATGACGGCGTAGTCGAGCGGGTCGAGACCGACCTTCGCAGCGTCGGACAAGACGCCAAGCGCCGCCTTGGCACGGCCGCTGACGCCCGTCCCCTCGATCCACAGGAAATCCGTCCGCGTGCCGTAGAAAGTCTCGACCGCTTTTGCGACCTCGGCGGGGGCGCGCACATCGACTTCCGGAAGAAACTGGCGCGCGTCGGCAAGCGGCGAGCGCAGCATGGGCGGCAGGGCCCCGTTGAGCACCGAGCCGGTGACGACGGGATCGACCAGACGATCCGTCGCGATCCGGCGCAGCGGCTCCGCCTTGTAGGTATAATAGCGCGGGCCGGTGATGCGCGGTGGCTTCGCCGCCTTCTGATCAAGCCGCTGCGGCGCGAACATGTCCACGCCGGGAAGCTGCCGCCGAGGCTGCACCTGCTCCTGCACGTCGCGCTTCTTGCCTCCGCGGATGAAGTCCATGAAGGTGATTGCAGACGCCGGCTGCACATCCATGGTTGCAACCACACAGCCACTCATGAGCGTGACAATCGCTGCCGACTTGATGATTCTCATAGATACAAACGTCCCCGTATTGCGTCGCCGCCGAATGCAGCCGCCGCCAGATTCTCGCCACGCCCTCGTGCTCCGAGAGTTATAGAAAAGGATGGTGAATGAAAAGGAAACGAAGCCTCCCGAATCCGCGGCCCGCGTCTCGCCGCGATCCGTTTTCAGCCATGCCCCTTCGCCTAAAAATCTGATTTGCATCTACTTTGCCCGGCCGGGCGCGGTGCCGATGTTCCCTGCGACACAAGGAAGACGCGCAACGGAAGATTGCGGATGTGACGGAAAGGACACATCGCTGCCGGCCGAAAACCCATGTCGGCGATGCCCGGTCGGAGCTTGCCGCTCGGCGGCAATTCAAACGATTGTAGGTGTTCCGAGCCCCCGCGGCCCCTTTACAAGGCAGCATGGCCAAGGCAGAGAAATGCCCGGCAGCGGGGAGTAAGATCGGCCTTGGACCCGGTTCCCCGCCTCGGCTTCATGAACCGCATGACGAAAGCAGGTATCACGATGACATCGACCCGCACGGAAACAGATACGTTCGGCCCCATCGAAGTGGCGAGCGACCGCTATTGGGGCGCCCAGGCGCAGCGATCGCTGGGCAATTTCAAAATCGGCTGGGAAAAGCAGCCTCTGGCAATCGTGCGCGCACTCGGCATCGTCAAACAGGCGGCTGCCCGCGCCAACATGGCGCTCGGCCGCCTCGACCCGGCGATCGGCGACGCCATCGTCAAGGCCGCACAGGAGGTGATCGACGGCAAGCTTGACGAACACTTCCCTCTCGTCGTGTGGCAGACGGGCTCCGGAACCCAGTCGAACATGAATGCGAACGAGGTCGTTTCCAACCGTGCGATCGAGCTGCTCGGCGGCGTCATGGGTTCGAAGAAGCCGGTTCACCCGAACGATCACGTCAATATGAGCCAGTCGTCGAACGACACCTATCCCACCGCCATGCACATCGCCTGTGCGGAGCGCGTGATCCACGATCTGCTGCCGGCGCTCAAGCACCTGCACAAGGCGCTCGAAGAGAAGGTGAAGGCTTTCGATCACATCATCAAGATCGGCCGCACCCACACGCAGGACGCAACGCCCCTGACGCTGGGGCAGGAGTTTTCCGGCTATGCGGCGCAGGTCGCCTCCTCGATCAAACGGATCGAGATGACGCTCCCCGGCCTTTGCGAGCTCGCCCAGGGGGGGACCGCGGTCGGCACCGGGCTCAATGCGCCGGTCGGATTTGCCGAGAAGGTCGCCGAGGAAATCGCTGCCATCACCGGCATCGGCTTCACTTCCGCGCCGAACAAGTTCGAAGCGCTGGCCGCCCACGACTCGATGGTCTTCAGCCACGGGGCAATCAACGCCACCGCCGCCGCGCTCTTCAAGATCGCCAACGACATCCGCTTCCTCGGCTCCGGCCCCCGCTCCGGCCTCGGCGAGCTTTCACTGCCGGAAAACGAGCCGGGCTCGTCCATCATGCCGGGCAAGGTCAACCCGACTCAGTGCGAGGCGCTCACCCAGGTCTGCGTCCAGGTCTTCGGCAATCATGCGGCGCTGACCTTTGCCGGCAGCCAGGGCCACTTCGAGCTCAACGTCTACAATCCGCTGATGGCGTACAACTTCCTGCAGTCGGTGCAACTGCTCGCCGATGCGGCTATCTCCTTCACCGACAATTGCGTCGTCGGGATCGAGGCGCGGGAGGACAACATCAAGGCGGCGCTCGACCGTTCGCTCATGCTGGTGACTGCGCTTGCGCCGAAGATCGGCTACGACAACGCGGCCAAGATCGCCAAGACCGCCCACAAGAACGGTACCACGCTTCGCGAGGAGGCCGTCGGCGGCGGTTACGTCACGGACGAGGAGTTCGACGCCGTCGTCCGCCCCGAAACCATGATCGGCCCGGCCTGATCGCACTTCATGCGGCCGCGGCTCGACATGGTGCCGCCGCGGCCGCCTACCACATCGTCTTCGCGGCGCGGCCGGGCCATTCCCGGTCGTAGCTTTCCTTGTCGAAATCGGCCTTGGCAGCTTTCAGCAACGCGCCGGGCGTCGGCAGCGAGGCCGCATCGGCGAAGCGCTCCGCATTCCAGAGCTGCGAACGGATCAGGGCCCGGGCGCATTGGAAATAGACCTCGCCGATCGTGACCACGATGACGCTGCGCGGATGCTTCCCATCGACCTCGAAGGAACCGGTCAAGGCAGGGTCGACGCTGACGACGGCGGTGCCGTTGATGCGGATGGTCGTATTCGATCCGGGCACGAGGAAGAGCAGCGCCACTCTCGGATCGCGCACGATATTGGCAAGCGAGTCCACCCGGTTGTTACCGCGCCAGTCGGGCATCAGCACGGTCTTGTCGTCCGCGATGCGGACGACGCATTGATCGTCGCCCCGCGGCGAACAGTCGAGTCCCTCAGGACCAACGGTGGCGAGCGCTGCGAAGGGCGAGGCTTCGATCATTTCCCTGTATTCGGCCGTCAGTGCACTGGTTACCTTGACGATCGATGCCTCGCTCGTTCCGCCATAGAGCGCCTGCAACTCCTCGACCGTTCCGATAATCGTCATCTCATCCCTCCTGCAACGGTGCTACGGCTGCCACGCCGAAAATCGCGATCTCTGCGCGCCGTTTCGAGGAATAGCATGACGGCCTGATGACGCCATCAGGCGATTTTTGACATGGGAGCCTCTTTCCTGCGCTCCCAGAGGAATTCCGTGATCCTCTCGATGACCGGAGCGGCGGAAACGATGCGGCGATGCCCGAGACCGTTCGCCCAGTGCAATTCTACATTTGGTCCGACAGCGCCGTAGCGGCGCGCGTGATCGGCAGGGACTTCCTTGTCGTCCTCGGCATGGATGACCAGAACCGGCTTGCGGAGTGCCGCCAGGATGCGGGTGGCATCGAAACCTTCGATGCGACGCCCGGAGAGCCGCTCCACCATGCCCTCGAAAGCTGCCTGCGCCTTCGGCGCGAGCCCCACCGTCCGGCCGAAGCCCCTGAAGAGCCATGTCATTTCGCTTGGCGCACCGATCAGGACCAGTTTCCCGGGAACGCGCGCCGGTACGTCGCAGAGCACTGCCCCGGCCGCGCAAGCAAGGCTCGCGCCGCCGAAGGAATGGCCTATACCGACATCGAATCCGTCGAAATGGCGCCACGCCGCATCGATCGCCCTCACCGCTTGCGGCATGGTCAGCGTCCGCCCGGGCGACGCTCCATGTCCCGGCAAGTCGAGCGCCACCACCTCAGCGCCCGAGGAGAGCAGCCCGTCGATCAACGTTGCCAGATAGTCGCTGCGAGATCCCCAGCCGTGCGCGACCAGTACCCGCGGCCCGCGGCCGCCCATCCGCCGTTCGAAATGCCGAGCGGCAGCCCAGCCGCCCGCAAAGGACAACGTGACCTTCCGCGATCGTTGCATGATCGGGACTGCCGCTTTGAGCAGCGCCGCCTCCTTGCCGTTTTTTGGCTTCCGGCTCGGGGTGCGGCAGAATATCCAGAATGCGGACTTGCCCGCCTTGTCGGCCGAAAACGCGGAAACGGCCTTAAGCGATAGACGGATGACCTTGATCGCAAAGGATGGCATAGTGGCGCTTTCTAATGTTCAACCATGAACATAATTGTACAACGATGAACAAAAAGCAAGCACAGATCGAAAGCCACCACTTTCCCTGGGATCATCCTCGTTTTCGAAGTTGGATCGCCGTTGCCCGCGCCTGTCAGCTGATGCAGCAGACATTGACGCGGCGGCTGACCCATCTCGATGTGAAGCCGCCGCACCTGGACATCCTGGTCAATCTCTACCGTTTCGACGGCATCACCCAGCAGGAGCTTGCACGCAAGCTGCTCGTCGGCCGCTCAAACATGAGCATGCTGCTGCCGCAGCTCGAAAAGCGCGGCCTCATCGAAAGGCGGGGCGACGCAAGAGACAAACGCGTGTTGCGTCTGTCGCTGACCTCAGCAGGAAGGACCTTGACCGAGGAGGCAATGGAAATTCAGACGGCGCTCATCGAGAGTTCGCACGGCGGGGAGCCGATCGAGGACTGCGTCAAGGTCGCCGAGTCGATGGAGCGGATCATCGCCACCTTGCTCAAGGACGATGAGTTGGCGGCGGGAGGCTGAACGAGGCTTCCCCGGTCGGCGGTTACCGGACGCAGCCAGACGTCAGCGCGGCTTTTCGGGCTTGTCGCGCGACATACCCTTGTCGGCGAGTTCCTGCTCATAGGCCTTGAACAACTCTTCGCCTTTCTCGCCGAGCTCTCGCAGATAGGTCCAGGTGTAGATGCCGGTGTCGTGCGAATCGTCGAAACCGATTCGCACCGCGTAATTTCCCGTCGGCTGGACCGAGATGATCTGGACGTTGCGCTTGCCCGGGACCGTCACCCGCTGGCCGGGGCCGTGTCCTTGCACCTCTGCCGAGGGCGAGAGGACCCGCAGGAGTTCCGCGGAAAGGTCGAAGGCCGCGCCGTCGTCGAAGGTAACGGACAGGCGGTGGCGATCCCTAGATATCCGCAGTTCGGTGGGCCAGAATACGCTCATCGTCATTGCTCCGTGTTCGGCCCCGTTCAAGTAAAGCAGAATTGAACGGTCGGAAATCGTCCGCAGACGGCTTTCCAGATATTTGAAACAGTTTGCGACAGGAAGCGCCTTGACGCGACCCTTTTTGACCACGACATTGAATGCGCAGGGAGAAAAGACTTGAACACGGCCGCTATAGACCAGACCGACGCCAGACCGCTCGACACCACGACTGCCCCGATGGTCGATCCATTCGGCCGCGCGGTCACCTATCTGCGCGTCTCGGTCACCGACCGCTGCGACTTCCGCTGCACCTATTGCATGGCGGAACACATGACCTTCCTGCCGAAGAAGGACCTGTTGACGCTGGAGGAACTCCAGCGCCTCTGTTCCGCCTTCATTGCCAAGGGCGTGCGCAAGCTGAGGCTCACCGGCGGGGAGCCGCTGGTGCGTAAGAACATCATGTTCCTCATTCGCGAACTCGGCAAGGAGATCGAAGCGGGACGGCTGGATGAACTGACACTCACCACCAACGGATCGCAGCTTTCGAAATTTGCCGCCGAACTCGTCGATTGCGGCGTGCGGCGGATCAATGTCTCGCTCGACACGCTCGACCCCGACAAGTTCCGCCAGATCACCCGCTGGGGCGAATTGGCAAGGGTGCTCGAAGGCATCGATGCGGCGTTGGCAGCCGGATTGAAGGTGAAGATCAATGCGGTCGCCCTCAAGGACTTCAACGACGCCGAGATACCAGAACTGATGCGCTGGGCGCATGGCCGCGGCATGGATCTGACGCTGATCGAGACCATGCCTATGGGCGAAGTGGACGAGGACAGGACCGACCATTACCTGCCGCTCTCGGAGATGCGCAGGCGGCTCGAGGCCGACTTCACGCTCAGCGACATCCCCTACCGCACCGGCGGCCCGGCGCGCTACGTCGAGGTCGCGGAGACCGGCGGCCGCCTCGGCCTGATCACGCCGCTCACGCACAATTTCTGCGAAAGCTGCAATCGCGTCCGGCTGACCTGCACCGGCACGCTCTATATGTGCCTCGGCCAGAACGACGCCGCCGATCTGCGCGCCGCATTGCGCGCCACCGACGACGACGCCTATCTCGCGCAGGTCATCGACGAGGCGATCGGCCGCAAGCCGAAGGGCCACGACTTCATCATCGACCGCGAGCACAACCGCCCCGCCGTCGCCCGCCACATGAGCGTCACCGGGGGGTGAGCCTGCCCCTCATCCGCCTGCCGGCACCTTCTCCCCGCAAGCGGGGCGAAGGAACAAGCGGCAATGCCTTGCTCGGCTCTATGTCACATCTCCTATCGCACCGGTTTTGCAGCGCTCAGATCTTTGATCTGCTGGATGTTTTTGTCCTTTAATCGGATAGGATTTAAGGAACATGCAGTAGGGATTCGCCACGCCGGGAAGGCTCGCGCCGTTCGGCCACAAGCTATCAGGAATGAGAATGCGCTCGTCAGCCAATTTCCGCGGCATCGTCTTCATGTGCCTCGCGATGATCGGGTTCGCCTGCAACGACGCGCTGGTAAAATCGGTCACCGGCGCCATGAATACAGGCCAGATCATGTTCATGCGCGGATTGCTGACGACGCTGATGGTGGTCGTAGTCGCATACCGCTTCGGCGCCTTCCGGCCGGTTCGGACGATCTTCAGGCCGGCCATACTGCTGCGCATCGCCATGGAGGCGCTTGCATCGGTGACCTATATCTCCGCGCTCGGCCAGATCCCGCTCGCCAACGCTTCGGCGATCATGCAGGCACTTCCGCTGGCGGTCACGCTCGGCGCCGCGCTGTTTCTCGGCGAGCCCGTCGGCTGGCGGCGGTGGGCGGCGATCGTCGTAGGCTTCGCCGGCGTCCTCATCGTATTGCGTCCTGGTCCCGAGGGCTTCACCGCGGCGGCCCTCACCGTCGTCGCTTGCGTCTTCTGCACCGCGACCCGCGACCTCTGCACCCGCCGCATCGGCACCGACGTGCCGTCGCTGTACATCACCGTGACGACCTCACTCGTGACGACGCTGGTCGGTGCGGCCCTCATCGTCCCGCTCGGTGGCTGGCAACCGATGTCTGCGACGTCTCTCAGCCACATCGCCGGCGCCAGCGTGCTTCTGATGCTCGGCTATCAGACGATCGTACTCGCGATGCGCGAGGGCGAGATCTCCGTCATTGCGCCATTCCGCTACATGAGCCTTCTCTGGTCGGTCACCCTCGGGGTCGTTTTCTTCGCAGAGACGCCGGACCGCTGGATGCTGGCGGGCGTCGCCATCATCATCGGTTCCGGCCTTTATACTTTCTATCGCGAGAGCAAGCGCGGCCGGCAGGCGGTCGCGCAGCGCGCACTCGGCGGCCCCCTGGAATAGTTCTCGATGACAGGCGCCCCCTCCCATGCCACATTCCCTCCGGCAGTCATCCTCGCCGGCGGACTTTCCTCGCGCATGGGGCGCCCGAAGGCAGGACTCGTGCTCGGGGGCAGGAGCATGCTTACGCGCGTGATCGAGCGCCTCCGGCCACAGGTCGCCGGCATCGCCATCAATCTGAATGCCGATCCGGATCCTGCTTCTGCGTTTGGTCTCGAGGTCGTGCCGGACACCATACCCGGATTCGTCGGCCCGCTGGCCGGCATTCTAGCCGCCATGCGCCATACTGTGCGCAAGTCACCGGGGGCTAGCCATGTGCTCACCGTGCCGGTCGATACGCCCCTCTTTCCCAAGAGCCTTGCCGCCCGGCTGAAGACCGCCATCACGTCCGGGGGTGAAATCGCCGTCGCTTTCTCGGCCGGTGAGATGCATCCGCTTTTCGCGCTCTGGCCCGTCGCGCTCGCCGATGATCTTGAGGCGTGGATTCATGCGGACGAAAAGCGGCGCGTCCGTGCCTTCATTGCGCGGCACGAATCGGCAGCGGTAGAGTTTCCCCTGATCCCGACGGCGGCCGGACCGCTGGACCCTTTCTTCAACATCAACACCCCCGAAGAGCTTCGGCAGGCTGAGGCCTGGTTGCCCTATCTGGAGGATCGCGAACCATGAACGACCCCTTGCGCCCACCGAAGATTTTCGGAATCGCCGGCTGGAAGAATTCCGGGAAGACCGGCCTGATGGTCCGTCTTGTCAGCGAAATGACCCGGCGCGGCTATATGGTCTCCACGATCAAGCACGCGCATCACGACTTCGACATCGACAAGGTCGGCGCCGACAGCTACCGCCACCGCGAGGCCGGCGCGCATGAGGTAACGATCGTTTCATCGACGCGCTTCGCAATCATGCATGAATTGCGTGGGGCGCCGGAGCCCACATTCGAAGAGATCTTGTCGCGTCTTGCCCCCTGCGACCTGGTACTGATCGAAGGCTACAAGCGCGAGCCTGTCCCGAAAATCGAGGCGCGCCGCGAGGAATCGGCCCATCGCGAACCGCTCGCTCCGAGCGATCCGCATATCATGGCCATCGCTGCCGATCACCCGGTCGCGGACACCGGGCTCCCCGTATTCGACCTGGACGACACGCAGGCGATCGCCGATTTCGTCGAGAAGGTCACGGGACTGCGTGACTGACGGTCGAGTGGACGGCAGCCATCCAAGACAAGCGCACACAGGCGGGCTGTAGAACGCACAAATAATCGGGGCCGGTTTCCCGGCCCCGATGTCAGTTCGCATGCTTCGTTGCCCCTACCGCTGCGCTACAGGGCGCACCAGCGGTGTCACGCGGCGAATGGTGACGCGGCGGTTCTCCTGTTCCGGCCCATCCGTGCGGATCTTGAGGAACCGCTCGCCATAGCCCTGGGTGACGAGGTTTTCGGCCGGGATGCCATAGACCTCGGTCAGGAGCACTGCGACGGACTCGGCACGCTCGTCGGAGAGGACCAGGTTGGACTGGTCGGCGCCAACGGCATCCGTGTGACCCTCGATGAAGAAGGTTTCACCCGGATCCTTCTCAAGGACCTTGTTCATTGCCTCCGCGACGTTGCGCATGGTCTTCGCCTGCGACATCGATACCTCGGCGCTTCCCGTCGCGAAGGTGATGGTGTCGAGATCGATACGGCGAACCTTGTCGCGCAGGCGGGCGGAGTGACGCACCTCATCGATGGTGTAGACGCGTTCGACCGGCTCGACCGGGGGTTCGGACAGGAACTCGTAGTAATCCCGGTCCGGATCCTCGGCGACGTCGACGATATATTCGTCCACCGGTATCGACAGGCGCATCGGCGGCAGATCGTAACCCACGTCGACGATAGTAGGCCGGTCTTCTTCATATTCCGGCGCGTACATCATGACATATTCCTCGCCGCCGCGATCGACGCGCGTGCGCGTCAGGATGTCTCCGTACTCGTTGTAGATGGTGACGATCCGATAGCCGCCGGGGCGGACGATCGTCTCGCGGACGCGGCCCCGCGGAAGAGTCTCGTAGAAACTCTCTTCCGAATTCCTGCGCAGACGCGGCCGGTCGTCACCGCGCACGAAGATGCGATCGCCGACGCCGAGGATGACACGATCGTCGACCTCTTCGACAACCCTCACCTCCGTCACATTGTTCTCGGTGGTGTTATTGACGGTCGTGTTGTTCACCGTGTTGTTTATGACGGTGTTGTTGATGATGTTGGTCGTCTGCGGCACTGTAAAGGTCGGAGCCTCTTCGACGCGCTCGCCCTCTTCGCTGAGCACAGCCTCGATCTTCTGCGGAATTTCTTCCCTGGCTTCGGCCGGGATCGCCGCCTGTGCCGACGCATCGTCGGTCGGTACTTCTACGCTCTCCTGCTTGGCACGCAGTTCCTCGCGCTGCTTGCGTCGGGTCTCGCGTGACTGGTTGCCGCCTGCGATGTCGGCGTCCTTGTCGCTGTCGAGGACGGCTGCGCCCCTCTCGACGGGAAGCACGACGGTATCATCCGAGGCTGCGGGATCCTCAGCGATCTTCTGCCTTTCTTCCGTCGAGCGCTCATCGACGACTTCGGGAGCCGGTTGGCCGGCGGGCTGCTCACCCTGCTGTTCTGCAGTTGCGGGTGGTTCCGCGCCAGGCACCGGCTGCTGCTCGCCCTCGCCCGTCTGTTCGGCCGGCGCCTCCGTAGCGGGCTGCTCAGCGGTCGTGCCGCCCTCAGGTTCGGCACCCGGCTGCTCGGCGGCTCTCTGTTCGTCCGTCTGCTGCTGCTCCTCGGCCTGTTGCTGGCGTCTCTTACGCGTAGGCTCCTGTTCCTCGGCCTGCTGCGGCGCGCCCTCCTCGGCTGCGGGCTGCTGCTCTTCGGCCTGCTGCTGACGCTTCTTGCGCGCGGGGGCCTCTTCTTCGGCCTGCTGCGGAGCGCTCTCTTCGGCCGCGGGCTGCTCTTCAGCCTGCTGCTGGCGCTTCTTGCGCCGGGGGGCCTCTTCTTCGGCCTGCTGCGGAGCACTCTCTTCGGCTGCCGGCTGCTCTTCAGCCTGCTGCTGGCGCTTCTTGCGCCGGGGGGCCTCTTCTTCGGCCTGCTGCGGAGCGCTCTCTTCGGCTGCCGGCTGCTCTTCAGCCTGCTGCTGGCGCTTCTTGCGCCGCGGAGCCTCTTCTTCGGCCTGCTGCGGAGCACTCTCTTCGGCTGCCGGCTGCTCTTCAGCCTGCTGCTGGCGCTTCTTGCGCCGCGGAGCCTCTTCTTCGGCCTGCTGCGGAGCACTCTCCTCGGCTGCCGGCTGCTCTTCAGCCTGCTGCTGGCGCTTCTTGCGCGGCGTTTGCTGCTCCTCGGCCTGCGGCTGTTGCTCTTCCGCCTGCCCCTGCGATTCCTCCTCGGCCTGGCGCTGCTTCCGCTTCAGCAACAGCTCCTCGGGCGACGGTTGGCCCTCTCCTTCCTGAGCGACTTCGAACGGAGCGGTCAGGCTGTCAGCGAAGGCCGGCTGGATCATCAGGGACGCCGAAAGAACGGGCAAGGCCACTGTTGCGAAAAGTCTGGATCGTATCGACATTGTTTCTTCCTCTTGTTCGGAGGTCCTGACGCTGGTGTGCAACCGCGACTCCAATCGCCTCGCCCACCATGACGCCCTCGTCACAGGGCCATGATCCGCGGTCCCGGCCTTTTTTGCCTCGGCCGAAATGCCGTAGCCGCAACGCTGCAGCCGCGGATCGGTTCCGCTGCAAGGCCTATAGAAGCCGACATTAACCGGTCCTGAACGGCCCGTTCATCTTCGCGCGCAACTTCTGCGACGATCGAAGGACATGATTCGCGTCGAACAGTGGGAAGCAAAGCTTTCCAGTTGATTTTTGCAGGAAAACCGTACGAATATCGCCGCAACCGGCGGCTTGAAGCCCCGGCGCCAATTGGCATCCGCGAAACAAGAAGAACCGGATGCCGAGCCAACAGAGAGGACATCATGCGTATTTCCAGACGGCTTGCAGCCACCGCATCGGCTGCCGTTTTCGTGCTTATGGCCGGCGTTGCCATGGCAGAGGGCGAGAAGGTCGTGATCGGTACCGAAGGCGCCTACCCGCCCTTCAACAATCTCGAGTCGGACGGCACGCTGACCGGCTTCGACATCGACATCGCGAAGGCGCTTTGCGAAGAGATGAAGGCCGAATGTACCTTCGTGACGCAGGATTGGGACGGCATCATCCCCGCGCTGATCGCCAAGAAGTTCGATGCTATCGTCGCGTCGATGTCGATTACCGAAGAGCGTAAGCAGCAGGTCGATTTCACCAACAAATACTACAACACGCCACCGGCAATCGTGGTGCCGAAGGATTCACCGATAACCGAGGCAACCGCAGCGGCCCTTTCCGGCAAGGCGCTGGGCGCGCAGGGCTCGACCACTCACTCCAACTACGCGGAAGCGCATATGAAGGAGTCGGAGGTGAAGCTCTATCCGACCGCGGATGAATACAAGCTCGACCTCGCAAACGGCCGCATCGACGCAGCCATCGACGACGTCGTCGTGCTCTCCGAATGGCTGAAGACCGAAGACGGCGCCTGCTGCAAGCTGCTCGGCACCCTGCCCATCGATCCCGTCATCAATGGCGAGGGCGCCGGCATCGCAATCCGTAAGGGCGACGATGCGCTGCGCGAAAAGCTCAACAAGGCGATAGAGGCCATCCGCGCGAACGGCAAGTACAAGCAAATCAACGAAAAGTACTTCCCCTTCGACGTCTACGGCAGCTAATCGCAGCGTTTCCTGCGAGTATCCGGCTTTAATGCCGGGAAAATCTCGGTTGATGAGAAAAATGCAACGGCGGACGGGCTTGCCCTTCCGCCGTTTTTGTTTGACAAGGAATCTCGAAAATAAGCGTCTACAGCGTCTCGCGTCCTATAGGTGCGCAAAGGCGGCTGTAACCCTTTAAGTTGCTGCATGGTTTATCGTTTGGTTATTTACGATTACAGCAAACATGCAGTAGACGCCAAAAACGGTACGGGGAATTATTGGCATGAGCGGACTGTTTGCCGCCCTTTCCGCCGGTCTCGCCTGGATCGGTGCGATCATCGATCCGCTATGCGGTCCCGCGGGGATCTTTCGCTGGTTCGGCTCGGGAACGCTACTTGCATGCGGAGACGCGGGTTGGGGCGATGAAATCGCCTATGGCTTCCTGGTCACCGCCAGTCTCGCGGTCGCAACGCTTCCGGTGGGCTTGGTCATCGGCTTCTTCGTCGCGCTCGCCAAGCAATCGGAAGAAAAGTCCCTGCGACTGGCGGGCAACATCTATACGACGATTTTTCGGGGCCTGCCGGAACTCCTCACGCTTTTCATCGTCTATTACGGCCTGCAGATCCTGGTTCAACAGTTCCTCGCGACGGTCGGCTATGAGGGAGCGGTCGAGATCAATGCCTTCGTAGCGGGAATGATCGCACTCGGAGTGGTCTTTTCGGCCTATTGCTCCGAGGTGCTGCTTTCGGCCTTCAAGGCCATTCCTCACGGGCAGTACGAAGCCGGTGACGCGCTCGGGCTGCACCGGGGCAAGACGATGCGCCTCATCATCCTGCCGCAGCTCATCCGAATCGCGCTGCCCGGCCTCGGCAATCTCTGGATGGCGCTGCTCAAGGATACCGCCCTTGTCTCGGTCATCGGCCTTCCGGACATTCTCCGGCAAACCGGGATCGCGGCGCGCGTCACCAAGCATGCCTTCGAGTTCTTCGGCATCGCCTGCGTTCTCTTCCTCGTCCTGGCGATGATTTCCTCCGTCGTATTCTCGGCGCTCGAGCGCTCGACCAAACGCGCGGAGGCGGGCCGATGAGCATTGCCGAGACCATGATCCCGCCGCAGGCGCCGCCGCCCTCCCCGCCGAAGCCCTACACCTTCTCGCGCTTTTTCGGCAGCATTGCGCTCGGCATCTGGCTGGCGCTCGGCGTCGGCATCTTCCTGACGGTCGTCAATGGCTGGGACCCGGAAAAATTCTCCCGCTACGGACCGAGTTTCCTCTCCGGCCTCGGAGTAACGCTGACACTCGTCATCTCGTCGATTCTCATGGGCGCCGTCCTTTCGCTGCCCGTGGCGCTCGGGCGCATGTCGAAGAACAGGTTCTGGGGCTGGCTCGCCTATGCCTATGTCTATTTCTTCCGCGGCACGCCGCTCATCACCCAGCTCTTCCTCATCTATTACGGGCTCGGCAGCTTCCGTCCGCAGCTCGAAACCGTTGGACTGTGGTGGTTCTTCCGCGATGCCTGGAACTGCGCGCTCTTCACCTTCACTCTGAACACCGCCGCCTATCAGGCGGAAATCCTGCGCGGCGCCATCGAAAGCGTGCCGCGCGGCCAGCGCGAGGGGGCGGCCGCGCTCGGCCTGCCGGAGCGCGTAGCCTTCCTCAAGGTCATTCTGCCCCAGGCGATGATCGTAGCGTTGCGCCCCTACGGCAACGAAATCATCCTGATGATCAAGGGCTCGGCAATCGTGGCGATCGTCACGGTCTTCGATCTCATGGGTGAGACGCGGCGCGCTTTCTCCCGGACCTTCGACTACCAGATGTATATCTGGGCGGCGATCCTCTATCTGCTGATGGTGGAATTGCTGCGCAACATCTGGGGCTGGCTGGAAGCCCGCCTGACCCGCCATCTGAAGCGCTAAACGCGTTTGGCCGCAGGCCGTATTCCTGTAGCTTGGCAGCACTCGCCGTCATATGCTGCCAAGCGGTTGTTTTTGTAAGAGATTTCTCGCTTTATTCACCTACATTAAGGCTTGATTAAGCAATCAAGCGCTCCATCATAGAGACCAACCTTTGTGAAAAGTGAGGTCCGCATGACGAACGACATGGAACTGCAGCTCAAGGGTTACGGGCTGACGACCGCTCAGATACTTTATCGGATGCCCGACCACCCGGCTTTCCTGCAGACATACATCTGGCAACACTACGACATCGCGCCGGACTTTCCGGAAATGCACAGCTTCCTCAAATTCTGGCAGGAGAAGCTGGACGGCCCGCTGCATTCGGTACGCTATGTGCACCGGAAGTTGATCTCGGCGTCCGAATGGCGGGCTCTCAAGGGAGAGTTTATCGTCCACTAGATCACGATGTTTTCAGGTCGGGTCGACCTAAAAACATGAACGTGATCGATTCAAGAAATTGGAGCGGGATGCGGGCGGAAAACCGCACACACTTCTCCTCATCCTGCTCCAGGTTCCGGTGCACGTCGTTGTCGGATGGGTCAGACGGATCGGGTGATGCCGCCGTCGATACGGATGTTCTGGCCGGTGATATAGCCTCCGCGGTCGCTTGCGAGCAGCGCGATCAACTCGGCCACCTCTTCCGATGCGCCGTAGCGTCCCATCGGAATCCGCCGACGGCGTTCCTCCGTTTCAGGCAGACTGTCGATAAAGCCGGGCAGAACATTGTTCATGCGGATATTGTCGGCGGCATACCGGTCGGCAAAGAGTTTGGTGAAAGCCGCAAGCCCGGAACGGAAGACCCCCGACGTTGGAAACAATGGGTCGGGTTCAAAGGCAGCGTAGGTGGAAATATTGACGATGCTGCCGGATTTCTGCTCCACCATGATCGGCGTCACCAGCCGGGTCGGCCGGACGACATTGAGGAAATAGACATCCATCCCCCGGTGCCATTCCTCGTCGGTGAGTTCGAGCACCGGAGCCCGCGGGCCATGGCCTGCCGAATTGATCAGCGCGTCCACGCGCCCCCAGGCGTCATAGGCCGTATCGACGAGCCGCTTCAGATCGTCGTTCGACTGATTCGATCCGGTGACGCCGATACCGCCGAGTTCCTTTGCGAGCGCCTCGCCCTTGCCGGACGAAGAAAGGATTGCAACCCTGTAGCCCTCTGCCGCCATCCGCCGTGCCGCCCCGGCCCCCATGCCGGAACCGCCGGCCGTGACGATCGCCACCTTCTGTTCGCTCATCTTGTGCTCCTTTTGGCATGACCGAGAGAAGCGCAGTTGAAGCAGGCCTGCGCGCCGGCATCAAATGAGAATTTCTGAAGGCGGCATCAGCAACGCGGCGCAACGGCGCACGCAGCGTCTCAGACATGAACCTCGCCATGAGCCAATTCGCCGGCGCCTGTCGCCCTGTGGAGGGAACCGTAGAGCACGACCGCATAGAAGAGCGCGACGCCAATCGCCACGGCAACGCCCGGCACCGGACCGAGAGCGGCGTTCTCGGCAACATCGGCCCAGGAACGGACATGGCCGAAGGGCTCTCCCGTGCTCGAAATCTTCGGGGAGGAAATCTTCAGTGCCCATGCCAGGAGCAGGATCAGGTACATCCAGCAATAATTGCGCTGCAACCGCCGGCAGAGGGCCTCCCTGTAGCCCATCAGGAAAGCCGGCTGGCGCAGGCTCTTGGCGACCGACACCGACCATCTGAAGCTCGGCGTGCCTTCAGGGCACAAGATCTGCGCGAAGTAGCCGCGTTCCATCTGGCGCACGCGGGCACGATAAACGTCAAAGAAACGGTAACGCCGCGCTTCAATCAGCAGCAACAGGCTGATGAGCAGCATGGCGAAGAGAAGGACACCGTGATGGGACGACGGCGTCGAGAGCGAAACCGAAAGCATCGCTGCGACCACGGTGATCGCCCAGTTCGATGTTCGGTCTATGCGGTCCCGCCAACCGGCCATCCGCCCGATTTCGCCGCGATAATAGTGGATGATCGCGTTGATCGTCTCCTGCGGTGTCTGCGGCAGAGGCGGCGTTTGCCGCTCCGGTATCTCCGTTTCCAATGTCAACGGGCTCAATTCGGCAGACATCGGCATTCCTCCGGATTTTTCATTCTTTTAGGAATGATGACTCCTTTTCGATCAAGGTTAAATGCCGCGCGCCCCGACCTGGTCAAAATCTTTGCCGCAGGCGATTGTTCCCATTATTCTGCCCACTCGGGAGACCCTCCCTCGGGCCGCGAGATCTTATGACTCCGCAGGAATCGGGGGCCACTTACAGGAACGGCCGCGACCGGCGATTGTCAAAGGCCGCCGGGGGTCGTAAGAAGCGCCCATGACGCAGAAAATCAAGAAGATCGACGAGGAAGCCCTCGCAGAGGCCTATAACCGCGCGCTTGCCTTGGAGAAGTCCGGGCATTTCGACGCGGCCGCCGCCGCCTATCGGGAAGTTCTGGAAATCGACCCGGAGGACCACGGCGGTGCCGCCGTTCGGCTGGCATCGATGGGCCGCGGCGAGACGCCGCTCAAGGCTTCGGACGCCTATGTGGCAACGCTCTTCGATCAGCACGCCGACGTCTTCGACAATGTTCTCGTCGACCAGCTCCACTATTGCGTGCCACTGCTCGTGCGCCAGCGGATTCAGGCGCTCGGGCTCGGACCGTTCAAGCGCGTCCTCGATCTTGGCTGCGGCACCGGGCTGACCGGAGGTGCGCTGCGCGACATGGCGGAAGACATAACCGGCGTGGACCTTTCGGAAAACATGGTGGAGATCGCCCATGAGAAGGACCTCTACGAGACGCTCTATGTTGCAGAGGCGGTCGATTTTCTCGACGACAATGACGACGAACCGTTCGACCTGATCGCCGCAACCGACGTCCTGCCCTATATCGGCGCATTGGAGCCGCTGTTCTTCGGCGCGGTTGACAACATGGTGCCGGGCGGGCTCCTGATCTTCTCGAGCGAGAGCCTGCCGGACGAGACTCCGGCGGGGCAAGGCTTCGCCGTCGGACCGCACCAGCGCTTCGCCCACTCGGAGACCTACCTGCGCGAACGCCTGGCGGCGACCGGGTTCGAGATCGTCGACATCACCGACATCACGGTGCGCATGGAGGAAGGCGAGCCGATTGCCGGCCAATTGGTGATCGCCCGCTTCAAACCCTGATTGAAGGCTGCTGCGGCCGCGGCTATCGTCGGGCGGAACATGCCATCGCAAACGGAGTCTCAAGGAAATGGCCAAAGTCGCATTCATCGGTCTCGGCGTAATGGGATACCCGATGGCCGGTCATCTCAAGGCCCGCGGCGGGCACGATGTCACGGTCTATAACCGGACCGCAGCCAAGGCGGAGCAATGGGCAGCGGCATTCGGCGGCCGGACCGCGGCAACGCCGGCCGAGGCGGCCAAGGGCCAGGATTTCGTCTTCGCCTGCGTCGGCAACGACGACGACCTCCGCTCCGTCACCACGGGAGAGAACGGTGCCTTCGAAACGATGACACCCGGGTCGGTCTTCATCGACAACACGACGGCATCGGCCGCGGTTGCCCGCGAGCTCTATGCGGCGGCGGCGGCGAAGGGTGCGCATTTCATCGACGCGCCGGTCTCCGGCGGACAGGCCGGAGCGGAAAACGGCGTGCTCACCGTCATGTGCGGCGGCGATGAGGGAGCCTTCGACAAGGCCAGGCCCGTCATCGATGCCTTTGCCCGGATGGTCGGTTTGATGGGCCCCGCCGGCGCCGGCCAACTCACCAAGATGATCAATCAGATCTGTATCGCAGGGCTCGTCCAGGGGCTCGCAGAGGGAATCCATTTCGGCAAGAAAGCAGGGCTCAACATCGAGAAGGTGATCGAGGTCATCTCCAAGGGAGCGGCCGGTTCCTGGCAGATGGAAAATCGCCACAAGACCATGAACGAAGGCAAGTATGACTTCGGCTTCGCGGTCGACTGGATGCGCAAGGATCTGGATATCGTCCTCGCCGAGGCCCGGCACAACGGCGCCAAGCTTCCGGTGACCGCCCTCGTCGACCAGTTCTACGGCGACATCCAGGCGCTCGGCGGCAATCGCTGGGATACGTCTTCCCTGCTGGCCCGCCTCGAAAAATGACGCCTGGCCCGGCGTCGACGGCGGAAGAGATCATCGAACACCTCCGCGCCCTCGGCTCGGACGAGAACATCGCCGGCATGGCGCGCTTCGGCATTGCGACCGAAACCGCCCTGGGGCTTTCGAACGTCCAGCTTCGCCGCGTCGCCCGCATGGTAAAGACCGACCATGCCCGCGCGCTCGACCTCTGGACTTCCGGCATCCGCGAAGCACGCCTGCTGGCAGCGTTCACCGCGGACCCGAAGGCGCTGACGCTCGCTGAAGCGCGGCAATGGGCGAATGCCTGCAACTCCTGGGAAGTGGTCGATACCGTTGCCGACCTCTTCGTCGCAGCGCGCCTCGAGCAAGTCCTCATTCCTGAATTCGCCGCCGATGAGCGGGAATTCGTCCGCCGCCTGGCCTTCGCGATGATCGCAACAGCCGCCGTGCATCTCAAGAAGGAGCCAGACCCGGCGCTGCTTGCCTGGCTGCCGCTGATCGAGACTCATGCGGCCGACGAGCGCAACTTCGTGAAGAAGTCGGTCAACTGGGCACTCAGGCAGATCGGCAAGCGCAGCCCCGCCTGCCACGGCCCGGCGCTGGCGCTCGCGCAGAAGCTCGCGGCGAGCACGGACCGCACGGCACGATGGACGGGCAAGGACGCGCTGCGCGAATTGACGAACGGCAAGGTCCGCCAGCGACTGGGGCTTCCCGCATGAAGGTCGCCTACCCGGGCTGGACCCGGGGATAACGACCCGGTCTTCTAATCCTCGCTCGATTTTGCCTGGTCGATGACCATGTAATCGAGCGGCAGCTGCGTCGTATATTTGATCTGCTCCATGGCGAAGGCCGAGGAAACGTCGCGGATCTCGATCTTGGCGATCAGACGCTTGTAGAAGGCATCATAGGCCGCGATATCCGGAACGACCACGCGCAGGAGATAATCCACGTCGCCGCTCATACGATAGAATTCCACCACTTCCGGAAAATCCGCCACGACTTCGGAAAACCGCCGCAGCCACTCCATGGAATGCGAATTGGTGCGCACCGACACGAATACGGTGACCTTGGTGTTGACCTTCACCGGATCGAGAAGCGCGACACGGCGGCGGATCACGCCCTCCTCTTCCATCTTCTGGATGCGCCGCCAGCATGGCGTGGTGGAAAGCCCGACCTTCTTTGCGAGGTCGGCTACGGCCAAGGTCGAGTCTTCCTGCAAAAGCCGCAGGATCTTGCGGTCTAGGCGATCCATGGAAAGTCCTCTCGAATATTTTTCCCTTCATAGCGCGGGATTTATGAAAATAAAGAAAATTGTTTCAGATCGTCAGCGCCCGCACCCGTTCACGCAGGAAGGGCAGCAGCTCGGCCTCGAACCAGGGATGACGCCGGAGCCAGCCGGTATTGCGCCAACTCGGATGCGGCAGCGGCAATACGGAGATGCCGGAATTGCGTTTCGCGTAGCGTTGCCAGTTGCGCACTGTCTCCGTCATGGATTTCGGACAGTCCGTTCCGAGATGCCAGCGCTGCGCGTAATGGCCGACCGCCAGCACCAGCTCGATCTGCGGCATCGCGTCCATCGCCCTCTGCCGCCACAGTGGCGCACATTCGCTTCTCGGCGGCAGGTCGCTGCCGTGTCTGTCGTAGCCCGGGAAACAGAAACCCATCGGCACGATCGCGAAGTTTCGCTGATCGTAGAATGCCGCCCGGTCCACCGACAGCCATTGCCGCAGGCGATCGCCCGAAGCATCGTTGAAGGGAAGACCGCTTTCATGGACCCGCAGGCCGGGTGCCTGCCCGGCGATCAGAATCCGAGCCGACGCGGAAAGCACCGCCACCGGCCTCGGCTCGTGCGGCAGCCGGTGGCCTTCGCCGCGCGCCGGCTCGTCACGGCACCGGCGACAGACCGAGATCGCCGCCCGCAACGCCTGCAGCCGCTCCTCAGTCACCGCCGATCCTCGCCATGATCGCGCTCGAATGCTCCTGAAGCCATTGGATAATGATCTCCAGCCAGTCACCCGCCCGGTGCGGGGCCTCCTCCGCACCGCCGTTCGAACGCCGCCATTCCTGCGGCCTCACGAAATCGCCGCCCCAGAGACCCAGCCGGCCGGTTCGCGCCGTTTCCTCCTCGTCACGGTAGAGCCCATAGCTGACCGCATGACCGGACAGGACCATCTCTCTTCCGAGGTCGGCCCCGCCAGCCGCGCAGACACCCAGTTCCCGGCCATAGCGATCGCGGCCATGGAGCCGGCAGACGGTCGTTGTTCCCGCGACGAGAGCAACCAACCGTCGCCGCGCCTGCGCGCCGCAGTCCCAGACGGTTTCCCCGCGCCGGCACATCTGACCGATCTCCGGGGCGTCGATGCCTTCGATGCGTATGCGGCGCCCGTCGAGCCGCAGGCTGTCGCCATCGCTCGCCGACGCCGGGCCGGTCAACTCGCCGGTCACGGGGCGTTCCGGCGCGGGCAGCTGCCCGGCTATATAGGCGCCGATACCGAGCAGGACCAGGAAGATCCACCCGCCGGCCATGCCGCCGCTGCCGGACGGCCTTTTTCGCCGGGCAGGAACTCCGGAGCGACCGAAGCCAAAGCGCCTTCCAGCAGAGCCCGGGCCTGCGCCGCTGCCGCCGACAATCCGAAATCTGCGGTTCTGCGACTTCACGCCCAGCGCCTCCTCGTGTTGTTCCTGCCCGCGTTCCGACCTCGAAAACCGCAATCGCGCCACAATGGTTGTCGAATCCTTCATGGGGGCAGCAACTTCTTAAGGATTGCATCCTAGAGTGCAAGCTGAACCCAATCCTGACCAGAAGCATGAGCATCGCCGCCAGCACATCGACCGACAAGATCATCGTGGACAAGTCGCGGAGCCATCGAAACAAGGCTGTTTCGAAGACCGTTCGCGCGACGCGTCAGCGGCTGCAGACCGGCTCCTCGGCACCGTCCGGCTTCGAACGGGAAATGCTCCTGCTCCACATCGAGTCCGTGCTCCACGGCGCGATGGCCCTGCCCCTCCTCGTGATCCTGATCGCCGCCAGCGGCATCTACCTATCGGGCGACCCGCATATTCTCGCCTGGGCCTTGTTGGCGCTTTCGGCGCATGCGGTCACCATCTTTCTCGCGCGAAAGGCCAAGCGCGAGGATGTCGTCACCGAAAAAGTGTCCGTCTGGCGCCGCCGCTTCCTCGCGGGCCAGATGCTGACCGGCCTGTGCTGGGCGATCTTCACGCTCCCGGACTGTGCGTCCTGCGGCGAGATCGCTTCCGGTCTCTTCGAGGGAACGGTGCTCTTCATTGCCCTTGCGGTCACCGCCATGGGCACCTTCCTGTTGCGCAATGCCCTGTATTACACGTTTCTGCCGGTCCTGGCCGCGCTCGGCTTCTCCTCACTCAGGACCGGCGACGCGGTCGATATCGGCCTCACGGGCATTCTGGCGCTCTCGCTCGTCTTCCTGGCGTTCATGACCGACAGGATGAACCGCGCCAATGTCCATATTCTCTCGGTACAGTCCGAAAAGGACGATCTCATCGCCGAACTCGAAGTGGCGAAGTCAATGTCGGACGAGGCTCGCCGCCGCGCGGAAGAAGCGAATCTCGCCAAGTCCCGTTTCCTAGCCTCGATGTCGCATGAGCTGCGCACACCGCTCAATGCCATCCTCGGCTTCTCGGAGGTCATGTCGACAGAGGTACTCGGGCCGCTCAGTAACCCGACCTACAAGGAATACACGCTGGACATCCATCGCTCCGGCGAGCACCTCTTGAATCTCATCAACGAAATTCTCGATCTTTCGCGTATCGAAGCCGGCAAGTACGAGCTCAGCGAGGATGCGGTAAACCTGGCAGAGATCGTCGAGGATTGCATCGGCATGGTTCAGCTCCGCGCTCGCGGCAAGAACATAACCATCGGCCATCAGTTCGAACAGGCGATGCCGTCTGTCTGGGCGGACGAGAAGGCCATGCGCCAGGTGACGCTCAACCTTCTTTCGAATGCCGTCAAGTTCACCCCGTCGGGCGGCGAGGTCAGCGTGAAGGTCGGCTGGACCGCCGGCGGCGGACAATATCTTTCGATCAGGGACAACGGCCCCGGCATTCCGGAAGAGGAAATCCCGATCGTCCTTTCCGCCTTCGGCCAGGGTTCGATCGCCATCAAGAGCGCCGAACAGGGTACCGGCCTCGGACTGCCGATCGTCCAGGCGATCCTCGCCAAGCATGGCGGCCAGTTCATCCTCCGCTCGAAACTCCGGGAAGGCACCGAGGCGATCGCCATCCTGCCGCCGCGTCGCGTACTGCAGAGCTTGCCCCCGGTCGAGGACGTCCCTTCCCTCACCCGCCGGCGAAGGAGCTTTGCCTGATCATCTGCATGCGGCGCCGCGTTGCTGGTCAGCCCAGGAAGCGAGCGAGAAATATCACGTACAGCGCATAGGCCGCATTGGCGAGAATGAGGCAAAGGCACGCGAAGGAGCCGAGATCCTTTGCGTTCCTGCCCATTTCGGAGATCTCCGGCGAGACGCGGTCGACGATTTCCTCGATCGCGGTGTTGATCGCCTCGAAGGCCATCATCAGCAGAAACAGGATTGCCATCGCGACGTACTGAAACAGGTTCGCGCCGACGATCATGAACGCGACCATCGCGACCGCGAAGGCGATGAGTTCGTGCCTGAATGCCGCCTCGCCGATCAGGCGTTTCGCACCGCCGAAGGAATAGCTGGCCGCCGCGAAAAGATGCCGGATACCACGATGCTTGTGGACGGGCGCGGCGGTGCCGTTGCGGGAGATAGTGTTCTTGGCGTCCATTTCGTCTCGCGGGTTGGGAGATGGCACAGCTTCGACGTTCCTATTGAGGCGAATCAAAGGCGGCACCAATGCCGCATTGCGAGGCCACCCGAACCGATGACCCGGCGCTTCCCGGATATGCGAGAAGCCGCCGCGCATCAATAGCTGCACGGCACGAGCATAGCACGCATGACGGCCAATCGACAGCAAGCGCCGGAGCGTGCCCTACTCCTTGTTGCTTACGCCGGCCTGCGCAAAGGTCGCCATGCCGCTGTGGCAGGCAGCCGCCGCCTTGACGATGCCCGCTGCAAGAGCCGCACCCGTGCCTTCCCCAAGCCGCATGCCGAGAGCCAGGAGCGGTGTCTTGCCGAGTTTCTCGATCGCCCGCATGTGACCGGGCTCGCTTGAAACATGGCCGATCAGGCAATGGTCGAGCGCCGCCGGGTTGGCGGCCTTGAGGATCGCCGCGGCCGCGGTCGCGACGTAGCCGTCGATGATGACGGGCACCTTCTGCATCCGCGCGGCGAGAATTGCGCCCGCCATCGCCGCGATCTCGCGGCCGCCAAGCCGCCGCATGACCTCGAGCGGATCGGACAAGTGGTCGCGGTGCAGCGCAACGGCCTTTTCGACAGCAGCGATCTTGCGCATGAGCACCTCGCCTTCCGAACCGGTGCCGGGGCCGACCCATTCCTCTGCCGTGCCGCCATAGAGGCCGAGATTGATGGCGGCTGCGATCGTGGTGTTGCCGATGCCCATCTCGCCGATGCACAGCAGATCCGTGCCGCCGGCGATCGCTTCCATGCCGAAAGCCATGGTGGCGGCGCAGTCACGCTCGGAGAGAGCCGGTTCCTCGGTGATATCGCCAGTCGGATAATCGAGCGCCAGATCGAAGACCTTGAGGCCGAGGTCGTGTGCTACGCAGATCTGGTTGATGGCAGCACCGCCGGCGGCGAAGTTCTCGACCATCTGCGCCGTCACCGAAGCGGGAAAGGGCGTCACCCCCTGACGGGTCACGCCGTGATTGCCGGCGAAGATCGCGACAAGCGGCCGGTTGACCGCCGGCGGACGTCCCGTCCAGGCGGCAAGCCAGAAGGCGATTTCCTCGAGGCGCCCGAGAGCGCCGGGCGGCTTCGTCAATTGCCCGTCCCGCTCGCGCGCCGCAACGAGTGCCGCCGTGTCCGGCCCCGGCAGATTGCGCAGTAGTTCGCGGAAATCATCAAACGGCAGGCCGCTGGCGCTCATGGATCATCCTTGCAATGTGAACTCGCTCGGGGCTCGTCATAGAGTGTGAGGCCGCCCGCGGCAACGGCATTTGCGCCAATTGCCGTCGTCTCGCATGATCCCGCGGAACGCCGGGCGATTCGGGATGCGGGAGACGAGATGGCAGATATTCGCGAGCTCTGGGACGACGTCGCACGGTCGGTTGCCTTCTTGAGCCGCATTCCCGTGCCGGATCGATATTTCCGCGGCTATGACGGCGGGCTCGGCCGCGCCGTGCGCGTCTTCCCGCTTGCGGGTATCCTGATCACCCTTCCTGCCGCCGCGATAGCGTTCATTCTGGGCGCGCTTCACGCGAGCTCGCTCTTCAGCGCCTTCCTCGTCGTCGCGGTGCAGGCGATGGTCACCGGCGCCCTGCATGAGGACGGCCTTGGGGATACGGCCGATGGTTTCGGCGGCGGGCGCGATCGGGAAAGCGCGCTGGAGATCATGAAGGACAGTCGGATCGGTACCTATGGCGCGGTTGCCCTCATCCTTTCCTTCGGCCTTCGCGTCTCCGCCCTTGCCGCCTTCCTGCCGCTGCTGACGCCGACAGGCGGTGGAATTGCGCTGCTGGCCACCGCTGCGCTGAGCCGCGCCGCGATGGTCTGGCACTGGTCCCGCCTCCCCCCTGCCCGCCGCGGCGGGGTCGCCGCCTCGGCGGGCATTCCCGAGCCGGGGGCGACATCGGTTGCGCTCGGCTCGGGCGTTCTCCTCGCGCTCGTGCTGTTTTTCCTCGCCGGCATCCCGACCGTCGCCGTCCTGCTTTCGTTCGCCGCTTTCGGCCTTGCCGTGCCAGCCTTCACCCGGATCGCTTCACGCAAGCTCGGCGGCCATACCGGCGACACCATCGGCGCCACCCAGCAACTCACGGAGATTGCCGTTCTGGGCGCTCTTGCACTGGCCATCTGAAAGGCCGATATATTTTCGAACGAAACAGCAGAGCATTGTCCTGATCATGGAATCTCCCTGCATTCTCGTCTGCACGATCGACGATAGGACCGGTTACTGTTTCGGCTGCGGGCGCACACGTCAGGAGATCGGCGCCTGGACGCTCTACACCGACACCGAACGGCACAGCATCATGCAGGCCTTGCCGGCGCGACTGGAAACGGTCGAGCGCAAACCGCGGCGGGAGACGCGCCGGTCGCGCATGGCGCGAGAACGAAACGGCGCATGAGCAGACTGATCATCCTCCTCGCAATACTCGGCATCGGCCTCGTGCTGCTGATCCTCAATCACGATTCCGGCCGAACTTTCGGCATGAACAACGACGACTTCGGGCATCTCGTTGCCCTCGGCGCTCTGGCAACGCTTTTTGCGGCTGGTATCGTCAGAAGCCGCCGAACACTGGGAGAAGGGCTGACGCAGATCGCGATCTGGCTGCTTATCGCGCTCGTCCTCGTTGCACTCTATGTCTACCGCTTCGAGCTCCAGTCCGTCGGCGACCGGGTACTGGCGGGCCTTATGCCCGGCCGGGCAATGGTCATCACCGACAGCGAGGGTCAGCAGGAGGTGGTGCTGCACAAGCGGATCGACGGCCACTTCGCCGCCGATGCGACGATCAACGGGCGTGAGGTCACCATGCTTGTGGACACCGGCGCAAGCAGTGTCGTGCTTACCCATGAGGACGCCGCGAGGGCCGGTCTCGACGTCGCAGATCTCGGCTACACGATCACTGTCATGACCGCGAACGGGCCGGCACTTGCGGCCCCGGTCATCCTGCCGGAGATCGCCATCGGACCGATCCGGCGGACGAATATCCGCGCCATGGTCGCGGCCGAGGGGCGACTCGACAGCAGCCTGCTCGGCATGAGCTTCCTCTCGACCCTCGACTTCCTGCAGATGCGCAGCGACGAGCTTCGGCTCAGGGACTGAGCCCCCAGCAGATCCAGCCTCAGTTACGCAGCTTGTACCCGGTCCGGAATATCCATGTCAGGGCGGACATGCAGAGGGCGAGAAAGACGAGAATAATTGCCGCGCTGGCGAGCGGATTTACGTCGGAGATCTCGAAGAAGCTCCATCGGAAGCCGCTGATCAGATAAAGGACCGGGTTGAAGTGGCTTACTGCCCGCCAGAATGGCGGCAGCATGTCGATCGAATAGAAGCTGCCGCCGAGGAAGACGAGCGGCGGGACCACCAGCATCGGAATGAGGTTGAGCTGCTCGAAATCCTTCGCCCAGATGCCGATCAGGAAACCGAACAGGCTGAAGGTCACCGCCGTCAGAACGAAAAAGAAAAGCATCACGAAGGGATGGGCGATGCTGAGATCGACGAACAGCGAGGCCGTGACAAGAATGATCGTGCCGATCATCATCCCCTTTGTCGCCGCCGCCCCCACATAGCCGAGCACAATCTCCAGCATGGATATCGGTGACGACAGCACCTCATAGATCGTGCCGGTAAATTTCGGGAAATAGATACCGAATGAGCCGTTGCCGATGCACTGCGTCAGAAGCGTCAGCATCATCAACCCGGGCGTGATGAAGGCGCCGTAGGAAATCCCGTCTATTTCCTGGATGCGCCCACCGATGGCGGCGCCGAAAACGATAAAATAGAGCGAGGTGGAGATGACGGGCGACACCACGCTTTGCAGAAGCGTGCGGCGTGTGCGCGCCATTTCGAAGAAATAGATGGATTTCACTGCTTCTATGTTCATCGCCCCGCCTCCACGATCTCAACGAAAATATCCTCGAGCGAACTCTGCCTCGTGGAAATGTCCCGGAGCCTAATGCCCGCCTCGGCCAGGGCTGCGAGCAGCGACGTGATGCCCGTCCGGTCAGCGCTGGTGTCGTATTCATAGATCAGGCGTTCGCCTTCGCCCTCAAGCAACAAATTGTAGGAGGCCAGAGAATCGGGAACCCGCTCCAGAGGTTGGGCCAGATCGACGCGCAGCTGCTTGCGTCCGAGTTTCGTCATCAGCGCATTCTTGTCCTCGACGAGCAGTATCTCGCCGCTGTTGATCACCGCGATCCGGTCGGCGATCTCCTCCGCTTCCTCGATGTAGTGCGTCGTCAGAATGATCGTCACGCCCGAAGCGCGCAGCCGCTGGACGACCTCCCACATGCTCTTGCGCAGGCTGACGTCGACACCGGCCGTCGGCTCATCAAGGAAAAGGACGCGCGGCTCGTGCGAGAGCGCCTTGGCGATCAGCACGCGCCGCTTCATGCCGCCGGAAAGCTCGCGCAGCGTGCTGTCCTTCTTGTTCCAGAGCGAGAGGTCTTTCAGCACCTTTTCGATATGCGCCGGATCCGGCTTCTTGCCGTGAAGCCCGCGCGAGAAGGAAACGGTGTTCCACACGGTCTCGAATGCATCGGTGGTCAGTTCCTGCGGCACCAGGCCTATCATCGCCCGCGTCTGGCGGAAGTCGCGCACGACGTCGTTGCCGCCGACGGTAACCTTGCCGCCCGTCGCATTGACGATACCGCAGACGATCGAGATGAGCGTCGTCTTGCCGGCGCCGTTCGGACCGAGTAGGGCAAGAATTTCGCCCTCCTCGATGTCGAGGCTGACGCCTTTCAGAGCCTGGAACCCCGAGGCATAGGTCTTCGACAGATTGGAGACGGAAACGATTGGCGCCATGAAACAGATCCGGGGAAGAGGTGCAAAGTCGGCAGGGTGCTGCTCTATATGGGCCGATTCACATGGATTTGCAGCCCATCCAAGCCAAATTTGCGTTGACACTCCGTCAAATCAGTCGCTTCAGCGGCAGAATATCTGATAGAGCGCCATTACCAGCCTTACGGCCTTCTCCTCGGCGAGCCGGTAAAAGATCTGTTTGGCGTCGCGTCGTGTCGCGACGATACCAGCCTCACGCAGCACGGTCAGCTGTTGCGACAAGGACGGTTGGCGGATGCCGAGCATCTCTTCCAGCTGACCGACCGAGTGCTCGCCTTCGATGAGCGTGCACAGGATCATCAGCCGGTTCTGGTTCGCCGCCGCCTTGAGCAGCGCCGCAGCTTCGTCTGCCCTTTCGGTCATGCAAGGGCGTATATTCCGGAATTTGGTCACCGTTCCCATGGTCAGGCCCTCAGCCCCCGCTGCTCCCTTGAGCGCGTTGAACTTCAGGTAACGGGCGCCATCGGCCTCCGGTTCCGGCAGACGGCCGCTGCGGTCCGCACGCTCGCGGCACTGGCGCAACTGGTCCTCGATGGAGGCGTTACGCTGGTTCTCTGAGCGGGGCCGCAAAGAGAAAATCTACCGCACAGATTCGCCGACGGCGAATACCGAATCTGGTCTGTCGAGCGGCCGGGATCCGCCTTCCCGGCCGCGCCTAGATCACGATGTTTTTAGGTCGAATCGACATAAAAACATGAACGTGCTCGACTCCAAGAAGTTGAGACGCCGGATGCGGGCGGAAAACCGCACACACTTTCCTCATCCCGCTCTAAGGTCTGTTGAGATTCGGGATACCCGGGGCGGCTTGTTTGATTCCCTCATCCCTGTGCTCGTCACAGGGATCCAGCCAGACCAGGTCCTTGGGCTGAAACAACTCTTCCCGCGCCGCAGACGCGGCGCTGCTGGATCTCTGTGACAAGCACAGAGATGAGGAAGAGGAGAGATTGCAATCCGGTGATACGTTTCCTGGGCCATGCAGTTGGCAATCTTGTCCGCACCGCCCTGAACGCCGACAAACCCACGAGAGCCTCTCAACAGGCCTTAGTCGCAATGCCGGTAGCCGGATTTGCGCGTCCTCAGATCGAAGTGGAAATGGTCTTTGTGGAAAGGATCGCTGCCGGGGCCGAGCACGGTGTTGAAATACTTGCAGCTATCGGTGCGCACGGCCTTCAAGAGCCCTCTTTCGCGGAAAGCGAAGAGACCTTTCCTGCGTACATCGATTTCCTTGCCGTTTTTCAGCACGAACTTGCCGACGTCGATCGCGTTGCCGCGCGCATGTTCCGACATGGGATTGCCGCGCCGGGAGTTCATCGTCCGGCAGGAATAGCCGCCGAGCGGCTTGATCGTCTTGACGCCCGACCAGTAACGGTAGCGCGACGATGGCGCGAGCTCATACTTCACCCATTTGGCGAAGGCTTCCGTCACCTGGCAATTGAGCTTCACCGCGGGCTTGACGCCGATATTGCCGGAAAGGCCGCTGAGCTCGATCGGGTAGTCGATGCCACAGGACGGTCCGTTATGGACTCGCGGAACGTCGCGGAAGACGACCCCGAGCTTCTTCAACCGCTGCCTGCACGCGACCTCCGAGCCCGGCATTTCGCCGGTATATTCCGGCGTCGACACCGGGCTGCGGGCGCGCGGTATGAAAGCGACCTGCTGCGGCTGCTCGGTGCGCGTCGCCCGCTGCGGCTGGAGTACATGCGTTCGATTCGCTTCCTCGGCCGCGCTCTGCGCGGGCGCAAGGGGCGGCAGGTCGGGATCATAGCCGGGATTCGCCTCAGCCACCGGTACCGGCTGCGGCGCTCCGGCAAGCTGGCGCACATCGCTGTCGCCGATACCGGCCACGACCGGCTGCGTCGTATTCCCCTCGGCGATTTCACCGGCCTGCTCCTGCGCCAGGCCGACGACCGGTTCGACGCCGAGCATGGCGTCCATGTTCACCCCCTCGGGCGGAACCGTCATCGATCCGGCCGCGGCGACCTGGCCCTGCGGCGCAACGGCCGCATTATCGGAAACCGGGGCAACCGAGGTCTGGCTGGCCATGGCGACCGGCTCTGACGACGGATAGGCAGCGACTTCCTGCTCCGGCATGGCTGCAGGCGCCGGCCTGATCGCGCCGACACGAGAGCTCCCGTCGATCCGGGCCGGTGGCGCAAGCACGTCGGTCGTGCAGGCAACGAGTGGAATGGACAACAGCAGCGCCGCCAATGGACGATGAAGAAGAGAAACATACGCCATACTGATTGCCGCCTTCATCCATGACAAAGCTTCGGCCTTGTCCGTGCGCCGCCTGCCCACAGCCGAGAATGAACGTGCGGAATGTCGCCAAACGGGCGCTCGGTCGAGAAAGTCGGCTTTGCAAAGCAATTTAGGCAAACGTGGTAAACGAAGCCTTGCCGGCGGCACGCCAAATCAGGCGAGCGGGCACAAAAGACAAGGCCCGCATCCTTACGAATGCGGGCCTTTTCAACGTCGGTTTTCGTCCGGTTAACGGCATTCCCCGGGATGGGCCACGCGGAACCCGTCCGCCCGTGCCTCGCAGGCATTCGGGAATGTTCTTGATCGTCCGTTGCGCTCGCCGCAGACCGGCGCGAATTCCCGGGTGCAGAATTGCGGCTGCTGCGGGCGATCATCCTCGCGGCGGCATTCGCCGGGTGCGACGACGCGAAAACCCTCGGCGCGCGCCACGCATGAATTGGGGAAGGTCTGCCTTCTCGGGCCGCGCTGACCGCACACCGGCGAAAACTCGCGCGTGCAGGCCTGTTCTTCCGGCGGACGGGATGCCGGGCGGCATTCGCCGCGATGAACGACACGGAAGCCGTCGGCGCGTGCCTGGCAGGCATTGGGGAAGGTCCGCATGCGATTGCCGCGCTCGCCGCAGACCGGCGCGAATTCCATCGTGCACATTTGCGGGCCTGGCGGGCGGATCGGCCCCGGACCGGGGCGCGGTTCGTCGACGACCACGGTACAGGCAGAAAGGAAGCCGGCGGCGGCCAGGAAGATGGCGGCAGACTTCATGATGAAACGCTTGAAAGGCAACACAGGTCTCCCCCTTGACTGGCATCTCGGATGCGGCTGGATCGGCGCGCGATAGCGACCGTCCTTCCGTCGCACCATCTCGCCTGTCTTGCGGCCACGCGTCAACTCCCGCGAGATGCGCCATCCACTCACCACCGACAGGAGCAGGCTCACCCGCCCGAGCGACCAGGTTAAACGAAGAGGCCCACGTCCTTCCGAACGCAGGCCTTGTCGCCGCTACGCTTGCTGTTATCGTTTACGCTGCCCTGCCATAGGCCGGCTGCGCGCCCCGTTCCTCGAGCCTGAACTGTTCGAGCAGCGCCTTCAGCTCACGACTTTCCTGCGCCAGTGTCTGGCTTGCCGCGGTCGTCTCCTCGACCATTGCCGCGTTCTGCTGCGTCATCTGGTCCATGCTGTTGACGGCCGTGTTGACCTCCTGCAGTCCCGTCGCCTGTTCCCGAGCAGCGGTCGCAATCGCGGCCACCTGCTCGTTGACACGGTTGACCAGAGCATCGATCTCCATCAGCGCATCACCCGTCGAGCGGACGAGTTCGACGCCGGCACCGACTTCCTTCACCGAGGTGCCTATCAGCGCCTTGATTTCCTTTGCCGCGCCGGCCGAGCGTTGCGCGAGTTCGCGGACCTCCTGGGCAACGACGGCGAAACCGCGGCCGGCCTCCCCTGCCCGCGCCGCCTCGACGCCTGCATTCAGCGCCAGCAGGTTCGTCTGGAAGGCGATCTCGTCGATCACGCCGATGATCTGGCTGATCCGGCTCGATGAGGCTTCGATCCGCCCCATGGCATCGATCGCGTTGCGCACGATATCACCGGATTTTGCGGCGCTCGCCTTCGTCTCGTCGACCATGTCGCGCGCCTCGAGGGCACGACCCGACGCATGACGTACGGTGGAGGTGATCTCGTCAAGAGCCGCGGCTGTCTCTTCAAGAGCCGCCGCCTGCTGTTCGGTCCGGCGCGACAGGTTGTTGGCCGCCTCTGATATATCGGCGGCACTGCCATGGACGATTTCGGTGGATCGGGAAATGGCGCCGATGACGTCGCGAAGCGCGGCGACCGCCGTGTTGAAGTCGTCCTTGAGCTTGGCATATTCCGGCGCGATCCGGGCGACCGCGGCGGTGAGGTCGCCGTTTGCCAGCCGCTCGAGCGCGGCGCCGAGCGTCTCCATCGCCTCGGCCTGGGTTGCGGCAGTCGTACGCTGGCGCTCCTCGTGGCCGCGCCGTTCTGCGTCGAGGCGGTCCTGCTGCTCCGCCTCGCGCGATCGCAGTTCGAGGCGCTCCCTGACGGAGTCGCGCAGGACGACGAGCACCTTCGCCATCTGCCCGATCTCGTCGGCGCGATCGGTTTCCGGAACATCCGAGGAAAGGTCCTCGTCTGCGATCGCCCGCATCGAGACCTTCAGCTTTTCGATGGGCCGAACGACGCTGCGCACGATCGCCAAGGCCGCCATGAGGATCGTGAGCGCTGCCGCGACCAGAATGCCGGCCATCTGCCAGGCGCGCTCGCGGAACATGGCGGCGAGATCGTCTGCATAAACACCGGTGCCGACCACCCATCCCCAGGGCTCGAAACCGGCCACATGCGAATATTTCAGCACGGGCTCGTCGGCGCCGGGCTTCGGCCAGTAATAATCGACGAAGCCCTTGCCGTGCGCCTGCACCGTCTTGACGAATTCCACGAACAGGAACTTGCCGTTCGGATCCTTGTTCTGCGTCAGGTCGGCGCCGTCGAGTTCGGGCTTGATCGGATGCATCACCATCTTCGGATGCATATCGTTCACCCAGAAATAGCCGCTGTCCTGATAGCGCATCGCCCGGATCGCCTCCAGAGCGCGGCCCTGCGCCTCCTCGCGCGTGAGCGTTCCGGCCTTTTCCTGGCCGTGATAGGCGTCGAACACCGTGATCGCGTTCTCGTTCATCGCCGCGAGCATGGCCTTGCGCTCTGCAACCAGCTTGTCCTGCGCCTGGACCAGTCCGAACGTCAGCGCCGCCGCCATCGTCAAAAGCGCAAACGCGACCAGCGCGTAAAGACGCGCTGAAATCCGAATTCTTCTCATCCCCTGCCTCCATTTCGAGGCATGCAGAATATGAGCGGCTATTTGCAAAGCTCCTAACAAACACTCACTAGATTTGAGGGTGATCAAATTAACGATAAAACCGTCACGCGTGCCGCCTTTGGTTCTTCAGCGTGGAATTGTTCCGGCGCCTCTTTGCTCGCCTGACGGCAGTGCGTTAAACCTTGTTCGTCAACAGGGAGACAGGCCGAATGAACGCAGCAAGCAAGCCGAATGGCGAACTGACCTTGCGCACGCTCGCAATGCCCGGCGACGCCAATGCCGCCGGCGACATCTTCGGCGGCTGGGTCATGGCGCAGATGGACCTTTCCTGCGGTATCCGGGCCGCCGAGCGCGCCAGGGGCCGCGTCGTGACTGCGGCGGTAAAGGAAATGGCCTTCGCCATGCCGGTGAAGATCGGCGACACACTCTGCATCTATACCGACATCGTCACGGTCGGGCGGACGTCGATGACGCTCAAGGTCGAGGCATGGGCGCAGCGTTACCTCTCGCATGTCATGGAAAAGGTCACCGACGCGATCTTCGTGATGGTGGCGCTCGACTCGACCGGCAAGCCGACGCCGGTTCCGTCCGAGCAATAGGGGCCGCATTCATGGAGCAGGTGCAGCGCGATCCGGCGATCTTTTCGCACATACGCGTCGTCATGGGCATGGTGATCAGCCTCTCGCTTGCGCGGCTCCTCAGCGGTGTCGCGCTTTTCGTGCAGCATCCGGGCAAGACGAAGGTCTACTGGATACACCTCGGCTGGGTGCTGTTCATGTTCGTCTTCCTCGTCCATTTCTGGTGGTGGGAGTATCACCTGCACTCGCTGGCGGTGATCGACGTCAGCGTCTACCTGTTCGTCATCCTCTATAGCTGCGTCTTCTTCCTCCTCTGCGTCTTCCTCTTCCCGACGACGCTCGACGAATACAGCGGCTACGAACATTATTTCATGTCCAGGCGCGCCTGGTTCTTCGGCTTCCTCGCCATCGCATTCGCAGTCGACCTCATCGACACGGCCTTGAAGGGCAAGGCCTATTTCCAGTCCTTCGGGATCGAATATCCGCTGCGCAACGCGGCCTATATCGCGCTCTGCATCATCGCGGCGGTCACGCCCGACCGGCGCTTCCATGCGTCTTTTCTGGTGGGCGCGGTTCTTTACCAGCTCACATGGATGTATCGCGCCTTCGACCTTCTCGATTGACGGGGGCAAACGCCCCTCGTGGCGACGTCTCACCCCTTGAAGATGAACGACGCCCCGAGCGCGATCAGCGCGAAGCCGATGAGCTGATGCCAGCCGATCGGTTCCTTCAGCCAGAAAATCGAGAAGAGGACGAAAATGGTAAGCGTGATCACCTCCTGCATCGTCTTCAGTTGCGCCGCCGAATAGACCGAGTGTCCGATGCGGTTCGCCGGCACGGCCAGCCAATATTCGAAGAAGGCGATCCCCCAGCTTGCGACGATGACGATGTAGAGCGGCGACGAAGTGAACTTCAGGTGGCCGTACCAGGCGAAGGTCATGAAGACATTGGAGAGGAGCAGCAGGATGACCGGCCAGACATAGGCAGGATTGATGGCAAATGGCATGGAAACCTCGGGAAGAGCGCGAATCGCACGCCGAGGATGCTCCGCCGGGTGCCGGCGTTGCAAGTGCCTTCGGCTGCCAGTGCAACGATGCGACCGTCGGTTCAAGCCGCCGCCTCGAAGGTCCGGGAAACCGACGAGAAGATCGCGGCTTTCCGTTTCCCTTTTGTACTCGTTCCCCCTTCACTTTCGACCTGACTCTGTCCATATTCCCGCCATGGCCAGATCAACGAAGAATTCCCCGAAGAAATCGTCGGCACCCGGCGGTTTCGAAGAAGCCCCGCAGGCGCCGCTTTCCGGTACGCCGCTTTCCGGCAATGTCTCCGACTGGGTGAAGCAGCTCGAATCGGAAGCGGAAGCGAGCACCTTCGAGAGCCGGCGCGAGGTTGCCTCCAAGGCCGGCAGGCATCGCAAGAAGGTGGAGATCTCCGCGTCGAAATCGGCCCGCGGCACATCGATGGGCGGAACGACCGATCCGAAGACGCGAGCGGCCGCGGGGCTCAATCCGGTGGCAGGCCTCGATGTCGCCTTGGAGGATGCCGACAAGCTCACCTCGGGCTCCGGCGTCACCGCCACCGTCGAGGCGCTTGCGAAGCTCATCGAGAGCGGCAATCCGCTGTTCAAGGACGGCAAGCTCTGGACGCCGCACCGCCCGGCCCGGCCTGAAAAGTCCGAAGGCGGCATCGCGATCCGCATGCAATCGGACTACGAGCCGGCCGGAGACCAGCCGACGGCGATCGCGGACCTGGTCGACGGCCTCACCTCGGGCGAGCGCAATCAAGTGCTGCTCGGCGTCACCGGCTCGGGAAAGACCTTCACCATGGCCAAGGTGATCGAGGCGACACAGCGCCCGGCCGTCATTCTGGCCCCGAACAAGACGCTCGCGGCGCAGCTCTACTCCGAGTTCAAGAACTTCTTCCCGGACAACGCGGTCGAATATTTCGTCTCCTATTACGATTACTACCAGCCGGAAGCCTACGTCCCGCGCTCGGACACCTATATCGAGAAGGAATCCTCGATCAACGAGCAGATCGACCGTATGCGCCACTCGGCGACGCGTTCGCTGCTCGAACGCGACGACGTCATCATCGTCGCCTCGGTCTCCTGCATTTACGGTATCGGCTCGGTCGAGACCTATACGGCAATGACCTTCCAGATGAGTGTCGGCGACCGGCTCGATCAGCGGCAACTCCTGGCCGACCTCGTAGCGCAGCAATACAAGCGCCGCGACATGGATTTTCAGCGGGGCTCCTTTCGCGTGCGCGGCGACACGATCGAAATCTTTCCCGCCCACCTGGAAGATGCCGCCTGGCGCATCTCGATGTTCGGAGACGAGATCGACTCGATCACCGAGTTCGATCCGCTCACCGGCCAGAAGACCGGCGACCTCAAATCGGTGAAGATCTACGCCAATTCGCACTATGTGACGCCGCGGCCGACGCTGAACGCCGCCATCAAGGCGATCAAGGAGGAAATGAGCCAGCGCCTCGCCGAACTGGAACGCGCCGGGCGCCTTCTGGAAGCGCAGCGGCTGGAACAGCGCACCCGTTACGACATCGAAATGCTCGAGGCCACCGGCTCCTGCCAGGGCATCGAGAACTATTCGCGCTATCTCACCGGCCGCAGGCCGGGCGAGCCGCCGCCGACGCTGTTCGAATATATTCCCGACAATGCGCTGATCTTCATCGACGAGAGTCACGTCACCATTCCGCAGATCGGCGGCATGTATCGCGGCGACTTCCGCCGCAAGGCGACGCTCGCCGAATACGGTTTCCGCCTGCCCTCCTGCATGGACAACCGGCCGCTGCGCTTCGAGGAATGGGACGCGATGCGCCCCGACACCATCGCCGTGTCGGCAACCCCCGGCGCCTGGGAGATGGAACAGGCCGGCGGCGTCTTCGCCGAACAGGTGATCCGTCCGACCGGCCTCATCGATCCGCCGGTGGAGGTGCGCTCCGCCAAGACGCAGGTGGACGACGTGCTCGGCGAGATCCGCGAGACCGCAGCCGCGGGCTACCGCACCCTCGTCACCGTGCTCACCAAGCGCATGGCCGAGGACCTGACCGAATATCTGCACGAACAGGGCGTGCGGGTGCGCTACATGCATTCCGACATCGACACGCTGGAGCGCATCGAGATCATCCGCGACCTGCGCCTCGGCGCCTTCGACGTGCTGGTCGGCATCAACCTCCTGCGCGAGGGTCTCGATATTCCCGAATGCGGCTTCGTCGCCATTCTCGACGCCGACAAGGAAGGCTTCCTGCGCTCGGAAACGTCGCTCATCCAGACGATCGGCCGCGCCGCCCGTAACGTCGACGGCAAGGTCATCCTCTATGCCGACACGATCACCGGCTCGATGCAGCGGGCGATGGAGGAGACCAGCCGCCGCCGCGAGAAACAGATGGCCTACAATGCCGAGCACGGCATCACGCCCGAATCGGTCAAGGCGAAGATCTCCGACATCCTCGATTCGGTCTACGAACGCGACCATGTCCGCGCCGATATTTCCGGCGTCGCCGGCAAGGGCTTTGCCGATGGCGGCCACCTCGTCGGCAACAATCTCCAGGCGCACCTCAACGCACTCGAAAAACAGATGCGCGACGCCGCCGCGGACCTCGACTTCGAAAAGGCCGCACGCCTGCGCGACGAGATCAAGCGCCTCAAGGCGGCCGAACTGGCAGTGCTGGACGATCCGATGGCGCGAGAGGAAGCGAAATCGCAGGAGAGCAGCAAGCGAGCCAGCAAGGGGGTGCCCGGCACAACGGACTCCCTCCCCCTTGTGGGGAGTGTTGGGGAGGCGAAAAGCGATGGGGAGGGAAAGACACAGTCCTACTTCCAAAAGCCCTCGCTCGACAATATGGGACCGGGGACCGACACCGAACGTCCCCTCTTCCGCAAACCCGAACTCGATGAAATGGGCCGCGACGTGGCGATCCCTTCTTCCCGCGGCCGAGAAGAAGGTGCCCGAAAGGCAGATGAGGGGCAGTCGCTATTCAGGAAAAACACCCTGGACGAAATGACCGTCGGCCGCACGGAGAAGCCGGTACCGGGACAGGCACCGGAGAAGCCGACCCTCACCCGCGCCAAGCCGGGCGTGGGGTCCTACGAGGATCCGGCGGAGGAAAAGCGGCGCAAGAGCCGGACAAAGGGCAAGACAGGGCGTCCGGGACGGTGAGCCGGTCGTATCAGAATCCGACGATCTGCTGAGCCGCTTACCGATCACGAAGCACTCGCTGCCGCCGCAGTCGCAACCGGCTCCACCCGGCGCTGGGCCTTTCCGGACCGTCGAATTGCTCGAGAGGGTCGCTGCAAGAGGCGGCCGTAAGAACGCGTCCAAGGATACGCTAACTACCCCCTTTTTTTAGTGGTAATCCGAAATGATTAGCCCGACATACCACTCAAACCCATAAATTTTTATGGAACATTTCTCTCCCGGTTCGAATTTAAGTTGACACTAATTTAGGGAGAAAAACATGAAAACCCTGGATGTATTTCTTACGAGCACCGGCCTGGCTCTGATGGTCGGTTTTTCAACTTCGACAACGATTCCCGCGCACGCCCAGAACCTTACGGGCCCCATGCTCGTGGCTGAGCAGTGCAGCCCTCTGACGGACGCCAATTACGAAGCATGCTGCATGGCTCAGAACAGAGCGGATATCCTCACGGCCGGGCAAATAGAGCAATGCCCGCCCCTCTCCACGGCGGCCATCGGAAATTCGTTTTCCACGACCTCCACCGACAGCGGTCCTCGCAACCTGAACGGCGATGACGGCGGCGGTGGTAATCCCGGCGGCGGTGGCGGTGGCGGCGGCGGTGGCGGCGGCGGCGGTGGCGGCGGCGGCGGCGGCGGCGATCCCGGCGGTGGCGGTGGCCAAGACACCGGCAAGGGTAACCAAGACCATGGCAAGGGCAACCAGGACAACGGCAAGGGCAGCCAGGACAATGGCAAGGGCAGCCAGGATAACGGCAAGGGCAGCCAGGACAACGGCAACCAGGACAACGGCAAAGGCAGCCAAGATGGCGGCCTCAAAGGTAATCAGGATTAACCAGGTCACGATCACCGCGATGGCGGGAAGTCGGGCCACTGAAGGATTGGTTGCAAGAGCGCTCGACCGCAAATGACCAGGACGTCGTGCCGGCTTTTCATAGCCGGCACGACGTCCGCGCCCTGACCACGCGCACTACATGCGTGCAGATCCGGGTGCGTTGCCGGCGAGCATCCAGCTCTGAAGGTAACCCCGGCCGGACGGAAACCTATTTCACAGTGGAAGTGCTCCAACGAGCGGTACCTTGGCATGGACAGGCGCCACCTGCTCTACTCCGCCGCGCGCGCCTTCGCCTCCACCGCTTCCAATTCGTAGGAATATCCCTCGAGCATGGTGTAGGCCTGCTCGATCGCCTCGATCTGGGCTTCGGCATTCCTGATCGCCTCGGCGATCGACTGGCTGCGGGCGCGCAGCATGGAGCCGAGCACGTCTGTCTCGGGCCGCCGGCCGAGGCGGTCGAGATGCTTGCGCACGCGGGAGCGGTGGCGTTCCAGTTCCAAAATGTGGAAGCGGTTCTTGACGATGTCGTCGGAGAGCTTGCGCCGCATCGCCGCGACCGGATCGAAACTGCCGGGCTCGCGCTCGTCGAGAATGAAATCGTTGACGAGCGTCTCCAGCATCATCAGGCCCTTCAGGTCTTTCGGGTCGGCGAGTTGCGGATCGTAGCCGGTGTCATCGTAGACTTTGCGGCGCACCGGGTCCTTCAGGAGGTCGTAGGCCGCCTGCAGCTTGCCGAACTGCTCGGCATCACCGCCGCGGTCGGGATGCGCGGTCTTCACCGCCCGACGGTAGGCCGTCCGGACCGCCCGTTCGTCGGCGTCGCGCTCAATTCCAAGGAGGGCATAGGGATCGATCACGCCGGCCACCTGCTCATCGTCAACTCGCATATTCGTCTCCGGTATAGACCTACCGGTTCGCCGCGGCAGCAGCAAGCCCGCGAGGCCCGTAGGGAGAGCGCAGGTCAACCTAAGGCCTGTTGAGATTGGGGATACCTGCCACGGCTTGTTCGATCTCCTCATCCCTGTGCTCGTCACAGGGATCCAGCCAGACCAAGTCCTTGGGCTGAAAGAACGCTTCCCGCGCCGCAGACGCGGCGCTGCTCTCATCTCTGGGACGAGCACAGAGATGAGGAGGAGGAGAGATTGCAGTCCTCCGATAGGTTTCCTAGGATCAATCTCAACAGACCTTAGAGCGGGATGAGGAAAAGTGTGTGCGATTTTCCGCCCGCATCCCGCTTAAACTATTGGTATCGATCACGTTCATGTTTTTAGGTCGACCCGACCTAAAAACATCGTGATCTAGTGCCGCGACGAAAATGTGGTCGAAACGAGGCAAACCAAGGCATTCGCCCTGCGGCACAGGGCAATGTGAGGTCAGGCGGGCGCTTCGGCATCAGGCATCGCCGCAGGTGCGAGATCGCAAGAACTCCCCCTTGCCTTTTTCGCGGAATACTGCCAATCCTATCTCTGTTCGGGCGTTTTCAATCCCGGAGACTGGACTTTCGCTTTGAGCCTGGCTTGACGCCGGGACTGCCGCAAGCGGCATCGTAGACGTCTTTTCCCCGATATCGTGACCACTCGACGCCTTTCAGCGCATTTCGCTGAAGACGACACGTTCGCTTCCTCCCGGGGGCGCGGACACACTACCTAAAGCAACCGATGCGTGATATTGAAGCGCAGGGTTGCGGCAAAGACAGACTGAAGGAAAAGGACTTCTTCCATGGCCACCAAAGGCATCGTCAAATTCTTCAACCAGGACAAGGGTTTTGGTTTCATCACGCCGGAAGGCGGTTCGAAGGACGTTTTCGTCCACATCACCGCTGTCCAGGCCGCAGGCCTCACCACATTGAACGATGGCCAGGAGGTCAGCTTCGACACGGAGCCGGATCGCATGGGCAAGGGCCCGAAGGCCGTCAACCTCCAGGCTCTCTAAGCCTGGCGTTCGACAAAGCTTGAAGAGCGGCGCTTCGCAAGAGGCGCCGTTTTTCGTTGGAGAGCGCCCCATCCGGCCTGCCGCCCACCTTCCCCTCGCCGGCGGCGGAGACTCGCGCCGCAGTCGAGCTACTCTGCCGCCTGCCTTGCCGTTACCGCCTCGAACACCGCGTCGAAGGCAGCATGGATCACTTGCGGACCGGCGTCCTTGCGGGTGGCCTCGGTAGAGAGTATCTGACGATAGCGCCGCGCGCCGGGCCAGCCCTGAAAGAGCCCGACCATGTGCCGCGTGACGTGGATCAGCCGGCCGCCATTCTCGATATGCGCGGCGGCATAGTCCGCCATGGCGTCACGGATCCCGGACCAGAAATCCAGCGACAGTTTATGGTCATGATCGGAAAAGCCGTCGCGATCGACCGGCATGGGCTCGGCCCCCGTCAGCGGGTGGACGAAATAGCCGTCGGCGGCCGTCAGCAGGCCGCTGTCGTGATAGGCCGCACGACCGAGCATCACGCCGTCGAGAGGAGCACCGCACGCCGGCTCTGCCGCAGTCCCGGTGGTTCCTCCCGTCGGCAGCGACAGCGGATCGAGGTGGGATAGCGCCTGATCCAGCCTTTGAAGACCCCCATTGAGACCGATGAAAAGATTCGCATTTTCCGCCTTGAGCCGGTGTACGAGGCCATAATCGAGCGGCGGAATCTCGCGATTCTCTCTCGGGCTCAGCCCTTTGAGCCATGCCTTGCGGGCATGCACCCAGACGGCATCCGTTCCGGCATCCTTGACACGCTGGACGAGGTCGCGAAGTGCTACTTCCGGATCCTGATCGTCGACGCCGATGCGACATTTGACCGTGACGGGAATCTTGACCGCCGCCTTCATCGCCGCGATGCAGTCGGCGACCAACGCCGGCTCCTGCATCAGGCAAGCGCCGAAGGTGCCGGACTGCACCCGGTCTGATGGGCAGCCGACATTCATGTTGATCTCGTCGTAGCCGAAGCCTTCGGCGATCCGCGCCGCCTCCGCCATCTTCGCCGGATCGCTGCCGCCGAGCTGCAGGGCGACCGGATGTTCCGAGGCGTCGTGGCCGAGCAGCTTTTCCCGGTCGCCTCGCAGGATCGCATCCGCGACGATCATTTCCGTATAGAGCAGAGCATGGCTCGAGAGCTGGCGCGCGAAGAACCGATAATGACGATCGGTCCAGTCGATCATAGGCGCCACGGCAAAGACAGGCGCCTTGAAGTACCTGTTTTCTCCCCTCTTCCCGTCAGTTTGCACCGATTCCATCATGTCTCGTCAGCTCTCGTTTGATCCCTTTTAACCCGTTTTGCGTTGCCATTGCTACATGCGGCAGCGGTCCGAGGCTTGTAGCAAATCACGTGCACAATCGTCGAGTGAAAGAGAGATCGTTAATATAACCGATAGATGAAACAGATCAGAACCAGATTATTGGATGTATTGTTCCTTCGCAATTAATACTGTCGATTGTATCTTGTGGCCAAAATCGGGCAGCTCTCGGCGCCTGCAACTGGATATTCTGTTGCAGATCAGTCAGTTATAATATTCTTGCGTAAGCCAGCACTTTCTGTGCCATCCTGCGCCGCGCTGGAGGCTGAGGTTCGAAACATGTCCTAAACTTTAGGGAAGGAAGCAGGACTATGCGTAGAACAGGAAAAACTATCATCGGCTCATTGCTTGGTCTCGCCTATGTCGTTGCCACGCCATTTGCCTCACTAGCGTCGTTCGATGACGGCCTGCGTCAGAGTACAGCGCTCGCCGGTCCTCATGGTGACGTCCTTGTCGTTGCCGACGCCGGCAGCGCGCCAGGCGGAAGTCAGGAGACTGGCTCAGGTGGCGGCCAGGATACCGGTTCCAGCGGCGGTCAGGATAGCGGCTCCGGCGGCGGCGAAGGCTCCGGCGGCGGCCAGGATACCGGCTCTGGTGGCGGTCAGGATACCGGCTCTGGCGGCGGTCAGGACACTGGCTCCGGTGGTGGCCAGGATAGCGGCTCCGGGGGCGAAGGCTCCGGCGGCGGCCAGGATACCGGCTCTGGTGGCGGCCAGGATACCGGCTCTGGCGGCGGTCAGGACACCGGCTCCGGTGGTGGCCAGGATAGCGGCTCCGGCGGCGGCGAAGGCTCCGGCGGCGGTCAAGACAGCGGCTCAGGTGGCGGTCAGGATACCGGCTCTGGCGGCGGTCAGGACACCGGCTCCGGCGGCGGCGAAGGCTCCGGCGGCGGTCAGGACACTGGCTCCGGCGGCGGCCAGGATAGCGGCTCCGGCGGTGGCGAAGGCTCCGGCGGCGGTCAGGACAGCGGCTCCGGCGGCGGTCAGGATACCGGCTCAGGCGGTGGAGAAACCCCGGCTTCCACTTCGAGCGACTGACACAGCACCAATAGTCGCTGGATCACGATGATTTCAGGTCGGGTCGACCTGACATCATGAACGTGATCGACTCTAGGAAGTTAGAGCGGGATGCGGGCGGAAAACAGCACACTTTTCTCCTCATCCCGCTCTACTGCCACAGGCAGAGGCGGTTGAAGCTCATTGAAACCCCGCCTGACGGAACCACTCCTGAATGCCGGCAAGGACCTCCGCCTTGGCGCCCTCGAGCGTCGGCGCGTAGCGGAAGCCTGTTTCACCGGTACCGTTGCAATGGGAGATACGCCAGGCCCAATCGCTCATGGCCTGCCGTTTCATGACAAAGGCGACTTCATGTATGCCAAGCATCGCGCAGAAAGTCCCATTCTGCAGCGGCAACCAAGTCAAACGGATCTCTGCAACCGTCACCATTCCAGCCCTCCAACAGCAGAAAAGGTATAGAATGGGGGCCAAGTGCTTGAAACCCCGCCATTTAAGGGGATGCAGCGCAATACGGGTGGCGAAGGAAAGGACAACTCCAGATAAGGGCTTGTTCGGCGATGAGCTAGCGCCCCTTCCGGCGAAGATATCCGGTCGGCCGCAGCGGCGGCGGACAGAAGCAAAATTGTGTTTCAGCAAAATTGCGGACAAACCGGAATCCCTGAGCTACATTGAAACGCTTGGCTCGGTCTCCGGCCTTTCGCGGCAGGGAACCGGGGCTGACCCGGCAGCGTTCTTGTACATGATCCCGGGAGCGGGAAAGCGGCAGTCGAAGCCGGTGTCCGTCGCTTGTCGCCCGATAGGAACCGAACATACCCACGACGCGGGGCACCATTGCCGCGTCGCTGCGATCCAGGAGGAGAAGCATGCAGGTCTTGTGGAGCAATCCCATCGAGCTTGGAATGACCGGGGGTGACGTGCGCATGGTCAAGGGACCGTCCGATGCGCTCCGGTGCCTCGCGGACCATTGGCCTTATCGCGGCCCCTATTACGTCGCCGCGCGCAGCGCGTGCCGCGCCGCGATCGACGGGCGCCGTACCTGCGAGGAAGCACGCAGACTCTTTCTTTCCGCAGCTGAGGAGGCGCGCCTTAAAGCGCACTAGCTCACGATAGCCCGAGCAACCGACCGCGACACGTGATCGATCCTTTGCGTTTGCGGCTGCCGGTGACGATGGCGAATGGCGAATGGCGTGATCCTCCGCCTCCTGCGCGGATCATTGCTCGGCGCCTCCCAGTCGGGGCCTATGTATTCGTAATACAATTCTTGTGCGGCGCAATACTCGCCTGCACCCCAGTCGGACCGCTTGAAAAACAAAGAAACCGCTAATATAACCGATCCCGAGATTTAATCCGCGAATATGGGAATGCGACCTTCGCAATCGCGCGGTCCAGCCTCGAAATAAGTCGGAAATCTTCGCCAAACCGCCCGATTTCTGTCGTGAAGGCTTCATCTTGCGGGGTTATATTTTAGTCCGTCTCACAAAAACCAATATCGAATGTTTAAGGTCCCATCAAAAGAGGGACATAAGAAAATAATACGGGAGAGCTATGATGAGAGAGCGTAATCTCTATCGTATCGTCGAAGTCAGCATGAAGCGCGAAAGCGGCCGGAAGGAAATCGGCATCATGACCGTACGCCAGGCCCTTGAGCTTCCCCAGGTACCGAGCCTCGAATACAGCCATCCGGAGCTAAACTCGCGGTCCGACGGGCGCTTCCTCACGCGTGACCAACTCGAGGCCTATGCGCGCTGCGCCTGAGCCCGAGAGCGCGGCTCCGGCATCATCCTCATGCTCTGCCTATTGCAGCAGCCCGTCCGGCTGCTAACGTCCTTCTCTCCAGATTCGCTTCGGCGTCGCCCTGACTTACCGGGCGGTGCCGGTGCGTCGATTCTGCGAACGAACCGCTCGGGCCAGACCGAGACCGAATGATGGAGCCGGACGATCATGCAGACAGCCCTGACACCCCCGCCGCTCATCCTGCTGCCGATCTCCGGCAGTTCCGTCGGGTTTCCGGTGCGCCGGGTCTATTGTGTCGGCCGCAACTATGCGGCCCACGCCCGCGAGATGGGTCACGACCCGGACCGGGAGGCACCCTTCTTCTTTCAGAAGAACGCCGACAATCTTCTGCCGCCGGGCGAGAATTTCCCCTATCCGACGCGCTCTTCCGACGTTCACCACGAGGTTGAACTGGTCGTCGCGATGCGCACCGGCGGAGCGGACATTCCCGTCTCGGAAGCGGCAGATCACATCTTCGGTTATGGCGTCGGCATCGACTTCACCCGCCGGGACCTGCAGGCGGAAGCGAAGAAGGCCGGCAAGCCGTGGACGGCCGCCAAGGCGTTCGAGCATTCCGCTCCGGTCTCCGCGATCGTCCCCGTCACCGCGATCGGTCATCCCGCAAGCGGCAACATATGGCTCAAGGTCAATGGCGAACTGCGCCAGCAGGGCGATCTTGATCAAATGATCTGGAAGGTGCCCGAAATCATCGCCGAACTGTCCCGCCTCTTCACTCTCGCACCGGGCGATATCATCATGACCGGGACGCCATCAGGTGTGGGTCCCGTCACGCAAGGCGATGTCGTCGCCTGCGGCATCGACGGGATCGGCGCGATCTCCGTCAATATCGTTTGAGAAACAGGAAGAGCGAAAGTCACCGCCTTCGATTAAAGGACGCAGCCGCCATGCCGCTTTACGCTCTAGGACCGCTCAGACCGCAGACGCCGACCGAAGGCAGCTATTGGGTGGCGCCGGACGCCAATATCATCGGGCAGGTTGAGCTCGGCGAGGACGTCGGCATCTGGTTCGGCGCGATGCTGCGCGGCGACAACGAGCCGATCCGCATCGGCGCGCGCACGAACATCCAGGAGGCCGTCATCATCCATGTCGATCCCGGTCACCCGGTTTCTATAGGCGAAGGCTGCACCATCGGTCACCGGGCGATCGTTCACGGCTGCACCATCGGCGACAATTCGCTGATCGGCATGGGAGCGACGATATTGAATGGCGCGAAGATCGGCCGCAATTGCCTCGTCGGCGCCAATGCGCTGGTGACCGAGGGGAAGGAATTCCCCGACAATTCACTCATCGTCGGCGCTCCGGCCAAGATGGTGCGGACACTCGACGACGCCGCAGTCGAGGGATTGAAGCGTTCGGCCGAACATTATGTGAAGAATTGGCAGCGTTACGCCGCCCAGTTTACGCTGCTGGATTGATACGCGGCCTTACGCGCAGCTCTTGCAGTGTCCGCGGATCTCGATCGTCGTCTTCTCGGTCTTGAACTCCTGCGCCCGCACGAGCGTGGAAAGCCGATCCTCGATCACCTCGTCATGAAACTCGGTCACCTGGCCGCAGCCTTCGCAGATGGTGAAGGCCGTGACGCCGTGGTCGTGCTCGTGTTCATGCGGGCAGCTGCAGGCCACGAAGGCGTTGAGGCTCTCCAGCCGATGAACCAGCCCGTATTCGAGCAGCTTGTCGAGTGCGCGATAGACCTGCAGCGGTGCGCGAAAGCCATTGTCGCGCAGCTTGTCGAGAATGGTGTAAGCGCTCATCGGACCGTCCGAATGGGCAAGCGCCCCCATCACCAGCGACTGGTTCTTGGTCAGTTGGGGCGTAACCATCAGTGATGTCCTCCATGCGAAGTATGCGGGGCGCTCTCGATCCGGCGGCCGACCGGCAGCAGACTCAGCACGAAAAGGACCAGCGCCGCAACCACGATAGACGGTCCCGACGGCGTATCCCAGTGAAGCGAGCCGAAAAGCCCGCCGGCAACGGCGACCACGCCGATGAGCGAGGCGCAGACAGCCATGACTTCCGGAGACGAGGCGAAGCGACGGGCGGTCGCCGCCGGTATGATCAGCAGCGAGGTGATCAGCAGGATGCCGACGATCTTCATGGCGATCGCAATCACCAGAGCCATCAGCAGCATGAAAAAGAACCGCGCCCTTTCGGGATTGAGGCCTTCCGCTTCGGCCAACTCCGGATTGACGGTCGATGCGAGCAACGGCCGCCATAGATAGACGAGCGCGAAGATCACCAGAATGCCACCGCCCCACACGATGTCGATATCGGCGCGGGAAACCGCGAGGATGTCGCCGAAGAGGAAGCCGACGAGGTCGATCCGGACCCAGGTCATGAAGGCGACGATGACGAGGCCGATCGACAGCGCCGAGTGCGAGAGGATGCCGAGCAGCGCGTCGGTCGAGAGCGCGCCGCGCTTCTGCAGGAAGAGAAGCAGCACCGAGACGACCGAGGCGACGATAAACACGCTTACCATGAGGTTGAGGTCCATGAGCAGCGAGAGCGCCACCCCGAGCAGCGCCGAATGCGCCATCGTATCGCCGAAATAGGCCATGCGCCGCCAGATGACGAAGCAACCGAGCGGCCCGGCGACCATGGCGATGCCAATTCCGGCGACGAGCGCGCGAATGAAGAAATCGTCAAGCATCGCGCTTCTCCGTCCCGTCGTAACCCTGGAGCCGCGCGTGATGGCCGCAGCCGCAGTCCGGATCGTGGTCATGAATGTTGTCGGCCTCTTCGTGATGATGATGGCCGTCGCCCGGGAAGCAGCTTTCGGTGATGCTGCCGTCCGCATGCAGCACCCGCCCGTCGGGGAGGTGCGTGTGGTCGTGGTGATGACTGTAGACCGCAAGCGCGCCGGCGGCCCGGCGGCCGAAGAGTTTGAGATATTCCGGACTCTGGCTCACCACCTGCGGCGTTCCGCGACAGCAGACATGGCCGTTGAGGCAGACGACCGTATCGGTTTCCGCCATGACGATATGGAGATCGTGGGAAATGAGCAGGATACCGCAGCCGGTGCGGTTGCGGATCTGCTTGATCAACTCGTAAAGGGCTATCTCCCCGGAAAAATCGACCCCCTGCACCGGCTCGTCCAGGACCAGCAGGTCGGGTTTGCGGGCGATAGCGCGGGCAAGCAGCGCCCGCTGGAACTCGCCACCCGAAAGGTGCTGTACCTCGGCCTTCGCCATGTGCAGCATGCCCGTCGCTGCGAGCGACTCCTCGATTTCCCGACCTTTAAGCGGGCCCGTCAGCGTCATCAGCCGCTCCACCGTCAAAGGCAGCGTCCAGTCGACCGCAAGCTTCTGCGGCACATAGCCGACCTTCAGCCCTGCTAGCCGTTCGACGTGTCCCTCATCCGGCTTGAGAACCCCGATCGCCGTTTTCGCCGTCGTCGACTTTCCCGATCCGTTCGGCCCTATGAGGGTGACGATCTCGCCGCGGCTGATCGAAAAATCGACACCGCGCACGAGCCACCTGCCGTTTCGCCGCACCCCGGCATTGGCGAGGCTGACCAAGGGCATCGTTTCTGGTGATCGGAAGTTCAACATCAAAAAGTTCCGGCTGGTGGTTGCCACTGGCTATCGCACACGTTATAGCATAACGCAATTGATGTAATAACATAACAACGCCGTTACAAGCAATGTCCGGCCGTAAAAGCGGCTGCAGCCACCGGACAATTCGGAGAAAACGATGAAATCGACGACTGCCCTCCTGTTCGCCTCGACGCTTCTCCTGGCCTCCCCCGTATTTGCGGAGGCGCCCAATGTGGTCGTTTCGATCAAGCCGGTCCATTCGCTGGTCGCCTCGATCATGCAGGGCGTCGGCGAGCCCTCGCTCATCGTCGAGGGCGGCGCCTCCCCTCATACCTACACCATGAAGCCTTCGAACGCCGCGGCACTGCAGGCGGCAAAGGTCGTGTTCTGGGTCGGACCCGGCCTCGAGGCGTTCCTCGACAAGCCGCTTGATACGCTCGGCACAGGAGCCCAGGTGGTCGAACTCGGCGAGGCTCCCGGGCTCGCGAAGCTGAAGTTCCGCGAGGGCGGCGCCTTCGAGGGGCACGATCACGGTGAAGAGGGCCACGGCGAGGAAGCGGGCCATGAGGGGCACGAGGGTCACGGCGATGCCCATGCCGGCGAAGCGGACGGTGCCGAGCACGCCGATAAGCATGACCATCACGATCATGCCGAAGGCGAGTTCGACATGCATATGTGGCTTGATCCGATGAACGCCAAGGACATGGCGACCGAGATCGAGAAGACTTTGGCCGCGGCCGATCCGGCCAACGCCGCCGCCTACAAGGCAAATCTGGAGAAGTTCAACGCGCGGATCGACGCTCTCGACAAGAGCCTCGCCGAGACGGTGGCTGCCGTCAAGGACAAGCCTTTCGTCGTCTTCCACGATGCCTATCAGTATTTCGAAAACCGCTACCAGATGCGCGTCGCCGGCTCGATCACCGTCAGCCCGGAGGTGCTGCCCGGCGCCGAGCGGCTCTCCGAGATTCGCGCGAAGATCAAGGAATTGGGCGCGACCTGCGTCTTCGCCGAGCCGCAGTTCGAGCCGAAGCTCGTCAGCGTCGTCATAGAAGGCACGCCGGCGAAATCCGGCATGCTCGATCCGGAAGCCGGCACCCTCGAGGCTGGACCGGATCTCTACTTCCAGATGATGGAAAACATCGGCGATTCGCTGAAGGAATGCCTTTCTTCGGCGAGCTAGACTGACATGGAAGATGTAACGAGCCCGTCATTCCTGTATCCGTCATTCCTGTGCTTGTCACGGGAATCCAGTCGGCCCAGGTCCCTGGGCCGAGAAGACTCTCCCGCGCCACAGACGCGGCGCTACTGGATCCCTGTGACAAGCACAGGGATGAGGGAGAAATCGGAGTCCTTCAAAAGGAACACGTAAAGTCAATAAGCCGATGCAAGGCCTGCGATCACGCCCGTTGCGAGGCTGATCAGCAGAAAGTCATTGTCGACACGCACCCATTGCTGGCCCCGCGGCGGCGGCCGCAGCTTGTAGCGGCGGTAGTCACGGACATAGGCCATGTGGCGCCGCTCGGACGGGCTCAGCCTGTGGCCGCGCGCCCAGCGGTGCTTCTTGATGATCACGCGCTTTTCGACATGCTTCTCGACGTGTCGGTCGACGCGTTTCTCGACATGTCGATCGACGTGCCTGTGGCGATTGCGATCATGCGCCTGCGCAAGCTCGAAGGAGCCGGCCGGCTGAGCAAGCGCCATCGGAGTGGCGAGGAATGAGCTTGCGACGAGCGCGATCAGAAGGCGTTTCATGGGGTTTCCCTTTCGTTATTACCCCCCGAAACTAAGCCTCCCTTCCTGAACCGAATATGAAGCCTGACATTACAAATAAGTAATGATTACCGATACTTATAAGAGTTCTCTCATAAGCGTACGGCATTTCAAACGCTGAGCGCCTGGTAGCGGAACCGGTCGAAGTCGGCAGGCGTCGCGCAACCCGAGATGTCGAAAGCGAAAATGCCGGCGAACGCCCCCGTGAAGGAACCGTGCTCGCCGCGCCCGCCTTCGTCCGAAATCACGCCGGCGTCGAGCACCGGCCCGATGGTCAGCCACTCTGCCTGGGCCGCTCCCCGCCAGAAGAACTGGAGATCGTTGTCTCTGACCTCCATGGAGAGTTGAACTGGACCGTCCGGTACGGCGAAACCGCTGCCGACCGGATAGGCCAACCGCCCGTTCGGAAAATCGCCCGGACAGGAGAGTATGGTGAGGACGCGTCCGAGGGTTTCGTGCCGTGTGACACCGAGGGCATGGAACTTGTGCCGGTTATAGTAATGGGTCAGTCCCGCGACCTGCTGATAGGTATCGGGAGCGAAATCGACGACGGCTTCTGCGCGGAAGGAATGGTGTTCCTGCCGCCGCGCCACCAGCGCCTGCTCGAACCAACTTCCGATGCTCTCGCGGCCGAAGAGCCGGAGATGCCCGGTCCGGGCGGCTAACGAGAAGATCCGCTCCGGTACCGGAGTGCGCAGCCACTGGAACTCCGGCGGAAGCACCTGCTCGTCGAAGTCCGTTTCAAAGAGGACCCGCTCAGCGACTGTTCCCGCGGCTCCCGGCGCGGGCACGGTCACCTCGGGAACCGGCCCGCCATTTTCGAGATAGAGCCAACCGTCCTCCCGCCAGACGCATTTCTGCAACGCAGTCTCGCGCCCGAGCGTGCAGCGTCGCTGCGGCGGCAGCGGCCGGCCGCAAAGATGCGTATGATAGGCCTGGCCGTTCGGCGTCTCGATATATTGCCCGTGCCCCGCCCGTTGCAGAGCTGCCTCCGGGTGATCCTTGGAGGTGATGAGATGAACATTCGGGTGCATCTCGTAAGGTCCGTCGATCGTGCGGGACCGCGCCATGCCCACGGCGTGGTCGTAACCTGTTCCACCCTCGGCGACCGTCAGGTAATACCAACCGTCGCGTTTGAAGAGATGCGGCCCTTCGACAAGGCCGAGCGGACTGCCGGCGAAGATGTTCTTCACCGGGCCCACGAGCTTGCGGGTCCGCTCGTCCCATTCCTGCAGCAGGATACCGTCGAAAGCGGGGCTCTTGGGCGAGCCGGCGAAGCTTTCCGAGCGGTGGTTCCATTGCATGTTGAGAAACCATTTGCGGCCATCGTCGTCATGGAACAGCGACGGATCGAAGCCCGACGAATTGACATAGACCGGATCGGACCAGGTGGCCTCCACCGCTTCCGCCGTCACGATGTAGTTGTGGGCATCCTTGAAGTTGCCGTCCAGGCGTTTGACGTCGGTGTAGACGAGCCAGAACAGCCCGTCGCAATAGGAGAGGCACGGAGCCCATACGCCGCAACTGTCGGGATTGCCGCGCATGTCGAGCTGACTTGCGCGCTCGAGCGGGCGGCGCACGAGCCGCCAGTTCACGAGATCGCGCGAATGGTGAATCTGTACACCGGGGTACCATTCGAATGTCGAGGTCGCGATGTAATAGTCTTCGCCGACCCGACAGATGGATGGGTCCGGATTGAAACCGGGCAGGATCGGGTTCCGGATCGTCGCGGTCATCTCTTGCATCTCCCTCTTCGCGGTGCCGCATCCAGCCCCATGCTCACCGTCTTTTCAAGACCTTTCACGCAGGCGCTCCCACACCGGCGATCCTGGCAGGTTGCCACCTCTCGAATCGCGTGAAATCCCCTGCACGGGCTTTATTTTCCACGAAAGCTGCGGCGGAACATCGGCGGGAATCGCGCTCGCGTGCCTAAGTTTTGATCATTCGCCGGCGGACTGTATTCGACTTTCGTCTGAGACCCCGCCCCTATCCCGGAAAATCGGCCGTCGCACTTGAAAGCAGGCTTGAAATGGGCACTCTGCCTGTGCTTGGCAAAAAAACAAAAACCATTGCGGGGAGGAACTCGATGAAACCGTTACTCGGCTTCAGCCGATTGATCGACGCCATTACCGAAAGGATCGGCAAGGCGGTCTCTTGGCTTATTCTGGTGGCCGTGCTCGTGAGCGCCGGCAACGCCGTCATCCGAAAAATGTTCAACATGTCGTCCAATGCATGGCTGGAGGCGCAGTGGTATCTCTTCGGCGCGGCCTTCATGTTCGCTGCCGCCTACACGCTGAGCCAGAACGAGCACATCCGCATCGACGTCGTCTACGGAATGTTCTCGCGCCGCGTGCAGCACTGGATCGACCTCTTCGGGCACGTCTTCTTCCTGATGCCCTTCGTGGTTCTCATGCTCTATTACCTCGTACCCTACGTACGGATGTCCTATGTCTCGGGCGAGCTTTCCTCGAGCGCCGGGGGGCTCATCATATGGCCGGCGAAAGCGATCCTGCTGATCGGCTTCGTGCTTCTCGCGCTGCAGGGCGTTTCGGAAATCATCAAAAAAATCGCCATCATGACCGGGAACATGGATGATCCGACGCCTTACGTCCCAGCCCATGCACCGCTCGATGACGCCGTTGCGCCGGAGGCCCGTTCATGATCGAGTTCGTCGCTGAAAACCTGGCGCCGATCATGTTCGTGTCGCTGATCGTATTCCTTCTGCTCGGATACCCGGTCGCCTTTTCGCTCGCCGCCAACGGTCTCCTGTTCTTCATCATCGGCGTCGAACTCGCGCCTTTGTCCGACTCCATCAATCTTTCCTGGCCACTGCTGAACGCACTGCCGGAACGGTTCTGGGGGGTCATGTCGAACGACACGCTTCTCGCCATCCCCTTCTTCACCTTCATGGGCATAGTGCTCGAACGGTCGGGCATGGCCGAGGACCTTCTTGACACGATCGGCCAGCTCTTCGGTCCCGTGCGCGGGGGACTTGCCTACGCGGTCATCTTCGTCGGCGCGCTGCTTGCGGCGACCACCGGCGTCGTCGCGGCTTCCGTCATCGCGATGGGCCTGATCTCGCTGCCGATCATGCTGCGCTACGGCTACGACCGGCGCATTGCCTCCGGCGTCATCGCCGCCTCCGGCACGCTTGCGCAGATCATCCCGCCGTCGCTGGTGTTGATCGTTCTTGCCGACCAGCTCGGCCGCTCGGTCGGCGACATGTATGCCGGCGCCCTCATCCCCGGCCTCGTTCTGACCGGGCTCTATATGGGCTACATCCTGCTGATGACCTTCGTGAAGCGGCACTCCATGCCGGCGCTGCCTCTGGAAGCGCGCACGCTCGGGTCCGGCGTCACCTCGCTTGCGATCGCGCTCCTGGTCGCCTGCGCGATCGCCTATGCGGCCCACGTCTATCTCTCGCCGACGCAGGGCGAAAACGCGGACATCCTCGGCGCGACGGTGGGCATCATATTCATCTACCTGGCCGCCCTCGCCGACAGGACGCTCAAGATCAACGCGCTTTCGCGGCTGGCGCAACAGGTGATCATCGTTCTGATCCCGCCACTGGCCCTGATTTTCCTCGTTCTCGGGACGATTTTCCTGGGCATCGCCACACCCACCGAAGGCGGCGCCATGGGAGCCGTCGGCGCGCTCGTCATGGCGGCCGGCAAGGGCCGCCTCAACATGGAAGTGGTCCGCGCCGCACTCGCCTCCACGACGCGGCTCTCCGCCTTCGTTCTGTTCATCCTGATCGGCGCCCGCGTCTTTTCGCTCACCTTCTACGGCGTCAACGGGCATCTCTGGGTGGAGCATCTGCTGACGGCCTTGCCGGGCGGCGAAATCGGCTTCCTGATCGCCGTCAACGTGCTCGTCTTCTTCCTGGCCTTCTTCCTCGATTTCTTCGAGCTCGCCTTCATCATCGTCCCCCTGCTCGCGCCGGCGGCCGACAAGCTGGGCATCGATCTGATCTGGTTCGGCGTGCTGCTCGGCATCAACATGCAGACGAGCTTCATGCATCCGCCCTTCGGCTTCGCGCTCTTCTATCTGCGTTCCGTGGCAGCCAGGGTGCCCTATCTGGACAGGGTAACCGGCAAGATGATGCAGCCCGTGACGACCGGACAGATCTATTGGGGCGCCGTGCCTTTCGTCTGCATACAGGTCGTCATGGTTGCGCTGACCCTCATGTTCCCGCAGATGGTCCTGCACTATAAAGGCAGCGGCGCGGCGGTCGATCCGTCGACGATCAAGATCGAGGTCCCGGGCTTCGGCACCGGCGGCGGCGGTCTTACCCTGCCCGACAATGGCGGCGGCCTCGGCCTTCCCGGCGGCTTGCAGCTGCCGGGTGGCAGTCCGCTCGACGGGGGTGGCCAGCAGCCGGCCCAACCGAGTACGGCGCCTCAACAGAACAATCCGGCCCCCGATCTCAGCGCACCGCCGTCGTTCAACTAAGGCCCGTTGAGATTCGGGATACCCCCGGGGCGGCTTGTTTGATCTCCTCATCCCTGTGCTCGTCACAGGGATCCAGCCAGGCCAAGTCCTTGGCCTGAAAAAACATTTCCCGCGCCGCAGACGCGGCGCTGCTGGATCTCTGTGACAAGCACAGAGATGAGGGCCAGGAGAAACGCCATCACCGATTTCGCAGCAGCCGTCATAAACACCAGATGAATCTCAACAGGCCTTAAAGCGGGATGGAAAAGTATGTGCGAACGGAAGTTCAATTTGTTGAAGCATTCTACCGGTCATCGATTCGGTGAAACGAAGATGAGAACCGATTTCGTCAGGTGATAAGCAAAAAAAGAACCCCGAAGCACCGTCGCTCCGGGGGTCTTCATTTTGCAATCCAGTCCGCAGTTTCAGATCTTACCGTTACGCTGCTGAATCATCATGAAGGTGTCGTAGTTGTATTCCGCAATCTGTGCGTTGAGGAAATACTCGGCGCGGAAGGCTTTGATCGATTCCCAGATCTTTTTGAATGGCGCGTTCGACGCTTCCATTTCCGCGTAGACCTTGTTGGACTCGTCGAAGCAGGCCGACAGGATTTCCGGGCTGAACGGGCTCAGCTTTGCCCCCGCCGCCACGAGGCGCTTGATCGCGGAGGGGTTGAGATAGTCGTATTTCTGCAGCATGTTCGCGTCGGTCGCCTGGCAGGCCGTCCGCAGGAGCGACTGATAGGCCTTCGGCAGGCCGTCGAAGGCTGCCTTGTTGAACATGGCATGCACGGTCGGGCCGCCTTCCCACCAGCCGGGATAGTAGTAATAGGGTGCGACCTTGTAGAAGCCGAGCTTCTCGTCATCATAGGGACCGACCCATTCGGCCGCGTCGATCGTGCCTTTTTCGAGCGCCGGATAAATGTCGCCGCCGGCGAGCTGCTGCGGGACGACTCCGAGCCGTTCCATGACCTTGCCGGCGAAACCGCCGACGCGCATCTTCAGGCCCTTCATATCGGCAACGGTCTTGATTTCCTTGCGGAACCAGCCGCCCATCTGAACGCCGGTGTTGCCCCCCGGGTAGCCGACGAGGCCCTGGCTTCCGAGAAACTCGTTGAAGAGGTCGATGCCGCCGCCATGATAGTGCCAGGCGTTCATGCCGCGGGCATTGAGGGCGAAGGGCACGGCTGCGCCGAGTGCCCAGGTCGGATCCTTACCCCAGTAATAATAGGCGACCGTGTGGCACGCCTCGACGGTGCCGGCAGCCGCCGCATCCGCTGCCTGCAGGCCCGGGACGATTTCGCCGGCGGCGAAGACCTGGATCTGGAAATTCCCGTCGGTGGCTTCGGACACGTATTTCGACAGAACTTCCGCACCGCCATAGATGGTATCCAGCGATTTCGGGAAGGACGACGTCAAGCGCCAGGTGACCTTCGGATTGGTCTGCGCAATGGCCGGCGCAGCCAGCGCCGATGCAGCAGCCGCACCCAGGCCGCCGATGCTCGCATGTTTGATGAATGAACGGCGATCCATGGTTCCTCCCTGTTTCCCGCCACGAGCAGTCCGGCACGGATCGACCGCGCCACTGCCCGTCGAGCCTTCGTCCGCCCCGTCCGGGACGTCGCAAGGTCTCTTTCCTCCTCGTTATTGCCGGCAACGCTGAAGCCCGCGAAGGCTTTGCGCACCGCGGCACATGTGCACCATACATAATCGATAATGCATGTCCAGCGACCGTTTTGCGCCGTCTTCTTCGACTTTTGTATAAGACGCCGCAAGCGTTTGGAAGTTGCCCAAAATCGAGGCAAATCAATGCATTCGAGCCAATTCAGAGCTCGGCGGATTTGGCCCAGAGATTGACGTTGGCCTCGCGGGCGTAAAGATCGATCTCGCTCAGTTCCTCTGGTGTGAAAGTGTCGTTTTCCAGCGCCTTGACGCAGTCGACGATCTGTGCGGAACGGCTGGCGCCGATCAGCGCCGAGGTGATGCGGCCGCCGCGCAGCACCCAGGCGAGTGCCATCTGGGCGAGCGTCTGGCCGCGCCGTTCGGCGATGGCGTTCAGCTTGCGGATATTGTCGATTATCCCCGGACGGATGAAGTCCTTCTTGAGGAAGTGGTTCTGCGCGGCGCGGCTGTCCTCGGGAATGCCGTTCAGGTACTTCGTCGTCAGCATGCCCTGGGCGAGCGGCGAAAAGACGATCGAGCCGATGCCGAGTTCCTCCAGCGTGTCGACGAGACCGTCATCCTCGACCCAACGGTTGAGCATCGAATAGCTCGGCTGGTGGATGAGACAGGGCGTGCCCATCTCCTTCAGGATTACCGCCGCCTCGCGGGTACGCTGGGAGTTATACGAGGAGATGCCGACATAGAGCGCACGCCCCGAGCGGACGATGTGATCGAGCGCTCCGCAAGTCTCTTCGAGGGGCGTTTCCGGATCGAAGCGATGGGAATAGAAGATGTCGACATAGTCGAGCCCCATGCGTTTGAGGCTCTGGTCGCAAGAGGCGACAAGATATTTCCGGCTGCCCCACTCGCCATAGGGGCCGGGCCACATGTCATACCCCGCCTTGGACGAGATGATGAGTTCGTCGCGCAGGCCGGCGAAATCGCTGCGCATGAGCTCGCCGAAGGCGATTTCGGCCGAGCCGGGCGGCGGGCCGTAATTATTGGCCAGATCGAAATGGGTGATGCCGAGATCGAAGGCCGTGCGACACATGTCCACCTTGCGCTCATGCGGCGTGTCGCCACCGAAATTGTGCCAAAGACCCAGCGAAATCGCCGGCAGCTTCAAGCCGCTCCTGCCGCAGCGATTGTACTTCATCTTCTCGTATCGGTTTTCCGCCGGTTGCCAGGCCATGACTTATGTTCCTTCGTTCGCTTCGGTGGCCTTGAATACCCCTCCCCACAAGGGCCCTCAAGAGGGAGTAGATCGATAAAGGGCCCCTCATCCGCCTGCCGGCACCTTCTCCCCGCAAGCGGGGCGAAGGGGACAGCGGCAGACGCTCGATCACCTCTCACACCGACAATAGCAGCAGGGGGCCGGCCGCTTGTCCCTTCTCCCCGTCAAAATGGGGAGAAGGTGGCGGCAGCCGGATGAGGGGCACCGGCAAGGCCCGGGCAACCGGAGGAGGGTCAACGCAGAAGCAGGCTCAGCGCAACAACGCCCGCGCCTCTTCAATACCGAGCGCCGCCGGCTGAGTGCAGGTGGTCGACAGCGTGACGAAGCTTCCCTCCTCGCCGGATTTCAGGATCGACACCATCACGTCGACACCGTGCAGCGTACGTTCCAGCGAGCAGCGGGCATCGCGCCCCTTGAGGATCGCATCGGCCATATCCGCAAGCCCCGCCGTACGATAATTGGCGATCGGGCCGAGCGGATGGTCCCAGTTGTTGACGGCGAAGGGGTGCTCCCACATTTCGAGCGGCTGGATGTCCTTGTTCCGCCCGCTCGCCTCGACGGTGCCGCCGAAGAAATTCGGATCCGGAACGAAGAGCGACCCTTCGGTGCCATAAAGCTCCATGTTCGCATGACGATGCGCCCAGACATCCCAGCTTGCCGATAGCGTGATGGTGGCGCCGTCCCGGAACTCGAGCAGGGCATGAATGTTGGTGGGCGTCTTGACCGGGATAACCTCCCCGTTTCTGGGTTCGCTGGTGATGGTCCGCGTCGTGCTTGCCATGGAGGAGAGTGCGGCTACCCGTTTCACCGGTCCGATCAGGTTGATCAGGTTTGCTATGTAATAGGGTCCGAGGTCGAGCACCGGCCCGCCGCCCGGCAGGAAGAAGAAGTCCGGATTCGGATGCCACATCTCCATGCCCGGGCTCATGACGTGGCAGGTACCGGAGGTGACCTGCCCGATCTTGCCGGCGTCGATATAGGCGCGCGCAAGCTGATGGGCTCCACCCAGGAAAGTGTCCGGTGCGCAGCCGACGGTCAGCCCCTTCCCCGTGGCGATTTTCCTGAGCTCTTCGCCCTGCTCCAGCGAAAGCACCAGCGGCTTCTCGGAGTAGACATGCTTGCCGGCTTCCAGAATGGCTTTCGAGACCGGAAAGTGCGCCTCCGGGATCGTCAGATTGACAACGATGTCAACTTCCGGATTGGCGAGCAACGCATCGATGCTCTGCGCCGTGACGTCGAATTCGGCGCCCCGTGCTTCCGCCGCCGCCGGATTGATGTCGGCACAAGCGGCGATCCGAATGCCCCTGAACAGGGGGGCGAGCTTGAAATAGGTCGTGGAAATATTGCCGCATCCGATGATGCCGACACCAAGTTCTTTTGTCATGGGACTTATCCGTCGATCAGTAGGATTGAATCGAAGCCAGCGAGCGCTTGGCGAAACGCCTGAAGTCGCTGGGATTGTCGTGTTCGGCGACAAAGTATTTAACCGAGGTTCTGGAAAGCGCCTGGATCAGTGCCTTCCAGTCGAGCGTGCCCTCTCCGACGTCGGCCCAACCATCCTCGTCCGCTTTCTCGCCCTTGGGCGCGATGTCCTTGACGTGGACCGCCGTGATGCGGGTTGGATATTTGGAGATCCAGGCGAAGGGGTCTGCCCCGCCGCGCACGATCCAGGCGATATCCGCCTCCCAGGAAAGGTCCGGACCGCCGGCGAAAATCTGGTCGAGCGGCACCGAGCCGTCGGCGAGTGCATGGAACTCGAAGTCGTGATTGTGCCAGCCGAAGTCGAGCCCCGCATCGCGGAACGGCTTGCCGGCCGTCTGCAGCCGTGCCCCGAAGGCTCGCCATCCGCCCGCATCGCCCGGGCGCTGGTCCGGCATCAGGTAAGGGCAGTAAATAGCGCGAATGCCGAGCGCCTCGGCGATCTCAAGCACGCGTGGAGCGTCGCTCTCCAGCATATCCAGGCCGAAATGCGCGGTCGGCATGGAGAGACCGTTGCGATCGAGCCCTGCCTTGAAATCGGCGATCTCCGCGTCCGAGAGGGCCGCGTAAAGGGCACCGTAGCCTTCCACCTGTGTGTAGCCGGCAGAGCCGACAGCAGAGAGGACCTCGGCAAAGGGCGGAAAATTGCGGGCGCTGTAGAGCTGGAAGCTGACGTCTTTCATCGAAATCTCCTGGTGGTTTCGTTGGAACGGTTGCTTGGGAGTGCGCGTAAAAGGGGTCACCCTTTTCCCTGGCAGGATTCGAGATCGTAGGCGCTGAAGCGTGGGCTCGCGCCCGCGTCGAGCGCTATCCTCGGGGTGAAACGGATCGATTTCGTCTCGCCGGCGGTCAGATCGAAGGCATTGTCGGAATAACGTCCCTCGACATCGGCCTCGATCATGACGTGCAGCGCCAGCCCGGCTGCCGTTACGGCGACATCGAAGGAACCGTCCGGCCGAGGCACCGCCTCGATGGTCAGGCCGGAAGGCACGAGATCGAGCGCCTTATAGGTACCGTGGGCATAATGTCCCTCGCCCGTTGCCCCGTTCGAAGCTTCGAAAGACCAGAAGAGCAGCGTGTCTGGCGGAATGTCCTTCGCGGCGACCGTCACGAGTGTCGACGCGCGATCGGCCGGGCACGTCCCCGCTGCGGCGAGCAGCCGCTGCCGATTGCCGTCGAGCGAGACCAGGAACGCCTGCAACTCGACCGTCGCCGGCTCGGCCGTGTCGTTCACCATCGAGAAGGCGATCTCCCGCCCATCCGCAGAGGGAGTTGCGGCTACGGCAACCGGCTGGAAGAAGCGGCGCGCCATGTAGTGCATCGCCTTCCAATGTCCGCCGTAGTCGAGGCTCGACCACGACGCGACCGGCCAGGTGTCGTTGAGCTGCCAATAGAGCGTGCCCATGCAATGGGGCTTCAGCGACCGCCAGTAGTCGACGGCAGTCCGGATCGCGAGGCCCTGCTGGATCTGGCTCAGATAGACGAAGCTCGGAAAATCCTTGGGGAAGCGGAAGTAGCGGAACATCGTGCCGGCAATGCGTTCGTTGCCGCCGGCATTCTTCTGATGCGCCTCCATCACCGGCGAGGCGATATTGAGGTCATGCGCTTCGGCGAACTGCCGGATGACCGGCATCGAGGTGTAGGACTGGAATCCGAATTCCGAGCAGAAGCGCGGCCGCACGGTGCGGTAATTGTCGAAGGATTTGTTCTCGTGCCAGACGGACCAGTAGTGCATGTCGCCGGCGCCGTCGGCGTGCCAGGCGTCGCCGAAATCGAGGTAGCCGACGGAGGGGCTGGACGGCCACCAGATCGCTTCCGGGCAGGCCTGCTTCATCGCCGCCTCGACCGTCCGGTTCAGGCGATCGTACGAGACGAGATAGCGGTCGCGATCCCGGCGGCTCTCCTCGAACCAGGTAAGCGCGCCGACAAGCTCGTTGTCGCCGCACCAGAGCGCGAGGGACGGATGGGTCGAAAGCCGCCTGACCTGATAGTCCACTTCGGCCGCAACATTCTCCAGGAAATCCGGCGTCGACGGGTAGAGATTGCAGGCGAACATGAAATCCTGCCAGACGAGCAGACCGAGCCGGTCGCACAGATCGTAGAACCAGTCGGGCTCATAGAAGCCGCCCCCCCAGACGCGGATCATGTTCATGTTCGCGTCGACCGCCGAGCGAAGCAGGTCCTCGACACTTTCGGGCGTTACCCGCGACATCAGAGCATCCGCCGGTATCCAGTTGGCCCCGCGGCAGAATATCTCGCGGCCGTTTACCCGGAAGGCGAAGCGGCTCCCCGCCTCGTCCTTATCGGTGACGAGCTCGATCGTGCGGAAGCCGATCTGACGCGTGACGGTTTCGCCGGGCACCTCCACCTTGAGCGTCGAGAACGCCTGGTCGCCGCTGCCGGCCGGCCACCAGCGCCTGGGCTCCTGCACCGTGAAGACATGGGTAAGGCGCGTTTCCCCGGCGCCGACCGCGCAATCCAGCCGCTCGCGCACGCCGTCGAGCATGAAATGGACCGGCACGATGCCGGGTTCACGGGCGAAGAGCTGGACCGTCACCTGCAGATCGACGGACCCGTCATCCAGCCACATCTGACGCGTGGTGACATGTTCGATGCGGGCCGTTTCCAGCCGGCAGAGCGCCAGCGAGCCGTAGATCCCGAGCGGCGCAATGGCGATATTCCAGTCCCAGCCGAAATGGCATTGCGGCTTGCGCAGCATGTTTCCGTTGGCGATCGGCGAATTGCCGTCGTGATAGGGCACGTAGAAGGGTTGCGCCGCCTGCCGCCGCGCTCCCTCGGCAATTGCCGAATGGAGCACGATGCGAATGCGGTTCTCGCCGGCGACGATCGCGCCCGATACGTCAGGCCGATAACGGCGGAAGCAATTCTCGGCCTGCAATACGAGTTCATCGTTGACGTAGACCGAGGCGACCGTGTCGATGCTTTCGAAGTTGAGATACCATCCCCCGTTCAGATCGTCGGCATCGATGACGACGGTGCGCTCGAGCACCCAGTCTTTCCGGGCGACCCACTGGACATCGGCCTCGTTTCGGCCGCGATAGGGATCGGCGATGATGCCGGCCCGCTGCAACGCGCTGTGCACGTCGCCCGGCAGCGCGATCGTCAGGGCGTGGCTGTTGTCGGCGGCGGCAAGCAGCCAATCGCCGGAAAGGTCGATACGGACGGCATCGCGGTTCGGGGTCTCGGAAGGCATTTCCATGGTCCATTCGTGCACCGGGCGGCCTGCACCGGCGCCGTTTCATTGATGCGGACCGAGTCTCGTATCCCGGTCCGCTTCGCGACTTGTCAGAGGCGGTTTTCACTCTCGGCGTCGAAAATCGACGCGACGCCCATGTCGAAGGAGAGGCGCACCGTGCTTCCCGGCGGGTAGCGCCTCTGGCCGGCAATCCGCACCGACATCGATTGGCCGGCAAATGTCAGCCATAGGAGGTTGTCCGCCCCCATCGGTTCCTCGATGTCGACGACCGCCTGATGCGTTGGCTCGCCGTCCCTCGCCTCGTCGACCTTCACGTGCTCCGGCCGCAGGCCGAGAACGACTTTCTGGCCCGGCTGCAGCCTGGTATGCGCCGGATAGGCGGTCACGTCGAAGGCGATGCCGCCGGCCCGAACGAAACTGCGTCCATCCTTCGCCTCCACCTCGCCGCGGAAGAAATTCATCGACGGCGAGCCGATGAAGCCGGCGACGAAGAGGTTCTCCGGGGCGTTATAGATCGTCATCGGATCGGCGAGTTGCTGGATCACGCCGCTTTTCATGACGGCGATCCGGTCGGCCAGCGTCAGCGCTTCGATCTGGTCATGGGTGACGTAGATCATCGTATTCTTCAGCGACTGGTGCAGGCGCTTGATCTCCACGCGCAGTTCGGAGCGCAGTTTGGCGTCGAGGTTCGACAGCGGCTCGTCGAACAGGAAGACGTCGACATCGCGCACCAGCGCCCGGCCGATCGCCACGCGCTGCCGCTGACCGCCGGAGAGCTCCGAAGGTTTGCGCTTGAGCAGCGGCTGGATCTGCAGGATCTCCGAGGCCCGCTTCACGCGCTTTTCGATTTCGGCCGGCGGGATCTTGGCGACTTTCAAGCCGAAGGAGAGATTCTTCTCAACGGTCATCTGCGGATAGAGCGCATAGGACTGAAACACCATGCCGATGCCGCGGTCCTTCGGCTCCTCCCAGGTGACGTTGCGGTCCTTGATGAAGATCTGCCCGTCGGAAACGTCGAGCAGCCCGGCAATGCAATTGAGCAGCGTGGACTTGCCGCACCCGGAAGAGCCGAGCAGGACGAGGAACTCCCCGTGATCGATGTCGAGATTGAGCCTGTCGAGCACGGTGACGGCGCCGAAGTTCAACGACAGGTCCCTGACAGATACGCTTGTCATGCTTGCTTATCCTTTCACTGCGCCGGCTGCGATGCCGCGGACGAACAGGCGGCCGGAGACGAAGTAGACCGTCAACGGCACGAGGCCGGTCAGGATCGTGGCCGCCATGTTGACGTTGTATTCCTTCACGCCCTGAACCGAGTTGACGATGTTGTTGAGCTGGACCGTCATCGGGTAGTATTCCGGCCGGGTGAAGACCACGCCGAAAAGGAAGTCGTTCCAGATCCCGGTCACCTGGAGGATCATCGCAACCACGAAGATCGGCAGTGACATCGGCAGCATGATCTTGAAGTAGATCGTCCAGAACCCTGCGCCGTCGACGCGTGCGGCCTTGAAGAGCTCCTCCGGCAGTCCGGCGAAATAGTTGCGGAACAGCAGCGTCAGGATCGGCATGCCGAAAATCGTGTGCACGATGATCAGGCCGGTCAGCGTCCCGTAGACGCCCATTTCTCTGAGCACGATCACGATCGGATAGATCATCACCTGGTAAGGGATGAAGGCGCCGACGATGAGGATGGTGAAGAACAGATCGGCGCCCTTGAAGCGCCAGTTGGCGAGCGCGTAACCGTTCACGGAAGCGATTGCGATCGAGATGATCACGGACGGCACGGTGATGCGCACCGAATTCCAGAAGCCGCGGGAAAGCCCATCGCAATTGAGACCGGTGCAGGCCTCCGCCCAGGCTTTCACCCAGGGCTCGAAAGTGATCTCGAGCGGCGGAGCGAAGATGTTGCCGACGCGGATCTCGGGCATGCCCTTGAGCGATGTGACGATCATCACGTAAAGCGGCAGAAGATAGTAGAGCGCCACGACGATCAAAGTGCCGTAGACGATGATATTGCGGCGGGAGAGCGTCCGGCGCGGCTTTCTGCCGCGAGGCCCGGCCATGGGACCGCCGGGGGCAGTCTCGTAAGCCGCGGCCATACTGTGATTGGCGATGTTATCCACGCTTGCGCCCTCCTCCGAACTCCAGATATGCCCACGGCACGATGATGATCGCGACGGTCACGAGCATCATGGTGGAGGCGGCAAAGCCCTGGCCCAGGTTCTGGGCCTGGAACATGTAGTCGTAGACGTATTTGGCGGGCACTTCGGAGGCGATGCCCGGGCCGCCGCTCGTCTGCGCCACGACGAGGTCGTAGACCTTGACGATGCCGCTCGCGATGATCACCAGAGTGGTGATGAAGACGCCGCGCATCATCGGGATTATGATCAGCACATAGGTCTTCCACATCGGGATGCCGTCGACCCGGGCCGCTTTCCAGATGTCCTCGTCGATCCCTCGCAACCCGGCCAGCATCAGGCACATGACGAGGCCCGTTCCCTGCCACAGCGCGGCGATGAGAATGCCGTAAATGACGATGTTCGAATTGTAGAGCGGGTCGAAGGAGAAGCTCGTCCATCCAAGAGACCTGACGATCGACTGGATTCCGTATTGCGGATTGAGCAGCCATTGCCAGACGAGACCGGTGACGATGAACGACAGGGCGAACGGATAGAGCATGATCGTCCGGAACGTGTTCTCGAAACGGATCTTCTGATCCATCAGGGCGGCCAGGACGAAGCCGATCACCAGGCTGAAAACCAGCGAGAGGCAACCGAAGACCGCCAGATTCTGGATCGAGACCAGCCAGCGAGGCGCGGCCCACAGCCGCTCATACTGGTCGAAGCCGACGAAGGCGAGCCGCGGCAGGAGCTTGGAATTGGTAAAGGAGTAGACGACCGTCCAGGCCGTGCCGCCCACGAAGATGACCATGGCCGTGAGTATCATCGGGATAGAGGCGATCTTCGCATTCAGGTTTCGCAGCCACTGGTTCGGCCGCGCCGAGCCACGTGTTAGACCTGTCATGTTTCCTCCTCCGGATCTGCAAAAGGTTTTCTTGTGATGGGCACCGCGGAATGCGCCGGCGGCTCACGCCCATTTGCCGCCCTCGCCCGCCACGCCTGCGCCGACAAAAATCAGCGCAGGCGGCACGATTTCACCGTGCTCTCGGCGAGGGAAGATCAGCCCCGTCAAAGTGCGGGGCTTGGAGCGCCGCTCTCAATCCGCAGCGGCGATGATGTCGGCGAAACGCTTCTGCGCATCTTCCGGCGTCATGGAGTGGTTCGCGAAGAACTCGGAGAAGAGGTCCTCTTTCTGCTTCTGGCTGTCGGCCGACAGAAGCTGGTCCGTGCCCTGGATCACATTGCCCTTGGCGAGGATATCGAGGCCCTTCTTCATGCAGTCGTTCGCGGCCGCGAGATCGACGTCCCCGCGCACCGGCAGAGAGCCCTTCTTCAGATTGAAGGCCACCTGCGTTTCCGGCTTGAGCAGGGTCGACGCCAGCACTTCCTGCGCCTTCGACTTTTCCTCATCCTCCAGAAGCGGGAAGTAGAACGCGTCGCCGCCGGTCGAGATCACCTCGTTGACGCCGAGACCCGGAAGGCAGGTGTAGTCCACGCCGGCTTTCTGACCCGCAAGCTGGAACTCGCCCTGGGCCCAGTCCCCCATGATCTGTCCGCCGGCCTTGCCGGTGATGACCATGTTGGTCGCCTGGTTCCAATCCTGGACGTTGGTGCCCTTCGACATGCGGCGGGCATCGTCTGCAGCCTTGAAGACTTTGGCGATTTCAGGCCCGGCCGCCACTTCCTCATCCTTCTGGGCGAAGACCTTCTCGAAGTTCTCCTTGCCGGCGATCGCGACCATCAGCACGTCGAAGGCGCCGTTCGCCTGCCACGGCTGACCGCCGACGGCGAGCGGAACGATCCCGGCCTTCTCGAGCGCCGGTGCGGCTGCGACGAACTCGTCCCAGTTCTTCGGAACTTCGACGCCCGCCTGTTTGAAGGCGGCGTTCGAAAGCCAGAGCCACTGCCAGGAGTGGATATTGACCGGCGCGCAATAGATCTTGCCTTCGATCGTGCAGGAGTCGAGCAGGCTCGACGGCTTCACGATTTCCTTCCAATTTTCCTTGGTGGCGATATCGGTGAGATCGCGCATCAATCCCGCCTGCACCAGCTCTTCCGCCTGACGGCCATGGTTGAACTGGGTGGCGGCCATTGGGTCACCGCCGGTTATGCGGCTGATCATGATCGGGCGCGCCGTACCCCCGGAGCCGGCGATCGCGCCGTCGACCCACTTGTTTCCGGTTGCGTCGAAAGCCTTCGCAAGCTCGGCAACCGCGGCCGCCTCTCCACCCGAAGTCCACCAATGCGTGACCTCGAGATCGGTCGCGCTGGCAGCGCCGAAGGGCAAGGCAGCGGTTGCGCCCAAAGCGGCAGCTAGAAAACGTAAATTCATGAGTGTCCTCCCTCACTGTAACGTTGCCGTAAAAACTTAGATCAAAGAATTTCCCCGCGCAACACCTACAACGGCCAATTCACGATAAATGCGAAAATACAATTTTCGGTGGCACATTCCTGTGAGAAAGGTATCGACGAAGCGTCTGGTCAAAGGCAAGGCTCTCAACGTGTTTTTCGAGGTAAGCTGTTAGTAACGCTGGGCATTCACATACTTTTCGTCTCGGAGGAGCCTTTAATGACTTCCCATATGCGACATCGGCGCTCTCCGTGGCGGAACTCAACCTGCGGGTTGCGCCCTTCGCATTGCAGCAACGAAAATGCTCGACATTGCTACTGTATCGTTACAGATTTCCGGCTGAACATCGGCGTCGATGAATGTGGCCGGCAGCCGTATTTCGTATATAAGGCGGGGCGACGCGGCCTGCGGTTGAACGAGTGCGACGGGGGCCGTGGTTCAGGAGAGCGGATTGGCGTGACGGGCATGGATGGCAAGACGAAGAACAGAGCGACGACGGCGGCGCCGGTCGAAGGCGGCAGACCGACCCTTAAGACGATCGCCTTCATGACCGGGCTCGGTGTCACCACCGTCTCGCGCGCCCTGAAGGATGCTCCGGACATCGGTGCGGAAACCAAGGAGCGCGTCCGTCTTGTAGCAAAACAGATCGGTTATCAGCCCAACCGCGCGGGTGTTCGCCTCAGGACGGGCAAGACCAATGTCATCAGTCTCGTGCTGACGCTGGAGGAAGAGATCATGGGCATCACCAGCCCCATGGTCATCGGCATCACCGAAATTCTCGCCGGCACGCAATACCACCTGGTCGTGACGCCTTACAGTTCGGCCAAGGATCCGCTCGGCCCGATCCGCTACATTCTCGATACCGGCGCGGCGGACGGGGTGATCATCTCCCGAACCGAACCCAACGATCCGCGGGTAACGCTACTAACCGAGCGCCACCTGCCCTTCGCCACCCATGGACGCACCGAGATGGGGCTGATCCATCCCTATCACGACTTCGACAACGAGCGCTTCGCCTACGAGGCGGTCCGAAAGCTCGTCGACCGCGGCAGGCGGCGGCTGGTGCTCCTCGAGCCGCCGCCGAACCTGACCTTCCATTCGCACATGCGCACCGGTTTCGAGAGGGGCGTGAGGGACTTCGGCGCGGAAGCCGTAAGCTTTCACCAGGTCAACATCGACCACAGCCTGGTGGCCATCCGTGATGCATTCGAGAAGCTGATGCGTTCCCCCGATGCCCCCGACGGTGTGGTTTCCGGCAGCGGCTCCGGCGCGATCGCGTTGATCGCAGGGATCGAAGCGGCAGGCAAGAAGGTCGGCGAGGACGCCGAAATGGTGTCGAAAGTGCCGAGCGACTTCCTGCGCTGGCTGCGTCCGGAAGTAATGACGATGTATGAGGACATCCGCATTGCCGGGCGCGAGCTCGCAAAGGCTGTGATCGGCCATATCGAAGGCCGCCCGCCGGAGACGCTTCAGAGCCTCAGCCAGCCGGAATTCCAGCCGCCGATGGCGAGGTCGGCGGTATCGTAAGCCTGCCCCGCCTGTTACCAGCGCCCCTCATTCCTGTGCTGTCACAGGAATCCAGCCAGTCCAAGTCCTTGGGCTGAAAAGACTCTTCCGCGCCGATGCAGCAGGGCTCAAATCCCAGCGGCAGGCCAGTACTTGTCGTCGGTAAAATCGCTTGGGATGGGATTGAGCTGCTCGAGCTTTCCGGCGACGAAATCGATCTGCATCTTCAGGTACTGGATAGGCCCTGGGATAGGCGCGCCGGTTGCCAGGCTCCGCACCCGCCACTGCTCATAGCCCGCCGCCTTTATGCGTCTCTCCGCCTCGTCGCGGATGGTCACCGATCCGGCGGCCATGACCTCCGCCGCCTTTCCCCCTTCGATCACTGTGAATTTCATGCCTGCCTTCTCGAATGGCTCCCTTATTGAGATCTTAACCGCCTGGCTTGCCTGGACTTGTCGTAAGGGGGCGGCCAAGCCGCCCCCTTAAACGCATGCGATCTCAAGCGTTCAGACCGCTGCCCCATGGACCGTGATGGCTGTCTGCGCCATCGACACGGTCGAAACCGTGGGCGCCGAAGAAGTCGCGCTGCGCCTGGATGACGTTGGCCGTGCCGCGGCCGCGGCGGTAGCTGTCGAAATAGCCGAGCGCCGAGGCCAGCGCAGGCACCGGCAGACCGCCGAGGACGGCCGTCGAAACCACCCGTCGCAACGCGCCGTCGCTCTCCTTGACCATGGCGGCGAAGGCGGGGGTGACGATCAGGTTCGCGGCATCCGGTGCCTTGGTAAAGGCGGTGGTGATCTCGTCGAGGAACTGCGAGCGGATGATGCAGCCGGCGCGCCAGATCTTTGCGATCGTCGGCATCGGCAGGTTCCAGCCGAACTCCTTCGACGCCGCCGCCATCACTGCGAAGCCTTGCGCATAGGCGCCGATCTTGGCGGCGAGCAGCGCGTTTTCCAGATCCTTGATGAAGCCGTCCCTGTCGGCCACCTTGATTTCGCCGACCGGCGGCAGACCGAGAACCTTCTCGGCGGCTTCCCGCTCTTCCTTCGCCGAGGAGATGCTGCGCGCTGCGACCGCCGCTTCGATTGCGGTCGCAGGCACGCCCATGTTCTGCGCCTCGATCACCGACCATTTGCCGGTGCCCTTCTGACCGGCCTTGTCGAGGATCATATCGACGATGGGCTTGCCGGTCAGCGGATCGGCGGCCTTCAAGACCTTCTCGGTGATTTCGATCAGGTAGGAGTTGAGCCGGCCCTTGTTCCAGGCGCCGAAGACCTCGCCGATCTCCTGTGCCGTCATCTTCAATCCGTCACGCAGGATCCCGTATATCTCGGCGATCATCTGCATATCGGCATATTCGATGCCGTTGTGGATCGTCTTGACGAAGTGCCCTGCCCCGTTCTCGCCGAGCCAGGCGACGCAGGGGTCGCTATCATATTTCGCAGCGATCGAGGTCAGAACCTTCTCGACGCGCCGATAGGATTCTTCCGTGCCGCCGACCATGATCGAGGGCCCGTGGCGCGCGCCTTCCTCGCCACCGGAGACGCCCATGCCGATGAAGGTGAGACCCGAGTCCTTCAGCCCATCGAAACGGCGCATCGTGTCGCGGAAATTGGCATTACCCGCATCGATCATGATGTCGCCCTTGGCGAGATGGGGCTTCAGCGCCTCCATCTGCTGGTCGACCGGATCGCCGGCCTTGATCATGATGATGATCGGACGCGGCGGGCGGATGGCGGCGACGAATTCTTCGATCGTTTCGCAGGGGACGATCTGGTCCTTGAGTGCGCCGGCCTCAGCGTAGAATTTGCGTGTCGCGTCGACCGTGCGGTTGAAAACGGCGATCCTGTTGCCTTTTTCAGCGATGTTGAGCGCCAGGTTCGAGCCCATGACTCCGAGACCGATTAGGCCGATTTCCGCCTGTGACACGTGATTGCCTCCATTGGACAGGAGAGCCGGCCACGGGGCGCAATCGCGCGCGTGCCGGCTCTTCGAATTGATCTGCGCGTGTCTGCCGCCCCCCAAGGAAATCAGGGACCGGACGGCACGCGGCGGCGGAGGCTGTTTTGGCATTCAAATCGATTTACGACAAGCCGTTCCTGACAAAATCAAACCTTTTCCGACCCCTGCTCGACGCCTTGAACACGCGCCGGAAGGCACCCTCTACGCCCTCCTTCTGAATGCGTCCGAAGCGAATCCACGGGATATATCGCCTCATGCCCCGTGTTCTGCCCGATCCAGCCCCGCAGAGCCTTGATCTGAGTCGAGTTTGCGCCCTAATGCCGCACAATACGTCCGAGTCCCCCGCGCGACGGGAACGAGGGGCCGGCGCGCAACCTCCAATGCAATAGGAGCGAGGACCGTATGGATACGATCATCGGCTTTCTGAACACGATCTTCTGGGGCTATGTGCTCATCTATGGTCTGCTTGCGGTCGGCCTTTATTTCACGGTCCGGCTCGGCTTTCCCCAAATCGTTCATTTCTCCGAAATGTTCCGGGTCTTAAGCCGCGGCGGCAGCAAGGATGCGGCCGGGATCAGCCCCTTCCAGGCGCTTATGGTCAGCCTCGCCTCACGTGTCGGAACCGGTAACCTCGCCGGCGTGGCGGTCGCTCTTTATCTCGGCGGACCCGGCGCGACCTTCTGGATGTGGATCGTGGCGTTCGTCGGCATGGCGACCGCCTATGCCGAGAGCGCGCTGGCTCAGCTATACAAGATTCGCAACGAGGACGGGCAATACCGCGGCGGGCCGGCTTTCTATATCGCTCGCGGCCTCAATGCGCCCTGGGCGGCCACGATCTTCTCGGCCTGCCTCATCCTCTCCTTCGGTCTGGTGTTCAACGCCGTTCAGGCAAACTCGATCGCCGATGCGGTCCAGGGCGCCTTCGGCGTGCCCAAACTCGCAGTCGGCGTGGCCGTTGCCCTCCTCTCCGGCGTGGTGATCTTCGGCGGCATCCGCCAGATTGCCCGCGTCGCCGAGATTGTCGTTCCCTTCATGGCCGCGGCCTATCTGCTCACGGCCGTCTACGTGCTGATCGCAAATGCCTCGGCGGTGCCGGGCGTACTCTGGACGATCATCTCGAGCGCCTTCGGCTTTCAGGAAGCGGCCGGCGGCATCACCGGCGGGATTGCTGCAGCGATGCTCAACGGCGTCAAACGCGGCCTCTTCTCGAACGAGGCAGGCATGGGCTCGGCCCCGAATATCGCAGCCGTGGCGACGCCTGTACCGCACCATCCCTCGTCGCAGGGCTTCGTGCAGTCCCTGGGCGTCTTCATCGACACGATACTGATCTGCACCGCGACATCGGTGATGATCCTGCTTTCGGGTACGCTGGAACCCGGCTCCGGCGTCACAGGAACACAGCTCACGCAGGCGGCGATGAGCACCCATATCGGCTCGGCCGGCACCTATTTCATCGCCATCGCGATCTTCTTCTTCGCCTTCACCTCGATCATCGGCAACTATTCATACGCCGAAAACGCGCTGACCTATCTCGGCGGGGGCAACCGACTCGGGCTTATGATCATGCGTTGCGCCACGCTGGCGATGGTCGTCTGGGGAGCCTACGAAAGTATCACCACCGTTTTCGACGCGGCCGACGCCTCCATGGGACTGATGGCGACGATCAATCTCGTCGCGATCCTGCTCCTCTCGGGGACCATCGCAAAGCTGACGAAAGATTATTTCGAACAGCGTAAAGTGGGCGCCGTCCCGGTTTTCCACGCGGCCGACTATCCGGAACTGCAGGGAAAGATCGACGGCGAGATCTGGTCGCGCGATTAGAGCCAGCTGGGATCGCCGAGGCACTCCTTGCCTCGGCGATCGGGCATTGACCGCGCAGGTTCGCCGGCGCAAAAGAGGGCAATGGGAACGTCCTGCCCCGCATATGACAAAGACGCCCGCGCCCCCGAACGGCTCCAGCAGGAGGCCAGGCTGAGGCTCGGCCCTCCCGCACTCGCGCAGACGAGCGGAATCTATCGTGAGCAGTCGCCCCCAGCGGCGCTCGCCTTCCACTTCAAATGCCTCTGGCTGCATCGCATGCCCGACGGCGCCCCTTCGAGCATCGCCGTCGTACCCGACGGTTGCAGCGACATCATCTGGTCGTCGAAGGGGCTCGCCATCGTCGGTCCCGACAGGATTGCCGCCTTTCCCGAGCTTCCTGCCGGCGAAACCATCATCGGCGCCCGATTCCGGATCGGCGCGGCGGCGTCGTGGTTGCGGACGCCGCTCCGTGAAATGACCGGCCAAACGGTGCCGCTCCATCTCGTCTGGGGACCGGCTACGAACGAGATCGAGGCGCGGATCAGGGATGCAGCGAGCACGCCGGAGCGGCTCGGTGTTCTTGCCGCGGCCCTGCTTGGACGTCTATCCGCCGCCGAGCCGCCGCCGCCGCCGGACATTGCGGCTTGCGTCGCACATCTCCAGGTCGGCCGGTCGACCGTGGACGATGCTATCCGGACCCTTGTCCGTGAGATCGGCACCAGCGAGCGGACTCTTCGCCGTCACTGCCACGAGCATCTGGGCTACGGCGCGAAGACCCTCGGCCGCATTCTTCGCCTGCAGCGCTTCCTGGCCGCCTGCCGCTCGCGGCCCGGGGACACGCTGGCAAATCTCGCTGTCGATGCCGGCTATGCCGATCAGGCCCATCTTGCCCGGGAGGCAAGAGGGCTCACATCCTTCACGCCGCGCGAAATCCAGCGGCAGTTGGCCGCGCGCTTCGGCATTGGCCGGGTTGAGAATTTCCGCACAACGACCTGATTCAAAAGACTTTGTCACGTCCATAGGCGACCGGCACCGTTAATCGGTTTCGAGCCTACGCGGCAAGATTGGCCGTTTCGTTCAAGACCATTGCTTGGCGCAATCCTATAAATCCCCTCGACGGAGAAACACATGGCGACGATGACGGCCCGGATCATTCACACCTCGATCGAGCGCGACTGGCGCGAGGTCTATGCCTTCATGGCCGACCACGAGAAGATGCCGCTCTGGGCGACCGGTCTCTCCTCCGGGCTCACGCGCGACGGCGACGAGTGGATCGCACCCCGCCCCCTCGGAAATGCCCGCGTCCGCTTCGTTGCCGATAACGAATTCGGTGTGGTGGATCACCTGGTGACACTCGATAACGGCGCGCGCGTCCACAATGCGCTTCGCGTCGTGCCGAACGGCGACGGTGCGGAAGTCATGTTCACCCTGCTCAGGCAGCCCGGCATGACCGATGCGCAATTCGCCGAGGACGCGGCCTGGGTCGAAAAGGACCTTGCCGCGCTCAAATCCATTCTGGAAACCGGTAACCACAATCAGGAAAGCGGCAAAGATAATGGCCAGCAAAGGTAACGACAAACGTATCGACTATGTCGAATTCAACGTGACGGATATCGCCGCAAGCAAGGCCTTCTACGGGAGCGCTTTCGGCTGGACCTTCACGGATTACGGCCCGGAATATTGCGAGTTCGGCGATGGGCGATTGACCGGCGGTTTCACGACACTCGGCCCGGTCCGCAGCGGCGGTCCGCTCGTCATCATCTATGCCGACCAGATCGAGGACGCTCAGCGACGGGTCGAAGCCGCAGGCGGCAAGATCGTCAAGCCTATCTTCACCTTCCCGGGCGGCCGGCGGTTCCATTTTGCCGACCCCGATGGCTATGAGCTGGCGGTGTGGTCCGCGCAGTAGCCGTACGCCTGTTCATTCGCCGAAGCGGATGAACAGCGCGCCGACGAGCCCGAAGACGACGATGCACTGCAGGATGAACATGGGCCACTCCTGTGACATCTCGTTTCCTCCTTTCGGCGGACGCTGTCACGATTCCCTTCGCGCATGCCCGGCGCACTCCAGACAATCCCTGAATCGGCACCGATTTAAGGAGACGGCGGTTTACGAGGGGAAAAGATGTGCGTCAGGAGACCGGCTCAAAGAGACCGCTTGATGTGCCAGCGGTCATGATACCAGAGCCACTGGCCCGGATATTCGCGAACCCAGCTCTCGACCTTGTCGTTCAGCATCTGCGCCGTTGCCGTGACATCGACGCTGCCGTCGGCCCTGCGGGGGATCTCGACCGCCGGCTCGAGCTCCAGCCGGAAGCGGTTGCCGGGCAGGCGAATGCAGCGGGCGGGATAGACCTCGCAATTGAACTGGCGGACGAGCTTGGCAAGCAGCGGATTCGTCTGCACGTCCTGCGCGAAGAATTTCGTCTTCAGGCCCTTACGGAACTTCTGGTCGACGAGCACGCCGACGCCGCCGCCGCGTTCGAGCTGCCTGGCAAGGGCGAAAGAGGAGCCGGCATGCGACGGCACGAGGTTGCCCATGCGCTCCTTGCGGAATTCGAATACCCGGTCGGCGAGATAGGGATTGTTCGGCGGCCGGAAGAGCACCGTCACGTCGAGGCCGAAGGCCGAGCCGGCAACCGGCAGCATCTCGAAATTGCCGCTATGGGCCGTGAAGACGATGAAGGGCCGTGGATTGTCCCGCAGCTCCAGGAAGAGCGGGATGCCCGAAACCTCCACCCTGCCCGCCTCCGCGCGCGCCGGATCGAAGTCGAAGAGCTGATCGAGGAACACGTATTCGGCGGCGAGCCGCCCCATATTGCCCCAGCTCTCGAGCGCGATCGCCTCGATCTCGGCATCGCTCTTCTCGGGAAAGGCATTGCGCAGATTGATCAGCGTCAGCTTGTGGCGACCAGTCTTCGGCCCGATCCGGCGGGCAACGCGATCCATGAAGTTGATCGCCATGTCCGCGGGGAAAAGCTTGAGTATCGTGAGAAGCAGCAGGACGAACTGCGCGATCGACCATTGACGGAAGCGATCCGCAGCAAGCACCAGCCGTGTGATCAGCATCCGCACGAAGATCAATCCATCCGCAACACGATCTTGCCGAAGATCTGGCGCGACTCCATACGCTCCAGCGCGCGGTCGATATTGTTGAGCCCCACCTCGGTGTCGATCACCGGGTGAACGAGCCCGCGCCCCATCTTCTGCATGGCGTTCGCCATGTTCTCCATTCGGCAGCCGAAGGAGCCGAGCAGTTTCAGCTGCTGCTGGAACAGCATCATCAGATTCATGTCGGTCGAGACACCGGAAGTCGAGCCGCAGGTGACGAGGCGTCCACCACGCTTCATCGACAGCATCGAGCCCGCCCAGGTATCCTTGCCGACATGTTCGAAGACGACATCTACGCCCTTCTTCTTCGTCAGCTTCCGCACCACGCCTTCGAAACGATCGATCCGGTAGTTGATGACGTGGTCGGCACCGAGCGCCTTCGCCCTGTCGATCTTGTCGTCCGATCCGACTGTGGTGATGACCGTGCAACCGATCTTCTTGGCGAGCTGGATCGCGGCCGTGCCGATACCGGATCCGCCGGCATGGACGAGGATCGTCTCGCCGGGTTCGAGCTTGGCGTTGTCGAACAGCATGTGCTCGACGGTACCGAAGGTGACCGGCGCCAGCGCCGCGCCGATTTCGTCGACGCCGGGGGGTGCAGGCACCAACAGGCGCGCCGGAAGGTTGACCTTCTCCTGCGCGAAGCCGTCCAGATGGAAGCCATGGACGCCCCCGACATGTTCGCAGAGATTGTCGCGCCCCTCGCGGCACGGGCGGCAGAGGCCGCAGGTACGCGCACCGTAGATCGAGACGAGCTGGCCGGGGAGCACATTGGCGACGCCCGGGCCGATGCTCTCCACGACGCCGGAGGCTTCCGCGCCGATGACGAGCGGCATCTTGCGCTTGGCGAAAGCCATGCCGCGCCAGCCCCAGACGTCGATATGATTGAGCGCGACCGCCTTGACCCGCAGCGTCACCTCGCCGGGACCGGGCGCCTCCGGCTCCGGCAGATCGGTGATTTCAAGCTTGCGGTCATCGAGCAATTGCAGGGCGCGCATGGTCTTTTCCTTTGCATATGTCGTTGTCGCGCGAGAGTTGCGCGGAAGGGATAGACCCCCTCTGGCCTGCCGGCCATCTCCCCCACAAGGGGGGAGAGTAGGCGTGGCATGCCTTTCGCCTTCCAATCAAGGCTCATCTTGTTGCGACGCTTGGAGCGAAGCGAGAGGCCAACCGCACCTTTTCTCCCCCCTTGTGGGGGAGATGGCCGGCAGGCCAGAGGGGGCCTTTTTCTTCCACTCAGGCCGGCTCGGCGGTCATGACAAGGCTGGCGTTCTGGCCGCCGAAGCCGAAGGAGTTCGACAGCACTGCAGTCACCTGCTGGCTGCGCTTCACGTTCGGCACGACATCGAGAACGATCGCCGGGTCGGGGTTCTGGTAGTTGATCGTCGGCGGCAGCGTGCCGCTGAGCATCGTCTGGAGCGAGAAGACCGCTTCGACCGCACCGGCTGCCGTCAGCGTGTGACCGATCATCGACTTGTTGGATGAGACCGGGATCGACGGCAACCGCTCGCCGAAGACCGCGGACATCGACAGATACTCCATCTTGTCGTTTTCGGGCGTGGAGGTGCCATGGGCATTGATGTAGCCGATCCCGGCTTCGTCGATGCCCGCATCCGCAAGTGCCGCGCGGATCGTCGCGATCGCCGGTCCGCCATCGGGGGAGGAACGCGTGCGGTGGAAGAGGTCGGCCTTTTCGCCGCAGCCCTTGAGAATGCCGTAGATGCGGGCGCCGCGAGCGACCGCCGCTTCCAGCGATTCGAGCACCAGCGTCGCGGCGCCTTCCGCAATCACGAAACCGTCGCGATCCTTGGTGAAGGGCTTCGAAGCCTTTTCCGGCGGCTCGTTCTGTGTGGAGAGCGCCGAGAGCAGCGAGAAGCGGATGAGGGCCTCGGCACTGACCGAGCCGTCCGTCGCAACCGTGAGCGCCCTGTCGGTCCTGCCCTGGCGGATGGCTTCGACGCCGAGCTGTATGGCGGTCGCCCCGGATGCGCAAGCCGTCGAAAGCGTCACCGGAAGGCCGCGCGTACCGAAGCGGTCCGCAAGACGCTCCGAGATCGAGCCGAATAGCACGGCCTCGTGGAAGGTCGGATCCGCCTTCTGCCGCATTGCCGCGAGGAACCGATTATAGGCGTCGCCCGGCTGGCTCGACGGCGGCGAGCGGTCGGCAAGCTCGAAACGGGCATTCCATTCGGGCTCGATCGGCGGGGCCGCCAGGAAGAGCGGGCCGTTGAAATCGCCGGAAAGGCCGGCCTGAGCCAGGGCCTCCAGCGTCGTTTCGCGCGCCATCGCATAGGAACGCTCGACGGCATTCTCCGCAGGAATCTCGATGAAGTCGACCGTGCCGCTGATGCGGGTCGAAAGAGCATCGGTCGGGAACCGGGTGATCTTGTGAATGCCCGATACGCCCCCGGTGAGCGCCGCCCAGTTGTCGTCGAGCCCCTGCCCGAGCGAGGTGATGACGCCCATGCCGGTGACGGCAACGATCGGACGGCCGAGGTGGTCCTTATAAGCCTTGCTCATAGTTTGAGCTCCTTATTCCGCGGCAAGCACGGCGACGCCTTCGCCACGGGAGTGGCCGATGGTGGTGACGACCGCCGCCCTTGCCGGGGCCAGCATCGGGGCTTCGGCGGCGGGGTCGAAAGGTGGAACCTTGGCTGCGTGTCCGAGCGAGAGCGCGGCAAGGACCATGCCGACCGGAAACTGCGCCTCGATGCCGTGACCGACGAGCCCGCCATAGGCACGGACCGGCCGGCCGGCGAGTTCGGTTTCGAGAAACGCCTTTTCCCGTCCGGCAAGGTCATGGAAGCCCGAGGTGCCGGAAAAGACGACGGTCGACTGCGGATCGAGCTCGAGGGCCGGCTTCGATAGATATCTGAGGCGCGCTTCGAGCCGCCCGTCCTCGCGGCTGCCGCGGTCGCCGCCGATCGCATCGATCGTCGCATAGATGCGGGCGCCGCGTGACTCGGCATATTCGCGCGACTCCAGAACCAGGAAGGCGCCAACGGAACCGAGGATCATGCCGCCCCCGTCCTCGGGCTTGCGGGACCAGATCGGATGCCACTCACCGAGTGCATGGCCCTGGATCGCCTCGATCATCAGGACGATGTCGAGACGCTCGGCCGAAAATGCACCGCCGACCAGCGTGTGGCTCGACTGACCGGCCTTGATGCGGGCAAAGGCCGTCTCGATCGCGGAAATGCCGGCCGCCTCTTCGCCCATGAAAGTGCGCGACGAACCCGTGACCTTGTGCACGATGGAGATGTTGCCGGCGAGAAGGTTGGAAAGCTGCGCCAGAAACAGCGTCGGGCGCAGTTCCGTCGTCAGCTTCTCGTTCAATAGCCGTTCGCGGTCGTTGCGCTTCAGCGCCTCGTCGACGATGAGCGAGTCGACATTGATGTCGCGCTCGCCGCCGCCGGCCGCGACGATCATGTCCATGCTTCCGCAGGCTTCGAGATTGTCCTTGAGACCAGCGTCGTCGAGCGCCAGGCCGGCAGCGAAAACGCCGAGGCGCTGCCAGTTCTCCATCTGCCGCTGGTCGCCACGCTTCGGAATCTGCTGCGACCAGTCGATTTCCGGTAACGGGTGGACCGGATAGGGTGCGAAACGTTCCGTTTCGATGCGAACCTCAGGCGGCTCGGCCGCGCCGAGCAGCGCCACATGAGGCTCGGCGCCGACGCCCTGGCTCGTCACGATGCCTACCCCGGTGATCACCACATCGTTCGCGGATTTCGTCATTTTCACTTCTCCGAACCGGCCATCGCGGCCATGAGCCCCAGTTCTTCCGCACGCTTGCGCACGATATCGCCCAGCGGCACCTGGTCGAACGGGATCGTCCTCAGCTTCAGTTGAGCATCGCATATCTTCTTGCCGCCAGACGCAATCCTGGCCTTCGTCACTGCGAAGCCGGATCCCTCGTGCTCGAGCAGAGCCTCTATCTCGAGCTCGGCATTCGGTTCGACGAAGCTGCGCATCTTCGCACCGTCGACCGTCATCAGGAACGGCATTGCGGCGAATTTCGTCGCGGCCAGCACCAGGAAGCCGGAAGCCTGCGCCATGGTTTCGATCAGCAGCACGCCCGGGACCAGCGGGTAGCCGGGGAAATGCCCCTCGAATACCGGGCTCTTCTCCGGCACGACCGAGCGCGCCACCAGACGGCCGGCCGACAGATCGACGGTTTCGACCCGGTCGATCATCTGGAAATATTCAAGGAGCATGCAGGCTCATCCCATTCGTTTCGCGCTCAAGTAAAAATGCCGATGCCGCCTGTCAAGCGCGGGGCGCGACAGGCGGCATCGGGAAAGGGGCCGATCCGTGTCAGCGATGATCGCCAAGCTCCGATCGCAGATGAAAGCGCGATCCACGCGGAAAGCCGCTTCAGGCTTTCCTCAACCCGCTTTTGCGGCCCGCAGCTCGTCGATCTTGGCACAAAGGTTCTTCAGCACGAAGTACTCCTCGGTCGAGACCTTGCCTTCGTTGACTTCCTGAGTCCACTGCTCCAGCGGAATCTTGATGCCGAATTCCTTGTCGATCGCAAAAACGATGTCGAGAAAGTCGAGGCTGTCGATGCCGAGATCATCGATCGTGTGGCTTTCCGGCTTGATCGTCTCGCGATCGATCTCGCTCGTTTCCGCGATAATATCGGCAACCTTGTCGAATGTAGCTGTCACGCGCATACCTCTTAAAATTCGAGTCTTGGCGAACCCTATAGAAAAATGCACCGCAAAAGCCAATGCCCCATGGTCTTTTGCCACCGCGATTTGGAGAAGGTGTTGCTCAACGACGACCGTGTAGGCCCTGAGCGGGGTTACTTCGTGATCCGGGACCTAGAAAAGCAGAAGCGGCAAAGCAGCAGCCGCGAAGGCGAACGTCATCACCGAACAGGCCGCATAGAAGACGGTGACCGCAGCCTCGATATCCTCGATGGCAGCAACCGCACGGCCGGCGTCGTTCATCATGGGCTCGTCGACCTTCACACCACCATAGATTCTCGGTCCTGCAAGCTGAACGCCGGTTGCGCCTGCCATCGCAGCTTCGGGCCAGCCGGAATTGGGCGAGCGGTGAAGTCCGTGATCGCGCCGCGCCACCTCGATTGCGGTTTTCGCCGCTTCCGCACCGCGCCTGAAATAGGCGCCGGCTGCGATCAGGAGGGCCGAGAGCCGTGCCGCGGGCAGGTTCGCCAGATCGTCGAGCCGCGCCGAGGCCCAGCCGAAATGAAGATATTTCGGGCTCTTGTGGCCGATCATCGAGTCGGCCGTGTTCAGCATCTTGTAGGCAAGAAGGCCGGGAAGTCCGGCAACCGCATACCAGAAGGCGGGAGCGACGACGCCGTCTGAAAAGTTTTCAGCAAGACTTTCGATGGCCGCGCGGCAGACCGCCGGCTCGTCGAGTGTGTTCGGATCGCGTCCAACGATCATCGATACCGCTTTGCGGCCGCCAGCAAGTCCATCGCGTCGCAGGGCGGCGGCAACCCGGGAAACGTGATCGGCAAGGCTCTTCTGGGCGAGGAAGACGGCCACCGTGACAACCTCGAGCAAAGAGCCGAGGGCGCCAAGCACATCGAAAAGCCGAGCGAGCACGACACCCAAGGCCGTGGCTCCGGCGAGCAGTACCAGTATGCCGACCACACCGCGGAATTTCAGCCAGGCCTTGGTGAATTCGCCGCGGTTAAGCGCTTCGTCCACGAATTCGACCGCCTTGCCGAAGAACACCACCGGATGCGTCAGACGCGACCAGAGCCAGTCCGGATCGCCGAGGACGCGGTCCAGCAGCAGCGCCATCACAAGGATAAGAAGTATTTCAGCCGACACTACACACCCATCCGGTTCAAAGCCTCGGCGAGACGACGGTCGCCCTGCGCGTTCGGTGACAATCCGATACGCAGCCACCGCGGATCGTAGTCGAACTTTCGCGTCAGGATATGCGCCTCGCAGAGCGCCGCGTGAAGATCGTAAGCCCGTTCGTGTTCTACGAGCGTGAAGAGGCCGGTGCCGCCGACCACATCGAGCCCGGCGCCGAGAAGCACCGCGTCGAGCGCGGCCTTGCGTTCCGCGATACCGACCTTGATCCCCAGCGTGTCGCCTTCCATCAGCTTCGCCGAAATCGCAAGTGCCGGACCCGAGACCGACCAGGGCCCGAGCCAGTCACGAAACAAGTCCTCGATCGTCCGGCTCGCGACTACAAAGCCGAGCCGAAGACCCGCAAGACCGAAGAATTTCCCGAAAGAACGGAAAACGACGAGGTTGTCATTGGCCGCAACGTGTCCGGCGACGCTTGCGTCCGGCTCCAGATCGCCGAAGGCCTCGTCCACCACGAGCAGGCCGCCATGCGCCCGCATCGCCTCCGCCATTGCAAGGATTTCCTCCGGCGGAAAGCGCCGGCCGGTCGGATTGTTCGGATTGACGACGACCGCCAGGCCGTGCGCCGCCTGGAGATCACCGGCGCACGTGACGGAGTCGACGACAAGGCCGGCGACTTTCAGTACGCGCGCATATTCGCCATAGGTCGGCGCGAATATGGCGACGCGTTTTCCCTGGCCGGCGATCCGCGGGAGCAATTGAATGGCGGCCTGTGTTCCGGGCACCGGCAATGGCATGAGTTCGCCCGTCCGATAGTAGCGACTGGCCGCCGCACGCGCTGCCTCTTCCACATGCCGATCCGGCAATCGGTGCCAGACGCGCGCGTCGATTTCCGGCAGGGCGGCGGGACAAGGGTTGATGCCCGTCGAGAGGTCAAGCCAGTCTTCGGGCGTGCCGCCGAAGCGCGCTGCGGCTTCCGTGATCCCGCCGCCATGAATGATGGGAGCGGCCATGATCATTCCGAGAAATCGATGAGATGCATGAAGGAGCCGGCAACGTTCCGGCGACGGAGGCCGGCGCGGCCGAGATCGAGCCCTGCCGCGTCACGTACCGTGAAGAGCGGCTCAGCCGCGCCCTCCGAAACGATCGTGGCATAGTGAAATTCGTGCGCCGTCATCGGTCCCCGGAAAAACACGTCGTCAACCGGCGTGACGCGCCGGTAGCCGAGATGCCGCTTGCGTTCGGCGAAGCTCGTGACGAGCGGCAAAAGGCCGAGCATCTCGTAGCGCCCGCCATCCGCCGCGACAAGCCCCTCGCCGAGCACCATGTAGCCGCCGCACTCACCGAAGATGCGCGCCCCGCCCCCAGCGGCCTTGTGCATGGCCGCGCGGAAATTCGAAGCATTGGAGAGCTGTTCCGCATGAAGCTCGGGATAACCGCCGGGGAGATAGACCGCATCGGCACGCGGATCGGGCGCCTCGTCCGCAAGAGGCGAGAAGAATGTGACTTCGGCCCCCTGCCCGCGCCAGCCCGAAAGAAGATGCTCGTAGCAGAAGGCGAAGGCCACGTCGCGCGCGACGGCTGTCCGCTGGCCGAGCGGCTTTAGCGTTCCGGCCGTCACTCCCACCGTCAGCGGCGTCGCCGCAGCAAGCACCGCCTCGAGATCGCAACCCGATGCGACCCGCATTGCCGCGTGATCGATGAAGGCTTCCAGCGATCCATGCTCGCCTGCCTGTACGAGGCCCAGGTGGCGTTCGGGCAGCTTCAGTGCAGCGTCCTGTCGCAGTACGCCGAAGACCGGCATCGCAATTCCGGCAAGCGCATCGCGCAGCATTCCCTCATGCCGGTCGCTGCCGACCCTGTTCAGAATGACGCCCGCGACACGGACATCGTCGCGGTGACGGGCATAGCCGCCGACCAGGGCGGCCACGGAATGGGAGAGGCGCGCGCAATCGACGACCAGGATCACTGCAAGTCCGAGTGCTGCGGCGAGATCCGCCGGCGCGCCCGTGCCGTCCGCTGCACCGTCAAAGAGGCCCATCATCGCCTCCATGATCAGCACCGAGCCGTCTTCCGCCGCAGCCGCCGCATTGGCTAGGAGCAGTTCGGGGCGCATTGCCCAGGGGTCATAATTGAAGCAGGGTTTGCCGCTGGCAGCCGTGTGAAAAGCCGGGTCGATATAGTCCGGCCCCGCCTTTCCAGGCGCGATCGAGAGCCCGCGCCGTCTCAATGCCCGCATCAGGCCGAGCGTCACCGTGGTCTTGCCCGAGCCGGAGCTCGGGGCTGCAATCATCAGTCCATTCATGCCGGGTTCCGGAGAATGCGGCTCGAAAACGGATCGGGAGCGAGCGCCCGGCCATCGAGCGCGCCAAGCCAGTCGAGCGAGGCGCGAAGCCGGACGACCTCGCCGACGACGACGATTGCCGGCGGCTCGAGCCCCGAAGCGGTCACATCGGCTTCAGCGGACGAAAGAGTGGTTTCCAGCACCACCTGTTCCGGTGTCGCCGCATTGCAGACGAAGGCCACCGGCTCGTCCGGCGAGCGGCCGGCGTCCATCAGATTGGCGGAGATCTGGCCGATATGCTTCATCGCCATGTACATGACGATTACCGGAGAGCCCTTGGCAATGCCTTCCCAATTGATCCTGTCCGGCACGACGCCGGAAGAGTCATGGCCGGTAAGGAAAGTCACCGCGTGGTTGACCTCCCGATGCGTGACCGGAATGCCGGCATAGGCAAGCCCGCCTATGCCCGCGGTGATCCCGGGAACGATGCGGAACGGGATGCGGTGCTCGACCAGGGTCAGCGCCTCCTCTCCGCCTCGGCCGAAGACAAAGGGATCGCCACCCTTGAGGCGCAGCACCCTCTTCCCTTCACGCGCCAGTTCGACGAGCCGCAGCGAGATGTCGCGCTGTTTCGGCGAAGGCTTGCCGCCGCGTTTGCCCGCAAATTCGAGTGCTGCACTCGCTTTGGCGAGCTTGAGGCAATCACCGTTGACCAGCGCATCGTGAACGATGACATCCGCTTGGCGAAGCGCATTGGCTGCGTGCAGGGTCAGAAGGCCGGGATCCCCCGGGCCCGCACCGACGAGCCAGACCGAACCCGGCTCGAGTTCAGGCAGGCCGGCAAACATGTCGGTCATCGGTCGATACTCCGGGCAAAGCAAGGCATTCCATCCGATCCAACCGAGGAAAAACTTGAAGTCGTTATGCAGGAAACAATGGCAGATAATTGAATCGGCTCATCAAAGAAACTGCAAAATTCGACCGAGGCCATCACACGGCTCCCCTTGCAAAACCAGCCGGTCCGGCGATTGCCGCCGTCGCCCGCACCGATCGGATCTTAGGCACGAGCAGCACCGCGTCGCACCCGGCGGCCGCCAGAGCCGCGCCCTCAGCGACGCCGTGGCAACCCGTATGGGCAAAGACGACCTTCGATGGATTTTTTAGACGCGACGATTGCGCCTCCAGCGTGGCAGCGTCGAAGAAATGCGTGGGCACCGAAAAGTGCTGCGCGACCGCATGGATCGCGGGCTCATCGGTCCGCGCATCCAGAGAGGCGACGAGTGCGACATCCCTGCCGGAAGCGCCGGCGTCCGCAAGCGCCTGTTCGGCAAGCGCGATAACCTCTTCGGGCGCAGTGTTGCGCTCGCAGCCAAGGCCGAGCACGAGTTTGGCGGTGATGTGTCCTTCGGCGGAAGGCATATGCGGTGCGGCTCCCATGCGGCGTCGGCGTTCCATACGAAGCGCCGGCCCGGCGAAATGCCACGTACCGGTCCGGACAGCACCGGATCAAGCCCCCTGTATGGGTCGGCCGCACCGGACGCTCTTTCAGTCCGCCTGAACGGACGCCGTCGCATGATCGTCATTTTTATCGGAGCGCTTCAGGTCGGTCAAACCGGATTGCGCCATCCACGTGTCGCAATCCGTGCGGCCACGGGATCGACCTCAGACAAACTTTGCATTTCGGCGTCACCTCTGACACAAGGCGGCTGAAGCAGTTCCCGCCGCCCTATTTGCTCGAGACTCCAGTGCACGACCTAGCCCTCCACATACTGCTCTTTCTTTTCGCGGCCGCATTCCTTGCCGGGTTCATCGATTCGATCGCCGGCGGCGGCGGGATGATCACCATCCCGGCCATGCTGATCGCGGGGATTCCACCGCTCGAGACGCTCGGCACCAACAAGCTGCAGTCGCTTTTCGGCTCCGGTTCGGCGAGCATCGCCTATGCCCGGCACGGCCACGTGAACCTCCGGGAGGAACTCCCGATGGCGCTGATGTCGGCGGCAGGCGCGGTATTGGGCGCATTGCTCGCGACGGTCGTTCCCGCGGACGTTCTGGAGGCCGTGCTGCCGTTCCTGTTGATCGGTATCGCGCTCTACTTCGGTTTCAAGCCGAATATCGGCGACCTCGACAAACATCGGCGCCTGTCGGTTTTCCTGTTCACCGTCACCTTCGTGCCCCTTATCGGCCTCTATGACGGCGTTTTCGGTCCGGGCACAGGTTCCTTCTTCATGCTCGGTTTCGTCTCGCTCGCGGGCTACGGCATCCTCAAGGCGACGGCGCACACGAAATTCCTGAACTTCGGTTCCAATATCGGCGCATTCTTCGTCTTCCTGCTCAGCGGCGTCGTGCTCTGGAAGATCGGCCTTACGATGGGCGTCGGCCAGTTCCTCGGCGCGCAGGTCGGCTCGCGCTATGCGATGGCAAAGGGCGCGAAGATCATCAAGCCTCTGCTGGTCGTCGTTTCGATCGCGCTCGCCATCCGGCTGCTTGCCGATCCGGAATATCCGCTGCGGATCTGGCTGGGGCTGTAGGCCGGCCGCAAACCGACGACAGTTCAGCCGTTCCAGACGAGATGTCCGCCGCCCAGATCCGATGGCGGCGGGAAGGATGGCGCATAATCCAGGGCGCGCACAGGACTCGGCAGGTCTTCCGCTTTCGGCACGAAATCCCGGCGTACTCGACCCGGATCCGCCACGGGAACGGCTGCCATCAGTTTCTTCGTATAGGGATGCTGCGGACTCTCGAAGATCTGCCGCCGCGTGCCCATTTCGACGAAGCGGCCCATGTACATGACCGCTACCCGGTGGCTGATCTGCTCGACGACCGCCATGTCGTGAGAAATGAACAGGTAGGAGACGCCGGTCTCGTCCTGGATGTCCTGCAGGAGATCGAGCACCTGTGCCTGGATCGACACGTCGAGTGCCGCAACGGACTCATCTGCGACGATGAGCTTCGGTGAGAGAGACAGGGCGCGCGCGATACAGATGCGCTGCCGCTGACCGCCCGAAAACTCATGCGGGTAACGCTTCATCTGCTCGGGCGACAATCCGACCCGCTTGAAAAGATACTCCACCCGGTCACGCAGCTCGCTTCCGCTTGCAAGGCCGTGGATCACAAGTGGCTCGGCCACCAGATCGCCGACCCGCATACGCGGATCCAGCGATGCGTAAGGGTCCTGGAAGATCATCTGGACGTCACGCAGGATGGGCCGCATCGTGCTCCCCCGCAAGCCGCGCGTGGAGCGTCCGTCGACGCGTATGTCTCCCGTCCACGGGACAAGGTTCAAGAGCGCCTTGCCGGTCGTCGACTTGCCGCAACCGGACTCTCCGACGAGAGACAGCGTCTCACCCCTGCGCACGGAAAAAGAGATGCCCTCCACCGCGTGAAGTCGCCTGACCGGGCGCTGAAGGATGCCGCCCTTGATGTCGAAGCGAACCGCGAGGTTCTCGACCTGGAGCATCGGCTGTTCGGCGCCTGGCTCAGATCCTGCCTCGACCGCCTTCCCCGCTGCACGCTTCGGCGTCTCCGTTCCCGCCATTTCGCCAAGGCGCGGCACGGCGGAAAGGAGCTCCTTCGTGTACGCATCCTGCGGATGCGCGAAAAGATCCCTGCTGGTTGCGTGCTCCACGGTACGGCCATGCTTCATCACCAGCACCTCGTCGGCCATTTCCGCGACCACGCCCATATCATGGGTGATCATGATCACCGAAATCCCGTGATCGGCCTGCAGCTTGCGGATAAGGGCCAGGATCTGCGCCTGAACCGTTACGTCGAGCGCCGTCGTCGGCTCGTCGGCGATCAGGATTTTCGGGTTTTGCGCGAGCGCCATCGCGATGACGATGCGCTGACGCAAGCCGCCGGAGAGCTCGTGCGGATACTGGCCGAGCCGCCGCTCCGGCTCTGGAATCTGAACCTGGTCCAGGAGTTCGACGGCCCGCGCCCGCGCGGCGCGCCGGCCACTGGTGTTTCCGTGGGCGGTGATCGCCCCGATCAGCTGATTGCCGACCGTCATCACCGGATTGAGCGAGGTCATAGGCTCCTGGAAGATCATCCCGATCTTGCGCCCGCGAATCCGCCGCATGCGTGCTTCCGGAAGCGCCAATATGTCCTCGCCATCGAGAGTGGCCGAGCCGCCCGCAATACGTGCCATCGGCTTCGGCAGCAACTGCATCAGCGAAAGCGCGGTCATCGATTTACCCGATCCGCTCTCGCCTGCAAGACAAAGCGTCCTGCCGGGAAGAAGATCGAAGGACAGACGCTCCACCACGACCTTCGGCCCGGTCGGCGTAGCCACCTGGACGGTCAGATCCTTCACGGAAAGCAGAGAGGATGTCATCAGGCAGAGGCCTTGGCAATGTCATCGGAAGGACGTCCTGTCCCGCCGAGGCGGGGCAGGACCGGTTCGTCACGCAAAGACGATGCGCGGGAAATAGAAGGACACGACCCAGTTCGGCTGGTCGACGATCTCGCTGATGCGAAGGTCGCCGCAGACGGAGCAGAGCATGTAGGCGTCTTCCGGCTTCATGCCGCGTGTCGCACAGAGAAGGTCGATCATGCCGGACACGGCCGCCCGCGCACCTTCCATCAGATCGCTTCCAATACCGGTCGTGACCTCATAGCCCTCGGCATCGAGATGCCGTGTGACGGGGCCCGGCGTGGTAAAGCGCGGCATCCTGAGATTGGCGTCCTTCACCAGTTCCAGCTTCAGGACCACGTCCATCGCGCTTTCGATGGCCGTGCCGCAGACTTCGCCATCGCCCTGCGCCGCATGCGTGTCGCCGATGGAGAACAGGGCGCCCTCCACCTCGACGGGCAGATAGAGGGTTGTGCCCGCCGCCAGGTCGCGAATGTCGAGATTGCCTCCTACCCGCCGCGGCGGAACCACGGAATGCAGCCCCGGCTCTGCCGGCGCGAGCCCGATCGTGCCGGCGAAGGGCTTCAGAGGAACCCGGCCGAACTCGCCAAAGGCTGCGGGAGCGAGCGTAGCCGGATCATATTTCCAGAGTGTCAGCGCCGGCTCCGCGAACTGGTCGGCGAGGAGCCCGAAGCCCGGAATATTGGCGGTCCAGCCAAAGCCGCTCGGCTTGAAGTGCTCGATGGTCACCTTCAGGGCGTCACCCGGCTTGGCCCCATCGACATAGATGGGACCGGTGACCGGATTGACCTTCGTGAAATCGACCGTCGAGACATCGGCAACCGTGCTGTCGGCGGTGAAATGACCGGAACCGGAGTCCAGGCAATTGAACTCGAGCCGCGATCCGGGCGCCACGGTTTCCACCGGCGGGATCGAATGATCCCAGCCGTAGTGGTGATGGCGTCCGTGGATGGTGTAGTCGCAGTTACTGCACATCTTTTGCATATACCTGATCGTAGTGGACGGGGATGTGGACCGGATCGACAAACAGCTTGTCGTCGCCGCCGATACGCTCCGAGCGGATGGTGAAGCGCTCCTCGTTGAAGATCGGCGCCCAGGGCGCGTCCTCCATGATCTTCAGATAGATGTCGCGCCACAGGGCCTCGCGCTCCGCGGCCTTTGCCGGGTCGACGATGGCGTCGGCTTCGGCTGCCTTCTTGTCGAGCTCTTCATTGCAGTACCAGGACCAGTTCCAGCCTCCCGGCACGGCACCGCCGCAACCCAGAATGGGGCCGTAGAAGTTCGACGGATCGGGGAAATCGGCAATCCACGCCATGCCGCCCGACCAGATCATCGGCGCCTGGTTTTCCTCGCCGCCGGCCGCGATGACATTGGCCTGTGCGAGCGACTTGATCGATGCCGTGATGCCGATCGCCTTCAGATCCTGCTGGATCGCCTGGGCGATGCGCGGCTGCGGGTCGGTGTTCATGACATAGAGTTCGGTCGAGAACCCGTCGCCGAGGCCGGCCTGCTCGAGCAGCTTCTTGGCGCCTTCGGGATCGTAGGCATAGCCTGCGTAGTCCTTTGCATAGCCGGGCATCGAGGGCGGCAGCGGCTGGTTGGCAGCGACCGCGCGACCGTTGATGATACGCAGGATACGATCCTTGTTGATGGCCATGTTCACAGCCTTGCGCACCTCGACCTTGTCGAAGGGAGCCATCTTGACGTTCATCGTCACATAGCCGGTGTGCAGCTGGCCGCCCCGGATGATCAGATCCTTGAAGTTGGGGTCGTTCGTCACCTCGACGAACTTCGCCGGCGGAATGCCGTCTCCGGGCACGTCGATTTCGCCGTTCTGCAGGCGAAGAAGCGCAACGACCGGCTCCTGGCCAACCTCGAAGGTGATGCGGTCCAGCTTCGGAAGCCCTTCGTTCCAATAGTCGGTGAAGCGTTCGAACACCAGACGCTGCCCAAGTGTCCATTCGGCAAGCTTGAAGGCACCGGAACCGACCGGATTCTTACCGAAATCGGCGCCGTGTTTCTCGACCTCCTCCTTCGGCACGACATGGGCAAAGTTGAGCGCCATGACGTGGAGGAAAGTGGCGTCCGGGCGGGTCAGTTCGAACCTGATCGTGTGCGGATCCTGCACCGTGATGCCGGATAGCTCGCCACCCTTGCCGGCCGAGGCCTCTTCGACCCCTTTGATCGTTGCAAAGAACCCGGCACCCGGGCTCTGGGTCGCCGGGTTCACCACGCGCTCGATCGAATATTTCACGTCTTGGGCAGTCAGCTCGCGGCCGTTGTGAAACTTGACGCCCTTGCGCAGCTTGAACGTGAAGATTTTGCCGTCCTCCGAGATTTCGTAGGATTCGGCAAGGTCGGGACGCAGCTCGGTCGTGCCCGGGACATAATCCATCAGGCCGTCGAACAGCGACTTGATCATCGACCAGTTCTGCCAGTCGTAGCCGATCGCCGGATCGAGGGTCGAAACGTCGTCCTTGTAGGTGACGGTCATTTCGCCACCCTGCTTGATGTCGTCGGCAAGCGCGGGATTTCCCATGAGTGCGGCGGCGCAGACGCCGGCCAGTAGCAAGTTCCTCATCTGAAGTTCCTTTCTTGATGCTGCAGTTTTTTCTTCCCGCGTCAGCGCAGCTTGATGCGTGGGTCGATAAGCGGTGTGATGAGGTCGGCGAGCAGGTTGCCGAGCACGATTGCAAACGCAGAGACGAGCGTGACGCCCATGATGATCGGGATGTCCACCCGCTGGATCGCCTGCCAGGCCAGCTGGCCGATGCCGGGCCAGCCGAAGACGCTTTCCACCACCACGATGCCGGACATGAACAGACCGATGTCGATGCCGATCATCGCGATAACGGGCAGTATCGCGTTGGGCATTGCGTGCCGGAACAGGACCTTGGCGCGACCGGCACCGGTTGCGCGCGCCGTGCGGATGAAATCCTGGCGCATCACTTCGATCAGCGAGGAACGCATCATGCGCGAATACCAACCGGCGCCCAGGAAGCCGAGCGTAACGGAGGGCAGGACCAGATGGGCGAAGGTGCCGTAGCCGCCAATCGGGAACCAGCCGAGCTTCACGGCGAAGACGTAAAGCAGCAGGATGCCGATCACGAATTGCGGCGCCGACACCCCGACGAAAGACGCGATCATCAGCGTATCGTCGGTGCGTGAGCCGCGCCGGAGCGCCGCGACGATGCCCATGGTGAGCCCGAAGATCAGTTCACAAGTGATGGCTCCGGCCATCAGCAAGAGACTTGCCGGAAGGCGCGATGCGATCAAAGTGGCGACTTCCGTCTTCTGCAGATAGGAGCGGCCGAAGTCGCCCTGCACCAGGCCGGTGACGTAACGCAGATATTGCTCGTAGAAGGGCAGGTTGAGCCCGAGCTGTTCGCGGATGTTCTCCACGGTCTGAGCCGTTGCGCTGCGGCCGGCGATCTGTCTGGCCGGATCGGCCGGTATCAGATAGAGCAGAACGAAGGTGACGAAGCTGATGCCAAGCAGGATGACGACCGTCTGAAGCAGTCGCCGCGCGATATAGGCTGCCATCAATGCCTCCCCTGCTGCGTCGGATCGAGGACATCGCGTAGCGCATCGCCGACCAGGTTGAAGGCGAGCGCGAGCGCCAGGATCGCCGCGCCCGGTATGAACACCAGCCATGGTGCCGAGGTGAAGTAGGTCTGGTTTTCGAAGATGATGTTGCCCCACGACGGGATGGGCGGCTGCACGCCGATACCGAGGAATGAAAGCGTCGCCTCCAGTAGTACAGTCGTGGCAATGCCGAGCGTCGCCCAGACGATGATCGTGGACAGGAGATGCGGCAGGATGTGACGGAAGAGAATGCGTCCGGCGCCGGCGCCCATGGCCCGCTCGGCAGTCACGAAATCGCGCTCGGCGATCGAGCGGGTTTCGGTATAGACGACGCGGGCGATCTGCACCCAGTTCACCATGGCGATGACCATCGCCACGATCCATAGGCTGGGCGTGAAGATCGCAGCCAGAACGATGGCAAGGAGAAGTGCCGGAAAGGCCATCATCAGATCGGTGAAGCGCATCAGCACGGTGTCCACCCAGCCCCGGAAATAGCCGGCTGCAATGCCGACGAGCGAGCCGATGACGACGGCAATGCCATTGGCGACCACGCCGATGACGAGCGAGGTGCGCGCGCCGTAGATCAGGCGGCTAAGGAGGTCGCGTCCGACAAGGTCGGTACCCAGCCTGAACTGGCTGTTGGGCGGCAGCGGCGCGCCTTCGATGGTCAGACCCTCGAAGAACTGCTCGTGCGGGTCATAGGGCACGATCCAAGGCGCAAGCGCTGCTGCGCCCACCACCACGATGATGACCGCAAGACCGATGAGCGCAAGCGGCCTGTGCAGGAGGCGCGTCCACACGCCCGGTGTCCTATTCTCTTTGCTGCGCGCCGTTTCAGCGACCATGGTCGGCATTCTTCAATCCGTGGTTCTCGAATTCCTGGACGATGGCCGCAGCGACGTCCTCGATGCTGCAGCTGCGCGACATCGCGGTCAGGCGCAGGTGCTGGTAGGCTTCGCTGGCCCCGCAGTTCTTCCGGAGCATCAGCAGTGCCGTCGCCTCCGCAAGTTCCTGGCGTCGCGCGAGGCGATCCTTCAATGCGGCGACGTCACGATCGAGCGCACGGCGGCGGACAAAACTGTGGCTTGCGACCATCAGAGCACTGTACAGCCCGGCGCTGCCGATGGGCTTCAGGAGCTGCGCGTCGGCCCCTTGCGCGATAGTCCAGGCGATGCGGCCGGGTGCCTCGGAGCCGATCAGTGCGATCATCGGCAAGGGGGCTTCCCCCTGACGCCAGGGAAATTGCTCGTCGTGACCCATATCTGCGTCGATCAGGAGGACGTTGAACTCCTCTGCAGATCGATCCCTGGAAAAATCCGGCCAGGCCTGTTCCGCCGCAATGCCTATGCGGGCGCATTGGGCAAAGAGAGCGTCGACGTTCTGATGCGGCCGGTGCAGGATGAGCGCCCGCCAGCCGTCGAAATTCGGGGTGTTATGAACGGAACTCATTTCACCACCTTCAGTTCGGGCCGCCCCTCGTCCCGCCCCAACGGGCGGACAAGCGGCGTGGATGTCAGGAACGGATCCGGCGCGATGGCTTCATACGAGCGCTTGACGATCTCGAAACTGCCATCCGCACCCGCGCGGCCGATATGGGCAGGCAATTCCACGTGGTTCGTCCATCGATCGACGCTGATGGCCCCGAGCGGCGTGTCGACTGCCTGCCCGCACAGGGCGGCGCGTACAAGATCCGCATCGTCGCTGCCGCTGCGTGCGATCGCCTCGGCGATCATCACCACGGCACTGAATGCCTGCACATAGAAGGCATCGACCACGGCACCCGGATCCAGCGCCGCAAGTGTCTTCAGGAAGGAGTCGTTTTCGGGCGACTGGATCGTGCGGAAATAGCAGCTGACCGTGAAATGTCCCGCCGCGGCGTGTCCGAGCCCGGCGATCTCGCCCTCGTACAGATTGCAGCTGATGACCGGGCATCTATCCGGATGGAAGCGATCATCTGCTTCAGCGAGAGCCTGAAGTGCGCGCAGAAAAGCGTAGGACGACGGTCCGATCAGGTTGTTCAGGATGAAATCCGGTTTCTTCTCGCGCACCTCGTCGATCAGATGGGCGATATCCGTGTCTCCCATCGACACGAAACGCTCGCCCAGGACCTCGCCGCCCGAGCGATGGAGAATGTCGCGTGCGATCCGGTTGGTCTCCCAGCCCCAGATATAGTTGGAGCCGACAAGCATCGCCCTGCTGCCGAAGCGCGGCGCGATATAGTCGAGAAGCGGCACCAGGTGCTGGTTGGCACAGGCGGCAACGTAGATAAGGTTTTCGGAAACCTCGAAACCTTCATAGACGCATGGATACCAGAGCAGCGCGTCGAGCTTCTCGACCACGGGAATCACTTCCTTGCGGCTCCAGGAGGTGGTGCAGCCCACCACATGGCGCACACCGTGCTCGCGGATCAGTTGCCTGCAAAACGGTGCATAGCGATCCGCCTCGCCTGCGGGATCGAGATGATGGGCCTCGAGCCTGAACGGGAAACGCCGGGATGCATTGACATGCTCGATTGCTGCCATCGCGCCGCCAAAGCCCTGGCCCGCCGGCTGCGCATAGCTGCCGCTCCGCGAGAACAATACTCCCACCGGGTAGGTAACGTTGCCTGTCATTCGCCCCTCAAATGCAAAAAGGCCCCGCAGAGAAACAAAGTTTCTCTTCGAGGCCCAGATGCCGACAGATAATTTCAGCCAAGCCTAACGCTAGGATACGACTTGTCAATACGAATGGACATAGCGGCGACGATTTTGGCGAAGACGGCAGTCAGCGCTGCGGAGAGCAGCGCCAATAGCTGCCAGCTCTGCGTCATCAGAATTCGACGCCCTTCTGGCCCTTGATTCCCGAGCGGAAGGGATGCTTCACCAGCTCCATCTCCGTCACCAGATCGGCGATCTCGATCAGGTCTTCCTTGGCGTTTCGGCCGGTCAGGACCACATGCGTCATGTGCGGCTTCTCTTCCTTGAGGAAGCTTACGACCTCGGCGACGTCGATATAGTCGTAGCGCAGCGCGATGTTGATCTCGTCGAGGAGCACCATTGAGTTGCGTTCGTCGCGGATGAGCTCCTTGGCCTTTTCCCAGGCCTTCGCCGCCATGGCAATGTCGCGCGCGCGATCCTGCGTTTCCCAGGTGAAGCCTTCGCCGAGCGTGTGGAACTGGCAGATCTCGCCGAAATGCTTCTCGATCAGGTCGCGTTCGCCCGTGTGCATGGCGCCCTTGATGAACTGAACGACGGCGCAGGGCATTCCGTGGGCGATGTGGCGAAAGATCATGCCGAATCCGGCAGTCGACTTGCCCTTGCCCTTGCCGGTGTGGACGATGATCAAGCCTTTTTCGTCCGTCTTGGTGGCCATGATCTTGTCACGGGCGGTCTTCTTCTTCGCCATCTTCATGGCGTGACGCGCTTCATCCTTCTCGGCGATCGGTTCGCCGGTATTCGCGGTCTCGTCGTTCATGATGTCCTCCCTATTGATTTCCGGCCATCAGACGGTCGGTAGCCGCGCGGCCGGAAAGGCTGTTCAGTTCGAATCGCGCCGAATTGGAGCGCGGGTTCCATAGGCCGCGGTCGATCGCCTCCAGCAGCCTCTCCGATATTTCCGAAAGCGCGGCCGGGTTCTTTTCGCGCAGGAACCCGAGGACTTTCTCGTCGGCGATATAGGCCTGATAGGCTGCCTCGAAGTGATGATCGCGGACCGCCCCGGTGGTCGCAGCGAAGGCGAACATGTAATCGACCGTCGCGGCGATTTCGAAGGCTCCCTTGTAGCCGTGGCGCATCACGCCGTCGATCCACTTCGGATTGACAACGCGGGCACGCACCACGCGGCCGATCTCCTCCTCGAGCGAGCGGATGACCGGCTTTTCGGGGCGCGAATGGTCGTTGTGGTAGATGGCCGGGCGCTGGCCGCCGAGATGCTCGGCCGCGGCGCTCATGCCCCCCTCGAACTGGTAGTAGTCGTCGCTGTCGAGCAGATCGTGCTCGCGATTGTCCTGGTTCTGGACCACGGCTTCGATCGAGCGCAGACGCTCCTCGAAAAGGCCGCGCTCCGCCTTTCCATCCTCGCCGGCACCGTAGGCGTAGCCGCCCCAGGTGAGGTAAGCCTCGGCAAGATCGCCGCGCGTTTCCCAGCCCTTCTCGTCGACAAGCGCCTGCAGGCCCGCTCCGTAAGCGCCGGGTTTCGAACCGAAGACGCGATAGGAGGCACGGCGTCGAGCCTCCTTCGCGTCGGCGCCCCGCTCTTCCCACCGCCGCGTTTCGGCACGCATGCGGGCGGCGATCATATTGTCGGCATCGTCCTCGTCGAGCGCGCCGACCGCGCGGACCGCCTTGTCGAAGAGTGCTATCTGCTCGGGAAAGGCGTCGCGGAAGAAGCCGGAAATACGCAGGGTGACGTCGACACGGGGACGGCCGAGAACGGCAAGCGGAACGATTTCGTACCCGGTCACGCGGCGCGAGGCCATATCCCAGACGGGCTTTGCTCCGATCAGTGCCAAAGCCTGGGCGATATCGTCTCCGCCGGTACGCATGTTGGAGGTGCCCCAGGCCGTGAGACCGAAGGAGGACGGCCATTCGCCATGGTCCTGCAGGTAGCGGCGGATGAGCAGCTCCGCCGATTTCTTGCCGAGCTCGTAGGCCGCCGGGGTCGGCACGGACCGGCTGTCCACCGAATAGAAGTTGCGCCCCGTCGGCAGCACGTCCGGACGGCCGCGCGTCGGCGCACCCGAGGGACCGGGGGCGACAAACCGGCCGTCGAGGCCCGTCAGCAGACCCTTTATTTCCGCCTCGCCGGAGCTTTGGATCGAAGGCTTCAGCCGCGTCTCGATCACGGCAAGTACGGCGCGGGTGTTGGTCCATCCCACCGGACAGGCGATTTCGCCTGAAACGAGCTTCGCCGCAAGCAGTTCGATGCGCTCGACCGTGTCGCCGGCGGTGCGCCATGGCGCATCCGAGAGGGCGGCGAGAAGATCGGGCTTCAGGCCGGCCCAGGGGTCGGACATGACGCAATCGAGCGGGTCGAAGGGTTGCGAGCGTGAAGCCGCGTGCAACCCCAAGTCCACCGCGATTGCCCGTTGCAGGCTCTGATCTCCGCCCTCACCCAGACCCCGCGGCACACGGGCGAGCGCGACCGTGAGGTCGGTCAAAAGCCGTCCTTCCGGCGCCAGGCCGAAGATATGCAAGCCGTCGCGGATCTGCATTTCCTTGAGGTCGCAGAGATAGGCGTCGAGTTTTTCGAGCGCCTGGTTCTCGCTGTCGCCCTTCTCGATCCCGGCGTCGTGGTCGAGGCCGATGTCGCGGACGAGATCGAGGATCTGCCGGCTGAGCAGCCTGAGCCGCCGCGGATCGCCGCCCGCAGCCTCGTAATATTCGTCGACCAGCGCCTCCAGGTCCTTGAGCGGTCCGTAGGACTCCGCCCGCGTCAAAGGTGGCGTCAGATGGTCGATGATGACGGCGCTCGTCCGCCGCTTGGCCTGAGTGCCTTCGCCGGGATCGTTGACGATGAAGGGATAAAGATGCGGCATCGGGCCGAATATCGCCTCGGGGTAGCATTCTTCGGAAAGCGCCAGCGCCTTTCCGGGAAGCCATTCGAGGTTGCCGTGCTTGCCCATATGGACGATCGCATGGGCGCCGAAGACCTCGCGCAGATAGGCATAGAAAGCCAGATAGCCGTGCGGCGGCACGAGGTCCGGAGCGTGATAGGTTTCCTTGGGATCGATGTTGTAGCCACGCGCCGGCTGGATGCCCACGAGCACATCGCCGAAGCGCGCGAGCGGCAGGGCGAATACGCCGTCGATGAAGAAGGGATCGGCCTGCGCCGCACCCCAGCGCGCGGTCACTTCCTCTTGAATCTTTTTCGGAAGCGCGTCGAAGAAACCCTTGTAGCGATTCAAGGAAATGGTTTCGCGGATTTCCCGGTCGCGGCTCGCCGCATTGGTCGGCCCGGCCATCAGAAAGCCGATCAGCGCGTCGCCGTCATCAGGAACATTGCCGACAGCGTAGCCTTCTGCCGTCATCGCCTTCAGCACTTCAATCGTGCCGGCAGGCGTATCGAGACCCACGCCGTTTCCGAGGCGCCCGTCGCGGTTCGGATAGTTGGCCATGACGATTGCGACCCGGCGGCCCTCGGGCCGGGTCCGGCGCAGCTTCGTCCAATTGGCGGCGAGGCGTGCCGCGAAGCGCGCGCGATCGGCAAGCGGCTCGTGGCCGACGATATTGGCCTCCACCAGCGGGTCGTAAACCGAGGCTGCCTTGAAGGAAACGGCACGGGAGAGAACCCGCCCGTCCACCTCCGGCAACGCGACATTCATGCCGAGATCGCGGGCCATCAGCCCTTGAGCCGAAGTTTCCCAGGCCTCCCGCGACGACCCGGAAAAGATGACCTGCAGCACCGGCGCGCCGCCCGATTCGAGCACGGTCGGCTGGCGGTCCGCGCCCGGTGCGGAAACGGCAAAGCCCGTGGCGTTCATCACGACATCCGGAAGGGCTTCGGCGAAGACCGCTTCGAGCGTGCCGATCGAGACCGGATCCTTGAGGCTGGAGACGAAAACGGGGAGTGCCCGCACGCCCTCGGCCGCAAGCGCCTCGATCAGCGCCTCTACCGGTTTCGTCTCCCCGCTCTGGACGAGCGCGCGGTAGAAGCAGACGGCGACGGTGGGTTCGTGTTCCGCTCTGTCCGCCTGCGCGGTGGGTACAGCCCGACGCAGTTCGGATAGGCGAACCCATTCCTCGACGCCGATCACGCCCCTGCCCGGCCACCATATGCCGGCCTTGAGCAGCGACCGCGCCGGCTGCGGCTTGTCGCCGCCGTCGATCAATGCCTGCGCGTAATCAAGGAAAAGGCCGGCATTCTCCGCGCCGCCTTCGGTGCAATACGCCCAAAGGCGCTGCCGGTCTTCCACCGAGACGGTGGAAAACGGGTCGAGGCCCGGGTCCGGCTTGTCGTCGCCCGGCAACACGGCGATCTGGAATTTATTCGCAACCGCCGCGGCGTAGAGCGCCTCCAGGACGTAACGGAAGTAGCTCGCACCACCGAGCGGCCGTACGACGATCAGCTTCGCATGCCTCGCCGTGCGTTCGACGTAGGTGTCGACCGACATGGGGTGCATGAGATTCATCAGGCTGGCGATCCGCAGGCTTCTTGCGCCCGCGCGCTGACGATGGGCAGCCGCGATCGAGGCAAGTTCCGTATCGGCCGCCGACAGGAACAATATGTCGCCCGGGCTCTGTCCGAGGTCGATCGCCTCATTACCGTCGGCGATCGTTCCTTTCTGAGCTAGGAGGAGATGCATGGATGCTCCCGCAACAAACACCCCTCCCGAGGGGTTGGGGAGGTGAAATTCAGTTTCACGCTCAGAATCGCCTCACACGAGCGCTGAAATCGCTGCACGCACGGCAGGCTCGTCCATGTCGTGCAGCCCGATGACGACGAGACGCGTACCGCGTGTTTCGCCGGAAGCCCATGCGCGGTCGAAATACTGGTCGATGCGGCTGCCGACCGCCTGGACCAGGAGGCGCATCGGCTTGCCCGGAACGTCGACGAAGCCCTTGAGGCGCAGCACGTCGTGCTCTGAGATCACGCCCTTGAGCCTTTCGGTGAAAGCGGCAGGGTCGGCTATCGCGCCGAGCTCTACGACGAAGCTGTCGAACTCGTCGTGATCATGCTCCGCGCCTGCCTCATGCTCCATCTCGTGGTGAGACTTGCGGTTTCCGATATCGCCCTCCGTACCCACGCCAAGCCCGAGCAGGATGGCGGCGGCTACCTCGCCGTTCCTCGCCTCGATCATCGTCGGCTTGCGGCTGATGCGGGAGGCCACCTCTTCGCGCACGGACTTGAGTCCCGCGGCGTCGATAAGGTCCGTCTTGTTGAGAACGATGAGGTCTGCGGCGGTGAGCTGATCCTCGAAAAGTTCTTCGAGCGGGCTCTCGTGGTCGAGATTATTGTCGCCGACGCGCAGCGCGTCCACCTTGTCGTGATCATCCGCAAAGCGGCCCGCGGCGACCGCTGCGCTATCGACCACTGTGACGACGCCGTCGACCGTTACCTCGCTGCGGATGTCCGGCCAGTTGAATGCGGCGACGAGCGGCTGCGGCAGCGCCAGGCCGGAGGTTTCGATGACGATATGATCCGGCCGGTTCTCCCTCTCGAGCAGCTTCGTCATGGTCGGAATGAAGTCGTCGGCAACGGTGCAGCAGATGCAGCCATTGGTCAGTTCGATGATATCCTCTTCCGAACAGGCTTCCGCTCCGCAGCCCTTCAGCACATCGCCGTCGACCCCGAGATCGCCGAATTCGTTGATGATCAGCGCTATGCGCTTGCCGTCGGCATTCTGCAGCAGGTTGCCGATCATCGTCGTCTTGCCGGCACCGAGAAAGCCGGTGATGACGGTAGCCGGTATCTTGCGCTGCGGAGCCCTTGCGAGTGTCATGAATCAACCCTTCATTTTCAGCGGCAGTCCGGCCGCGACAAAGTAAACTTCTGCGGATTTCTCCGCCACGATCTGATGGAGCCGGCCGGCGTGATCGCGAAAGTCGCGCGCCATCCGGTTTTCCGGGACGATCCCGAGACCCACCTCATTGGAGACGAAAACGAGGCGCGAGCGCGCCTCGGGCAGAAAGGCGGCGAGCGCGGCGAATTCGGCGGCCATGTCGCGCTCCTCCATCATCAGATTGGTCACCCACAGGGTCAGGCAGTCTATGAGGACAGCCCGGCCGGGCTCATCGATGCGGCGAAGCAGCCCCACGAGATCGAGCGGTTCCTCGTGCGTGGTCCAGCCCTTGCCCTGCCGAGTGGCCTGGTGAAGGGCGATGCGCTCCTGCATCTCCTCGTCGAAGGCCCGGCCGGTCGCAAGATAGTGCATCGGAGACCCGGTGGCTTCGACGAGTTTTTCCGCGAAGGTGGATTTTCCCGAACGCGCGCCGCCAAGCACAAGGGTCGGGCCGAGATTTGAAATGTCCATTACCGCTTGCCATAGCGATGGCTGTAGCGGCAACGGCGCACGCCGAAAACGCGTTCGATCGAAGATCTATGAGCCACGACAACCTCCGTGCTGGCATCGGGGAGCATCTCCCCTTGGGCGGAATGCCCTGACGGATGGCAGGTCTCCTGGCTCACGGCGTCACGATCCTCATGGCCGCACGTTCGCCGGACCGGCTCGGCCCGAAAAACGATGCGGCAAAAGACCGAACGGGCTCGCCTCGCCTTCCCGGCGTTTGCGGCATCGCGAAAGGCGGACGATTCGTAGAAGAAGAGGCGTCCTGCCCGGCTGATCGCAATGCCACGCCAGTGGCTTTTCCGACATGTCGCCAAACTTCACGAGACTGCCCCATGCAGCGCGTTGAATTCGGCGAAATGCCCGATGGCGAACCCTGACCGTTCTACAGTCGCGGGGTCGGCTGCGATAAGGGCGCCCGGCGTGGGTCCGCCCCGTCGCATTCCCATTTACTCCCTCGCCCCACCTCGGCACGAGAGAACCATCCATACTGCGTTAATTATGAAGCGGCGGCGGCAAAGTCAATCGACGGCCTGCGACACCGGGGCCGCCGATTACGGCAGAAATGCGCTTTGCGTCGGCTACTCCGAACGGGTAGGCAGACACTTCCGCCCACCCCATGATAAGAATGAATGCTTGGGGTCCGGCGACATTGTGTCGATCCGGTTATTTCTCATTCACGCTCATGATCCCGGACCACGTCGGCCGCAGGAGATCATCGTGGAGGGTGCGATGTTTCACTTGCGTCGTGCCGCAATCGCTGTGTTGGGCGCAGCGTTTTACGGTTCCATACCGACACTTGCTGCCGAACCGGTTGGAGAAGCGGTCCGGATCAGGACGGTGGTCACCGGCAGCGGCGGACCGCTCGTGGAGCGGGACGCTGTTCACCGGGACGAGCGAATAAGCACGTCCAGATCCGGGCTCGGCCAGTTCGTGTTCCGCGACGGCAGTAAATTGGCGGTGGGGGCAGGCTCTTCCGTCGTCATCGACAAGTTCGTCTTCAACGATTCGAAATCGGTGCAGCAACTCACCGTCGCCGCCGCCAAAGGCACGTTTCGCTGGATCAGCGGAAATTCGAGGCACTCGGCCTATCAGATCCTGACACCTGCCGGAACGATCGGCGTACGCGGAACCGTGTTCGATTTCTACATCGGCAATGACGGAACGACGGCGATCGTTCTCCTGGAGGGCGCGGCCCGGTTCTGCGGCCCGGCGGGATGCCAGCAACTCACCCGACGCTGCGATTGCGTGATCGCAAAGCGCGACGGAACCATGACGGACACGCACAGGGCCGGTCGCCGCACACTGGCGACACTCGGAAACCGGAAGGCCCTGCCCTTTCTTTCGGGCGACCAAAGACTGTCTGCCTCCTTCGGCAGCATGAGCGGCAGTTGCGGTATTTCGGCCGCTGTCGAGATCAAGCCGACCGCGCCGGAACGCGCGCGGCCGCCCGAAAGAGCAAGCCCGCAAAAGGCGCCCCGCCCGGGCAAGACACCCAGCAACGAGCCGGGCAAGCGTGGCCTCGACAAGGGGAAGAAGGGGCAGGACACGGGCAAGAAGGGGCAGGACACCGGCAAGAAGGGCCAGGATACCGGCAAGAACGGGCAACTGGACACAGGCACGAAGAAGGGCCGCGGCTAGAGCACTCCCTCTCTATTCGGCGGATCCGACTTCGTCTGCGAACGGCAAAGGCTCACCGGCAAAGTGGTCTGTCCGGCGCCCGATGCGGCGGTAGAAATCCGATAATCCTCCACATAGGGCCGGAGCCTTGAGCTTTGCGGCATTGACGAGTTCTCTGCGCGGCCGTGACCTCGAACGCATCGCCCCGATCAACTGTTCATGAATGCGCTGCAGCTCGGAAAACTCGGCCGAAGCGGCCATATGCTCGTCACCGACCACGGCGTATACCCGCGTTCGCGTGCTCTTGCCCTTCAGCGCCAGCGCCCCCGCCTCCAGCACGGCGCACCGTTCGCCCAAATCCGCCGTCGTCTCGGATATAAGAATATCGAAGCCGACGTCCTTGCAGGCGGCCTCGATCCGGGCGGCGATGTTGACCGCGTCGCCGACGGCCGAATAGTTGAAGTGCATCTCCGCCCCCATATTGCCGACGCAGGCAAGCCCGGTATGGATTCCCACGCCGATCGCCACCTTTTGATCGCTCCCGAAGCCGAAGGCGTCGCTCTCGTTGAGCCGGGCGAGCGTCTCGCGCATGGCCAAGGCGGCGCGGACCGCCTTGCCGGGGTGATCGGCGACGTCGACGGGCGCGTTCCAGAACGCCATGATCGAATCGCCGATGAACTTGTCGAGCGTGCCCTCGTTGGCGATGACATGGCGGCTCAGCGCATCGAGCAGCGTATTGAGAAACCGCACCACCTCTCCCGGCGTCAGGCGCTCGCTGATCTCCGTGAAGTTGCGCACATCGACGAACATGATCGTCAACTCACGATCGTCGCCGCCGAGACGCAGGGCGTCCTGCGTATGCTCGATGCGATAGAGAAGCGAGGGCGACAGGTACTGGCCAAAGGCGCGCCGAACCACGCGCCGCTCCCGGTCTATGACCAGGAATCGATAGGCGGTTGCCGCAAAATGGGTGATCGATCCGGCAAGGATTGGAGCCAGAGGGTCGAATAGCAGGCCTGCATAAAGGAAGGCTGACCAGGAGGCCACGAGGGCCAGCGCGGTTATCAGGAGGCCGCAGGCAAGCGCGACGGCCGGGCTGACGAAGGTGGTCAGCAGGACAAGCAGGCTGCCTGCAGCCGCGATCGCAAGGATCTCCAGTCCGTCCGCCCAATCCGGGCGGGAGAGAAAGCGGCCCGAGAGGACCTGCTCGACAGTCTGCGCGTGCAGCGACACTCCGGGCACATTGTGCCCAAGAGCCGTGGTGCGAATGTCCTGCAGGCCTGCTGCCGACGTGCCCACGAATACGATACCGCCTTCGATCGCTGCCCTCGTTTCGGCGGAAACTCCGCCGGGCGCCAGCACCCGGCCGGCAGAGACATATCTTTCAGCGCGATCCGGACTGACATAGAGCCAGAGTTCGCCCGCTGCGGTCACCGGCACCACGAATTCGCCGACCTTGATCAGCGTGATGGTATCGGGCGCATCCGGAGCACCCGCTACGATGTAGGTGGAAGCGCCTTGAGCCACGCGCAGCGCTTCGAGGGCCAGGTTCGGATAGAGTTGCTCGCCATCGCTCAACAGCAGCGGGACCGAGCGCACGACGGCCGACCGGCTGCCGGGATTGAGGCTTATATGGCCCAGGCCCGCGGCCCTGGCTTCGAGTTGCGGCCTCAAAGGAGTCGCAGCCGTAAGCCGCGGCGGCGCATCGAACGGGCTTTCCCCGGTGAAGGCGAAACCCGCTTTCACCGGCGGCCGGTAGTTGCCTGCGTTGGTAAGGCCGAAACCGAGCACGACGGGCCGGTCGCCGATCGATCGTGCGAGTATCTCGTCATTGTCCGGCAACCGCTTAAGGAGCGCCTGATCGACGCCGGCGACGTCGCGCATGACGCTGCGCGGCGAAAGACGGTCGGGTTCGGAGAACAGGATGTCGAAGGCTATCGCCGCCGCGCCAATTTCCGAGAGCCGGTCGACCAGAGCGGCAACGCGGTCGCGCGGCCACGGCCACTGGCCGAACTCTTTCAGCGACGCCTCGTCGATGTCGACGACGCGAACCGGAACGTTCTCGAAGCTGCGCGGCGCCAGGCGCTGGTACTCGTCGAAGGTGAGATCGCGGGCGAGACGCAAAAGTGGCGGATCGGTTGCACGCAGCACTGTGAGCGCCGCGACGATCGCCAGGCCGATAATGACCCCAACTAGCTGCGTGCGTGCCATGGCAGCGCCCTTCGCGCCGGACGCCGTCGCCATGCACAGCGGCGAAGAGGTCGTCCTACCCCGAAACCATGCTGCATTTTTCGCAAGGCGTATGCAACGGAGAACGTGAAGACGGGTGTAAAGCTCAGGTCCTGGTTGGAAGGACCTTGTCGAGAAATGCAAGCATGGCGCCGTTGAACACGTCGGGTCTCTGCAGCGGCGCAAAGTGGCTGACGTGTTCAAGCGCGATCAAGTCGGCTGCGGGAATGCTCCGGGCGAGATATTGGGCGTGCTCCCATTTTATGAACTCGTCCTTCTCGGCCTGCACGACCGCGACCGGTACTCGGATTTCGGCGAGGTCGCCTGCCGAGTAATTGGGTTGCGTACTCATCATCTCGCTGACGGCCGAGACGAAGTCGTCGAACTGATCCGGCGTCGCCGACAATTCGGCATAGTCCTTCCGGTGCCGGGCGAAGCAACGATCGATAACCGGAGTGGCCTCGAATTCTGTCGCGCCGCTCGGGTCCATGTTGCAGGCGAAGAAAAAGACGCCGGCAATGCGCTCGGGCGCGCGGTTCGCAAGAACGAGGCCGATGCAAGCCCCGTCGCTCCAGCCCACCACGGCGAACTTCTGAAGCTGCAGCATGTCCGCGACGGCGAGGACGTCGGATGCCATCACTTCGTAGCTGTAGGGCCGCTCATCACGCGTGCTGCGCCCATGTCCGCGGCTGTCGATGAGCACGACGCGACGGCCGGCGTCAAGAAGCGGCGCAAGCTGATAGCCCCAGTTGCCGCTGTGGCCGAGGCCGCCGTGCAAAAGGACCACCGGTGCTCCCGCGCCGTATGTCGAATACCATATCCGGGCGCCATCGCGCTCCACATAGCCCTGCTCCGCGGCTGGAGGCAGAGCCGGTGCGCCCCGGGCTTCGAACTGCCGAAGATCGTCGTCGTATTGCTGCATTCCGATCCTTTCAACGAGCCGTTTGCTGCGCTGGCGGCACGATACGGGCCGGGGCGGGAAACTCCAAACGGGCACGCCTCGTCCGGCCGGCCCTACCCGAGCAGTGTCCCGAGCCACGCCCGATCGAGTACCGTTTCGAGTTCCAAGGCAATCTCGTCGAGAGCCGCATCCACCGACCGGCGGTAATTGCCTCCCCCGCCTTCGATACCGAAGCTCTTGAGCAGCGCGGACCGGTAGGCGTCGCTTCCGAAAAGACCGTGCAGATAGGTGCCCATCACGCGGCCGTCCGCCGACATCGCACCATCCGGGCGGCCGTCGATCTCGACCGGCGCGCGGCTGCAATCGGCGCCCGTCGTCTTGCCGAGATGGATTTCGTAGCCTTCGAGCGCGACGTCGTATTCCCGCGACCAGGCGCGGCTGTTGCGAACCGTCTTTTCCGGAGCCATCTCCGTCTCGACGGACAGCAGCCCCAGCCCCTCGATCTCGCGCTTGCCGCCCTCGATACCGAGCGGGTCGGCAACCCGGCTTCCGAGCATCTGATAGCCGCCGCAGATACCGACGACCCGGCCACCGCGCCGCATATGCCGGTCGAGATCCCGGTCCCAGCCCTGCCTGCGGAAATCGTCGAGATCGGCAATGGTGGATTTCGAGCCGGGTATGACGATGAGGCCCGCATCGTCGGGAAGCGGCGTCCCCGGCCGAACGAAGACTATGTCCACGTCCGGCTCCGCGGCCAAGGGATCGAGATCGTCGAAATTGGCGATCCGCGACAGGACGGGGACTGCGACCTTCAGCGCCTTGCCGCCGCCCCGCGTCAGCCTCTCGAGGACGACGGAGTCTTCGGCAGGCAGCCGCCCGGCACTTTTCAGCCAGGGCACGACGCCGAAGCAAGGCCAGCCGGTGAACTGACGAACCGATGCGATGCCGTCATCGAAGAGGGTGACATCGCCGCGGAATTTGTTGATGAGGTAGCCGGTGACCATGCGCCGGTCGTCCCCCGGCAGGATCGCATGCGTGCCGACCAGGGACGCGATCACACCACCGCGGTCGATATCGCCGACGAGAACCACGGGCACGTCAGCGCGGGTGGCAAACCCCATATTGGCGATGTCGCCGGCGCGCAGGTTGATTTCGGCCGGCGAGCCGGCGCCTTCGACGATCACGAGATCGGCGCCGGCGGACACCTGTTCGAAACTCTCCATGACCGAGCCGAGGAGGCTCGGTTTGAGAGCCTGGTATTCCCTCCCCTTGGCCTGGCCCGCCACCCTGCCCTGGACGACGACCTGGCTGCCCACATCCGATTGCGGCTTCAGAAGCACCGGGTTCATATGCACGGAGGACGGCACGCGCGCGGCAAGCGCCTGGAGCCATTGCGCACGGCCGATCTCGCCGCCGTCGTCGGCAACGGCGGCATTGTTCGACATGTTCTGGGGCTTGAACGGTTTTACGCTGAGGCCATGATTGGAAGCGAGCCGGCAGAGGCCCGCTACCAGTACCGATTTTCCGACATCCGAGCCGGTTCCCTGCAGCATGATCTTGCGTGTCATGCCTTTCCCGTAGCATCGAAACCGCCCACCGCAAAGCTCTGTTCCGACGCGATTCCGCCATGATTGCGTCACCGGCGGTCACGGTGCATTTCCGGCCTTCTTCAAGCGTGCGAAAATTTCTCGCACGCTTGCTCAATTGCGACATGCCGTGCCGAGCCTGGCATTCAAGTCGTCCCGGCAAGAGCCTATATCCGCGCCATCGAAACCCCGCCGGAAATTGCCCGGTCTCCCAAGGTAGAAAGCCATGCTGTTCGTCTTCGGCAAACCCAACTTCGTTCAGATCGCCTGGAACTCCAAGGCGCCGATCGGCCAGTCCCGCGTCCGCAATGTCGTCGCGGAAGCGCCGGTCGGCCCACTCGGCCTCATCCGAACGTCCAACGTCGGATAAAGCGCCGCGTCGCGTTCGAAACCGCCCCGGGGCGGCTTCTTCACGCTTCCCCCGAAATGCGAAAGCCGCACCCAACCGTTGGAACGGAAGGGTGCGGCGATCAGATTATTCCGCTGAATATCGGGTCCGGCACGCACTACCTGATCCGGACCTGCGGCAGTCGCCCGCCGCAGGCAGACAATTATCCCCACAACCTTACCGGATCGTTATTGAGGTCTTAACCAAAAGTGAATTTCGTCAATTTCGCCGTTCGTGTGCTCGGTACAGCGAGGGCGTCACGGCGGAATACGCCGCCGGCGCCAGACGCCGGATGAAAAGGTTGATTTCTCAACGCGAACACTTAGGCTTGCCGCAATGACAACGAAGTGGGCCGGCTGGCAGCTTCAGCGCGGGAGCGGTTAGGCGGCGCTCCATCCACCATGTGTGGCCGCAGTGACGTGAAGGTGTCGACGGACATGAAAAAACTCCTTGCTACCCTCATCCTCACGGCAGGTATATGCTCTCTGGCGGGCCCCTCTGGAGCTGCCGAATGCGGCGACGTCAGCATAGCCGAGATGGACTGGGCCTCGGCGGGCGTCGCGGCTCACGTGGACAGGTTCATACTGGAAAACGGCTATGGCTGCAGCGTGAAGCTCGTCGCCGGCGACACGATGCTGACCTTCACCTCGATGAACGAGAAGGCAGAGCCCGACCTGGTGCCGGAACTCTGGATCAACTCCGTACGCACGCCTTTCGATGCCGCAGTCAAGGGGGGCCGCCTCGTCGAGGGCGCCAAGATCTTGAGTGAAGGCGGTGTCGAAGGCTGGTGGATTCCGAAGTTCATCGCCGACGCGCACCCGGATATCCGAACGGTGCAGGACGCGTTGAAGCACCCGGAACTCTTCCCTTCTCACGAGAACCCCGCAAAGGGAGCGATCCATAATTGCCCTTCAAGCTGGAACTGCCGGTTCTCCACCGCCAATCTCTACAAGGCTCTCGATGCGGAAAAGGCCGGCTTCCAGCTGATCGATCCCGGTTCTGCTGCCGGGCTTGACGCGTCGATCACCGAAGCATTCGAGAAGAAGACCGGCTGGCTCGGCTACTATTGGGCTCCGACCGCCTTGCTCGGCAAGTACGAGATGACCTTGCTGTCTTTCGGTGTGGATCACGACAAGGCGGAATGGGACTCCTGCACTGCCGCTCCGGATTGCCCGACCCCAAAGGTAAACTCCTATCCGGTCTCGGACGTCTATACCGTGGTGACCAAGTCCTTTGCCGATAGAGCAGGCAGCGCCATGGACTACGTCGAGGCGCGGCAATGGGAAAACGCGACGGTAAACAAGGTTCTGGCCTGGATGGATCAGAACCAGGGGACGAACGAGAGCGCCGCCCGCTACTTCCTCGGGAACTTCCAGGAGATATGGACGCAGTGGGTAAGCCCGGAGGTCGCCGAAAAGGTGAAGGCGGCGCTCTGATTGTCGGTCGGATCGGCCTGAAGTCGTGAACGTGATCGATTCCAGTGCCCCTTCGAGGATGCGGCTGCCTGATGCGCGACGCACGAGCCGCGCCTGCGTCGCAAACAGTAAAGCGGTCCGCGTCTTCCGCTGTCACAGTTCTGATGCAAGGAGCGGCAAGCGCCGCGAAAACGCAGTCGGCGTAAAAGCTCCAAGCCAAGAGAAGGGGAAAGGTTGTCCATGGCTAGTCACGCAATCGAGGTGAAGAACCTCTACAAGATTTTCGGCCCGCGCGGGGAGGATTACGTCAAGCTCGTCGAGAACGGGATGGGTAAGGCCGAACTCAACGAAAAGCACGGCCACGTGCTCGGACTGCAGGACATCAACATTTCCATGCCTGGCGGCTGCATAACGGTCGTGATGGGGCTCTCGGGGTCCGGCAAATCGACGCTGATCCGGCACATCAACCGGCTGATCGATCCGACCTCCGGCGAAGTCCTCTACGACGGCGTCGACGTCTGCAAGATGAACGAGAACGACCTTCGCGCATTCCGCCGCCACAAGACGGCGATGGTCTTTCAGAAATTTGCACTGCTGCCGCATCGCACGGTTCTAGAGAACACCATCTACGGTCTGGAGATCCAGGGCGTGGACCGGCGCGAGAGCGAGAAGCGTGCGCTTGGCTGGATCGAGCGCGTCGGCCTTCAAGGCTTCGAGAAGCACTATCCGAACCAGCTTTCCGGCGGCATGCAGCAGCGCGTCGGCCTTGCCCGCGCGCTTACAAACGACGCCGACATCCTGCTGATGGACGAAGCCTATTCGGCACTCGATCCGCTGATACGCGTCGACATGCAGTCGGTGCTGCTCGAACTGCAGAAGGAGTTGAAGAAGACGGTGGTGTTCATCACCCACGATCTCGACGAGGCCCTGAGGCTCGGCGACAAGATCGCCATCCTGCGCGACGGCCGCGTCGTGCAGCAGGGAACCGGCCAGGAAATCGTGCTCTCGCCGGCCGACGACTACATCACGGCCTTTGTGAAGGAAGTGAACCGCGGGCGGGTGGTCAACGTGGAAACGATCATGCGGCCGCTGTCCGGCAATCCGGAAGGCCTGCCGCTCGCCGCAGGCACCGTGCTCGAAGCCGCCGCCCGCACCATGACCGGCGCGCAAATAAGCAATGCGCATGTCGTCGACGCCAATGGCCGCCCGATCGGTGCGATCGACCTGCAGATGATCATCTCCGCCATGGTGACGCCCGTGCAGCATACCGACCGGCAGGCGGCTTGATTCGCATTGAGGGGCGCCCATGGGCGCCCTCGTTCGGGGGATATTCGGCTGGCCGGTTTGCCGCGGAAGATGTACATGGCTACTCGAAACGTCGTTCTGACTGACGCCCAATCAGCGCTGCTTGAACGGTTGGTCGCCTCCGGGCGCTATCAAAATGCCTCGGATGTCTTGCGCGCCGGGTTGCGGCTGCTCGAGCGGGAAGAGGCGGAGCTGGACGATTTGCGGGCAAGGCTGAGCACAGGACTCGATGAAGCTCGTCGCGGCGATCTAGCCGAAGGTACGGGCGAAGAGGCGATCCGCCGTGCTTTCGCGGCAGCGCATGCAGCCACCTGATGCCGAAATCCTGGCGACTGACCCGATCTGAGGAAACGTCGTTGACCGTTATCGAGGGCGTCGCGCGGCGCCCTCGACACCGGATATTTAAGTGACCGCCAGCCTTCCGCTGATGTATCGGAACTCCTGCGTCTTGCCTCCATAGCCGTAGGCTGCCGCCGGTACCTCATGCACGAGCACGTAGCTTTCGGGATGGACAGTCCCGAGAATATCCTCGAAGGCCGCGAAGATCGCTTCGATATAGGCGCCAAGTTCCTGTTTGGTATTGGTGCCGTCGACAACCTTGATGTCGAGCCAGAAACTGCTGGCCTGCTGCGATGCGAGCGACTTTCCGCCCGCGAACCAATGCCGGGGATCGACATAGCTGACCACGACCGCCGTCACCGAGGGGTCCTTGCGAAGATGCGACTGCGTGAGGTCGCTTACCTTTGCCGCTACTTTCTCCGAAAGCTCCGGCTCCGGCTGTCCAGTAAAGCTGATGTTGATGATGGGCATCACAGGTTCCTTTCTCGAAATAACACCTCTTCAATTTGCCACCACTGCCACATCAGAAAAATCGAATTGTTTTGCAGGAATACTTCTATAAAATTGAAGCATGAATCCGATCGACCCCGAGCTGCTGCGCACTTTTCTCGCATTCGCCGAGGGCGGCTCGCTTGCAAGAGCGGCAATGGCCGTCAACCGTTCGCCCTCCGCCGTGACGGCGCAAATGCAGCGGTTGGAAGCGCTGATCGGCGAGCGCCTTCTTGCGCCCGCCGGGCGCGGACGTGTGCTCACGCCCGTGGGAGAGGAACTCGCCGCGCATGCCCGGCGCATTTTGGATGCGCATCGCGACGCCTGGCTCAGCCTCAGGGGCGCGCGCGCCGATGGACGAATCTCCCTCGGCAGCACTCAGGACTTTGCCGATACGATGCTGCCCGGATTGCTGCGCCGCTTCGCGCGCTCCCATCCGCGCATCCGCCTGGATTTGAGGATCGGCAGGTCGAAAGAATTGACGGCCGCCTTCGATCAGGGCCAGATCGACATTCTTCTTGCCATGCGACAGGCGGCTGCAGATGACGAATTGCTTGTGCTCGGCGAACAGATGCTTTGGCTCTGCTCCGACAGGGGCTTGGCAACGGACGAAGAGGAGCTACCCCTCGCCGTGCTCGACCCACCTTGCGGCTTCCGCGCCGCCGCCATATCGGCCCTAGAGAGAACCGGCCGCCGCTTTCGGATCGCGGCAACGAGCCCCAGCCTGTCGGGCTTACGCGCGGCTGTCTTGAGCAGCATCGCCGTTACCACCCGGACGGAAAGATTTCTCAGCACTGGCATCGAGCGCGCTCCTGCCCATCTCGGCTTGCCGTCCCTGCCACCGGCGGAATTCAGCCTGCGGCTGCACGCCCGGGCGGATAAGCCCGCAGCCGACCTTGCCGCGCTGCTTGCGGACGAATTGCCGCGTTGATCTGTGCAATTCTGTTGCCAACACATAAAGATATCTTTATATCTTATTGCAATTCCATTCAGCCGGGAAAATCCGATGTCCGTTGCAGCCCATGCCCTTTCCGATCTCCTCGCCCAGAAGGGCGTCCTGCTTGCCGATGGAGCCACAGGCACGTCGCTCTTCGCCATGGGGCTTGAAGCGGGCGAGGCGCCGGAGATCTGGAACGAGACCAAGCCGGACAACATCACCAAGCTGCATCAGGACTTCGTGGATGCCGGTGCCGACATCATTCTCACCAATTCCTTTGGCGGCACACGCCACCGGCTGAAGCTTCACCAGGCCGAAGACCGGGTCCACCAGCTCAACAAGCGGGCGGCAGAAATCGCGCGCGCCGTCGCCGACAAGGCTCCGCGAAAAGTCATTACGGCCGGGTCCGTCGGCCCAACGGGCGAACTGCTGATACCGCTCGGCGCCCTCTCCTATGAGGACGCGGTCGCGGCCTTTGTCGAACAGATCGAGGGCCTGAAAGCCGGCGGCGCGGAGGTCGCCTGGATCGAGACCATGTCCTCTCCGGACGAAATTCGTGCGGCCGCCGAAGCCGCGGCGAAGGTCGGCCTCCCTTATGTCTACACCGGCTCCTTCGACACCGCCGGCAAGACGATGATGGGCCTGCACCCGAAAGACATTCACGGCGTCGCCGCTGATATCGGCGAAGGTCCGGTTGCCGTCGGCGCGAATTGCGGCGTCGGGGCGTCGGACATTCTTTCCTCGCTGCTCGACATGACGGCTGCAAGCCCAGAGGCTACGATCGTCGTCAAGGGCAATTGCGGCATTCCCGAATTCCGCGGCTCGGAGATCCATTATTCCGGGACTCCGCCGCTGATGGCGGAATATGCCCGGCTGGCCGTCGATGCCGGTGCCAAGATCATCGGCGGCTGTTGCGGCACCTCCTGCAACCATCTGGCCGCAATGCGGCTTGCGATCGACAATCACACCAGGGGCGAGCGCCCCACGCTCGAAACGATCGTCGAGAAGATCGGACCGTTGCGCAACAAATCGGCAAATGAAGGCCCCGCCGCCCCGGCCCGAGAGCGCCGTCGGCGCGCGTAAGGTAATGCTTGCGGCAGCTCCGGCGGCAAAGCCGGAGCTATCCTATTTTACGGGACCAGCGCAGCCCGTCGATCTCGGGTCTATAATGCATAATGCGAGGCAGGTACTTCCGTGAGGTCGGCGCGTCGTTAACATGTGCAATCGGCCGGCGCCACCCCGCCGATCACCTCACGCGCGCCCGTCGCAGATGATTGCGCCAGGCTTCGAGCCCTTCTTCGATGTTCCTACGGCCGAATCCGACGCGGAAGCGATCCTGCGCGACCGGCAGCAGATCGGAGACAAAAAGGCTTGAAGGAAGCAACAGCACGCCTGATTCCTCGACAAGGCGCCGGCAATGTTCCTCCACACTGCCCGGCCCGTGATAGCGGGCGAAGCCGACGCAGCCGCCGTCCGGCGCCTGCCACTCGTAGAGATCGGCAAACTCGGCGAAGAAGGCGCCGAGTTTTTCGAGATTTCGCGTGCAGAGTGCGCGATTGCGTTCGAGTATCCGATGGCGGAATTTCAGCGCGATCGTCGCCAGCACCTCCGATGGCCGGGAATTGCATATGGAAAGGTAGTGTTTCATGCCTTCCATGCGCTGGAGAAGCGCGTGGTCGCGGCAGGCGATCCAGCCGATCCGAAGCCCCGGAAGGCCATAGGCCTTGGACATGACGTTGAGCGAAATACCGCGGTCGAAGAGTTCGGCCGCCTGCGGCAGGCGCTTCTCCTCGTCGCGCTCCAGCCCTCGATAGACCTCATCGCTGAAAAGATGAATGCCGCGCTCGGCGCAGAGTGCCGCGAGCGCGCGAAAGACCGACGGCTCGGCGACAGCGCCCGTCGGGTTATTGGGGAAATTGACCGCGATCAGCTTCGTATTCGGCTGCAGCGCCGACTGGACATCGGCGATATCGAGCTGCCAACTGTTCTCGGGACGGAGTGCAACACCGCTTACCGAGGCGGCGATCGTGACCGGAAGGGTTTCCATCGACTGGTAATTCGGCACGGTGACGATGGCATGGTCCTCGGGACCGAGCAGAGCCAGCATGGCGCAGTAGAGCCCCTCCTCGGCACCGGCGAAGCAGAGGATATCTTCCGGCTCAAGCCCTTCGTAGGTCGCGGCGATCGCCTTGCGGAGCGCCGGAGCGCCATGGGTCTCCGTATAGCCGAGCGTCAGCCGCTCCCACGCGTCGCGATCGGCCTCGTCGGCAAGCGAAAGAAGTTCGGCCATCGACATGGTTTCGCTGTCGCTCGCGGTCATGTGGTGGCGCGCCGTGAACTCCCAGCGCGAGAAATGCGTCTCGAGGCGGAAGGCCGGCAAGGTCGTCATGGTCGTTCTTCCCTTTGAAGGCGAGGCTCGGTGCTCATTCAGGCGACGCCTTCGTCGCGCGCGGCTGAGAGATAGTTGTAGATGGATGCGCGCGAGGTGCCGATCAGGCTTGCCAGATGGTCGACGGCGTTGCGGGTCTTGAAGAACCCCTGCTCTTCGAGTGCCGCAACCAGGGCCACGCGATCCGGGCGCTTCAAGGCGGAAAGCGCAAGACCCCTCACCTTTAGCCAAGCGTGCAGCGCTGCATTGATCTCCTCGCGCCAGTCGCGCGAAAACAATGCTTGCGGCCGTGGTTCCGGCGTGCCGGCAAAGGCCGCGAGCAGCCTCACGGCGTCGTCGATACGGGAAACATCGAGATTGATGCAGAGCAACCCGACGGCACGTTCTTCGCCGTCGCGCAGCACCGCGGATACGGATTTCAGCCGCCGCCCATCCGCACCCGTCTTTTCGTAGGGCCCAAGCACGGAGGCGCCCTCAACGATGTCCCCGAGGCCATCCTCGATGAGCGATTCCAAGCCCACGCCCCGGCCGGAAAAAGCATTCCAGATCGCGGCGATCCGCCCGCTCGCAAGATCGTGCAGGAAGATCTCGGCATGGGGATAGAGCAGCGCATTAATCGCCGCGGCTGACGGCGCGTGGATCGCGAGACTCTGGGGGATGATGGGTTCAGTCTTCATGCAGGCATCTGACGGGATTTGTATATTTTGTCAATATTAGACTTATAATACATCCGATCGCAAGTCAGCGCGGAAACTTCGCGACGACAGCGATGATCGGGCCGAGCGGAAACAGCCGGTCGTGCCGATTGATCTCCGGCGCATAAAGGCTCGAGATCGTACCATCCAGAAAGAGCGCATTGGGGCAATCCAGCGCGTCGCGAAACAAGGTCGCGAAATCGTGAAAGCGCACCGGCCGTTTGGACACGGCGAAGACCACCTCGCCATTGGGCGTCACCCCGACGCCGTTGCGGGTCTTGAGGCTGTCGCTATCCGGCAGGAAACGGGGATGCAGCGCACCGTCGATGACGAGCATCGGACCGGATTGCGTCGCGAAACGCGGCTCGATGCCTGCAAGGCGATAGGCCTCCGCAGCCATGACCCCGGCCTTGCCGTCGCCGACATAAAAGACGCCGTTCGGCAGCATGTGAAAGTTGCCCCAACCCGGATTTGTATTGAGCGGCGCCTGCTCCGCGCCCTCCTCCACATGCAGCCCGACCGGAGCGAGGTCCTCGTGGTACATGCCGCCGTTCATTGCGAAGACGAGATACTGTTCGCGACGACGAAGTTCGAGCGACAGCGCTCTGAAGGACCTGAACGGCACGCCCGCCTGGTCCTTGTTGTAGAGCCGTATGTCGCTCGTCGCCGGGTCGAAGCTGCAGGCGAGGTAGGTTTCGCCGAGATGGCGAACATCGCGGCAGGCACCGAACGCGGGTGCAGCGAGACCGGCGGATAGAAGGGCGGCGCCGGCGATGAAGGCTCTTGTAAACAGCGGCATCGAACAGACCCGGAGGGAATCATACGACGTAGCATCGCATGGATTGCAGCGGATTTATGTGGGCGCGCTCTGATTAAAACTCGATCGCCGCCATATGGAAACGCAACTGCCCCACCGGATAGCGATAGTCGCGCCCAACCGGACAGGCATCGCGCGACAGGCAGCCGTGAGCAAGGCAGCCGGCCACCCCTTCCCCGGTTCTCAGATGCGCGCGGCAGCGCCCGATATCGAATGTAGCGCCTGCCAAAGCATCCGCCGGGCAGGTGGAAAGGCAGGGCCTTCCAACACAGGTTTCGCAGGGGTGGCCACCCGCCGGCTCGCCCGTCACCGGCATGGCTCGATCGAACGCAAGCGCGCCGCGATAGCCGTGCCATAGACCGTAGAGCGGATGAATGAGGATGCCGAGCGGCGACGGCTTCAGCCCTTCGGCACGCATTGCCCATTGCTGGAAGGGCTGCCAAGGGGGATCGGACGGAAAATACGCCGAGGCGCCTGCTGCCGCAGCCGCCGGGCGGATGACCTGTTTCGACCAGTTGTCGAGCGGCTCCGCACCGCCGCCGTCGGGTTCGCCTTCGCGCCACCGGCGGAAAGCCTCCCAGACCGAGCCGCCGACATTGCCGATCAGCACCACGCTCGCTGCGGGCTTGCCGCCTTCGAGCGTTGGTCCTGCCTCGCCCGGCGCGAAATTGATGGTTCCGCGCAAAAAAAGACCGTGCGGCGCAAGCGCCGCACGGATGGTTTCAAGCACATCGCTTTCCGATGCGTAAGGAGCCGTCATTTCGGTTTCGGCCCTTGAGTTTCGTAATGCGGGCGCCAGACCTCTTTCTGTATCATATCGGCCACCTGCGCCGCGCCGCCTTGCTCCCTGGCTCGCTCGGGAGCCTTTCAGGTGAAGGCGTCGGGCATCGAGTCCTTGCGCTTCGCGATGAATTCCTTCAGCGCCTCGTCGATCGCCGGATCGAGATAGGGCGCCTCATAATGTTCGAGCCACGAGCGGGCGAGCGCGTTGGCGCGCTGTTCGATCCGCTTTTCGCCCTCGATCTCCCACTGCTCAAAGGAGTTGTTGTCGGCGAGCGGCGAGCGATAGAAGGCGCTCTGGAAGTTCGCCTGCGTATGTGCACAGCCGAGATAGTGGCTGCCGGGGCCGACTTCGCGGATGGCGTCGAGCGCCTGCGCGTCTTCGGAAAGGTCCACGCCCTCGGCCATCTTCTGCATCATGCCGAGCTGATCCTGGTCGATCATGAACTTCTCGTATGATGAGACGAGACCGCCCTCGAGCCAGCCGGCCGCATGCAGCACGAAATTGGTGCCGGCAAGCAGCGTCATGTTCAGCGTATTTGCCGATTCATGCGCGGCCTGCGCATCCGGAACCTTCGAGCCGCAGAGCGAACCGCCGGTACGGAACGGCAGGCCGAGGCGGCGAGCAAGCTGAGCAGCGCCGTAGGAGACGAGCGACGGCTCCGGCGTGCCGAAGGTCGGCGCGCCCGACTGCATCGAAATCGACGCGGCGAAGGTGCCGAACAGCACCGGCGCGCCCTTGCGGATGAGCTGGGTAAAGGCCGCGCCTGCCAGCACTTCGGCGAGGATCTGCGTCAGTGTGCCGGCGACCGTGACTGGGCTCATCGCGCCCGACAGGATGAAGGGCGAAACGACGCAAGCCTGGTTATGGCGGGCGTAGACCTTCGCGGCACCGAGCATCGTCTCGTCGAAGACCATCGGCGAGTTGGCGTTGATGAGGTTCAACGTCACCGCATTGTTCTCGACGAAATCGTCGCCGAAAAGGATCTTCGCCATTGCGACCGTGTCTTCGGCGCGCTCGGGCGCGGTGACCGACCCCATGAAGGGTTTGTCGGAATAACGGATATGGCTATAAACCATATCGAGGTGGCGCTTGTTGACGGCGATATCGACCGGCTCGCAAACCGTGCCGCCCGATGAGTGCATCGACGGCGCCATATAGGCGAGCTTCACGAAGTTGCGGAAATCCTCGATCGTCGCATAGCGGCGGTTGCCGTCGAGATCGCGCACGAAGGGCGGGCCGTAAACCGGCGCGAAGACGGTCGCCTTGCCGCCGATCTGAGCGTTGCGCTCCGGGTTGCGCGCGTGCCAGGTAAAGTCCTTCGGCGCCGTCTTCAAGAGCTCGCGGCAAAGTCCCTTGGGGAAATGCACGCGTTGACCGCGCACGTCGGCACCAGCGGCCTTCCACAGATCGAGCGCTTCGGCATCGTCGCGAAACTCGATGCCGATCTCTTCGAGAACGACGTCGGCGTTGCGTTCGATGAGCTGCAGCCCTTCCTCGTCAAGAACTTCGTATTCGCGAATCCTGCGTTGGATATAGGGCAGAGACGGTCCCGGGCCACCGCCGGTGCGGGAAGCGCGACGCGCTGCCGCTCCCCGCCCCTCACCACGCGCGCGGCGTCCGCCGCCTTCGGCCGCACCTTGTTCTGTAACGTCGCTCATTCGCTCATTCCTCTTCCCGCGGTGCTCCGCGCATCATGCGCGATGAACGCCGCAACACTTTGATGGGTGGGCGCATACCCCTTTCGCGAGGCTAAATCCAGCGGCGGGCATATGCATCCGGTAGTCGATTTAGCCTAATGCTACCAAGGCGCCGGACCGGTACGGGTCTTAATGCGCCAACGGCTGGCGCATCTTAGACACTCGGTCTGCGGTCGCTCCCATTGCAGTGCGTCGAGCGTGTCTTTCGCTGCTTCAGATCGGGACCGCGCAAGCGCCACTCTAACGCCTTGAAGTGCTGCATAATTTTGCAGGCGGCAGATTCCGAACCGCGGAATAATGCGCTACCGCTGTCGCATGGGAGCATTTACGCGGGGCGCCGTCGTTTTTCATCATATGCGACGTCGCTTTCAACAAGAGATTTTTAGGTGTAGCCCGCTAAGGATTGGGCAACGCGTCCGGATTGTGCCATCTCTCGTGCCACCCGTGCGAAATGACTGTGCCAGGAACCGAGGAACCCAACTATGGCAGACGATGAAATCATTCTCGAGGACCTTTCCGACGAGGAACTCGTGCAGCAGATGCATGACGACCTCTATGACGGTCTCAAGGAGGAAATCGAGGAAGGGACGCGTATCCTCCTCAAGCGTGGCTGGACGCCTTACGACGTCCTGACCCAGGCCCTGGTCGAAGGCATGCGCATCGTCGGCATCGATTTCCGCGACGGCATTCTCTTCGTCCCGGAAGTGCTGCTTTCGGCCAATGCGATGAAGGCCGGCATGTTCATCCTGCGCCCGTTGCTCGTCGAAACCGGTGCCCCGAAGCTCGGTAAGATGGTGATCGGCACGGTCAAGGGCGACATCCACGACATCGGCAAGAACCTCGTCGGCATGATGATGGAAGGCGCCGGCTTCGACGTCGTCGACCTCGGCATCAACAATCCGGTCGAGAACTACCTCGAAGCGCTCGAGCGTGAGAAGCCGGACATCCTCGGCATGTCTGCCCTGCTCACGACGACCATGCCCTATATGAAGGTCGTCATCGATACGATGAAGGAAAAGGGATTGCGCGACGAATACGTCGTCCTCGTCGGCGGTGCACCGCTCAACGAGGAATTCGGCAAGGCCGTCGGGGCCGACGCTTATTGCCGCGATGCCGCCGTCGCCGTCGAGACCGCCAAGGACTACATGAAGCGCAAACACAATCAGTTCGCAGCCGGCTGAGACGATCTGACATGAAAAAAGCCGGCTGCCCGTGTGAAACGAGCAGCCGGCTTTTTGTTTTTCGGAAAGAGCACTTACCGGGTGCCGTCAGTTGGCGGCCTTGGCGACCCGTTGGCCGGCTCCCTGTGTCGCGTTGACTGCGTTTGCAGTATCCTGTCCTGCGCCGCGGATCGTATTTGCGCAGGAACTCAGGGCTGCCAGCGCTATCAGAACGGCTCCGATGGTCGCGATGGATTTTGTCGTCATGACCGTGATTCCTTTGTGTTGATGCAAGGCGGAATAAAGATGGAAAACGCAACGTCGGCAAGAGAACGTGCACAACCGAAGAAAGTTCATGTCATTGGTTGCGGCGCGATCGCGCGCGAAATTCTTGCCGTCTGCGCGGCCAACGGGCTCGACCACATCGAGCTCAACTGTCTGCCGGCCATCTGGCACAACACGCCGGAGAAGATCACTCCGGGCCTGCGTGAGGCTATCACCCGGGCGCGCGCCAACGGTTTCGAGCGCATCTTCATCGCCTATGCCGATTGCGGCACCGGCGGGCTTATCGACCGACTCTGCGAAGAGGAAGGGGTGACGCGCATCCCGGGTCCGCATTGCTACTCGTTCTTCGCCGGAAACGCGGATTTCGCAGCCCGCTGGGACGATGACATCACAGCTTTCTTCCTGACGGATTTCCTTGCCCGGCAGTTCGAAGCCTTCGTCATCGAGCCGCTCGGCCTCGACCGGCACCCGGAACTGCGCGACATGTATTTCGGCCACTACCGCAAGCTCGTCTATCTCTCCCAGCAGGAGGACGCCGCGTTGCAGGAAAAGGCCCGGCGCGCCGCCGTTACTCTCGGGCTCGAATATGAGTACCGTTATACCGGCTATGGCGATCTTACGACATCCCTGATCGAGGTTTGATCCGCTCTCTCCGGTCCCGGCACTCACGCCTCGTCGGCGGTGCGATGGCCCCGCGATCCTTCGGGATCGTGTGCAGGGCACAGCTTAAGGCTGTGCTAACGTATCGACGGCATATTTCCTGCGCTGACCTGCCGCGCAGCGCACCTCAAATCCCATCTGGCGCAAATTCTTGTCGCGATCCGCTGATGTGTAACGTGAAATCTGAAAAAGGGGCGCTGTCGAGCGCCGAGCACAAGGGACGCATCGTCGTGGTGACCGCCGGAGGCGACAATGCGAACATCATGATCAACGCATTGGCTGCGCGCTTCACGAATGTTGCAATTTTGCAGGAGGAGCCGGAATCGAAGGCGCTCTTCGTCAAGCGGCGTGCGCGCAAACTCGGATGGGTAATGGCACTCGGGCAACTTGCGACGATGTTCGTCTCCCGCATCGGCAAGCGCTTCACCCGGCGTCGGGCAGCCGAGATCCTTCGCGAGAATGATGCGTCCGCCGCGCCCAACCGGACGGTGCCCGTCCACCGCGTTGACTCGATCAACGACGCTGACGGCCATGCAATGCTTCAGCTACTGAAACCCGCCGTCCTCTTCCTAATCAGTTGCCGCATGTTGAAGCCGGAAACGCTTGCTGCCGTCAATTGTCCGATTCTGAATTTCCATGCCGGCATCAACCCGCAATATCGCGGCTTGATGGGAGGCTACTGGGCGCTGGCCAACAACGATCCCGAGAATTTCGGCGCGACCGTTCATCTCGTCGACGAAGGCGTCGACACCGGCGGCATCCTCTATCAATCGCGGCAGGCGCCGCGCCGCGCCGACACGATCCACACCTACCCCCTTCTCCAGACGGCCGCCTCAACCGACATCGCCATCCGTGCGGTCGAGCACGCCCTTGCCGGGAAACTGCGCCCGATCGCCATCGCGGCCCCGTCGCGGCAGTGGTACCATCCCCCGGTCTGGACTTGGTTCTGGAATGGCCTGCGGCACGGCAGGTGGTAGACAGAGGGACCTGCCTGCTACTGCGCCCCCGCGCTCAAGACCCGATGGGTCGCCCGGTCGACGGCATGGCCAGTTTGCGTGCTGTCTTCCCTGAATCCCCGTGCCGTGTTGGCGCAGGACGAAGCGAAGATCAGGATTAGAACTGCAATTACGGTCTTCGACATGACACCCTCGGAGACAGCCCGGCAATCCAAGAAAAGATGATGCATGCCTGCGAGAAATCAAGCGTGGTGGGAATCTTGTCTTTAGCCGACAGATGAGAGAATATTAGCTATTCCTCATGTCAAATCCGGTGATCGGAGAACGTCATGACCGGCAGATCATCGATCGTCGCAGCCGCGCTCGCCCTTTTGACGATGGCAGGCTGCATGAGCAGCCAGTCGGCCCGGAACAGCAACAGCCCTCAACAAAGCGGCGGCTCCGGTAGCGGCAGCATGGGCGGTTCCGGCGGCGGCAGCTCCGGCTACTGAGCGGATCTCGGTCGGATCTGAAGTCATCGTCCGGTGAAAGAAGGACCGGCTGTCCCTCCGTGCGTTGCCGGAGGGACAATGCTCGACGACCTCAGTAGTAAGGCGAATAGCACTGCTGTCTTGGGCCGCCATAGGGCTGGTAGGAATTGTCCGCAGCGCGGTACGAGCGGTAGCGGTCATAGCACCAGTTTACGTGGCTGGCAGGCAATCCCGGCGCCGCATAGCGTGGCTCTGCGTAACGCGGCTGGGCGATGGCGCCGCCGATGATCATACCGGCACCGAAGGCTCCCAGTGGATACCACCAGCCGTCGTTGTGCCGGCGGTAACCGTGGCGGCGATAGTTGTAGCCGCGATGCCCGTTATACCAGCCGTGTCGATGGCCGTGCCGGCGCCAGCCGTGCCGCGGGCGATGCCGGTGACCATGCCAGCCGCGGTGGTCGACCATCTGCACGTCGCTCGTCTGCGACACCGGAACGGTTGGGACGGGCATGGCTTGCGCAGGCGCATAGCCGGTGAAAGCCGTCACAGCCGCGAGGAACAGGATCCCAATTTTCTTCATCTCCACACCTATCTGTTCGAATAGGTCAGAGCTTTTGCCGCCGGCCAGGTGAACGCGCAGTGAATGCAAGATTCATGATATTCTTAAGGACCATCTGAAGGGCCGGTGCACGCGTGTTCCCGGTCCTTTGTCGCCGCCGATGAGGCAGGCATTTCGCCGCGCCGGCGCAAGCGGCGCGCTCCGCGAGCGCAAGGTTCGGATGCGTGATTGTGCAGCGTCGTTTTTGGACATATCGGACGTCGTGGCAAGGTGAGCCACGGCGCGTGGACATGCGCATTGTCGCCCTTATAGGAGAACAGGAATCCGATGGCAGACCGCATTATCGTCTACTGGCGCGATATCCCCGCGCAAGTCATCATCAAGCAGGGCCGCAAGACCGCCAAGCGCGAGCTCTCGCTGCGCTTCACCGAGGCGATCGACATGTGCGCCATGCGCACCGGCGCCGCCGAGACCGACGACTACCTTGCCGAATGGCGCAAGGCCGATCCCGTTCCAGTCTCCGACGACCTCGAGGCGGAAGCCGACAGGGCGGCGGCCGAATTGGAAGCCGCCTATGACCGGGAGCGCCTCGTCGCACTCGTCAAGGCCGGAGGCCGCGACAATGCCTGACCCGAAGGTCGTGACCGGCAACGCCCAGTCCGCCAGGAAGGCGGCGACGGGCGCCTATACACCCCAGGGCGTGTCGCCCAGCCGCCGCTCGCGCCACAAATACACGGTGCGTCTCTGGGCCGTACGCAATTCGCGTTTCCTCGAGTGGTTCTACAACCGTTTCGCCGACATGTTCCTGCTTCTCCATCCTCTGTGGAACGCAATTGGCTACAACCGGGTTGAAAGGCCCGTGACCTTCGTCGAGCGCCACGTCAAGGGCTTCCTCTTCGACTGTCGCATGTGCGGGCAGTGCGCACTGTCCTCAACCGGCATGTCGTGCCCCATGAACTGTCCGAAGCAGCTCAGGAACGGTCCCTGCGGCGGCGTACGCGCAAACGGCAATTGCGAAGTCGAGCCGGACATGCCCTGCGTCTGGGTGCAGGCGTGGAAGGGCTCGCAGAACATGGTGAAGGGTGATGCGATCATGAACGTGCAGAAGCCGGTCAACCAGTCGCTGCGCGAAACCTCGTCCTGGTTGCGGGTAACGGCCGAGGCCGCGGCCGCCCGCGAAGCGGCGAAGAAGGAAGGCCCGCAGCAATGAGCCCGGACATCAATCCCCACGATCCAGGCGCTCCGCTCGACCCCCTGCCCGGCCATTCCTCGCGCGGGCGGTTGGAGCGCGTGCTGCGCCGCGGCGAGTTCGCAGTGACGGCCGAGCTCAATCCGCCGGACAGCGCCGATCCCCAGGACGTCTACGAGCGCGCGGCAATCTTCGACGGATGGGTGGACGGCATCAACGCGGTCGACGCTTCGGGCGCCAACTGCCACATGTCATCCGTCGGCATCTGCGCGCTCCTGACGCGCATGGGCTATGCGCCGATCATGCAGATCGCCTGCCGCGACAAGAACCGCATCGCGATTCAGGGCGACGTGCTCGGCGCCTCGGCCATGGGCGTCCAGAACATCATGTGCCTCACCGGCGACGGCGTGCAGGCGGGCGATCAGCCCGGGGCCAAGCCGGTTTTCGATCTCGACTGCATGTCCCTGCTCGAGACGGTCCGCATCATGCGCGATAATTCCAAGTTCCTTTCGGGCCGCAAGCTGACGACGCCGCCCCAGGTATTCCTCGGAGCAGCGATCAACCCCTTCGCTCCGCCCTATGATTTCCGCCCCTATCGCCTCGCCAAGAAGATCGAGGCCGGCGCACAGTTCGTGCAGAGCCAGTATTGCTTCGACGTTCCGATGTTTCGCGAATACATGAAGAAGGTGCGCGATCTCGGTCTTCACGAGAGGTGCTACATCCTGGTGGGCGTCGGGCCGATGGCATCCGCCAAGACTGCCCGCTGGATCCGCTCCAATGTTCCGGGCATCCACATTCCGGACAGCATCATCAAACGGCTCGAGGGCGCCCAGGACCAGAAAAAGGAAGGTAAGCAACTCTGCATCGACATCATGAACGAGGTGAAGGAGATCGAGGGCGTCTCCGGCGTCCACGTCATGGCCTATCGCCAGGAGGAATATGTTGCCGAAATCGTCCATGAATCAGGTGTCCTGAGGGGCCGCAAACCCTGGACGCGCGAAGCCGCGCCGACCGACGCGCTGGTTGCCGAGCGGCTGGAACATATCCGCGAAGGCAAAGAGGAAAATCAGCAGCAGATGGCCGAGGCCGCCGCGCACCACCCGCATTGAGACAAAGCCGTGAATCGGCGGCTTTAGCAGAGGATAACCGGCGCTCCTGCTCGTCCAGCGCCTTACAAACACAGAACGGCCCTATTACATAGGCCAACGCTCAAGGTTCAGAGGATCTTATATGACCCGCACCATCGTCGCCTCCGCCACACGCGAGATCATCATCGGCTTCGACCAGCCCTTCTGCGTCATCGGCGAACGCATCAATCCGACCGGCCGTAAGAAGCTCGCCGCCGAGATGATCGAGGGCAACTTCGACACCGTGATCAAGGATGCGCTGGAGCAGGTTGCCGCCGGCGCGACGATGCTCGACGTCAATGCGGGCGTGACGGCCGTCGACCCGAACGAGACCGAGCCGCCGCTCCTCGTCAAGACGCTGGAGATCGTTCAGGGCCTCGTCGACGTGCCGCTGTCGATCGACAGTTCGGTTACCGCCGCCATCGAAGCCGGCCTGCGCGTTGCAAAGGGCCGCCCGCTCGTCAATTCGGTGACCGGCGAGGAGGAAAAGCTCGAAGCGATCCTGCCGCTCTGCAAGAAATACGACGTTCCGGTGGTGGCGATCTCCAATGACGAGACCGGCATTTCGATGAACCCGGACGTCCGCTTCGCGGTCGCCAAGAAGATCGTCGAGCGCGCCGCCGATTACGGCATCAAGCCGCACGATATCGTCGTCGATCCGCTCGTCATGCCCATCGGCGCACTGGGATCTGCGGGCCAGCAGGTCTTCGCGCTGCTTCGCCGCCTTCGCGAAGAGCTCAAGGTCAACACCACCTGCGGCCTCTCCAACATCTCCTTCGGCCTGCCGCACCGCCACGGCATCAACGCCGGCTTCATCCCCATGGTTATCGGCGCCGGTATGACCTCGGCCATCATGAACCCCTGCCGTCCGCAGGAGATGGAGGCGGTTCGAGCCGCAAACGTGCTTAACGGCACCGACCCGAACTGCACAAACTGGATCATGACCTATCGCGACCACAAGCCGGCCGAAGGCGGCCATGCCGTTGCTGCTGCGGCAGCACCGGCGGGTGCCGGCGGACGGCGCGGCGGACGCGCGGCGCGCGCCGGCGTCGCACGGGCGGAGTAAAAATGGCCAAGCACCACTCCTTCGCCAGCGACCTGGCGGCACTCTGGTTTCAGGCTCCGATGGTCATCGCCGCGCGTACGCAGGCCATGGCCGTCGCCGCTATCACCGGCTCGGCAACCGACTATGTCGAGGCAAGCCGGATGGTGACTGAAAAAATGGCGGCCGTCGCCGAAAGCGTCGTCGCCGCCAATGTCGCCCTGGTGAAGGAAGGAATGAATGCGGCCGCGGCACTTGCTGCCGGAAAGCCGGGCTCTGCCGCCGCGCACAACCGGATAGCGGCGGCCGCAGTTCGGCCCTATGCCAAGCGCGTGCGGGCAAACGCCCGCCGGCTCGCGAAATAAACTGCTGGCGAGACAGAAAATGTTGAACGTGCCCTCGAAGGACGAAAAGAACGATCCGCTGGTGCTCTTCATGCCCTCCGGCAAACGCGGCCGTTTCCCCGTCGGTACGCCGATCCTCGACGCCGCACGTTCGCTCGGGGTCTATGTCGAAAGCGTCTGTGGCGGCCGCGCCACCTGCGGACGTTGCCAGGTTTCCGTCCAGGAAGGCAATTTCGCCAAGCACAAGATCGTTTCGTCCAGCGACCATATCTCGCCGATCGGTCCCAAGGAGCAGCGTTACGCGAGCGTGCGCGAATTGCCGGACGGGCGGCGGCTGTCCTGTTCGTCCCAGATTCTCGGCGATCTCGTCATCGACGTCCCGCAGGACACCGTCATCAACGCGCAGGTGGTGCGCAAGGCCGCAAGCGATCGTGTAATCGAGCGCAACGCGGCGGTGCAACTGTGCTATGTCGAGATCGACGAACCGGACATGCATAAGCCGCTCGGCGATCTCGATCGGATGAAGGCCGTCCTGGAAAAGGACTGGGGTTGGAAGGACCTTCTGATCGCCCCCCACCTGATCCCCCAGGTCCAAGGCATATTGCGCAAGGGCAATTGGGCCGTGACTGCGGCGATCCACCGCGACATGGACTCCTCCCGTCCCTTCATTGTCGCTCTCTGGCCGGGATTGAAGAACGAGGCCTATGGCGTCGCCTGCGACATTGGCTCGACGACGATCGCGATGCATCTCGTATCGCTGCTCTCCGGACGCATCGTGGCCTCCTCCGGCACATCGAATCCGCAGATCCGCTTCGGTGAGGATCTGATGAGCCGCGTCTCCTATGTGATGATGAATCCGGATGGCCGCGAGGCGATGACCAAGGCGGTCCGCGAAGCGTTGAACGGCCTGATCGGCAAGGTCTGCGCTGAGGGCGAGGTCGACCGCCACGACATTCTCGACATGGTCGTCGTCGCCAATCCGATCATGCATCACCTGTTCCTCGGGATCGATCCGACGGAGCTCGGACAGGCGCCATTCGCGCTGGCCGTATCCGGCGCCTTGCAATATTGGGCGCACGAAATCGACATAGAGGTCAATCGCGGCGCGCGCCTTTATATGCTCCCCTGCATCGCCGGCCATGTCGGAGCGGACGCCGCGGGTGCGACGCTTTCCGAAGGGCCGCATCGTCAGGACAAGATGATGCTGCTCGTCGATGTCGGCACCAATGCCGAGATCGTGCTCGGCAACAGGGAGCGCGTCGTCGCCGCCTCATCGCCGACCGGCCCGGCCTTCGAGGGGGCAGAGATCTCCTCCGGTCAACGAGCCGCACCCGGAGCGATCGAGCGCGTCCGCATCGATCCCGAGACGCTGGAGCCGCGGTTCCGGGTAATCGGCGTCGACAAATGGTCGAATGAAGAAGGCTTCGCCGAGGCAGCTGCAGCAGTCGGTGTCACAGGAATCTGTGGCTCGGCGATCATCGAAGTCGTCGCGGAGATGTACCTCACCGGCATCATTTCGCAGGACGGCGTCGTCGACGGCGCTATGGTCGCGAAGAGCCCGCGCATCATCCCGAACGGCCGCACCTTCTCCTATCTGCTCCACGAAGGCGAACAGCGCATCACCGTGACGCAGAACGATATCAGAGCGATCCAGCTCGCCAAGTCGGCGCTTTATGCCGGCATCAAGCTGCTCATGGAGAAACAAGGTGTCGATCACGTCGACACGATCCGTTTTGCCGGTGCCTTCGGCTCGTTCATCGATCCGAAATATGCCATGGTGCTCGGCCTGATCCCCGATTGCGACCTCACTGAGGTGAAGGCGGTCGGCAATGCCGCCGGCACAGGCGCGCTGATGGCGCTCCTCAATCGCGGTCACCGCCGCGAGATCGAGCAAACAGTGAGGAAAATCGAGAAGATAGAGACGGCGCTTGAATCGAAGTTTCAGGAGCATTTCGTCAACGCCATGGCGATGCCGAACAAGGTGGATGCCTTCCCGAAACTCGCCGAAGTGGTTACCCTGCCGGCGCGCAAGTCATTGACCGATGACGGTGGCGAAGGAAGCGGCCGCAGGCGGCGACGCAGCAGGGAGTAGTCCGTCTCACCGCTTCGAATAGCCGAACCTTGTGTCGACGGCCAAGGAGATCCGATGAAAAGCGGCTGCAATCCTGGACGGATCGTCATCCTCAACGGGGCGCCGCGATCCGGCAAGTCGAGCATAGCCGAGGCGATCCAGGAGACATTCGACGGACCATGGATGAACCTTGGCGTCGACGCCTACATGGAGCGAGTAATGCCTCGCCGCTACCTGCCGGGTATCGGGTTGCTGCCCGGCGGTGAATTACCTGAAATCGAAGCGCTCGTACCTCTCTTCTACGCTGCCCTCTACGAGTCCGTTGCCGCGCATAGCCGGCTGGGTCTGAACGTTGTCGCCGATGTCGGGCATCACGACGCCTATGGCGAACCGCGCCATATCCTTCCCGACTGCGCTCGCCGGCTTCTCGGCCTTCCCGTCCTCTTCGTCGGGGTGCGGTGTCCGGTCGAGACGATAATGGAGCGACGCAATCGCGGCCAGCCCGGTCGCGAAGGCGGTTACCTCACCGGTAGCGAGGCGGAGCCTGTTCCGCACCAGGTGCTCGCATGGCAGCGAGAGGTGCATCGCCCCGGTATCTACGATCTCGCAGTCGACACGTCCATGATGACGCCTGACGAATGCGCCGCGCTCATCCGCAAGCGGCTCGAAGCAGAGCCCATGGCTCCGACGGCATTCCAACGGCTGGCCAGAATGGCCAGCATTTCGCAGCCGGATTAAGGTCTGTTGAGCTTCGGGATACCCGCCGCGGCCTGCTTGATTTTCTCATCCCTACGCGTCCGAGAACCCGCGTGAACTCAAGCTGCTGCCTTCTCCACATAGGACGCCAACAGGCCGCCCCAGCCATTCTCCGAATCGAAAATGCCGCGCATTTCCTTGGCCTTCACGCCGTACTTTTCAAGATGGCGGTGCTCGAGAATGACGGTTGTGCCACCTTCCCCATTTGCCTCGAACACGACCTCCACTTCGGTATGCAGGCCGGGATCGTAGTCGAAATCGGCGTTGAGCTGCCAGTCGAAGAGAATTCGGTTCGGTCGGTCGCAAGCGATGACACGCCCCCACTCGCACTCCTCTCCCGCGTTGCCGATCTCGTACCAGCGGCCACCCGCGACGGCCTCCACCACAACCGTCTTTTGGCCGGACTGCGTGAGGCTGTGGCCCTTGATCCACCACGTCCCCATTCCGCTGACGAAAACGTCGAACGCCTGCTGCGGCGATGTACGCACCGTAACCGACTTGCGGACCGGTGCCGGCTCGATCATGTTCATGAGGTCCTCCTCCCGTGAGATCGCGATAAAGTTACTCTTCGGCTTCTTCGGAACGCTCGGCCCCCTCGGCCGCCTGCTTGAAAGCGGCGAGCTGATCGTCCCAGAATCGGTCGAGCCATTTCCTGAGCGGCCCCAGCCCGTTCGGATCGATCGAATAGATTCGCCGCGCACCCGACGGCACGTCGCGCACGAGGTGTGCCTCCTTGAGTATCTTCAAATGCTGTGAGATCGCCGGCTGTGAAACCGGCATCGCCCGGGCGATCTCGGCGACCGACTGCCGCCGCTCGGCCACCTTCTCGAAGATGGCACGGCGCGTTGGATCGGCAAGGGCAATAAAGGCTCTGTCCTGATCATAAGTCATAGCTTATTATAAGCCATAACTTATCATCGTCCACCCCAATTTCAGCGCGACGTTTGCTTCTCGGGTCGTTTGGCGGTCCCGGGAAGCCGCTTGCGCAATTATGCCGCCTGCATCCGCAGCTCGGCGAAGGCAGCCCGAACATGCTCCGCGACCGCCAGAACCGGCGCCGGCGCATCTTCGATGACCTTGAGGCCGATGTTGTAGTGGCCGAGATCCGGCAGGCCGTCACGCTCGCCGAGCTGGACCATCTCGCCCTGGACGAGGTAGCGCGGCAGCGGCGCGATCGCGAGCCCGGCGAGAACAGCCGCACGCTGTCCGGTGGTATAGGCGCTCAAAAAGGCGACGCGGAACTTGCGGCCCGCACGCGACAGCTTCTCGACCGCATCGGCACGCCAGACACAGCCGTCCTCCCACATGGAAACCGGAAGAGGATCGCGCAGATGCGCGTTCCCGCATTTCGCACCTGCCCAGACCAGTTTCTCCTGCATCAGGATTTCGGCGCCCTTGGCAGATTCCTCGGAAAGGCTGTTGAACACGGCGATGTCCAGGCGGTGCTCGTCGACCCGCTTGCGCATCGCGTTGCTCATGCCGATCGAAACGTCGATGGTGACGTTCGGATACGTCTCGGCAAAGCGCTTCAATACATCAGGCAGGATTCGCTCACCGACATCCTCCGGCGCACCGACCCGCACCACACCGTTCATGTCGGGCAACAGGAAGCGGGACACCGTCTCGTTATTGAGCGACAGAAGCCGCCGGGCATAGCCGAGCAGGAGCTCGCCCTTCGGCGTCAGCGACACCGAGCGGGCGTCGCGCAGGAACAACGTGCAGCCAAGCATTTCCTCGAGCTTCTTGATCTGCATCGAAACGGCCGAAGGCGTGCGGTAGACCGTCTCCGCGGCGGTCGTAAAGTTACCGGTCTCGGCAATGGCGACGAAAGTCTTGAGCACGTCCATCTCGAGCAGCGGAAGCGCGTGGCGCATCATCATGTTCATGGCGGCATCCTCGATCAGAAAAACTGAAAGATAGCTTAACTTCATTTCGTTTGATTGAACATCACGCATGCGCGATAGTCAAGCTGCAAGGGACGGAAACGCCCTGAACCAGAAGGAGAAGGCTATGTCCGCTCTGACGTTGGCGATCAATAATGGCGCCCCTCATGAAAGACCGGCCCCGAGCGCCGCACCCACCGGTCGGGCGCCCAGGCAGGCTCGATCCATCGATGAGGGGGACATCGTTCTGGCGATGCTGTGGCATGCCCGATCTCTTATTGAACTGATTGCCGAGCGGCGGCGTGCCGGCAATCTGGTCAGGAATCGGGTGGAAACACGCCGGCAATTGGCGAGACTTCCAGCCAGGGTGCGAAACGACCTGTTACCCGCGGAACAGCAGCCGATCAGAGCATCCGATAGAAAGGCGATAGCGGGCGAAATCAATCACGATGTTTGATGAATTACATCAAACATATTCGTTTGAATGATCAATCGCGTTGCACCATAACGTCCATGGTCGCGACCTTTTGAGGAACTCAGAAGGAACCAGCAATGTCTATGAACGAGCATTCGTCATCCGCTTCGAGCCAGGGTCTTGCAGCCCTGCCCGGACTTTTCAACCTGCGGGCCCGTGCCTGGGCAGCGTGGAAGCGGCACCGCAACGAACGTGTCCTGGAGAACCTCTCCTACGACACGTTGAAGGATATCGGCTTCCCCTCCGTCGATGATGCAGTACATAAGACGGACCAATGATTAAAGACTGCAGATGCCACCCTCCCGGCATTGACCGCAAGACCAAACTATAAGGGCATTCCCGCAACGGAATGCCCTTCTTGTTTCGAGGAGCGCTAAACAGTCGCTGTCAGCAGTGCTCCCTACTCGAAGAATCCCTTCGGCGTCTTGCCCTTCAGAAATGGTTCGACGAACGCATGAAGCAACTCGGGCTGGCTGATGACGGCGGTATGCGACGTCGCCGGGAGGACGGCAAGGCGCGAGGCGGGCAGCGGTTTGCCCATGTCGCCCATGACGCCCCCGCCGAGCAGCCGGAACAGAGCGACCGAATGTTCGAGCGTCGCCACGTCCGCATCGCCGGTGATGATCAAAACCGGGGTTTTCAGCGCCCTGACGTCCGCTTCCCATGCCATCGGCTCCTTCTCCAGCGCGATCAGCTTCCTGACGAGTTCGGGAAAACCGTCGGGATTGGCCGCGAGCTTGCGATAGTCCTCGGCAAACGGCATGTTGACGAACATCTCGACCGACATCTGGGGAATGAAGGCCTTGAACGCCGGCTGCCAGCCCTCGGCATCATAGGCGACGGAGGCGGCGGCGAGCTTGTCGACTTTTTCCGGGTGGCGAATGGCAAGCTGCAGACCGGCAGCCGCACCCATGGAGTAGCCGAAGACATCGGCCTTTTCGATCTTCACGGCATCCATGAAGGCCGCGACATCATCGGCCAGATTGGGATAGGTGATCGGCCGGTCGATATCCGTGGTGCGGCCGTGGCCCTGGAACTCGATCGCATAGACCTTGTGGGTCTCGGCGAGCTTCGGGATGATCGTACCCATCGAGGGGATGTTCATGTAGGCGCCGTGCAGCACGATGAGCGGGTCGCCCTCGCCCGAGACTTCGTAATACATTTCCATGCCGTTGACCTTGACCCGATTGCCCGCCGGTTCGGATCGGGCAAGCGTGGCGCCCGCAACAAGCAGGGTCGCGGCAATCAGTGCGATGCGGAACATAGGTCTTCTCCTCGGTTTGCGGCCGGCCTATGCCGGTTTCGATGATAAGACGAGCGGGGCTCCCGGTCTCCGACATTGATCAACGCAATTTTTTTCAGCAATGCGCGCGGCCTGTGACTGCCTTTGCTCGGACGACCCTCGCCTCCTGGTAAAATTTGCAGCTGGCGTCAGCGGTATTTGCTTTCGTAAAAGCGGCCCATGCCAAGAGCTCCCAGCAGATCGGTAATCCTCATGAGTGAAATTGAAGCCCAATTGCCGGTGATCCATTTTGCGGACGCAAGGACCTTCGAAACGTGGATCGCGGAGCAAGGCTCCGATTGCAAAGGGCTCTGGGTGAAATTCGCCAAGAAAGCGTCCGGGATAGCGAGCATCACGCCGAGGGAGGCGCTCGATGTGGCGCTCTGTTACGGCTGGATCGACGGTCAGCGTATTGGATCCGACAGCGACTTCTACCTGAACAAATACACGCCGCGCCGTGCGCGCAGCCGATGGTCGCAGGTGAATTGCGCTCGGGCGACCGAATTGATCGCCGAGGGGCGCATGACGCCGCGCGGCCTTGCCGAAGTTGAACGCGCCAGGACCGACGGCCGATGGGATGCCGCCGCGCCACCGCCGAGCAAGGCGACCGTTCCTGACGATCTTCACGATGCGCTCGCGCAGAATGCAGCCGCTAAGATGCTGTTCGACGAACTCGACAGCCGAAATCGCTATGCAATCCTCTTCCGCATTCACGACGCGAAGAAGAGCGAGACGCGCGCCGCGCGCATCGAAAAATATGTCGGCATGCTCGCCCGGGGCGAGACGCCCTATCCGCGGCGCAAGGCGCGATAGATCGACCTGCCTCTCAGGCCGCCAGCGGCTCGACCTCGACCGTCACGTGCGAAAGCTCGTGGATGTGTTCGAGCTTGCGGCGGTAGGTCGACGGGCTTTGCGGATTCTTCGTCACCAGCGAAACGATGGCACCGTGGTGGCCGGGCCCAAGCTGCCACACGTGCAGATCGGTGATCCGATCCCCGTCCCGCTCGATCGCCGCGCGTATTTCGTCCGGCAGGTCCTCGCCCGGCGGGATGTAATCGAGCAGCACGCTGCCGCTGTCCCGTATCAGGCCCCATGACCAGCGGGCAATCACCAGCGCGCCGACGATGCCCATCATCGGATCGAGCCATATCCAGCCATAGACGCTGCCGGCTGCAAGCGCGACGATCGCGAGGACCGAGGTGAGCGCGTCCGCCAGCACATGCAGGTAGGCAGCACGCAGGTTGTTGTCCCGGCCGTGGGCCGAGACGCTATGGTGGTGCTCGTGATGGTGATGATGGCCGTGGTGATGGTGACCGTGGTGGTGATGTGAATGATCCTCGCGAAGCAGCCAGGCACAGGCGAGATTGACCGCAAGTCCGAGCACGGCCACCGAAATGGCCTGCGGAAAACTGATCGCCACCGGATTGGCAAGGCGCAGAAGGCTTTCCCAGCCTATCAGCAGAGCGATCAAGGCAAGTACGATCGCGCTTGAGAAACCGGCGAGATCGCCAAGCTTGCCCGTACCGAAGGTAAAGCGCGGGTTGCGGGCGTTGCGCCGGGCATAGAGATAGGCAAGCGCCGCGATGAGCAGGGCGGCGGCGTGCGTCGACATATGCCAGCCGTCGGCGACCAACGCCATGGAACCGTAAAAGGTACCCGCGGCGATCTCCGCGACCATCATTCCCGCAGTCAGTGCGATGACGAACCAGGTGCGCCTTTCGTTGCGCTGGTGATTGTCGCCGAGGAATACATGTTCATGGCCTGTGGGCGCCGGTGAATGGGTTTCACTCATTTCAGGTATCTCCTGACGATTTCGATCAGTTCGGCAGCGCCCTCTTCGCGCTCTCCCTGGGTTTCGTGGCCGGCTACGTGCCCGCGAATATGATCTTCTATCAGCTCGATCGTCAGCCCGTTGACCGCACCACGCACGGAGGCGACGAGGTTGAGAATATCGCCGCAGGGCTGGCGGGCTTCGAGCGCACGCTCGACCGCCTCCATCTGCCCCTTTAGCCGACGGACACGGGCGAGCAACTTTTCCTGATCTCTGATCGTATGGGACATAGCATAGGGGGGTACCCTATTTTAAATGCCCATGCAAGCTGCACCGTCGCTGCGTTGCATTGGGGACAGGCCCTGAAGCTGCGCGCTCTCCAATGCGTCTTGTCAAATACCGACATCCGAATTCTGCGAAGGTGAAAAGTCGCTAGCGGTAAAGCCGCAGCTCAAGCTCACTTGCGCAACTTTCGCTCAGTTTGCCTCATTTTTGCTCGATTACGTCATCGCGGTCCATGATCTTGTCGCATTTCATACACTCGTCGACCCGGCACGCGACAGGCCCGGGCGGAGGGATGTCGCAATGCGAAATTTCTTCCCAGTCGCGGCTTTCCATGCCAATGTCGCAATTCGACAAGCTGAAGCGCATATTCCAAGCGACGAATATGCGAGCCTTAATGCATGTCGCCAAAAGTGCGCAGCGGTTTGGGGCTGACGACATGCACGAAAGCGACGACCTGAAGTGCGTCGCATGAATTCGATCTATGCAACGTGCTTTAGCCTGGGAGGTTTTATGCACAAACCGCTGACGAAGAAGCGTTCGCTCGTCTTCTTTCTGGTGCCAAACTTTTCGATGCTGCCCTTTTCGGCGGCGATCGAGACGCTCCGCATCGCCAACCGGATGCTCGGTTACGAAGCCTACACGTGGCGTCTCGCCTCGACCGACGGCCAAAAGGTCTATTCGTCGGCGGGCATTGCGCTCGAAGTCAACACCTCGCTCGCCGACGAACGCAAATATCTCGGGGGAGAAAGCCGCCCATCCATGGTGCTGGTCTGTTCGGGCGTCTATGTCGAGGACTTCCAGAACAAGTCGGTGAATGCATGGCTGCGCGAAGCCTATAACCGCGGCATCGCCGTCGGCAGTCTCTGTACCGGCGCCCATGTGCTCGCCTCGGCGGGCCTGCTCACGGGCAAGCGCTGCGCGATCCATTGGGAAAACCTGCCGGGCTTCTCCGAGAGCTTCCCCCAGGCCGATGTATATGCGGACCTCTACGAGATCGACGGCAACATCTATACGTGCGCCGGCGGCACCGCCTCGCTCGACATGATGCTGAACCTGATCGATCAGGATTTCGGCGAGAACCTCGTCAACCGCGTCTGCGAGCAAGCGCTCACCGATCGGGTGCGCGGGCCGCACGACCGCCAGCGGCTGCCGCTGAGAGCGCGTCTCGGCGTCCAGAACGCCAAGGTCCTGTCGATCATCGAACTGATGGAGAGCAACCTCTCCGAGCCGCTGTCGCTACTGGAGATCGCAGAAAGCGCGGACCTGTCTCGCCGTCAGATCGAGCGGCTTTTCCGCCAGGAGATGGGCAGATCGCCTGCCCGCTATTATCTGGAAATCCGCCTCGACCGCGCCCGGCACCTGCTTATCCAGTCGTCCATGCCGGTTGTGGAAGTCGCCGTCGCCTGCGGCTTCGTTTCCGCTTCGCATTTTTCGAAGTGTTACCGCGAGCTTTACAACCGCTCGCCGCAACAGGAACGCGCCGAGCGAAAGCTGACGCTGCAGATGGCGCGGTAGATCGCCGCGTTTTCGATCCTCTGGAACATAGCAGAGTTGAACGAAGCTCCGATTCGTTCGAACGGACCGATTAGAGCACTTCCGTGCGGAAGTGCGTAGTTTCAAAGTGTTAGAGCATTTCCCTGTTTCATTGAAATAGGGAAAATGCGGGCTCGCTTTCCGGCCGCGCCGTCGCGCTGGAGCGAGGGATTTCTTTTTTCGCCCGCTTTCAATTCGGCCGGAGCGCCATTTTCTTCGGATAACGGCCGTCTCTCACAAAAAATTAACGATTGTGCCGACCCCCACTTTCTTTGGGCCGCTGTTTTACTTATGGTCGCATAACGCGAATTTTAGCTGCGTTATCATCCATAAGTTGTTTATCATATATCACGAGAGATAATCATGTCCGGTCTCGCCTTGCCCGTGGCCTTCGCCGTTGCGCTGACGGTAACAAGCGCTCACGCGACCTTTGCCGACGAACTGACTTCCTCCCGAAATTGGTCGGGCTGTTACCTGGGCGCAAATGTGGGCTATGGCCGCGCCGATGCCGAAGCGACGGATTCGCCGTTCACACAGGGGCCATTCGCGACGGGCGGGACCTCGTGGAACAGTGTCGGTCCGCCCTACGAAGTGATCAAGAGCGATGACCACGGCGCGATCGGCGGGATCGAAGCCGGTTGCGACAGGCAGTTCGATGTCGATGGACTGACACTCGTCTTCGGTGGCGCGGTCGATTTCAGCCTGATGAATCTCGCCGGCACCGGCACGTCGGCACTCGTCAACGATACACATGCAAGCTTCGACACCGACTGGGCCGGCACCGCGCGTCTTCGTGCCGGACTTGCCGCCGACGACCTGCTCTTTTATGTGACCGGCGGTGTGGCCGTGGCCGATATCGACGTGCGCGCCTACGACCTTAGCGACTGGCCGACGATCGGTCAGATGAACGTCTCCGGCGGAGGAACAAAGAGCGGCTGGGTGGCTGGTGCCGGGGCTGAATGGCGCTTTGCAGAAAACTGGTCGGCAACGCTCGAATATCTTCATTACGATTTCGGCAAGGTGACCGCCTCGGGCGCAGCGATCGAACCGGTCGGCGCGTTCCCGCGCTACGAAAACGATCTCGATTTCGATGTCGTGCGGGTCGGAATCCGTTGGCGAATGTGACTTGCGAACTGAGCGGCAGGGACAAAGACGCAGGGCGATGCCTCGTAAGCGGATAAAAACCTTTTTAATCAACGAATTATGAGTTTCTCCGGACGCCTGTGAAGCGAACGGGGTCGTAGACAAAAACAGAACGGACACGCCCATGGCTCGGAGTCAGTGCCGTTCCCCCCAGGCGATCGCGGCAGACATTGCAGGAGTGCAGACATGGCGCAGACATTGATCGACTTTTCCGCCGGGCAGATCACCGACGGATCGGCCGGTGGGGCCGATAATGTCCTTAGCGCCGGCGGGCTCGTTTTCACGATAACCGCGCAAGGAAACTGGAGCGCCAATTTCGACAACGGCCGTTTCAACTTCGCCGAGGATCCGGCCTATGGCGGCGAGCACTTCTCGATCGCCATCACCAGCGCAACCGGAGCGTTGATCGACTTCTACGATTACCAGATCAGCGTGAACGCCGATCCTTTGATCGTGAATGGTTGGTCGCCCGGGCTCGGTCTGGACGGAACCAGCTGGCCTGACGACAATATTCACGGCGATGGGGTCGGACCTTACTATTATCGGGCGATCTTTGCCGGCAATGTTCCCGCTGTAAGCAGAGGGGCATCGCTCAGTGTGGGAGACCTCATCATTCCGGAGACGACGACCACCGGCACGATGAGCTTTTGGCTCGATAATATAACGATCGACGCGAACCACCGGCCGGTTGTTACCAATTTCGATGCCTCCGACGCAAAGGACTATGTCAGCGGCAGTCAAGCTGCGATACTGGTGGATACGATAAGTCCGGCTGCGGTCACCGATGCTGACAACACCGGCTGGAGCGGCGGACAGGTGCGCTTCACGCTTTCCGGACTGGTCCCAGGCGAAGATGCCCTTGGTCTGCAAAACCAGGGAACAGGTGCCGGGCAAATCGGAATTTCAGGTTCGGTCGTTACCTTTGGCGGCACCGCTATCGGGACAATGAGCGGAGGCGGTGCGGGGTCCAGCTTCCTGCAGGTCGCTTTGAACGGCAACGCTTCGGGCGCCGCAGTGGAAGCCATTATTCACAATCTGACCTACGCCAACATGGGCGCCTCGCCCACCGGCACAAGGACCGTCTCTGTTACGGTCCGCGACGCCGAAGGCGGCAATTCGACAACGACATCTACGACGGTGAATCTCGTCGCAGCCAATGACGCCCCGGTGACGACGACGTCCGGTGGTACCGGATCCTTTACGGAGGGAGATGCACCGGTGGCGATCGACACCGGACTGACCGTGTCCGACCTCGACAACGGTACACTCGCCTCGGCGACCGTCCAGATCACCGGAAACTTTCATTCCGATCAGGACGTTCTGACCTTCACGAATACCAGTTCGGCCGCGTTCGGGAATATCGATGCCACCTATAACTCCCTGACAGGCGTTTTGACCCTTACGTCGCCGGGCGCAACGGCAACAGTCGCGCAGTGGCAGGCGGCGTTACGGACTGTCACCTATGTGAACACCTCCGAGGCACCAACCGCCGCGGCCCGTACGATCAGCTTCAGCACCAATGACGGCACTAGCGACAGCGCTCCTGCCACGAAGACCATCGACGTCGGCGCCTTCAACGATGCGCCGCAAATTGCCGCGCCCGCCGCAATCGCCCTCATGGAGGACACGTCGGTCGCTGTCACGGGCATCTCCTTCTCCGACGCGGACGCTGGCGGCAGTTCCGTGACCGTCACCTTCTCCGTGCCATCGGGATCGCTCTCGGCCGTCAGCGGCAGCGGTGTCACGGCAGGCGGAACGGCGACGGGCCTCACGCTCACCGGCACGATGGCCGATATCAACGCGTTCATTGCTGCCGCCAACGTGACTTTCACGCCGGCCGCGAATGCGACCGGCAACGTGATCCTCACGACGAGCATCACCGATGGCGGAAGCACAGGCAGCGGCGGCGCGCAGACCGCGACCGAAACGACGGCGCTGCAAATAACGGCGGTCAACGACGCCCCGACGGTTTCGGCTCCCGCTGTGGTCAGTGTTTCCGAGGACACTGCGACTGCAATTACGGGCATTTCCTACGCGGATGCGGATGCGGGGTTCAGCAGCGTCACAGTTACTTTCAGCGTCGCCTCGGGATCGCTCGCGGCGCAATCTGCCGGCGGCGTTACCATTTCCGGCACGAGTGCATCGCTGGAAATGACCGGCTCCCTGGCCGACATCAATGCCTTCATTGCCGGTTCCAATGTCACATTTGCGCCGGCGCCCAACGCGACCGCCAACGTCGTTCTGACGACGGAGATAAACGACCTCGGCAATGCCGGGTCCGGCGGCGCGAAAAGCGAGGCTTCTTCCACGACGCTCGTGCTGAGTGCCGTGAACGATGCACCCGTAAACCACGTCCCGGCGGGGCAATCGGTTTCGACCGACGGCGCCCTCGTCTTCAGCCTTGCAAATGGAAATTTAATCTCGATTGACGACGTCGATGCCGGCGGCGGTACGGTCCTGGTGACGCTTACCGCCGAACACGGCCTGCTTACGCTCGGCGGCACTACGGGCCTGACCTTCATTGCCGGCGCCGGCGCGTCCGATTCGGGCATGATCTTTACGGGTTCTTTGAGCGACATCAACGTCGCACTGAACGGGCTGGTCTTCTCGCCTACTGCCGGCTATTCGGGCGACGCTTTACTGAAGATCGAAACCAATGATCAGGGGCTTTCCGGCTCAGGCGGTACGCAAAGCGATAGCGATACGATCGCCATCGCCGTCTTGTCGCCGGCTCCGAAGATCCTCAGCGTCGACACTGTCGCGCCTGACGGAGTCTACAAGGCAGGAGATACGATCACACTGACCGTAACCTTCGATGGCGCCGTCAACGTCGACACCACCGGCGGAACGCCCACATTGCTGCTGGAAACCGGTGCCACCGACCGGCTCGCTGCATATATCTCGGGTTCCGGATCGAATACGCTGTCCTTCAGCTACACGGTTCAGGCGGGTGATCTGACGCCGGATCTGGATTATGCGGCCCTCACCGCGTTAGCGGCGAACGGCGCGGCGATCCGAAGCGCCACCAATGTCGACGCCGATCTGACGCTCCCGACTCCGGGCGGCGCCAATTCGATCGCCGCACAGAACAACATCGTCGTGGACGGCGTCGCGCCGACGGTCACCAGCGTAGGAGTGCCTGCAGCCGGCACTTACAAGTTCGGCGACAGTCTGAACTTCACGGTGAACTTCCATGAGGCCGTGATCGTGGACACCACCAACGGCGTTCCGCGACTTACGGTTATCCTCGATACGGGCGGGACAGCCTATGCCGACTATGTTGCAGGAAGCGGCAGCACCGCTCTGGGATTCCGACTGACGGTTGCCGATAATCAGGCGGATTGGACAGGCATCACGCTCGGCCCCCTCACGCTCAATGGGGCGGCTATAAGTGACAGCGCCGGCAACAGTGCTCTGCGGACCTTGAACAATATAGCACCCACCGATTTCGTCCTCGTCGACGGCATCGTCAACGACGCCCCCACCCTCACCGGCGACCTAAAAGCGACGGTCGCGGAGGGCGGAACCTATAAGCTCACGACGGCGGATCTCGGCTATTCCGATCCGGACGACACAGCAGCGGGTGTTACTTTCACCGTCTCGAGCGCCGTCAACGGCTCTGTCCTCGTCAACGGGTCAGTGGCCGCTAGCTTTACCGCAGCGCAACTCGCAGCCGGCCTCGTCTTCTTCCGGCACAACGGCTCGGAGACCACCGCTGCCTCCTTCCGTGTCGCCGTCGAAGACGGCAATGAAGACAATTCCGCGCCGACGCCTGCGACCTTCAATTTCACCGTCAACCCCCTCAACGACGCCCCCATACGCACCGGCGACCTGAAAGCGACGGTCGCGGAGGGCGGAACCTATAAGCTCACGACGGCGGATCTCGGCTATTCCGATCCGGACGACACAGCAGCGGGTGTTACCTTCACCGTCTCCAGCGCCGTCAACGGCTCTGTCCTCGTCAACGGGTCAGTGGCCGCGAGCTTTACCGCAGCGCAACTCGCAGCCGGCCTCGTCTCCTTCCGGCACAACGGCTCGGAGACCACCGCTGCCTCCTTCCGTGTCGCCGTCGAAGACGGCAATGAAGACAATTCCGCGCCGACGCCTGCGACCTTCAATTTCACCGTCAATCCCCTCAACGACGCCCCCATACGCACCGGCGACCTGAAAGCGACGGTCGCGGAGGGCGGAACCTATAAGCTCACGACGGCGGATCTCGGCTATTCCGATCCGGACGACACAGCAGCGGGTGTTACCTTCACCGTCTCCAGCGCCGTCAACGGCTCTGTCCTCGTCAACGGGTCAGTGGCCGCGAGCTTTACCGCAGCGCAACTCGCAGCCGGCCTCGTCTCCTTCCGGCACAACGGCTCGGAGACCACCGCTGCCTCCTTCCGTGTCGCCGTCGAAGACGGCAATGAAGACAATTCCGCGCCGACGCCTGCGACCTTCAATTTCACCGTCAATCCCCTCAACGACGCCCCCATACGCACCGGCGACCTGAAAGCGACGGTCGCGGAGGGCGGAACCTATAAGCTCACGACGGCGGATCTCGGCTATTCCGATCCGGACGACACAGCAGCGGGTGTTACTTTCACCGTCTCCAGCGCCGTCAACGGCTCTGTCCTCGTCAACGGGTCAGTGGCCGCGAGCTTTACCGCAGCGCAACTCGCAGCCGGCCTCGTCTCCTTCCGGCACAACGGCTCGGAGACCACCGCCGCCTCCTTCCGTGTCGCCGTCGAAGACGGCAATGAAGACAATTCCGCGCCGACGCCTGCGACCTTCAATTTCACCGTCAACCCCGTCAACGACGCTCCTAGCCTTACGCTCACGCAGAACCTCACCCGCATTGCCGAAGATGCCTCGACGGGAACGGCTCAGAAGGTCGCTACTCTTGTGATCGCCGATGACACCCAGGGCACCAATCTGCTGTCTTTGAGCGGCGCGGATGCGTCGCTGTTCGAAATCCGCGCCAACGTCCTCTGGCTGAAGGCAGGAGCCCGGCTCGATTTCGAGGCAAACCCATTCCTCGACGTGACCATCGGGCTTGATGACTCATCTATCGGAGCAGGACTAGAAGCGACCAAGACGATCAGGGTGTCCGTCACCGACGTCATCGAGCGTTATATCGGCACGGCCGGCGCCGACCGCCTCACCGGCACCGCGGTGAACGAGGCCTTTGACGGAGGAGCGGGCAACGATGTCATCAACGGCGCAGCCGGCAATGATACGATCATTGGCGGCGCGGGAGCCGATCTGCTGACGGGAGGAGCAGGGAACGACACCTTTGTTTTCAAATCACCGAACGACTCGGCGCCCGGCTTCTCCGGCTATGTGAACAATGTTGCATATGGGCCCGCCTCTGGTGCCGGATATCGCGACACCGTGACGGACTTCGGGAACGGCTTCGACCGGCTCGATTTATCCGCCATCGATGCGAACACCGGCGCGGCCGGCAATCAGGCCTTCACGTGGCGGGGCACCGGCGAATTCTCCCGTCACACGGGCGAGCTCATCTACAAGACGTTCAATCCGGCGGGCACAGTCGACGATAAGACGATCATCTATGGTGATGTCAACGGCGACGGCCGCGCTGATTTTCAGATCGAGCTTTCCGGGTTGAAGAGCCTCGTGACGGGAGATTTTCTGTTGTAAGCCGGCCGGACCGCGTCTCGGCACTCCCGCCTCCCCGATCACAATGCCAGGACGTTCAGAACGGCAAATTCCGACATCAACCCGCGGCGCCGGTCGCCCGGACCGCCCGAATGGCAATCGTCCTTCAGGCCGGAACCTTGGTCCTCGCGTTCAAAGTTCTCACCTTGGTGAGCGTATCGAGGTTCTGATTGACGCGGCAGTAGAATTCCTCGTTGACGAAGGGGCGAACGACGAAATCGTTGCCGCCGGCTTTGAGGAACCGGGCGGAAAGCAGCCGGTCCGTCGACGACGACACACCGATGATCCTTAGCTGATGCGGGCCGTGGGCGGCGCGGATTCGCCGCGTAAGCTCGAAACCGTCGATATCGGGCATATTGTAGTCGGTTATGACGAGGGCGATGTCCGGATTGTTCTTCAGGATTTCCAGCGCCGCAGAGCCGTTTTCCGCCGAGCTCGTTCTGAAATTGTAGCGCTTCAACTGCGTCGTCAACACGGCCCGGGCCGTCGCGCTATCGTCGACGATCAACACGTGATGCTGCTGGTTCGTCAGGAATCGGCAGACGGACTCTGCCAGCATATCGACAGCAAAGACGCTGTCCTTGATGACATAATCGACAATGTCCTTGGCGAGGATCGTCTCGCGCGTGCTCTCCTGAAACGAACCGGTGAAGACGATCGTCGGCACGCTCATTTCGATCAGGTAGGTGAGTGCCTCTCCGTTCTCTGCGCCTGGAAGGTTGATATTGGAAATGGCGAGAGATGGCGCGAAGGAAGCGTTTTCGACCGCGAACTGCAAGTCCTCGTAGTCACGACAGACGATCACATCGATATCGAAAAGCTCCTTCAGCCGCTTCGAGACCATCGAAGCAAAGAGGTTGGAGTCCTCGGCAAGTACGATACGGTGCTCGCCGAGGGATTCACCGGAAAAGTACATTCCGGAAATGCCGAAGAATGACATTGATCGCCTATGAATAGAGTGTCCCCGGAAGGCACCCTATGAGCAAAACGCTTTATCCGGTGTTAATGGCGCGCTCATCCAAATGTCCGCGAAGGCATCCCTCAAACGAAGACGACATCATCCGCCGAAAGGTCGGCAAGTGCGACCTTGTCCAGCAGCAGACCGAATGTATCGGATCCATTGAAGGCGATGTAGAGCCCGTCTTCCGTCTCGGTCGCGGCGGCAACCAGGTCGGCGAAGCTGTCGATGCGCGTGGTGTCGGGTGCATATCCGGTAAAGCGCAGCAGGTCGCCGCCGTCCGCATCGAAATCCGTGATGCGATCCACACCTGAGAACGAAAACGTATCGGACGACCAAAGGAAGGTATCTGCGCCTGCTCCGCCCGTCATGACATCGTCACCCGCGCCGCCCCAAAGCACGTCGCTTCCGGCGCCGCCGTCCAGCCGGTCGTTGCCGTCGTTGCCGGCGAGCTGATCGTCGCCTGCAAGCGTGCGGATGCTATCGTCCCCAGAGCCGCCGGACAGCTCGAATCTCTCGATATTGGTAAAGATCAGCGACGTACCCAGCATTCCGGTCGAAGCGTCGAAATTCGTGCCCGGCAGGGGATCGATGACGCGCAACGTATCGCTGCCGCTCCCGCCATCGATAAAGCCGGATGGCGCAACCACCTGGATGAGGTCGTCGCCTGCGCCGCCGTCTATATATGTCTCTCCGTCGCCGAAACTCGTTCCGCCGTCGTAAATCTCGTCGTTCCCATCGCCGCCGGCGAGCACGTCGTTCCCGCCGGCACTGATCAGGATGTCATCGCCAGCGCCCCCATAAAGGGCATCGTCGCCGCTTCCGGAGGCGACATAGTCCCTGCCGCTGCCGCCGGCGACATAATTGTCGCCCTCGCCCATATGGGCGGTGAGCGAAGACAGATTTCCGGCGATCAGCGTATCACTGCCGCCGCCGAGATCCACGCTTGCAACCTCGATCCCGCTGATCAGCGTGCCCGTCGAGGCAAACCCCTGTCCGAAATCGATAGTGACGCCGTCGGTTCGTCCTTCATCGAAGATGGAGAGTTTATCCCAGCCGCTCCCGCCGTCGATCACCGCGGAGGAAAGCGTGGTGATGATGATGTCGTTATGGTCTCCGGCAAAGATCCGGTTCGCGCCAACAGTGTCGTTGATGATGTCGCCGCCGCTGCCTGTGTCGATCGCGTCGTCGCCCAGCATGCTGGTGCCGTCGTCGCCGTCGACGCCATATGGGCCTACGACGTCGTTCCCGGCGCCGGTCGAGATGATGTCGTCGGTGGCGGCGCCGAATATCCGGTCGTTGCCGCTGCCGGTCGTCAGGACCAGCCTCTCGATGCGATTGAAGAAGATGTGTTCCCAGTTCGCCGTGTTGTAGCCGATGATGCCGTGACCGTGCTCGCCGCTGAACCGGACGTCGGAGCTGACGTTCGACAGGTCGACCACCAGGGTATCGACGCCGGCACCGCCTGTAACCGCGCCGCCGGTCCCGATCAGGCTGATGAGATCATCTCCCTCGCCGCCGTCGAGCCGGTCATACCCGCTCCTGCTTGTCAGACGATCGTTTCCAGCCCCGCCGTCGACGAGGTCATCGCCGCCGCCGGCATCGATCTCATCGGCGCCGGCTAGACCCCAGATGCGATCCTTCTCCTCGGTTCCAGATAGCGTATCGTTTCCGGCCGTCCCCACGACTGTAGTCATGTCGCTCATCCCCTGAGTTGCGAAGAAGGCCACTAATATTAAATTCCAAAGAACAAATCGAGATACGGCTAAAAATAATTTTCGTACTACAAATATAAATTACATTACTTCAAATATAAAATTACATTGCACCCAAACCGAAATGCGGCCTGACCGCCAGCCGATTTCCGTATAGAATGTGTTCATGAGCGAAGCCCAACCCCTTTTCGATGTGCTGCGCCATTCGGCAAGGACGGAGGTCGCCGATGCATTCGAGCGGCTCGTTCGGGATGCACCCGATCACAGGCTTTGCCGGATCAATGCGCTCGCCTTTGCCGCGCGCGAGGGCCTCGACGAGGAAGAGACGATCGCAGGCTTTCTGCATGCGTCGCGCCTGGGCATTTTCGAGCTTTCCTGGAATGTGCTCTGTCCGGGTTGCGGCGGTGTACTCGATGCCAACACGTCCCTGAAGACGGTGCAGAGCACGGAGTATACCTGCGCGCTTTGTGCCGCCGGTTACGAGCCGACGCTCGACGAGATGGTCGAAGTCACCTTCACGGTCAGTCCGCGCGTGCGCCGCATCGGAGCACATACGCCGCATGAATTGCCGCCGGCCGAATATTTCCGCCAGATCTATTGGGGTTCCGGCATCGACCTGCCGGAAGAGGATTACGAAGCAAAGGTCGACGAATTCCTGTTGGAGGCACTGGAACTGCCGCCAGGCGAGAAAGCCGTGATCTCGCTGCAGCTTCCCGCGGAATTCGTCATCATCTTCGAGCCGGTGACGCATGCCGCGCAATTCCTGGATGTGAGCGGCGAACCGACAAGGGAAAGGAGGAATCTCGGGCTCGTCTTCGATCGCTCGCACCGCCATCACGAGACGCTGAGCTTGCCGCCCGGCCCCTTGCGCGTCTCGGTGGAGAACCACGCCGAGGTTCGTACCCTGCCCTCGATCTGCGTGGCAGGCGAAGCGCTGCATGCCCTGCTCGGCCGCCGTCGGCCATTTCTCACCGCCAAGCGGCTGCTCTCCAACCAGACTTTCCGCGACATCTACCGCACCGACACGCTCGATGTGGACCAACGGCTGAAGATCACCAGCCTTACTTTCCTCTTCACCGACCTGCGCGGCTCGACGGAACTCTACGAGCGCGTCGGCGACCTCGCGGCCTTCGACCTGGTAAGAACGCATTTCAACGTCTTGAACGAAATCGTCGCGGCCGGGGCCGGCGCCGTCGTCAAGACGATCGGTGATGCGGTTATGGCGACTTTCCCGACGCCCGACCGGGCTGTCACCGCGGCAATGCGGATGCGCGAGGCAATGCGCGAACTCAACGAAGAGCGCGGCAGCGAGGACCTGCTCCTCAAGATCGGCATCCATGAGGGGCCGTGCATCGCTGTCAACCTGAACGACCGGCAGGACTATTTCGGCCAGACCGTCAACATCGCCTCGCGCGTGCAACATCTCGCCACCTCGCGTGAGATCTTCGCGACCGGCTCCGTCCTCGAGGATCCTCGAGCATCCGGTGTGCTCTCTGATCGGGGCCTAAGTCCGATGGCGCACAACGTGACGCTAAGAGGAATTGCCAACGAGATCAGCATTTTCGCGATCCCGTGAGCCGCTCTTACGCCAAAGTTCTAAAGGAAATTCTTGCAGCTTGTGGCGTTGCTGTCGGTATCGGCCTTCGTCCAGCGTCCTGGGTTCGGTAACACCACGAATGAGGAGAGCCGGAATGAGAAAGATCATCGTTGGCGCATTCGTAAGCCTTGACGGAATCATGCAGGCGCCGGGCGGACCGCACGAGGACCCGGTCGGCGGCTTCGACCATGGCGGCTGGGCCGCCCCCTATTTCGACGAGACCATGGGACAAGCGGTGGACGAGATGTTTTCCAAGCCGTTCGATCTTCTGCTTGGGCGGAAGACCTATGACATCTTCGCCGCACACTGGCCCTATGCCGGCCCTGACGATCCGATCGGTCCGCTCTTTGACCGGATCACCAAATATGTCGCCACGCGCAACCCCGATCTGAGGCTCGACTGGCAAAACAGCCGTACTCTCGGCTCCGACCCAGTTGCAATGCTTAAGAAACTGAAGAGCGAGGAAGGTCCCGATCTTTTGACCCAGGGTTCGACCGACTTCCTGCAGACCCTGTTCAGCAACGATCTGGTAGACGAGATGTACATCTCGTACTTTCCGGTTGTGCTCGGAAAGGGCAAGCGGCTCTTTGGTCACGGCGCCATGCCGATGGCCATGAAACTCCTCGGTTCAAAAGTCTCCGGGACGGGCGTCACCGCCAACAAATACGTCCGCAGCGGCCCTGTCGTAACAGGTTCGTTCGAGTTCGAACAGCCGACCGAAGCGGAACTGGAGCGGCGAAGAAAGCTGAGCTGATCTTCCGCTTTGCACGTGCCGTCGCCCAACACGGTGCGGGGCTACGGCCCCGCATTATCTTTGAAAGGCCCAACTTCCGGCGGCCTTCCGCTCCCGGAGGATACGCCGCACGTGGCGTCACTTCACAACGACGGAGCCGTTGACGATTTCGATCGTCTCGTCGCCCTGGAGCCCCACGCGGTCGCCGCTCGGCGCAGTGACGAAGCAGCCGCCGGGGCAGATCACTTCCGTCGCACCTGCATCGATTGCCACTTCGATCCGGCTCTCCCCTTCGACGATCACCAGAACAGCGGCCTCGCCATCCTTGTTTGTAACGGTCGCGGCATAGGCCACGCCAGCCCACAGCATTGCGGGCACCATAACGACAGCATACGTCTTCATCACATTCGGCGCTCGAGCGCCGCCCCCGTTTCGGCCGGCCGCCTTCCCGTCGCGAAAAGGAAGACGCCGGCCACCCCTCTAGCCACGGCCAGCCTACTGCATGTTTCCTTTGATCGTAACCGATCAAAGGTCAAAAACATGCAGCAGATCAAAGCGCTACAGCGACCTTTGCGCGTCTGATAAGACGCGCGGCGCCGTAGCGCAGAATTTCTCGAAGCGTACGCCGTGCAGGAAAAACAATGCGGCGGCTGGAGCCGCGTCAGAGCACCGGAAGCTGCTCGGCGTTTGTGTGTCCTTCGAAAATGCCGATTAGTTGTCCCGGCCCACTTGATCCGTCGATTGTTCGCGGTCTATGCGTTTTGCAACGCCGCAGGCGTTTCGGGGACAAGAAGGGTTACCACACATGGAGATTTTCACTTCCGCCGGCCTGACGGCACTGCTGCAGGTCATTGTGATCGACCTAGTGCTTGCCGGCGACAACGCCGTCGTTATCGGCCTTGCAGCAGCCGGCTTGCCGCTGGAGCAGCGCAAGAAGGCTATTCTCGTCGGCATTCTCGCCGCCACCGTGCTTCGCATCGTGCTCGCCATCTTCACGGTCCAACTGCTTGCGATCATCGGGCTCCTGCTCGCCGGCGGGCTTCTCCTGCTTTGGGTCTGCTGGAAGATGTGGCGCGAGATTCGCACTGGCGGTCACGAAGGCGTTGACGGCCTGGGAAATGCGGACGCCTCGGCCCCAAAGAAGACTTTCAAACAGGCGGCAACACAGATCGTGATAGCGGACGTGTCCATGTCGCTCGACAACGTCCTCGCCGTCGCCGGTGCCGCCCGAGAGCATCCAACCGTGCTCGTCTTTGGTCTGGCGCTCTCTATCGCGATGATGGGTATCGCCGCGGGCTTTATCGCCCGCCTGCTCAGCCGGTACCACTGGATCGCTTACATCGGCCTGGCGATCATCTTTTACGTCGCACTCGACATGATCTATCGCGGCGCAATGGAGGTGTGGCCACACGTTATGCCGGTGGCCCAGGCGCTGGCCGGGCTTTAGAGCACTCCCCGGAAACGGTGTGTAACCGTTTCCGGACGGAAGTGCGCAGTTTCAACGTGCGGCCGGGGTTCGGCCGATAGAAGGAGCGGTATTACCGCTCCTTCTTCTCTTTCCTGCCTTCGCCAATGGCGCCGGCGCGTCAGGCCTTGTCTTCGGCGAGATCAGGCCTTCTCTTTCTCCATAACCGAAGGTTCGGGTCCGGCGCTTCCGGCTTCTTCCTCAGGCGTTACATCCTCGATCTTCATCGGGAACGGCGCGCCGATTCCCTCGTCACGAAAGCGCTCGTAGATCGAGACGCGAAGGTCGTTGCGAACACCGCCGGCCGTCAGCACGTCCGCGACATAGATGCGCAATTCAAACGTCATTCGCTCGTCTTCGAAGGCCGTGAAGCCGACATTGGGAGCCGGGTTCTTGAGGATCATCGGATGGGCTGCGGCGATTTCGTAGAGCAGTTCGATAACCCGGCGCGGATCGCTGGCATAGGTCACCGTCACTGCAATTTCCGACCGTCCGAGCTTGTTGCGGTGCGTCCAGTTTCCGACCGAGGCGTTGATGAGCAGAGAATTCGGCATCATGATCGACTGATGCTGGAAGGTCTCGATCTCGGTCGCGCGGACGGAGATTCGCCGCACAAAGCCTTCGGTCGTACCGCTGACGATCCAGTCGCCCACCTTGAAGGGACGCTCCACCAGCAGGATCAGACCCGAAACAAAATTGGAGACGATGTTCTGCAGACCGAAACCGACGCCGAGGGAGAGGGCGCCGGCAACGAGGGCGAGACTTGAAAGATCGATGCCGGCGGCCGACAAACCGATAAGGCCGGCAATGCCCACGCCCATATAGCCGATACCGGTACGTATGGAGTTGCGCACGCCGGCGTCGACACGACTGCGCGCCATGACGTTGCCGTCGATCCAGCGCTGCACCCAACGCGTGACGAGAAAGCCGAGGGCAAAGAGCAGTACCCCCGCGAGAATGCCCACCAGCGAAATCGTGATCGTACCGATTCTGATTTCGGTCAGCACCTGATAGGCCCAGGACTCTATGTCCGCAGTCTTGAAGCCCCACTGCATCAATATCAGCGGGATGAAGAAGGAGAGAACGAGCACATAAATGCCGAGACCGGCAAAAAGGCCGAATTGGTCGAGCGCAACCGGCTCCAGATGGAAGCGGCGCTCCAGATAGCGTCCGGCTACCGTTTCGGCAAAGGCGCCCTGCTTGGACACGGACTTCCCCGTAAGGAGGCCGATATAGACCGTCACCAGGATCGCGCTCGTTACCGTGATCTGCGTGGCGATGAAGCGCGCCAGGCCGACATAGCCCGACAATGCAGTCGCGATGAGCGCCGCGCCCAACAGGAGAAACGAGAGTGAAATCACCCGCGGCCAGGGACGTCCCGGTGCATCGTAAGGTTCATCGGCCCTCAGCACAGGCCGGATCCACGCCATTGACATCAGAATGAGACCGATGATGATCGATGCCACGAAGCTTTTGGCGATCGTCAGCACCACCGGAGAACCGAGAGACTCGCTGATGCTGCCGAGCAGATAGTCGAGCCCATTGACGAGCGCCATCGCGAAGATCGGCACCATCAGCATTTTCGCGCCGCGATCCGAAACGCGCACGAGCCGCCAGCTCGATCGGTTCGGCGATAGCACCGCGCCTGCCAGCCTGGCTATGAAGAACAGCACGACGCCCATGGCGAGCGTGATCGCAACGATGGGAGCAATATCCGGCCGCAAGACGTTGAAACTACTGAGAAAGAAGTAGCTCGACATAGCGAAGGCGGCGAGCGCCAGAGTCGGGATGAGTGTCGACCAGAACGCAAGCGAAAGCTGCCGGAAATAGGTGGGCTCGTCGTCTTCCTCGTGGCGCATGAGGACCGGCGAAAAAAGCCTGTAACCGCCGACCAGGAAGAGCAGCGCGGCGCAGAGCGAAAGGAAGATCGCGCTCAGCAGCGGCACGCGCTTGTAATTCCAGGCGAATGTCAGCCAACCGCCGATGCTGCGCGACAGTGCCATCGCTTCGTGCATCGTTGCAGTGACGGCCTCGCTCAACATCGCCGCCGAGACATCCGTATGTCTCAGCAGGGTGTTGGAGAAGATCGCCCGGCGCGTCGCGGTGATCCGGTTGGCAAGTTTCCTCGCCTCGACCGAGAGGTTCTCCGCCCTGCCCGTCAGAGCATTGATCGCCCCGCGTTCCGCCAGGAGGCGTTTGCGCTCATCGGTGATGACCGCGTCTTCGGGCGGCTGCCCCTCACCGGGAGGATCGCCGAGCTCCGTGAGCCTCGCCTTGATTTCGTCGAGCCTCGGACGGGTGGGGACGGAGGCGGCGATGATCTGCTTCGAAAGCTCGTCGACCTGCACCCTGAGTTCGGCGAGCATGGCGTCGTCGTCCTCGACGGCATTGGTACGCTCGATGAGACGCTTCAGCTCCCGGTCGGCCTGGGCAAGCTGATCCTCCGCCTGCTGCAATACCGGCGATGCGGCATCCGGCGCCTGACCCGTCCCGGTCTGCGTCGCCGGCTGTGCGGGTTCGGCCTGCGGCGCGGGCTGGACGGATTGGGCAGGCTGGAGAGGCTGGGCAGGTGCGGCCTGTTGGGCCGGCCGGGTTTGCTCTACGCTCGGCGCGGGCTCCTGCGCAACTGCGGATCCGCCGGCAGCGAGCGTCAGCGCACCGAAAGACAGGGCGATCGAAAGCGCCCTCAGTTTTTCCAGGAGATGCAATTTCCTACCCTTCGATAATCCCTGCGCCGAGCAGAACCGCTCCGAGCTTTGCCAGTTGCCGGTCTGCACATGCATAACGGCAAAAAGATGCAAATCCTCTGAGATCCAGGCTGATCTGAATCGTCTCGCGGCTCAATCCTCTTCGGAATGCTTGGCATAGTCCGCCAGCAACTGCTCGTAACTCTCCAGCGGTGGCAACGCCGCGTAGCTATGAACGGCGGATGTGCTCACCCACGGCAGCTTTTCACTGGTCCAGGTTTCTATGAACGGCCTGCACCAACTGGGATCGTCGAGCATGGTCGCTCGGAGATTGACGAACCAGTCCATGCCTTCCGGGCGCGTGAACATCCAGCTCATGCAATGAGGACAGAAATAGTGGCGCGTTGCGCCGTGAAGGCCGCCGATGACAGGCTCGCCGCGTGTGACCTCGAAGCCTTCGCTCGGAATGGCGACGCTCAACGAGAACGCGCTGCCGGTCATTCGCTGGCAGCCGGTACAATGGCATGCCATCGTGAGAAGCGGTTGCGCGCTCACCTTGATGTGCACCTGTCCGCAGCGGCATCCCCCTTGCCAGGGCAGTTCACCGGCACTCATTGGTTTCCTCCTGATTTCGTTTTCCGCCATGGTTCATGCCTAGAACCCGGCGCCGGGCTGCGCGAGGTACTCTTCCTCGGCCGGTGACGACATGCGGGCCAAAATGCCATTGCGGTGCGGGAAGCGCCCGAACCGCTCGATCACGTCGCGATGCCGGATCGCATAGTCGAGGTAGCTGGCGTCTCCGAGTTCGGTGAACAGCTTGACCGACATGGTCTGGTCGGTCAGGTTTTCGGAGTGCTCGAACGGCATATAGAAAAACGCGCGCCATTCCCTCGGCACCGCCGTGTCGGCGCTCGCGCCGATGGCGAGCTTCGCCTCCCGCAACGCAAGGCAATCCGTGGCAAAGGCTAGCGGCGACCCGCGATACATGTTGCGCGGCATCTGGTCGAAAAGGATGACGGCCGCCAGCCAGTTCTGCGGGGTCTCGCGCCAGACATTGTCGAGGTTTCTGGACAGGGCCAGGTGCGACGCCTGAAAGCGCTGCGCACATTGCTCGTCGAGCCCTGGATCCGGCGTGAACCAGTGGTCATAAGAAAGTTCCGTGAACCAGAATTTCAGCACCTCTTCCGGCGTACAGATCTCGATATCGCCAGTCATGACGCCCACATGCCTCCCTACTGCCAGAGCAATTCAGAGCACTTCCACAAAAGATACGCTTCCGCCGCAAGATAGGCGGCGATCAGGCCGTTTCCACCGAATGCCTGCAATTTGGCAGGCAATCCGTATTCCGCGCGGTTCCATTTGTCCCCGGCATTCTAACGCAGCGGCCAGACCCACATCAGCATCGGCACCGCGACGATCACGATGACGACGGAAAGCGGCAGACCCAGTCGTGGGTAGTCGCTGAACCGGTAACCGCCGGGTCCCATAACCAGCGTGTTGCATTGGTGGCCGATCGGCGTGAGGAAGTCGGAGCCGGCGCCGATGGCCACCGCCATCAGGAACGCGTCTGGCCTGTAATCGAGCGCCGTTGCAAAACTGGCGGCAATCGGCGCCATGACGAGGACCGTGGCGGCATTGTTCAGAAAGGGTGTCACCGCCATGGCCGCAACGACCATGATGGCAAGCGCCCCCGCAGGCGGCAGACTCGCCGCCATTCCGCTCAGCCAGCCCGCGATCAGGTCCGAGCCGCCCGTCGTGCGCAAAGTGTCGCTGACGGGGATCAGCGCGGCAAGCATGACCAGGATCGGTCCGTCCACGGCGCGATAAACGTCACGCAGAGGGATGACGCGAAACACCACCATGGCAAGCGCCGCAGCAAAAAAGGCGATTTGCACAGGCACGACGCCAACCGCGGTCGCCCCCATCGCGGTCGCCAGAACAAGCAACGGAACGGTGGCACGGCGAATGGTGCCGAGCAGGATTTCCCGTTGCGCGAGCGGCAGGCAGCCGAAGTCCTGCAGGAAAGACGGCAATTCCCTGCGGGTACCCTGAAGCACGACGATGTCGCCGGCCCGCAGTCTTATGCTGCCAAGCCTCTGTTTCAATCGTTCGCCTTGGCGGCTGACGGCCAGCAGGTTGATGTTGTGATTGTTGAAGAGCGCCAGGCGCTGAGCCGACATTCCGATCAGCGGTGAGCCGGTGGCGATCACCGCCTCGATGGCTTCGGTCTCGGCTTTCTCCTTGTCGTTCGGCATCGGCGCACGATCACCGGAGATCTTGAGCTTTGCCTGGGAGACGATGCGGTCGAGCGCAGCGGGACCGCCTTCGAGCAGAAGGATATCGTCCAGTTCGATGACGACATCGGGCAGCGGCGCCAGATGCGTGCCGCGACGGAAGACGGCGATCACCACGGCTCCGCCATCGCCGATCTTGACCAGGTTGCTGAGCGGCTTGCCGATCACCGGCGACCCGGCCGGGACCATTGCCTCGGACGTGTAGTCGGTGATCTCGATCGCCTGATGCATGCCGACCTGCTGACTTTTCCGCTCCGGCACCAGGCGATAGCCGAACAGCAGGAACACCGCGCCGACCAGTGCCAGCGAAGCGCCGACGGGCGTGAAGTCGAACATGGTGAAACTCTCGCCCGTCAGATCCGCACGCACCCGGGACACGACCACGTTGGGCGAGGTGCCGACCTGCGTCATCAGGCCACCGATCAGCGAGCCGAAAGCCATCGGCATCAGGAAGACGGAGGGCTGCACGTTCGAGCGGCGCGCGAACTGGAACGCCACCGGGATCATGATCGCCAGCGCGCCGATATTCTTTATGAAGGCCGAAAGTACCGTGACCGTGACGACGAGCAGAGCAAGCTGCGCCCTCACCGATTGCAGATCCGGAAGAAATCGTTGGATGGCGGCATCGACCACACCCGAACGCGCAACGCCCGCGCTGACGATCAGTGCGCTGCCGACGATGATGACGATGTCGTCGCTGAAGCCGTCAAAGGCGTTATCGAAAGGAACGATACCGACCGCTACCGAAAGCATCAACGCCGAGCAGGCGACGATGTCGTAGCGAAAGCGACCCCAAATGAAGAAGATCATCATGGCGCCGAGCACGAGAAACGAAAGGGTCTGTTCGGCGGTCATGGGCAATACCTGAGCAGCGACTCGTCGGAAACCGGGGTTCTGTTTGCAGGCCCATTCGCCGACACCGAATCAAACGCGCGATCCCACTGGAAGGTTCGCACGGGGTTCCTCATGCATCGGCGGGCCTCGGCCATTACATCCTTCAAAGATTCCTGCCTATGCAATCGAAATATCGCGAAATCCCCCACGAAACGCGGGAGATCACCGCGACACGCCGAACTTCCTGCTTTCTTTGCACGTTGTCGAATAAGGAATAAGCTGGTGCAACTCATATGGGGCAAAGCATGTACATGAACCGTCACGCGATGCAATCCGCCGCAGCCTACTGCATCTTCCCTGAAACCGGAATGAAACCGGAGAACCGCACAACAATGCGGGCCCCGGCAGGACATCGCCACGTGTCCATCGGGAGGCGCGGCGCCGTGAGCACAGCTCTCCTCACCCTCTGCGCCGCCGTCGCGCTCAGCGCCTGTACATCGACGCAAACGGTTGGCTACGGCCCCAGACTGGAACCCATGCCCGGCAGCATCACCTATGGCGGTCAGCCGCGAACGAAACTGACGAAGGCCCCGATCGGCAGCATGGTGCCGCACCAGTTCTTCGACACCTATGGTCACCGGGTCTACGAGACCTATGTCATTAATCCGGACCGCTCGTTGCGACTGACCAGCCGCCGCATAGATTACGACATCTTCAGCGACTGAACGCCGGCGAGAATCATGCAAGTGGCGAGGATCGTCATGAAATATGTTCTTCCTGTCCTGTGCGTGCTCACACTTCTGACCGGCTGCGAGGCGACCTCGATGGGCTATTCGCCTTATTTGGAGCCGATTCCCGGCAGCATCACCTACGGCGGCCAGCCACGCACCAGGCTTACCAAGGCGCCGGTCGGCAGCATTGTGCCGCATCAGTTCATCGACCGGTTCGGCCGCCGGGTCTACGAAACCTATGTCATCGAACCGGACCGGTCGCTGCGGCTGGTAAGCCGCCGCTACCGCGACCTACCCCTTTTCGACGACGATTGAATGGGCGCGTCGGTCCCTGCGCTGGAGCACTTCCCCGGAAGAGCGCGAGCGATTTGCTTGGATTGCGCAATTCAATGATCAGGCATCGAAGAGCGGCGCGGCCGCTATTCGCGCACCGTCTGCATTGTGTTGGCGGGCTACCGCATCCACCGCTTCCGGTTACGCGGTTACGATAGCGAAAGAGGACCTCTACCCAGCTCTCGTCAGCATCAGCACGCGTTTTGCCACATCGGCAAATGTCACGCCGAGCGCTGCCCCGCCGATGCCGATAACGCCGAGAGCGCCCATCCCCATCAGCTTCCATTTGCGCACATCCTCGGTCACGGGCTTCATCGCGGCAATATCGTCCTTGACGAGCATCATCGAGCCCTCGAGCGTCCGCATGCGCTCGACCAGTTCGTCCATCCGTCGCGTCATGGATAGGCGGCCCGCATCCGATCTATCCTCCGATCGGCGCAGGTCCTCCCTCAGGTTCTTCACCTCGGCCACCAAGGTGCCGAGCTGCTGGTGAACGCCGGCATCAATCATCTCCGCCCTCCCCGTGTTTCGCGCATTCCGCCCGAGTCCAGACGAATGCCGCGCAGAGGCCGACCACCGTGCGGTCGATCTTGCGCTGGTCGGCCTGCGTCGCGCCGCGTGCGCCGGCAAGCTCAGTTCCCACGATGCCGCGAAGGCCGCTCACATCGGCCGGTCCCGAAGTTCCACAGCCCGCCAGAAGAAGAACAGACGTCATAGTCAAGGCGCTTCGCGTCAGCGCTCTTTGCTGCTTCATTGTTCTGCCTTTCGATTGAATTGCGGACCGCTTGCGCGGCATCCGAACGGATTTCGAGTATTGCCCAGGAAATTCCGGCCAGGATCAGGGCACCGATGACCAGACTGCTCCACGGCAACGTCATCGCGTGAGGCCCAAGGCATCGCGAACCGCCGGCATCGACGAGATGGCGTAAACGGCAAAGCCAACGATTACGGCGAGGATCGCAAGCTGCACCCGCCAATCCAGCGCGACAAGGTTCAACTCCTTCAGCGCCGTGACGAGCGTGCCGCCGGCCGTCAGCAACCAGGTCCAGAAGCGGCCGGACCGGGAAACCGGCCTGCGCGGGCGTGCCGGAACCACAAGCGCCGCCTCCTCGCCCACGCGGTCTGCCTCATCCTCTCGTGAACCGGCTGCCAGCACCGCGCCAAGCACGGCCTCCAGCTTTTCCGGCCGCACCAGCGCTCGGTTGAGCCCGTCGCCGGCATAATAGGACTGTCCGCGCCTTATCCGTTGCCGGTCGCCCTGGCTTTCGGCGAGTATCGGCAGGGACGCCCATTCCATCGCCAACCGCCTCGCGAATTCAACAGGGCTGATTTCGCCGGAGACAAAGCCGGCGAAGCCACGGCGGTTCAGAAGGTGAAGGGCGAGCCGGTCCTGAAGCGCGGGATCCAAGCGCTGTTCTCCGCGCAGTCCCGGTACTTCCTTCAAAAGCCCGGCGAGCGTGGCCCGCATGAACTGATAGCCCCCCGCCGCACTCGATCCGTGCGCCCTCGCCCATCCCTTCTGCGCACGGATCACCTCGGCGATCGTCATCTCCGTAAGCGGCTTTGTAAGCTTCCCCTGGTTATGTCCGTAGATCACGTCGTAAGACGCGCGGCCCTTGCTGCCGACTTCCGCCTCCCGGATAAAGTCGAGCAGCATCGCCGCGCCTTGAGGCACGGTTCTGGTCATGGGTTACCTTTTTGCTGAAGATTGCAGGTCGTACTGAAGACAGGCGGACAGGCCTTTTTGAGATTCGGGAATGCCGCGGCGGCTTGTTTGATTACCTCATCCCTGTGCTCGTTGTTTAGCCCGGGGACATAACTGACGGGTGTTCGGGGAGATGGCTGACACGTCATACTGGCATGGATTTGGCTTCGAAGGGGGTATTCCATGCCGTGGCGAGAGGTATCGACGATGGGAGAGCGGCGGGAGTTTGTGCGACTTGCGCTTGAGGAGGGTGTGGACCGGCGGGAATTGTGCCGGCGGTTCGGGATCAGCCCGGATATCGGTTATAAATGGCTGGCGCGGTGGGAAGCCGGCGACCGCGAGTTGGCGGATCGCTCACGGCGCCCGCATATAAGTCCGATGCGTTGCAACGAAGCGGTAGAGACCGAGGTGCTTGGGGTGCGCGATGCGCATCCGGCATGGGGGGCGCGCAAAATTGTGGGCTATCTGGAACGGCAGGGAACCCACCCGCCGGCGGTTTCGACCGTTCATGCCATCCTCAAGCGCCATGATCGGATCGTAGCACCGCCGGGCGGCGCGCCGGCGTTGCAGCGCTTCGAGAAGGAGGCGCCGAACCAGCTCTGGCAAATGGATTTCAAGGGCTGGGTGCAATTGGCCGACGCCACGCTCTGCCACCCGTTGACGGTGATCGATGACCATTCCCGCTTCGTGCCTTGTCTCATGGCCTGCGCCGATCAGCGAGGCGCGACCGTACGCGGCCATCTGGAGCGGACATTCCGGCGCTACGGGCTGCCGGACGCCATGTTCGTGGATAATGGCGCGCCATGGGGCGATCCGTCAGGCGAGGGCTGGACCGGCCTCGGCGTATGGCTTCTGAAGCTCGGCGTCGCCCTACTGCACAGTCGCCCCTACCATCCGCAGAGCCGTGGCAAGAATGAACGCTTCCATCGCACACTCAAGGCCGAGGTGTTCGCCTTTGACCGTTTCAGGGATCTTGCTGCCGTTCAGCGCGCCTTCGATGCCTGGCGCGAGCTTTACAATTTCGAGCGCCCGCATGGGGCACTCGATCATGACGTGCCGGCCAGCCGCTACCACCCCAGTCCGCGCGCCATGCCGGATCGCCTGCCCGAGCCCGTCTATGACGAGGGCGAGATCGTGCGCAAGGTTTCCGCCACCAAAGCCTATGTCAGCTTCAAAGGCCGGCTATGGAAAGTTCCCAAAGCTTTCTGCGGAGAACGCCTCGCCATCCGCCCGCTCGACCGCGACGGCCACTATGGCGCGCTTTCTTCGGTGCCCATCACATCGCAACAATCAACTTGACCAACAAGCAATCCGTCAGTGATGTATCCGAACAGGTGTCCGCCATGTCCCCGGGCTAAACACTCGTCACAGGGATCCAGCCAGACCAAGTCCTTGGGCTGAAACAACGCTTCCCGCGCCGCAGACGCGGCGCTGCTGGATCTCTGTGACAAGCACAGAGATGACGGAAGAGGAGAGATTGCAGTCCCCCGGCGTGCGTGCCGACAAGACTGACCAGAGCTTCAACGCCATTATCCATCTCGCAGCAGCCGTCATAAACTCGAGATGAATCTCGACAGCCTTAATCCGTTGCGACCTTGCTGCCGCCGAAGAGGCGCTTGGCGCGCACGCCATGGAGGCCCGTTGCGGATCGCTGCGGCATTCGGTATGTGCAAGGTCAATTCAACGATAGAGAAAATCAGTGCCCAAGCCGAAGGTCGTCGTCGTTTTCCCCGTCTACAATGGCGAAAAGACACTCGCCAGCAGTCTACGGTGCATTGCCGAACAGACGTTCGAAGGCTTCGAAGCAATCATTCTCGACAATAAATCGACTGATAAGACGGTCGACATAGCCGAGCAATTTTGCCGGTCGGACGACCGCTTTTCGCTCGTCAAATGCGAAGAACATGTAGGCGCGATAGCGAACTTCGCGAGAGCAGTACAGCTCGGCGCAGAACGCGGTGAATATTTTTGCCTGCGTGCATGCGATGACCATTCTTCCCCGGATTTTTTGGCCCGGCTCGTGGAAGCACTTGATACCAATCCCGGAAAGCTTCTTGCCGCATGTCCGACAAAGCTGGTGGGATCAAGCGGAAGCAGAATCAAAGCCCCGAACGACTCGGCCTTCAATTTCACCGGAAAGTATGTGGCCGGTCAGGTGCCAAGAAACCTCACCTTCCCCGCTGAGTGGATTTACGGTCTGTACAGAGCCGACGCAAAAGAACTGCTCATGTCACGCTGGTTCGAACTTGGAAATCCGTGGTGTTTCGCATCCTACGTCCTGTCGGAGTTTGTCGTCCTCGATTTGGTAGCGTACGTGGACGGAGCGACACTTGACTTTACAGAGGGATCTGGATCTGAGGCGCGTTATCGTGCCAAGAGTTTTCGGGATCGTCTAACTCAGAGGCTGAAATATACTACAGGGTGCTACGCTTTGGTAAAAAAGCTTCCAGACGTCAGCTGGTCGACGCGGATGAAGTTCTTTAGAATGTGTTGGAACGATGCGCGACGAAAGACTCGATACAAGCTGTTCTGGGTTTTCTAGTATCCATTTGACTGCAAGGTCTTTCGTTTCCACGGCGCACCTTGCCGACTTCCACTCAGTTCTATGTTGGTCGATCCCTGATAGGAAGTCTAGAGGTCGGCAGATGTGGACCACATTGCGTCAATCTGGTCGTCGGAGACTCCCAGGGCGGCGGCAATGGCCCCAATCATCGGATGCATGCGCTTGAATGTGGTCGCGTATTCCCACTCGATTTTCGCAACCTCCTTCTCAGGACCTTCCTGCATTGCCTCAATGGCGGCCGTGACCTGAGACGGAGTAAAACCGTTGTTGAGGAGGCCCAGACGAAGCCGGCGGGTGGTCAGTGACGGAAGCGACGCACGGATTTGCTCCTTCGTCGGCGGTACATAATTTTGAACCGGGAAGTCCGGATGCTGCTTCATCCACATACGGATTGCAGGGTTCGCACCAATCGAGTCGTCAGGCGTGGAAACGTAGTGTTCGAAACGTTCCTCCACGCTGTTGACCTTCAACGTGAGATCGAGATCGTAGACGCCTGGGGTCGCCGTATCTGTGACCTTGTGGACGGTGACGACCTCGAAAACAGTTCTTTTCATTTTAAGCAACCCTTTGCATGATGTTGTACTCGCCGTTGCCATTGACCACCCCGCGTGAACGCCAGGTCCCCGCCAATGCTGCTCCCGCGTTCGGGTGGGTCGACGGGACGTAGTACCTGTTGATCGAGTTGTGGAGCGTAGGGGTGCCGGCTGCATTCCGTGCAATGTTGGCGTCGTTGCCCAGTGCCACAATGTGGCCGAGTGGAAAGCTCGTGTCGTTGGCACCAGTTCCAGTATAAACCTCCGCCGCAGTAAACCCGAGGGCATGGGTGTGGCTGGTAGACGTGACGGAGTTTGTCGTCGTGTTGGTAATGTCGCCAGGCGTGCCGAGCGTCAGCGTTCGATCTGCGGCAAGCGTGCCGCCGCCGGTCAGGCCGTTGCCGGCGGTGATCTGTTTTGCCGAGTTCGCCGCCGTGTAGCCATAGATTGAATTGAGGTCGCCAGCCGCAAGGTTGCCGGTGTGCCAGACGGTATATTCGGCGCCGTTGACTTGGAATTCCAGACTATCGACCCCGCCGGAATTCTTCAGTGTGAGGGCCGTGTCGCCGCGGTCGCTGTGTCGTTATAGAAGCGAAGCCCCTGGTTCACCCCCGTGCCGTCGGTGTGCTGGATGTAAGCTTGGCGAGCGGCACCCTTGTAAAAGGTCACATACGGATCGTCGGTGGAGGCGGGACCAACGATGCGTATCGCCTCGCCGGAGGTGGTGATCGTATGGGTGCCGGTCTGGCCGAGCGTCGTGATGCCGTCATAAGCGCCGGAAACTCTGGCGTTCGAAACGGTTCCGGTTGTGAGATTGGAAGCGTTGTTCGCACCGAGATTGGATCTCGCCGTCGCCGCGTCCGTTGCCCCCGTACCGCCTTCGGCGAGTGCAAGCGGTGTCGCCAGCGTCAGGCCAGAGGAATTGAGGCGGCCGACTTCGGTTCCGTTGACGTTCCACACATGAGAGGAGTTGGTCGGGACCGTATAGTTCAGGGTTGAACCCGTGATTGTGAACCCGTAACCGCTATAGAGCTGGATATGCTTCGACAAGTCGGTATTGCTGGTGGCAACAGCATTGGCGAAGCTTACGCCCGACGAGAAATTCTTGCCCGCCATCGAGCCCGGAAGCCGTGCATCGGAAATCGTGCCCGAACCGAGATCCGAGGCCGATCCGGAGGACGCCACTGCCGCAAGGCCGAGCGTGGTCTTCACGGCGGCGGCGCTGGTGTCGTCGAGGATCGTTCGCGCAAAGGGCGTCAGCGCCGTGGTCGCATAGACATCCGATGCCGTCGTATAGATGGTCCTGTCTGCGGCGGTCGTCAGCCCCGAGATCGACTGCAAACCGGCGTCGTAGGCCTGCACGTCCGCTCCGATCGCCACCCCGAGCGTCGTCCGGGCGGTAGCCGCATCCGCGTCGTCCAGGATCGCTTTGGCGAAAGTGGACACGCCCAAGGTCGTCAGCGCCGCCGAGGCGTCTGCGTCGTCGAGGATCGTGCGCGCGAACGGCGTCAGCGCCGTCGTCGCATAGGTATCGGCTGCCGTCGTGTAGATCATCCTGTCGGCGGCAGTCGCCAGCGCGGCAATCGATTGCAGGCCGGCGTCGTAGGCCTGCACGTTCTTCCCGATTTCCAGGCCTAGATTCTTGCGCGCATCGGTGGCGTTGGTGGCCGCCGTACCACCTGCCGTGACCGGTCGCGCCGCATTGGCGTCGGCGGCCAGGTCGTCAACAAGCGCATTATACGGTACGGATTGTATCGTGGTGTTGGAAACACTTTTTGTCCCCGCAGGCGGGGCGTAGACTCCACCAGTTCTCGGCAATGTCGCCTCCATGGAAAAGGCGGCTCCGGAGAACCGCCTTATTGAAGAATTTGGCAGAAGGCACCCCATGAAACGGATGTCTTCACCGGATTTGGTTCGCCTGACTAATGACGCCCGGCGCGCCGCGTGCCTGCGACAATGGCGAATTTGCAGTCGTGCTCGGGTGCATAACCGCCATCGCTTCGGCAACCGCGTTTGCGTGATATCGGACGACCTCTGCCGGCATGGCTACCGCAAGCAATTGATCGATGCTGACGGACTGATCAGATACTTGCGGTGCGCTGGCGATCATCGGCGTAGGCCGATAGTCTTGAGGACATTCCGGCGAGGCGCCATCATGAGGCAGCCTCCCCTTGATTCATGCTTCGCTTTCCTGATGGGATGCGCGACCGCTTGAAAGAAGAGGCCCTCAAAAACGCGCGCAGCTTGGATCATTCACCGTTTGGCGATGACGTTAGAGGCCGACGCGCTCGACGAGGTTCACATGCCACAGCAAGGCGCTCCTCATACACCAGACGAGTTCTACGCCATGATTAAACGCGTCATCGAACGCAGCGTTCGAAAAATTCGTAAAGAGGACTCTTCCTAGTGACAGTTGCGCCATCGGCGTATTTTTGCCTTGCATCTGATACGCCATTGGCGTAAATCATATTCATGAAAATCGTTCGCACCAAACGTTACCTGAAAGACCTCAAACGCATTGGTGCGACGAGTGCAGAGGCGGATGCCATTGACCGGATGATCGCCAGCAACCCGACCGCAGGTGACGTGGTCCAAGGGTTGAGCGGCATCCGCAAAATACGTTTTGGTCTCCACAACCGCGGCAAGCGGGGCGGCGGTCGGGCTATCTACTTCATGATGCTGGCGGATGATGCCGCTTTGATGCTGACTGCGTACGCCAAGAATGAGAAAGCTGACTTGTCTTCAGAAGATCGCAAGGCCCTGCTCGCCTTGATTAAGGAGTTGAACGATGACTGAGCGCACCGATCTCGGCAAGGCCCTGGAAGAGGGCCTTCGTGAAGCTCTGGCATGGAAGCGCGGTGAAGTCCCGCTCGAGGTCCGTAACGTCGACCCCATGCCCATTGAACGTATCCGCGCCATTCGCAAGCGTGTTGCGAAATCTGCAAAGGAATTCGAGCGCCGCTTCGGCATACCCGCCGCGACGATCAACAATTGGGAACAAGGCCGACGCAAACCCGATCCGGCCGGCCGTCTCCTCCTTCAGACGATAGAAGCCGCTCCAGACCTTGTTGAAAAGATCGCGGCCCAAAACAGCGCGGCGGCCTGAGGAGGAGAGATGAAAGTTCTCCTGAGCTCGAATCCGGTGTTTACGCCTTTGCCGAAGAACAGGACATTTACCGCGACGAGGTGTTTATCGTGATCCTCCGCGACTGGCTGATAGACCACGGCTATCTGCCTCTGCATGACGACGACGACTAAAACAACGAACCGGCGATTCATTCCCTCAACCGGGTTGAGGGAAAATTATGGGTTGGAAACCGGTTCAGGCGGCCGTCTTCTGGGCCATCATGTCGCTTCGATCGAATTCGAATGGAGGCTGACAGCCTCGCCGTCGGAGTCCTTGGGGGTATGGCGGCTTGGTACGCTACCGACTGGCAAACGCACTCCTCGGTCTTGGTCGTCGGCTCCTCGGCCTATCAGAGCCTCAAAACGGCTACTAGGCGCTTGCGCGAGAAGTCGGTTTGCTAAAAGAGCCTGAACGGGAGAAGTCATAAGCGCCCTTGCTGCTGCATAAGGTGCAGCAGTGCCCAGAATAGATCCAATAATCGCAGCACATGCGCCGCCTCCGGCAGCGCCGGCGCCCGCTCCAAGCACCCGAGACCGCCACCGGTCGTGGGAGCATTCACCCGCGGGGCTGTCCCACTCTGAGGTAGTGGGTTAAGAAGAGCCCGGATCGGGCAAGTTCGTCAAAGTCGCCTTCCCTGTCACATAGTTCCGGCGGCCCTGCGTCGTCACGGTCGCCTGCCGAAGACGCGCGGGAGAGATCAGCCCGAGGGCCCCGTCAAACCTGTTGGCATGCTGGCAGGACATCGGACGCCATAGACGGCGATACGGCGTCATCAAGAAATTCCTGAAGATCACGCAGGGCAAATTTCACGCTTGCTCGCGGGCGCTCTCCTGCTGCTGTACCTGCTGCTGGTAGAGCGCCTGCAGAACGGCGCGTTGCTCCGCGCTCAGGAACGGGTTGCCGAGGCCCTGAAGGAGTTCCATCTGATTGGGACCTTGCGGCGCCTGCGGCTGCTGCTGGCCCATCGCCTGTGCCCGTGCGACCTGCTCCGGCGAGGCCGGTGTGCCGCCCATGAGGGCTGGCATGATGCCGCCCTGGGCATTGACGAGCTGCCGGGAGCCTTGGAACTGCGCGGGGATGCCCTGTGGTGCTTTCATGCCGGGAAATTGGGCCCGATACTCGGGCGTCTGCTCGAAGGCGACTCCTTCCGAAAGCGAGACTGACGGAGCGCTCGCCCCACCAGTATTGACTTTGCCGGTAGCGGTCTGTGGCGGCATCCGGATCGACGGACCAAGGTTGATAACCTCCTGCGGGGTTTCCTTCGCGCGGGTCATCGGGCCTGGAAGACACGCCAACACCCGCGCCGTTCCCTCCGTCCGGTGGAACCATGCCCGAAGCGCCGGCATCCGGCGCCTGACCGGTGATCCTGTTCACAATGCCTTGGAACACACCGTCGGCACCGGCCCTGCCGGTCCTTTCGGCCTTGTCCGCCCTCCGGTTCATGATGCCCGCGGCAATCCCCGAACCGAGCGCATTGAGGCCCTCGCCGACATTCCGCGGAGCTCTCGATGCGCCCATGATTGCCATGGCGAGATCACGCTTGCGCTTGATGGACTCCGGCGTCTCGCCCGTATTCCCACCGAAGATGAAGGATGGGGCCATTATTTCTTCCTTCCTGCATTGAAGAGCTTGCCGTAATCAACCTGGCGGAGCCCGTCGGGGCGGCGCGATACCGCGTCCGGCCGCATCTTCTCGACTTCCTGGGCCATCACGCCGATGTGCCGCTTCCCGTCGTCGTGCGTGCCCTTGTAGCGATACTCGTAAAGGCCGTGGCCCTTGAGTTCGCCGACCTTCTCGATTTCCTTCTTCGCCCGCTTGTCGGAGAGCGCGGCGAGTTGGCCTCCGAAGCCGAGCAGGCCGCCGAGCAGGCTTTGCGAGTTGGCGTTGTTCTGCTGCCATGCACTGAGCTGATTTTGGTAGTTCTGGTTGACGAGGCCGGCATAGTCGACCGTCGGGACTTGCGCCCCCTGCGTCGGCACGAAATTCGGGCTGCCGACCTGGGCGCCGGACAGGAGCGCCGAGATCTCGTTGACCGGCTGGTTGCGCTGGGCATAAAGCTCGTTCAGATATTGCGCTCTCTCCTGGTTCTGCAGGTTGAACTTCGCCTGCTGGGTGTTGAAGCGCTGATCGGCAAGCGCATTGTTGCCGGCCGTGGCGGTGTTCTGGTTCTGGTATTGCTGCTGCAGCGCGCTGTTGCCGAACTCGGCACCCGCCAGACCTTGGGTGAACTTCTGATTCTGGGCCGCATTATTGGCTTCGAGTTGCGCCTTGTTCTGGCCGAACGTCTGCTCCTGGGCGGCGTTCGTGAACTGGGCTTCCTGCAGGGCATTGTTGAACAGCTGCTGCTGGGCGGCATTCGCGAACTGGCCGGAAGCGAGGTTCTGGTTGAACTTCTGCTGCTGGCCGGCATTGTTGGCTTCTGTTTGCGCCTGGTTCTGGCCGAACGTCTGCCCCTGGGCAGCGTTGGCCATCTGCATGTCGTTCGCGTTCTGCGCATATTGCTGCGCCTGCGCGGAATTGTAGAACTGGGCCAGCCCGGTCATCTGGTCATAGGCCTGCTGCTGCGCGGAGTTCTGGAACATCGCCTGATTTTGCGCCAGCCCGGCGATGCGGGACTGTTCCTGCCCCGCGCTCAAGGTTGCCCCTATCCGCGCGTCGTTGGCTGCGCGGTTCGCCTCGTCGATCGCGCGGTTATAGGCCTCGGAACCCGGCTGCAGGCCCTGATTGCTGAGCTTCGTTTCGAGCGCCGCCCGGTCCCGCTCGAGTTGCGGGTTCAGCCGGTCGAGCAACGCCTGTTCGTATTTCGCCGTGTCGAGATCGAAGGCATAGGACCTGGTGATGTCGCCTGCATTGCCAAGCGAGGTCTGGATCTGGCCGGCATTTGCAACCTGGTTCTGAATGGGACCGGCGCTCGCGATCGCGTTTTGCACATTACCGGCGCCGGCCAGCCCCGTCTGCACTTTGCCGGTGTTTCCAAGGCCCGTCCGGATGGGACCTGCCCCGGCGATCGAGCTTTGCACATTGCCGTAATTGCCGAGGCCGGTCTGAAGCTGCGGGCCGCCGGTGAAGCTCTGGTACTGCGGCAGCCCGATTGCGCTCGCGCTTCCCGCTGCCGGCGCCTTGGAGATGTCGAGTTGACTGCCGAGCAGAGTGTTGAGCTTGCCCGATTGGGTGCTGGCAAGCGTCGCCATGTTCAGTTCGGCGGCGTCGGTCTGGTTCTTGATGGCCTGCTGCTCGGGCGAAAGCGTTTGCGTTGCCGTATAGGTCGGCAGGTCATATTCCTTGCCGTTCAGCGGATCCGTCCACTTGGTGCTGCCGGTCTGCGAATAGGTCAGGCTGCCGTCAGGCGTCACCTGGTTGACATTGCCGAGCGTCTGGTTGGCAATGGCCGTGCCGATATTGGTCGCCGTCTGTGCCGAGGCCGTCTTGTTCGGATCCGGAGGGCTTGGAGCTTTTTGCTTCCCCATGGCGTCTACCTTCTGTTGACGGCGTGGTTGCGCCAGTCGTCATCTGTGAACGTGAAGATGATTTCCGCTTCCTCCCGGCCTCTCAGGCGCGGGACGCGGTAAGCCTTGAAGCCGAAGCGCTCGGCTATTTCGATCATCCCGGTGTTGCGCTCGGAAACCCTGAGAACGGCCATCTGGCAGCCGATCTGATCGAAGGGGTAACCGAACATCGCTTTGAGCATCGGGCGCGTCAGCCAGCGCCTGCTGGCCGAAGCGGACGAAAGCTCTATGACCCCGGCCTCGGGCGCGTAGTTGTGGAAGACGACGCCGGCGACGAGGTGCTCGCCCTCGATCATTCCCAGCGTCGTGAAATGCTCGAAACCTCGGTCGCAGCCCGGAATGCGGCTTGCGACGAACCGGGCTATGGCCTGATTGACGGCAGGGTTTGCTGCCCCGCCCCAGATCAGGCTCAAGCGCTGGCCTCCCCGGCCGAGACTTGAACCGTGGCGAGATCGACCTCGATATCCAGCTTGAAATTGCCGCCCGAGGTGATCACGCAGCCGACCGCGATCATGTCGCCGGTCGCCCGCACGTTCTGCCGGAATTCGTAGCGCCGCACCTCGGAAACACCGTCCCAGATCGCCACATCCCACAGGCCGACGTCCCATTCGGACGAGGTTGCATCGCCTTCGGTCGCTGTGGCGAATGTGGGCGTCGACCGGTCGTGGTCGGCACGGGCAAACAGCCGTACCTTGGGGCTGGACTTGGCCCGAAAGTACATATGCGCCATCGTCGCCGTCGCCCGCTGGCCGAACTGGCCGGCCGGCGAGAACTGCGAAAGATAGGTCGCCGAGAAGGTCAGCCCGTCATCCGTGCCGCCGGCGTCGCCCTGCCAGGCATAGCCGTCGGGCCCCCCGAAGAAGAGCCCGCCCTGCAACGTCTCGTAGCAGAGCGCCTGCCAATTGCTGATCGTCGACCAGCGGCCGGTGAGCACGTTCAGGACGAAGGTCGTATCCGTAACGACGCTGTTTTCCGGAAAGGCCACGAAGACGAGGTTCTGCTCGGGCCATTGCTTCAGCGTCCAGCCGGTTCCGGTCGCGTTCGCGGCCCGGCGCCAGTCGTCCTCGATCGGGCGAGAGACGGAGACGAGCGAAAGCGCCTGCCGGTCGCGCTGGAAAACCTGCGACATCGGCGTCAGCCCGTCCGTCGTGGCAATGAGAATGTCGCCCCCTGCCCTGATCCAGGCGTTTTTGCCGAGCGGCTTGCCGATCTGATAGACGCCCTTCAGCGCGAAGTCGGATGCGCTCGACGGGTCGGAGCCCGCATAGACCGCGATCTCGCCCTCGGTCGAGACGAAGACGCACATGTCGTTGAGGCCGTCGCCGCTCTCCAGCGACCAGGAGAAGCCGGTCAGCAGAGAGCCGCCCTTCTTCATCACCCCGCCGAGGGGAAACACAGCCGCAGCGCCGCCCACCGCGTTGATCGCCAGATAATAGGCGTCGAGCGTGCCGTTCTTCAGGAAGAATTCCCGGTTCTTGAACAACCAGCCGTAATTGAGCTGCGCCATCGTGGTGCCATCGGTGAAGGTGATGGCGGGCGCCGTGGTCCAGGTCGTGCCGTTATAAAGCTGCCGGTCGTTGGCACTGTTCAGGCAGACGAGCCACGACGTGCCGGCATTGGTATGCTGGAAGGCGCACCAGTCGCCGCCGCTCATGCCGGAAACGTCCGCCGAGGTCGTGGTCGGCGGCGCGGCCGGCGAGGTCATGTTGTAGATGCCGCTCGCCGTCGCCATGAACAGCTTTTCGTTCGCGCCGTATTTGTATTTGAACGCGCTCCTGATGTCGCCGCCGTCCGCCGCCAGCGCCTTCCTCTGCGATCCGCCGCGGATCTTGCAGCCCATCAGCGTCGGGAAGAAGTTGCGCAGCACCGTTGCCGACCCCGGCTGCTGCGAGGCCATGTCGGCGGTCGTCACCAGCCCTCCTTTCGGCGCCGGGAAGGTCACCGGCTGCGATGACTGCTGGCGGCCGATGGACACCGCCCCGCGATTGGATTGTGCTATGCGTCCTGGCCTGAGCTGAATTCTCATCCTGCCCCCCTGAGTGGCGTAAAGGTGACCGCGATCGCGCCGCGCGTCGCATTGGTGCGGGTGATCCCCTTGAAATAGACGTCTTCGGGCGGCTCCTCGTCGAACCAGACATAATCCACCGTATTGGCCTGCCATTTGGCGCGGCCCTGTTCGTAGGCCTTGAAGAGAAGGGTCGAGGCTCTGCCCGAAACATGCCGCACCGTCACGCTGTCGAGCGCACCGGAAGCACCGGCGCGGCGTGTCGTCGCCTTGATCGCCGCCTTCGGGAGAAATCCGGTGCCCCACTCCTCCTCATTCAGCGGCGGACCGATCAGCAGCCGTTGCACGCCGTCGCGGGTCAATTCATAGGATTCCGAGCCCGCCAGCATGACGATCGGCCGGTCGAACCGCCGGCCCTGCCACCAGTCGGGATAGCGCCCGGTCAGATGCATCGCCGCCTCCGCTGCGCCGGCCAGCGTCTTGCCGAGCTGGTTGCCGGCCATGAACAGCCTCTCGCGAAAGGCCGCGCCCGCCGCATGGAACTCCCGCTGCTTGGCATAGGGCCGGTAACCGGCGAGGATATTCGTTCGTTGCCGCCTGTGGAGCTCCGCCATCAGCAGCATCTGTTCCCTGAGCATCGCGGAAAGGCCGGACGCAATGGTCCCCCCGGATGGGTTGGATACGCTCATCCGTGATCATGCCTCTATATGCTGCGAATTGCCGTCGTAGCCGGCGTAAGCTTAGCTTCGTCTTTGCTGGACTGCGCCGGAATAAGATCAATAATGTCCGCATTGCCGCTGACATACGTAGCGCCGATGGGAGAAAATCATGATCGAAGGCCATTGCCATTGCAGGGCGGTCCGCGTCGCGGTCCCCGTCCGCCCCGAAACGCTCGGCGATTGCAACTGCTCGCTCTGCAGCAGGCTCGGCACGCTTTGGGGCTATTATCCTTCCAGCGAGGTCAGCATCACCGATCCTGAGAAAAAGCTCGTCGGATATGTCCAAGGCGACAGGACCCTGACCATGCATCACTGCGGCGTTTGCGGCTGCATAACCCACTGGTCGCCGGTCGGCCGCAGCTCACCGCGCATGGGGGTCAACATGCGCGTCTTCGAGCGTTCGGTCTGGGAAGATATCCCGCACCGCCTCATCGACGGCGCGAGTTGGTGAAATCGGCTCTGTTTGTCTCGGGCCTTCAGATTCTGCCCATCAAGAGCAAGATCAACAGGACCACGACCAGAACGCCGAGAATTCCCGAAGGGCCGTAACCCCAGCCGGACGAGTAGGGCCAGGCCGGAAAGGCGCCGATCAAAAGCAAGATCAGAATAATGAGGAGGACGGTGCCAAGCATATTGCGGTTCTCCCTTGCACAATCGAAATTTCCGCGAACGAAATCACGCGCCAAACCGAGTTTCTGCAGCGACTTTTGCGCGCCTCCAAAGTCGTGGGTGCGCTACAAAGCACATCGTTCATTCTACCGAATGCGAAAAGGCAGAATATGTTCCACGCCCCTCGCGACCCATATATGGGCAACACTCAATCAGAAGGCGCAGTTTCCTTCGAAGCCCGGTCTTCATTTTCCGAGTTGTCACATCAGGAACAGCGAGGCCGCGCGAAAGGCCCTTTTATCTAGATGTTCTCATATGCGTGAGATCATGCTAATTTTCTCGTTTTCTCGGAGGGGAAACCGATGCCACGTATTGCAAATCTTTATTTCAGAACGGCGATTGTTTTTTTGATCCTCGGCATTTCGATCGGCCTGCACATGTCGATCACAGGCAACCATGCCGCAACGGGGGCCCATGCCCACGCCAATCTGCTCGGCTGGGTAACCATGGCGATTTTCGGCGGCTATCACGCGCTCAATCCTCGAAAGGCGGCAAGACGGCTGGCCATGATCCAGTACGCCGTCTACACCTTCGGCGTGACCATGCTTATCCCATCGCTTTACCTGCTGCTCTCCGGAAACACTGCCGTGGAGCCGATCGTCGCCATATCGTCGCTCATCGCCTTCGCCGGCGTTCTGCTCTTTGCGGTCATCATCTTCTCGAGCAGCGAAGCGTCGGTTTCGGCAAGGGTAGCGCCGACTCACTAAACTGAGGCCTGTTGAGATTCATAGGTGAAGGTCAAGCCGCTTGTCGTCTCCCTCCTTGTGGGGGAGAATATATGCGGCGGCCCTCGCCTCCGCTTCTGCGTTCGTCCGCGGCATCGTTTTGGGCATGCGAAGGTCAAACCGTTTATTGCGTGCCCCAAGGCAATGGTCCCGCGAGAGGATCAGATGTGTATATGCCCTATAAAGTTACCTTTTCGCAGGCGGCACGCGCTTTCGCAGGCCGCCTGCCCTCTTCCTTAGTGAAAGCAACGGCCGAATCGCAGCGTCCAGCGCGCGGATCCGGTCGATGATCTGTTCGTCTGACAAATCGTCAACCCCGCCGGTTGCGGCACTCAGGTCCTTCGGCAGAACCGACGCGACGAGCTTCAGATAGGCTTCCGGCTTCTCCTCGCGAATACGAGCGATGACGTTGACACCATGCCGGGCGAAGTCCGCCTGCACGGCTCCCAGAAAGCTGCCTCCCAACGGACTGCCCTCACCTCTCGCAGCCGGCGTTCCCGCCGCGTCGTCCGGCGCTTCCGCTCCCGGCGTGGCGCTTTGATCATTCATTAAGAACTTCTCCGCTCGTCGTTATCCCGGGGCCGGCAACATACGCCCGCAACTTCTGCAAATTATTTCCATCGTATACAATCCATAATTGCGCCAGAATCGCGGATCAGATGAGGTGCAACGGGACTGCACCACCGCGATTATCGAAAAGTTAACCGCCACACCGGGGGGGAACATGCGCCGAAACTTTGCCACCGCCTTTATCATTGCCGCCTCGACGGTCTCCGCCTTTGCGGGGGAGCCGCGCGAACCGCGCTACTTCGTGAAAGCCTGGCTTCAAATGGCCAACAGGAGCTTCGAGCACACGACCGGCTGGTGCGGTGGAGAAGATGATTGTTTCGTGCCGATCGGTGAGCACGTGATCCGGTTGCGGGAGATGACGGCCTCCTCGTATTCGCTCAGCTTTTGGACCGACCCCTCGCAGCAGGATGCCTGCTGTGTGACCCGCACCGGTTTTCCCGCGCTGCGCCTCTGGAGCGGGCGTCCCCGCGTCGTTCCTCTTTACTACACCCCGAGAATATCGGGCGATCCGGGGCGAACACCCTTCGGCAAACTCGTCATAGCCGTCGAGTATCTCGGCAAGCCCAACTCGGCGCCCGAGCCTCCGCGACTGTAAGCGTCTCCGCGAGGAAAACATGCTGCGTGCACTCGTCTTCATGCTTTTCGCCACCGCTGCAGTCTCCGCGTCTGCGGCCGGGCGAACCGGCGACTCCCGCTTTCTCGTCAAGGCCTGGGTCCAGAAGTTCGACAACAGCTTCGAACATGTGACAGGCTGGTGCGACGGCAATGATCTCTGCACCCTGGAACTCGCCGGTCACGAGCTGCGGCTGAACTTTTCCTTACCGGAAACAGCTATCGCCTCCGCGTCCACACCGATCCTGACGCTCCCGCCCCCTGTTGCGTCTTCGCCGACGGAACGGAAGAAGCATTCATCGGAGACGGAACGCCGCATGCCGAGATTCTCTACTACAGGCTCCCGGCGCAGCTGGCCGACAAGGCCCCGTCGAATTCGGAACGCTCTACATCGCACTCGAAGATCTGCGCTGATGCGTTCTTGTTCCGGCTGGCGATGCCGCCACTCGCTCAGTGCCGATTGCGGCGTCTGGATCATGCGAGTTTGGGATCGACGCGTCGTCACGCCGAAGCCGCCTCGCGGATTCGGGAGACGCGGAAGGCGCATCGCCGGCCGTACACGGCGCCGCGGCGTTTGGAACGCGCAGCATCGCCGTGAACCATGAATCGGAAGTGAGGGAGCACGCCGCGCCGGGGGGAGCGCCGGCCGCTTCGAGATCGCCTCTGGAGGATCAGAGCAGGACTGCAATCCCTCATCTCTGTGCTTGTCACAGAGATCCAGCAGCGCCGCGTCTGCGGCGCGGGAAGAGTTCTTCCAGCCCAAGGACTTGGTCTCGCTGGATCCTATGACGAGCACAGTGATGAGGAGATCAAACAAGCCGCGGCGGGTACTCCGAAATCTCACAAGTCACGCTGCCGAAGCCCGAAGAGGATAAAATTCCTATCCTTGATTTTATGGAATAGCGTAATTGGCCCTCGGTGCGCAAGCCTTCGTCACGCGAACCGCGATCGTTTTTCGATTTACCCACGGGAAATCTTTCCTATGTCTCACGGCGGACCGAAGAAGGTGAGTTCGTCTGCTGCGGCCGCGCGCAGCCCGAAAGAGGCTGCTCAAATTTTGTTGTACAAATGTATATTATAATTTCCTTGCATAAGACATTGGCCTCTGCTTCAATCCAACCAGGCTGATGCTCAAGGGCTAGGGTATATACTCCGATACTAATAATGCCTCGCAGGAAAGGCAGCAACAAATTCGCCATCGGTGCTCGATGTCGGGTGGCGCTGCGTGCCGAGGCGAGAACACATTGCTTTGAACGCTTATTTTTAAAGACTGAATTTTAGTCCCGCATTCCGGTCGTTCCGGGGAACCACAGCTGCCCGCGATGCATTTTGCCTTCCCGAGAGAAGGAGCTTTGTCCATGCGCAATCATTGGATCTATGTCGCCATCGGCTTTATCGTCGGTGCAGGCCTATTTGTCACAACCGCCTGGCAGCGCACACCTGAATCGTCCAACCAGTTCGCCACCGTAAAACTCGAGAAGACCGACCGCCTCCAGGGCGGCATCCAGACTTCGTTCGTCATGGAGCGTTTCGGCCCTTCGCAAGCGGTTGAATGACAGTCGTCAAAACAGGGCGTTCGCCAGCACTGGTCTGGACTAGCTGCCGGGCCGACGTGAGCCCTTGCCTTTCGCCGCCGGATGCGCAAGTTACTCGCGCCGGCGGTTTCCGGCACGGCACGACGATCGAGGAAGCCTGCGTTGAACTCAGATAACAAACCTGACGGCGAAATTAAGGTCGAGAAGCGGACGAACGGGCGCTGGGCCTTCGTGCTCAGCTATCGCGGCGTCACTTATCCGGCGGAGGGTCAGTTCAGTACCCAGCTTCTGGCACAGTCCGCGGCTTACGTCGCCATGAAGCTTCTGCGGAACACACGCTGAGGCATTCCCAGCACGGCAATTGTCCAGCACGTCAATTGTAAGGTGAGTTGCACCGCCGGCGTGCGCCATCAAAGGGCTGAAACGTATCGTCCGACAAGCGATACGAGGCGTAGCGCTCCTGGCACCAGCGAAGATGCGCATTGGCGTCGAACTGCACCCTTTGCCTCTGGCGCAGGCGCGATCTGTCCACCGCTCCGGGCAAAGGTCCTCCTACCGTCGCACCGGGGCCTATGCCGATATCAGGAGCCCTGCCGCGATAGCGGGAGCCGTAGTTCGGATATCGCTGTTGCAGGAAGTCGCGGTATTCCCTCTCGATGAAGAGATTGTGGTTGCTGCTGCCCGCGGGACGACCGGCGCAAATTCCCGTGCTGCACGTCTGGGCTTGTGCCGGTATCATACCTATCGCTGCGGCAATCACCGCTAAGGCGAGCGTTGCTGAAGCTTTCACGGACCTCACCTTCTTTCTGCTCGGAGAAAACGATCCGCCTCGACATGCTCGTTCGAGGCGGATCCATTGAAAGCATTTAACCTCAATCGCCCAAAAGTGCAGCGGTTTTGGGACAACGGCATGCCCGGCATTCTTGCGCGGCGCATGATAAGGATAATATTCCTATCATGGAGTAAACGAATTATCCTTCTTCCCATATTGACGCAAGCCCTTTTCAAAGAGCAGGACATTCAGGCCCCGCTTCAGCCAATCCAATTGGGCTTCCGGCATCATTCTTAACCCTTCGTAATCCATCACGCAGACATTGAAGACGGTGGTTTTCACCTGCCGCCCCTCCTCGCATCCGAGCAACAGGCCTTCAAGCCGCATCATCCTCTCCGCCGCGTTCTTCGCTTTCAACGTGCGAGCCTCGCTTGGCTCGCCCGAGTGCCCTCTTACGTGATCGATCTGCTGGGCCCTGACGCTCGGAAAGGGAATGCCCGTCAAATGATAATAGCGCACCATCGTGGCCGCGTAGTCGTCGCCCGCCTCCCGCTGCTGCTCGGTGATCCGACCATCGAGAAACAACCGGCCGAGCGTGTAGCCGGCAAGGGCGCCTCTGGTCTCGAGGCCATGCATGCGCTTGCGCGCTGCAAGCGCCACCGCCATCGCTTCCTTTCGCTTTCCTGTTTGGACCACTCCGGCTTTATCTTGCCGCAGGCAAAGCGCTCGGCATTGGCCTTCCGCGGCCGTCCGAGTTGTGCCTTGCGCTTTGCACGCAATTTCTGGGCCTTGGTCAACATGGGAATCCTTTCGAGCGTGGTGATTGAGACATCCGTCGCGGACGACCAGCCGTGAAGCAGCGGGACGGGACGGTATCCGAGGTGAACTGAGGGTGGATATGGAATGCGAGCCCGCCACCAGGCCCGGCTGAAGGTGTCATCTCAGGAAGCTGTTCCGCTTCCGGCACCGCCATCATTCACGACCGCAAGCACGGTCGTGTGGTCTCGATGGAAGATGCGGCCGATCCCCGCCAGCGAGAGATCCCGGCGGCGCTCATAGACCGCGCGCATGCAGGCATGCCTCGGCTTCACCAGCCGGCGCTCCCGGCGCACGCTGATGATGTCGTCCCAGCTCACACCGGGAAAATCCTCGAGCACGGCGGCAACGATCTCCTCGATCGGCGCTCTGTCGCCGCCGTCCTCGTTCGACGCACCGGTATCGCGGCCGCCAAGCAGGATTCGGGCCTGCGCGAGCAGCCGGGCTCCCGCATCGGCAAGATCGGCTTCCAGTCTCGCAATCCGCCGCCCTTTCGCTTCATTGTCAGAAGCAAGGTCGGCCAACTGCCCTTCGAGTTCTTTGATGCGAGCAGATCGGCCCGCCGCGTCGCCCGGGCGGGCCAACCGCTCCCGCACGGCCAGATAGTGCCGCGTCTGCCTTGCCAGTTCAGAATTCTCCACCATCGCTTCTCCTACTCCCTTTCCGGCGCTCCCAGCAGTCACGGAGCAAGCGCAGCCGCGACTTGACATTATCAATGACATCTATAATGTCGTGTTGTCAACATGATTTGTGTTCTAAACATTGCTATGTCCGTGTCATGAGCGAAAGAGCTGAAAGATTGCGCGAGGCGCGCGTCAAAGCGGGCTATCGGTTCGCCTCCGACGCGGCGAATGCCTTGGGCATCGTCGCCTCGACCTATCGCGCCCACGAGAATGGGCAGAATGAGTTCGAACTCAGCGAAGCCGAAGTTTACGGACGCAAGTTCAACGTCGACCCGCTTTGGCTGCTGACCGGCACCGACCGCCGAATCCCTACAGGCTCGGCGCTTGGCTCGACAATGACCGAAATCGACGTACCGAACGCCCGGATCGGCGCCAAGGTCATCGGCCAGGGGGAAAAGATCCCGGTCTTCGGTCAGGCAGTCGGCGGGGTTGATGGTGAATTCATAATGAACGGCAATGTGTTGTACGAAGTCATGGCGCCGCCGATACTCTCGGATATCTCGGGCGCCTATGCGGTCTCGGTCTCAGGCGATTCGATGTATCCGCGCTACGAAGACGGCGAGGTCTGCTTCGTCGATCCGAGCCGGCGCGTCCGGAAGGGAGACTATGTGATCGCCCAGATTCGGCTGGAGGAAGGCGGCGCCCTGCTGGCCTATGTCAAGAAATTCGTGCGCCACAACAGCTCCGAACTGGTTCTCGAGCAGTTCAACCCTCACAAGGAGCTGCGCTTCGAAGCCAATACCGTTCACTCGGTCCATTATATCGCGCTCGCCGGCAACGCCTGAGCGACACGAACTCCGTTACGATCTCCTTTCGTTTGGACGGCACCTCGACGACATCCTCGATGCGGCGGTCAGCTCAACACAAAACGTGTTGACATGTATCGTGTCAGGTGCAATGTTGAGTGAACACAGGGAAAAATTGCGCGGCGGAGAAACGCCGGCAGTCAATCGAGGAGAATAAGACCCACATGTCCCTCCCCCGAATCAGATCCGATCTTCATGGCCAGGTCGACGAACTCTTCGCCGCCGATTTCCTCCGTTCAAGCGACGCGCAGAACCAGATGGCGCTCAAGTGCTTTCTCTCCTCCGCCTATTCCAGCCTGGCTTCGCTCGCCTGGCACCTTGGTGCAGATGGACATGTTTTCCAGCGTGAAGCTCAACCCGCGACGGACCTCGTCGACGATGCCTTCTTCGCACTCAATCGCGAGCGCGAGTTCGGCAGCGGCGCCGATGCGAACCAGGTGCAGCGGCAGCTCGGTACGCACAATTCCCGCCAGCAGTTCGGAGGCGCCCTGTGATCCCCGCCGAGACATACGCCGTCGTCAATCTCGCGGCCCTCAATCTCATCGAGGCGGTCAGTGCCGCCTACTACGCCACCGAGAACCAGGCCATCACCCGTCACGAGTTTCGCGCCCGCGAAATGCTGAAGAAAATCGCCTTGGCTCTCGGCTATGAGCTGGCCGAAGCGGCGGCGCACGACAGTCGGCAGGAACGGAGATCCGGCGCGGAGTCGTCACAGGCCGCCCTACCCGGTCTCAGGCTTGTATCCGCCGGGCTTGCAGCACCGAACGCTGACCGTTGAACCGCCCTGGACGATTCAATCGTCGTCGGGAGGGCACGGCCATTTGCCGGGCGCGGCCAGACCCGATGGCAGTTTGGTCGCGCCGTCACCGCAGGTGAGATCGACCTGCTCCTGTGTGAGTCCGGACGCGCTGGAAAGGTCGACGCCCTCTATCCTGGTCAGAAAGAGAAAGGCCCGATCCAGATCGATCGGCCCTTCGAGCACCGCACCGCTCAGCTTGGCGCGCGAAAGATTGGCCATGGAAAAACGCGTGCCGGTCAGCACAGCCTTGTCGAAATTGGCGCGCCCGAGTTCCGCCTTCTCGAAGTCGGCGCCTGTTAGACGCGCTCCGGTAAAATCGGTGCGCTGCAGTTCCGCACTCGCAAAGGAGGCGTTTTCCGCAGAAATCGCTGAAAAATTGCCCCGATAGGCCTCGACCCTGCTGAAATTCGCCTTGTCCGCCCTCGCCCCGGCAAGCGAAGCGCGAACGAGCGTCGCCTTTTCGAGATTTGCGGAAGTGAGATTGGCCCCGCGCAAGTCGGTCATCGTGAAGTCGGTGTTGAACAGATTGCTCCCCGGAAGGTCGCTGCCGCCAAGCATGATCTGCTTTTTGTTGCAGTCTTGCCAGTCGATCCCGGCTCTGGCTGAGCTCTTGCAATCCGCCGCCACGGCAGCGCTGGAGGCCAAAGCCGACACCGTGATTGCCACGGCGAAGAACGCTGCCCCGCCCGAGCTGTTCGTTGTCATGCCAAGCTTCTTCATATCGCTGCTCCTGGACCGGGCTGCAGTCAAAAAAACAGCCACTGCACCGAACCGCCGCAACGAAGCCCTGGAATCAATAGGTTACGGCGAGCTCGCATGTCAGAAAAGAGCGGCAAAGAGCGGCGCCGTCAATAGCCGATCTTCGCCCTTCCCCGTCGAGGGTCGCAACGCCTGTATGACCAAGAGCCTCCCCCCGACGGAACCGGGCCGCCATGGCCTCGAGGTCAAGCCTCGACGCCCTGGATGGCGGATACCTGCCAGTCGGCGCCGGGCTTGCGCTGAAACGTCCATATTTCGACCGCTTCGGTCGGCCGATCCGCATCGCCGCTGACGACGCGGCCGGTGGCTCGGTCGCGCACCACGTCGACGCTCTCGTAGCGCATGGCAACGGTCGCGTAATCGCTACCGTTTTCCTTCCATGCCTCGGCGAGGTCGCCCTGGACGAGGTGGACGTCACGGACCTCGTTCTTCAGGCCCTTCGTTGCGTTGTCGCTGAGCTCTTCCGCGAGGTAGGACATGGCTTCCGGCGTCGTCAGCCGGCGCAATGCCGCATAATCTTCCGCTCCGTAGGCAGCCTGCACATCTCTGAGCATCGCCTCGAAGCGATCGAGATCCTCCTGGCCGACTGTGATTTCATCGCCATCTCCGGAAGCCGGTGCGGCAGCGGACGATCGCGTCGCGAGCGACGCCGCGCCGGCACCGCCCGTACCTTCACCGATTCGAGGAATGCGGAAGGATGGCGAGCCCGCAGTCGCCGCCGAAGAGCGGCCGGATGCCGAGGGCGCCGAATAGGCAGGACGCTGATTGCGGCCGAAGAAACGCATCGCAAGGGAGATCAGCAGAACGACGAGGCCGACCTGCAGCAGCAGTCCGAGGAAGCCGATGCCGCCGCCGATACCGTGGCCGAGCAGCATGCCGATCAAGCCGCCCATCATCAGACCGCCGATCATCGATCCGCCGAAACCACTGAAGAAGCCCGGGCGCGCATTGGTCGTGCGATTCTGCGCAGCGGGGTTGGTGGAGGTCGAAGGCTGCGCGTTCTGACGCGGCGTCATCGTCCGGTCGATCGGCGCGGCCGGCGCGGGCGCCGTCCGGGTTACAGGCGGGGTGGAAAAGGTCCGGCTGCCGCGTGAGCCGAAGCCACCCCCCGCCCGCCTTGCATCGGCGACATCGGCTAGTGTCAGTACAGATGCCAAACCAATCGCCGCAATGGCCATAACTCGTCCGAAACGCTGCATTTCCATCCTTCCCTATTTCGTGACCGCAAAGAGGTCATAGAACGCCATATAGAGCCGGAAGTGCCGGAATTTAAGTCTGCCGCTGCGTCTTTCGCAGAATTCGGAGCAGTTTGAGGATCCTCGCTTTTAAAGTTCGCTTTGGAGGGGCGTTTCCACGAAAAACAGCCTTTAAACATGATTATCTCAATCAACTTTGTTGCGGCATTCTGGGCGACAGAATAAGCATAGCCGCTCGTTTGGCGCGTTCGTCCGGTGTCCTTTCCAGAATGGCCGACGGCCAGCGCGGCGATCTCGGAATATCTGGCTGGACAATGACTATCGAAAAAAAGGGCGACCGCTTTCACATGTACCTGCGGCACCGCAGGTCCCTGATCGACTATGCCGCGCCGCTGCTGGGATCGAAGGACGATGCCGAGGATATCGTGCAGGATGCCTATCTTCGCTTCGTGCGGGAAACGGCAGACGAGCACATGCCGCCGAAGACCTACCTGTTTCGCATCGTGCGCAACCTTTCGTTCAACAAGCGGTCGCGGCGAAAGCTTGAGAACAACGTCGTCGAGTCCGCGGATATACCGTGGTGGGCGCTGCCACAGGCCGTCGAGACGCCGGAAGCCCAATTCCTGATGTCCGAGGCCGCAGACCGGGTCGCCCAGGCGCTCGGAGCTCTTCCGGATCGCATGAGACGGGCATTCGAACTGTACCGCTTCGAGGGGTCGACTTTGAAGGACATCGCCGAAGAACTGAGTATCTCGATACCGACGGCCCATCGCCTCGTCAGGGACGCCATGGAGCACTTGAAGGCAGGCCTCGACCATGACGAATGAACGTTCGGTACATCTGAAAAATGCCGATCTCTCGCTTGTCTATCTTCAAAGTGAGCGAGATGCAGACTACGCGCAGCTGGATGATGGAACCATGACGCCTGACGACAATGCAGCGGAGCTCTCGAAAGAGGCGACGGACTGGCTCATTCGCATTCGCGAAGCGCCCGATGATCCCGAAATGCGTTTGCGTTTCGAACGATGGATCACCACTTCCCGCGACCACAGGCGGGAATGGGAGAAGACCTGTCGGCTCTGGTTGTCCGTCGGAGCGTTGCCAGCCGCGTGGGACAAGCCCTCGGCGGACAGTTTCAAGCCCTCCCGGCGCGGCGGCCGAGCAGCCCTGGCGATCGCAGCTTGTGCGATGGCCATCTGTCTTCTCGTAGCGTGGGTTCCCGGTTTGCTGATCGTCCTGCAATCGGATTACCACACTGGGACCGCGGAGACTCGCTCCCTCGAGCTCGACGACGGCAGCACCGTGACTTTGGCGCCCGAGAGCGCGATCGCCATGGACTTCGGTCAGAGTCGACGCAGCCTCAGGCTGCTTCAGGGCGAAGCCTACTTCGATGTGGCGCACGATCCCGCGCGCCCATTCGTCGTCGATGCCGGCGGTCTCGAAATCGAAGTTCTCGGCACGGCATTCGACGTCATGGTCGATAGTGAAAGCACCCGGGTAAGTCTTGAACGGGGACTGGTCACGGCCTCTCCGTCCGGGCAGGAGGCATCTGCTGAGCGGCGTCTCACGCCCGGGAAAGCGCTCGTCTTCGACCGCGATGCGCAGGGTATGACGACCTCCGACATCGACGCGGCGTCTATCGGCGCCTGGCGACAGGGACGCCTTCACGTCGTTAATGCCACCATCTTCTCCGTCGTGGAACGGATTCAACGTTACCATCCAGCCTGGATATCCCTGCCGGATCCCGTGCTCGGCAGCCAGCGGGTGACGGGCATCTTCGACCTCACGGCGCCGGACGAAGCGCTCGGCGCTCTGGTCGACCCTTATGGAGGCAAGGTGAGGAGAATCTCGAGCTTCGCCCGCGTCATCTCTCGCTTCTAAAATATGACATCCGCTTTCAAGTTTTTTTCATGACCCCGTGAAAAAACCGATCTGCCGCTTTGTCTATTTGGTCGACGGCACCGGGGGCGGTGCCTGTGACAAGCAGAAGAGTGGGCATTTCATGGCATACGGGGCAGCGTCAAAGCGCGACACACAATTCACCACAAGGTACCTTCGCGGTTTCCTTCTATCTACCTCGGCAGCAATCGCCGTGGTCTGCACTGCGCCGCAACTGGCGGCCCAGGAAATCGCGGCCACACCGCAACAGTCGCAGGCGGTCCGCAACTTCGATATCCCGTCGCAGCCGCTGGCCTCGGCCCTCGCCCTGTTCAACCGCCAGTCAGGCATCCAGATCAGCCGGGCTGCAGCGGGCAGGACCTCGAACGTCACCACCCGTGCGGTGCGCGGAAGGATGACGCCGGAGCAGGCGCTGGCGCAACTGCTGGACGGCACCGGTGTGCACTATCAGTTCACGGCCAATCGCGCTGCGGTCATCGGCCCCGCAGGAGACGCTGGCGCGCCAGGCGCGGAGGAAGGCGCGACCGTTCTGAAGCGGATTGTCGTGACCGGCAAAACCGGGCGAAATGCCAATTCGGGCACCGGCTTTCAAGGGACACCCGACTGGGTCTACGAGGAACCGGCTTCCGTCAGCGTCGTCTCGCGTGACGCGGTGCAGAGCCGGGCGGCGCGCAACGCCAACGACGTGCTCGACTCGGTTGCCGGCGTCACCAGCAACCGTTCTGAAGCGCAGAACCCCGGCATCGCAATCAATGTGCGCGGCCTCCAGGATCAGAACCGGGTCACCACCATGATCGACGGCGCGCGGCAGGATTTCCAGCGGGCCGGCCACGGCGCCAGCCAGCGGGTTTATGTGGACACGGCATTCCTTCGATCGGTGGAGGTCGAGAAAGGCGCAGTCGCCGGCGTCGGCGGTGCGGGCTCGCTGGGCGGCGCGGTGAATTTCCGCACGGTGACGGCCGACGACATCATAAAACCGGACCGGGATCGGGGCGTCGAACTCAATGCCGAGACCGGCACCAATGCCTACTACTTCAACGGCTCGCTGATCGGAGCTGCCAGATTCTCGGAGGACTTCTCGGTTCTCGGCGGCATCAGCCGCAAGCGGGTCGGCGACTACGACTTCGGCCAGAACGGCAAGTCCCCGCTGCTCGATCTTGCGGTCACGACCGCAGTCGACGATTCTTTCCTGTTCTCGCGTCTCGAAACCTTCGGCACGCTTCTGAAAGTCGAGGGCTCGCCGTCGGACGATTTCACCTTCGACCTCAGCTGGCTTCGCAACGACTCGGAGGCGATACAGGGCGGGCTCGTCTTCGGCGACCTGCGCGACGACCCTCAGAACTACCTCAACAACACCGTCAGCTCATCCTTCGAATGGGATCCCGACAGCGAACTGATCGATCTCAAGGGCCGCCTCTGGTACAACCGCGTGGTCAATGACGAACTGCGCGATTATACCCCGAGGCTCCCCATCACCTATGCGATGACCAGCTTCGGAGGGAGCCTCGACAATACGAGCCGTTTCGAAACGGCGCTGGGCGACCTCTCGCTGAATTACGGCGGCGAGGCCTATTCCGACGACGGCAAGACGACCACGCCGCCTCTCGTCGACGACCAAGGCTTCGACGAGGCCTACGGCTACAAGGGATTGAACCCGGTCGGCCGCCGGTCGATGACGAGCGCGTTCCTCAACGCCACCCTGGAGCATGACGATTGGCTGGAGGTCGGTGCCGGCCTTCGCTACGACCGCTACCGCCTGAAGGGGTTCACGGAAGTCGGAGGGAGGAAGCCGCGCTACATCGTGGTCCCTGGAGTGTGCGGCTATTTTTATGACGACGGCGAGTGCGCCTATTACGACGAGGACCCCGTTTACGGCGGCGGTGAGGCGGTCTTGGAACGGGTCGATATCGACAAGTCCGGAGGCGCGCTTCTTCCGTCGGCGCGGATCGCCGTCATGCCCTTCGAAGGAATTCAACCCTTCGTTACCTATGCGCATACCTACCGGCCGCCATCCGTGATGGAAGCGCTGACGTCGGGCGGACATCCCGGTGATGCCATCGCCACCTATATCCCCAACCCGTACCTCAAGCCGGAACGGGGCCGGACATGGGAGCTCGGGATCAACATCGCACGGGACGGGCTGTTCACGGCCGGCGACAGCCTGCGCCTCAAGACGGTCTACTTCGACAGGACCATTCAGGACTATATCACGCTTGGAAATGGTTACTTCGCCACCTTCGACAAAACCTCTTCCAGCATGTCAATCTCGACGGCGATACCACGATGAACGGGGTCGAGATCGAGGCGAGCTACGACATGGGATCAGCCTATGTCGGCGCCTCCTATACCTACCTGAAAACCGATTACGCCGACACCTACAGTTACTCCGGGCCGACCGCGTCCGGGACCCCGCTTGCAGCAAGTGGCAACACGCCGGTGCCATCGGTTCTGTTCGTCCCGCCGGAAAACAAGTTCACGCTCGATGCCGGCATCCGCCTGTTCGAGCGGAAGCTGGTTCTCGGCGGACGCGCGACCTATGTCAGCGATTCAAAGCCCACGGTGGGCCAGCTGGCGGGCCTGTTCAACACCGCCGGCTACAAGGTATTCGATATCTACGGCTCCTACAGCTTCTCGGACAGCGCCAAGCTGCGGCTCGCCATCAACAACGTTACCGACGAGCAATATGCGCCGGCCCTGGGTGCCTTTTACTATCCCGCTCCGGGGCGGACCGCGACGGTATCGCTGAACTTCAAATTCTAGAGTGGTTCGAGTGAAGCGGCCGCGCCCGATTGTCGGTTCTTCGAGCGAAGCGGATGCCCCTCATCCCGCTGCCGCGACCTTCTCCCCTTTTCTGACGGGGAGAAGGGACAAGCCTCGGCCTCACCGCTCGCTCTTGAGGGGCTGAGGGTAGAGCGGCGCCGCGAGTCCCCTTCGCCCCGCTCGCGGGGAGAAGGTGCCGGCAGGCGGATGAGGGGCGAAGTTCCGTTCGACATGCGTAACGTGGGGCGCATCTATCGCTCCCGTTCAATCGAAACGAAAAGCCACTTCGGGAGACAAGACATGGGACAATTGCTCACAGCACACTGTCGCAGGATCAACCTGCGGCCATCGTTCAGAACCAAGGAAAACTCACCATGGTTGCAACCATCAATCTGACGTCGGCAAGCTCTAATCTCCTCAACTATCTTAAGGGTTAGTCTCTCAATCTCGACTACAAGGGCAACGGGCAGTTCGACTCGCTTCTTCCTCCCTACAATGAGTGGGCGGGCGGTAAAGTCGACGGCGGCACGAATTCCGGCGTCATCCTCGAAGGCAATTTCTCCTATGTCATCCCCGCTGGCTTTACGGGAACAGTCGACAGTCTCGAATTCGGCAAAGGTCTTACCAAGTCGTCATCGGGCTTCGACATGGCAACGACGGAACTGAGCATCGATCTCGTTGGCGTAAGCCCGTCCAAGTCTTTCACCGGCGCGATCTATTCGCTGACCAACAACCAGAACGCTGCGGACCCGCTGGCAGCCGCTTTACGGATAGCGGATGGGCGCGATAAAGCCGAGTTCGAGCAGCTGCCTGGAACCCGAGAATCGCGTCGAGCATGCATCGGAAAAGTCGAATTCACCCGTCTCCTGAAGACCCTCCAGCATCTTGCGGTAGACGGCCGCAGCGTCGAAGTACTGCCCGTCGGCGACTGCCTGCTCGATCTTCTCTTTGTAGTCCGAGAAGAACTTGAAATGCAGCAGCACGCCGGAGACGGCGGGGAAATTCCTTTCGCAGGGCAAGGGCTGGTGAATGCTGACGCCCAGGCTGCATTCCTTGTCCCAGAAGATGACAGGATATTTGATGAGTTCGAGCAGATGGGCGAATTTGCGCTTGCGCGGGCCGCCCGTGATGCTGATCGCCCGCTTCGTATAGCTGATCTCGTATCCGGAGCCGTCGAAATGATCGGCGATTTCCCACGGCATGCGGCCGTCGTCGCTGTCGAGCGTGGCAGCCCCGAGCCGTCCGGGCGGATACATGTCGAGCATGGGGGCTGCGAGGCGCTTTTCCCCTCTGCTCTCCAATGCCTGCAGAAGCGCACCGAGCGGCCGGTTCTCGCAGTCCTCGTAAATCAGGAACTCGTCGGAATCGACATTGAGATACCACCGGTCCCAGCCATAGCGCTCGAAGAGAGCCTCGCGCCATTCACGCCCCCTGCGGGCATCGCGATACCGCACCGGCGAACTCCAAAGGTCCACATCGGCCTGCGCAAGCAGATAGTCCCGCGTCCCGTCCGACGATACGTCGTCGACGCAGATGAAGCGGGTAACGCCGAGCCCTCTGTAGTGCGCCAGAAACGACGGCATCAACTTGCGATCGTTATGCGTATTGAACACGACGGGAATGTCGCCTTTGCCGAGAGGCCTCTGGCCGCCCTCGGTCAGGCATGACATTTCGATCGGTCGCCTCCGCTTCCGAACACGCGCCGTGAGCTTGTAGGTCTCGTACCGGGTAAGCACGCGATCGAATATCCCTCTCCGATCCCGCTCATTCTCAGCTTGGCGAGAAGGATAGTGAAGATCTTTCAAGGTTCGCTCCGATCGGCCGCTGCAGGAGGATGCGTTTATCGGCATCGCCACGGGAATTCAACTCCGCCGCAACTCGAGGCGCTTGCCGCCGCAAGACTTCGGGCCAATGCGCTAGAACGCAAACGGATACCGCGGTCGCAGGCTCCGGGTCCCCAACTTGACGAAGTTCTTGAGTTTTCCCGGAATATGTTCGCGCCGGTCATAGGCCTCCAGGAGGTTCGCAGATCTGCGATCCTCGTGGAAGCGGGCGATCCACTCTTCCGTCAGATCGTCGCGCTGGACTGCCATTGATGTCTGCAGCTCCGCCGGTAGCGGCACCTGCAAGTGCTCCGCCAAGTGGCTGACGAATGGAATCGGATCGGCGGCGAGCTCCTCGTAGACGAATTCGGCAAATTCAACGCCGGTGAGTTCCAGATAGCTTTGCCAAAAGGCATAGCTGTCGCGAATGTAGAAAAAGCATCGGGCGATCTGCTCGAAGTCGTATTGGGGATTGGCCCTTCCCTCGACGTGAGCGGCAAAACTACGTGTTTGCCTCGCCCGCGCATAGGATATCGCCTGCCTCAGCGTATCCCTGCGCCGCAGGAATACGAGCGCAACGTCATGCATGGCGAGGCAATGCTGAATGAAATCCCTTCCATAGACCTCATGCGTCACGAAAAGCTGGTTCGGGAATATCTTCGAGCCGAGGACGCCGTTCGGCGTAGAGCACTTCCTGAGGAGTTCCTGAAAGAATGCGTCCCATGACAAGGCGCCGGTATCCAGCCGATGGATCTTGGGCGAGAGCCACTCGCTCGAGCGCCCCATATTACCGGCGCCATTGACGAGCGAACCCAGTCAGTTCGACCCGCTTCTCGCCTCCGTCAGGAGCAGATAACCTCGCATGAACTCTCCGTCCGAACTCGCTTCGAAGTCCCAGCCAGGCGGTCGTTAGAGATGAATATTGGCTTTTTTAGCACAAGCTGATGATCCGACGGTTCGAGACCATCCGAGAAAGCCGCCTTAGATTGGCTTGACAAATTCATTGGACGAATACACATGCGTGTGTATTGTCGTATCAGGTGAAGAGCGGCGACATTATTGCAGCATTGCAGAAGGACGGATGGTACGAGGTTGCGACCAAGGGCAGCCACGTTCAATTCAAACATCCGAAAAAGCACGGCCGGGTTACCGTTCCTCACCCGAAGAGGGATCTACCAATCGGTACCCTCAGGAGCATTGAAAAGCAGTCCGGTTTGAAATTGAGGTAAGACCATGCGCAACTATATCGGATTGATCCACAAGGACGCCGAGAGCGATTACGGCGTTTCCTTTCCTGATTTTTCCGGCGTCGTGACCGCCGGTGCCGACCTCGACGACGCGCGCGCTATGGCAGAGGAAGCCTTGGCCTTGCATATTGAAGGGCTGGTAGAGGACGGCGAGGCCATCCCGGAGCCCTCCTCCCTTGAAGTTGTCATGTCCGACGTCGAGAACAAGGATTGCGTCGCTATTCTCGTCGCGGTGAAAACCGAGGCAAAAAGAGCCATTCGAGTGAACGTTACGCTTCCCGAAGGTGTCCTGAAGCAGATAGATGCCTTCGCCGAAGCCCACGGCCTTACGCGGTCTGGATTTCTTGCTCGTGCTGCAACGCACGAGATCGAACGGGCAAATGACGGCCACGACGCTTATGCGGAATCCCGCTTGTCGGCTTAGGGCACTTCCAGCAAAAATGTGTAACGCTTTTCCATGCGGAAGCGCGTACTTTCAAAAGCTTGGAACGAGTGTCCATGCCTTAAGCAAGGCATTGGTATCCGGCAAGCCATGAACGGATCTTTGAGAAGAAGAGAAGAATGGTGGGTGATCACGGGCTCGAACCGTGGACCCGCTGATTAAGAGTAATCTATTTTTCTCTGAACAGCCTACAAATCAAGTAAAGCGGTTTCCAATGCCCTGCGATAACTACACCCAAAAACGCGGAACGTTTCGTGAATTGGAAACCGAAAATTAGTTGTTCTTTGGCTGATCTGCAACAGGAATTTCGAATACGGTCGCGTCATCGCCTCGCGGCTTGATTCGCTCTTCGCGGATGTTGGGTGATGCATAGAGAGTAGAGCTCGCTCCTGAGCGAGCTCTCTTCTAAAATAATGTTTCGATGAACGACTTTAATATAATACCCCTAAAACGGTACTGGTACGCCACGAGCATCGCTGAGTCCAATCACGTAACATATCGCAACAATCAAAGAGGGACACGAAAACTCAAAATATCGGTCTGAATACCTTTTTTCCAGTATCAGTCCGCAGGTAGTATTCTCACAACTACATCTTTCGCCCTTCCCAGGAAGTTGGACATACGGGACGGCTGTTGGTGGGGCGGCATCAGCCGGTTCGGCGAGCGGTGTCCGTCGTAACCACCATCCGTGTCGTTCCAGATGCACCACCGAACCAAGCAGCGACGGCACCTAGAACTAGCGAGACAAAGCCAAGAAGCGCTCCACTCGAAACGATGGTGGCAGCCGTGTCGGCGGCTTCGGTCGCCTGCTGTTTGGCGCGCTCCACCGAGGCTTTATAGCTTTCCTCGTATTGTTGAACTTGGGTGCGCGCCTGATCAACCGGAATATTCTGCGCCTTCGCAATGGCGTCAGCGGCGCGATTTCTGGCTTCTTCCGCGGTCGCTTCGTCGCCGGTGACTGCCGCACGCACGGCGGCCACCGCAGCGTCGCGAAGAGCCGCCGGATCGTTGCCGCCGGTCGCGTTTCTCACCTGCCGCTCGATGTCGGCAATCGGATCGACGGATGTGGCAATGGCCGGGGCGGCGGCAGTCGTCACGGTAGCGGCAGTCTTGCCGACGCCCCCGATGATGCTGCTTAAACCGCTGAAGGCGCCACCGACCAAAGTACCGACCGAGGTCGTTAGCAGATAAAGCACGACCAATGTCGTGACGGCCCAACTGATCAGCCCATGGTAACTTCCCGTGGCCTTGCTGGGGCGACCGGAGACGCGGCTGGCGACATATCCACCCACGAAGGCGGCGACGATGCCCGAGACAACGAACCAGAGACCGCCGGCAATGGAAAACGTACTTGGGTCCGGATTGTCCGTTGTCGCCGGATCGATCACGGCGGCTCCGATCCCGACACCCAAAAGATTTAGCAGAAACTGGACCGCGAGCGCGAGCACCATGCCGGCAAAGACTGCACCCCAGGAAATTTCGTTGAGGGCGGCATTCACCGAAGGATCAGAAATGTAATCGGCCTCGCGGGCACGATGAGCGGCAACAGGGTCCGTCATGATATATTCCTCCCGGAGAGCACGCGGATCGCATTCAAACGATGAACTCGGGAAACTGTTCCCGGCACAACCCAGTGATCACAATGGAAGGTCAGATCAGGGATTATTCGGGACCCCGTGACTCGGTTTTGCATTTGCGGCTAGCAGTCTAGATCAGCTCGAACACTGCCACTCCATCCTCTCGCGGCCTTATTCCTTTGAACGAGGCATGCCGCAGCTTCCAGTCATCTGTCCAGGCGCGATACTCGACCTCAGCGACGAGCACCGGCTCGGTGAAGACGGCATTCTTTCGCCTCAGGCTCACTGCTGGTGTTTTCGTAACGATCGATGCGAGGACATTGCGTAGCTCGCGGGATAGATCGTGCGACCAGCCAGTGCCGCAGCCGCCGACGTAGACGAGCTCTCCGCCCTTCCGCGCCGCCAGCAGTAGCCGGCCGAGATGACCGGGCACGGTGGACGGCTCAAAGCCGACGATCACGAAGCTGTCCCGGCGCTTGCAAGTGATTTTCTGCCACCACTCGCCCCGGCCGGACCGATATGGCTTCTCGACGTGCTTGGCGATGATGCCTTCGAGGCCGTGCTCGCAGGCGACGCGGAAGAACTCGTCGCCATCGGCCTGAACCTCTTCCGATAGCCGGATGGCACCGGCACGGCCGGCGACTATCGGGTCGAGCAGCCACCGGCGTTCGCGAAGCGGCAGTCGGCGCAGGTCCCAACCATCAACATAGAGAAGGTCGAAAGCAAAGAAGATGATTTCGCGTGGATCATGCAAGCTAGGTCGCTTACCGAGCGCGCGCTGAAGCATGCCGAAATCCGACCGCCCCTGATCGTCAAGGACAACCGCCTCGCCGTCGAGGATTAAGGTTTCGTAACCAAGCTGGCGCGCCTCTGCCGCGATTGAAGCAAAGCGGGGCGTCCAGTCGTAGCCGCCGCGTGTGATTATCCGTACCCTGTCCGGCTCCACGTGAACGGCCAGACGGTAGCCGTCCCATTTCACCTCAAAGGCCCAGCCCGGCCCTTTTGGCGGCTTGTCGACTAGCATCGCCAGGCATGGATCAACCCGCTCCGGCATCGGGTCCGGCGATGAGGTGCCGCGCGGTGTTTTCGACGATCCTCTGGCCATTAGCCCATTAACGCACAGGCCCGCGAAAAGCCGAATTGACTCTTTCGGCTGAGAGAACATATTAGGAACATTCGACGGCGATGCGGCGCCATTCCATCAATCAGGGGCGAAACCAGAAAGACGCGCGTAATGCGAACACTTGCCGATGAGATAGGAACCGCGATTGAAGTTGATCTTGCGGTAATACCTCCGCACCAAAGGCGGGCCTACGCCGGCCTCGACCAGTATCGCCGTCCCGTTGAGGTGCGCGGCGTCCAGGAACTCGCCAAGGGAATTGCCGAATCCTTCGGGGCCTTTGCCATCTTCGATGTCGAGACGGTGCTGCGGTCTCCGGCGATCGCGCCATTCGTTACGCAGACGCTCTACGCGATCCCGCTCGAATTGAGGCGGGCCGCCTGCGACCGCGACCGGCTGAAAGCAGAAGGCGCGCGAAAGGAGATGGCGCGGATAATCTCGGCCGCACTGCTGTCGCGATACCATTTCGAGCCCTTGAAGCACGTCGGCGCGTCCTGCCATCCGAATTGGGAAGAGGCCTTCGAGCAGCAGTTTGGCGCCGGCCGAGGAAGAGGATCAAGCGGATGAGTGACGAACAGGGTGCGAAACCCCACTACGAGGCTGGCCCTTATGTCCATTACTGCGAGCATCCCGGCTGCACAAAATGGGGTGGCTTTGGTTTCGCTGTCGGCCGGTCGGAGCCGAATTGGTTCTGTTTTGAGCATCGGCCCGATTGGAAAACCGGACCGACCACCCAGGCGCCATTGACGGCGCGGGCGACGCGCGCGAGTCAATGCGGATCCTTAATAATGCCATTCGCACGGCAGTGCACGTGGAGGTGAAGTTGCTTCAGATGCATCACACCGAAGGGCCGACCCGGTTCCGCAGGTCGACGTTCTCGCAAAACTGTGACGACCCTTCCAAGCAAGGGAAGGTTTTTATTGCTGTTTGAAGGACACCTCTGAGGTCCAGTAAAGTCCGCCATCAGGCGCCTCAAACTCCCGAAACTCTATCGTGTCCTCTGGTGATTTACTCAACTGAATAGGTTGTCTTCGTCCGGTCAGGCGCACCTTCATCCCTGGTGTCGCCCATTTGCATTTGGATGGGTCCATAAGCCGCTCGCTTTCAACTCCATCACCCGCACTAAGCGCACGAAAAGACGCGCCTTGGACGTCGGGGTCAGTGCAAACGCGCACCTTCTCTGCAATGGTACCGGTTTTCTCGGGTGTAAGATTGGAACTCTCCCCGGCAAGCTCAACGTAGGGGTCGGCGTACGGTTCGACGCGTTCAGTGAGGGCATTGAGATCGCTTGAACCGGAGTCTGATGATCCTCTTTCGACCGGAGCATCTGCGCGGGGGCTTTCGGCATCCGTCCCTGACGTGAAGTACCAATATGCACCAGCTAACAACAGCGCGCCGAACAATAAGTTCTCGGCTTTGTAATTCTTTCCGGCCATCGCCCCCGCCCCTTGGAGATCAACAAGTAGATAGCGAAATTTTGTCCCCACCGCTATTGGGCTCGGCTCGCACTAAGTGGCGCGCCGCAGCGTGGCCGCGTCCTCTTCTCTCTGGCTCAGGGGTGCAGCTTGCCTCTTGCAATTGCGGTTTGCTTCAGGCGCTTGGCCTTATTCTTCTGTTGTGTAGGACCGTGCTTGCTATAGTCGGCAACCGCATGAGCTGGGTTAGCTTCTTGATTGTTGGTCGCCTCGAGGGGATCCGCGACGCAAGAGATGTCGTGAGTCCCAAATTCACCGACGGTTACACCGTATACGGCCGCTGAAGAGTGGCCGTTGCTTTTGAAGAGCTCGAACGACTCCGCCGCGGAAGTAATCGTACTACGATCAACGGATAACTTGTTCTCGTCTTTAGGCGTCGGCGCGAACGCTTGGCTTGTGGGCATGAAAGGCTGACTTGAAAGCTGGCCCTCCATCATGAATGTCGGGTGGATTTGACGATATAAGATCTCGTCATCATTGGTCAGGGCAGAATCTGTCATCTGCCAACCCTTCTATCAAAGAAATTCAGGAATTCCGGATTGATGCCCTCGAAGTATTGAGGCTCCAGCTCTTCTGGTCCGCCAACTTCGATCCCGTACATCTCCACGCTGCCCTCTGAAGAGAATTCCACAGAGTAGTCCCACCCGTCGACCTCTAGCTCCAAAACGATCCCGCCAGCCGGCGTTGGAAAAATCCCAAACTCGCGAGAATATGCTGGCCGCTTTCTGATAAATCTCTCTGCAGTGCTGGCTGCATTCTCAGTCGGGCTCGAACCTGATCCATTCAACCAGCCGTCTTGCAGGTTTCGCAATTCAGTGAGACGCGATCTGCATTTCATTAGATTGTCCAACAACTCAGCATCGATGAGGTCGACGTCATACACCTCGACTACACCTCTGAAATTATCTTTGTTGTCCAGTTCAATTTTCACAGAAAACTGAATATCGGACCCGGTGTTACCGTCAAATTCGTTGATGATCCTGTCGGGGTCAATTGACAGCCTAATCTCGCCGTACTCTTCAGTGAGCACCGAAATTTGTCCGTCAATGTGTAGGCCCTGCAGGGTTCCCAGACCATCGACACGTATTTGGTATGTTTCACGTACGTGCGTAATCAACGACTTTCGGCGATGCGTATCGAGGTAAACGACATTACCATCCTGCCCTTCGCTCCCAAGGAACTCTATTTTTTCTCCTTGGCGTAGACCGGCGCCCAGCTTGTTCAGTGCTCGGATATGCTCGGAAGACATTGATTTTGGAAAGCGATCGTGAGCGGCGTCATCGATCAGTGTGATAATGTGATGGAAGGACGAGTCGACTATTTCTCCCAACTCATCGCTGAATCCAGGGAGGAAATCCTGCGCCGTTTGCCGGCTCCAGTCCAACCGAGGCATGGCGCTTCCCTCCTCGATAGCAACCAAATCGAAAGAGATGCTGTGATCGAAGCCCTTTGGAAGCCTTTGTCGATCCGCATGGGAGAGCCGCCAGTTATCCTTGGCGAAAGCAACCAGAAGGTCGCGGAACGCAGGGAGGTCGGCCAAAACGTCAAGCGGCAATCTCGCGCCGTCAAAACGACTTCCGACATAACGGAGCTGGAACGACTTGTCGCCGATTTCCATGATGGGATTCCTGCCAAAGATGGATGATCTATATTATGCGACTCAGTTAATTAAAAGCTTCCGGTGCGCACATTTTCTGTCCTGGATGAGGTGGCCGGATGATGATGGCGGTGGACACGACAGTCCCCTTCCCCAGCAGCTGCTACCGGATCCCGCCTGAAATTCGCCAATCTCAAAAACGAGCATTGTTCCGGAACATTCCTGCCAACACGGCGTTTGAGAGGCGTTCCCATTTCAGAAGGTTGTTTTCTCCCTCTGAATTTCGACTGGCGGACAATCGCACATGTCGGACAACTGCAGCGCTCCTCGTCGCATCTGCCGGAGCGCTGCCCCTTTTCGAAAGCGCCGGATTGGTCGGCGCTGACGCTCAACGTCTCTTCTGATCAGGGAATGGCTCTCGCCCCAACGCCTTGGCAATCTTCCGCCAGTCATGCCCGCCCATACCGGGTATTCGCAGCAATTCGGCAGTAGGCAGATGTTGCATATCTCCGACCACCTCATACCCAATCATGTTTAACTCCCGGAGAAGCCAAGGCCTGAGTTTCAAGTCTGCAAGTTTCGTGTCCATGCCAAGAGAAAAGCAGACCGATGCGCATCGCGCAATTGCATGATTATGCAAATCAGCGCCGCAGTTGAGCGCCGTCCCGCTGGCTGGCCTCGATCCTCTGAAGGATTTCTCGCATCACACGTGTATCGATGGAAAGGCTGTTTAGCGTGTTCTCGACGGCCTTCATTGACGTCGCCGCTTCGGCCGCCTGTTTCTCCACAGCCGATATTCGGAGCTCATGATTGTCGATCTGCCGGAGGGAGACTTCGGCAGCCGTCAGGCGCTTGTCGAGGCGATCGATGGAATTCGCCTGCGAGTCCTGATTGGCGTTCACCCTCTCCCAGGTCGCGCCCCACGCTACGAGGCCGCCGGCAAAGCCGAACAGGATCACCAGGGTATTGAGGTTATATTCGAACCTCCATTTCGGAGTTGCGACCATCTTTTCGGTTTCCTGTGTTTCAGACAATCCCCTGCCCTCGTAGAGTGATGCGAGTTACTGCTGCGCTTCGCCGTGGCGGACGCATTCCGCTTTCGTCCAAACCGCCGCCGCGCAGATGCCGACGACGGTCCTGTCTATTTTTCGCTGATCCGCCGGCGTCGCGCCGCGCGCGCCAATCAGATCAGTGCCCACCACCCGGCGCAGTCCGTCGGCACTTGCCGGCGCCGAAGTCCCACATCCCTGGAGGACAAAGGTCAAAGCGAGAGCGGACATCGTCCGCAGTGCGGCCAGCTTCATTGTTTTGCCTTTCGATGGATTGACGAACGTCGTCGCCGCCTTGCCGGTAGATCCAGGCGACGACGGCAACGACAACGGCGATAGCGGCTGCAGCCGCCAGGAGGCGAGGAGTGGAGAACATCACGCCATGCCCTCGACCTGCTTCGCCACCGCCTTCCGATCGGCGTTCTTGCGCCAGTAGAGGAAGCCGGCGATACCTCCGAACGCCACAAGGATCAGGAGGAGGTTCTGCCAAGGTATGCCGCCGATCGCAGTGAGCAGCGAAGCGCCGCCGCCGATGACCGACGGGGTGATGACCTCCTTCGACTTCCACCACGGCGCATCGAGGCTAGGCGGCGTGACGGGAACCGGGACCGGCTTCTCCTCGGTCACGGGCGCGGCTTTGACCTCCGGCCGCGCCGCTTCGCCCGGGGTGAGCGCCACCAGCGCCGTATGCATGGCAGCGCGCGTTTTCGGCCCGACATCGCCGTCGACCTGCAGCCGATGGTCGGCCTGAAACTGAAGGATGTTGTCGGCGCGGTAGCCGAGCAGCACGAGCGAAATCCGCGCCAGCCGGTCAAACCGATCGGCCAGACCGTTCTTGCCGCCATTGATCTTCTTCGTGATGGTCTCGGCGTCGCCCTGGTCGGCCCAACGGTTCAGATCGCGCGTGTCCCAGTAGAACAGAGGCACCAAGCCTTCCCATGGATCGGCATTGACCGCGTCTGGATCCTTAACGAAGTCCGGGCAATCGAGGCCAGCCGCGCGGCACCAGTTGCGGAACTGGCGATAATTATCCTTGCCGGTCAGTTGCATTCCGGTTCGGCCGCGGTAGAGATGTCCGTCGCCATCCTTCTCCGGCGTGTTGCCAAGATCGGTGCGGGTGTCGTAGCGCTGCTGCGCCGGCGTCGGGCCCCAGATCTCGCGATCATAGCGGAAGTCGCCGCTTTCGTGCATGAGCTGGGCGAAATACTGGGCGAGCCGGTGCGGCCGATCCATGCCGAAACGCTCCCCGTATCTATCCAGCGCCACGATCACGGACGCGAGGTTGCTTTCGTTCACCCTGCCCTTTGCGGCCGCGCGAACGTGCTGAGCGGTGATGGCCCTCATTGAAGTCTCCTGGTTGTCGTTGGGGAATATTCGGCAGCTGGTTTGTGGCGGCCGGCAGTGTTCGGGCTTAAGCTGACATTGGTCGTCTTGCTCCTCGCAGGCGACCGGGAAGGCTCGTCGCCGGCGGTAGCCCTTGACGGCCCGCGCTATTGATCCCACATCAATGGAAGCAGGGGCTTGGACTTGGACATAAAAGACAGCGAAGCGGAAAGCGCCGGCCCAATCGAGCTGGTTACTGACCTCTCAGAAATCGCGGCACAGTGCGCCGCTTCGGATCTTCTTGACTTTGCGGCACAGCTTGCCGGCCTCGCCGAGGACCTCAAAGCTCTAGCGGCAACCCCGATCGAGCCAATACCAACGGCCGCCGATCCCGGCGATCAGCTTGAAGCAAGCTCGGAGTAGCAGAAGTACAGGCGCCGCCCGCCACGCCTCGCAACATGGCGGCGGCTTAGACCCGTGATCGCACCCGAACCACGGGTCTTTTCATTCCCAAACATGAGTTCGAGGGCGACGGGAAGAGTTTCCCGAGCCATAATCTCTCCTGGTTGCTGGTTGTGAGTTGAAAGGTCGACGGCAGGCGACGACGTGTTGAAAGGCCGCCCGCAGGGTGGCATTCCGCGACTGTCTGGCGTACATGCGCCTGAAAATCAGGAGCATGATGATGGCCGACAAAGCAAAGCAGCCGCAATCGGAAGATCGCGGCGAGGAGCCGCAAGCGGACAAGGCACCACAATTCGACCCTTGGGAGGCCGAGTTCAAGCGAGACCTGCAACGCAATGATCGCGATTTCGACTTCTGACGTGCGATCACGTCGCTCGTCTTGAATCCTCGCTTTATGAAAGCAGAAGGCCCCCTCTCTCTAGACGAAAGAAGGGGCCGGGCGTCTGAGCGTTCGAATTCACAGACGCTGCAAGTCTAGGCGGGAAATGGCGCGTTTTTCAAGCGCCGCTGCAGAGACTGCACGGTCTTGTTCATGGTCACCTTGTTTAGCTGGTTAGAGATGGCCGAACACGAGTTCGAGGGCGACGGGAAGAGTATCCCGAGGCGGAAAGTTCTTTGCGTTAAATGTCGAGCAGGTCGCCGCGCCCTGGGCACGGTTTAATCCACTTGATTTTCCTTTGGGTTGGGAGCTTTGGAACCCCGTCAGGCGGGATCTATGTGGTGGAACGTTTTCTAGCAGCATCCGTTGAACGGTTCAGCTCGGCGAAGAGTGCGAGCGCCGGCATGGATGCGAAGAAGGCAGGAATATCGCGGCTGCTTTTGGTGGCCCCAGATCTGCGTCGCAGCACGTGGATGATGAGAAGCCCCGCATTTCTGCAGATGTGCGAGGCGTATGAGCGCGCGTGTTTGCGGCGCGATGCCCTCCGATGCTCGGCCGAGAAAGAAGACGAGGCGCTGCTTAGATCCGAGACGGAGTGCAAGAGCCTGGAAGCTGCCGCAATTGCATATATTCGAAAGCAGCGGCAATTTTCCGGGCTTGCGTGAACGAGGCTTTCCGATCGCAGTATCGCAGAAGATGACTCGACCAGCACCGCGTAACGTGGCCATATGGTTAAGCCGGAGCGTCGTTCGGATCACGAAGAGGCAAGCACAATGTCTTACGATTGGGACGGCAAGCGATCTCGTCGGAAGAGCGTGATCAGGTTCCTCGCCGCGCTAGCGCTGCCGGCCATATTGCTCAGTTCAGCGATTGCTGTCGCCGAATGGGCGAGAGACCCAACCCCTACAACTGCGGCCACTGAAACGCCCGCAGCTCTGCGATAAGGATGCTAGGCTCGGATGAATTTCAGGCAAGGCCAAGGTGTGCCTCAATATGGGCGAGCCGTTGGGCAAGGACATCCTTTTCCGATTTCAGGGCAGCAATCTCTTCTCCCTGCAGCATGTTCTTGTGAATGACACACTGCAGAGCCGCGACGATATCCGCAGTGATCAGACCGTAGTCCATCGTTTGGAAAACCGGCACTTCGCCCGTCTTGTCAAACAGGGCGCCCGCCGCCAATGCGTCGCGGCGCACGCCCTCGTTGACGACTTCCGGAACAGTGACGATCACCGTTTTGCTGTTTCCGTCCTCGTCAGTTATCTCCCGCTCGACCTCGTGCGCGGGGAAGATTTCTCGGCCCACCTCAACGAATTCGTCTTTCTTGCCCGTCACCGCATGCGGAACGACCTGCTGCGCCTCGTGAGCAATAAAGCCGGATACGACGCCCTTTTCCGGAGCATTGTTCCACCGGTGGAAAACTGGGCGCAGAGCCATGATTTTAAGCTCCGCATGATCCAAAACGTCGAATTGCTCCGGAGTCAGCGAGAACGTCACGATCGGCTGAACATCCGACTTAAGACGGTAATCCGATGTGGTGGAATAGCTGGTCCCAGTCGCGGTAACTGAGATGCCGCCTACTGATGAATTCTCGCGGTAAAACTCCTGAACGGCGCCGTCAGTAGCAAGTCTGGACTGATAAAACGGGTTATACCCCGATGCGCGCCGCCACATGCGTCCGGTCGCGGGACGCATTGCAACGCCGGTTGTGCTCCCGCTTGCAGGGTCAATCGTTGCTGTAAGTCCTACAAGAAAATCGCCGTTAGTCGGCTCGAACCGGGCGCGCTCGACATTGTTTGCCTTAAATATAAGCGGGTGATCACTTACGGAACCGAGTCCAATGAAATTCACACCCGACTCATATGATCCGACAACCGAGCCTCTGTTCAGTGCAAATTGAACATAACTTCCTGCGCCGTCCAAAGATTGTGTACCGGACCAAGTGTTGTTTCTGTCCTGCAGCCCGACCTTCGCCCATGAACTCCAAGTGGAACCATTGTTCCACCGCATGTACATGTTGCCGTTACTTCCCCGAATGTATACTTGCGTAATAACCGTAGCCGTGACGGCAACGACTGTGAGAGAACCTTGCGCCCCTTCGGGGGTATTAACGGTTCCTGCATTGACACTGTAAAACCCGGTTTCCGTTGCGGTATTTGCGTCAGAGAGAGCCGTTTGCACCGTCCTGAGACGAGCGGGCAACGCACCATTTAGTATCTCTGATGCACCAGGATAAGCGGGGTTTGTTATGTTCCACCAAGGATTAGGCCACGTTCCCGCAGAAGCTTCCGCCGAAAACCGAAGAAACTTCTTCGGGGAGGTTGCATCAGCTATATAGATTTCCTGAAACACCATCCCGAAACGGCGATAAACGTTCAGAACAGCTGTATATCCTGTAGCCGCCGCCCCGGATGGTCCGTTCGTCCAACTGCCTGTGATCGTATACGTACCGGGTATGATGATCGTGTTGAAATCACCGTCCGAAAGTCCGACCCCAGCGGCGGACGGGACAGGCGAAGCAACACCACCATTTACGGGACCGAGTTTCCCCAGGAGCGACAACATCGAGTCTGCGGCAAGCAGGTCTCGGCCCTTAGCCTTGATGTCGGTCAGGGCCGCCCCAGTGGCCCCAGTGAAATAAGCGAGCTTGTCAGCTGCCGGCGTAAGCCCGGCCAGCGCCGTGAGCGCCGCATTGTCGAGCCGCTGGATGTAGGCCGAGAGCGCCTGGGCGTTGACGGTCTGCTGCTGCAGATAGGCCGTGTCGCGGACGATCCAGTAGCCCTGTCCGGCCGCCGTGGTGCCGCGCCAGGGCTTCGCCAGCGTGAGCTGCGTGTTGCTGTCGACGGAGAGGATCGGCACCGGGTTGCCGTTGCTGCTGTCGAGGCCGAAGAGCCCGCCGGCAATCAATGCCGTGGCCCAAGCGGTCCCGGAGCCGTTGACCACGGCGCTGCCGGCGGTCACGGAAACCGTGCCCGTTACGTAGGGTATCGTCATGTCAGGAGTTCCTAAGCTGGAATGCCGAGAATGTAGTAGCGGATGCCGAGCACGTCGTCGGCGCCTTCGGTGCGCCACGTGCCCGGATCATCATCATCGTTGTAATAGTCGCCTGGTCGTCCGCGATTAGTGACAAACGTCGCGCTCGTTTGGGTTAGGCGACAATGGGAGCTGTCCCCACACTCGAAATTGCTGCTCGTCGAGTAGATCAATTGGCGAACGGACGGCAATTTGATCGACGCCTGCCAACTGCCGAAATTCTGATCCGAACCAGGCCCGTGTTTGGTCATGTACTTGACCATGGGGAACATTCCGGTTGCATCAAAGGTAACAACAGTTTCGACTGGGCTCCCTGCCGAGACCGGAAAATACCCCTCTTTGATGATTTGCACACACGGCCAACGACTGTCGATCACGATGTCTGCCCAGGACGGCGGGTTGGCAGAACCCGGGCGCAGGAATTGAACGACATCAACGCCGCCCTCAGTAAACTGCCTAAACACCTTATTGCTGCCGTTCGTCGGGCTGTCGCCGGCGTCGAGGTACAGCATGAACCGAGCGCGCAGCGCGCTGGCCGCGTTGAAGTAGATGCGAGAACCGCTAAACCAGTACTCCGCTCCCGCGCCGTCTTCCATGTCAGGAGTCCACGGATAATAGATTGTGGAACCCGTGTAGAAATGAACGTCAAGCGCGATATTTGTCGGCAACGTTATTCCGGTATCGTAGAACGATTCTCCGGCGGGAATTGCGATGTCCGCAGCAGCGATGACCTTGACGGGCACACGTCGACTGTCGAATGAGATTTGCCATTCGGTCGCAGTTTCCGCGTTGTACCCCGGCTTAGCGATAATCATCTTATCCGAACGAATGATGATGTTCTTACTGCCGTTTGGCGCGAGCACGGGAGCTTCTAATGACGGGTCTTCATTGCCGGGGAGGTTCCACACGATCAACCGTTTATCGCTGGATTGAAAGCGGTTGTAGGCGTCGTTTGTGTCTGAGTTGTTTATCCTCGTAACTGTTCCATACAGGAAGGAACCCCAATTGCTGACAAGTCCCTCATAATCCTTGAACCAAGGGGCTTGACGCCAATTCCCCATGAACAAATAACCGCCCTGATCGTTATAATATTTGCCGCTATATCGCCGCTGTATTTTCATCTGATTAAAGCGACCCGTACTATTGCGGGTGGCTTTCACGTCGAAAAGCGGCATATTGTACTTCAAATCAGGGAAGGCGCTATTTTTAAGCACCCATATCGCTTCATTAAATCCGCCCGCGTCACCGTAAGCAACAAGCTTTTGGTAGTTGGAAGAGTTAGACCCGGCGGGAAAGTATTGGGTACCGCTTCCGCCGGGAATAGTGTTCACACGCTCAATATGGGCGATCGACGCGTTCAGAGCATATTTCGAGTTATAGAGGAACTTCGAGCGCTGGCTGTCCGGCGTCGTGCGCGGACTGTCAGCGTCGCTCTTCATGATTTTGACGCAGCCGGCGCCGGTACTGTCGACGCCAATCATCGTGCGGACCATTAGCTAAAAACCTCGATCGTGCCGTTGTTGAGGTCGATTTTCATTTTGCCGTTCAGTGACTGAAGGAGACCGGCGTTGACCGTGCCGATATTGGCGATCGCCAGCTTCAATGCCCCGTTCTCAAAGACGAACGGGAGCTGGCCGGTGTTGCCGGAGAAGACGAGAAACTGGTCTACTTGGATCGCCATACGCGATTTCTGGACGCCGCCCTCGGTGTAGAGCTCGATGTAGAAGCCCGACACTTTGAAGCTCTGATTGGTGCCGGCCCGCAGCATGACGGAAAACCGAGCGTCGACGCCGGATGGTGCTGCCACAGCCTCGAACTTCACCAGGCCGTGCGCAAAGCGGCCGTTGAAATCGGCACTCACGCCATTGATGCTGGTCGCGTTCGCGCTATCGCCATCGGCGCGCGCCGTCTCCTCCTGGATCAGCCGGGCAAGATTGTCACCAACCTCCGCATCGATGCTTGTGATCTGGGTAGAGAGTGCGCTGTCGGCATTGGCGCGCGCGGTCGCCTCCGTCTGGATGGCCGCCGCGTTATTGCCGGTTTCGGCCGTGAGCTGCGTGATCTGGCTGCTCAGCGCTGAATCTGCGGTCGCACGCACAGTCTCCTCGGTGATCAGCCGCGCATTCGTGCCGCCGAGGCTCGCCTGCAGATATGTCAGCAGTTGCGCCGTTGCCTCATTCTCGGAGACGCGGACCCGGCTCTCCTCGGTGATCTGCGCCAGCGCGTCACCTATGGAGGCTACGATCTGCTGGCGTTCGATCTGTCCAACAGCTCCTTCGAGCGAGAAGGCATCCAGCAGCTCGACCAGCCGCGGCCGGAAGAACTCGTCCATCTCCTGTTGCAGTTCCTTGAAGCGGTTAAGCGCATCGTCCTGCAACTGCTGCAGGCCGGTGAGCAGCGTCTGCAAGCCGGTCGCCTGCGCCGTCGTCATCCAGGGGGTGAACGTGCGCAACCGATCCGGCACGGTCGTGATCGTCGCCCGGGCATTGTAGACCTTGCCGGAGACCACGTTCTTCGTGGTGCGGAACAGACCGTCCTCGGGCGAGGTACACTGATCCTCGAAAAGCTCGGTCGTGCCCTCAATCTGATAGGAGAAGCGCACCGCCGTGATCGTCGGATCGTCCGGCGGGGTCCAGGTGAAGACGAGCGCCGGCGTGTCATAGCCCTGCGCGCCGTTGATCATGCCGACGGCAACCTTGAAGTTCTGCACGGTCGACAAGAGCGACGGGTTGATCGGCGGCGTCGGCGGGATGACGACAGGGCCCGGCTGGATGCCAGCGTCGTCATAGATCGCCGCGCTGGTCTCCGAAAGAACCAGCGTGATGCGCAGCCGGTCGTCGGCCCGCCACTCGCTGATCAGCCAGCTCTTGCCGCGCCAGGTGATCCACTCGCCCTCCTGCACCGCCAGGCCAAAGCGACGGCTGACAGGAACTGTCGCCTTGCCGCCCATGCGGTTCTGCCGATAGCGGATATTGAGCAGGTATTGCGCAATGTCCGGGTCGGTCACCTGCAGGAAATCGATGCTCGTCTGCCGGTTACGGCCGTCGGCGGCTATGTCCGCATTCACATAGACCGGCTTCAGGCTCTCGGGGTTCCACATCGACTCGATCGAGGTGAACTGGCCGGAAAGGTGATTGAAGCGCTCGAAAGCCGATGGCCGGAACTGCACGTCCTTGGCGCGATCAATGGGTACATCGCCCGCGGTCAGATCCTTGACCGGGATCTGCGGTGCGCCCGGGATGACGCCGGAAAGGCCGCGGCGGTTGAGCCCATAGCCCGCCATGGCATCGTCGAACTGCTTCAGCACCTCGGTGTGATCGTCGTCGCCGCTGACGAAGAGCGAGCACTCATAGGTCTTCTTGCCATTCGCCCGCAGCGTGTCGCAGACGTTCATCGCCACGAAATAGGTGGCGAGATCGATCTGCCCGAGGCTCTTCCCCTCGCCGATCAGCGTGCGGCCGGAGACCAGCGCGCGAAGGCCCAGCTGATAGTTGAGGCGGTGAACGGCCGGGTTCTTCGTGTGCGCCCAGGTCGACGGTGTATTGAGCCGCTGCGTCCCGGAGCCACCTGCAACCGTCGAGTCCTTGCGCGGATCATATTCGCGCAAGCCCCGCAGAACGAATTCAAGTTCCGGCCGCCCCTTCGAGCCGAAGAGCTTGTCGCTATAGATGCGCTCGACGACGACGTAGCAGATGCCGGCATTGACGCTCGTGCTCTTCCACTTGTTGCCAAGCGCCGCCGACACGTCGACCAGCTTTTGATCCACCAGCTGGCCTGGCCTGCCATCGTAAAAGCGGATCGTCAGGACCGGGTCGCCAGAGCCGTTGACGAAGCCCTCGATATGATAGTTCGCAACCTCGTTGCCGATGACCGGGCGGGATACCAGCGCTTTCTTCTCGCCGTAAATGTAGACGTAAGGCTCCAGCCCGTCGCACCAGCCATTCGCGAGCACGAAGACCTCGGCATTCCATTTATTGCCGCTCCCCCACTTGGCATAGAAAGTCCGCTGCCCCTTTGTCTTGCCGACGCCGTAGAGCGTGCCGACCGGCACATCCCCGCCGAACTGGATCTCGCCCTGAACGGCCGTGTATTTCCGCTTCTGCTGCTTCTGCTGGCTGAGTTTGCCGATCGCCAGCTTGGCACCGAACGCAAGAGCGCCGCCAATGAGGCTGGCAGCGAGCGCAGAGCCGCCGAACAGCGCACCGGCGATCGCCGTCGCAATTGAAGTGAAGATTGCCATACTGGATTATCCGAGGTGGAAGGCTGCAATGACGTCGGCGAGAGCGTGATCACTCCGGCCGCGTTCGGTCTTGGTGACGAAACGGGCGCCGAGGCAGACGCCAACATGCTCGGCGCCGTCGGCCAGGCGCAGTATGACGAGATCGCCGAGGCGCGCTTCCGCCCCGCCCTTCGGCTCTTGGCCGAGCTCGGCCGAGAAGAAGCTCACCAGCGACTTATGCCCGCGCCGGCGCAGCGCCCGCTGAGCACCGGCGAGCGTGCGATAGGCGGCACGGTATTTGTCGGCGACCGCCGAGCCCGTCAGCGCGTCGATGAAGGCGCAGCCGAGCATGAAGCAATCGGCCGAGCCATAGGCATAGGGTTTCGCAAGCTCACGCGCGAGCGTGGCTTCAACGATGCGAAAGCGGTTCATGGATTGCCTCTGAAGCAGCGGTGTGGTCGGCAGGAGGCGGACCCGCTTTGTCCCCCAAGCGTTCCGTGGCCGTTCTATACTCTATGATTTAGATCGACATCAGCGCGACACCTGCCCCCATTCCTCAGGGATGGTTGCATTCGTCGCCACGTGCTCCAGGCCCGTGTCGGTGGGATTATTGTCGAACTGCTGCTCGGCCTGCGAGCGCTTGAGCCCGGTAGAGCCCCGCGCCGATCGTCCGGGCGGCTGCAGGTCAATCATCATCGTCAGCGTCCGCTCGTAGCCCGAGACCGCGCCTTCGTTGTAGCGAACCTGGTCGATCTCGTAGATCGATGAGGCGAGAATCCCGAGGACCGCGTCCGTTTCGGGATCTCCCGCCAGATGGGAGATGATCACCGGAGCATTTTGATAGTTATATTGCTCAATCTGAGAGACTGCGTCCTCGGGGTTGCTGACTGGGATGTTTGAGAAGACGATAGTCCGCGTCGTCACGGCGACGCCCACTGCGCTCACCAGTTCGCCCGGCTCGAGAAAGCGGTTCGGAAGATAGGTCAGACCGTTATAGGTGTAGGGCCTCCCACCACGATGGTAGCCGACGGTCTTGCCGGGTAAATCGAAGCGGATGAGGTCGAGCCGTGCAAGGCGGCCGGTCTCGAGCGCACTCTCGACAGCAGGATCCAGCACACTCATGAGAAAAACATCTCCGTAGCGGAAAAGGAGGCTTCGCGACCCGCCCACGATTTCGGTGCCGCCACACTGCCCGGATCAATACTCATGACACACGACGGCTTCTCGAGATGGACTGTCGCCGACGTAGTGAAATGCTGGGTGTCCAAACCAAACATGATCGAGAGCGTAACCACGCCGCTAGCGTTCGCCGTGGCGTTCTCGACGATCCGATGAAGGGATCGGATCAACACCGACTTCCGCAACTCGACATAGTCTCCGGATGATAGCTTGAAACCAGCCGGCAGACCTGAGACGACGATGGTTCTGCTGTTAGTAATGGACTGCAGAACCGCGCCGCCATTGAATGCCCCTCCCCCTGCTTTCGTGCCGGAGAGAGGTTTCCCGTTGTTGTGCGCGATTGGGCGTGGCCGGAACAGGTCGTATCCGAGAAATGGTGCACCTCGCGAACTCGACTTCATGACGAAGGCATCAAACAGTCCGTAAAAGGCTGGCGTCATCCAGTTCGTGGTGTATTGCGCCTTCCAGAAAGGCGTGCCGGCGGCCTGCTCTTCGGAACGCCGGCCCTCCATCATCGAAACGTCCGTCGGATTGATGGGATCAAACTGGCAGTCTCGCCAAGGCAGCGTCGGCAACAGAATCGGATCAGGCATGTTGGTTGCAATCCAGGGTAATCGCCGCAATATGCAGCGGTAGGGAATTAGGGAGCGGAATCAGTGCCCACAATCGATTTCAGCGGGACAACCCAGCAGGTTCTTCAGCTCTTGGCCGATGAACACAGCAAGCTGGTCAAGCAAGTATCGGACCTGGAATTCAGGGCGAATGCCCATCGCTTTATGTTTATGTTTGTTGCAAGCGCTTTATCGAACATCGATGAATCTCAGTACGAGGCGCTGATGGCCATGACAGAGAACGCCCGTAAATCGAACATCAACTCAGCGGAGAAATTCGCGAGTGATCCGAAATTGACACCCGAGCAGCGGTCCGGTGCACGACGTGCCTTCGAGGTAATGGCGCAGGAAATGGAGGAATTCCTCACATCAATGAGGAAGGCTAAGAGCGGCGAAAGTATCTTCACCGTGATCCAAGGCGGGAAATCCATCGAAGATTAGCGGTCTTCGCCGTTTTGGTAGATGTTTGCCTTCGCCGCGTCATACTGTTTTATGGTCTCGACGGAGACGCCTCGGCTCTCCGACCGAATGACGGGCCTGAACATCGGCCCCTCCTCAGCAATCACCCGAAGGATGATCTCGCGCGGCCCATTCTGGTTTAGCTGACCGCCCGATGGCGCCACGTTGCCATTAGCCGGTCGTTGAAGGCGATGGTTCGGAATGACCTCCTCGCCACCCTTGAAACGGACGAGCTCCGGCCCCTTTTCACCAACCCATGCGACGCCAGGACGAGCGGAGCTCGTTCCGTTCGCATACCCACGCAGCCCAGCCCATGGGTCCACCTTTGAGCCACCGCCGAAGAGCCAACTGACGAGTCCTCCTCCGCCAGCCCCTGCCCCGCTGACCTGAAACACGGCATCGAGGACGTCGTTCAGCAGCTTGTCGGCGATGCGGTCAAGCACCCCCAAAGCCGCGTCGCCGAAAGACTCCCATACCGATTTGCCGTTCTCAATTCCCGCGAAGAAGTCATCGAAGAAGCCTCCGGTTACTTCTTTAGCAAAATCGAGCGCGATACCCATCTGGCGGGTCTCTTCCTCGATCGCGGCCATGACCTGCGCAAGTGACGATAGCTCGCTCTTCTGGGCATCCGTGAGCGAGATACCACGCTGCTGGGCTTCATTCAGGAGCTGCGTCTCGTAGCGCAGCGCGGCTGCCGCCTGCTCGGTGAGCCCGATCGCGTCTCGCTCCGCCTCAAGCGCAGCGATCTGGCGCTCAGCCCCGGCGACAATGTCGGCGTACTTCTCCTGCTCGCTCTTGCCGCCAGTGCGCTTCTTTGACTTCTCGTCGACCTTCCCCATCCAGTCGGCGAGCGCCTGGAGCGATGCCACCCCTCTCGACGCGGCATCCGCGACCCAAGTGCCGATCTGCCCGATCCTATCCTGTGACATGATGCGTTGCAGATTTGCATTGCGGTCGGTTGCGGCTTTGCCCAGCGCATCAGCATATGGGTTCTCGATGCGCAACTTGTCGGTGAGGCCGAGATTCCCGATCGGTCTCATTCTAAGGCTCTCCGGCAGGAGCTGATTGACCTGCTCTTGCAGGGTATCAATCATCGCGGCGCCCTTCTGGATCAGCCCCGCCATCGCCTTTATCGCAGCGTTGGCAGCACCGACTGCAGCAGCTCCGATTATGTTGGGGAACTGACCCCAAAGAAATTTGATGTCCGCGAACGCCGCCTCAAAGCTGTTTATAATGAAGCTTGCAGCCGTTTTCACATCTTCGACAATGTCTCGCCCGAAGATCCCCTTGAGTTCGTCTCGGAAGACGACAGCAGCAGCCAAAACGGCTCCGAAGCCAGCGATAACCCAGCCAACAGGCCCTATCGCAGCCAACCATGCTGCCGTAAAGCTAGCCGCGACCGTCCCAGACGCGACTACGAGGCGGGATAAAACCGCGATAACATTCACGATGCCAACGACGATCGATGGGGCGTAAATCAGTGCAAGGGCTGCAGCCGCAGCGACAGCGTAAGGCGCTATGGTTTCGAGAACATCCGCCAAGGCTATCAGCGCCGACTGCGCCAACTTTGTCCAATCAACCATCTGCAGGCCAGCGGCCGCCAGCGCGATTATGCCGATCGTCAGGAGGCTAACTGGAGAGAGCACCGACAAGAAGGCTGCACCCAATCCTTGGACTGGTCTCTCCATGGACGAAAGAACTGCGGCCAGTTGTGTGCCCTGCTGGAGGGCAATCTGCAGCGGGCCCATTCCCATCTGCGCGCTGACAGCAATGTCTTGGAACTGAGCGGCAATATTTCCAAGATGGCCGCGCGACGATGCGCGGTTCTGATTGGCCGCCCGGCTCATCAACTCGATCTGTTTCGAGGCTGACGCGGCGGCCGCCCCCTCGGCGGCATAAGCCTTTGCGGCAGCTGAAGCCGCACCCGTTGCACCACGATTTGCGCCGGACAGCCCGTTTGCCGCTGCTTCCGCGCGCGCGGCCGCTCCCGTCAGCTTGTTGAGAGCGTCGGTGCCCTTCTCAACGGAACCACTTTCAACCTGCAGTCCGAGCGTCGCAACATCTGCCATGGCTTTTCCTTTTCAAAGAACGTGAGTTATCGTCCTCGCGATTCAACTGGAGGACGATTATGAGGTTCATTGTACTGGCCGCCGCTCTCCTCGCGTCGGGCGCAGCCTACGCGCAGGAGACGAAGCACGGATGGGGGTTTCAATTCAGACAGGACACATTCGACAAGGTTGTGTTGCCGCTCTCGATGATGTCTGAAGAAGGCGACAGCTTTGACAAAGCCACGCTTGCCGTCGCCTGCGGCCCGAATGGTAAGCTCGTGGCGTTTTTCCAACCCAGCGGCTTCGTTTCGTTTGACAGCAGCGCAAAACTTCAGCTGCGCGACGGTAATGGCACGAAGGAGTTTACGTTTTCGGTCGGCGAAGTTCCTCATCTGGCTAAACGACTGATGATTGACGCCGGCGAAACTGAAAAGTTGATAGACGTGTTCGCGCGCGCCGACGGCCAAGACGTTCCGTTTCGATCTGGAGAAAAGCAAGGTGCGTTCAGCTCGATTGCCGCTAGGACGACTTATGACCTACTGCGGCAGAACTGTCCCAAATGAGTCGTGTCGCCTGAGAATGGGGCCGGCAAATCGCCGCCTCAATTCTCCTGCCGATCTTGCCGGTTTTCATGCTTCTTGAACCGCCGCGCCAGCTTTGTCAGCCCCTTTGGTTGTTACCGTCACCTGCTCTGTAACCTTCTCCGATCCGTGACCTCGTCACTCTGTGCTCAAGCAGACCAACCTGCGTTTTGGTCTCCGATCGGTGGGCAGGGCGCGCTAAGTCGTCGCCTCGCGCGCCCTGATCGCCTCGCTCTCCTTCTCGATCTCGATGCAGAGCCGCGCGTCCATCGCCCTAAGGATCGCAAGCTCCTCACGCCGGATGATATTGCCAGTCAGTTGGCACCAAACAGAGAGTTCAATGTTCGAGATCGGTACTGGCCCGGAGAACCCAGGCGGCTGCGCCTGCCGAAGTTTCCAGAACCAATCCCATAGGAAGGCACCAGCGTCGGGCACCTCCGCCTCAGGGCTTTCAATCTCGAAGCTCTCATTGCGCTCGCGTCGAGTCTCGCCATCCTTGTCCTTGACGCTGTCGTAGCGCGCGACGATCGCTACGGCTTCGCAGAGCGTTTCGCCAAGCTCTTCGTAAAATTTGCGCGGTCCTCCGAGGCTGCCGCGACCTGGTCATAGATCCAGCCGGCCTCCTCAAGGACCTCCCGCGCTTTCTCGAAGGTGCATTCCGGCTTTTCTCCTTTCCAGTTGTGATCGCCCCAGTCCCAGGACGCGACGGAGGCCGCCGCCTTGTCGAGGTACTCGGCCTCAACCTTGCTGGCCGTAAGCTTCTTCTTCCGGCTCGCGAGGAATTTGTCACTATGCTGCCGGACCACGCGCTTCACCGCATCGCTCTCGGCGGAGCGGATCATGAAGCGAATACCCACGAGTTCATCGGTATCCGGCCCCGTGAGGTTGAGTTCGAAGAGGTCTTCAGAATTGACGAGTTTAGAGATGTCCAAGGGTCACCTATCGATTAAGGGATTACAGCGGGATTGACGCGGATCGGCAGTTGGTTGAGGCCGATCGTGAAGCGCTCGAGCTCGAAGTCGTCGGAGCCGCCGCCAGGATAAAGCGGACCGGACACAACGCCGCGGCTGTAGAAGATCGTGTTCGTGAACCCCTCGCCGCCATCGTTGCGCTCGACCTTGATTGCCATGTTGTCGAGGTTCAGAGGATTGCCGAACGTTCGCAGGATGACTTGGCCGGCATCGTCATGCACCGAGGCGACCTCGATCTGTGGATCACCGGCATTCGCCGTGCCCTTCTGTTTCTGGGTCACCGGCTCATCAAGCGTATTGTAGCTATTCATCGTCGACTCGGCGCCGAAATCACCGATGTTGCCGACCTTGCCAACCTGCACCCAGGTTAGTGCCGCATAGGCGGACTCGATTAGATCGGTATTCTGGGCAGTGGCGCAAACATAGACCTTGCTGCCCTTCTTGGTTGCCTTGTTTGACATGCTAGTTCTCCGGTTCGAAGGCGATGTACGGAATGGTGACGGGGATCTGTACCCGTTCACCCTCTTGGAGCGGGCCTGCCGCCCACGGCTCGCTGCTGATCGTGATCTTCACGCCAGAGGCGAATAGGGTTTGGTTCTTGAAATGGTCGATGACCTGATCGGCGACATCGAGGGCGCCAATGATGCCCTGCCCGACCGGCCAAACGACCGAGACCTGCAAGAGACCGCGCCTCTGCTGCGGGTCGTTGCCCATCGTGATCTGACGTGTCTGGTTTGGCAAAAAAGCCAAACGAAGGTATTTCGCCGGCATCTGCTGACCAGCGGGCGGGAACACGATGTTCGGCGCGGCGACTGGCAATACCTGTGGCATTGCAAGGAGCCGATCGGTGAGCGCCTTGAAGATGATTGCGTCGGTGCCTGCCGCCATATATCCGTTACCTATGTCTGAGAAGCCGCCTCTCACTGACGATCAGGTCTATGAGCGCATCCATGCGGCGCTGCTCGCGTTGGGGCGCGAGACGGCGGCCACGGTTCGGGGCGAAACTAGTTTAAGAGCAGCACGGAAGGCGCTGACACTGTTGCAGCTTGGGCTTCTGTCGGCGATGGAGCAAAGCAGCGACAAGAACCAAGCCGTCAAAGCCCCAGACGAGCCTTCAGCTCCGAGGCCTTCCGATCCACAATGAGCGGCCAGTTCTGAGCTGCGAGCCTGACGAAGCCATCGGCGGGCTGTCCATTAGCGCCATATTCTCGGTAGCCAGCGTAAGATGCCGTGTAGCCGAAGTAGAGCGTATCGCCGATGTCCGCTCCAGCGATTACCGCTTCGATCTGAGCAAAGTCTGGCGCGTAGGTACTTCCTTCCGCAGGACTGGCAGCGGCGTTGATCGCGGGCATGGCGGTCGAGGACGCGAGCAGTGATGCCCGGAGAAATCCGGTGTCCACGCGCATACGGCCGCCCTGCCCGACCGGCGTCTGCATTTCTTCGACGACCTCCTGTGTCGCCTCCTTGAAGATAGCTTCGACGGCACCCTCGACACTGTCGGCCCACTGCGCCACGGCAGCGCTAAATGAGAGCGTTGCCATCAAACGACCTCAGCGCGGTACCGGCGCACGACCGCGCCGATGTGATCCACCTTGTATTCGAGCCGGCATCGGCAGCCGGAAATCTCCGATATGGGCGCGCGCGGGTCGCCCGGGAAGCGGAGAAGCGCGCCAGATGGGCTCTGAAATACCTCATCCATGCCGACGGCCTTGCCGTTGAGGACACGATGGGTGTGCCGCACACGGCTGTCGCCGGCGGAACGCCATACCTTCGTGACGTCTTGCGCCCGGACCTTGCCGGCCTCGATCTGCTGCCGCATCGCCTCGTCGCGGGCGGAGCTGAGCGCAATCATGGTCTCGGTCCGCGCCAGCATTTCGCCGCGGAGAAGCAGGTTCTTATCGCGCAGCCGGCCGATGATCTTGGCCAGCGCCTCGCCGGTCACCGGCTTCCCTGCTCTGATGGCTGCCATAACGGTTCGGTCGAAACGCTTGTCGCGCGTCTTGAGCTCGAAATACCGGTTCATCAGGTCCGGGTCGTCGGAATCAAGATGCAGGCGCGCCCGCTCGATAAACTCGATCTGGTACCGGGTCAGACCGATCACGCCGCCCTCTCGGCGGCCGGTGACGCGGCTCTGCCGGCCGACGACGTCGAGGGCCGTCGATCTCGGGTTGGCGCCTCTGGCAAGCCCCTGCTCCAACGCCTGGCGGATGCCCTGTCGCTGGTCATCGGTGATGTGCGTGACCATCGTCGACGACAGGTCGCGCAGTATCGCCTCGGCAACAGGATTGCGGACGCCGAAGCGCCAGATCACGCGATTGCCTTGCGGGTCCATGACCTTCGGTAGCTCAGCGACTGCGTTGGTGCCACCAGCGTTGAAAGCGTCCTGCAGGGCAATTTCGAGCGCGGAGAACACCTCCGGCTCGATCTGCATGGCATCGACCGCGCCGTTGACGTCGCCGCGCTCCAGCCGCTCGACCACGACGCGGAGGACGATGCCCGACTTGATCTCCTCGATAGCCTGCCGGAATGCGGCGGCGAGCGCCGGCTCGTATTTGGCGAGGAGTTCATCAAACGTCATAGGTTATCCAATCTTCTTGCCAGGGAACCGAAGTACCCTGCAGGCGTTGCCGCTCCTCATTGAAGGAGAACCGAAGCCATGAGCGAAGTCACAGCAATTCCGAATCTCGACCTCAACCGTTATCTGGGGCGCTGGTATGAGATCGTCCGCCTGCCGCTCAAATATGAAGAAGATGCCGCGACGGACATCACGGCAGACTATTCCCTTGATAACGACGGAAAGATTCGCGTCGACAACCGCTGTTTCGATAACAACAACCAGCCCAAGCAAGCGCTCGGCCAAGCAGAGCCAATCGATGCGACGAACGCTAAGCTGAAAGTCAACTTTCTTCCGGCTGCACTTCGTTGGATACCCTTCACTGACGGCGATTATTGGGTGCTCAAAATCGATCCTGAGTACCGGGTCGCATTGGTCGGCACGCCTGATCGTAAGTTTCTTTGGGTGATCGCGCGCGAGAGTGCCGTTTCGGAAAGCACCCTGGAAGACTACCTAGCTGAGGCTCGACGGCAGGGATTTGACCTGAAGAGCCTTATCAGGCCGCGCCACACCGGGCGGGAGGTGAGCGATGCTATGCTCGAGAAACAATGATGCTCATAGGGCAACCCTCTCCTTGGGCCGTGTCGGCGGCGGTAGCGTGATATTCGAAGCGCTATCGCGAGGGATCGATCGCCTCCCGAAAGCCCGCCACAAGCTTTGGCTCGTATGCACTGAGCAACTGATCGAAATTCATGTAAGGATTCCGCTGCATGAACCGAAACGCCCTCTATCTCATCATCGCCGTGCTTGCCGTCATTACTGTCGGACTGGGCATCTACGTCTACCAGGAGGAGACGACACAAGGCGTCGAGATCAAGATTGGCGAGGACGGGATCTCGGTTCAGGAGAACTAAGCCGCAATCCTTCCTTGGACGATGAAGACGACCGGCGTGATGCCATCGTATTTGTTCGGGTCGCCGTTGATGATGGCGTAATCGGCGCCATTGGCGGTCACGACGTCGCCGACCGTGGGCTCGATCGAGAGGCCGACAGCGGAGATGTAAATCTGCATGTCACCGGTCTGGATGACCGTGCCGTCGATGTAGCGGGCCTCGTAGGCCATCGGGACGAGCGTGGCGGGATAAGACGTGACGACAGGCTCGCCGCCGTAAACAGGATCCGGAGGCGTGATCCGCTTCACAGTAGCGGATTGGCCGTACTTGGCGATGAGGCGCTGCGCGGTCGCCTGCAGGCGCGCATAGATCGGGTTTGCCATCCTCCGCCCTTCCTTTTCGAGAGCTAAGCCTTATTTACGCCTCATTGCCGCAAGGCTCTTTGTTCAAGGATCTGGGGGACATGTCCGCCACAATCAGCATCCTCCTGACCATCCTCTTCGCCGGGGTTGTGCTTTATCTCGTGCAGAAGCTTCCAATTGACCCTACGATGAAGCAGAGGGCTCAATTCGTTATTTTGATCGCCGGAATGGTCTCGTTGCTCGGTTCACTGGGCGTATTCTGATCAAGTTCCGATGCCTGGAGCTACACCACCAAAGCACCCGGCCAGACCGGCACGAGAAACGGCCAGAGCAGCCCTTCGATCGTGGTCACGACAGGCGTTGCGAGCGCGACGAGGTCGTCGATATCCGTTGAAGTAGAGGTTGAATACTCGACCTCAAGCTGTCCGATTTTCTCGCGCTTCACCGTAGACGTGCCTGTTACGACCGGCGAAAGGCTGCCTGGGTTCGTCAACTCGAGGAATGCGGCCTCATACGAGGCGTTGATAACCGCGACCGGGATTTCGCCCGAGGGGATCGCCTCGCCGTAATAGGTCGTCGCGCCCGTGCGCGGCCAGGCTCGCTCTTGGGCGTACCCGCCGGTCCTTTGCCCGCTGAACCGAGGCTCATACCGATCGATCACCAAAGAACCGCGCTGACGTGCGGCGGTCTTCTGGGCATCGGTCGCGCCATCGGGAAAGACATAGCCGGCCGCCTCAGCGTAGGACGTGAAGCCTGCATTATCGCCGTATCCAGCCATGTCGATCTCCGATGCAAGAGTAGGCCCGGCAGGTTACCGCCGAGCTGATTGTCAGGGCTGCGTCGCCAGCTCTTCGAGAGCAGCGACAATCTCGTCCTTGGTGGACGGGGTCTTTTCGCCGAGCAGCTTCTTGGCGGCCGACTTGAAGGACATGAACTGCACGTTCTGGTCCTTCGCCATTTCGAGCACTTCGAGTGCCGTCTTCGGACCGTCGCCGTCCTGGTTGCTTGCAGCCTTGGAGACGCCCTCGATCTTGAGGAAGCGAAGGCGCTTGGCCTTTTCGAGATCGACGCCTTCAAGCTCGACATCGCGGGTCTCACCCGGTGGGATGTAGACCGCCCGCCCTTTCGAGCGGACGCCCTGCAGCGCCTTGCTGTTGTTGGTGACCTTCATGACTGATCCTCTGATTACGGAGCGGTGATTTCGTCGCCGTAGGCGGCAGCACCGGGCAGACGCCATTCGGTACCACCGGTACGGGCGATGATGCCGGTCTCGAAGCCCATGATGGACTTCTGGCGCGGTTGGAGGACACGGCGCGGCATCGGCAGGTGGAAGCGGAGAACTTCCTCGTCCCGGCGGTAAACGACCATGCGGCCGCCGCCGTCTTGGGAGGCATTCGCCAGCTCGCGCAGCGGCTGGATGTCGAGTGGCTGGTTGGTTTCCGCCGTGTAGACGTTGTTGCGGCGGATGTATTCCAGGAGCGTCAGGAGGCCGTCACCCTCGCCGAGGCGGCGGGTGGCGATGAGGCGGAACGCTTCCGGCGGCAGGCGCAGCGTGTCCACCCATTCCACTTCCGAGGTGTTCTCGCGGACGCTGGAGATCAGGTCGTTGATGTCCCGAAGGATCTGGTCGTTGGACTTCGCCGACCAGAAGGTCGAAGAGCCCGTGCCATCCGCGGCAACGTCGACACGGGAGACCTGCGGGTCGTTGACGAAGCCGGTCCAGTTCTTCTCGGCCGTTCCGACCATGGCAACCGAGTTGAGCAGGCGCTCGACCTTATCGGAAGCCGACATTGCCTTGGTGCCGTTCAGGTCGATGCCGTAAAGGGCAGCCTGATTGACCTCCTCGAGGTTCCACTCCCAGCCGGAGCCGATCATCGCGAAGTCATGGCTGGCCATATCCTTCGTGGCCTGGTTGAAGGGCATGTCGGTACCGGCACCGGAGAGGAACTTAGCCTCGCCTGCGGTATCGACGGTGAAGAAGGTCGTCCCGATCGCCCAGGCGTTCCCTTCCGTCACGACGGGCACGTGGGCGCCGTAGTTGAAGGTCGGATAACGCCGCTGGTAGATGCGGGTCTCGATGTTGCGCCCCTGCGCGATGACGAAGGGGAACGCGGCCTGCGCATCAGCGAAGGCCTGACGGATGATCTGGTTCATGGTTCAGGTCCTTTCCCTGATCAGGCTGCCGGGGCCGAAGCGCGCAGACGAAGCGCGATCTCGACGATTGCGCCATTCGCGCCGGACGTGTCGAAAACTGCATCGGGGATGGGGCCGACGATATCCACACCCGCAGCGTTGACGTAGCGATGGGTCAGCGTGTTGTAGAAAACAGCATCGCCCTGCGCGACCGCGCCGCCGGCAGTGACGTACATCGTGCCCATCGTCATGAATGCGCCGGTGAAGTACCGGGGATAAGAGTCGGGTACCAGCACATCTGCCGGCACGGCAGGGTTCAGAACGGTGATGCCGATGAATTCGCCGCCGGCCGCAAAGGGCACAACCCCGTGGTCAGCGGCGCCGCGCTGAACCGGCTGGCCGAAGCGCACTCCGCCGAGGTTCTCGACCGTGCGGCTGATCTTGTTGCACTTCTCCTCGGAAGCGATCTGGCCATGCAGGCCCTTCGGAGGAGCGTTTGTATAAGTGGTCTGGTAGGTAGCCATTGAAGCGCCTCCTTAGTTGGCCGCTGCAGAGGTCTTGCCGGCCTTCATGTCGGCGACCATCTGGGTATAGGCGTCGGTCACGCCCTTATCGGCGTCGCTGACCTGCGAAAGGCCCTGCTGCATGACGGTGCGGAACGGATCGGCGCCGTTCTTGCTGGCATCCTCGACGAGTATGTCGAAGCGAGCGTCGATGTAGGCCTCCGACTTGTCGGCGACCGCCGCATCGCCGAGCTTGGCGACGACGACGGCCTTGCGGATGGCGGCATCGGAAAGACCTTCGGTCTTCACGTCCTTCGCGATAGTGTGCGCCTTGGTGATGAGATCGGCACGGGTCTGGACGCGCTTGTCGACATCGGCGTCGGAAAGGATCTTGCCCTTCAGAGCGTCAATCTCGGCATCCTTCTTCGCCAGCTCGGCATCCTTGGCGGCCAGAGCCGTCTGATGTGCCTTCTCGGCGTCGGCGAACTTGGTGTTGGCGTCGGCAAGGCGCTGCTGGAGCGTGCCGATCACCGTGGCACCCTGGTCGGTTACTTCAACCGGGATGCCATCGACGGTAACCGTCTTCAGGGTCATGATCTTGTCCTCTTTCGGTTTCTGATCACTGGTGAAAGGGGCAGCGCCCCACGACCTCGCACCGTCGCCGATGCGAGCTTCTGATCCGGCGCGGCCGCGCTGCACGATGGCGACGTGGTTGATCCGGATATCTTTCTGGATGGCGTCGTATTTCTCGCCCGCCGGCGTGGTGCCTGGCTCCCAGGCGAGATCACAGGTGTAGCCGGCGGAGAGCTCGCGCTTGCCGCCCTCGATCTCGCTAATGGTGGCACCATCCATGACGACGAGGGGGACGCGGACGAATTCACCGTCGCGGGCGACCTCATCTCCAATCTGGCCAACGGAAAGCGCTTTCCAATTATCGGCCGTCACCGCCTCGTCCGGATGATCGTTTGTCACCGGCTTGTGCGCGTAGCTGCCGAGGCTCGCCTTGTCGAAGACCTGATCCTCTGGCCGATAGACCTTCACGACCTGCATTCCCGGCTTGCCGACCTCATGGCCGGCATAGAGCTGGATGCCGGTGCGCGCGGTGCGGACGTCAGCAACAAGGTAGCCGTCGGCGGTCCGTCGCGTGCCCGCGATCGGTGCAAGGTCTGTGAATTTCATGGAATTTACCTCTGGCCGGACTCGACTCTTGATTGTCTTGATGTCTGAATTCTACCAGACAAAAAGGAGCGTCGAATGCCGGATTTCATGATCGCGTATGACCTGAAGCAGGTCGGCCAGAATTACACGTGCATAACGGACAAGCTTAAAAAGCTGGGGGCATTTCACTCCCAAGGCTCTGTCTGGCTTCTCAAATCGACCACTAACTGCAAGGCACTACGTGATCACCTCAAAGGGTGTCTGGACGGAAACGATGAACTCATGGTGGTCCAAATATCAGATTGGGCCTCGTATCAAATGAATCCAGACGCCGCGTACCTCAATGGCTAGGCCGTAGGGCGTCACGCCTCCTACACCGCTGATTTCCAATCATCGTTCACTTCCTCGAAGATCTCGGGCCCAAGCACGATTTTGCCGCGGTACGGCTCGACCTTGGACAGATCGACATCGCCACCGATCTGGATGGTAATGTGCGGCTGGTATTCCGGCCATTCCCACGATGCGCCGGCCTCGATCATCGCGCGGTGACGCCAGACCAGTTCCGACGCGGTGATCAGCAGGGCCTTGTACTTGCCGTCACCGCCCAGGCTGTCCATCTGGCGGGGCCCGCCGGCAGCTATCTCAAGCCGAGGCGACCAGCTTTCGCCCATGTCAAACCAATCGACCGGCGTCCGGCTGTAAGCGATCGTGACATGAAGGTCCGGGACGATGTCAGTGAAGCCCTGCCCTTCGGCCCAACGTACGATATCGGACCGGTTGATGACGTCTCGGCGCACATACAGCGTGCGCGGCGCGGCGTCGGCAGTCGGCTTTCTCTGCACCACTGGTGTCTGTTGCGCCTGCTGGGCAGCAGCCGCTGCGGCGACCTCTTCCTCTTCGGGCTCCTGCTCGCTGAGCTTGCCGTATTCCTCAATCGCTGCATCGAGGCCGGGCAGTGATCCGTCCTCAATGAACGTGTTGACCAGCGCATCTGAAACGGCGTCGCGCGGGATGATTTCCTGCCCCGTACCGGTTCCGACCAGCTGCCGAGCCGCATCGGCCTTCGTCTTGAAGACGTCGGCCTTTTCCTTCTCCGACATGCCCCAGAGCGGCGCCCACTCGTAGTAGATGTCCGGGTCGCGAGAGCCGAGCGCGCTCCGGATGATGCACTCGTCGAGGCGCGCCATCGCCGGCGTCATCTCGACGGTCTGCATCGCCTGCAGCCGGTCGTAATAGTTCCGCAGGTCGCTTTCGCCCGTGGCGTTCATGCCGGCCGGCGACTGGCCAAGCAGCCGGGTAGCCGGAATGTCCGCCGCGCCCGACACGATCTGCAGGAACGACATCAGGACTTCGGGCAGCGTGGCGAAGCTCGCCGTCTTCTGCTCGTACTCCTCTTCCTTGTCGAGGAGGAGGTCGCCGTTGATGCCCTTTGCCGTCGCCGCAAGCGTATAGCGCTCTAGGATCTTGGCGCGGTACTCTGCGTTGCCGAGGTTCTGCATGAAGTCGGGGATGCGGATCACGTTGACCTTGGCCTCGAAAACGAGACTGGCGATGTTCGCCGCGGTACCGTCAGCCTGCTTGATCGCATCGACGACCGACAGGAGGACGCTGTCGCCCCAACCGGCATAGGTCGTCGTTACGATGTCTTCGTCCGGCTGTTGACTGCCGTTGAAGATGACCAGGCGCGACGGATGAATTTCCACCTGAGCGCCATCGGCCGACTTCAGCTGATAGACCTTCGGCTTCCCATACCATTCGGACGCCGGATCACGATCGATCTCGCCGGCCGTGAGGTGGCGACGCGTCATGACCGTGAGGTATTTCAGGCCGCCCTTCCCGATGCGCTCGACGTCGAGCGGCGCGGCCAGGTCCTGGTCGCCGGTACCGATGACCAACGCAGCGCCGCCCCAGAGCCGCGCCTTGATGCGGGTCTCCAGCAGCTTGCCCATGAGGTTCAGCCGCTTCTCTTCCGCTTCGATGGCCTCGATCTGCGGCTTCTTCGCCTGCCAATCGCGCCAGGCGCGGATGCTGTCGAATGCTGGGATATCGACGATCTTCTTGGGGAGCCACGCGCCACGGTAGGCGTTGAGCAGCTCCTCGTCGGTGAGCATCGGCATCGAATAGACGTTAGCCGCTGCCTTGTCCCGGCTGGTACCCAGGCTGGCGACCATGTTTGTCAGGCTGTCGCGGACGAACGCGATGATGTTGGCCATGTCCGCTCCTAAACGTTCGTCAGCGTGAAGGACGAACCTCCAAGCATCAACTCGGTGAGAGCCCAGACCAGGGCGTCGGCCCGGTCAGGTGAACCCTCTCCGAGGTATCCAGACGGCGTGAAATTGCACATCTGGTCTTCAAGGTCGGGGAAGTCTCCGACGTGATGAACTTTGCCCTGCTCATACAGCGCGCTGATAGGCTCTGCTCGAACCGCTTTGCCTCGGCTGGCGACGACTTCCTTGAACGGCGCGGTCTTATCAGCCGTCGAGACGGTAAAGCGCACCATGTCGCCACCGAAGTTCCGTTCCCCGATGATCCGGTGCGCCTGATGACGATGGTAGAGGTCGACCGCTCGCCTGCCCCACCCTTCTGGCGACAACTGGCAAGTGCCATCCTCAAGAATGTAGCCATGCCCGTCGATGCCGAGGCCGGCAACGACGATACCGATATCGTCGCCCGCGCCATCGCCTCTCGTACCGGAGGGGTCGACGGAAACCACGATGCGCCGCATTTCAGGAGCGCTGGCAACACGCAGGCTGTCGATGCCCGGCATCAGCTTCCCGTCTGGCGCCTTGCGATCCTCAAGAGCCCATAGAGCGCCGCTGACTTCGCTGGCCCATTCTCCAGCCTCGAACCGCAACCTCTTCGCTGCGGACATCGAGGCAAGCACCTCGAAATACTCAGGCGGCAGGTTCTCCGAGTTGTCGGCAGGATTCACCTGCATCTCGGCATAGTCTTCCGGCTTAGCCAGCTTCTCCTTCGTGCCCGGCTTCATCTTCGCCCGGAACATCTGGAAGCTCCAATGGAGCTTAGATGGCGGGTTGCAGTCGAAGTAGGCCTTGAGCGCTAGGTACCTTCTGCCTGTCGCCGCGGCGATCGCTGGAGCGAGCTCGCACTTCTGCGCCAAGCGAGACATTGCGGTTTCGACAGAGGCCCAAGGGATTTGGCTGCTCTCGTTGAAATAGAGAGTGGCGTATTCCTGCCCGAGGATCTTCTCGACCCGCTCTTTATCATCGAGGCCGGCTATCCAGATCTGCGATCCGTTCGGCAGCTCGACATAGAAGTCGGTCTTATCAAATCGCACCCGAACCGACGGGAAGCAGAGAGACAGAACCTTTGGCAGGGTATCGGACCAGACCGACGTCTTCGCGTGGTTGAACCGGAACCTGAATATGACGTGCCGCGAACCGGGAGCGTTAATCGCTCGCTGAATCAGCGCCCGGCAAAGAACGAACGTCTTTCCGGACCGAGACCCGCCACGGAGCATGATATTGCGCGCCGGGCCGGCGAGAAGGCGATTAGCCTCTCGCTGTTTCTCCGTTAATCGAGCTACCTGCATGCGTCACAGTTCGGCATCCTCTGGCAAGACATTGAGGCTCATGCTCCCAGAGTGCTCGACACGCTCGATGAACATACCGAGGTGCTTGGCGAGCTTCTCCAAGGCGCTGTTCTTGTCCCAGACCTTGATCTTGTGGACGTGCTCGACCCCGCCGTCGCCGATGTTGCGGGTCACCACTTCGACCGACGCGACTGCGGCGGCTGTATCGTCATCCCACTCCTCCGGACGAAGCAGGCTGCCGTTCGCATCAAATAGGCGACGAAGGTCGGAGAAGCCGATACGAGAAAGCTCTTTCAGAACACGCTCGACGGTTGCTTCCGCCTTGAGGGCGCCCTTGCCTTGGATTTCGGCTACGCGCTCTTGAATGCTTTCATTTGCATTCAAACGTGCTGCATTTCCCCGGTTAGGCTTAAACCCCGCAAGCTGATATGCCTCGTCGGCCGTCTTACCTTTGGCGAGTTCCTGCGCGAACTTCTCGTGCCGTGCGTTCTTTAGGACGGGCATCGGTTAACCTTGGGGATCAAACATGGAAGACAAAGACAAACGATCAGATCTGCACCGGGCTAAACTCGGGATGGCTATGGTGTCTGCTTGCTTGGTGCAGACGCTGAATGAAACCGACCCGACGTTTCAGCAGCGATTCCTAAAGCGCATGGAAGCCGCCTATCGCGTACTGAAAGACAACACCGACGGAGATGTTAAGGAGCAGTTGGAGGCTCTTTCGTGGACGATGGAGTTGCTGACGGGGTGGGACCCCATCGGTGGGCGTCAGGCACCCTTCCTTGCCGACTATGAGCCATGACTTTGATGGTGTCACAATTTCTACCCTCGCCTGAGGGTACAAGTTAAGACATCGGGGAACCGGGCCTTGGGTCCGGCTCCCTATTCAGACATGCGTCGGCTGTCAGGACCAGGCTCGCGCTTTAAAAATCAGCACCCACTGATACGTGCTGCGCTCGATTACCTGGTGGACCTCATATCCTTCTGCTGCCTTCTCGTTAATGAAGGCCTGCATGCTCTTGAGGCCGTCTGGGCCGGTATCGAAGAAGGGCTCAACGAGGTATTCGGGCATCCTCATCTCCTCAAAGCTATGGCCCCGCGATTGCGCTACTGAGCTCTCAGTGGGCTCTATGCCGACGATCTCGTCCTTCAGGCGATAGGAATACACGATGTATTCTTTTGTCCTACCTTGCGCTTCGAATGCTGCTTGGGCGGGCAGGTTGTTGGCGTGCGTCATGCAGTTGATTGAAACGACCTTTCCTTGCTCTTTGGCTTTGTCGCGAAGGGCATAGAAAAGATCCGTGTGGACACCTTTCCGTCGATGCTCGCGCAGCACGTAGGAGAGCGTGATATCCCAGCTCTCCCCGTCGCAGTCGCAGGTGAGGAAGCCGATTGCCTTGCCGTCTTTACCGATGGCTGCCATGCAGGAATCCGTGAAAAGCGGCGGAGTTTGCGGCCCGCGCCCGATCGCGAACCCACTCTCTTCGAGGTAAGTCAATGCCTGCGGCACCAACTCCCACGCTGGTGAATCCGCGTAGTGCTTATAGAAGCGGATGCAGTACGGGCCCTCAGGGGTGGGCTGGTCGTACTGTTGGGAACGGGGGATCTTCACTTGACGCTCCTGAAAAGAAAAAGCCGCCACCGATGGTGAGGGATGACTTGGTTGCGGCGACAAGCTTGGAAACTGTGATCCTCCAGCTTATGAAGATGGCGAGATGCCGGGCTCCTCTACGCCGACTTTTGGAGAGAAGAGCAGCACCCACCGGTGTGCGCTTCCGCGCACTATCTGGCGAGCGAATAACCTTTGCCCTCCCACTCGCTTATGAGCGCATCCCTGCCAGACATACCCGTAGGGCCTGAATCGTATTCGACGACGCGGTAGCACATGGAGACCTCGCGGTAGCACATGGTGACCTGTTTCTGTGGGAGTAGCCCGTTCGGTGCGCTTCTTCGAGCGGTAACGGGACTAGTTACATGGGGAGGCGGCTGGCTGAGTGCTAACCTCTAATCGCCTTTTACAATATCCCACTCGCGCTGGCCATCTTGGCTGAGGCTTTTTCCAACCAGTGTTAACGTTATCTAATGTGAGGAAGAGCCGGCGTTGCCTTCCTCGTACTCATGGCTGGGAATCGAACCCGGTCTTTCGTGGTTATGAGCCACGCGGCTTACCAGATGCCCTGCCTGCGGAGGTGGCGTGTCCCTACGGTTGCGGTCCTCATGGCGTTGTTCTACTCGACTTTTAGCTATTTCTGATGCAAGCTAAAATTGCTGTTGAGCACGAAGCGGGGGGCAATAATGAGTCAGGCAGACGCCCAGACGATAGGCCCCGGCCCGTTATTCCAGGGCGCGGTCGATCTTCTCAAGTTCGGTCCGCTGGGTTTGGCGGGACTGATGTTGGTGCTTGTCATTGTGGCGCTCGCAGTTCGGGACATGAGCCCAGGGCGGGAGCGTTTACTCAAGCTGTATATGTACGTAGGAGCGTTTTGCTTCGTGGTCTCCGCCGTTCTCAGCGCCATAACACCAACGAGTGTTCACATGGTTCACTTTCGCGTGGAACCCTTAGCTCAAGGAGCGGTCGCAGCTTTTCCGCCGCCACAAATCACGATCAACAGTGACTCGCTGACGCCGCCGCTTAAATATCCAGTTAAGTCTGAAGTGACCGCAATCATCGATGTTAGCGATGCTATTGAATTCGTAAGAAACTTCCGACAGCAAATCCGTGAGCAAGACGGCAGGATGCATCAGATTGATCTAAGGATGAAAGAGGCTGTCTCGCAGCTTGATGATGCCCTGGAAAACTTTCGTAAGTCGAGCGATCTGGCTGTTGGTCCCATATGCAGTGGGGGCGCCCATGGGGTGCCGAGTCAGCTAGCTGGACAGATCTCACAACTGAACGCAGCCGTATCGTCCAACCTTGGCGCAGTCCGCGCAAACATGTCGGCCGTGCGAGATAAGCTTATCCCCGGGGACCTCAATCCCTGAACTCTCGCCTGTGCCCCTATAGTCCTTTGCCCTTCTGCGAGACCTAAAAGCGACCACCTACCGCATAGACGCGGACAGGCACTTATCTACTGGAAAAACAAAAAAGGCCGGGGCGAAATCGCACCGACCTTCCTCATCATCGCTTACCAAACCAGTGCCAGTACATCCGTGGTCAAAAGTCGAAAACGATGTGGCAATTGCGAGCGGCGAGCTTGTCAGCGCTCATAAGCAATGCCGATGACCAGCATATAGAGGGCCACTGTGTTCTAAACAAGGTGGGATGCGTGAAATCTGAATTTTGGGCGCATTTCTCCTACCGCCTATTTCGGCGGTGGCCCGGCGAGTGTTCCCTCGATTGAGGTCCGCAACTGAACAGCCACACAAATCACTTGAGGAAACCTATACGGCTTTGCGCAGATTTTCAACCTCTGCATCAGCCGTGAGTGTGTTCAATTCACTGATAATTTTCTGGACGCGCTCTTTGATCTGCGGGCTTAGAGAATCTATAGCTCTCTCCGCCTGATCGACCATGGAGACGCGAGCTTTTCGGCCCTTTGGCAGGATCTTGCGGAGCTGGCCGCGCAGGTGCTGGATTTGCTCGTGGCGCTCGTTCTCCTTCCGGCAGTGCTGTTCGTAGAGGAAGGCTTGCCGTCGCTCGTGCTCTGCGAAGTAAAGGGCCTCGATGGTCGAATCCGGGAATTCGAGCGGTCCGTAGTTCGCGCCCCGAAGGAAGCACACGACACCCTCGACGCTCCTGAGCTCCTCGAAGTTCAGCCTGGGCAGGTTCACGAACGCATACCCGACAAGGAACGGAAACCGCTTCTGGAGGATCTGTTTGGTCCGGTGATGCCTCAGCTCGGTGTAGAACGACGGCATGAAGATGTCGAAGCCGTCCTTGCGGCAGTTCCGCTCGATGATCGACTCCATGCGCCGGCTTTCTGGGAGGCGCTCGTCGACCGCCGCCATGCGCTGATAGCCCGGGGCCGTCCTGATTGCGTACCAACGTGATCGGCTCATGCTTTTCCCTCGTACTTTTTCGGCAATGACCGAGAATGGTGGTTTCGGCAGTAGCGGCCCGTTGTTTCCGCCGCACAGAAAAGGTACGGGCCGCCGTTTCCAAGCGGCCAGCAGCATTCGCCGGCCGTGAGGTGGTGGAGGAGCTTTGCGGATTGAAGCCGCTCGGCGTCATAGGCAGTCGCCGGGATCTCCGGTTCCCGCTTCAGTTCCGGCGCCAACTTGCGAGGCCGCGCCGTCTTCGCTGGGCCCGGTGCGCGTGTCTTCTTCCCAGCATCACCGCGCCACGGGAACAGACCGCGGTTTCGGAAGGCCAGTCCGACAATGACGTTTCGGCTGACGCCAAAGCGCCTTGCGATCTGGGAGGCGGAGAGATCATCCTTCCAGAGCTTCGCAGCAGCCTCGATGTCTACGGTGCGATGCTGGATGGTCATGCCGCGCGCTCCTCTTCGACCGGCTCCGCCGCTTCGATTTCGGATTTCACCTTGCCGCGCCAGGCCATCTGCTCGGCGGAGACCTGGCTGGCATCGGGGAGAGCCAGCATTCGGGCGAGCTCGTCGGCGCGCTCCGGAGATACCGCCGGCGGCTGGACGTTCAGCTTTGTCTGGATCCTGCTGCGGTTGACGCGGACGGCGATCGGCGACCAGACCTCGTCGATTGCCCACAGGTGGACGGAGCCGGCAGGCAATTCCCGCGATTTGGCGAGCTGGGCGAATTCCAAATGGTCGACACCTTCGGCAACCCTGACGAAGCCCTTCTCCGCTAGTGCGATGGCGCGCTCACGCTGGGTGACGCGTAGATCCATAAGCCCATGTGAGCTGGGCACCGTTCGGCTGACCGAGTCCTCGATCGCCCTGAGCGTTTCCTGCTTGCGTATCCGGTCCTCGCGGAGGAGACGGCATTCAGCGTTGGCCATGGCTGCAAGCTCCGCCGGCAGCGGAATGAAAGCCTTGTTGATGTTTTCGTATTCGCCGCGCTTCAGCTTCACGTAGGCCCGGCGCAGTCCGTAGACCGGCACGTTGCGAAGGGACAGGCGGTATTCTTCGACTGGGTTTGCAGCAGTGATCGTTTCGGAGATCCGCATCCCGCCGCTCATGAGGCCTTCGATGCACTGGCCGATTTCGTCGGCGCCGGCCGGGGCAAGCTGCTCAGTGAGAGCGGAAATCTCCTGCTGCAAGGTCGACAGTTTGGCCGGCAAATTGTTCATCTGGTTCACCGTAGAGTTCTCGTTTCAGCCTTGCGTGGATGTCGTGATGGCGCTGCATGGATGGGCTTTGAGGCCGCGGCGGCGATTGGGCCTGCGGATGCTGGCGCCCTCCTCCCCGGTCCTGGTCACGAGTGAGCCAGGAAACGACGAAGCGTTTCATGCCCTTGCTGGTCTTGCGGTTCTTGGGATTGGCGTTGAGCCACGAGCGCATCGCCGCGAGCTGCTGGCGAACGTTCACGGCGGGGAAGGCCTCGGACCACTCGGCCACGTCTGCCTCTGTGAGCGGGATCATGTCGCCGTTGACGGTCGGAAGCTCGATCACCGTCGGCGAGGCCGGAGCGGATTTTTCCGGCTCCGGGCAAACATCCGAACGGAGTGAGGATATGTTGGTGTCTGGTGTACTGGTGTCTTTTGTGTTTCGTTTTTGTTTCGCTTCAGCACCTTCCGTTGTTTCAGAATGTGTTTCAGCGTTTTGATATTTGCTGTAATTACAGACATTTACGAGCGTCTTCCCTGTTTCAGAAGATGTTTCAATCATGTTCTGGCTGGAAAGCAGCTCAAGGAACTTGTGAACGCGGCGCGTCGAGGTCCATTTCCATGCCGCCTGCATCTCGCGAATGGTCACGAACAGGCTTCCTGCAGGGACAGGCATGACAGACGCGCCAATGCGATGCACGGTGTCTTTCCATGCCGCTTTGGAGATGAGCCACAGCCAGGCTTCACGCTCGCTGAACGGTTCAGCGGCGAACACCTCGTGATCGAAGATTGAGGTCTGGACGCGAATCCACCGGCTCATTCTACCACCACGACTTTTCTGTCTCGTCGTAGCCGGCGAAACGAACGGGCTTACGGGGAGCGTTCAGAGCCGCCATCTGGCATACCGTCGGGCCCAGCCGATCGCGGTTCATCTTCATATTGATGAGGGTGTCGGCCTCGTGTTCCTTGATGTCCAAGGCCTCGGCGATCGCCATCGTGTCGGGCCCAAACTTGGCGTAGGCTTCCAGGAAGGTCACGCCACACCTCCCGGCTCGTGGAACAAACACAGCCCAGCATCGGTTGCGCGATCAAAGAGGAGGTCTGAATGCCTACCACGCCGATCCCCAAGCCCGATGACCCTGAATTCCCGCCAGACATGCCGACGGATGTGCCGCCAGATCTGCCGGAGCCACCGATCGAAGAGCCAGAGCCCGACGTCGGCCCGGACGCACCCGACATCAGTCCGGTGCCCGGCAAGGAGGTTCCGTCGAAGATGAGCGGTTGAACCCGTCATGCCGCACCTCCCTGCTCTCGGCGCGCGGCAACATCGATCGACTTCTGATAGTCTTCGCGGATGTCACGCAACATCTTGAGCTTGGCACGCTGGACGGAGTTGCCGCCATCACCGATTCGGGAGCGCAAACCGGTTATTTCGCTGTCGAGAAAAGCGATCTTTTCTGGGATCATCGCCGGCATCCGTTTACCCGCTCTTCTTGGCCGGAAGGACGTGTTCCGCCGCTTCGAACAACCGGCATGCCTTTGCGGTGTGCGGGATGAGACGGTTGGCTTTGTTCAGGATAGGACGGTTGCAGCGGGCTTTTTTCAGCTCGCAGGGCGTTTTTGCATGACGCTTGCCGAAGTAGCCCGGGTCTGCGGGGATATTCTCGGTACCCCCTGACACTTTCCTCGATTTCCATACGTGCCAAAAGATGCACTCGCGACAAGTTTTGCCTTCCGGACCCGTGCCGGCGATGTGCGCTTGGCCTAAGTAGGTTTCAGCAATCGGCCGGTGCACGTCTTTTGCGGTCAGATGTTCACTGAAAAGAAGATGCTCTGCCATCGCCTTGCCTCCGATTGATGTAGGTGTGGTGGTCATGCGGCTTCCCTCTGAACAGCGAGGTGGCTGCAGTTCGCCGAGACCAGCGCACAGGCGACCGGGGGCGAGACAGAGTTGCCGACACAGGAGACCTGGACCGACTTCGAGAACTCGCGCCAGACTGGGCCGGCGCCGTCTGCTTGATAGTTCCAAGCACCATCAATGACGTAGTCGGACGGGAACCCCTGCGCATTGAAGAGTTCGCGCGGGGTTAGCATCCGCATTCCGATGTCGACGATTACGAAGGTCTCGCCCGAGATCTCGACTGTGACGAACTCGCGATCGTCCCAGAAGCCGTGCGCGCGCATGAAGTCAGCGACTTGGCGCGCGCGGTCGGCCTGCGCCTCTGTGAAGGGCGGGACGCTGATAGTCGCCTCGACGTGGCCGTGCCGATCTTTGGTCGTTACCGTCCGCATCGGCTCGGTCTCGTGCTGGCCGTCGCCCGTGCCGTAGTATGCCTGCAGGTAGGGCATGACGAGCTGCGACTTGCCACCACCGTCCGCCATAACCGTCGCTGCAGGATCGTCAACGGCATGACCCGTCGAGGTGCCAAACTGGCGAGCGACAAATGCAGATACGAGGCTCTGTTGGCTTCCCGATTGGGTGATGGTCGCCAACGGTTCATCCGCCGCACGGCCCGGACGAGCGGTCTCGCTACCATCGGGGCGCGGATCCCCATTGTGTTGGACCATGAAAGCAACTATTGGGCTCTGCGTGCTGCCCCTGCCGACGATTGTCGACAGTGGTTCGCACGCATCATGGCCAGGCTCAAGATAGTTGTTTTGCGCAAGGAAGGCGACCGCAACGCAGCCATCCGCCTTGGCCGTGATCGTTCCGACAGGCTCGTCGCCAGCACGCGGACGGCTTTGCCCTGCCCGGCCGCCACAACCCACCAGCGTCGGCACGATGACGGAATTCTGATCCTTGCTGCTGGCAGTAATGGTGTGGTGCGGATCCGCCACCGAGCGGACGGAGCCGCCTTGCTGAGCAGCGGTCAGAACCGGCGCAATGATGCCCAAAGGCGCTGCGCCACCCGGCCGCTTGATAAAGCTGTTCGCCGTCACCGTTGACAGCGGATCGCGCATATCCTGTCCGGTCGCGCCGGTGTTGAAGCGGATCACCGAGGGGGCAACGACGGCATGGCTGATACCTCCTGCGGTGACGACGCCGTGCGGTTCGTCAATGGGATACTCCCTGCGACCCCCGCTATCGCCGTGCGCGACACTGACCAAGAACGGACGCTCCGCATCAAGCACATAGCGCTTCATGCCGCGGGCCACGCGGGCCATCGTTGCATCCGCGAGCGGTCGCACCGCGCGTAGCTGGTGCTTCGCCCAGATCTCTGCCGAAGTGTCGAAGGTCGAGGGGCAAGGCAGAGACCAGTCAATGCATTCAGCTGCGGTGCGCCACGGCAGCTTCCTGCCGGACATCACATCCGGGTCCTCAGGTTTACCGTGAGTGGGCTCAGGCCAGGCAATCGGCTTGCCGTCGAACCGAATGATCACGAACAGCCGCTTGCGGATCGTAGGAGCGCCATAGTCGCAGGCACGCAGCTCGCGAAACTCGATCTTGCCGCCGAGCCGCCGAAGCTTCTTGCACCATTTCTCGAAGTTCTCGCCGCGTCGCTCAGGGTCAGGCATCAGCCCGCGATCGGTCGCGACCAGCGGACCGTAATCTTTGAACTCCTCGACGTTCTCCATGATGACGACATCGACGCGGCCGCCACTCTTCTGGATGCGCTCGATCCAGCCAGGAATGATCCAGCAAAGATCGCGGATGTTGCGCTCCACGGGCTTGCCGCCTTTGGCCTTGGAGAAATGCTTGCAGTCCGGGGAGAACCAGGCGAGGCCGATGTGCTTGCCCTTGAGGTGGTCGAGAGGATCGACGCGATAGACGTTCTCGGAGAGGTGGTGCGTCTCTGGATGATTGGCCGCGTGGAGCGCCAGCGCATCAGGGTTGTGGTTGATGGCGATGTCCGGCGAGCGGCCGAGCGCCATCTCAATGCCGGTCGAGGCTCCACCGCCGCCGGCGAAGCTATCGACGATAAGGGGCGCGCCGACATAGGCGGAGGCCATCAAAGCGCCGGTGCTAGTCTCGCTGAAAAGGTCAGTCCTGAACATTGCGATCCCCCTCTTCTTCCCTCAGCTCAGGCGCGATTGCGAATGCCAAGCGCCGAGCGAACCGCAGCAACGATCGAGCGAACGAGATGCGCATCCTCGCCACCAAGGAGGGCTGTGGCCCTTGCGATTGCATCGTCATTCTTCCGCACCTCCTGCCGTGCCTGGTAGATAAGCCCGCTCACCGCTTCGACGCGGAACAGCTCTTCAGGCCTGATGGAAATTCGGGGATCGGCGTACCAAGCGTCTCTGGTGCGCGTGTAAGACCAGCCTAGAGAACGGGCTGCCGTTGCGATGCGTGTCTGGACGCTGCCGACAGACGGAGGTGCTATCTCCCTCCGCAGTGCGTGCTGACAAAATGCGATCGTGGACATTTCTGATTTCTCCGACGACTTCTCGGACATTTCCGACAACTCCTGTGCGACCTTCATCTCGTTCAAGGAGACGCGGATGCGCACAGGCATTACTTCCGATGGAGAGGACGGCGCCGTTGGCGCGGCTGCCGGTCCCTCCCGAGTCTTTCCGTTTCGCAGGACCACCGCCGCAACGTCCGGTCCTGCCGCCGGTGACGCGCCCTCGTCGTCACCGGCAATTTCGTTAGGAGACGCTGTTCAAGCCGTGGTCATGAGACTGGCGAACAAGCGGATCCGATTGAGAGTTGCTGGTCCCGGCCGGGAGGAGGATGACCGGGACCAGCGTTGAGCGCCTCGGGAGGAGGTGAAAGCGCTCAATCCTTTGCGCGGTAGCCGTTCCTCCGGAACTCACGTTCAACGAAGCCAGGAACGATCAATGTCAGGGCTGCCATCCAGAGAACGGCGCCAGCGGATGCAATGAGGATGGACCAGGTCATGCAGCCCTCTTCTGATCTGAACTTGGATTGGACGGAGCGGAGCGGCTCACCTGGGCGCGATGGAAATCCACCCTGCCCTCAATGCTTCTTTGAGCTGCCGCGTCTTCTGATTTGGATGGTCGGAGGTACTCGCTCATGCGACTTCCTCCGTCTGCTCGCGCTTGCGCATGGCAACGGTGCAGGTATGACAATGCTTGTCGCTATAGCCTCCGCAGGCCTCCCCCGGATTGAGGCAGTGAGGCCGCAGGACGTATTTCGGCTTGGCGATGGAATTGGTTGCCGTCTCTCCGGCTGTCACGCTCTCCGCGGCGTTGGCGACGTTGGTTGCGGCGTTCCGTGCGCGCTCCGCGCTGCCGTCTACATCTTCGCCTCCTGCGTTGGCGCCGGCGGCTTCCGCCTCAGCGCTGGGGGATTCGGTCTCGCCCTGAGCGGCAGAGGCGATCTCGGAATTGGAAACAGCGCTTTCTTCGGCCTCGCGCGCTGCCAGCGAGGTTTCAACGGCAGGAGCCGTGCCGGCCAAAGCTTCGTGGTCTTCCGCATCTTCGCGGGCGATCATGATGTCGACGGCGGCGATCAGAGCCGCGCGGCCGACTTCCGTCTGCACGCCGGCAGCAATCGTCTCGACGAGCTTGGCGCTGACATCCGCCTCGATGATCTCGCCCGTGGTCGGATCAAATTGTTCAATGATTTCTCGTACGCGGGCGGGCGCAGGCGCATGAGGGGATTTGCCCTCGTAGGCGCACAGGTACAAATCGAAGATGGCGCCCTGCTCCGCGACGGTGTCGTGGCCCTTCTTCGCAACCTTGCGCAGATGAGCGACGACGTTGCCCATGGCCGTCTTGTCGAAACCCATGGACTTGGCTTCCGCGTAGATGTCGCGGATGTCCTCGCCGATCGTGTCCTGCTCTTCCTTCAAGCGAAGGATGCGGTCGATGAAGGCTCTGATCTGGGCGTCGGACGTCATTGTGCGTTCTCCCGAGCTGGGAAGAACTCTTCGGCCTTGAGCGGTATCCTCTTCGACTTTGCATACGCCAGCAGCGCGGGTGCGTCTGTCTGGGGGATCAACCCGCCGGTACCACCCTTCTCTTTCGGGTACATCCAGCGGTACACCCGGGACACGTGCTTGCCGGTGACCTCGGCCACCTTTTCGATGCCGATTTTGCCGATAATGGATTTTGCAGGCTCGAGATGTTTTTCGCTCATGTCGCGAAATTTGCGATTTTCGCGACAACTTGTCAACGGGGTCGCGATAACTTATTTGCGATCTTCGCGATGGAGTTTTTTGCGGAATCCGCGAAGATCGCCGCATGAGTGACCCACAATATGAACTGAAACAATGGCTTGCAGAAAAACTCGCGGCTCGCGGCGTGGCTTCGAAACTCGCCGAAGCTACGGGTATGTCCAACGACAAGATCACGCGATCAAAAGAACTGCACAGCGACGATCCTAAGAAGCGCCGTCAGATATCTCTCCAGGAGATAGAGGCGATGGCGAGATTCTTTAGGGAATTGCCGCCTGGCTTCGAACAAATGACGCGTTGGTTAGAGGATCTGCCCCCCGCCCCCACGGCCAAGCCGATACCAAACGCCAGCTTCCCGCCGCGCTGGCAGCAATTCCCCGGCGATGTTTCGATTCCGCTTCGAGGGCACATTGCCGCCGGAGCCAACGGTCGGTTCATTATGAACGGTCAGGATATCGCCACGGTTTTTTGTCCGCCCGGCCTCGAGGGCGTTGAGGGCGCGTATGCCGTGCAGGTCGACGGCCGCTCCGGCGAGCCACGCTTCTTTCACGGCGAGACGGCGTGGGTGAACCCTCATCAGAAGGTCCGACAGGGCGACGATGTCGTAGTGCAGATCCTGGAAGACGATGAGATATCAAGCTACCTCAAGCGGTTCGTTTCCAGATCCGCCGATGTGCTTCGCCTCTACCAGTACAACCCCGGCAAAGGCGAAAGCCACGATCTGGAGTTTCCTACGGACAAAGTTTTCAGCGTCCACAAAGTTGTGTTTCATGCGATGCTTTGAAGCGCTTCGTCGCAGCGCCATGTTGGCCGGACGGTCAAATTGCGGAATGCCGGCGGCATCTTTGGGCACTCGCTGCAGCGGATCTTTCGGCATAACTGCATGTAGTTGTGAACACCGAGTTCCGCGGCTTTCATTAGGTTATCGAGGCGGAGAATGCGGGAATGCCCGCAATCATCGCAAGCTACGTACACGCTCTCAAGTTCAACGACGAGCCGCAAGGCGTCGGGGTGATCTACGGGAGCGTTAGGGCTCATTTCTGTCTCCTGCGATGTTCCGTCTTTGTTCTCATAAAAACAGCAGGAATGCAGCCGTGAGTCGAGTCGGTTTTCGGAAATATTTCGCTTGCCACAACAGGTAGGGGAAAGATTGCCGGCGGCGCAATATGTGAGGTCTGATTTTGAGCGATCATGAATTTGGCAATGTCTCCACCGACCTGAAACTGTCTCTTGTGGAAGCATATTTGAAGGCGTTCACGACTGCTCTCCGCCCTCAATTCCCCGAGCTTTGGTATATCGACGCATTCGCGGGTACCGGCGAGCGCGTCATCAAGCAGACTGCTGTTCCTGCCGACCTAATGCCAGGTCAAGCTGAAAAAATTGAGCGTCGACGAGGGTCGGCTCAAATCGCGTTAGACATCAGACCGGCCTTCGACCGCATCGTCTTCATGGAGAAGAAGAAAAGCTACTGCTCTGCCCTGGAGCGTTTGAAAGAGCAGTATCCGGGCCGGAACATTGATATCGTCCGGGGCGACGCCAATGCCGCTATCGAGGCGGAAATTCAAGCAATGAAGTGGGTTGGCAAGCGCGCGGTGATGTTCCTCGATCCTTACGGCATGGCTGTGAACTGGACAACGCTCGAACGTATCCGCAAGACGGAGGCGATCGACGTCTGGTACCTTGTGTCCTTGGCCGGCTTATTTCGCCAAGCAACGCGCGACCCGGAGAAGCTTGATGACAGCAAGCGGGTTGCGATCACAAGGATGCTCGGAACCGACGAGTGGATTGAAGCCTGGTACAACAGGCCGAAGAAAGAAGACCTTCTCGGCGAGTATGACGATGTTTATCAGCGCGTCGCTGACGTAGAGGCGATAGAGAGCTTCGTTGGTAAGCGCCTCAAGAGCCTGTTCCCTGCCGTCCTTCCCCCCAAGCGGCTCAAGAATGCTAATGGGGCACCCATGTTTTCACTGTTCCTAGCTATTTCTAACCCCGCTGGAAAAGCCATCGGCTTGGCGACTAAGATCGGAAATAGCATCCTCAAAGCGTAGCCGCCGGAACATCATCCCAAATACGGCCGCGATAAGATCGCCCAGCCACCTTCTTGTTCTTACCCCCCCACTGCTTGAAGAAGAATGCCGCGCCGACGTCAGTACACATTGCGAAGATCTCGTCGATCCACAGCGGATCCATCGGCCGCGCGTTTGGGCCGGACTCGCCCCCAACGATAGCCCAATGGATGCCGTTCAATCGCCCAGCGGCAACGGAACCTATCAACGGCTCGAACGAGACGAAACGGATTGCTGCAGGGACTCTGCGCAGGTCGTCAAGCCGGTCTGTCACGCGACCATCCTCTACGCTGGTCCCCAGCCATACATTCGGCAGAACATCGAAGCCGCGCAGAATATTAGCCATCCGGTCCGGCCGTTTGGTCAGGATCTGGTATGTGTGGCGGCGTGTCTCGGCCATCGCTCGCCACACTTTTCGGATGAACTCCACCGGTACGTCTGGGTGAAATAGGTCGGACATCGAGTTGACGAATACATTCCGTGGCTTTGACCAGGTCGATGGCACAGAAAGCGCGCTCTCGTCGAGATAGAGGTCGCCCGTCCATTTCGCTCGACCGCCGCTCTTGCGCGTCAGGCCCCGGTACTTCTCGAGCCCCATGGCTTCAAGGCGCGCCGCCATACGCATCGCGTAGCAGTTGGTGCACCCCGCACTCATTATCGAGCAGCCGGCTACCGGATTCCACGTTGCATCAGTCCATTCGATTGATGTTTCAGCCATAGGACGCTCCCCGACCTTCAGAGATAAGCGATAGTTGCGATTTGGTTAAAGATCGGTTGCGCGCCGCCAGTCTCTCTCAGGCCGATTCTTGAGGCCGAAATCTACCACGCGGAGAATCTGGGGGCCAAGTCAATTTTGCGAAATAGCGACAATCGCAAATTTATGTGTTGACTTATTTTGCGATAGTCGCGAATATCTCCTTCGTCAGCGAGACGCCGTGGACACACGGCCGCGCCGGGAGATGAAACGATGGGCACGATGGTTACGCGATACAGGATTGAGGATGAGGTGGGCCGCGTCCTGACGGTCGAAGGCTTCTTCTCCTATGAAGCGGATGACGCTCTGCAGTTCCGGTCGGAAGACGAGGCCTACGAGGAAGCAAGCGCCTTCCCCGGCACGACCGTCGAGCGCTTCGAACGCTATTCGAGCTTCCCCGATTTCTTCCTCTCCGAAGCCGTCTCGGTCCAGAGGAGCTCAGCGTGATCACCGCAGCGCAACTTCGCGACTTCGCTTTCTTCCTCTCGAACACCAGCAGGTGGGAACTTGAGAAGGCCGGCATTATTGCGCCCGGCCCGAGCGGCGACACTGCCTGGAAGCGTTTCAACAACGACTTCGACGTGTTCGTGATCAAGCTCTCCGCCGCGAAACTGAAGGCCCTTGCGGACATGATCGCCGGTTACCTGCAGGTGAGCGAATACTCCCGCGAGCAGGCGGCAGCGGCTGCACGGAAGGTGGCGTGATGACCCGCCCCGTCTCCTACGCCTGCGATCCTGCGCAGGGCTATTGCGAATGCGGCCGCTGCGCCCTCCCGCCAGCGCGCAACATCGATCTGGACGCGGTCGCCAACCTGAACCGCGCCACCACCGCAACCGCCATGTGCCTGGTCCTGATCGCCCTCCTCCTCGGCATTTTCGCCGCGGGCCTTTGGCGGACGGAACAGGTGCACAAAGCAATCGTCGCCGAAAGGAATGTCTGATGGCCATGCCCGACCTTGAGTTCAACATTCATCGCCAGACCGAGGCGGCGAAGTCGCTTCTGTCCAGCCTTCGCGACCAAGGCGTTGATGATGACGCCGAACTGGTCGCTGACGCCATCGAGGGCGAGACCAACCTCCTCGAGGCTATCGAAGCCGCCCTCGCGCAGATCGACGAGTGCGACGTCCTCATTACCGGCTTGAAAGCCAAGGAAGAGGAATTCGAGACCCGCCGCAAGTCGATTGAGCGCCGCGCCGAGCGCGTGCGGGCTTTGATCGAGCAGGCTATGCTCGCCACCGATCAAACCTCGCTGAAGTTGCCGACAGCCACCCTGTCGCTCACGAAGCGAGCTCCCGGCCTGATCGTCAACAGCGAAGCGGACATCCCTTCCCGCTTCTTCGTCGAGCAAGAGCGCCCCGCGCCGAAGCTGGACAAAAAGGCCTTAGCCGCCGCGATCAAAGCCGGCGAGCAAGTGCCCGGCGCCAACCTCGACAACGGTTCCGTCTCTCTTTCCGTCCGGAGGAAGTAATCCATGAACGCGATCACGAAATTCGACCTGTCGCCGCGCCAGATTGCGCTGGTTCAGCAGACCGTCGCCAAAGACTGCAACGCCGAAGAGTTCAACCTCTTCATGGAGGTTGCCCGGGCAAAGGGCCTCGATCCGTTCCTCGGCCAGATCATTCCGATGGTCTTCTCCAAGAACAACGCCAACAAGCGGAGGATGACGATCATCATCAGCCGCGACGGCCAGCGCGTCATTGCGCAGCGCTGCGGCGACTACCGGCCGGCGAGCAAGCCAGCCACGTATGAGCTCGACGCCTCGCTCAAGAGCCCGCTCAACCCCCAGGGCATCGTATCCGCCACCGTCTATCTCTGGAAGCAGGACCCAAAGTCTGGCGAATGGTACGAGGTCGCCGGCCAGTCGTATTGGGAGGAGTTCGCCCCGATCAAAGATGAATGGGCGGAGAACGAAAAGACCGGCAAAAACTACAAGACCGGCAAGCAGACGCTGGATGACTCCGGCAACTGGTGCCGGATGCCCCGGCTCATGATCGCCAAGTGCGCCGAGATGCAGGCATTGCGCGCCGGCTGGCCCGAGCAGTTCACCGGCCTCTATGACGAAGCGGAGATGGATCGGGCGAAGATCATCGACCTGACCGCGTCCGAGATCGTCGAGCACGAGCGCGAGGAAAACCGCCTCAAAGCCGTCGGCGCCTCCAATTCCATCACGATCACCTGGGGCGACAATTGGGCGCTTGAAAATGTGCCCGTCGGCGAATTCTTCGACCGGGCTTGCGAGTTCATCGAAAAGGAGCCGCCGGCAAAAATAGCGAAATGGCGGGACGCCAACCGCGAGCCGCTGAAAATGTTCTGGTCGAAGCATCCGGGCGATGCGCTCGAACTGAAGAGGCGGCTTGAAGCCGCAATTGCGCGGCCGGCGGCAAAAGGCCCGTCTGATGCCGAGCTCCGCAGCCATCCGCTGATGGCGGGCTGACATGAGCGGCCCGGTCCTCTTGCAGTGGAACGGCGAGGCCTTCCAGCCGGCGAACCGGCATTGGGCCCGCGAATGCGACAAGCGTTACGTGGTCGGCGAGTTCTATACCCTCGCCGAGCACAACGACCGGAGCATGAATTCTCACCGGCACTTTTTCGCCGCCGTGAACGATGCCTGGCGCAATCTGCCGGAACAGTATTCCGGCCTGCCCTTCGCCGAGTCCGCCGAGCACCTCAGGGCCTATGCGCTGATCCGGACCGGCTACTGCGATGCTCATACGATCGTCTGCAGCACGAAGGCCGAGGCGATGCGCCTCGCCGCTTTCATCCGTCCGATCGACGCCTTCTCTGTCGTCGACGTGAAGGAGGCGACCGTCACGCGATACGTCGCCAAGAGCCAATCCATGAAGGCCATGGGCAAGCAGGACTTTCAGGAGAGCAAGACGGCCGTTCTCGACTTCCTCGACGATCTGATCGGCGTCGAGCGCGGCACCACGCAACGAAATGCGGGAGCCGCAGCATGATCGTCTCAGACTTGATCCTTGGTCACCTTCGGCGGCACCCGGCCGGTGTGATGAACGGGGTTGTCCTCGCCAGCAGCTTCCGTCGGCTTCTCCCGCTTTTCGGACTGGCCGCTTCGCGCCGGCGGCACGTTGGAGTCCTCGCTACCAGATTTGTTCGCTTGGTCTGGCGACGGAACGGGTTCGAAATCCATCTCCGGTGGCACAGTCGTCCGTCGGGATGGCGTCTGCTGTTCGGTGGGTTTGCCGTCTTTGGGATCACTCATGATCGGAGTCCTTTCGTATCGCGGCTTCAACCAACAGCGTTCAGTTAGGTTCCGCTAAACTGGGAAACAGCGTGATGGCCTACCGCATAGCCAATTCCGTCCGCCCCGATCCGACGCCAAAGCGGAAGCCGACGAAGAACAAGGATTACCTGGCGTTCATCCACGAGCTGCCTTGCTGCGTCTCCGGTCGGTACGGCGTCGAGGCCGCCCACCTGTCTTGCGCGGCGACACGGTACGGGCACTACGGCCGCGGCAAGGGCAGCAAAGTTTCCGACCGCTGGGTTCTGCCGCTTCACCCGGACGAGCACCGCCGCCAGCACGGCATGAACGAGGGGCGCTTCTGGCGCGCCGCGCGCATCAATCCACACGTGCTGGCGCTCACCATTCACGGCCTCTGGTCCGATATGGGCGAGGATGCGGCGCCATTCGCAACTGCTATCATCAATCAGACGCTGGCTGACGCCGGCGCGCTCCGGTCGAGGGACGAGGTATGAGCACCGATACGCTCGACATGTTCGCAACCGAGACGAAGTCCTCGGCTGTCATCTCTGAATGCGGCGCCTACCGTTACCGCCTTGAGCGGCAATGGGACGGCAATAAGCCAAAGGTCGCCTTCCTCATGCTGAACCCATCCACGGCTGATGCCAGCCAAGATGACCCGACAATTCGCCGCTGCATCGGCTTCGCGAAGGCTTGGGGCTTCGGCGGCGTGATCGTTGGCAACCTCTTTGCGCTTCGCTCCACCGATCCGAAGGCTCTGTACAACCATCCGGACCCGATCGGGCCCGACAACGATCAGCACATTCTTGCGATTGCAAAGAGCGCCCGTAAGATCGTTTGCGCGTGGGGGACACACGGAGCTCTTCATGACCGCGGTCGCCAGGTCGCCGAACGGCTCGAATTCTTCGACCTCGTCGCGCTGAAAGTCACAGCAGACGGCCAGCCAGGTCATCCGCTGTACCTCCCTGCCGATATCCAACCTAAATCGTATTTTGCGCCATGACAGTTATACGAGACCTCACCAACGCCACCCCCGCCACGCGCGAATGGTACGCACTACCCGAGCACATCCGAACGGCAGCAGAGGCAATCGCCGGCCCGCCGCGTCCGATGACCCATATCGAAATCCTGCTCGCGGTCGGGATGGCAATCGCAAATGAGCAGGAAGCGGCGAAGAGAGGCGAAAGATGAGAGAACGTCGCCAATCCCTTGTTCCCCCCGGCAGCTGGCCGCCTCGCATGTCGGCTGACATGGCTGCCGGGTATTGCGGGGAAAAGCATGTCGAGGATTTCCTCGAGCGCGTCGGAACAACCTATCCAAACCCGCGCATCGTTGACAGCACGCGACGGAAGTTCTGGTATCGTGAGGATCTGGACCGGGCGATGAACCTCGGCACATCGACGATGTCCTCAGGATTGGGAGCGAAGTTCCGTGAAAAGATCAGGGAAAAGCGGAACGGTGGAACTGCCTAAGCACGTGCACCGCGTCATCAAGCGACGCGCCAATGGTTCGCAAACCGTCTACACCTTCTACACCAGGTTCCGGAACACCAAGGAGGCGTGGCCGTCGATCGCCCTTCCGGAACCGCTTGAGAAGGAGTTCTCCGAACGCCTGTCGATCTGCGAAGCCATGGCGCGCGATGAGAAGGGCTTCCTCCTTGACGGCAAGCGGCTACCGGACCTGAAGAGCAAAGAGTTTTGGCCCGAGGCCACGAAGGCGCACGAAGCATTCATTCGCCGCGGCCGCCAGGGCATCAAGGACTTCAAGGCGCTCGTCGAAGCCTTCCAGAGCGAGACCAACCCCTTCTGGACCAAGCTGGCGGCTTCCACCCAGCGCGGCTACCGAACCTCTGGCGACATCATCAAGGAGACATGGGGAGACGACCTTCCCGTCGACTTGACGACGGTCGACGCGCAGGACGCGATAGACGCCCTCGGGGAGACGCCGGCGAAAGCAAACCAGTTCCGAGCCTTCCTGTCCCGCCTGATGGCGTGGGGCGCCTCCCGCGGCTATTGCAAGACCAACGTCGTGGAGATGACGGAAAAGATACCTGGCGGAGAACCGTGGGTGCCGTGGCCGAACTGGGCTTTTGAGATCCTGCTGGAACACGCACCGTTCCATATGCAGATGATCGCCATGTCGGCATTCTTCACCGGGCAGCGCCAGGGCGACGTGCTGGCTATGACGAAGCCGAAGGCCGGAGAGAACACGATCGCCGTTCGTGCGCAGAAGACAGGGAACACCGTTTGGATTCCGATCCACTTCGCCTATCGGAAATGGATCGATCGCGTGCCGACGTCCGACAGCGTGATGCTGCACGCCGGCGCTCGCGCCACGTCATACAAGAGCGCCGACGGTTTCCGGACCGAATGGCAGAAGCTCATGGCGAAAGAAGCGTTCAAGCCGTTCCGGGAAAACCGCATCGTCTTCCACGGTCTGCGCAAGAACGCTGTAATCAATCTGCTGGAGGTTGGCTGCACCGAGAACCAGGTCGGAGCGATCTGCAACATGTCCGCGCAGATGGTGCAGCACTACGGCCGAGAGGTGGCTTTGAGGAGCCTGGCGAAGGACGCGATGAAGCTCATGGAAGCACGCTGGAGCGAGATCGAGCCGGCCGCTTTCAGGAACAAGAACGGAACGTGAATTGGAAACCGTTTCCAATTTCTTGGAAACCAGCTGTCGGGAAATCCCGGACAACTCTGAAATTCTACAATGATTTCAAGAGGTTTTTGGTGGGTGATCACGGGCTCGAACCGTGGACCCGCTGATTAAGAGTCAGCTGCTCTACCAACTGAGCTAATCACCCGACCGGAACCGCTTCGCAGCGGTCTGGTGGGGCGTATAATGGCGTTCGCCGGGCTTGTCCAGCGCCCTTTGCAAGTTTTCTGCAAAAATTTCAGCGCAGTGCATTCGTGCGTCCTTCGTGCCGCCACTTCAGACCGCCAGCTCCCCTTCGGCAACTTTTACGGCAAGGCCGCCTATCCGCGCGCCCGCGATCTTGCCCTCCGCTATGTCCAGATGCAGATGAATGAAGGAAGGGCGGCCCATTTCCACGCCCTGCTCGATCAGCATCGGATGATGGCCGTCGACCAGGCCGTCGAAGAAGTTGATGGCGCCGGAAAGAGCGGCCACGGCCGAGCCGGTCGCCGGGTCCTCGGCGAGGCCCATGCCCGGGGCGAACATCCGGGCATGAAAGCGGGCTGTATGGTTGATGCCGCCGCGACAGTAGAGATAGGCTGCCGCGAGCCGGCCTTCGGCAAGCGGTGCCAAGTGCTCCCAGCGCTGCGGATCGAATTCCACCGAAGCCGCCGCGCCGACGTCGCGAAGGGGTATCATGACGAAGGGAACGCCGGCGCTCCAGAACGACGGCACATGATTTTCAAAGCCGACCTGCGTCGTCTTGAGCGCAAGCGCGTCGGCGATCTCCTGCCGGTCCAACTGCGCGTGGAGCCGGATCGGTTTGCGCGGCAGGTCGAATTCGGCGAAGGTCGCCGCTCCCGGCTTCAGCCTGACGGCAGCGCGGACCGGCCCCACGCTTTCCTCCAGCACCTGCATCAGTTCGAGCGCACTGTTGGCCTCCCCGTAGGCCGCTTCCGCAATTGCTACGGCCGCTCCGACCGTCGGGTGCCCGGCGAAGGGCAGTTCGTGTGCCGGCGTGAATATCCGGAGGCGGGCGGAATGGGCGGCGTTGCCGGGCCGCAGGATGAAGACCGTTTCGGAAAGGTTGAACTCCTGGGCGATAGCCTGCATGGCTTCCTCGGCAAGCCCCTCGGCCTCGAACACCACGGCAAGAGGATTGCCCGCCAGCCGCCTCTCGGTAAAGACATCGTAGATCGCGTAACGCCGTGCCATACATGTCCCCTTATTGGTCCGGGTCGCTGTGGGTTAGGTTCGGGTAGCGCGGTGTTACGAAGATCCCCTCTGCCGACGCCGCGACGTCGGGTGCAAAACTCTGCGGTGCCGCACCGCTCGCGACCTTGCAACGCCAGCGCCCCGGCGGCAAGGCAAAATGCCGCGGCAGCGTTCCTTCACGCCGTCTGTTGCCCGCGGACACGCGCAAAAAGCCATTCGAGTATGGGTGGAATGAACTCCGGATAATTATGTGCGGCCGGCTCCGGCCCGCGGATCGCCACCGCCTCGTCGATCTCGGGATGGGGATCGGCAGCGACATGCGCCGCCACCCGCGCAAGGATTTCCTCCGCCGTGGCCGCCAAACGGAAAACGCGGAAAACGGTAAGGGTGCCATCCATGCGGATGGCGTGCCAGCCCGGTTCTGCGATCGCCTCGGAAAGCGAGATGCCGGTTTCCTCCATGACCTCGCGCGCGATGTTGCGGGCGACGTCGCAGCGCCCGTCGATGATGTCCTCAGGCTCCAGCGAACCGCCTGGGCTGTAGACCCGCCCCGGATTGGCCGTATGCGCACCCATGCGGATAGCGATCAAGGCACCGTCCGAAGAGACGAGCATCGGCATGCCAAAGATATGGCTCGCGCCCGCCGCCCTCGTTTTCCGCCACCAGAGAAAGGTCGAATAGGGAACGATATGGGCACGCGCGCTGATGCGCCCGTCTGTGATCCGGACCGATCTCTGCAGTACCATCCTGCCGTCGAATAGGTGTGGGTTCGCGGCGATTTCCCGCCCCCAGCTTTCGCGCGCCCGCTCCGCCTCTGCCAGATGGAACGGGTGAGGCTCGGGCGAGACCTCTATATCGATTTCAGCGACCGGAAAGATCGTCCCGTCGAGAGGCCATTGCGCCTGGTCGGTTTCGGGCAAGGTCATCTTCAAATGTCCAGGGTCATCACGACAGGGCAGTGGTCGGAGGCCTTCGGCCGGTCCCAGCCGGTGCGCGGATAACGCTCGACCTCCTGCCCCGCGGGAAAGATCGTGCGATAGGGCTGTCCGGCACGGATGATTTCAGGCAGCCGGGCCGCGTTGCGGCGCGCCAGCTCCGGCGACAGCCAGATATAGTCGAGCTGGCAGAGATGCCGATCTTCCGGCCCCCTGCTGTGGAAGAGCGTCCATCGGTCGAGGACCGGCCGGCGCAGATTGGGATTTTCGACAAAACCGTCGTGGCTGAGGACGTCGAGCGCGCTGGTCGTCTCCTCATGCGGCAAGAATTCATAGCCGTTGCGCCGGTCGCCCAGCACCTTCACCTTCTCCTGATAATCGTTCATGTCGCCACAGATCGCGAAGACTTTGTCGGCCGTATGTCCACGGCCGAAGCGGCGTTCGATGATATGGCGCACGGCCTTCACCTCCGCGATACGCACGGCCATCGTCGCCTGGCGGCCGTCGAGACCCTCGCGCGCCGGCCCCATGGACTTGAGATGCACGACATAGAGGGTCAGCGGCCGCCCGCCGATTCGCACGTCCACTTCGAGGCAATCGCGTTTGAAGATGCGGTCGCGGGGCCGGTTCGTAAGTGCCAGCTCATCGTTGAAAAGGTCGAGATCCTCATAGGTGAGCGCAGCGTGGCTCTTGACCTCCAGGCACTCGATCTTCTGGCCGTCACGGGTCTCCTCCCGCATCAGCACGGCGACATCTATGCCGCGGGAGTCGTTGCCCTCGACCAGGTATTTCTGGCGATAGCCGTTGCCGGCCATGCGGAACAGATAGCCATACTCGAAGGCCTGCAGCGCCGCCATGTTGTCGGCCTCCTGCAGGCAGAGAATATCGGCGTCGCAATCGGCAATCGCCAGCGCCGACATCTGCCGGGTGTCATCCGTGTGCGCGATCGTGCGCGCCTCTTCCAGACGTTGGTATTCCGCCTCGCTGCGAACGTCGAAGAGCCGCAACACCCGATCCTGCTTGAGCTGATTGCGAAAGCCGGAGAAATCGAAACGGCTCATGAGGTTTTCGATATTGAAGGTGGCAAGGCGAAGCGACATCAGGGGCAATTCCACATTGAATTGCCGCGGAGATTAGAGCGGGACGAGCAAGAGTGTAAAGCTGCAGATTGTGCCGCGCGCGGTCCCTCCGGGGCGTAGCCGTCCGCCAGAGAGTGAAAGTTGCGATGAACCCGTGCGCGGCCTTGGCCGCTATCTTCTTACCGCCACCACCTGGGCCCGGCTGAAATAAGACAATTGCACGCGGCCCGACTGGTTCCCGCCGATAAGACGTGCGGTCGATTTCGACATCTGCGACAGGACGCCGACGTGATAGCTCCGTCCGGCTCTGACGACGACGACGTCGCCGGGGCGTGCGTAGGACAGCTTGACGGGAGCACCGAACCTCAGCCACGAGCGGGCGATGCCATAGCTCTTCGGTGGCTGCCGGCCGGACTTCCGGGCAACCATTCCCATGAAATGGCCGCACCATGGCGTACGGGCCGGATTGATGCCGAGAGCGGCGCGCAGGCGCCTGTTGTTTTTCACCTCGTGCAGCCCGGCATATTGCTGCGCCTGGGTCAGCATTCCCGCTGATGCGGTGTCGGGTGACGTAAGCGCAAGAAATGCTGCAGTCAGAAGCGCGACAACCTTCATGAGTTGGTCTCCCTCACAGCGCTACGGTTCAATCAGACGCAAAAGTCGCCGTAGCACCTGGTTTTGCTGCATGTTTCCGGATCGACTGCGATCCGGCGACATGCAGCCGGCGCGGACGGCGTCATGCCGGCCTTCGCCTGCCTCTTCGTTTCCCGTCCATCGCAAGAAGTTCGCCCCTTCCGCAGACGCGCATATGCACGCGCCGAGCCGCTCCGCATTCGGGAATGCGTCCCGATCGCGGATGAAGAATGCTCCGGAATCAAAGGGCTAGAGCGTCCTTGAACGAGGCGTGCAGCAAACGTCCGCGCCCAGCGCCCGTTAAAGGCTCCAAGCCCGCATGCCTGAATCGCTGCACGGTCCGCCCGTAAGCAGTACCGTGTCGACAGCCGTCAAGGCTGCACCACGCCTTCGTCACAAAGCACGAAGGACTCTCTAGCGCTTTGAGGCTGCACATGGCCGGCCCCCGAAAATCGAATATGGATTTTCAGCCCGGTGTTGCAGCCGGCCCGCGAATTGCAATGGCCGTGCCCCCAACCTTATGGCGGTCGCTTTGCGAGAGTTCGAAATTCCCCTGCCAGCCGGTGGTTAGCAGGCGAAAACTTGCCGGTTAGGTGAAGCGAAATTGTGGCAAGGACCGCTTCTCTTGCGCAAATGGCGCAAATTTCTTCGCCGATTCGCTACTGTGACCCAGGAATGGCGCGTTTTTGCCGGTCGATGGGTGGTTGTTTGCCCGTAATCCCGCCTGCCGGACTCGCATGGCGGGCTGGCATCGATGCATCGGAGTCAGCGCACCAAGCGAATAGCGCCCGGATAATTGAAGTGGGTATTTGCAAGCTCCTTGCTGCAATCCATCTTGAAGGTACTGTTGCCGATCAGCGTGATTTCCTGTGCGATCAATCTGATGCACTCACCGCTGGTCGTGCCATTGCCGGCATATTGGAGTTCGCCGGCGTCGGGGAAATAGACGATTCCCGTCAGCGAGGATTTGCTGTTGCCGTTGATGACGGCTGATGCGGTGTTGCCGTGCTCTGCAACGATCGAGAAGCCGGCCCAACTGCCCTCGAGCGAGGGCGAGATATTGAAGGTGGCGCCTCCGTTGATCCTGAGCTCCGCATCGTTCATCAGAAAGAAGGTCACGCCCTGGCCGCTGACGACCGTCTGGCTGCCGAGTTCGAGCCGGCCACCATCGATGATGTAATTGCCCGGCTGGAGTGCGACGGCTCCTTTCAGATCCAGGCCGCCATAGGTGCCGGGTTTCAGCGTCACCACATAGCCGTCGGCATTTTTGGGTGTCTTTCCGGTGCCGTTGCAATCGCCGTTGCCGCCGCCTCCGGCGACGAAGGCCTGGCCGCAGCCGGAAAGATCCGTCCAGCCCGAAGGTTTGGGGAGCGCCTTGCTCGCAAACGGATCGGGTATGCGCGGCGACCCTTCCACGGCGGCCTCGCAGGCGAGCTGTACCGCCTGCGGCGAGCTGTAGATGCCGCCCGCTGCGTAAAGACATTCGGCCTTGAGCTTGCCTGAGCCGCCGATATAGACCGACTGATCGTCACCGGAGTTCGAAAGGACCGCGCATCCCGTCAGATCGGCAATCGCGCTGCCGCTGACCTCGAATGCCCGGTCTGCCGTGTGATGAAGAGCAAGAATGCAGGCCTCGGCCCCGGACGCGCGTGCCGCAACCGCCAGGCGCCGGATCTGCAGCGGGAGGCGCTCGAGGAAGAGCGGCTTGTGGTCCAGCACGAACTCTGCGGTAGCGGTATCTTCATTCACATTGCGCGTGAATTTTACGGACAATGCCTGCGTGGACGGTTCCGTGGCGACGGCCAGCGCGTCGACGACGCTCTCCTGCGGCAACGCATAATTGCTCCAGAAGAACTTTTGCGCCGCGTCGTAGGCGTCGTCCTCGGTGGCACCCTCGCCATAGGCCCGGACCGAGCCGAGCGCGGCCGCATCGAGGGCGCTCTGGATTTTCTCCGCCTCGAAGTAAGCCCCGGCGAAGTCGATCGCCAGCGCAGCCGCGCCGATGATCGGAACGAATGCGATCGCGCCAAGAACGGCGAAGTTGCCGTCCCTGTCGCGCACCAGCCTTCTCAAATGCAGGCGGAACGTCGCGGCCCTCATAGCCTTCCCTCTCAGCAGCCCCACCGCAACACATAAGCATTAACTAATTTTGAGACCGTTACGAAACACGTTCGGCTTTTATGAAATCTTTACAAAAGGCGGGATTCCCGGAGGCGCCCGGGGTGTAACGCTCTTCAAGCCGCCTCTTGCGCAAGAATCGGTCGTAGTTCGTAACAAATCGCCCTGAAAAGTTACTGGACCAAGGCCACCGATCTCGTCAAAAATAGCGGTGCAATCAGGGAAATGATTTCAGTAGCAATTTAGATCGGAGCTCGCTTCAGGGTGAACTCCGATTGCGAGGATGTACCCGGTCGAGCTCGCGGCGGCCCCCGGGCGGAGAGTGATGGATATGCCCGGTGCGTTTGGCACCCGGGCGTGATATTGCCGCCGGGAATATAGAGAGATTGAAGTTTTCGCCGCAATCTACCAGGACCCGCTCGCTGACGGCGGGCCCTGTTTTTGTATGGCGCTGTATCAGATGAACATTCGCGCGTCATATCGGCGGCGCCGTTGCACCGCCGCAGCAAGCGCGTCAGCCGTAGAGATATTCGGGCAGCCAGAGCGTCATGCCCGGCCAGATATACATCATGATCATGCAGAGAATGACGATCAGCATGTAAGGCATCATGCCCGCGAATATCTGGTTGAGGGTCACCTGCGGCGGCGACACCCCCTTGAGATAGTAGGCCGACATCGCAACCGGCGGCGACAGGAACGCAGCCTGCAAATTGACGAAGACGAGCACGCCCCAGAGGATCGGGTCGATGTCGAAATGATGGAGCATCGGCAGGAAGATCGGCACGAAGATGATGATGATCTCGGTCCACTCGAGCGGCCAGCCGAGAATGAAGATGATCGCCTGCGACAGGATCATGAACTGCACCGGGGTGAGGTTCAGCGCGAGAACCCATTGCTCCACCAGCGCCTGTCCACCGAGGATCGCGAAAACGGCGGAGAAAAGCGCCGACCCGACGAACAGCCAGCAGACCATGGCGGTCGTCTTGGCGGTCAGGAACACCGCTTCCTTGGTGCGCTGCCAGTCAAGCGTCCGCGCCTGGAGCGCCAGCAGGAAGGCACCGGCCGCGCCGACTGCGGCGGATTCCGTCGCAGTGGTGATGCCGAACAGGATCACCCCGAGCACCACCACCGTCAGGATTGCGAGCGGCATGACTGAGGAAACGAGGAGCTTCACCACCTGCAGCCGTTCGGCCGTCATGTTGCGATAGTAGCGCAGGAGCGCGAAGACGGCGACCGCGGCGGCGAGGCCGAACCAGACGTAGAAGCTCGTCGCAGGGCCGTCAGCCGTCGCAGGCCCTGCATCCGCAAGCGGCGCGCCGAGCTCTTCCAGCCCCTCCGGCGCTTCGGTCGCGGCGGCCTGTTGATGAATGACGACATACCACCAGAGAAGACCGAGCGTGGACGCCGTCAGCAGAAGCGGAACGAACGCCGCAGCAAGGTTCTTGACGAGTTTCCAATAGGTGAGCCGTCCCTCCCCCGCCTTGATCCCGAGCGCGCGTGACGGCGAAACGAGAGCGACGAGAAGACCGGCGAGCATGTTGGATGAATAGACCTCTGCGAAATGCTTCATCCATGGCGGCACCGGTACGCGCGTCTGTTCCTCCGGCAGCCGCGGCGCGATCTTCGGATTGAGCATCGCCCAGCCGAGGACATAGGCGAGATAGAGGAGCGCCAGAAAGAAGCCGGGAAACATCGTCGCCGCATAGAGCTTGACCACCGACTGGCCGGCCACCGCCGCATAGACGATGATCATCACCGAAGGAGGAATCAGGATGCCCAGCGTTCCTCCGGCGGTGATGACGCCCGAGGCAAGCTTCACATCGTAACCGGCCCGCAGCATCGGGTTCATGGCGATCACCCCCATCAGCACAACCACGGCGCCGACAAGGCCGCTGGCTATGCCCCAGAAAGTGCAGACGATGAGCGTCGTCACCGCGAGCGATGCCGGAACGCGCCGGAATGACAGCTGGATGCTGTAGAACATCTTGTCGACCAGCGCGCCCCGCTCCATCACGTAGCCCATCAGCACGAAAAGCGGGATGGAGATCAGCACGTCATTGGTCATGGCGCCGTAGGTGCGCTGGACCATGAGATCGAAGACGCGATTGTCGATCCAGGGTTCCACCGGATTGTAGAAGGCGTAGAAACCGAACAGCATTCCGAGACCCATGAGGGTGAAGGCCGTCGGAAATCCCATCATGATCACGACCACGATGAGGCCCAGCATCGTCAAGCCAAGGAATGGTTCACTCACCGCTCTCCCCCTCCGAGGCCGCGCTGCCGGGCCGCCCTGTCGATGTCCTGCGCGCGTTCGATGGCAGCCTCGCGCGTTTCCTCGTCCAGATGCTCGCTATGGGCAAGCTGCTCGGCTACGACGTCGATCTCTTCGACGTCCTTAAGCCGCGCCGGCCACGCCCCGGTTCTGAGACAGACGATGCAGCGCAGGATCTCCGCCAGTCCCTGAAGAATGACGAGCGCGCCTGCGATCGGAATGACCGTCTTGAAGTAGTAGATCGGCGGCCCTTCAGCCGTGACTGTCGAGTGCTCGCCGATCCGCCATGACAATGCGGCGTAGTCGTAGCCTGCATAGATGAGGGCGGCGATGCCGGGCAGGAAGAAGAAGATGTAAAGGATGAGGTCGAGCGCCGCCTGCGTGCGCGGCTTCAACGAGCTGTAGATGAAATCACCGCGCACATGCGCGTTCTGCGCCAGCGCATAGGCGCCCGCCAGCATGAAGAGGCTGCCGTAGAGCATGTTGCTGGCATCGAATATCCATGCGGTCGGCATGTTCAGGATGTAGCGTTTGAAGACTTCACCGCAGACCAGCACCATCAGACCGATGATCAGCCACGCGGCCGCCTTGCCGGTCCAGACGCTGATGGCGTCGATCCTCATGAGCAGATGCTGAACGTTCACGCGCACCCCCGGGATGGCCAGGTCCTGACCGCACATCACCGGCCCCGCGCCGGTGATGTGCGGGATCGGGATGAAGTCAGAGCGACTTGGCGACCCCGTCTCGCCCGAAATAGTGGTCGAAGGCCATCCGCCGGTTGACGACGGTATCCTGCTCCCAGCGTGTCGCGCGTTCGGCAAAGGCGATCTGGGACTGCAGAACCTCCTTGAACACCGGATTTTCCGCAGATTTCTTCTTCACCACCTCGTCATAGACTTCGAGTTGCCGCTTCAGGATCGCTTCGGGCGTCTTGTAGAACTTGACCTGATCGGCCGTCTGCATCTCGCGATAATCCGTGGAGTAGCGGTCGATCGCCTTCCAGGCCATGTCCGCCGACGCCGCGTCCACCGCATTGCTTATGATTGCCTTCATTTGGTCCGGCAGGCCGTCGAACTTTCCTTTGTTGAACAGGATCTCGAATGTCTCGGCATTCTGATGATAGCCCTGCAGCATGCAGACCTTGGAGACGTCGGGAAAGCCGAGCAGGCGATCGGATGAGGCGTTGTTGAATTCCGCCGCATCGAGCAGGCCGCGGTCGAGTGCGGCGACGATCTCGCCGCCCGGAAGAGCGTTGACTGCCGCACCAAGCCCGGTGAACACATCGATCGAGATACCGACGGTGCGGAACTTCAGTCCCTGCAGATCCTCGGCCTTGGCGACCGGTTTCTTGAACCAGCCCAGCGGCTGTGTCGGCATGGGCCCGTAGGGAAACGACACGACATTGGCGCCGATCGACTCGTAGAGCTTGGCGAGCAGGTCCCTGCCGCCGCCATATTTGTGCCAGGCCAGCATCATGTTGGCATCCATGGCGAAGCCGGGCCCCGATCCCCACAGCGCCAGTGCAGTCTGCTTGCCGTAGTGATAGACCATCACGCCGTGGCCGCCATCGAGCGTTCCTTCGGAAACCGCATCGAGCAGTCCGAATGCCGGCACGACGGCACCGGCCGGAAGCACCTCGATCTTGAGGTCGCCACCGGTCATGTCGTTGACCTTCTTTGCGAAGTCGAGGGCGAACTCGTGAAAGATGTCCTTGGACGGCCAGGTGCTTTGCCAGCGCATGCTGACCGGCCCTTGTGCCCTCACGATGCTTGGCGCTGCAGCCATGGCCGCCCCGGCCGCTGCAGCGCCGCGCAGAAATTTGCGGCGCGATGTCCCCCCGCTTTCGGCTCTGTGTTTCATGTTTTCCTCCCAAGGCTGCGCGCGAACTCCCTCCCCTTCTGGGAGCGGATTTTTTCGCGGCATTCACAATCGCTGAAGAGGCACAAGCATCGTCTGGAGACGCGCTGCGCCCCGTTTTTTTCTTGCTGCAGGAGAGAATACTCCCGAATGCGGCCCCTCGCAAAGATTGCAGGGAACGAGCCGAGAACGCTGCCGATCGGATGCGGAAGGGAATAGTATGACACGGCGTTCCGTCTCACTGCGAGAACAGCCGATCTCTTCCGGAGGGCATAGGGATGACTACCGTTCCGCGAAACCTGATCGTCATCACCATGGCCGGTGCGCTTATGGCGGGCTGCGCCGGCGTTTCGGCGCAAAAAGCGGCCCGTACGACGGGCGTTGTCGGCTATGGCCCGAATCCGACCTTGCCGAAGCCCAACCCTACGGTGATCCCGACCGTCAACATCGCCGACGCAAAAGGCTGGCAGGAAGGCGCCACGCCGACGCCGGCAAAAGGGCTGAAGGTGAACGCCTTTGCTGCGGGCCTCGATCACCCGCGCTGGCTGCATGTGCTGCCGAACGGTGACGTGCTCGTGGCCGAAACCAATGCACCGGCCAAGCACGACGAAGGCTTCAGCCTCAAGAAGGCATTCATGAAGCTGGCGATGAAGCGAGCGGGCGCCGCGGCGACAAGCGCCAACCGGATCACGCTCCTGCGCGATACCGACGGCGACGGTATCGCCGATCTTCGCAGGACCTTCGCCGAAGGTCTCAACGCGCCCTTCGGCATGACGCTCTCAGAGGGCAAGCTCTATGTCGCCAATACCGACGCGCTCGTCGCGTTCCCCTATTCCCGCGGCCAGACGCGCCTGGGCACGCCGGAAAAGATCATCGATCTGCCGGCGGGAAATCTCAATCATCACTGGACGAAAGACGTGATCGCGAGCCCGGACGGACGAAAGCTCTATGTCACCGTCGGCTCCAACAGCAATGTCGGGGAAAACGGCATGGCTGCGGAAAAATATCGCGCCGCCGTCCTGGAGGTGGACAAGGCAAGCCGCCGCACCCGGGTCTTCGCTTCGGGCCTGCGCAATCCCAACGGTCTGTCCTGGAACCCGGAAAGCGGCGAGCTCTGGGTCGCCGTCAACGAGCGGGACGAGCTCGGCGACGATCTCGTGCCGGACTACATGACCTCCGTCAGGGACGGCGCCTTCTATGGCTGGCCCTACAGCTACTTCGGTCAGAACGTCGATGCGCGCGTCAAGCCGCCGCGCCCGGATCTCGTAGCGAAGGCGGTAAAACCCGACTACGCTCTTGGTTCGCACACCGCTTCGCTGGGGCTGACATTCTCCGAAGGCGCATCGCTCGGGCGCGCCTATGCCAACGGCGCCTTCGTAGGCCAGCACGGCTCCTGGAACCGCAGCGTGCACAGCGGCTACAAGGTGATCTTCGTGCCCTTCGCCAACGGCAAGCCGAACGGCCGGCCGCGAGACGTCCTCGCCGGCTTTGTCGGTCGGGACGGCAAGGCGATGGGCCGGCCGGTTGGCGTTGCGATCGACAGGCGGGGCGCCCTGCTCGTCGCCGACGATGTCGGCAATGTCATCTGGCGCGTCAGCCGAAGATAGCGGTTTTCGCCCCGATAGACTTGCCGCTTCCCCATTGCTACTCTCCCACTCGAGGCGATCGCAATGCGACTTTTCATGGCGTCCGCGGCACTTTGGAGCGGACCGGAAACTACGCACGAATTACCGCTCACACATGTTCAACCGATCGGTTTTTCGCTCACGACATCGCCGGGAGACGGACGGCATGAGGCGGCTGGCAGCGATCATGGACGCGGACGTCGTCGGCTATAGCCGGCTGATGGGACTGGATGAAGCGGGCACGTACCGGGCGGTCAAACGGTGCCGTGATGCCTTCATTCTGCCTTTGGTCGCGGCCCATGGCGGAAGGATAGTCAAGCAGGCGGGAGACGGCACGCTTGCGGAATTCGCAAGCGTTCTCGACGCGGTCGCCTGCGCGGTCGCGATCCAGCGAACGATGCATGACCACGCCGGAGGCGCCGAAGCGGAGCGTCTGGAATTGCGCATCGGCGTCCATCTCGGTGACATCGTCGCTGACGATGGCGATATCCATGGCGAAGGCATTGCCGTTGCCGAGCACCTGCAGGAGATGGCGCCGCCCGGGGGCGTCTGCGTGTCGCAGCAGGTCTATGACCAGATCGGCTTGAAGGTGGATTTCCCCTTGACCGAAATCGGCTGCAGGACATTTGCCGATCTTCCCGGTCCGCTGCGCGCCTGGCGCTGGCAGCCGGGCGGCGCGGCAGGCGAAGAGCCGCCGGCGCCGGCGCAAACCGATCCCCTGCCCGGTAAGAAGCGTCCCTCGATCGCCGTCCTGCCCTTCGTCAATCTTTCGAGCGTCGAAGAACAGGAACATTTCTCCGACGGCTTTACCGAGGAACTGATCGCCACGCTCGCCCGATGCCGGTGGCTGCGCGTCGTCGCCCGCAACTCCTCCTTCACCTTCAAAGGGAAGGCAGCCGACGTAAGGAGGGTGGCGGAAGACCTGGGTGTCAAATACGTGATCGAGGGCAGCATACGTCGCGCGGCGAACCGCATCCGCATCACGGCGCAATTGCTGAGCGGCGAGACCGGCATGCTGCTCTGGGCAGAACGCTACGACCGCATGCTGGACGATGTTTTCGTGCTCCAGGACGAGATCGCGGGGCAGATCACCGGCACCGTGGAGCCGGAACTCGGCTTCATCGAATTCGCTGCGCTGCGCGGCCACACCGCGACGGACATGGATGCCTGGAACATTTATCTGAAGGGGCTATGGCACCTTTACAAGTTCGATCTGGAGAATCTGAGGATATCCAAAGCGCTCTTCGAGGGGGCGATCGATCTCGAGCCCGCCTTTGCCCAGGCCCATGCGCGGCTTGCCTATGTCCATATACAGCTCGGCTGGTATGGCCCCCTGGACGAGCGGGCCGAGCGGATCGCCGACGCGACGGCGCTCGCGGAACGCGCAATTGCGCTCGACGACCGTGAGCCGGCTGCCCATCTTGCGCTCGGCCGGGCACGGGCGCTCGGCGGCCAGCCGCAGCGCGGCATAGACCACCTGCGCAATGCGCTGAGGCTCGATGCAAGCTTCGCCCAGGGCCACTTCGCCCTCGGGCAAGCGCTTTGCTATGTCTGCCGTCCGGAGGAAGGCATTGCCGCGATCAACGAAGCCTTCCGGCTGAGCCCCCGCGATCCGCATCTGTGGACGTTCTACAACATGGTGGCCATCGCCCACTATCAGTCGGGTCGCTTCGCGCAAGCCGCCGAAGCGGCTCGCGCCTCCCTTCGCCAAGAGAACGCCACCTTCTGGCCGGCAATGGTCCTGGCAGCCTCCCTCGGTGCCATGGAGCGGTCCGACGAAGCCGGTTCAGCCGTGGCGAACCTTCTTCGCCGGCGGCCGGACATGACCGTGAAAACCGCCCGCGCCGAATTCTACTTCGGCAGCGTGCCGGTCATGCCGGAAGATTTCATCGATCGTTTCGTCCGCGATCTGCACCGCGCCGGCCTGCCTGACTGATATCCAGCTGCTGCCGAAAGGCCCGCCCCTCATCCGCCTGCCGGCACCTTCTCCCCGCAAGCGGGGCGAAGGGACTCGCAGCGCTCTGTTGCCTCCGCCAGATTGCTTGGAATGGGATGTGCCCGATCAGGCACGTCCCCTCTCCCCGCTTGCGCAGGGCTGTCCGGGGAAAGTTCCGGGTGAATCGAAATGTCGCAGGCGCATGCCCCGTCAGACGGCGTTTTTCCGTCTATTTTCTGGTTGTCGAGACTCAGAAAAGGAGACGGAGCATGCGGTTCACCCCTAGCATTTTCGCCCAGCTGCTGAAAGCGATTGATCGCCGCAGCTTTCAGGCGATTGTGGATCGTCATGCCGGGGATGCCTACGACAAGTGCTTTACCAGCTGGGATCATCTGGTGGCACTGATCTATGCCCAGTTGAGCGCCACGACCAGCCTGCGCGGGTTGGAGGCGAGCTTCAACGCCAACAGTCAGCATCATTACCATCTCGGCAGTGGCCGGCTGATGCGCTCGACGCTGTCGGACGCCAACCGCCGCCGCCCGGTCGCCGTCTTCGCCGAGACCTTCGCGCTTCTGGCCGGTCAGCTCGACCGGCAGACGCGCCGGGAGGGCACCAAGATGCTGCGGCTGATCGATTCGACCCCGATCCCGCTGGGTAAGCTGTACGATTGGGCCAAGTCGAACGGCCGCATCCGCGGCATGAAGCTGCATGTCGTCTATGATCCCAAGGCCGATTGTCCAGGCATCCTCGACATCACCGACGCCAACGTCAACGACGCCCAGATCGGCCGCACGATCACCATCGAAAAGGGCGCAACCTATGTCTTCGACAAGGGCTACTGCCATTACGGCTGGTGGACGGCGATCGCCGAAGCCGGCGCCAGTTTCGTCACCCGGCCGAAGACCAACATGGGACTGGCTCTGGTCGCTGAACGCCCCGTTGAGCAACCTCAAGGCGATGGCTTCCTGGTCCTCGAAGACAGCCAGGTCAGCCTCGCCAGCAAGGGCGATTCCAAGCTGCCGATCGGCTTGCGCCGGGTAATCGTCAAGCGCCAGGACGGCGATACGATCACGCTTCTGACCAACGACCTCGAGCGCTCCGCCGTCGAGATCGGCCAGCTCTATAAGGATCGCTGGCAGATCGAGCTTCTGTTCCGCTGGATCAAACAGCACCTCAAGATCCGCAAGTTCCTCGGCAACAACGACAACGCCATCCGCCTGCAGATCTTCGCGGCGATGATCGCCTATGCACTGTTGCGCATCGCCGCCCGCCTCGCCCGCGTCCCTCTACCGATCCTGCGCTTCACCGACCTCGTCACCCAGTGCCTGTTCCAGCGCAAAAGCATCGCCGAAATCCACAAGCCGCCGCAGGTCAATCCAAGCCGACCAAAACCCCGGACCATCCCAAACCAAATGGTCTTCCGCTATGCATGAATTTTCCCCGGACAGCCCTGCCGCTTGCGGGGAGAGGGCTAGTCCTCGGGTTTAACCCGAGGAGAGGGGCAAACTGCAGTAGTGTTGTGTTTCCTGAAAACTCGCACCCGTTTGTCACTTTCGTGACATCTCCCCCGTACGGGGGCATCCGCCGTATCCGCTATCCTACTGCAGCGTGCGCGAAGGAACGGCGGCCGCCGTCTGGCCATTTATGGCCTCCGGCGCCGTCGGCTGGGCGCTGCGGTTGCTGTCGAGGCCGGTCGCGACGACGGACACGCGGAAAGTGCCGTCCAGGCTCCGGTCGAAGATCGCGCCGACGACGATGTCGGCCTCGTCGTAAACTTCCTCGCGGATGCGGGTCGCCGCCTCGTCCACCTCGAAAAGCGTCATGTCCATGCCACCGGAGATCGACACGAGCACGCCCTTGGCACCGCGCATGGAGACTTCGTCGAGCAGCGGGTTGGCGATCGCCGCTTCCGCCGCCAGCATCGCGCGGTTCTCGCCGGTCGCTTCGCCCGTGCCCATCATCGCCCGGCCCATGCCCTTCATCACCGTCTTGACGTCGGCGAAGTCGAGATTCATCAGTCCCTCCTTGACGATCAGGTCGGTGATGCAGCTGACGCCCGAATAGAGGACCCGGTCGGCAATCATGAATGCGTCGGCGAAGGTCGTCTTGGCATCGGCGATGCGAAAGAGGTTCTGGTTGGGGATGACGATGACCGTGTCTGCGCTCTCCCGCAGCCGCTCGACGCCGAGCTCCGCCGTCTGCATGCGCCGCTGTCCCTCGAAGCTGAAGGGCTTGGTGACGACCGCAACCGTCAGGATGCCGGCCCGCCGCGCCGCTTCCGCGATCACCGGCGCCGCTCCCGTACCGGTACCGCCGCCCATGCCTGCCGTGACGAAGCACATATGCGTGCCGCCGAGGTGATCCATGATCTCGTCGATCGATTCCTGGGCCGCCGCATTGCCGATGTCGGGCACCGAACCGGCGCCGAGACCCTCGGTGATGGCAGCGCCCAGTTGGATCCGCCGCTCCGCCTTGGACGTCGCCAGCGCCTGCGCGTCCGTGTTTGCGGCGATGAAATCGACGCCCTGCAGGTTTTCGGCGATCATGTTGTTGATCGCGTTGCCGCCGCCGCCGCCGACGCCGATGACCGTGATCTTCGGGCGCATCTCGGTGATGATCGGCTTCTTGTATTCCGTCATGGTTCTTCTCCTTGGGCAGTTCCCCGGCCGCCCGAAAACTCGGAACACGGAGATCGTATGCGGTGCGGCGCGAATCAGGCGCTTTCATTCTAGGAATTCAAAAAAGCCACAGAGAAGGCAAGAGCGACAAAATCAAGGCAGTCCACAACTACCTTCACCGGCAGAGGAACAAAGAAATATCTGAGCACGTTCAATCTGGGTTTCGCTCAAGGAGGAATGGCTGCCATGGGTATCGAACAAGCCCCGACGGCAAAGGGCAAGCAATCCGCCACCGGCCTGCGCAAAAGCGCCGCCAAGGAAGAGAAAAAGACAGAAGCACAAAAGGGGTCCGACCTTAGGAAAGGCGCCGAGCGGTTCGACGAACGTTCGAAAAGCTCCGACGGCCGCAGCGCCGCCTCGAAGCAGAAGCCGAAAAAGTAAAGAGGTCGTCCTTTCAACGCCCGCGGCAGGCGCCGGCTCAACCCGCTTCGGATGCGGGCGCGGTGTAGCGCCGGCGCACCGCCTCGGCCAGCCTCTGCCGGCTTTCGGCGGGCGAGAGCGAACGATCCTCTTCTATGCCTGCCGCCTCCCCGGCCAATTCCTCGTCGCCGATGCGTTCCTCGAACCACTTCGAGTAGTCGCCGCGACGCAAATGGTGCTCCCAGGTCCTGTCGTCTATGCCTTCGGCGATCTGCAGAAACATCGTCAGATTGTGGGCGCGCAAATTCATCTCGTTCTTCGGACCGCGGAAATAGAAGCTTGCCTCCTCGCCCAACCGGCCCTCCGCATATTTGCGCGTATGCCGCTTGCGGGCTTCCCGGGGTTGTTCGGCCTTGATCCGCCGAACCGGCGTGGGCGGCGTGCGCCGCCAGAAAAGAACCTCGTCTTCCCCGAAAGAAGCGTCCAGCCCGTCCGGCAGCGCCTCGTCGAAGACGGAGCATATCGTCGCGATTACGTCGCGCGCCTTTGGACCGAGCGCTGCGACCGCAGTGATCTCCTTGAGCGCATCCGGCGAGACGGAATCCGGATGGACCGTGATCATGATCATGCCGGAGCGGTCGTCGGAAAGCGCGAGCGAGGCACTGTCGCGCGCTGCCGGCATGAGGTGATGGGCCTCGTCGATAATCAGCCAATGCGGCCTGCCCGTCCTGGCACGCAGCGCCGACAGGTCCGGCATCAGGCCGGCGAAGAACTCGGGCCGGTCGTTGGGTTCGACGCCTGTTGCGCTGACGACGACGTTGTCGTCCGGATTGGCCAGCAGCTCCAGCACCTCCCTGCCCGTAGGCGCGACAGACCCGTTACCCACGGTCACGGCGCCTTCAAGCCCCTCATAGTCGCCCTCGGGATCGAATATGCAGAGCTGGAAGTGCCGCTCCCGTAATCGCTCCGCAAGGGCGGTCGCCAGCCTCGACTTGCCGATGCCGGAACTCCCCGCTATCAGCAGCACGTCCTGCGGTCCGATCTCCACTTGCCCCTCGTCATCCTCACCGATCGGCACCTGGTGACGGGCACTCGCGCACAACGCATAGTCGGACTCCATGATCCGGTTCATCAGGTGCTCGACGCCGGCCCCGCGCACACCCTCGAGGACCACGTCGGCCGTATCCTTGAGCGCCGGCAGGGCGTTGGCGACCGCGGCTCCGCAGCCGCACATCCTTAAAAGCGCGTGATCGTTCTCGGCATCGCCGACACCCACCACATTGAGAAAGGAAAGCCCCATCTCCTTGAGGGCCGCCTTGAGCCCCGTGGCCTTGTTCACCCCCGTCGGAAGCACCATGACGGCGCCCTTGTTGAAGATGATCTCGAGTTCGAGGCCGAGCTCGTTGATCGCCTCGAGCGCGGCTGTCTGGAACGGCTCCCAGGTGGCGACGATGGAACGGCCGACCGACATCCTGTCGACGCCCTTCTCCTTGAGGCGCTCGATGAAGGCCTCCGGCGGCGAGGGTGCAAGCAGCCGCTCCTCCCCGGTTTCCGGCGTATAGAGCAGCGCGCCGTTCTCGACGACGACCTTGTCGAACACGTCGATTTCGGGAAACACGCTCTTGAGGTCCGGCAGCTCGCGCCCGGTCACGAGCAGAAGCTTGCGCCCGCTCTCCTTCAGCCTCTTCAAGGTCTCCAGAGTTTCAGGACGGACGGCACCGTAGTCTGCAAGTGTGCCGTCGTAATCCGTCGCAAGAGCCATGACATACATCTGCGCGCCGCCTCCTTCTGTCGCCGGCCGCCAGATCCGCTCGATCGTTAGCCGCCGCTATTGTCGTGCTGCACGGTGGAACGTGCAAGGCCAAGGCTGGTTCCGGCCCGCAAGGCCGCCTGTCGCCGCAAGCTTCGTTCAAAGCCGCCAGCCTCCACTCACGACGAAGGGAACGCGAGCGCCCTCGCAGAGCGGCACGCTGCTATAGGCTTTGACGCTCTGCCCGTCCGGCAGCGCCAGTGTGAGAGCGAAGCGTTCGCCCTCGAAGACCGAGGAGAGAACCCGCATCGGAATGCCTTCGCTATCCCGATGAACCTGCTCCGGACGGACGAGCACGTCGGAAAGCGGCCCCCCGCCTGCATGCTCCTTACCCGCGGGCATCTCACCAAGCGCGGCGCCGAGGAGCGGCCAATCGAGCGCACGCGCCCCTCCCTCCGGCAAATTCAACCGCACGATCGCGCCGCGACCGATCAAGCCCCCGACGACCCGCCCCTCCGGCCGCGCATAGATTTCCGCCGGCGGCGCCACCTGAAGAAGCTTGCCTTCCGACATCACCGCGACATCGGTCGCAAGCGCCATCGCCTCGGCCTGGTCGTGAGTCACATAGATCATCGTCGCGCCGGAGCGCTCGTGAAAGGCGCGGAAGGTCTCCTCCATCGACTTCCTCAAATGCTGATCGAGATTGGCGAGGGGCTCATCGAGCAGCACCACGTCCGGTTCCGTGACCAGGCAGCGCGCCAGCGCCACACGCTGCCGCTGACCGCCGGAAAGTACAGCCGGCCGCCGATCGGCGAAATCCGTAAGCTTCACCAGCGAAAGCGCGTCGCCTACCCGCTTGCGCCAGGCTTCCCCGGAAATGCCGCGGACCTTCAACGGGTAGCCGACATTCTCCGCCACCGTCATATGCGGCCAGAGCGCATAGGACTGAAACACCATCGCCATGTTGCGCTTTTCCGGCGGCAGCACGCGGGTTGCATCCGAAAGCCTGCGCTCGCCGAGCTCGATCGAGCCGTCCGTCGGCTGCTCGAAGCCGGCGATCATCCGGAGCACCGTCGTCTTGCCGCAGCCGGAAGGCCCGAGCAGTGCGAGAAATCCCTGCTTGCGCAGCGCCAGCGACACGTCCGAAACAGCCGGCCTTACCCGGTCTGCACCTTTGCCGCCGAAGTCCTTGGTCAGGTGGTTGAGGATCAATTGCGCCATGGCAGCACGCCCTCCGGCAGGTATTTCGCGAGGAATTCGAGCGCCGCCATCAACCCGATGACCATGACGACGACGAGCACGGAGAGCGCCGAGGCAAGATCGGAAGAGCCGCTGTCGTCGAGATTGAAGATCGCGACGCCGAGCGTCTGCGTGCCGGCGGACCACAGGAGCGCCGAGACGGTCAATTCGTTCGCCGCGATTAGGAAGACGAGGATGACCGAGGCGCCGGCGGCCGGGGCCAGAAGCGGCAGCAGAACATCGCGCATACGGCGCAGGAACCCCGCACCCGCAAGCCGCGCCGCCTCTTCGAGCGAGGGATCCATCTGCAGGAAGGCGCTCATCACCGGCTTGAGGCTCACGGCAAGGAAGGAGGAGAAATAGGCGGCAAGAATGATCCAGATCGTACCGTAGAGCGAAACGCCGATCAGCGGCAGCGGTGCCGCGAAGGCAAGGATGAAGGCGACGGCGAGCACGATGCCGGGCAGCGCATAGGGGATCTCGATCAGGATCGCCAGCAGACTGGCAAGCCGCCCGCGTCGCGTCACGAGCAGGTAACCGGCCGGTATGGTGACCGCAAGCAGGCCGACTGCAGCGGCGGAGGCGAGGAAGAGGGAATTCTTGAGCGCCGTCAGCGTCATCGACTGGCGGAAGAGTACTTCCCCATAGGCGTTCAAGGACATGGTGTCGAAACTGAGCGGCACGCCGTAGGCCGGCACCAGGGAACTTGCGACGAGCGCCAGGAGCGGCGCGACCAGCAGCAGCGCCAGGATTGACCAAAGCAGCGCCTCCGCGGCGATCCGCAAGCGCCCGAGCGTGAAGGCGGCCCTCGCGCCGGCAAGGCCGATCAGGCGATAGTCCCTGCCCTTGAGCGCTCGCTGCTGCAGCAGCAGCCCTGCTGCGGAAATCAGGGCGATCAGCGTCGAAAGCACGGCGATCTCGCCGAAGGTGGACGAACCGAAACTCGCAAACCGGCTGAAGATCAAGGTCGGCAGCGTCTCGATCGAGGCGGGAATGCCGAGTATCGCCGGAATACCGAAATTGCCGATACCGGAGACGAAGGCGATCGCCGCTCCGGCGATGAGCCCCGGAGAGGAAAGCGGCAGAACGATGTCGCGGAAGACGCGCCAGGGCGAGGCGCCGGAAAGCCGCGCCGCCTCGACCCCGTCGCGCGGGGCCGCTGCAAGTCCGGCCTTGACCGCCAGGAAGACGAGCGGCGCATGCTGTACGCCGAGAAGCAAGGCGATCCCCGCAAGCGAATAGAGTGGCTGCGGGCTGCCGAGCGGCGGTGCAAGCCCCAGCGTCTTGAGCAGGGGGCTCGATGGACCCGACATCTCCACCCAGGCGAGCGCCGTCACCTGCGGCGGGATCATCATCGGCAGCATGAAGGCGAAGCTCAGGGCAAGCTTGCCGCGGATATCCGTAAGCGCAACGACAAAGGCGAAGAGTGCCCCGACGAAGAGCGAGATCGCCATGCCGCCCGCCGCCGTAATCAGCGTATTGCGGAGCGCCGCGAAGGTCGCCGCCTCGAAGAGCACCCTCACCGCCTCGCCTCCTTCGAGCCCCTTGATACCGGCCCATCCGAGTCGGATCAGCGGCAGCGCCGAAAGCAGAAAGACTGCGCCGAACACCAATGCCAGGAGCCATGCGGGCTCCCCGCCCGCGGACATGCGCTGGCCACGAAGTCGAAAATATGCCGCTCGCCACCCCGTCCCGGCCTTCGAGGAGTTCGTCTTAGGTGATCGATCTTCCGTCACGTAGGGTGACGGCGGCACCTCGAAGCCGCGCAGCGTCCGCGTCAGCGCCTTCGGTAGCGGGGCCCGGGTCGGTTCCCTGCTCCGCTCGGCCCCCTCCTCCGTCGCGCCGCCGAATGCGAACCGAAGCCACCGCCAGGACCGCGCCTTTGCCATTACGCGCACAGGGCGCCCCAGCATTTTCAAGCCGGAACCTCCCTCGGCATTCGGGTCCGCAGCCGGCGTGCGAGGTACCCGGCGCCGGTTGCGGGCGATCTCGTCAGTGTCCGGCATCGGAAGGTCAGTTGGTACCGAAAATGCCGGAGAAGGTTTTCAGATCCGCCTCGGAGTTCTTGACGGCTTCGGCAGCATCGACGGGAAGCACCTTGATCGTCTCGCGCGCCGGAAAGCCCGCCGGCAAGGCCATGCCGTCGCGCGCCGGGATATAGCCCATTTTCACGGCCACCTGCTGGCCCTCCTCGGAGAGCAGGAAATCGACGAATTTCTTTGCTGTCTCCGGATTCCTTGCGGTCTTCAGAACGGCGACCGGCTCCGTGACGGCGGAAACGCCCTCCGCCGGGAAGACGAATTCCACCGGCGCACCCTTGGCCCTCTCACGGATGGCCATGAAATCGACCACCATGCCATAGGCCTTCTCGCCGGTCGCGACCGCTTTCAATACGCCGCCATTGCCGCCGGCAGCCGTCGCGCCGTTTTCGGCGAGCGCCTTGTAATAGTCCCAGCCGAGCCCGTCGATGCCGGCAAGCGTCTGCGCATGGATCAGCGCCGCACCCGAGGTGAGCGGGCTCGGCATGGTAACGAGACCCTTGGCCTCCGGCTTCGCAAGATCCTGCCAGCCGGTCGGCTTCATCGTAGCGGAAGCGTTGTAGATGATGCCGGTGGTGATCATCTTCGTCGAATAATAGGCGCCTTCCCCATCGAAGAGCGAGGCGTCATAAGCCGCCGCTTCCGGAGATTTGTAGGGCATCAGATGTCCCGCTTCCTTCAGCCGTTGCATCGTCACCGTATCGGCGATCAGAAGCACGTCCGCCACCGGGTTGCCCGCCTCGATCTCGGCCATCAGCTTGGCCATGATCTTCGTCGTCCCCTCCCGCACCCACTCGACCTCGACACCCGGATTCGCCGCCTCGAACGCATCGACCGTCGCCTGCGCGTCCTCGTTCGGCTGGCTGGTGTAGAGCACGAGGCTTTCAGCGAAAGCGGCAGTGGACAGAAGGCCGGCGACGAGCGCGGCGGCGACGGCAGGGAGAAGCGTTTTCATGAGTTTGCCCTCGGTCGGAGAAAGATCGCGCCGAGGGATAGAGCGGGTGTTTTACAGGGATGTGACAGCGAAAAGCCGGAAGAACCTCAGCTCGTCCGCCGGCCGGAGCATTCCCCCGAATGTTTTCGAACGATCCCTCGAGAATATTATTTGCGATTCAAATCAGCGGCTTGATCGTATTTTCCGGACGGGAGGAGGCCCTCGCACAATTAAATTCGGTTCATCCATTGCATATCTCGAAGCAGCGTTTATATATAGCTCATCGAAACTTGCTTGTGACCTTTGTCTACGCGCCGAAGCGCTTCGTCAGATTTCCTCTCAATATCGATCATACCGGACTGATATTCGTCCGGGAACTCTAGCGATTGAAAGGAAATCGTTATGAACTCAGGCACCGTAAAGTGGTTCAACAGCACCAAGGGCTTCGGCTTCATTCAGCCCGATGATGGCGCTACGGACGTATTCGTGCACGCCTCCGCCGTTGAACGCGCTGGAATGCGTTCGCTCGTAGAAGGCCAGAAGGTTACCTACGACATCGTCCGCGACACCAAGTCCGGCAAGAGCTCGGCAGACAATCTGCGGGCCGCATAAATTCGTCATTCGCCTCCGCTGACCACGGATGTACTGGCAGGGAGCGTTTGAATGACGGGGGCGCCCTAGCGCGTCTGAAAAGACGCGCGGCGCTCAAGAGGAGGTCGGGGTAACGCCCGGCCTTTTTTGCTTGTGCCGCCCTCCGGGTGGCATGGACGAAGGAGATGGCCATGGGCCGGAACACCTACAGCGTTGGCGACAGTGTCGTCCTGAGAGCCGATCTCACGCGCACGGCTGCTGCGGACCGGACCTGCCGCATCGTGTCGATCCTGCCCGCGGCCGAACATGGGGAAGCGCAGTATCGGGTGCGGTTCGGAACGGAGAACTTCGAGCGGCGCATCTTCGAACACGATATCGATCCTTCGGAAACGGCTTCGCCGGTTCAGGAACATGGCCAGGCGGCATCGCTCGACGGTAAGCCCTGGTTCAAACCCTTGAGCATCAGGACGCCGAAATAAAGAACCCAATCAGCAATCCCATAAATACGGAAAGGATCTACTTTGCAGGTACTCGTCAGGGACAACAACATCGACCAGGCTCTTCGCGTTCTCAAGAAGAAGATGCAGCGTGAAGGCGTCTTCCGCGAAATGAAGATGCGCAGCGCCTACGAAAAGCCGTCCGAAAAGCGCGTCCGCGAAAAGGCCGAAGCTGTCCGCCGCACCCGCAAGCTGGCGCGCAAGAAGCTTCAGCGAGAAGGCCTGCTGCCGTCGCCGAAGAAAGTCGCCCGCGCGCGCTGAGGCGCGCCGCTCCGGCTGCACAGCAGCTGCGGCGATCTTTGCACGTCTGCCGCTGTAGGCTGGTACCACTTTGCGACGCGCCCTTGCGCGTCGTTTTCATGCGTGAAGTCGCTCTGTCCCCTCTGCGGCGTTTCCTTCGACACTGCGATCCCTTTTCCTGCGCCTTTGCAGCCCCCAGACCCACAACGCGGCCGCGCGCCGGCACCTCGACCAGGCCGATGACGGACTTCCACCGAGGGCGTTGCGGACAAGCGTACTTTTCCCTTCCCGAATCCGCGCTATAGTCACCGGGGGTTTGGCCCAAGGAAATGTCGCATGACGCTCACCCTCTATCTCCATCCGCTCGCATCCTTCTGTCACAAGGTGCTGATCGCGCTTTATGAAGCCGGCACTCCGTTCAAGCCGCAGATCGTGGACCTGGGGAACCCGGCGGAGCATGCGCGCTATCTGGAGGTCTGGCCGGTCGGCAAGATCCCCGTGTTGCACGACAGTGTGCGCGACAGGACGGTGCCGGAAACCTCGGTGATCATCGAATATCTCGGCCAGCATTACCCCGGAGCGCAGCCGCTGATCCCGCGCGACGACGCCCTGGCGCTCGAGGCGCGGCTCTGGGACCGCTTCTTCGACCTTTACGTCCAGGTGCCGATGCAGAAGATCGTGACCGACACGCTCCGCGCTTCCGGCGAGAACGACCGGCGCGGCGTCGCCGATGCGCAAGCGTCGCTCGCGACCGCCTATGATCTTGCCGAACGCCACTTCAGGGACCGGCGCTTTGCCGCTGGGGAAAGCTTCTCGATCGCCGCCTGCGCCGCCGCGCCCGCCCTCTTCTATGCCGGGATCGTGGCCCCGTTCGACGGCACGCATCCAAACCTCGGCGCCTATTTCGAGCGCCTGCTGGAGCGCCCCTCCTTCCAGCGCACGCTGGCCGAGGCGCGGCCTTATTTCCCGCTCTTTCCCTATAAGGACGCGATACCCGCGAGATTCCTCTAACATCCCTACTCGACCAAAAACACAAGGAGCGAGACAATGGAATATCGTCGGCTCGGCCGCTCCGGGCTCAAGATCTCGACCATCACCATGGGCACGATGACCATCGGCGGCGGCGGCAAGTTCGCCCAGGTCGGCGATGTCGGCATCGCGGACGCCCGCCGCTATGTCGACCTCTGCCTGGATGCGGGCGTCAATCTGATCGATACGGCGGACATCTATTCGACCGGCGCCTGCGAGGAGATCATCGGCGAGGTTCTCGGCGGAAAGCGCAAGGACGGTGTGCTCATCGCCACCAAGGCACGCTTCTCCATGGGCCCGGGTCCGAATGACGGCGGTCTTTCGCGCCATCACCTGATCAGCGCCTGCGAGGCGAGCCTCAAGCGGCTGAAGACCGATGTGATCGACCTCTACCAGGTGCATGAATGGGACGGCCAGACGCCGCTCGAGGAAACGATGGAAGCGCTTGATACGCTCGTGCGCCAGGGAAAGGTGCGCTATATCGGCTGCTCCAACTATTCCGGCTGGCACATCATGAAGGCACTCGGCATCAGTGCGCTCGAACATCGCCAGCGCTTCGTCAGCCAACAGATTCATTACACGCTCGAAGCCCGCGAGGCCGAGTACGAACTGGTCCCGATTTCGATCGACCAGGGTCTCGGCATCCTCGTCTGGAGCCCGCTTGCGGGCGGCCTTCTGTCAGGCAAGCACAGGCGCGGACAGTCGCCGGAAGGCACCCGCCAGCTTGCCGGCTGGAACGAGCCGCCGATCCGCGACGAGGAACGGCTGTGGAAGATCGTCGACTTGCTGGTGGCGATCGCCGCCGAGCGCAACGTGTCCCCGGCGCAGATCGCGCTCGCCTGGCTTATCGGCCGCGATGCCGTCACCTCGGTGATCATCGGCGGGCGCACCGAGGACCAGTTCCGCGACAATCTCGCCGCCGCCGGCCTGAAGCTCACCGACGAGGAACGCGAACTCCTCGACGCCGTCAGCCTGCCGCCGGTGCTCTATCCCTATTGGCATCAGCTCTGGACCGCCAAGGACCGCCTCGGCGAAGCCGATCTGTCGCTGCTCGAGCCTCATATCTGAGTGACGGCAGGACTTTCTGGATCCGCGGCCGCCCCTTGAGTCTGCCCCTCACCCTAACCCTCTCCCCGCACGCGGGGAGAGGGGACCATCCCCGCGAACCGCTGGTGATCTTGGTAACGGAGGCGCTCGCCACAGGTCCCTTCGCCCCGCTTGCGGGGAGAAGGTGGCGGCAGCCGGATGAGGGGCAATACCCAGCAGCCCGCCGCGACTTCCGCCTAGGCCGCCTGTGCGACCTCGCCGCGAACGAGATCGCCCAGCCGGCGGATGCCCTCGTCGATCATCCTGTCGTTGGCGCAGGAGAAGCTGAGTCGCAGGGTGTTTTCGCCGGAGCCGTCGGCGAAGAAGGCGCGGCCGGGGACGAAAGCCACCTTGGCCGTCTGGATCGACTTGGCGAGCAGCTCAGCGCCGTCGCTCCCCTTCGGCAGCGTCACCCAGATGAACATGCCGCCTTCGGGCTTCGTCCAGGTGACGCCGGCGGGCATGTATTTTTCGAGCGCCGACAGCATCGCGTCACGCCGCTGCCGGTAGGCCTTGTGGATCTTGGCCACCTGCTGCTCGAAGCCGCGCTCGGCAACGGTCGCGATCGCCATCTGGTTGATCGTGGAGGAGTGAAGGTCGGCGGCCTGCTTCATCAGCACCAGCTTGCGGATCACCGGTTCGGCGGCGCAGATCCAGCCGACGCGAAGGCCAGGCGCCAGTGTCTTCGAGAAGCTGCCGCAATAGATCGTGCGGGTGCTGTTTATGTCGCCTTTGCGGGCGATCTCAAGCGCAAGGATCGGCGGGATCGCCTCGCCGTCATAACGCAGCGACTGGTAGGCCGCATCCTCGATGATGGCGATGTCGAGCTCCTCGGCAAGTTCGAGGACGCGCTCGCGCCCGGCGCGGCCCACCGTCTCGCCGGTCGGGTTGGCGAAGTCGGCCGAGAGATAGGCGAACTTGACGCGCCCGCCCGCTTCCGCTGCGGCCTGGGCATAGGCTGCCGGCGTCCGGTTGCCGGCGGGGTTCAGTTGATCGTAGCTAGGTTCATAGGCGTTGAAGGCCTGCAGCGCACCGAGATAGGTCGGCCAGGTGACGAGCGCCGTGTCTTTCGGCGACAGAAACAGCTTGCCGAGATAGTCGAGCCCCTGCTGCGACCCGGAGGTGATGAAGATGTTGTCGACGCTCGCCGGAATGCCAAGTGCCGCCATCTGCCCGGCGAGCCACTCGCGAAGCGGGCGATAGCCCTCGCTGATCGAATATTGCAGCGCGGCACCGACCGACGGCCCACCGAAAATCTCGGCGTAAGCCTCTCTGAACGCATCATTCGGAAAAAGCTCCGGATCGGGAATTCCGCCCGCAAACGAAATGATGTCGGGGCGATCGAGCAGCTTCAGCAATTCGCGGATCTCCGAAGCCTTCATCCGGCTCGAGCGCGTGGCGAAAATGCTTTCCCAATCCAGCATGGAGGTCCTCCCGGTTGCACCCGAGGGACATGAACACAGCGCAATATTTAAGTCAATATTCCTGACCTATCTTGCTGCTCTCGACCGTGCCTTCGATCGGGCAAACGAGTGCGGAGCCGCGCCTTCTCCTTCGCCCCGCCTGCGGGGAGAAGGTGCTTTCAGGCGGATGAGGGGGCGGCCGCGAATTCATAAGGGCTGCACCGCTCAGACAGGCGGCAGCGACCCGGAACTGATGCCAGTAGCGATGGAGTACCGGTGGCAGCCTGACGACGTCGAGGAGGTTCGCGCTCCTCCCGGCAACAGCGTCAAAAGCGCCGCTAGTTGCGGCTTGAAAACGCCAGCGTTCGGGCCGGATGCTCTCCGGTCAGCAGGAGACGGCAAGCGCCTCCTTATATCAAGCTTCACCCTCGTCGAAATAGCTGCAGACCAAAAGAAAAGAGATCCCAGCCAAGATAAGCAAATCGAAAAGAGCGAAGTGCTGTATGATCGTGGACATAGTGCTCCTCCTACCCACAAGGTATCAGAACACAATTTCCGAATTTTTGGAAGAAAATTCGCAGAATGACTGCCGAACTGGAACTCTATTCTTTATCTCTCTTGCGACGCAACATTTATACTGCGCCGCAAAAGAAAGCCGGGAAGAGGTTTTTGTTCGGAAGCGCCCGTCTCAAGAGCTATGCCGGCTGGACCGACTTCACGCTGCCGCTGCTGTCCACGATGCAGGTAAACTTGCGACCGGCGGCATCGAGGTCGACGCTGTAGCTCGTCGCATCGAGCTGTCGAGAACTCATCGGCAGGACCTTGGCGCCGCCGGCCTGGGCGACCACGGCATTGGCGCACAGGAGCTGGAGGTCGGCGGGGGCTGTCTGGAGGCTCGTGCGGGCCATTTCCTGAGGCTCAGGGTTCGATTGGCATGCGGCAAGAAGCAAGGCCGCAGCCACCACAGACGCTTGAATTGGACGGCTTCCCACGTTACTCGTCGACAAATCCACATCCTCCGGTCTTGGCACATATAGCCCGTATCTTCGCGCTCTCGCCCGTCCGGCCGCGTTTCGGCCGGTCACACGCCCTTATAGAGCGCAGCCCCCTGCATCAGCACGATGACCTTCGCGCCCACCCCGACGCGCGAATGCAGGTCGATAATGTCATCATTGTTCATTCTTATGCACCCGGAGGAAACGTCCAGCCCGATCGTCCAGGGCTCCACCGTACCATGGATGCGGTAGATCGTATCGTTATCACCTTCGTAAAGGTAGAGCGCGCGAGCGCCTAGCGGATTGTCAGGCCCGCCCGGCATGCCGCCTGCCCATTTTGCCGCGTTCGGATCGCGCGCGACCATCTCGGGCGGCGGCGTCCAGGTCGGCCACTCGGCCGTGCGCCCCACCCGAACGATGCCCGCCCAGCCGAAACCTTCGCGGCCTACGCCGATACCGTAGCGAATGGCCTGACCGCCGGGCTGCACGAGATAGAGGAAATGCTGGTTGCCATCGATGATGATCGTGCCCGGGACTTCGGCCGTGCGGAACGGCACCATCTGCCGGCGAAAGGCCTCGGGAACCTGATTGTTTCGCGCAAAATATTGCCGCGCTTTCCTCTTATCGTAGTTCACCCATTTCTTCGTCTTGGAATCGTAGATCTGCGTTTGGGCAAGCGCTGCAAGCGGAACGAGGCAAAGACCGAGGAGAAGCAGCGCCTTGCCGAATTTACGGCGGCCTGCCTGTCTTTTCGAGAGCGTCTGGATCATCGTCGTTTCGCCCATCCGTCGATCCGTTCCGCGTGGCTTTCAACCCATTTCCTGGCGTAGTCCGCAGGGGCCTGTCGCTCGACTTCGAGCGCATAGCTCATCGCCGTCACTTCATCCGGCGAGAAGTCTACCTTCTGAAGGAACTGCGCGACTTCCGGATGCTTCTTTGCGAAGGCCGTCGCATAGCCGATCTGAAACTGCCCGGCGTCCCAGGCCGTGGCGGCGCTCGACTTGCTGACCCATAGCGGGTCGTTCGGCGGCGCGATCTTCCATTTCGCCGGGTCGTGAGGCGGCTCCTCGAGCCGGGAGATCTGGTGCAGTTTGAAAACGTGGTGCGGAGCGTAGCAGTAGAAGACCATCGGCCGCGCGGTCGCTATCGCCGCGTCGACCGCCGCCATCGCTACTTCCTCCTTGGCCTCGACGAGCGTCAGGTTCGCCGCATAGCCGTAGCCCGCCGCCCGCGCCCGTTCGATGCCCGTCGAAAGCCATTCGGCGGCACCGATCCACATTTCGCCGCGCCCGTCGCCGTCGGTATCCAGGATCTTGGTCTTGGCCGGATCGCCGAGATCCGCGACGGACTTGATCGTCGCAGCCGCTTCCGGCGTGGCGCAAATCCCCTGCCATGCCGGTACCGCACGCTCGCTAAGCGTCACGACGCCTTTTTCGGTCACGAATTTGCGGACGAGTTCGTCGAAATTCGGCCGCCAAACCTCCGGCTGGATATCGACCTCCCCCTTTTCGAGGCCGATGAAGGCGGTCAGCGTCCCGAGTTCGCGCACCTCCGCCTCAAGGCTGAATTTCTTGGCGATGCCGAGCTTGAGAATATTCGCGGCTGCCTGTCCGGATGGCCAGGGCGGCATCGCGATCACCAGATCCGCCGCCGCTGCCGGCGCAGCCACGGCCAACGCCAGCGCCGCCGCACAAAGGAACTCCCGGCCTCTCCCCACAGTGCCCCCCGAAAAGGTTTATCTGAACGTCGTCCCGATACGAATGCCTGCTGAGCTTTATCTTCCCTGGGGGCACAATGCACGGCTTGCCGAGTCACGTCAACTTCCGGTTACACCGCATGCATTCCGCCGCTTAACCTATGCGAGCCGGTGCTCACCGCCCGGGACGGCGCGTGACCCACCGAATTCCCGCCACAACCGCAATTCCAAGCAGAGGCCATACCGCCCAGAATCTCCCCTCCCAGGAAAGGAGATTGACCGCAAGGACCGCAAATCCGGCTGCCCCGAGCAGGGCGAGTCCGCGGTCGAGCCGCGTGGACGTCCATAGGCAACGGAGCACCCCGATCAAGGCCAGCGCAAATAGGGGCCATCTGCCCCAGAACGTTCCGTCCCAGGAAAGCAGATTTACGGCAACGACCGCCGCTGCGGCTACGGCGAGGACGCCAAAAAGGCGACGGTCTGCCGCTGTGCGTTCGACGATCGTCGCTCGCCCTGCCCCGGTGTCGGCGGCCGGGGTCCCGCGGTCCGAAAGTGCACCCGGTCTCCCCCTGCCGCTCCCCCCTTTTTGCGACACCGTGCCCTCGGCCATTCCGATCTGGACCACATAACTCGGAACGCCCCCGTCGATATTCTTGACCGTCAGCGCACCAAGGAATTCGAAGCCGACGGCCAGCTTGTTGCGAACCTGATCATAGACGGTGCTCGAAATCACGATACCACCGGCCGGTGCCGAGGCTTGCAGGCGGGCCGCGATATTGACGCCGTCGCCGTAAAGGTCGTCGCCGTCAGCGATCACATCGCCGAGATTGAGGCCGATGCGATAATCCATCCGCGCCTCGCCGTGCCGTTCGGCATTCAGTCCGGCCAACTCGTTCTGAACGTCTATCGCCGCCCTCACCGCCTCGACCACGCTCGGAAACTCCGCGATCACCCCGTCGCCCCAGGTGTTGACCACCCGTCCCTCACGCGCCTCGATCAGGCGCGCCATGGCATCCCGGCTGCGCTTGAGAGCCGCAAGCGTTCCCTCCTCGTCTTTGCCCATCAGGCGCGAATAGTCCTGCACGTCGGCACAGAAGATGGTGGTCAGCTTACGGCGTGTTGGTGACATCGGATTTCGCCCTCGCTCGAAGGCCTGAGCCTCGCTGGCACCATAGCGACGCCGTCGCGATTCTCAATGCTATACGCATCTGCCGCGGCATCACTGCGCGCTTGGAGCATTTCCGGGAAAAGTGTGTAGCGGCTTCCCGTGCGGGAGCACCTGCAGCCTGCTGCAAGGAACTGATCGGTCCCTCGGCGGTTTGGAGCCGTGTATCGCATGAAGCGACGAAACTGGAGGTTACAGATGTTGAGGAAAATGTTGGTTGCAGCCGCGATATCCGCCGCTTGCGTGTCCCCAGCCTTTGCCCAGGTCGATATGGTTTGCGACCAGGCAGGCATGACGAGGCTCGAGACTGACGTGGGCCAGATCACCGACACGGGCCGGAAGGAGATGGCGCAGAAGGAGCTCGCCATGGCCAAGGAGGCACTGGCAGCGAACGACCAGGAAAAGTGCAAGTCCCATATGGCGAATGCCATGAAGGGTAAGGATCCGATGTAAGACGCTGAAAATAAGAAAGCCGGAGCGTGGGCTCCGGCTTCCTTTCTGTTCATCGCAGGCGGATCTTAGTTTTTCGCCTTGTCGACCAGCTTGTTCTTGCCGATCCAAGGCATCATTGCACGCAGCTTCGCGCCGACTTCCTCGATCTGGTGAGAGTCGTTGACGCGACGGATGCCCTTGAAGCGAGCGGCACCGGAGCGGTATTCCTGCATCCATTCCGAGGTGAACTTGCCGGTCTGGATGTCCTTGAGGACCCGCTTCATCTCGGCCTTGGTGTCTTCGGTGATGATGCGCGGTCCGGTGACGTATTCGCCCCACTCGGCCGTGTTCGAGATCGAGTAGTTCATGTTGGCGATGCCGCCTTCATAGATCAGGTCGACGATCAGCTTCACTTCGTGCAGGCACTCGAAATAGGCCATTTCCGGCGCATAGCCGGCCTCGACCAGCGTCTCGAAACCGGCGCGGATGAGTTCGACCAGGCCGCCGCAGAGAACGACCTGCTCACCGAAGAGATCGGTTTCGCACTCTTCCTTGAAATTGGTCTCGATGATGCCCGAGCGGCCGCCGCCGACGCCGCAGGCGTAGGAGAGAGCGAGATCGAGGGCATTGCCGGAAGCGTCCTGATGAACGGCGACAAGGCACGGGACGCCGCCGCCCTTCTGGTATTCGCCGCGGACGGTATGGCCCGGGCCCTTCGGAGCGATCATTACGACGTCGACCGAGGCCTTCGGCTCGATGAGGCCGAAGTGGACGTTGAGGCCGTGCGCAAAGGCGATTGCCGCGCCGTCGCGGATGTTTCCGGCGATGTCGGCCTTGTAGATGTCGGCCTGCAGCTCGTCGGGCGTCGCCATCATCATCAGGTCGGCCCAGGCGGCAGCTTCGGCAACCGTCATGACCTTGAAGCCGTCCGCTTCGGCCTTCTTTGCCGTGGCGGAACCCGACTTCAGCGCAATGGCGACGTTCTGGGCGCCGGAATCCTTCAGGTTCAGCGCATGGGCGCGGCCCTGGCTGCCGTAGCCGATGATGGCGACCTTCTTCGACTTGATGAGGTTGAGATCGGCATCACGATCGTAATAGACGCGCATCGAATTTTCCTTCCCTTTGCTTGTCCGTTTCGCTTTGGCAGCCGCAGATACGGCCGCCCTACCTTTTCGCGCCGTAGAGCGCGAGAAAGGCGTCGACCGCCCGCTCCGCCCTGCGGCTGAAATCCTTTTTCAGGCTACCCGGCTCCTCGCCGAGAAGCATGCGCAAATGCCAGTCCGAGACGACGAGGCCGTAAAGCGCGCCATAGGCCTCATCGGCGTTGTCGAAAGCGAGGAGACCGGCCTTGCGGCCCGCTTCGAGCAGCGCTCCCGCCCTGCGTCCGATCTGCCGGCGGCCGCGCTCCTGCAGCATGTGGCCGAGCTTCGAGCCTTCCCGGCTCGCCTGTCCGATCGCCAGCCGGTTGAGCGCCAGCGACACGTCGCCTGCCAGCACGTCGAGAAGGTCCTTGGCGAAAGCGACGAGATGCACCCTCAAGCTGCCCCCGTCCAGCTTTGCGGCGGAGACGTCGAGCGTGCGAACCTTGCTCGCCTGAAAGGCGATCATGGCCGAAAGGAGCCCTTCACGATCGCCGAACCACTTGTAGAGGCTCTCCTTGGAGCAGTTCGCCGCGCGCGCCACACCCGCCGTCGTCAGCGCCTTTTCGCCCCCGTCGACAAGCAGGCGCAACGCCTGTTCGAGCACCGCTCCCTGGCGCTCCGTCAGGCCGTTTGCGGCGCCTGCCTCTCTCATCGCTCCGACGTTTTGCACTCGCTGTCGCCTCATCAGTACCGTACGGTACGGTTCGTGAGGTTTCTAATTGTCCGATCGGGGAACGTCAAGCGGTTTTGGATATCCGGCTCGTTTTAAGGGCAGCCCTGCTCTAAAACCGAGCAACCCACTGACGGAGTGCGGTTTCCCTGCCTGCGTCGCCCCCGAGCCCGCTTTGCCGGCGCGGCCCTCCCTACATTACGAAAATATAATGATCTCAAAGCTTTTCGCTGATCGGGTTGATCTTTATCTTGAATGAAGATGCCTGAGATAGAGAAAATCGATGAGCAACACAGCGAAGACGAGGGAAGACGAAGCGGCGCGTGGTTCGACACCGTCGAATGTCACGGTCATCCCGGCTCCGGTGACGCCGCCGCGCAAGAAGCGCCGCTCGCGCCGCCCCTGGATCTTTGCGCTCCTGGTGCTCGCGGTTGTCGGCACGGGCTACTATGCCTGGAGCCGCCAGGGGGCGCCGCCGGCCACCACCATGATCACCCAGGCGGTCACGCGCGGCGACATCGAAGAGAGCGTGACCGCCGTCGGCACGCTGGATGCGGTCAAATCGGTCGATGCCGGCGCACAGGTCTCCGGCCAGTTGAAGTCGCTGCATGTCGGGATCGGCGACAAGGTCGAACAGAACCAGCTCATCGCTGAGATCGACCCCGCCTCGATCGAGAACAGGATCGAGATCGATGAGGCGGAACTGGCCAATCTTGAAGCGCAGCTCGTCTCGAAGAAGGCCCAGCTCGTATTGAAGCAGGCCAATATCGAGCGTCAGCGCAATCTCGTCGCCACCAACAGCGTTTCGCAGTCGACGCTCGACCAGGCCGTCGCCGATCATGCGGCCGCTGGGGCCGATGTGCAGGCGATCGAGGCGCAGATCCGCAAGCAGAAGGCCACCCTTGCCGGGGACCGGGTCGATCTCGGCTATACCAAGATCTATGCTCCGATGGCCGGCACCATCGTCGACGATCCCGCCAAGGAGGGACAGACCCTCAACGCCAACCAGACGACGCCGACGATCGTCACCATCGCCGACCTTTCCACGATGACGGTCAAGGCGCAGGTCTCCGAAGCCGATGTCGGCAAGCTGAAGCTCGGCATGGATGCGTATTTCACCCTGCTTGGACAGCCCGGAAAGCGCTTCACCGGCAACTTGCGCCAGATCGAGCCGATGCCCGATACCGAGAACAACGTCGTCCTCTACTACGCCCTCTTCGATGTCCCCAATCCCACGGGCGAATTGATGATGTCGATGAGCGCGCAGGTCTTCTTTGTCCAGGCGGCGGCCAAGAATGTGCTGGTCGTGCCGAGCGCGGCACTCCGCACCGTGGAAGCCGCGGCCTCCGACGGGCCCGCAAGAGCGGAAGTGACCGTCGTCGCGCCGTCCGGTGCGACGCAGACGCGCACCGTCGAAGTCGGTGTCCGCAATCGGGTGAGCGCCGAAATCGTCAGCGGGCTGCAGGAAGGTGAGAAAGTGGTCGTCGACGCTGCCTCCGCCACGAACGGCAGCCGCGCTCCCAATGCCACCCGGCGCGGCATGCGCATGCCGCCGATTTTCTGAGCACGCCGATGGCCCCGCTCATTTCACTCCAGGATGTCAGCAAGACCTATTTCAACGGCGACATCGCCGTCGAGGTCCTGCACCATATATCCCTCGATATCGAGGCCGGCGAGTTCGTCGCGATCATCGGACAATCCGGTTCCGGCAAGTCGACGCTGATGAACATTCTCGGCTGCCTCGACCAGCCGACCTCGGGCAGCTACTTGATCGAAGGCGAAAACGTCTCCGGCTTCGACAGCGACGAGCTCGCGGCGCTGCGTCGCCGCACCTTCGGCTTCATCTTCCAGTCCTACAATCTGATCCCGACCGCGAGCGCCCGGGAGAATGTCGAGGTGCCCGCGGTCTATGCCGGCGTTTCCGCCCGGGACCGGCACGATCGTGCCGAGGCGCTCCTGCAGTCGCTCAAGCTCGGTGAACGGCTCGATCATCGTCCGAACCAGCTTTCCGGTGGCCAGCAGCAGCGCGTTTCGATCGCCCGCGCCCTGATGAATGGAGGGCGCGTCATCCTTGCCGACGAGCCGACCGGCGCGCTCGACAGCCAGAGCGGCGACGAGGTGATGCGCCTCCTTCGCGATATGAACGAAAACGGCCACACCGTCATCGTCATCACCCATTCGCGCGAGGTCGCCGCACAGGCCGACCGGCTGATCGAGATCAGCGATGGGCACATCGTTGCCGACCGCTCCAAGAAAGGACGCAGCAATCCCGATGCAGCCGTCGGTCTCGCCCAGCGCACGCGTGAGGGCTTCGCGGCAATTGCGGACGTGTCGGAAGCGGTGAAGATGGCACTGCGGGCGCTACGGGCAAACCTCTTCCGTACGATCCTGACGCTTCTCGGCATCGTCATCGGCGTCGGCTCGGTTGTCGCCATGCTCGCCATCGGCACCGGCGCGCAGAATTCGGTACTCGACCGCATCTCGTCGATGGGATCGGATCTTCTCGTCGTCCGCCCCAGCATGGCGAATTTCCGCGGCAGCGCCGGCGGGACGAATGTCACCCTCGTGCCGGCAGATGCGGACGCGATCACCGAGCTAGCGAATGTCGCATTCGCCGTCCCGGAAATGACGAGCACGGTGACGCTTCGGCGCGGCAACATCGACTATCAGACGACCGCCAACGGAACGGTGCCGCAGTTCACGGAAGCGAAGTCCTGGAAGATCGGCCGCGGCGAGTTCATCAACCGGTACGACATGGAAACATATGCACCGGTCGCGGTGCTCGGCGAAACCGTCGTCAAGACGCTTTTCCCGGAGGGCTCCGACCCGATCGGTCAATACGTGCTCGTGAACAAGATCCCCTTCCAGGTGATCGGGGTGATGAGCGGGATGGGCGCCAGCGCCGGCGGCAACGATCAGGACGACGTGGTCCTCGTGCCGCTCACGACCGGCAGCATGCGCCTCTTCGGTCAGCGCAACATCCGCACGATCACCGTCAAGGTGCAGGATGCCTCGGCAATAGACCTGACCCAGGAGAGAATTCAAGCGTTGCTCAATGAGCGCCACAGGAAGGACGATACCCAGATCACCAACATGTCTTCCGTGCGCGAGGCCTTTACCGAGACTTCGAACACCATGAAATTCTTCCTGGGGTCGGTCGCAGCGATTTCGCTGCTCGTCGGCGGCATCGGCGTGATGAACATCATGCTCGTCAGCGTCAGTGAACGCACACGCGAGATCGGCGTGAGAATGGCGACCGGAGCGCGCGAGCGGGACATACTCGTGCAGTTCATCGTCGAGGCGCTGGTCGTTTCCGCGATCGGCGGGGCGATCGGCGTCGTGGCCGGTCTATCGACAGGTTACGCCGCTAAAGCCTTCGGCATGCCCGTCAGCTTCACGCCTGGCCCCGTCGCGCTTGCCTTCGCCTGTGCATTTCTCACCGGCCTGCTCTTCGGCTATCTGCCGGCCAGAAACGCATCGCGCCTCCAGCCGGCGGTGGCCCTCAGCGCGGATTAGATCACTTCCACGCAGTAACGGTTTTCCCGCGCGGGAAAAGCGCCGTTTCAGTCGAAATCAGATATTTTGGGCGCCTGCGATCAATTCCCAGCGCTTACCGTTCGACTGGGACTGCCGGGCGAAGTAATTATAAGGGGTGCGCGACCAATCTCTGACCGAGTTGGTCCTGTTGTCGAGCACGAGGTCACCTTCGCTCGTGCGGACCGTGAGAACCGTGTGGCCCTCCCCGCGGTAGCGCGCAACCGTAAGTAGCAGAGCCGAGGCCGGCCAACCCCGTTTCAGGAGCTCCCGCTTCTTCAGAATTGCAAAGTCCTCGCAGTCTCCATAGGCGGTCGGCACACGCCAGTCATCTTCCTTGCCGACGTTTGCGCGGTCGCTGCGTTCTCGGATGCTTGCATTGACGGAGCTGTTGATCTGCTTGAGCTCGCTGATTTTTTCCGGAGCGAGAACGACGGCCTTCTTTCCGCCGCCAGTGTTGCAGAGCCGCGGCTCGCGGACGCAGAAGGATGCGAAGGCCGGCGGCGCGAAGGCCTTGCCGGCGGTCCTCATGGTTGTACCGGCATCGGCAGCCCCAGGGGCCGCAATCAGCAACAAAAAGACTGTCTGCGCAATGAAGCGTTTCACGAGGCGTTCTCCAACGGCGGGCATAAGTCCCCCGGTCCGCCGTAGAGACTAGCTAAGATAGATTAAGCCATGGTTGATAACCCGAAATGAGGCAGCGATATGGCCATCTACTAACAATTTGTAAATTGACCACAGTTAATTTTAATTCAATTCTAAAAAGTATTTTTAAAGTTAATGTTTTTAGGAGTATAGAAATGAAAAGAATTAATAGATCGATATTTCGGACATTCTTCATACTATCCACGGCCACGATTGGAGCTGTAATCGTTACGACGGATGCGGATGCAGTACAGCGCCAGCGCATGACTGCCCGTCAGTGCAGTCCCCTTTCGGAAGACAACTTCGCGGCATGTTGCGTTGCAATAAACCGAACGAAGATTCTCACCCCCGCGCAGATTAAGATGTGTCCGCCCCTGACGACGGCATCTATCGGCGCCGGCACCGGACGCCACGATCGCAGCGACTCCACGGCAAGCGGTCCGATGAGAGGTGGCGGCAAAGGCGGCGGCAGCAAGGGCGGCGGCGGTGTTGGCGGCGGCGGCGGCGGCGGCGGTGGCGGCGGTGGCGGCGGCGGCGGCGGCGGTGGCGGCGGTGGCGGCGGCGGCGACAATGGCGGTGGCGGCGGCGACAACGGCGGTGGCGGCGGCGGCGACAATGGCGGTGGCGGTGGCGGCGGCGACAACGGCGGTGGCGGCGGCGGCGACAACGGCGGTGGCGGCGGCGGCGGCGACAACGGCGGCGGTGGTCAGGATCCCGGCAAGGGTGACCAAGATAATGGCAAGGGTAACCAGGACGGCGGCAAAGGCCACCAGGATAACGGAAAGGGTGGCCAGGACGGGGGCAAGGGCCACCAGGACAACGACAAGGGCAACCAGGACGGCGGCAAGGGTAACCAGGACGGCGGTAAGGGCCACCAGGACAACAATAAGGGCGATCAAGACGGCCGAGGCAAAGGCGGGAAGGACAAGGGCGGAAAAGCCAAGGGCGACAAGTAAGCAGCCGCGGCAATCGCCGCGGTGACGGAAGTCCCTGGCATCAGCAAGAAGAGTGATCACGACCGTTGACGGCTTACGGTCAGACTGGGAAAGTGACAAGCCGGGGCGCTTGTCCAGCAACGTCAACGGTAACTCTTGAAGGGCGGCTCCCGCAGGTGCCGCCCTTCCCTTCTTGAGCGCTGTAGTCAGGGCGGGATCGGGAAGAGTGCAGAACCTGAAATGATTTGACCCGCGCAGCTACGACAACCTTTCACTAACCCCTGGTCCCGATAATGCCGCCGCAATCGAGGACCGAATCCCATGACCAAGACAAATTCCAAAAGACGAAAGCGCAGTACGGCCCGCAAGAGCAGCCGGAGCGGTATGGGCCGCTGGTATCTGGCGGCCGCAGTCATCGTCGGCGGGATTGTGGCCTACGAGCATCGGGGGGAGTTCGGCCATCTGCCCGGCGCATCGAAGCTGACGGCACTGCTTTCGCACGCCGAGAAACCGGCCGAGAAAAGAGCGCAGGCGAAGAAGCCGGCCGAGAAGAAACCACCAAAGAAGGTGGAACTGGCGACCATTCCGATCCCTTTCCGTCCGAAGGAGCAGACCGGGTCGATAGCGCCGAAGACCGCATTGATCCCGCCTGCACCCGTTGAACTACCGGTTAGGCAGTCTCTCGAACAGGCGAGTCTGCGCCCGGCCGAGAGCGGCACCTTTTATTTTTGCGGCATCCGCCACGATAACTGCGTTCTCGACGGCGATACCTTCCTGTACCAGGGCCAGAGGATTCTCATCGCCGATATAGACGCGCCGGAAACGAAGCTCGCGAAATGCGACGAGGAACGGTCGCGCGGCTCTTATGCCAAGGCACGATTGCGCGAGTTGCTGAATTCCGGAAACTTCGCCCTCGTTGCATCCGAAACCAGCCCCGGCGACGAGCCGGGCAAGCGGCGGCTCGTCGTCAGGAACGGCAGGTCCCTCGGAGACATCCTCATATCGGAGGGGCTCGCCAGAAAGCGAACCGGGCAGCCACAGTCGTGGTGCGGTCAGTCCACCGCGCGCGTTTCCGGTTGAACCGCATCGGCAACAGGACGCGGGATTAAAATTCGCTACCCATAGCGGCGATGATCCGACAGAAGCGCATCGATGACCCGCCGCGATTTTTCGATTTCCAGTCGATCGGTGCCCGGCATCTCGGCGGCAACGATCAGCGCCTTCCACAAGGTCCATCCACGGCCACGCGCCCAGGTCTCTTCGTCGAGCGGAAGGGCGTCCCGGAATGCGGCGCGGCTTGTTTCATCGAACATCGTCCAGGAGATCGACAGGTCGCAAGCCGGATCGCCAACGCCGGACGTGCCGAAATCGATCACGGCGCTCAAGCGGCCGTTTTCGACCAAGAGGTTGCCCGAGGCGACATCGCCATGGAACCAGACGGGATCATCGTTCCATGCGGAGGCAAGCGCCGCCTCCCACACCACACGTGCGGCGGCAACGTCGATCGTGCCCTCGAGCGCTTCGAATGCCCGGCGCGTTTCGTGGTCGTAGACGGCCAAAGGACCGCCTCGGTAGAAATTGTGTTGCCCGGGCGGCGGACCGCTCCACGCGTCGATCCGTTGCAGCGCAGCCAGGAATTCACCGAGCGTCGTCGCAAAACTGGCGAGATCGGCGATGGGCGCATGGGTCGCGGTCTCGCCCCGGAGCCAGCGATAGACGGACCAATGCCACGGATAGCCCCTGCCCGGCCGCCCAATGGCTAAAGGCACAGGAATACGCAACGGCAGGTGCGGTGCAAGTCGAGGCAGCCAGTGCTGCTCCTTTTCCACCTGAAGCGCGTAATGGGCGGCGCTCGGCAACCGCACGCTCATATCGTCGCCGAGGTGAAAGGTCCTGTTGTCCCACCCACCGAACTCGACCGGCCTTATCGGCAGGTCCGCCCATTGCGGAAACTGTTCGGAAATCAATTGTTCGACGAGGGCTGTACTGATTTCGGGCGTTTCGGCGGAAGACATCGAATATCCGCTTCCCTGATCACGGTGATTTTTAGACTGCCGGGAGGAGCCGGATCGCTTCGATGTTCCAACGAGACAGCGGAACGATCCGGGTTGGATCAAATTATGATCATGAAACGTGACGGTTTCCAAGTTTCCGCGCGGAAATTGCGCTCAGGCATCGACCTGCAACAGCCCGAGTACCCGCATTACGGCGGACGGTATCGGGCCGATGACGGGCACATCGAATAGCGGCTGCAGTTGCTCGGCGGCCTGTCCTAGCGGACCGCCGCCGATGATGACTGCCTCTGCCCCATCAAGGTCGACGGAGGCGCGAACTGCGTGCCAAAGCGAGGTCCGCAGACGCTCCTCGTCTCCGGCAACGGCGAGCGGATCGCCGGGCGTACAGCGGATGCCGGAGTAGAGATGCGAAAGCCCCAGATGCCGTGCCCGCTCGGCGATCGCATCCGCGAGGTCGGGCGTCGTGGTTGCAACGCCGAACCGTCGTCCATCCCGGGAAGCCTCCAGCATCGAAGCTTCGCAGATGCCGACGACCGGGATACCGACACGCTCCCGAAGCAGGGCAAGGCCGGGATCGCCAAAAGCACTGACGATGATCCCGAGGCAGCCCGGCTCGTGTCTGGTGCCGATTTCCACCACCTCGTCGGCGGCGGCCGCCAGTTCGTCCGGCTTCAGGATCATCCGGGGACTGCGCCTGGCCGTGGCGCTTGCCACGGCCAGGCGCCCATTCGCGGCCTTCTGCGCGATGGAGACCATCATCTCGCTCGTCGCCTGCGAGCTGTTCGGGTTGATCAGCAGGAGATGGGAGCTCACGTTCTGAGCTCCGCGGCGACTGGCCCCTGCTGCTGCGCGACTTTGGGCTGATCGGCCTCCGCCGGTTGCGAGAGATCCTCCATCGACCGGCCGTAGGTTTCCGGGCCGAGCTGGATGCAGAATGCGAAGACCGCATACATCCCCGCAGCAAGCCCGAAGACGCCGACCATTCCGTAGCTGTCGAACAGCATGCCGGAAATCGTGGGCACGAACGAGCCGGCCGCCGATCCCGTTGCCAGGATGAGGGCCACCCCGAAGGCACGGATTCTCGTCGGGAACAGTTCCGGCGCATAGATCCAGATCGACGTGTTGAGGAGCAGGACGAAGAACTGGAAGATGGCTCCGAACAGGAGAACGAGGTAAATATTGGTGCCGAGAGTGACGATCGACACCGCCGCAAGGCACGCGAGCGCCGCCCCCACGGTCAGCACCTTCTTGCGCGGCAGATAGTAGCCGAACATCGAAGCGGCGATCGCACCGAGGACGCTGCCGCTCTGGATGATCATGCTGTAGAGCAGGCTGCCGGAGAGCGTATAGCCCATCGACACGAAGATGACGGGCATCAGCGTCAGGACCGACAATTGCGCGCCATAGCTCATGAGAATGGCGATCGCTACCGGTATGGTCCGCCCGATGAAGGGTGCGCGGAAGAGTTCCCGCCAGTCGCTCTTCTCGGGTGCCTCGTCCGTCATATGGTCTGTCGTCAGGTATTCGTGCACCACGAGATTGCGCGATTTGAGCGAGCCTGAGGCCAGGATGGACAGCACCTTGTTCGCCTCGCCGATCCTGTTCTTCGAGGCGAGGAACCGCGGCGTCTCGGGTACAAAGCGGCGATAGAAGACGACCAGAAGTGCCGGCAGCGCCAGCGATGCGAATAGCCAGCGCCAGCTGTTCTCTCCGGGGAAAAGCGTGAATATCAGCAGACCGAATGCCGGCGCCAGGAAATTGCCGAAGCCACCGGCGCCGACATTCACGAGGCCTGCAGCCGTGCCGCGAAACTTGGGCGAGCAGAATTCGGAGAGCATCGTCACCGCCGTCGAGATTTCGCCGCCGACGCCGAAGCCGACGATCGCGCGGGCAAAACAAAGCATGGTGAAGTTCGGCGCCATCGCGCAGGCCGCCGAGCCGATGGTGAAGAGCAGGAGATTGATCGTCAGCATGACCCGCCGACCGTAGCGGTCGCCGAGAATGCCCGACAGCAGTCGCCCGATGGCGGCGCTGCCGAAGGTGATCGTGTTGAGAAATCCGATATCCGTGCCGGTGAGACCCCAGTGCTCCTTGAGAATGGGGCCGGCGACGCCGATCGTGTTCTGCTCGAAGCTGTCGAACAGGCAACCGATCAGGACAAGGGCGAGGATCTGCTTGTGCGCGCCGGTAACGCCGATTTTGGTGAAAGCCGATTCCAGTTGTCGAATGACCGGCGAACTCCCGCCGGTCGGCACCATATTTTCCGCTGCCATTGTTGTTCCCCTTGTGGTTGAACGAGCGTGAAAACTTAGTTTCTCAATCATACACCAAGAAACTACAGTTTCATAGCCCCGAATCCACAGGGGCGACGGAGAGAGCTTCCTGCCCCTCCCGGCAGTCCCCGACGCGGCGCCTTGACGGGCTTGGTCGCGCTGCCTTGGTGGCTCGTGGCTGGATCCTCGGGTCAAGCCCGAGGATGACTGGCTGAGGGGTTGACGCATGAAACCGGCGCAGCGAGGCCCGTGCACGGTTCATATCAGCCAGGGGGGGACGCTCGTCGCGGCAATTTATCGAAACATCCTTTCATCCTCGGGCTTGACCCGGTCGTCATCCTCGGGCTTGACCCGGTCGTCATCCTCGGGCTTGACCCGAGGATCCACACGCAAGGCGTTCCAGCCAGAGCCCTATCGACGGCGAGATAAGCCGTCGCGGCCTGCATTCAGCGGACTCACAGCTCTTCCAGCGTGTCGTTCAGTGCCTCGATACCACGCAGCCGGTTCCGGCCGGCCACGCCTGCGGTCTCGATGCAGCGCGTGGTCAGGAGATGGCAGAGCGCCATCACCGACACGTGGTTGAAAAGCGGTCCCGGCGCCAGCGTCTGGCAACGGAAGTGCCAAGCCGCACGGCTCAGGAGAGGCACGCCTTCATCGGTGATGTAGAGCAACTTCGCCTGGGTTCTTTCCACCTGCGCCATGAGTTGCTCCATCAGAGCGACGCGGCGCCGCAGGCCGAAGAGAACGACGACGTCGTCGGGACCGATGCTGACCAGGTGCTCGCCGAGCGTCTGCCCGCCTCCGGGAATGGCAGCGATGTTTTCGATCACCTGCGTGAGCTGCCATTGCAGATAGGTCGCGAAGGAATGGCTGGCGCGAAAGCCGATGACCCACACCTTGCGGGCCTCCAGGATGGCTGTGGCAGCCGCATCGATCTCAGCCTCGCCGATCGCGAGGAACGTGGCTTCGAGATTGGCGACGCCCTGGGCGACATGCGCTGCGACCGATTGCCGGCCGTCGGCGTCGGTGGCGGTCGCCAGAAAGAGGCGCGACCCAGTCTGCTTGTCCGCGCGCGCGTGCCGCCGCGCTTCCTCGTAGTTTTCATAGCCGAGACGCTGAACGAAGCGCGACACGGTCGCCTTCGACACATGGGCCAAAGCCGCAAGCTCCTGCGCGGAATAGCTCGCTACTTCCCCCGGAAAATCACAGAGGAAATCGCCAAGCCGCCGCTCGGCCGGGTGCAGCTCCGGCAGAATCTCGCGGACACGAGCGAGGAAGGATCGTTCTTTGGCAGCCATCGGCACTCTCATGAAACTGTCGTTTCACGGGACTGTCCGATTTTCGTCCGGCCTTGGCAATAGGTGGAAGATCCGCTCCCGCGGTCACCTCTCCTCCCGAAGCGTATCCTTCTGCGTGATCAGTCGGGCGCTGTGCTGGCCGCTCAGATAGGTCCATAGCCAGCTCCAGGCCACGGCAAAGCGGCTGCGGGTACCGATCAGGAAGTAGATGTGGGCAATGCCCCAGATCCACCAGGCGAGCGATCCCCTGAGCTTGATCCGGCCGAAATCGATGATCGCCGCGCGCTTGCCGATGGTGGCCAGGCTTCCCTGGTGCCGGTAGCGGAACGGCCCCGGCGCCGGCGAGCCCGTGAGCCGGCCACGGATCACCTGGGCGACGTAGGCTCCCTGCTGCTTGGCCGCGGGCGCGATGCCGGGCACCGGCTTGCCGTCTTCCTGGATGACCGATGCCGTATCGCCGATGACGAAGATGTCCGGGCGGTGCGGCGCGGTCAGATCGGGCCCGACCTTAACGCGGCCGGCGCGGTCCGCGTCGGCGCCGAGCCATCTGGCTGCAGGTGAGGCCTGGACCCCCGCCGCCCAGACGAGCGTCCGGCTCGGAACGAAGCTCTCGCCTATCGTGACCCCCTCATCGGTGCAGTCGGTCACCGGCGTGCCCGTCAGCACCTCGACGCCAAGCTTCTCCAGTTCGCGGGAAGCATAGGCGGAAAGCTCCTCGCTGAAGGCGGGAAGAATGCGCGGGCCGGCTTCGACGAGCACCACGCGGGCCAAACGCGTATCGATCCGGCGGAACTCGCCGGGCAGCGTTCTATGGGCCATTTCGGCGATGATGCCCGCAAGCTCGACTCCCGTCGGTCCTGCGCCGATGATCGTGAACGTCAGCAGCGCATCGCGCCTGGCGGGGTCCTCCTCCACCTCCGCCTGCTCGAAGGCGATGAGCACGCGGCGGCGAATGGTCGTCGCATCCTCCAGTGTCTTGAGCCCGGGCGCGACCGCCGCCCATTCATCGTGGCCGAAATAGGCGTGCGTTGCGCCGGTCGCCAACACCAACGTGTCGTAGGGGACCGATTGCCCATGCGCGAGCGTCACTTCCTTCGCAATCGTATCGACGCCCGCCACCTCGCCGAGCACCGTCGTCACCTCCTGTCGGTCGCGGTAGAGCCGGCGGATCGGCCATGCGATCTCCGAAGTCGCAAGCACCGTGGTCGCCACCTGGTAAAGCAGCGGCTGGAAGAGGTGATGATTGCGCCGGTCGATCAGCGTGACCTTGACCGGCGCACCCTTGAGGTCGTTGACGAGTTGCAGCCCGCCGAAACCTCCGCCGACCACGACGACATGATGTCTTTCCTGCATGGTCTTCCGTCCTGTTCCTCATCCCGCTCTGGCTGGCAAGACTGTTCAACTCCACAAGCCGGAGCGCAAGCCTTCGCCCGGCATGGCTGCATTGCATCCGCGGATGGTCTTCGCGTGATTTTTCGGCGGCCCTACTCCGCATAGCCGACGGGCACTGCGGTACCACTTTTCAGAACTTCCATCGAAATCGACGCGGAAACGTCGAAAAGCTCCACCTTCCGCACGATCTGCTTGTAGACGACGTCGTAATGTTCGACCCTCGGCAGAACCACCTTGACGATGTAATCGTAATTCCCGGTCAGCCGGTGCGCCTCGACGATCTCCGGAATGTCGCTGATCGCCCTGCGGAACTTTTCGATCCAGTCGTCGGAGTGATGCGCCGTCTTGATCAGCGCAAAAACCGTGGTCGGCACGCCCATCCTTTCCCGGTCGAGTACGACGATGCGCCGGGTCACATAGCCCGCCTCCTCCAGCCGCTGGATGCGCCGCGAGCAGGCGGAAAGCGAAAGACTCACCCTCTCGGCAAGGTCGCCCATGGCGACGCTCGCATCCTGCTGCAGAAGCATGAGCAGCTTCCGGTCTCTCTCGTCAAGCACGCTCCGACTCCTTGCTCTTGCCATAGAGTGCGCCGAAATTTTTCGGAACATTCGGATTTGGCGCAAACGGCTTGCTAAAATTTGGCCAAGCGCCGATCAAAGCAAACACATGCGACCGGGCCCGCACGATAATCTAGCAATGGAACGGGGAACGTGGCGAAGCGTTCCCGACCGGCCACAGGACAGCAGCAGGGAACGAGACGATGGAAATGCGGAAAATCGGCCTCATCGGCGGCATGAGCTTCGAAAGCTCGGCGGTCTACTATCGCCTGGTCAACGAGGCCGTGCGCAGGCGACGTGGCAAATTACATTCGGCGGAAGTGCTTCTGCATTCCGTCGACTTCCAGCGGATCGTGGACCTGCAGAGAGCCGGCCATTGGGACGACGCCGCCCTGCTTCTCTCCGATGTTGCCCGCGGGCTCGTCGCCGGCGGCGCGGACTGCATCCTGATCTGCAGCAACACAATGCACCTCATTGCCGACGCGGTGCATGCCTCGGTCGACGTCCCGTTGATCAACATCATCGACGAAACGGCACTGCGCCTGAAAGCCGCCGGCAGCCGCAAGCCCCTGTTGCTCGCCACACGCTACACGATGGAACAAGGCTTCTATGCCGAGCGCATGAAGACACATGATATCGACCTGATGGTACCGGATCCCGACGGGCGGACACTGACGCACAACGTGATTTTCGACGAGCTCTGCGCCGGCCAGGTGCTGAACGCCTCGCGCTCGGCAGTGATCGGGCTCATCGAGAAAGCAAAGGCGGAAGGTGCGGACGCCGTCATTCTCGGCTGCACCGAAATCTGCCTCCTTCTCGATCCGGCCGATTTGCCGCTCCCGGGCTTCGATTCCACCGCCATCCACGCCGAGGCGGCGGTCGAATTCTCGCTTCGCGACCGGCAGTAAGCTGCCTGCCTAACGGCGCTGATATAGGAGGCCCAGCGCAGCACCGAGAGCGATGCCGATCGTGATGCCCAGCGCGACATTGTCGAGCGCGGATCCCACGGCTGCGCCAACACCTACGCCGATTGCAATGCCGATTGCCATGAGCGTGGCGATACCACAGGCCTGTGGCGACAATCCGCCTATTGCGCGTCGTCGTACTCCGCCCGCGCCTGTCGGATAGCCTGGTGGTTTTCGAGCGACCAGTCGACGAAGACCCTTAGCACGGCAAGGAATGAGCGGCCGAGATCCGTGAGGCTGTATTCCACGCTCGGGGGCTGCGTCGGGTAGACGGTACGGCGCAGATAGCCATCACGCTGCAGATCCCGCAGCGTCTGGGTCAGCATACGCTGTGAAATGTCCGGGATGAGCCGCCTGAGCTGCGAGAACCGCAAGGGACCGTCGGCGAGCGACAGAATCATCAGCGAGTTCCACTTACCGCCGATATTGTCCATCACGTCCCGCACCGGACAATTGTCGATGTCCACAGGCATGCCGCAGACGACTGCCACCCGCTCGCCCTTCAACGTGCCCGACGCCCTGGTCATGGCGGTACCCTTTCCGTAACCACGGCAGAAAAAACTGCCTTCTTTACAGCTCTTAGCAGATCACGGGATAAGAGCAACTCTCAAAAAGAGACCAGCTTTCGGCATGAGCTCATGTCGACAGGACATGCTGAACAACGCGCTAAAGTGGAAAAGAAAGGAAAATCATGTCTGGAAGACTGCTCGTAACCGGCGCCGCCGGCCAGTTCGGCAAACTCGTGCTCGATGCCCTCCTGGCATCCGGCAAGACGAAGCCGGCCGATATTATCGCCACCAGCCGGGACATTGCCAAACTGGCGGACTACGCAGCGAAGGGCGTGGAGACCCGTGCCGCCGATTTCGACGATGCGGCTTCGCTCGAGCGGGCCTTCGCCGGCGCCGACCGAATACTCATCATTTCGACGGATGTTCTCAACGAACCGGGCAAGCGTCTGAAGCAGCACCTTGCCGCCGTCGAGGCGGCAAGGAAGGCGGCGGTGAAGCACATCCTCTATACGTCGATGCCGCAGCCGGAAGCGTCGGTGATCCCTTTCGCGTCCGACCATCTCGGCACCGAAGAAGCCATCAAGGCGACGGGGATTCCCTACACGATTCTGCGTAACGCCTGGTACATGGAAAACCTCCTCCTGTCGCTCCCGCACGCACTCGCGGCAGGACAATGGTTCTCCTCCGCCGGCGATGGCCGGATTTCCCACATCGGGCGCCGTGACCTTGCCGCGGCCGCCGCTTCCGCTCTCCAGTCGGACTCGGCGGAAAGCCGCACTTACACCCTGACCGGAACGCAGGCTCTCACAACCGGCGAGATCGCCGCCCTTGTTGCCAAAGCCACGGGCAAGAAGCTCGAGGTCGTCCATGTCTCTGACGAAGCACTGGCCGGCGGTCTCAAGAATGCGGGTCTGCCGGACTTCTTCGTTCCGATCCTCGTCTCCTTCGACGCCAATACCCGCAAAGGACATTTCGACATCGTAACCGACGACACCGCCGGCCTTACCGGCAGGCACCCCATCGACCTTGCCTCCTTCCTGGAGGCGAATAGGGCGGCGCTCGCCCACTGATCATAGGTCGCAGGAGGCCCGGCAAAACGACCGGGCCTTTTCTGGGCTGATTCGAGGGTAGTGACCGAGGTCGGCGTTCAGCGCAGGGCGGTCTCGCTCGAATTCTCCGGCGCCGCGGCTGCGGCCCGGCGAGCCACCCTGCCCTCCTCGGCCTTGTAGAAATACTGGCTCGCCACCAACCACCCCTTTAGCGGCCTCAACGGCGGAATGCAGGTCAGGAGCATGAACGGCCCGGTGACCAGGAGATGGACCCAAAGGGGTGCGTTGTATTGCACCTCCAGCCACACGCCGAGAAAAACGCTCGGCACGCAGGCAAAGCAGATGACGAAGAAAGCAGGCCCGTCCGCGGGATCGGCGAAGGAATAGTCCAGCCCGCAGACTTCGCATCCTCGCCTGAGCTTCAGGAAGCCATCGAACATATGCCCCTGGCCGCAACGGGGGCAGCGACCGCGCAATCCCGTATGCAGCGGCGATAGAGGCGGCCACTCTTGATCCGGCATCGTTCTTCCTTTCAGTCTTCTGCGTGCCCCGCAAACCCGCAACCTTGCGAGACGTTCCCGCCGACCGGGCACCACCCGCTTGGGCGACCAAAAAGACATGACATACAAACCATACAAGAACAATAAATTGTATGCATTCAGGGGCGCGGCAATTCCACGCAGCACCTTCGCACAGGAGTATCACCTTTAAACGATGAGGTTATGGGCCGCTGGGGACTGAGCGAGCAGACCGGCGATGACGTCCAGGCTATGCCGCAGTTCATCGCGTGTCCGCGCAGCGCCGAGACCGAGCCGGACGGCTTCCGGTGGGTCGGAGATCGCGAAGGCATCGCTGGCGACGACGCCGATCCCGGCCGTTCGCAGTTGCGCCGTGAACTCGCCGCGGCTCCACCGGGAAGGCAGCTTCAGCCAAAGATGAAAACCCTCGCGATCGGCGAGAAGATCGGCACCACCGAGGCTCTTGATCGCGATCCGCTGGCGCGCGCCGGCTTCCGTGCGGATCGCTGCCAGGACCGCCTGCGCCGTTCCCTCCTCCAGCCAGCGCGTGGCGATGGCCGCCGAAAGCGGAGACGTCATGCCGACTGTCGCTCGAATCGCCCCTTCGAGGCGGACGGCCGCCGATCGGTCAGGCGCGGCCAGATAGGCGATGCGGAGCGCCGGCGAGAGGCACTTGGAAAGGCCTGCTATGTGAAAGACGAGGTCCGGCGCGAGCGCGGCCAGTGGGGGAACGGGGTTCGCGGGCAATGCGCCGTAGGCGTCGTCCTCGATTACGACCACGCCATGGCGGCGTGCGATCGCCACGATCGCCTCGCGGCGTTCGAGCGGAAGCGTCGAGGTCGTCGGATTGTGAAGGGTCGGATTGCAGTAAAGAGCCTTCGGCTTGTACCGGGCGCACGCCTCCTCGAAGGCGTCAGGCAATATCCCGTTGCGGTCGATCCCGACGCTCACGAGTTCGATACCCATATGCGCCGCCAGTGAGCGGAGGCCGGGATAGGTAAGCGCCTCGGCGCAGATCCTGTCGCCCTTCGTCGCCAGCATCCCAACGCTCGCAAGCAGAGCCCCTTGCGCTCCTGTACAGACGACCAACCGATCGGCTTGAAGATCGCCGAGCCGCGGCTTGAGCCAGGCCGCACCCGCAGCCCTGTCCCGCTCCGCGCCGCCGACAGGCTGATAGCGCATCAGCAGTTCGGGACCACGCTGATCGAGAGCCGCAACATCCGCCCACATCTTCTCCGACAGAGCCGGGTCGTCGAAGAGCGGCGGCAGGTTCATGCTCATGTCGACGAGACTGCCCAGTGGGCCGCCCGCCAGACCGCCCGAGGAGGGACGTACCGCGCTCCTCCGCCGAGCCGTGACATAGGTACCCTGCCCCACGCGACCTTCGACCAGGCCGCGCCGGCGCGCTTCGTTGTAGGCTCGGCTGACGGTTGTAAAGTCGATGCCGAGCGCGGCCGCCAGAGCGCGCTGCGGCGGCAGGCGCACTCCATCCTGCAGCCGGCCCGCCGCGATGTCCGCGGCGATCTCGTCGGCAATTGCGAGATACAGCGGCCCTCCCGCCCTGCCGAGGGCCGGCACCCAGGAAACCTCCACGCGATCCACGGCCTTCGGAGCCTTTCGAGTTCTTGCAATGTATGGATATTGCATGGACGCGGGATAGCGCGCAAGATCGTCCTGATAGAGAGAACTGCCGGCACTCGGTGCGCAGCTTCATTTCAAAATGGGCGCGCGCGGAAGTCCCTCGTCAAAGCGGCGCGCAACGCAGGAGGCGCGCCGAGCTATGAATCCGTCGCGTTAAGCCGTCTCGCCGCAGGCCCGGCGGAAGCGTCGTACGGTCTCGGCCATTCCATATTCGAGCGCATCGGCCGTCAGCCCGTGTCCGATCGAGACTTCGGCGAGTTCGGGAATGTGTTCGACGAGCAACGGCAGGTTGGCGACGGTCAGGTCGTGGCCGGCATTGACGGCCAGGCCAAGGCCGATCGCGATCTCCGCAGTGCGGCCCAGCTCGATCGCGATCCGCTCCGCTTTCTCCGGATCGTCGTAACAGCCGCCATAGGGTCCGGTATAGAGTTCTATGCGGTCGGCCCCGGTCTCCTTCGCAAGCTTCAGCGCCTCCGGGTCGGGTATGCCGTCGGCAAACAGCGAGACGCGGAAACCTCTCTTCTTCAGCCGCCCGACGACGTTGCCGAGCAGGTTATGGCTCTTGCGAAAATCCCATCCATGGTCGGAGGTCGCCTGCGCCGGATCGTCCGGCACCAGCGTCACCTGTTCCGGTTCGTGCCGCTCGACCAGTTCGAGAAACGCCTCGTTCGGAAAGCCCTCCATGTTGAATTCCGCAGCCGGAAACTCGTCGTCGATCAGGTCGCGGATCGGCTGGAGATCGGAAAAGCGGATATGCCGCTGGTCCGGACGCGGGTGAACGGTCAGTCCGCTCGCCCCCGCCTGCAGGGCGGTGCGACCAAGGCCGGTCACGGATGGCCAGGGGAGATCACGCCGGTTGCGCAGCATGGCGATGGCATTGAGATTTACGGAGAGCTTTGCAGGCATATCGGAACTTTCAGACGAGACGCCCCAATTTGCACAAGGGGCCGAATGATGGCTACGCCGCTGTTCTACCGCAGTTTTCAGGAAACAGGAATCGCTCATTCGCGGTTCTGCGCAGCGCGCCTCTTTGACAGCGGTCAGATACGTTGATATCAACTTAATCGCCGAGTGCACCATATCGAACCGGAGGAGTGAGACATGACCATGCAGACGACGCCGATCGCCGCTAAGGAGCTGGCAGCGCGAAACCGCGCCCGCTTTCCCAACGAAAGTGCCGACTACCGCCGGGCGCGTAATGCGCTTCTCGCCGAGGAGATCGAATTGAGGCGCCACATCGAGCGGGTTTCGGAGCTGCGCAGGCGACTGCCGCCGGGCGGCGAAGTGACCAAGACCTATCGTTTCGAGAGTGAGAACGGACCCGTTACACTTGCCGATCTCTTCGGCGACAAGAATACCCTCATCATCTACAGCTATATGTTCGGACCGCAGCGCGAAAGGCCCTGCCCCATGTGCACCTCCCTGATGGCCGGCTGGGAAGGCAAGGTGCCCGATATCGAACAGCGCGTGGCACTCGCCATGGTCGCCCGTTCGCCGGTGGAGAGACTGCTCGCTGCAAAGAAGGCCCGCGGCTGGACGCAATTGAAGGTCTATTCCGATAGCGACGGCGCCTTCACCCGAGACTATGTCAGTGCCGAGGATGAGGACGTTCCGGGCTACACGGTCTTCACGCGGAGAGACGGAACGATCCGGCATTTCTGGAGTGCGGAGATCAGCGGCGAGATGGCCGATCCGGGCCAGGACCCGCGCGGCGCACCCGATCCCGACCCGTTATGGACCCTGCTCGACACCACGCCCGAAGGCCGGGGTGCCGACTGGTACCCGAAGCTCGAATATAGCAGCGGCGGATGATCCGGCCGTCTTAGGGACCGTCGCTGCCCGTCCATAGAGGACCGCGCAGGTGACGGTCGCGCGCGCCCGCGAATCGATGCATTTCTGCTGCTCAGCTGGAAAAACGCGCACTTTCCGACGCGCGGCCTGACAACCACCATCTTTGGGCCTAAGTTTCGAATCAGGTTAAGGTTGCTTATGTTCTAAAACATTTATCCGGCATTGAGCCGCATCTTCTCTTGGAGCCATCGATGACGCCAGCCGAAAGGCCATGCAACGAGACGATCCGGCGAGCGCTCGCCCGGATTCTCGACAGCAATGGCTTTCAGCGCTCCGAGCGGCTGCGCGCGTTTCTCGCCTATGTGGTGGAAAAGGAGATGCTCGGTGAAGGCGCCCAGTTGAAGGGCTACTCGATCGCCATCGATGTTTTCGGACGCAGTCAGACCTTCGATGCGGACAGCGATCCGCTTGTCCGCGTCCATGCCGGCAAGCTGCGCAAGCTGCTCAAGGCCTTTTACGAAACGGACGGCGCCGACGAAGAATGGCAGATCGTCATGCCAAAGGGGACCTATGTGCCGGAGTATCGCCGGCAGTCGTCCAGTGTGCCTGTGGCTTCAGGTCACGATACCGCGGGCGCCCGCAGCCGGCAGTCCGGGCGCAGGCCGCCCTGGCAGCCCGCCCCCTTCTCCTCTCCCTGGGCCGTGCTCACGGTGCTGCCGCTTCTCCTTTTTGCTCCTCTGCCGGAATCGGAAATGTCGCTCGACATCGATGCCGAGGCCAAGCTCGTCAATGGTCCGATGGCCGCGGTCCGGGGGCTTCCCTCCGTCAGCATCAGCGTTACCGGCCCGCAGCACAAGAGCACCGGGCGATTTGCCGCCCAGTTGCGCGAGGCGGCGCTTCGACATGGAACGCTTGCGAAGGCAAGCGCGTCCGACGGCGGCCGTGAGCCGGCTTCCGGCAATCAGGCGCTAGCATTCTCCATCGCGCTCGCCTGGCATGACGCGCCTGCGCCGGGAATCCGGGTCACGCTTTCCCACGACGGCGAAGGCATTCCCCTGCGCCAGGACTTCATCACCGCGGACAGGCTCGATAGCGAGGGCGACATCCTCTTCGAAAGCACCTCGCTTGCGGCGCAGCTTTTCGCTCTGGACGGCGAAATCTATGCTCATGCCGCACTGGAGGGCCTGCAAAGCACGCTGATGCAATGCATGTCGGCGACCGCGCGGTACCGCAAGCTGCTGACGCGCGACAGCTTCCAGGAGGCGTGGAACTGCCAGCAGAAGCTGAAGCCGCTCAAGGGCGACGAGCCCTTCTTCATCCTCTCGGTCAGCAGTCCGCACAAGATCAACGGTCACTGAGCTCTTCACAGGTGGTTCTTCACCCGGCGAGCCGCCCCCAAACGGAAAATGACCAGCTCACAATCACGGCCGACATCATATGTTGCCATTGGTGATCGGTGATCAACTGGCCCGAGAGTTGTTTTCACTCATAGGCAGCGGTAGTATTTACCGGCAGTCCGCACGTCTTTTCAGATGGACCGCGCGTTTTGCCGAGAGGCAGCTTCCAATGGAACAGAAGAACCCTCTTCTTACGAGGGAGATATTCGGAAGTCCTTTTCCATTCGACGCCACTTAATGGCGCCTCCTACGATCTGTATTTCATACGGGCGGAATGCTTGGAGGAAGAAATGAAGAATTGCACGATCACTCTCGCTCTCGCAGCCTGCCTCGCCTTATCCGGCTGCCAAACCGCCTCGATGACCGGGGGGCGGACCGGTGAGTTCGGCTGTATCGCGGGCACCGTCGGTGGCGCGGTCGTCGGTGGACTGGCAGGCGCGACCATCGGCTCGGGAACCGGGCAGCTCTGGGCCGTGGGCGGCGGTGCCGTACTCGGCAGCGCAGCGGGCAGCGCCCTGACCTGCACCTGACCCAAAGGAGCAGGGTGATGAAAAGACCAGTCCTCGTGGTGGCGTTCGCGCTTTCTCAGGTGATTGCAGCGGCGGCGCAGGATCAGCCGATGGCCATGAACCAGGGCCAGATGAATCGGCTGGACCGTGACGGGAACGGCGCCGTCGACCGGCCGGAATACCAAGCCTTCATGACCTCGGCCTTCGGGAACCTGGACAGGAACAAGGACGGAAGTCTGCGCTCGGAAGAAGTGGCGCAGGTTCTGAACGCGCAGCAGTTTGCCGCGACAGACGCCAATCGCGACGGGAAGCTCAGCCAAACCGAGTTCCTGAACAGGGTCATGGCCGACTTCAAATCGGCCGACAGAAGCGGCGACGGCAGCCTGCAATAGGCAGCACCGGCGCCGCTCGGCCAACGATGTTCAGTCGCGATGCCGTTGCGGAGCAAGCGCCATCGTCTGCGCATAGGCCATGGGCGACCGGCTGCCGGGCATGTTCTCGTCGAGCACCAGGGTCTTCACGTCGTCGGAGCGGACGTCCAGCGCAATGACGCGCTCGAGCTTGTCGATCTGCCATACGGCGTAGCCGAGTTCGGGAACATATCCGCAGTCGCATCCGCAATCCCCGCCGAGGATCTTTCGCGGCTCTTCCGGCAAATACATGATCTGCGGCTTCGGCAACTTGTAGCAATGCCCCTCATAGGCATAGCCGTATATCACGCCGATGCTCTTGATATATCGTTCGCCGCCCTTTTCGAAATTCTTCGCCGGTATGTTGACGCTGACCGGAAGCTGACTGAACTTCAGCTCATCATCGAATATGGCGAGGACGATCTGCTGCTTTAAGATACCGGCAAGAACGTCGTTGTCGACCGTTCCGATCGCCGCCTCCTTCACTATTCTCACGAGCGTATTCAGGTCTTCGTCCCGAAGCGAAGTTTCGCGTAGCGACGATTTGATTCTTTGCAGGATCTGCTCGTCCGTGATCTTGAATATCTCCTCTCGGGTTGCCGGTCGCCCGTAGAGGCGTACTTCGCTCGGATTATACGTATCGTAGACTGGTCCGGACAGGCCGTCCGGCTCTCTGCCCACTCCGGGATGGCTGCTGCAATTGCTCATCTTCCTCTCCTTTTCTGTCCCCTATCTCGAGCTGATGATTTCACGCCATGCGAAATTCGCCTCCAGAACTCCGGCGGCCGTTCCATCGGCAGCCGCAACGATAGCGGCCGCGGCCTGATCCAGCCGCAAGTTGTCCGGATTGACCGACCGCAGCGAAGCTGCAAGGGCCTGCCCCACCGCGTCGCGGGCCGACCGTAGCGCAAGTCCGAAGATCATCGGCTTGATCCGGAAAGCCTCTGCCGTCGTCTCACGGAACCGGTCGAAATCATCCTGCTCCAGATGCCGGAGGTCGATATCGAGCAGCCGGATGTCGGCGCAGTCGCGTGCCACGAGCTCGCGGTGATAGAGTTCCACGACCGAATCGAAGATCGCCCCCACGAATGGCAGTGCGCGGTCATGCACTTCGCGCGTAACCTCCGACATGCGGCGGAAATTCGTGGCGAGACGGATCTGGGTTTCCGGACTCGTCTCGGCGAAGCGGTTGAGCTCGTTGTAGAGCAGGAGGTTCCCTTTCGTCCGCCGGAGCAGCCTGTCGATCGCGGAATCGAAGTGCAGGAACGAGATCAGCGACACCAGATCTGAAAAGGCCTCGGAAAAGGAGAAGAAGTCGTCTCCGCGCGACACAGCCGTCGGGATACCGGTTTCCGAAAGAAAGATGAGATGTCCGGTTTCGTGAGCGATGGTGTCGAAATTGAGCGCGTAGGGCCGCCTTATTCCGTCGATGTCGGAACAGCCAAGCTCCAGGAAGCCGTAGCCTGCCTGGGCGTTGTCCCAGTTCACGAAGGCAACGATCTCGAGCCGCGGAAAGGTCTGGTCGAAGAACCAGCGGACCGGTCTGCCGAGATAACTCTGCCAGATGTTGAGAACGAAATGCACGCACGCATAGGCATGAACCGGAAGGAATGCCCGGGAGTCGGGAGACAGGTTGTCGAAATGCAGATCCGGACCCGGTCCCACCGGTGCACGGGCGGCGCCGTGGAACGGCGGCAGCCGGTCGAAGCCGTAGGGTTCCTTGTCATCGAGCGGATCGACGACGTACATCGTCGCGTCGCTCGGTCCTTCGCCGATCTCGTCCCTCGGTATCGGCAGCCAGACGCGGTCCGGTTTTTCATAGCCCGGGATAAAGGGGGGCTGAGGGAAAATCCAGAACCGCGTGCCCAGGCGTGAATCGCCGGACCCGAGGGCTTCGTCTCGAAGCAGACGCATCGCACACTGCCCCCCGGAATAAAAATGCCTAAATTATGGTTTCAATTTATAGGTGTTCACCAAATTCGAGTCAATGCCGCCAGCCTCCAGGTCGCGGAGGAAGGTGTTCGTCGCGATCCAGTCGCCATCTTGCTGCGTGCCGCTATGCTGCGCCAGAAGGGTTGGTGCTTGCTGGAGCGCCAGGATCGCGTCGTGCCTCTTCTGTCCGATCATCTGCTGCCGCAGTTCCCTGCTTCTCTCTTGAGCCCAGCCCGCGGCCTGCAAGACCGCAGAAAGCGAGCGCTCCCGGAAGTTCATGTTTCTCGCGATAGCTGTAAGACGGTCGCGTTCCGAAGGGCTGACAGCACCGAGGCGCGACCACGCGGAAAAGCTTCGCTGCAGGTCGACAAGGGCATCCGTCAAAGGCAGAAAGCCGAGTTCCGGCGGTCCCGAATGTACCGCGACCGCATCGTCGGGCACAGGGCTGGAAAGAGGACCACGCCCGAAGCGTCGATACCACCTGTAGATGAGACCAACGCCGATCATGCCGAAAGCGTCAAGCTCCGCGGCCCTGAGTGCGCCCATGCTGCCGGCGCCGATGAAGACGATCCCTTGCGCCATCGCCCAGAGAATTTCCTTGTGCCGGACAGCCGGTCTGTCCTCGAACTGCCCGTCGATCAGAATCATGGCCCGAGGGCGAAAGGCATGTGCCGCAAGCAGGACATCCCCCTGCGCGGCCGGCTGCAGATAAATCGCGTCGAGGACTTTCTCCGCCTCGGAAAGACGAAGAGTCGGACCGAGAAACACCAGGATCGGATTGTCGCCTCGGCCGGCCATCACATACTCATCGCAGAACGAAAAAGGGAGAGGCTCCGGGAAGAACGGTTCGCACGCAATGGACGCCCGCCTCCTCGTCGGCGCCCACGGGAATGGCCAGCACAGGTCCAAGACCGGCTTCGACCACCCGGTCTAGCAATGTACCGGGGTCCGGAATCGTCGCGGACGTCGCCTCTCCGCGCTTCGGCGCCGCATCGGCGAGGACGAGCTCGCGGGCCCTCGCCACCGCGGCATCGGTGCTCCTGCGGTAATGTTCCCTCGTCTGGTCGTCACGGGCGCCGGAGATCGCCCCTGCCCTGGCCGAAAGCGCTTCCAGCATTGCGCTTGCCGCCGCCATTTCGATGCTTGGCCCGGCGGCATAGCCTTCCGTCGGCAACGCAAGGATCGGTTCCCCGAGCCCGGCCTCGACCATCTGACACCAGACGACGGGAACAGCCGCCGGCGACGGAGCGAGCCACAGTGCAAACGATATTCCGCGAGCGCCCGCGAGCGATCGGATATGATCCACCCCGTCGCCGAGTCCGCAGGGCGCAATGCGCCACCGGTCGAAGAAGCCGTGCGTCCCGAATGCGCGTGCGATCGCGTCCCGTTCAAGGCATTCCCATAATCCGTGCAGGAAAGCACCATGGGGGCTCGTATGGCAGGCAAGCCCGGTGGTCGTCCGCAGAAAGACGCCGTCATGGGCCGGCTGCGGTTCGCTGTAGCGCGTATGCACAAGCTCCAGCGGCACCGGGTGCGCCGAGCCGCCGACGACATCGATACCTTCGATCCAGGCAATTGTCCTTTGCCGCCATTTCCCGCGCCATTCGGGAACCACGAGGTTTTCGAAAAGGCCGTCGGTGACTTCGAGTTGGTCGGCCGTCGCCAGAAAGGTCCGCTCCGTCGGAATGGCCTCGGCGAAGTAACGCTCGAGCGATTCCATCAGCGCGCCGACTGCCGCCTCGGCCCTCGACAGACCCCGTCCGAGAGATGTGACCTCTGAAAGCGCGGCGGGTCGCACGGCCTGCATCACCGGCAGGCCGAGCCGATCGAGGCCCGTCAGGTCGCCCAGCCGTGTAATGCGGGCGCGGCGGCAGAGTGGCGCCAGGGCGGCGAGACAGCGCTCCAGGCTCCCCTCGACCGGGCGATCCGAAAAGGGCGCCTTCCGCGCGGAAACGATCGAGGCATGGAGATCAGCGAGGGCCGCGCGTGCGCCGTCGTTCGATTTCGCACCGTTTCGTTCAGCGCCCGATAACAATGCCGAGCTCCCGCATCGAATGCCTCGCTCTCCTGGCGAGCGCCGTCGCCCCCTGGCTTTCCGCGATTTCAACGGCGCACCGCAGATCTGCAGCGACGGCATCCTTCCGCTCGCCTGCCCGCGCCCGCAGAATTGCGCGGCACCGGTGCAACTCCGCCAGCCAATAGGCGTGGCCGGTTTCCTCCCCCCTGCCGATCGCTTCGTTGACGACCTCGATCGCCGGTTCGATCTTGCCGGCAAGGCCCAGCAAGGTAGCGTGCATGCAGAGATAGATCGGCAGATCCGCCACCGCCCCAAGTTCGCGCAGAAGCGACAGACCGTTCTGAAATCTCGCATGGCCACTCGCAAGGCTCGTGCGGTGCGCCTCGGCCCACCCGCTGAAAAGAAGCGACAGGCCGGACAGGGACTGCATCTTGTGCCTCTTGGCGAAATCCGCCATTCGCGCCGAGACCTCAGCGAGCCTTTCGAAATCGTCCCGGTAAAAAGCAGACACCGCTTCGGTATCCAGGGAGTGTGCCTTGCTGTGCGCATGCGCTATCCGGTCCGTGAAAGCGATCATTCTCGATAGCGCTGCGTCCGAGGCCTTCGTGCGCCCCGTGAGCCATAGGGAGAGTGCGAGTTGGCCGAGGCCACAGACCTTCGCATCATGCCCGCCGAACTCCGTTCGGCTGTCTTTGGCGCGCTTCTCGTCATAGAGCGCCAGGCCGGCCTTGATCGCATCCTGCGTTTCCCTGTGGCGGCCGAGATTGAAATCGATCGCCCAGATGCAATGATTGACCTGAAGCTGGATTTCCGGCTCGTTGGCCTTCGACAGCATCGACCGCACCTCCAGGGCACGGTCGTGCATCACCCGAAAATCGGACCCGGTGAACCACCACCCCCAATAGATCGGAAACCACTTCGACTGTTCCGACAAGGGACGACGGCGGGCAATTTCCACGCCCTCCTCGTATAACCGCCGGGCCGGCGGCGAGTTAAGTCCTACCAGACCGGCCACGACCGGACCGAGGGCCGTAAACGCCGAAAGCTTCAGAGGTTCGGCAGTGTCGATCTCGCTCATTTGGCCGCAGAGATCCAGGGCATGCTCCAGAAATTGCCTCGCCTCTATCATTGCGGACCGGCTCGAACTCTCCTTTCCCGCGGCGATGAACAAGGGGACAGCGTCTTCGACAAGCCCCGCCCTTTCCGCATGCTCGGCAAGCGCACCGGTATCGATCCAGGGCGCCATGCCACGATTTTGGTTGACCGCTGTGAAGAGCCGCCGATGCAGCACCTGCCGCTGCTTGCGCAGCACGGCGTTGTAGATCGTCTCCTGGATCAGCGTATGCCGGAAGCCATAGGCGGTCCGCCCCGGCACCCTTATCCGCGTCAGGAATCCCGTCTCGCAGAGAGTATCGGCTGCGTTCGCAAGCGCGCTCTTGCCGAAATCCGGCAAAAGAGCCCGGAGCAGCGGCAGCGTCACCTGCGTGCCCGCGACTGCCGCCGCGCGCGCGACCTCCCTGGCCGTACCCAACTGCTGCAGGCGGGATTCCAATATCGACTCGAACGCCGACACATGCGACGGGTTGGCGCTCTCCGACAGGCGCATCGTGTCGGGCTCGACATTTTGCGACACCCATTGACAGATCTCCTCGATGAAGAGCGGAACGCCGCCGGATATCCGTTCGGTCGCGTCGAAGAGATCGGGAAGCAACGCCAGGCGGTGCTCCGGCCATTTTGCCTTTATCGCCAGCCTGGTTTCATCCGAATCGAGCGGCCGCAACGCAAGCCGCGTCGGATTGGCGGCGTCGAGCCATTCCGAAGCATAGGAAGGGCGCGACGTGGTAACGAGCAAGACGGGAAATTTTGCAATGATCCTCGCAGCTTCGCCAAGCAGGTCACCGGATGTCGGATCGATCCAGTGGACGTCCTCGACAGCCACCACCGCCGGCCCGCGTCGGCACACGGCTTCCAATGCACGGAGCAGGGCTCGATGAGCCTTCTCGCGGATCGCCTTCGGATCTTCGTTCGACTGCAGACGGCTACCCTGCGCCCCAAGCAGGTAGGAGAAGACGTCGACGACCTCCGCATCCCTGATGCCGTTGCGTTCGAACAGCGCCGCCACGGCGGCGGCCGTCGGACCCATCTGCCCTGCGCTCCCCGGCACCGCCTCCGGGAGATTGTTCAAGAGAGGATGAAGGGTCGAGCGGAAACCGCCGGGCAGGCATTGGAAGAAGAGAAGCTTGGAACGCTTCGCGCGCGTCCGTCTGCGAATTTCCCTGAGAAGACGCGATTTGCCGATGCCGGCGTCCCCTTGGATCAGGACCACGGAGCCTTGTCCCGCAAGAACGCCATCCCAAAGCTTCCCGATGGTATTCAGTTCGTTCTCACGGTTGATCAGCGGCCCGCCCATCCGTCCGAAGGCATAGAAGCGGTCCACCCCCACTTTATGGCCGAGCGCGCGCCACACTTTCTCAGGCGCTGCAAAGCCCTTGAGCTCCTTGCTGCCCTGAAACACGAAGGCATAGGATCTGCCTGCAAGATGGCGTGTCTCCTCGGAGACCAGAACGCTGTTCGGCGCCGTGATGGCCTGCAGCCGGGCAGCCATGGCAAGGGCCGCGCCTGTGACCGGTTCGCGAGTCCAGCCTTCGCGGGATCCTTCGAGAACGAGGGCAACGGACGTGGCGATGCCCACGCGGACCTGCAGATCGTCCTGCCCTGCCTCGCGGCCGACGCGCTTGCACGCCTCGACGATCCCGAGCCCCGCGCGGATTGCGAGCGAGGCGGCGTCCTTCGCCTCGAGTTCGATCGGGAAGAGCGCAACACCGCCGTCGCCGGCCTCGTGCTGCATCACACCGGAATGCGATGCGATGGCTTGCTTCGAGGCAAGCTGAAAGGCGGACATCAGCTCCTGGTAATCCTCGATATCCATCACGTGCATCAGATCGGTCGACCCGACCAGATCATAGCAAAGCGCCGTGACGATACGCCGCTCGCCGCCACGCACGGAAGAACCACCCGGGCGCTTCCCGCGCTCGGCCGCTCGCCGTGGTGTGTTTGTCCGGCTCTCGCGCAGCATGCACCACTCCCGCATTCGCCAGCCAGGTCCGCTCAGACGCGCGCCGCTGCTTAAGGGCGACCTGTCTGTCTCGCATTTTCCGACGTGATCCCGACCTGACGTGCGAAAAATATCACCCCTGACTGCACGCGGTGTCGGGACCGACTCGGGGAAGGCTGATGGCCCGTTAGATCAATGTCAATCGGCGGGCAGTTGCAAAACGCGCAACCGGGCAACCTTTCCCCTTCGATGAGCGTTAGGACGCGCCTTCTTGTGTTGCAAAGACAATGCCGTAATCGCAGGCGGCACTGGATTGCCGCACGGTTTGCGCGCAACCTTGAAAAGAAAGACGGCGCGCAGGCACCCGGCGCCTGGAGGATGATTTTCGTCAGATCTGCATCAGGAGACGATCGATGGCACGCACTCCCGCGAAATACTGCGATCTCGTCATGAAGGGCGGCATCACCAGCGGTATCGTCTACCCGAACGCCGCTCTGGCGCTTGCGCGGGACTACCGGTTCAAGAATATCGGCGGCACGTCGGCCGGAGCGATCGCAGCTGCGGCTTGTGCGGCGGCTGCAGTCGGAGACCGGCGGAAGCAGACGAAGGCGGCGATCGCTGAACCGGAGGAGCGCGTCGGTTTCGAAGGCCTTGCGAAGGCATCGGCGAATCTCGCCTCGCCCGGGTTCATCAAGGACCTCCTCCAGCCTGCGGCCGGCGCAGGCCAGGCATTCCGCTTGCTCGTCACACTCGCCGGCAACACCGGCGTTCTTCGCAAAGGCGTTGCGCTTCTTGGAAGCGTCGTTCGCATCGCACCCGTCGAAACGCTGCTGCTGCTCGCGGCACTCGCGGGTCTTGCTTATGCTGTCGGGGGGCAAACAGGCATGATAGCCGCAGCTTTGCCGGCTGCGATCTGCGCCTATCTGGGAGGGGCGGTGTTCGCGGTACTGCGCATCGCTCGTGTCCTGCGCCGCAATCTGATGGGCCTCTGTACCGGCACGGCACCGGATCAGCCCGCCCGCCGGCCAAGGATGGTCTTGACCGATTGGCTTCACGAAACCCTGCAGGCACTGTCCGGCAAGGCTTCGGGCCAGCCCCTCACCTTCGGCGATCTTTGGACGGCGGAGCGCTACCCCGGCGAACCGGGCTCCGACCGCGCCGTTACCCTGAAGATGATCACAACTGGCATATCGCACCAGGAGCCGCGCAGCCTGCCGTTCGAAAGCGCGCTTTTCTGGTTCCGGCGCAAGGAATTCGAAGCGCTTTTTCCGAAGGTCGTCGTCGACTGGATGGTAGAGAAGGCCGGGGAGCCGGTCACCGTGGCGGGTGAGGATTACTATCTGCTCCCGCATGGCGCCGACATGCCGGTCCTCGTCGCAACACGGATGAGCCTCAGCTTCCCCTTCCTGATCAGCGCGGTGCCGCTGCATGAGCCGGCCCGCCGCGAAAGCCTGCCGGGATCCGACGGAGAAAACGAAGCCGAAGATACGACTTCGGACGAGGACGAACAGAAGACCGTATTGGACAGCACGGAAGCGTTGACCACCGGCGGCAAGAAGCGCAGGGCGAGGCCCGCCGCGTTCCGGATCTGCTGGTTCTCCGACGGCGGCATCAGCAGCAACTTCCCGATCCACCTCTTTGACCGAGCGCTGCCGCGATGGCCCACCTTCGCCATCAATCTCGTTTATCCGGAGACCTCCGATACCGGCTCGCGGCCGGAGGTCTTTCTGCCGGAGAACAACCGGCAGGGATGGCAGCGGCACTATCAGCCGATTGCGCGCAAGTCGGCAGTCCACGAACTCTGCGCCTTCGTCTTCGCGATTGTCGCGACCATGCAGAATTGGCGCGATCTCCTCCAGTCACGCGCGCCCGGGCATCGCGAACGCATCGTCCACGTCTCGTTGAGTCCGCAGGAAGGCGGCCTGAACCTCGCCATGTCGAAGGAGGTCCTCGCGGCCGTCTCGAAAAAAGGCACGGCCGCCGGCGAGGCATTCGCCCGGTTCTCCTTCGAGAACCATTACTGGATCCGGTGGCGCAATCTCGCCTCGGCGCTCCAGCGCTACACCATCGACATTGCCGCGAGCGACGCCTACCGGCCGAAGATCCCCGATTACGAGCCCGCCTATGCGCTCGCCCACGACGCCACGTCGAAGCCGCCCTCTTACCGCTTCGCAAGCAAGGCGGAGCGCGAAGAGGCGGCGCGGCTTCTCGAAAAGCTGATCGGTGAGGGAGAGAAATGGAGCGGTGAAGGCCCCGACCTGACGAAGACCGCCCCGCGGCCGCTGCCGCAATTGCAGATAGCACCGACTTATTGAAAGAGTGAACGACTAAGGGCAAACCACTGGGGCATGAAGGAAGGCCGAAGCTTCACCGCACGATCGTCAACCGCTCCGCGGCGCGTGTGATCGCCGTGTAGAGCCAGCGTTCGCGCGTATCGCGGAAAGCCCAGCTCTCGTCGAAAAGCACGACGTTGTTCCATTGCGAGCCCTGGGCTTTGTGCACGGTCAGCGCGTAGCCGTAATCGAACTCGTCGTAACGCTTGCGCGTGGACCAGGGGATTTCGCCCTCGACGTCCTCGACAGCCGCCTTCAGGAGCTTGATCTTGGCGGCGCCGCGATCCATGTCGTCGTCTTCCGGGCGGATCATCAGGTTGATCCCTGGCTTGACCGTCTCCTTGGACGAGCTCATCACCTGCCAGAGCGAGCCGTTGAGCAGGCCTTTGGCCGGATCGTTGCGAAGGCATACGAGCTTGTCGCCGGACTGCGGATACTCGCTGGTAAAGCCTTTCAGTTCGCGAAGCCGCTGGTTGTAGCGCCGCCGCGTCCTGTTGGTCCCGACCAGCACCTGGTCGGCTTCCAGCACCAGAGGCTGTGTCACCTGCCCCTTGGAGATGACCTGGGCGGTGCCGTAGTCGCCGTGCATGATCTCCTTGCCCTCGCGCACCTGCATGGCGAGCTGGATGATAGGGTTGTCCCTCGCCTGGCGATGGATATCCGTCAGGAGAAAATCCGGTTCGTGATTGGTGAAGTAGCCGCCGCCGGAAACCGGCGGCAATTGTCCGGGATCGCCGAGAACGAGGATCGGCGTGCCGAAGCTCATCAGATCCTTGCCGAGCGCCTCGTCCACCATCGAGCATTCGTCGACGATGATCAGCGCCGCTTTCGCGACCGGGCTCTGGCGGTTGATCGCGAACATCGGCGCGATCGACGTCTTGCCGGTCTCCTCGTCCTCCACTTCCTCCTCGCCGCGCGGGCGGTAGATCAGCGAGTGGATGGTCTTGGCGTTCGTGGCTCCTTTGGAGCGCAGCACCTGCGCGGCCTTGCCGGTGAAGGCGGCGAACACCACCTCGCCATCCACATTTTCTGCGAAATGGCGGGCGAGCGTGGTCTTGCCGGTGCCGGCATAGCCGAACAGCCGGAAGAGCTGAGAACGGCCTCCCTTCAACCATTGCGAAACGGCCTTCAGGGCCTCATCCTGTTGCGGAGCGAACTGCATGACCTTGAGTGTCAGGATTCGGCCGCCCGGCGCAAGTGCGGATTTGGCCGGCCAGCCGACGAAGCTCGTGAGGCGCGCTGCTAGGCGGCGGCCACACGTGCGCAATCACCGACTTTGCGCCCAACTTCCGGCAAAACGGGCTGTGGCACAGTTTTTTGCACTGCACCTTGAATTGGGGCGGCCGATCCTGCTACCAACGGTGCGCTGCATACAGTGTGCAGGAAGCCGCGCCGCCCGCCGGAGAATGACCTTGAAGCCGGAACAGCCCTCAACCCCGATGCTGCCCAAGAACGGCGGACTGGGACGTCTGTCCGCCGTTTGGCAGTGGTGCCTGCTGGCCCTGCTCTCCGCCATCTTCGCCGGCGTCCTCGAAATGATCGGAATTCCCGCGGGCCTGCTGATGGGGCCGATGATCGCCGGTGCGCTCGTCGGCATGAATGGCGGAACGATCCGGCTGCCGCGACAGCTCTTTTTTTGCGTTCAGGTCGTGCTGGCGATGATGATCGCCGCTTCGATGAGCCCCGATCTTCTCGTGACCTTTTCCGGCAATTGGCTCCTCTTTCTTGCCATCATTCTGTCGGTGATCGGCGTCAGCACGCTCTGCGGCTGGACGATCACCCGGATGGGCATCCTGCCGGGCACGACCGCGATCTGGGGCTCGTCGGCAGGCGCTGCCTCGACGATGCTGCTGATGGCCGATGCCTATGGCGCGGACGCCCGGCTCGTCGCCTTCATGCAATATCTGCGCGTCGTCTTCGTTGCCAGCACTGCGACCATCGTGTCCCATCTCTGGGTGAGCGGCGTCGAAGCCGAAACGGCAACTCACTGGTTTGCCCCGATTGCCGGTCTGCCATTCTTCATGACGCTCGCCGTCGGAATCGCGAGCGGCATCCTTGGCAAGATATTGCGTGTACCGGCCGGCGCCTTCCTCGTGCCCTTTGCAATCGGTTCGGCCCTCAACATTACCGGAACGCTTACGATCGAACTGCCGCAATGGCTGCTGGCGCTCTCTTTCGCGATGCTCGGCTGGAATATCGGCCTCGGCTTCACGCGGGCAATTCTGGCGCACGCTCGCCGCGCCCTGATGCCGACGATCGTCTCCATCGTCGTGCTGATATCCTTTTCCGGTCTTCTTGCGCTGTTGCTCATCAAGGTCGCGGGCATCGATCCGCTGACCGCCTATCTCGCGACCAGCCCCGGCGGACTCGATTCGATCGCGGTCATCGCCGCCTCCAGCAATGTCGATCTTCCTTTCGTGATGGCCTTGCAGACGGCCCGTCTGCTCATAATCACGCTGATCGGCCCCGCCCTCGCCCGCTTCGTCGCCGACCGGGCGTGAATGAATTCAAGCGGCGGCTCTTACGTCGAACTCGAAATGGATATTTTCGTAGGGAAATTCGACCCCCTTGTCGGAACGCTCGATAACGCCGGAATTGATGAGAGTGGTTACGTCGCGATGAACGGCCTGCACATCGCGGCCAACACGACGCGCGAGTTCCCTGATCGACAATGCGCCCTGTCCGGCCAATGTCTTGACGAGAGCGAGACGGGACGGGGCGAGGATGCGGTGCATATCCTCATAACTCGCGAAATTGAGAGTGGAATTGGCCTCGGGGTCTTTTCCCTCCGAGGCGAGCTTGGCGGCAACTGCGATCCTGTTGCGGATATCGTCCATGCCGCCCAACCGAACAATGAGTGTATTCATAGGGCCATCCTTTCAATATCCTGCTGGAAAGCGATCAGGAGGTCATCCAGCGATGAAAGGTAATTGGCTCCTCGTGCTCTCCGACGTGGCGATGGTCGCCTTTGCCTCGCTCATTGTCGTAACGGAGAACACATTCGCCTTTCACCACGAGGGCGAGCCGATACTTGTACAGGTGAGCGCTGCCCGGAACCGGCGCGGGAACCTGCCAAATGACGATTTCAAAGAACGCCTCTTCGCTTAACAACGGAATTTTGTGTTGTCAACGGAAACAACACTCCTTTGTCGAAAGGGACCAGCCGCGCGGAAAACCCGGCCAGCGCCATCGATCTACCTGCGTCACCGCGTCCGCGTGGTCCGAAGGCGGCAAGCTCCTGCTTGTCCGTATCGTCACTCGCGCCGGGAATAAATCCATAGCCCTCCGTGTCTTATCCTCGAACCCGCCCGTGCGAGGTTCTGCGTTGAAGACATCTTGAGGAGGAAACCCATGAGAACGCTTGCGTTGACCATCGCCATTTCCCTTGGCACGGCCGCCGCCGCCTTCGCCGCTCCGCCGGTGAAAACGGTCGAATCAGAAAAAGGCCCTGTGCTCGCCGCCGAGAACGGAATGACGCTCTACACCTACAAGGACGACCAGAAAGGCGTCTCCGCCTGCTATGATGCCTGCGCCAAGAATTGGCCGCCCTTCATGGTGGAAGGCGATGCAGCGGCCGAGGGTGCCTATTCGATCGTTGAGCGAAAGGACGGCACCAAGCAATGGGCGAAGGACGGAATGCCGCTTTATTTCTGGGTAAAGGACGAGAAGATGGGTGACGTTACCGGCGACGGCGTGAAGGGCGAATGGGATGTCGCACGGCCCTGACGGTCCGGAAACAGGGGCGCGGGCCGATCCCGCCGCCCCTGATGCTTTCGAGGAAGAGGTCCTGGAATTGATGCCGGCGCTCAGGCGCTATTCGCGCAGCCTCGCCCACTCCGATCCCGACGGCGAAGATCTGTTGCAGGACTGCGTCGAGAAAGTGCTCGCAAGACGTGAACAATGGCGGGGCGTGAACTTGCGCGCCTGGGCCTTCACCATCATGACCAATCTTTTCCGCAACGGCCACCGCCGCCGCGCCCAGCATCCCGAAGTGGAGTTCGACGAGGCGCTCGGCCTTCGTGCGGAGGAGGACAATGCGGATCCCCTGGAGCGGCAACGCCTGATGCGCGGGCTCGAGCGGCTCTCGGCCGACAACCGAGCCGTCTTGATGCTCGTCGTCATAGAGGGTTATCGCTACCAGGACGTGGCCGACATGATGGAAATCCCGATCGGGACGGTGATGTCCCGCCTCTCCCGGGCCCGCCGCCAGCTTGCCGAAGCGATGAAGGACGATAACGTGATCGCCCTGCGGAGACCGAAATGACCGACGAATTCGAAACCGTCTCCGAAGACGAACTGCACGCCTATGTGGATGGCCAATTGAGCCCACCGGAGCGCGAACGCATCGCATCCTGGTTGGAAAGGCACCCGGCAAGGGGCGAAGAGGTGCGCCAGTGGCAGGCCCAGGCGGCGGCACTGAAACAGAATTTCGCCTCCTATGCCCGCAGCGGCGAGAACGATCGCGCGTTGGTAACGGCCCGCCGTTCGGGAGGAAGCACCGGTCTCGCATCACCCGCGCCCACGCTGCGGCGCCTCGCCGCCGGATTTCTGATCTTCGCGGCAGGCGCGCTCGCCGGCGCCTACGCACGCGATCTCATCGTCCCGCAATCGCAATTGGCCGCCGCGGCCTCCGAGGCTCTCCCCCGGCAGGCGCAGTCGGCTTTCCTGATCTATGCCAGCGAAGTGCGCCACCCCGTGGAGGTCGGCGCCGGCGAGCGGGATCATCTCGCCACATGGCTCGGCAAGCGTCTCGACTACGCGCTGAAAATCCCCGATCTTTCGTCGCTCGGCTTCTCGCTCGTCGGAGGACGGCTCATCCCGGTCAATGGCAAGGCAGGCGCGATGCTGATGTATGAAGACGGGACCGGCGGGCGGCTGACGGTGCTTCTCGGCCGCAACACCGAGAACCGCGAAACGAGCTTCCGGATCGCCAGCCAGGGAAATGTCGAGACGTTCTACTGGATCGACGGTGAAATCGGCTATGCCGTCACCGGCGAAGTACCGCGCGAGCTGCTGCAGAAGGTTGCGGACGAATGTTATCGCCAGTTCGAGGGATCAGAGAGCTCTTGATGGAACGGCGGGTGATGCTTCAACGCAGAGGATCGTTCGCGAGCGCAATCGGCGTTCCGTGCGGCGTCGCTTCCGCTGCGCGCTGCCAGCTGCCGACCAGCGCTTCCAGTTCGGGACCGGAAGCGATGGAGAGTTCCGTCACCAGGCGGCTCAGCGCCGCAACCCAGCAATCGTAATAGTCGGTCCCGTCCGCCCTGCGGCCGGGCTTGTAGAGCTCGGCCGAAAGCGCTTCCGCCCATTCGCTCCATGAAAATACGCCCTGCTCATGAAGCCGCACGGTCATGGCGAAGGCTACCGCCTGCCAGGGCTCGGCAAAGACGGGGTCGCCCTCGCGCGATTTCGGCAGTTCCGCCGAAGCCAGAAGCGGGGAACGGGGAAGAGCAGGCGTCGATCTAAGCGTGTTCAAGATAGCTCTCCCAGGCATCGATGGAGACGGTAAGCGTAGGGTCCGCGCCCTCACCCCAGATCTCGCCGGCATCGAAGACCACCGTGTAGAGCCATTGCGGGTTCTCGCCCTTGCCGTGGGCGTTGTCGTCCGGGAAGACGAAGCTGCCCTGCACGGCCTCCACCATGCCTGTCCGGGCGCGGGCGTAGCGCGGCAGGCGCGTGTGGCTCTCCGGATTGAAGTTCTTCGTACGCACACTGTCGCCGGCGGCAAAGCGCGGCGGCGCTTCGACCGGCCGGTCGCATGGCCCGCCCTTGGCGAGCACGCCGGCCACCATGTCCGCTGTGAGCACCCGTTTCGGTTCCCGCCCCTTGTCGAGCATATGGCCGGCATCGAGCTCGGCCTGCGTCACGAAGCCATGGCGCTTGAGAAGCGTTTCCAGGGCTCGAGTCCAGATTTCATAATAGCTCGCGGAAAGATAGGTCGCCGGGGCCAGGCTTTCGCGCGCGTGCCGGCTTTCGTCCAGCGTCCAGGCACCGAAAGCACCACAGGAAAGCGTGATGCCGAGCGCCCGCTTCTCCCACTCTGCATGGAAAATGGGCTCGTTGCGTTCCGGAGCGATCGGGCCCATGCCATGCTGGCCGCCGAGATCATGCGGACCGTTCATCGCACATCCTCCGGCGAAAGGGCGAGCCCGGTGCCGATCATGGAATCGCGCGTCACGAGCTCCGCCAGGGCGTCCTCGCCGAAGCCGTCGGTCCCTTCCGGCCGCTCGGGCACGACGAGGTAGCGGAGCTCGGCCGTCGAATCCCAGACGCGGACCTTCTTTTCAGCCGACAGCTCGAGCCCGAATTCGGCAAGCACGCCGCGGGGATCGATGACGGCGCGCGAACGATAGGGCGGCGCCTTGTACCAGACCGGCGGCAGCCCCAGCACTGCCCAGGGATAGCAGGAGCACAGCGTACAGACGATGAGGTTGTGCGTCTCGGACGTGTTGAACACCGCACGCATGTGCTCGCCCTGGCGCCCGGTAAAGCCGAGGCTGGCGATCGCCGCGGTCGCGTCGCGTTTCAACCAGTCGGCAAAACCCGGATCGCTCCAGGCCTTGGCGACGACGCGTGCGCCGTTTCGCGGTCCCACCTTCGTCTCGTACGCGTCGACGATCGCGTCGATCGCCGCAGGATCGATCAAACCCTTTTCCGTCAGCACCGTCTCCAACGCCTTTACCCGGGCTTCCATGTCGGTCAGGTGGTTGTCGTGGTGATGGCCGTGATCGTCGCCATGCCCATGATGATGTTCGGACATTCCTGGCTCCTCTACAGAAGGCTGCTGATCTTAATGCATTGACCCTAAAACGTCCCGTCTCGGCCGACTACCTGAGCATCGGCCAAAGGCTGACGACGAGCAAGACGGCCATGGTGATGTTGAACCATTTGAGTCGCGCAGGTTCCGAGAGCCATTGCCTGAGGGCCGAGCCGAAACCCGCCCAGGTCGAGACGCTCGGCACGTTGACGAGCGCGAAGACGAGGCCGACGACGAGCACGCTCATGAGATAGCTGTCGCTGCTCGTATAGGTGGCCATGGCCGAAACCGCCATTACCCAGGCCTTCGGATTGACCCATTGGAAAGCAGCCGCCTGCAGGAAGGTCATCGGCACCGCATTCGCCCTCCCTTCGCCGAGCGAGCGAGACGTGCCGATCTTCCAGGCGATCCAGACGAGATAGGCACCGCCGGCGAACTTCAGGGCCGTATAGAGGAGCGGCACGGAATGAAGCAGTGCGCCGAGACCGAGCCCCACGGCAATGAGAAGAACGAAGAAGCCGATGCCGATCCCCAGCATATGCGGAATCGTGCGCACGAAACCGAAGTTCACGCCCGAGGCGAACAGCATCATGTTGTTCGGTCCGGGCGTGATCGATGTCGTGAAGGCAAACAGGAACAGCGCCAGAAGCGTATCCAGTTGCATGAGTTCCTCCAAAGCCGCGGGTCTGCCGAGGACGCCGCTGCAAACCTGGGATTCGCATCGAGCAATCTCCCCGGGCGGCGCCCCTACAGCGCCGCGCGTCTGTAGCACTTTGATCTGCTGCATGTTTCCTTTGATCGGTTACGATCAAAGGAAACATGCAGCAGTGGGTCAAGCTAGCTGACCCAAATGCAACCGCCACCCAAATCTTGTCACGGTGACAAACCGAAAGCTGGGGATGCTGCGCCGGCTTGACCCCTAACGTTTTCCATGGGATAGCCACGCCATGTGTGAACATGACACCCACATTGTCGCCCGGTTCGCCGGCATCCCAACAGGCGGGATGCAGGGGCTTCGCACACGCTGACAACAGCGCCGCGCGTCTATTGCACGCGCAAGCACGCGTAACCCCGCAGCCTCGCCCAAGCGGACGGGGCTTTCTTCTACTGCATGTTTCCTTTGATCGTATTCGATTAAAGGACAAAAACATGCGGCAGATCAAAGTGCTACAGCGACCTTTGCGCGTCTGATAAGACGCGCGGCGCTGTAGTTCAGGCGCCCGTCCATCGGCATCATGGAGATGGAAAATGGCACAGAACGTTTACGACAGACCCGAATTCTTCACCGGCTACAGTCAACTCGGGCGATCCCTGCATGGACTCGCCGGCGCTGCCGAATGGCCCGCAATCCGCGCAATGCTGCCCGATCTCAGGGACTTGCGCGTCCTGGATCTCGGCTGCGGCTTCGGCTGGTTCGCCCGCTGGGCGCGGGAGAACGGCGCGGCTCATGTCCTTGGCCTCGACCTCTCCGAGAAAATGATCGCACGCGCGCGGCAAGAGACGGAGGATCCTTCGGTCGAGTATCGAATCGCCGACCTCGAGCATCTGGTTCTGCCCGAAGCGAGCTTCGGCTTCGCCTACAGCTCGCTCGCCTTCCATTACATCGAAGACTTCGACCGGTTGGTGCGAACGATCCATAGGAGTCTCCTGCCCGGATCGCATTTCGTCTTCACCATCGAACACCCGGTCTACATGGCCCCGACGAACCCTGGCTGGTCCACGGACGCCGAGGGCCGCCGCAACTGGCCGCTCGACCGCTACTCGGTCGAAGTAAAGCGTGTCACCGACTGGCTCGCCAAGGGCGTCGTCAAGTATCACCGTACGCTCGGCACGACATTGAACACCCTGATTGCAGCCGGTTTCGCGATCCGCCGCGTTCAGGAGTGGAGCCCGACCGCCGATGAGATCGCCCGCAACCCGGACCTCGCGGAAGAGGTCGACCGGCCGATGATGCTGCTCGTTGCCGTACAAAGGTAGGTGTCGGCCGCGCGGGATGCGCGAGTAGTGTTGCCATCCCTTCGCGCCGCCTTGTTCGATAGGGCAAGCGCCGAATTTCAAGAAACATGCCGTAAGGTCTGGTTACTTTCGCTTCTGCGCCTTGCCCTTCTTGGCGGGAGCGGCAACTGGATTTGCCGCCTCCTCGGCCTCTTTCTCCAGCCGCATCTGTTTGAGGCGAGCCGTCTTCTTCACACGCGCTGCAGCCTCCTGCTCGATAATGGCGCGTGACGCAATTGTGGCCTGATCCGCGCGATCCGCAGGGTTCTTCTTCTCGGCCTTGAAAATGCGGTTGCCGACGTCCTTCATGCGAGATCCTCCATCAAATTTCAGCCAATAAAAAAGGCCGGGACAGGCCCGACCTTCCTCATCATCTCAACCCGCCGCGCCAGTACATCCGTGGTCACGGGCGGGGAGACAATAATGTCATGAAGTGCCGTGTTAGGGCACAAACGCGCGATCCGTTCAGAGAGCGCGAAGGTTGTCCGCCGAGGTCTTGCCCGAGCGCCGATCCTGCGTCAGCTCGAAGCTTACCTTCTGCCCGTCTTTCAGCGTGGACAGGCCGGCGCGTTCAACCGCCGAAATATGGACGAACACGTCAGCGGCGCCGTCATCTGGCTGGATGAAACCGAAGCCCTTGGTGCTGTTGAACCACTTTACCGTTCCAGAAGCCACGTCGATGTCCTTTCAATAGCCATGGAAAACCGCCACCGCATAAAAACGGTGTATCAAAACCGATGTTGTCAGGATTTTCGTGACGATGCGCCTTGGCGCAGAAACAAATATCGTCGATCAATATCGATACCGAGCTATGTAGGTCATCATTGTGTTTCTTACAAGGCACAATTTTATTTTCTTTCGAGAGAAGACTATCGGCGCGACCGCAGGCGGCGGCCCGGCCAAGGCAGCAATGCTTCAACTAGCTTGTGGACTTTCCCCCAACGGGCTTAAATCTCAGCACTGGACCAACTCTCAGGACAATCCCCTATGCACGATCCGATCCCGACCATCGCTTATCCGGACGGCCGCAAGGTTCCCGCGCTCGGCCAGGGGACATGGCGGATGGGTGAAAACCGCGCGAAGACCGCCGACGAAGTCCGCAGCCTGGAAACCGGGCTCGATCTCGGCATGACGCTGGTCGACACTGCAGAGATGTACGGCGACGGCGCTGCCGAACGTATCGTGGGAGAAGCGATCAAGGGTCGGCGCGACGAGGCATTCGTCGTCAGCAAGGTGCTGCCCTCCAACGCCAGCCGGGCGGGTACGGTTGCCGCCTGCGAACGCAGCCTGCGCAATCTCGGCATCGACTGCGTCGACCTTTACCTTCTGCACTGGCGCGGCGGCTATCCGCTCGCCGAGACCGTCGCCGCTTTCGAAGAGCTGAAGAAGGCCGGCAAGATCCGTGCCTGGGGCGTCTCCAATTTCGACGTCGACGACATGGAGGAACTGTCGGCCGTTCCTGACGGCGGCAACGTCGCGGCCAATCAGGTGCTCTATAATCTCGCCCGCCGCGGCATCGAATTCGACCTGCTGCCCCGGTGCCGCGCTCAAGGCGTGCCGGTCATGGCCTATTCACCGCTCGACGAGGGCCGCCTTCTGCATGACGCCGATCTGATTCACATCGCCAAGGCGCATCAGGCGACGCCCGCCCAGGTGGCACTCGCCTTTTTGAAGACGTGTTCCGGCGTCATCTCGATCCCGAAGACCGGTTCGCCCGAACGCGCCCGCGAAAACCGCGACGCGATGGATATCCACCTGACGACGGAAAATCTCGCCGAACTCGACCGCCACTTCCCGCCGCCGAGGAGGAAGACGCGGCTGGAGGTGATTTGAGGAGCGATCATGGCGAGCGTTGCCCCGATTGCCCCTCATCCGCCTGCCGGCACCTTCTCCCCGCAAGCGGGGCGAAGGGACAAGCCTCGAACTCTCGCTCCAAAGTCCCCTCTCCCCGCGCGCGGGGAGAGGGCTAGGGTGAGGGGCAGTCACAGGTACAGAACGTCTCTATCGCGGTTGAGGGAGCTTCTTCACATCCCCTGGGGCCCGCGGTTCATCGCGGCGATGCCGGTGCGGCAGACTTCGATCAGCCCGAGCGGCTTCATGATGGCGATGAACTGCTCGATCTTGGAAGGCTTGCCGGTGATCTCGAAGACGAAGTGATCGATATTGGCGTCGATGACCGAGGCGCGGAAGGCGTCGGCGAGCCTGAGCGCCTCCACCCGATGTTCGCCCGAGCCGTGTACCTTAACGAGCGCCAGTTCACGCTCGATCGGCCGCTCGTGACCGAGGCCGGCGGCGCGGACCGTGAGATCCACGACCCGGTGCACCGGCACCAGACGTTCGAGCTGGTTCTTGATCTGCTCGAGCACGTGCGGTGTGCCGCGGGTCACGATGGTGATGCGCGACAGATGAGCCTCGTGCTCCGTCTCGGAGACCGTCAGGCTCTCGATATTGTAGCCGCGGCCGGAGAAAAGGCCGATGACGCGGGCGAGCACGCCCGGCTCGTTGTCGACCAGAACGGAAAGCGTGTGCGTTTCCGCAAGCTCCGTTTCCTTGGCGATGAAGTAGGCGGAGCCCGTCGGCTGAAGATGTGCATTCATTTTTCCTGTTCCTACCCTTGTCCTCAAACGAGCTGGCGGCCCTTGGCGTCGATGGCGTTGGCGACCACCTCGTCCGTGGCCTCGTCGGGGAGCAGCATTTCGTTATGCGCCTTGCCCGAAGGGATCATCGGGAAGCAGTTGGCGAGATTGGCGACGCGGCAGTCGAAGATGACCGGAGCCGGAGTGTCGATCATCTGCCGGATCGCATCGTCGAGCTCTCCCGGCTTTTCGCAACGGATGCCGACGCCGCCATAGGCCTCGGCGAGCTTGACGAAGTCAGGCATCGCCTCGGTGTAGGAATGCGACAGGCGGTTGCCGTGCAGGAGTTGCTGCCACTGCCGGACCATGCCCATATATTGGTTGTTCAGGATGAAGATCTTGACCGGCAGGCCGTACTGAACCGCACACGACATCTCCTGGATGCACATCTGGATCGACGCGTCGCCGGCGATGTCGATGACGAGGCTCTCCGGATGCGCGACCTGGACGCCGACCGCGGCCGGAAATCCGTAGCCCATGGTGCCGAGGCCGCCCGAGGTCATCCAGCGGTTCGGCTCTTCGAAGCCGAAGAACTGCGCGGCCCACATCTGGTGCTGGCCGACCTCGGTGGTGATGTAGGTGTCGCGGTCCTTGGTGAGCTCGTATAGCCGCTGGATCGCATATTGCGGCATGATGACGTCGGCACTCGGCGTATAGGCCAGAGAGTTGCGCGCCCGCCACTTGGAGATCGACTTCCACCAGTCGCCAAGCCGCGTCTGGTCGACCGTCTTGGCCGCAGCCCGCCACAGGCGAATCATGTCCTCGAGAACAGCGGCGACGTCGCCGATGATCGGAACGTCGACGCGGACGTTCTTATTGATCGAGGACGGGTCGATGTCGATGTGGATCTTCTTGGAGTTGGGCGAGAAGGCATTGAGCCGGCCGGTGATCCGGTCGTCAAAGCGCGCGCCGATGCAGATCATGACGTCGCAATCATGCATCGCCAGGTTGGCTTCGTAGGTCCCGTGCATGCCGAGCATGCCGAGCCAGTTTTTGCCGGAGGCAGGATAGGCGCCGAGGCCCATCAGGGTCGACGTGATCGGGAAGCCGGTGAGCTCGACCAGCTCGCGCAGGAAATGCGCGGCTTGCGGCCCGGAATTGATGACGCCGCCGCCCGAATAGATGACCGGCTGGCGCGCCGTTTTCATGAGCGCGACCGCCTCCTCGATCTTCTTCAGGTCCCCTTGGGTCTTCGGCTGGTAGCTCTTCTGCGTCGGAACGGCCGAAGGCGGCGTATAGGTGCCGGTTGCGAACTGGACGTCCTTCGGAATGTCGACGACGACCGGACCCGGACGCCCCGACTGAGCGACCCGGAAAGCCTCATGGATGACGCGGGCGAGCTCGTTGACGTCCCTGACCAGCCAGTTGTGCTTGGTGCAGGGCCGCGTGATGCCAATCGTGTCGCATTCCTGGAAGGCGTCCGAACCGATCAGCGACGTCGGTACCTGCCCCGAGATGCAGACGAGCGGGATCGAGTCCATCAGCGCGTCCTGCAGCGGCGTGACCGCATTGGTCGCTCCCGGGCCGGAAGTCACCAGCATGACGCCGACCTTGCCGGTGGAGCGGGCATAACCTTCGGCCATGTGGCCGGCGCCCTGCTCGTGGCGGACGAGGATGTGCTGGATATCCTCCTGCTGGAAAATCTCGTCGTAGATCGGGAGCACGGCACCGCCGGGATAGCCGAAGATGTGTTCGACGCCATTGTCTTTCAAGGCCTGGAGAACGATCTCCGCGCCCGTCATCTGGTTCTCAGTTCCGCTCATTGGCCTGCTTCCGTCCCTCGTTCAGGTTTGGGTGAATAACGTGTTTGAAGGCATAAAAAAAGGCCCCGTCAGGAGCCTCGTTCAGCGCATGGGTGGCTACCGCCGGATGGTTACACCATCCTGCCCATGCGCCGTCCCACCACAAGAATAACCGCGAAATTTTTCATGGGGCGATTTGTTAAACGGAAATTCCCCATCCGTCAACGGCTTTGGCGTGACCTGATCGGCAAGGCTTGTGAGCAACCAGTTATTAAACCGCAGCCGCTATCCTGGGACCAGCAAGGAAACAGGCGCCGGATTTCGGTGCGCATCCTGCTGTGATTGGCGTTTTCGCCCGAGGTGCTGCGTTGCTCGAAAGTGGAAATCAATCGGCGCCTCGCGCCGCCGAGACGGATCGCCGCGATACGTTGAAGCCCGGCAATCGATTTCTCGGGCGGGTCGTCGCCTGCAACGGCTCGCGCGCCACGATCGCGGCGGTCGCCGAAAATGGCGAGACTTCGCTCACCGAGCTCTGGTCGGTCGGCAAACTGGTTTCGATTTCCGTCGGCACCAACCGTGTCGTCGCCCTCGTCTATTCGATGCAGACCATTTCCGAGGGTTGGGGCGAAGAGGTCAACAACACTTTCCGCATCGAAGTGGAATTGATGGGCGAGGTTCATGTCGGTCCGGATGGGCGGGAAGAGTTCTCCGCCGGCATCAGCCGCTATCCCTATCTCGGAGCGATTGCCCACCGCATCCGCGTGAGCGATCTCGCCCGCATCTACGACTCCGGTCAATCGGACAGTTGCGTCATCGGCAAGCTGACGCAGGACGAAAGCCTCGACGCCACCATCCATGTACCTTCCATGCTTTCCAAGCACTTTGCGATCGTCGGCACCACCGGCGTCGGCAAGTCGACCGCCGTGACACTGCTCCTGAACAAGGCGATCGCCGCCGACCCGAAGCTGCGTGTGCTGATCCTCGATCCGCACAACGAGTTCGCCGCCGCCTTTCCGGACCAGGCGGTGGTCATCGACACGGATACGCTCGACCTCCCCTTCTGGTTCTTCCGGCTCGAGGAGTTGGCCGAGGTCATCTTTCGTGGGCGCCCGCCGGTGCCGGACGAGCTCGATATCCTGCGCGACGTCATCGCGGACGCAAAAAAGGCGTTCAAGGGCGGCGAATCCGGCCTGATGCGGCGGCAGACGGAAAAGAGCTCGATCACCGCAGATACGCCCGTCCCGTACCGCATCGCCGACCTCCTGGCGCTGATCGATGAGCGCATCGGCCGGCTGGAGGGGCGCAACGACAAGCCGTACCTGCGCTCCCTCAAGGTCAGGATCGTCTCCGCAGTCAACGATCCGCGCTACCATTTCATGTTCTCGCAGAACACGATCACGGACACGATCGAGGACACGATTGCAAAGATCTTCCGCATTCCGGGCGACGGCAAGCCGATCGCCACCTTCGAGCTTGCCGGGATCCCTTCGGAAGTCGTCAATTCCCTCGCCTCCGTGCTCTGCCGCATGGCCTTCGAGATAGGCCTCTGGGGCAATGGCGCCATCCATATGCTGGTCGTTTGCGAAGAGGCGCACCGCTATGTGCCGGCCGATCCGTCGCTCGGCTTTGTGCCGACACGCCAGGCTATTGCACGGATCGCCAAGGAGGGTCGCAAATACGGAGTCTCGCTCGGCATCATCACCCAGCGGCCGGGCGAGCTCGATCCGACGATCCTGTCGCAATGCTCGACGGTCTTCGCCATGCGGCTCGCCAATGATCGCGACCAGGAAATCATCCGCTCGGCGATCGCCAATTCGTCGATCTCCACCACCAGCTTCATTTCGTCGATCGGCAACGGCGAGGCAATCGCCTTCGGCGAGGCGGTCGCAGTACCGATGCGCATGCGCTTTGCCCGCGTCGACGATGCGCGGTTGCCCCGCGCCCACGGCATCACCGACAAGGTTGACGACGACGCGCCGCCCCTCGCCGACCTCCGTTCGATCGTCAGCCGAATGCGTGCCGTGAACGGTCCCGACATATCGAGTTTCCAACAGAGCTATCTGGCGTCACAGACGAAGCAGGCGCCGGTGCTCGAGGACGACAACTGGAGCGGGAAAGGCAACGGAACCGAGGTCGCGGACTCCCTTTCGCGACGATACCCCGCATTCGAGCCCTATAGCCCCGACATGCTTCCCCGCTCGTCCGAGCCGGGAAACCCGGAGATCGAACGCTTCAGCCGGATCCGCGAGCAGGTCCTGTCCGGAGAGGCGGAGAGGCTATCGGGCCGACCCGCCAAGGCGCCCGGCCAATCGGATGCGGGCTTCGGTAAGCCGGCACCGCGTCAGGAGGGGTCGCTTCGCGAAAGCCTGCTCAGGCGACCACTCGGCAGCCTTATCCGCAAATGACGCAGAAGCGGACGGTACGGCGTGTCCCGGCAGCTGAACCTGCGCTGATTGCAATTTTGGATCCGGGGGCTCTTCTCAAGCGTTGAGGTGACGTCAAGGCGAGGAGACGACCATGGACGACAATGACGCATGGAGAAACGAGCGGCGGCTCTGGCTCGAGGGTTCCGATCCTTATCGCGAATTGCTGGACGAAGACTGCATCATGGCATTCCCTGCGCCGGTCGGTCTGCTGCGCGGAAGATCGGTCATAATCCGAAGTCTCCAGGGAATTCCGCGGTGGGAGCATCTCACGATCAGCGAGAAGGTCATGAGCCGGATCGGCGAGAACTTTATCGTACTCGGCTATCTTGCGGAGGCGCGACGCGCGGAAGGCGGGCCTTATGCGGCCTGTTGCACCTCGACCTACCACGGCGTCGGAGCAGACTGGAAGCTCATTCAACACCAGCACACGCCGGTCGATTGACCTGCAGCACCGCAAGCCTCCGCCTCCGTTGCGCGGAGCGAATTGGGATGAAAATCATGGAAGAGATTTTGAGGCGCTTCTTCGAGCGCTACGAGAGCATGGCCAATCAGGTCCTTGCGGGGACGCTTCCGGTCGGAGATACGACCTCCGCCTTCGCCTCGGACTTTATCGCCGCCTCGCCGGCCGGAGTCATGACGGGGAAACGACGAAACCCTGACGGTTTCCATGGAGAAGGGCTACGCCCGCTATCGCGCGATCGGCACCAGGGAATTGAAGATCCGCAAAACCACTGTCACCCCGATCGATGCGCTGCATTTTCTGGTACAGGTCGATTGGCGCTCCGTCTTCGACGCGGAGGAACAGCCGAATGTCACCATCGATTTCGAGGTCCATTACCTCGTTCAGCTGCGTGACGGGGAGCCGAAGATTTTCGGCTGGATCAGCGGCGACGAAGAGGCGGTATTGAAGGAGCACGGCATCGACTGATGCTGCTGATGCCGCTTCAGACCGCAGCATAAGGATTGCAATCTCTCTCCCCCGTCATCTCTATGCTTGTCACAGGGATGGGGAGATCAAAACAGGTCGACCCGACCTAAATTGTGATCTAGCCCAAGGCATCCGGGTCCTCGATACGCTGCCAGGTCTCGTCAAGCTGGTTGCGAAACCAGGTCATCTGGCGCTTGGCATATTGCCGCGTCGCAGCCGCGCCGGCCTCGATCACCTGCTTTTCGCTCATCTCGCCTTTCAGCATCGCTGCGATCTGTGGGACGCCGATCGCCTTCATCACCGGCATCTCCGGAGGAAGGCGGAGCGCGAGAAGCGCGCGGACCTCCTCGACGGCGCCTCTCGCAAGCATCGTCTCGAAGCGCCGATCGATACGGCCATGAAGAACCGGCCGCTCCGGCAATACGACGATCTTCTGCGCTCGCGCCGGGTCGATGATCACCGGCCCACGGCTCTGCTGGTAAGATCCGATCGGCCTTCCCGTCGCCTCGATTATCTCCAGCGCGCGCACGATACGCTGCCCATCGCTGGGCCGCACGCGCCCCGCCGTCTCCGGATCGCGTGCGGAAAGTTCACCGTGGAGCGCCTCGGCCCCCTCCTCCGTCAGTCGGGTGCGCAAGCGCTTGCGGGTTTCGAGCGGAATCTCGGGCATATCCGAAAGCCCTCCCGTCAGCGCTTTGAAATAGAGGCCCGTGCCGCCGACGAAGACCGGCAGCCGCCCTTCTTTCCCCAGCCGCGCCACGAGCGCTTCCGCTTCGCGGAGCCACACGCCGGTGGAATAGGCCCGGCCTGGCGGGATATGACCGTAAAGGAAATGCTCGACGCCACCCATCTCGCTTTGATCCGGCCGCGCTGTCAGGACTTTCAGCGTCCCGTAAACCTGCATGCTATCCGCATTGATCACGACGCCGCCGTGCCTTTGCGCGAGCTTCACCGCGAGCGCGGACTTGCCGCTGGCGGTCGGCCCGGTTATCAGGATCGCGTCGATGTCTCTCGCAAGGTTTTGCATCATGGCTCTCGTTGCCACGCTTATCGCTAATCCGTCAAATCCCGTTCTGACGCCGGCACGCGCGGAAGCGGCGGCGGAAAGGCTCGATGCATCCGGGCTCTATTGGCTCGCGGACGGTATTGCCTGCGACATCGTATTGAGGGATGGCGCCGAGGCCGGCGAAGCGGAAGCTCGGCTGCGCCAGGCGGTCGCCGGCGCCGCGATCGACGTCGCCGTGCAGGATGCCGAAAGCCGCCGCAAGCGATTTCTGATCGCCGACATGGACTCCACCATGATCGGACAGGAATGCATCGACGAGCTGGCCGCGGAAGTCGGCCTGAAGGAAAAGGTCGCGGCAATCACCGCGCGCGCCATGAACGGCGAGATCGCTTTCGAGCCGGCACTCGTCGAAAGAGTGGCGCTTCTCCAGGGCCTGCCCGTTACCGTCGTCGCGGAGGTCATAGCCACGCGTATCACATTGACGCCGGGTGGCCGCGAACTGATCGCCACCATGAAGGCGAAGGGACATTACAGCGCCCTCGTCTCCGGCGGCTTCACCGTGTTCACCGGCCCCATCGCAGAGAAGCTCGGATTCGACGAAAACCGTGCCAACATTCTCGTTGAGGAGAACGGCAAGCTGACCGGTGACGTTGCCCGGCCGATCCTCGGCAAGCAGGCCAAGGTCGACGCACTCATCGACATTTCGGAACGGCTCGGCATCACGCCGGCGGACGTCATCGCCGTCGGCGACGGTGCCAACGATCTCGGAATGCTGCAGCTTGCCGGCACTGGAGTGGCGCTCCACGCCAAGCCCGTCGTTGCCGAACAGGCGAAGATCCGCATCGACCATGGCGACCTCACCGCCCTGCTCTATCTCCAGGGATACCGCAAGACGGATTTCGTGACGTGATCATCCTCGAGACCGGGCGGCTCAGGCTCCGTGCCTGGGTCGAGACCGATCGCGAACTCTTTGCCGAGATCAACAGCGATCCCGCGGTCATGGAGTTCTTCCCGTTCCGCCGCACCCGCGCGGAGGCCGACGCGCTTTTCGACCGCAACAACCGCAGCATCCGCGAAACCGGCTTCGGCTTCTTCGCGCTCGCGCTCCGTGAGAACGACGCGCCGATCGGCTTCTGCGGACTTGCACGCACCGACCTCGAACCGCACCTGCCCGACGGTACCGTCGAGATCGGCTGGCGCCTGGCTGTCCGCCATTGGGGAAAGGGCTACGTGACGGAGGCAGCGCGGGCGCTTCTCGATTATGGATTCAGCGAGAGGAAGCTCGGGGAGATCGTTGCCATCGCCGTTCCGGCCAACACTCGCTCCACCGCCGTGATGACGCGGATCGGCATGCGTCCTGATTTCAAGCGCGACTTCGATCATTCCGGCGTCCCGGACACGCATCCCCATCTCAGACGCCACGTGCTTTACGCAACAACCGCGGAAGGATGGCGGCGGGATGGCTCGGCCGCGAAGCGGTAGCACCCCGTCGCCACGGCCGGGAGCGCGAGCTCTATTCCATCCGCACCGTCACGAAGCGCAGTTCGCCGCTCTTGTTCGCGATCATCAGCAAGGCGTTGCGGCGCCCGTCGGCCTTCAGTTCGGTGACGCGTGAGGTGACATCCTCCGGCGTTTCCATTGCTTCCTGACCGAGTTCGACGATCACCTCGCCCGGCTCCACCCGACGCTCGGCGGCGGGCGAATTGGGCTGTACCTCGGTGATCACGACGCCTTTGACGCTTTCGGCGATGCCGAAACTCTGGCGACTGTCGGCGTCGAGCTCGGCAAGCTTCATTCCGAGCACCGTGTCGCTCGCAGGCAGTTGCGCGGCCGGCGGCTCGCCGGGCTTCGCCTCACCGCCATTCGGCAGCACTTCCCCCGGTTTCGCATTGGCGAGCTGCTCGCCATCCTCCAGCCGACCGAGCGTCACGCGAACGGTCTGTTCCTTGCCGTCGCGGATGATGACCACATCGACCGCCTTGCCGACCGGGCTCTCGCCGACAGTGCGCATGAGGTCGCGGATTTCCGCGATATCCGTTCCGTCGAAGCGGATGATGATGTCGCCCGGCTTGATCTCGCCCTTGGTGATCGGACCGCCTTCGATGATGCCCGAAACGAGCGCGCCGCGTGGCAGCTCCATCTTCAGGCTCTCGGCGATATCGTCCGTGACGGGCTGGATCCGTACACCGAGCCAGCCACGGCGGGTTTCGCCGAATTCCTTGAGTTGATTGACGACGTTCACCGCAAGCTCCGCCGGCACGGCAAAGCCGATACCGACCGACATGCCGGTCTGCGAAAGGATCGCCGTATTGATGCCGACGACCTCACCCTGCATGTTGAAGAGTGGACCGCCCGAATTGCCGCGGTTGATCGCCGCATCGGTCTGGATGAAACTGTCGTAGGGTCCGGCATTGATATTGCGACCGCGTGCGGAGACGACACCCACGGACACGGATACGCCAAGGCCGAACGGATTGCCGACGACCATCACCCAATCGCCGATCCTGATCTTTCGCGAGTCGCCGAAGGAGACGGCCTTGAGCGGCTTCTTCGGTTCGACCTTCAGGAGGGCGAGGTCGGTTTTCGTATCCATGCCGACAAGCTTCGCCTTCAGCTTCGATCCATCGGAAAAGTTGATCTCGATATCGTCGGCATCCTGGATGACGTGGTTGTTGGTGACTATGTAGCCGGCGGGATCGATGATAAAGCCCGAACCGAGCGAGTTGACCGTGCGCGGCCGGCCGCCCTCGCCGCCCTGTCCCCTGAAAAACTCGTCGAAGAACTCCTGATGCGGCGATCCTTCCGGCACCTGCGGCATCGGCGCATTGTCGTCGTCGCTCTTGACGTTCTGCGAAATCGATATGTTGACGACGGCGTCGAGCAGACCCTCGGCGAGATCGGCAACGGACGGCGGGCCGGCCGGAGGCCGGGACGTGGCCGTCTGGGCCAGCGTCGCATTGGTGAATATGAGTGCCGTCGCGGCCGCCAGCACCAGGCCGCGGAAGAATTCGGGTCGTTTCGACAAGTCGCTAGGCTCCTATCATTTCCCTTACGTAACGCCGGTCCCCGGCCGTCCGGCAAGGATGATGCATGAACATCGTTCGGCTGCAACGAACTACAGCGCAGCGCGACCTGATCGAGACGCGCAACACGCGAACCTTCTCTTGAAGATACGGCGGAATTCCGAAGCGTCCAAACACGATTTCCTGATCCGGGCAGCGAACCGGCGGCGCCTCAGATGGTTATTTCGTGTCCGTGCTCCTTCAGAGCCTCCACGGCCTGCTCGAGATTGGACCCCGCGACGAAGACGTAGTCGGTGCTGAAGGTCGAATTGGCGAAGACGCCGACACCTGCCTCCGAAAGCGGCCGCAGCACCGACGACAGAACGCCGGGCACGTCGAAACTGAAGTGTTGCTCGATGCGGAAGCAGCGCCAGCCGAGCGAACTCTGCACGCTCGATGGAACACGGGCGGCGCGACAGACGAGCGTCATTTCCTCGCGGGAACTGGAAACCGTCCAGAACCCCGGACCCGGCAGCCACTCGGGAATCGCGGATCCGACGTTCAGACGGGTAATGGCATATTCGGCATCGACCAGCCGGATGAGCAATTTATGTGGCATTCGCATTATCCTCGAAGCAACCATACAAGCCCGACGCCGACGGCCACCGAAGTCAATCCGGCCAATCGGAGCTGATGTTCAGGGACATACGGCAATCGCTTCGCCAGTTCCACCAAAACCAAAGGGGCCAGTGCGTACACCAGCCCCTCGATGATCAGGAAAAAAGCCAGACCGGTCAGAAAGTCGGACATCGTCCGCTCAATCTGCGGTGGTCGGCGCCGCCAGGCCTGGGCTCGGTGGCGTTTGATCCGCACCGTCCGCACTGTTGAAATAACGGAAGAATTCCGAATGCGGCGACAGCACGATAGTTGTGTCCGGGCTGCCGATCGACTGCGCATAGGCAGCCATCGACCGGTAGAACTCGAAGAAGCCCGGATCGCGCTGGAATGCGTCGGCAAATATCTGGGTCCGCTCCGCTTCGCCCTCACCGCGCAGGATTTCCGAATCACGCTGCGCTTCGGCAACGATCTCGACCACTTGACGATCGGCGATCGCGCGGCGTCGCTGGCCTTCCTCGTTGCCTCGGGCACGGATCAGTTCGGCTTCGGCCAGACGTTCCGCCTTCATCCGGTCGTAGGTCTGCTGCGAAACTTCCTGCGTCAGGTCCGTACGGCGGATGCGCACGTCCTCGATATTGAGGCCAAGCGACTCGGCATCCGCGCTGAGGTCCGTCCGGACCTCACGCATCATCGATGCGCGCTCGTCGGAAAGCGCCGCCTCGAACCCCCTCAGACCGTAGACCCTGCGCAGCGACGCATCGAGGCGCGTCCTAAGCCGCGACTCCGCAGATTCCCGGTCTCCGGAAACCGTCTGTCGGAAGCGGCGGGGGTCGGCGATCTTGTAGACGACGAATGCATCCACTTCGTAGAATTTGCCGCCGGAGACCTGCACCCGGATATTGTCGAGATCGAAACGGAGTGCCTGGTCTTCGACATACTGGACGCGGTCGGCGTCCATGAAGCCGAATGGAAGCTTGAAATAGAGACCCGGCTCGCTCTTCACCTCCCGGATCTGACCGAAGCGAACGACGATCGCCTGCTGGCGCTCGTTCACGACGAAGACCGAGGAATAGACGACGAACAGGACGGCGGCGAGGACGATCAGGATTATTGAACTGCGATTGTTGATCATTGGTTTCCTCCCGACTGAACGGGCCTGCCGATTTCGTTGAGCGGCAGATAGGGCAGCACGCCCTGGCCGTTCTTCTCGTCCAGAATGACCTTCTTGGACTTGCCGAGAACGCCTTGCAGCGTTTCGATGTAAAGCCGCTTGCGCGTGACCTCCGGGGCCTTGGAATATTCGTCGTAGACCGAGATGAAGCGCTGAGCCTCACCCTGAGCTTCCTTGACGACGCGGTCCTTGTAGGCGGCCGCCTCTTCGCGGATCTGGGCGCCCTGGCCGCGAGCCCTGCCGAGCACCTGGTTGGCGTACTGGTTCGCCTCCTCGACGAAGCGGTCTTCGTCCTGTTCGGCGCGCTGCACTTCGTCGAAGGCATCGGCCACTTCACGCGGCGGTGCGGCATCCTCGATCGCAACGGTATTCACCGATATGCCGGCGCCGTAAGAATCCATCGTCGCCTGGATCGTGTTCTTCACGTCCGCGGCGATCGCCTGGCGGTTGTCGCGGAAGATGTCCTGGGCCGGACGGCGGCCGACGACCTCGCGCATTGCGCTTTCGGCCACCTGCTGCAGCGTGTCGGCCGGGTTCTCCACATTGAAGAGATAGGCCTTCGGATCGGTAACCGAGAACAGCACCGAGAACTGCACGTTGACGATGTTCTGATCGCCGCTGAGCATCAGGCCGGCATTCGACTGGCCCGTGCGGCCGCCGATATTCTGCTGCTGCTCCGTCACCTTGACGATCTCGACGGTTTCGAGCGGCCAGAAGTGATAGTGCAGGCCCGGCATGGAGATTTCTTCCTTCGGCTTGCCGAAGCGCATCTCGACGCCGCGTTCATCCGGCTGAACGGTATAGATGGAATTCAGCAGGACGAAGCCGAGGATCAACAGGCCGACGATGACGAAGATCCCGCCGTTGAAGCCTCCCGGAACCACGTTCTTCAACTGGTCCTGGCCACGCCGGATGATCTCTTCCAGATCCGGCGGACCACCTCTCCCGCCGCGCGGCCGGTTGGGCCCCTGGCCCCATGGCCCCTGATTGCCGCCGCCGCCGCCCCACGGGCCGCCGCCGCCGCCATTCTGATTGCTCCAGGGCATCAAATCCTCACTTCCAAGAAACTCTGTCGCTGAACGCCCCGCAGGCATTGCGGCCGGTCACGATGTGAACCCGTTATAGGTATCATGTGCATTGCTTTCAACGCGATACGGCCGAGTTCACCGTAAATGCGTTAAAATTGTTCACCGCTGCGCCGCAGCGATAGGCAAGAGCATGGATAAGCGCCGAAGACCGCTCAGGCTCCGGCACCTTCCGGCGGCGGCGTGCGGCGGCGCCAGGTCACGAAATGCATTGCGTGACTGTCTTTCTCGCTGCGCGGAAGATCTTCCTCCAACACCTTCTCGAAAGTCGCCGGGTCGATAGAGGGGAAGCGTGTATCGCCATCCACCTCCGCCTGCACTTCGGTCACGTGCAGCACATCGGCCATGCCGATCGACTGACGGTAGATCTCGCCGCCGCCAATGATGCAAATCTCGTCGGCCCCGACCGCGGCCGCCCGCTCCCGCGCGATCGTGAGCGCCGTTTCCAGCGACGGCGCCACCTCCGCGCCGGGAGCCTCGAAATCGGGGGTGCGGCTGATGACGATGTTCGGCCTGCCGGGCAAGGGCCGCCCGAGCGAGGCCCAGGTCTTCCGTCCCATGACGACCGGCTTGCCGATCGTCAGCGCCTTGAAGCGCTTGAGATCGGTCGAAAGCCGCCAGGGCAGATCGCCCTCGCGGCCGATTATTCCATTCGCCGCGACAGCGACGACGAAAACGATCTTCGGTCGGGTCGTCATCTTCTGCTCCGCCTCAGTCATGAAAACCACTCGGCTTGTTGTCGATTTCGCGCGCGCGAACCAGCGCCGCCCGGTCCGTGACGACGCGAATATAGCGATCTATCACGTCGCTTTCCGGCAGGATCTTGCGCATCCACTGCAATGCGCTTGCAAGCAACAGATCGGCGGCGCTCATCGATTCACCAAGGAGATAGGTGTGCCGCGTAAGCGCGTCGATCACATGCGCACACATTTCGGTGTAAAGCCTCGCGAGCCCCGGATTGTTCACCGTCACTCCGGATATATGAGCGAGAGCGGTCGGCTCGATGACACCGGCATAGTAGGCGAGCCACGACAGATAGGCGCCGCGCTCGGGATGGCCCGGCGGCCGGCTCAGGCTGCAATCGGGATAGAGATCCGTCAGATATTGCACGACCGCGACCGACTCCCAGATCAATGTCCCGTCGTGGAGGAGTGCCGGCACCTGCTTGTGCGGATGCGGATTGTTCTCGTCCGGGCCGCCCGATCCGTCCCAACGGCGGATATCGACATAGCGGATCTCGTATTCGGCACCGAGCTCTTCGAGCAGCCAGATGATGCGCGATGAGCGCGACAAAGGCGCGTGGATCAGCGTCAGCATGGAAACCTCCCATTGGAGCACCACCGGGAACGCGAGAACCGGCTTTCACCGAGTGCTTTAGCTAGACCGCGACCGGCGCCTTGATATGTGAATCGGCTTCGTAGCCGACGAGCTCAAAGTCTTCGAATCTAAACGAAAATATATCCTTCACCGCCGGATTTATTTCCATTTTGGGCAGCGGCTTCGGCGTTCTCGTCAGCTGCAGCTGCGCCTGTTCGAAGTGGTTGCGGTAGATATGCGCGTCACCAAACGTATGAACGAAATCGCCGGCTTCGAGCCCCGTCACCTGCGCCACCATCATCGTCAGCAGAGCGTAGGAAGCGATATTGAAGGGTACGCCGAGAAAGATATCGGCCGAGCGCTGGTAGAGCTGGCAGGAGAGCTTCCCGTCCGCCACGTAGAACTGGAACAGACAGTGGCATGGCGGCAGCGCCATTTCGTCCACGAGCGCCGGGTTCCAGGCCGAAACGATGTGGCGGCGGGAATTCGGATTGGTCTTCAGGCCTTCGACCAGCGCCGCGATCTGATCGATATGTCCGCCATCGGGCGTCGGCCAGGAGCGCCATTGGTAGCCGTAGACCGGTCCGAGCTCGCCGTTTTCGTCCGCCCATTCGTCCCAGATGCTCACCCCGTTTTCCTTGAGATAGGCGACGTTCGTGTCGCCCCTGAGGAACCACAGAAGCTCGTGAATGATCGAACGCAGATGCAGCTTCTTGGTGGTCAGCACCGGAAAACCCTGCGACAGGTCGAAGCGCATCTGGTAGCCGAAAACCGAGCGCGTGCCCGTACCCGTACGGTCGCCCCGGTCGGTTCCCGTTGTGATCACATGTTCGAGGAGATCGAGATATTGTCGCATGCTTTTCCGCCGACGATTCGTTCGTAGCTGCGAAAATAGAACGAACCGCCGCGCGAACCAATGGTGGAAAGGTGTTTTCCCGCACTTCGAATCGCCATGCCGTCCTTGGATCGGGCCAACCCGCCCAAGATCTCCGGTTAACGCGCCCGCCGGTTCATTTCGACGGGCGTCGGTTTGCGGCGTGGTCCTGATACTGCTCGTTCCTTACCGCCCTCTCGTCGAGGCCGCGCGAGTCGGAATGCTGCGCCTTGTCCCTGTTCGACAGAACGTCGTTTTCGCCGAGGACGCCTTCCTTCAGCTCGGTTTGCGCACCGCTACCGTCGCCCTTGCCCTTGTCGGGCTTTCCCATGTTCTTCTTGCTGGCGTGAGCCATCGCGGTCTCCTTTCATCGATTTTCGGAAATGCCGGCCGCCGGCCGAGCTTCGTCAGTCGCCGGCGCCCTTGTGATGCCTGCTCTCCTGATTCTTCCCGCGCAGAATGCTGCGATCGTCCGCCTCGCGGGCATCGCCATGCTCGGTGCTCAAGTCCTGCCCTTTCCGTTGCGCCTTTCTCAAGGCGTCGGAACGGTGCAGATCCGCTTCGGCATTGAAGTCCTTGTCCGCGTTCGACGTGTTCTCGTGGCCCTGCAGCACGCGCTTCTGCTGCTCTTGCGTCTTTCTGCCGACCATTGCCTTGCTCCTATTTGTTGGTGCGACCGCGCTGGTCCGGGTTCGCGCCGCCTTGCGCGGTCGTGTCGTTCGCGACATCTCCTTCGATGGTGTTGCCGCGTTTCAGGGCTTCGTAGTCCGATGGTCCGCGAATGCCCTTCGTGCGTCCGATCCCAGGATCCTGCTTCAGGTCCTTGTCGCTCGGGCGGCGTGTCTTCGGATGTTTGGACGATGTCATCGGCCTTCCTCCTGCTCTGCGACTTGTTCCGGGGCGCCCTTGGTTCACTCCCTCGTTTAACCGCACTGAACCGCGAATGTTCCGCCATCGCGACCTTGTTCGGCAGCACGAGGCGGAGCAGTATTTGTCGGCAGCGGCGAAACAATCGCGGCGGATGGCTGTTAGGCCAATCGACAGCGCCGCGTTCTTCGCGGGACGCGAAATTCTGCATGTTCGTGCCTGAACAGGCTCCACCAGAGAGACATGCGGTTGCGCTTCAGCCAACAACAGCAAGGGAGGTGACGATGAGCGCCACAGGTCTCGACGTCTTCGAGAAAACACTGCAGACGACCCATATCTGGCTCGGCGAAATCATGGAACAACACGGACCCGACCGGAAAGTCGCCTGGCACATCCTGACAGTTGTGCTGCGGGTCCTGCGGGACCGGCTTCCTCCGGAAATCGCGGCCCATCTCGGCGCGGAGCTTCCGCTGATCGTGCGAGGCGCCTATTACGATCAATACCGGCCGAACCACCCGCCGGACAAGGGCACCCGTTCGCTCGACGAATTTCTCGCCCGGATCGCCGAAGGAATGAAGGATACGCGTCCGGTCGATCCCGCCGACGCGGCGAGGAGCGTATTTCGGGTCCTGGCACGGCATGTCGACCTTGGCCAGACTGCAAAGGTACGCGACACCTTGCCCAAGGAAATCCAGTCGCTGTGGCCCGACAGTGTCGGCGCGCGCGAATAGCCGAAAACAGGGGGCGAATTAAAGACGATCGGCGCCGGGTCACGGCGCCGCCGAGGCAGCTCTGCGCCCGGCCGGCTCGTCGCCGACCGGAAAGCGCATTGCCAACCAGCCTCGTTCAGAGCGTCTGGAGCTTGCCCAGATTCTTGGCGACCAGATAGTAGAAGGTCACACGCGACCTGCTGCGATCATCCGCCATCGCTTTGGCCGTCGCGGCAATAGCGGCATCTGCATCTGACCCGCCGACGCCGAGTTTCTTCTCGCACCATTTTTCCCTGACGCGCTCCAGTTCCTTTGGATCCGAGGCCGAAACGAGGGCGGAATCCTTATTGCGAAGGGCGATACCGAGATGGCGCACGATCTTGTTGACAACTGCTTCGTCGGCGCTGCTGTCATACTTCTGCACGTCCGCAAGATAATCAGTCATGAAGCCTCCACTTTGCACTTGCTCTCAAAAGCTGCCGCCCTTCTCGCGAACCGCGTGCAGCAGGCGGAGTTTTTCACGCCGCTCGTGTAAGTCAAGCATTTCGTGCGGAGTTGGCGAGACCGACATAAATCCGTCATTTCCCTCGAGAAGCCCTTTTCTTGGGCGTCGGAAAGACCTATATGACGAGTGCCGTCTTCGGGCGGCTATGGCAATAAACGGGCGATGCAATAAACCCATTGGACCCGGGGGCGGTACCCGGCGCCTCCACCAAAAACCGGCCTGTGCAGACCGGCTTTTGATGGGGGCGAAATAGGATCGACAAGGGCGTAAAGATCGACTTTTTGCTCGGCATTGTACCACCGTTATCGGGCTAAACTTATAGTTGCAAACGACAACTATGCTGAAGCACGTCTCGCTGCCTAACGGCGGTGCGACACTTCAAATCAAGTCCTTCCGGGTAGCACCGTAAGGCGGGGTCCGAAGGCACCTGGCAACAGAAGCCTTCACCTTCTCCCCCGTCGTGAAATGGTCTATAGATGCCTCAATAATTGACTCGTCATAAACAGACGGGCAATGAAGGAGCAGGCCACGGCGCCGACATAGTCAAGGCGCAGGTTTGGCCGTAGCACCTTGAATCGCTGCATGATTTCCTGAATGGAGTTCCGGTCGTAGGAATCATGCATCAAGTGACTTGAAGAGAACGGGGACCAAATGGGCCAGGACCATATTCGCTACGACATTCTGGCGCAGGACGCGCTTCGCGGCGTCATTCGCAAGGTGTTGGCCGAAGTTTCCGCCACGGGCCATCTGCCCGGCGATCACCACTTCTTCATTACGTTCCTGACCGGTGCGCCCGGTGTCCGGATCTCGCAACATCTCAAGGCCAAGTATCCGGAACAGATGACGATCGTCGTCCAGCACCAGTTCTGGGATCTGAAGGTTACCGAGACCGGCTTCGAAATCGGCCTTTCGTTCTCGGACACACCGGAAAAGCTTGTGATCCCGTACAATGCGATTCGCGGCTTCTATGATCCCTCGGTCAACTTCGAACTGGAGTTCGACGTGGCGGCCGGCGAGGAGGAAGCAGCCGATTCGGCGGAAATAACCGCTTATCCCCTCGACGAAGCCACCGAAACCGCAACTGACGACAGCACGGAAAAGCCTGACGGCCCGAAGGGCGGCGGCGCTTCCGTCGTCTCGCTCGATTCCTTTCGCAAGAAAAACTGACGACGCCAGGAGGCGCGGACCATGGCCGGCGACGTGATCAATCTGCGTCAGTTCCGCAAACGCCAGGCTCGGACTGAACAGGAAAAGCAGGCCGAGCAGAATCGCGTCACCTTCGGCCGCAGCAAGGCCGAGAAAACCCTGACCAAGGCCTTGAACGAAAAGGCAGCGAAGAAGCTTGATCAGGGCAGGCTCGATCAAGCGGGCGGCGAGACTTCAGTCGACCGGGAGAAGCCGTGACGACCGCCGCCGCAAAAGCGATTCCCACTCAAGGACTTGCGGCAGTTTCCCGAATCAAATTGGCAGCCACTTGAATCCGCTTATGAGTAAGGGGAAGGTCATCAAGCATTCGGCCACGTTGCACGGACACCGCACCAGCTTCACTCTCGAAGAACCCTTCTGGCTGGAATTGAAATCGATCGCCAGGGACCGCGACATGCCGCTCGCGCGGCTCATCGCCGAGATCGACGACGGTCGCGGCCAGGATGGAAATCTGTCGTCGGCCTTACGGGTCTATGTGCTCGCCTGGGTCAAGGCACGCGCCGATGCGAAAGGCGGGGCATAGCTCTCTGCAGGCCGTTGGATCGTCGGCGACTTCTGCATGTTTCCTTTAATCGTATCCGATTAAAGGACAAAAACATGCAGCAGATCAAAGTGCTACAGCGACCTTTGCGCGTCTGATAAGACGCGCGGCGCTGTAGAGAGGGCGGCATATCCCTTCTCCCCGCCTGCGGCTACGGCATGCACATATCTCTTGTTGTCCCGCCCTTCGCGGACTTACTCCGGAGTGGCGGCATCTGTATCCAGCAGTGGCGAGGCTTGCGGATGGGTCCTTGGGATCAAACCCGTATGCGCTAACATTGGCATTAGCGGTCACCCGCCCCTCATCCGCCTGCCGGCACCTTCTCCCCGCAGGCGGGGAGAAGGGACAAGCGGCGCCGACTGAACCCCGCATTCACCGCCCGCCCGAGGGAGCGAGCGGGCGCGGCATATCCCTTCTCCCCGCCTGCGGGGAGAAGGTGGCGGCAGCCGGTTGAGGGGCAACCCCGACCGAGCGCGGTTGAGCCGGTTGGGTTCCCGAGGGATCCCTTTCATGAGCAGTATCCGCCGCACCGGCGCGCAAGAGATATGTGCATGCCGTAGCCGCCTGCGGGGAGAAGGTCGCGGCAGCGGGATGAGGGGCGGGTGCCGCACACTGCTCTGCTACTGCACAGTAATGTCGGGAAGCATATCGAAATTCAGGCCATGACCTGCCGGCGGGCCCGCATTCTGCCCCTGTCGGGTGCCGCCATCCTCCGGCGGAGTGACGGGCGCCTGCTGGCGACCGATGCTGCGCGGCGGCAGCTGCCGCATTCTCAGCCGCTCCTCCTCCTCCGCGCGGCGTTCGGCGGCGGCTCGTGCTTCCGCCTCCGCCCGCATCCGCGCCGCTTCCGCCGCCGCTGCCTGACGGCGGCGCTCTTCGGCGATCGTCCGCAATCGCTGCTGCTCACGCTCCGCCGCGCGCGCCCGATAAAGCGAGACCTCGCGGCGCAAACGTTGCTTTTCGAGCACATTCGCCTGTAGTGTCTCGACACGCCTGCGCTCACGCTCGAAGGCTCTGAGCGACAGGAAGTTCGAAAGCTCCGTGACGTCGACCGTCACACCGGGCGATGCAAGCAGCCCGGCATAGCCGAATCGGACGCGCGGCTCTGCTCCCGCAAGCGCCTCCTCGCCGGGACGGAAGGCCAGATCGATCAACCCGTTCATTCGCCCTGCCGGCAAGTCGAAAGCGGCCTCCCCGCTGAAAGCGGCGTTGCCATCGCCCGCGGTGACGTTCTGCGCCCTGACGGTTCCGCCTGCTATGCCGAAGGGCACCTTCACAGCGCCGACGACCGACTGGCCGGTGAAGAGCAGGTTCTCTGCAGCCTTGCGGATCGCATCGGGCGAGATATCAGTCTTCATGGCGTCCGCCGCCGCCATCAGTTGCGGCAGCGCCGCCGTATTGATGCCGTTGAGGGTAAGCCCGTTGAAGCTCGCCGTTCCCGATCCGCTGAGCGAATGCACCATTGCCTGCGGCGTTGCGCCCGCAGCCTCCATCGCCACCGCAAGATCGAAGCGGCCGGTCGCCACCGGGCCAGTCGCCCGCACCCAACCCGTTTCGGCAATGTCGGCACCCGTGAGATCGAACTTCGAGCGCAGGTAGCCGGAGCCATTGGCATTGCCGAATTGCAGCCGCCCCGCGAGCTTGCCCCCCAGCCAGTCTCCCGTCGCGTCGCTGAGTGCGAGTTCATCGCCCTTCCATTGCAGCTTCCCGGCAAAACCGGTCACCGGGCCGTAGACGCCTGGCCAGAACCGCTTCGCGCTTACGTTGAGCGCCACATCGAGTCCGGTCCATGCCGGTTTTACGACCGGTGCCAGCGCCAGTCCCCCGGTGCTTGTGTCGTGAAGCTGCCCCAGAATGCCTTCGCCGAGCCAGGCGAGATCGAGGGCGTCGATCGCAAGCTCCCCTTCGGCCTTGCCGGGGACCTTGCGGTCGATCGAAAGCGCGCCGGCGAAGCCATTCTGGTCGGCTTTGCCCTCTATTGCGGTGATCGAGATTTTTTCGGGGTCGGTTGCAAACTCAGCCGAGGCCGTCACCGGCAAACCGCTGCCCATTTGGGGCAGCCCGATGCCCTGCAACAGCAGATAGGGCTCCAGGTCCTCGGATTTCAGCGTGAGCTTCCCCTGCCCTTCGAGATAGTGCGCGCGCGCAAGATCGAAGACACCGTTCGCCGCAAGCGACGTCCGCTCGGTGGTGAAGGTCAGCGAGCCATTGGCCTTCGAGCCGTCCGTGCTCTGCAGCTTTATGGCAAGAATACCGTTTGCGTCCGCTTCGAAGGGCAGCGGGTCCAATCCGGCCTGCCCCAGGAGAACGGATGTCTGCGGATTCTCGAGCGTCGCCTCCAGCAGCATGCCCTGGCCGGCGAGCGCCTGGGCGAGATCGGGCGCCTGATAGCTGGCGGCTATCTTGCCTCCGTTGGCGGTCCCGATCACGCCGAAGGTGAAGGGCGCGTTACCCTCCTTGTTGCCGGCCGTCAGCGTTACATCGAAAGCAGCGTCGGAGTAATAGGGTCCGGCCTCGATCAGCCGTGCGAGCGCCGGATGGGCCGCGCTATGCCGTCCGATCATGTTGAGGAAGGGCGTAAGCTCCTGCGCGGCGAGTTTCATCTTCGCCGACACGACCGGTTTTTCGAGCCCGCCGCTCACGCGGCCGGAGAAGGCAAGCTGTGCGCCGGAAAGAGCGCCGATCGCCACGCGCTCCGCCTGCAGTTGGCCGTTCTTGAAGGTGAGCACCGCCTGGACGTCATGCGCTTCCTCACCGAAAGCGGAGAATGTCTCGGCGGAAAGATCGGCAGCGATGGCGTGCTGCAGCAACGTCCCGGTGGAAGCGTCGCCCGCGACAAGGCCGGCAAGGGCCTGAAGCGCCTCCAGATCTATGCGGTTGCCTTTCAACTGCAGCGACAGCGCGGGCGGCTGCTCGGCGAAGGACTGGCGCTCGATCCTGCCGCGCAACGTGGCCGGACCTGCCGCCACTTCAAGGTTTTCAAACTGCTGCAGAGTGTCGGTCAGATTGACCGTCGCCGAAAACCCGGCCGTTTTCAGCGTGCGTATCGCCGGATCGACCGATCCCGCCAGCCAATTGGCAAATCCCGATGGCTGGTTCGAGGCGATGACGAGGTCCCCGCGAAAGGAGCGCTGCTCCTTGAGGTTCAGCCGGCCCTTGGCTTCCAATTGCGTGCGGCCGGGCAGAAGTGCGACCGCATTGTCGACGATCCAGCCGGCGCCGTCGGGCCGGACGTCAAGGCGGACGTCGCGCACCGTCGTGTCGCCGATCACGATCGCCGGAAGTTTCAGACTGGCCCGTCCCGGCACCTGCGGAATCGGGATATCGGCGGCGATCGCCAGCATTGCGTCGATCCGCTGGCGCAGCGAAATGGCCGGGTCGCGCCCGGTCTTGCCGCTGCTGCCGGAATTGCCGATGCGGCTGACATCGATCTGCTGGCCGTCGGCGATCAGCAGGAATCTCTGGTCCTTGCCGGTGTCGAGCGTTGCCTCGCCGGTGACGATATAGGGATCGTCGGGCGGCCCGATCTCGAAGTGGTATTCCGGTACGCGGATGCTTTCGTTGGTGAGTTGGAACTCGCCGTTGATGCGAAGGGCGCCGTCCGCCTTGACCTCGCTGGCGGGCCGGTTCTCCGTGAGCGTGAAGCGCCCGGCATAAACCGGTCTGAAATCGACGATCTTCAGATCGCCGTCGAGCTCCACGCCGAAGGGCCGTTCGTCCGGCACCAGCCGCGCCCGCAGGCTCAAGGCGCCCGTTTCGTCGACGGTGTTGCTCGACAATGAGAAGCTTCCCGCCTCCCCGTCGAGCGTCGCACGGCCCTCGACCCTCCAAGGTCCGGCGAGCGTGCGGGCCGAGAGGTCGGCGGAGAGGTCACTGACCCGGCGCGTGCGCCCCGTCTGCTCATCCACAAACTCGATCTCGCCGTCGGCGATCTCCACCTTCTCCAGGATGACCGTATGGGCGGGGATCGCGGCGCGCGACCCGCGTGCCCAATCCAGCGTGCCATCGGGCTGGAGCCGGAGCCGCGCCTTCGGCCGGTCGAGCCGCATGTCGAATATCAGCGCCTCGCCGCTCAGGAAGGGAGCAAGCTCCGCGCTCATCGAAAACTGCGCGACCTGAATCAGCGGTGCGCCGCCGTCGCTCGCTCCGACGCGGACGTCGTTGAGCGTGACCGTAGGAAAGGGAATGAGACGCGCATCGACGCTGCCGTGGACCACCACGGGCTTGCCCATGATGCGGCTTGCCTCCCGCTCGAAATCGTTACGAAAGCTGGTCCAGTCGATAAACAGGGGTGCGATCAGCGCGGCAAAGAGCGCGACAACCAACAGTCCTCCGAGGGTAACCAGAATTCGCGCCAGCACCGTGTCACATTCCCGTCAGTTCGTTCGCCCCCTGCATTGCGGCTTTGAGCCGGTTTTGCAAGTCTCAGGCAAAGATCTTGCCCGGATTGAAGATGTTGTCGGGATCGAGAGAGCGTTTGATCTGCCGCATCAGATCCAGCGCATCACCGAGTTCGGCCGCAAGAAACGGCATCTTGCCCTGCCCGATCCCATGTTCGCCCGTACAGGTGCCGTCCACGGACAGCGCCCGCGCATTCAGCCGCTCGACGAAAGCCTCCGCCTGCGCCACATCAGCCGCATCCTTGTCGTCGAAGAGCAACCCCACATGAAAATTTCCATCGCCGGCGTGCCCGACGATCGGCGCGACCAAGCCATGCGCAGCAATGTCTTCATGCGTCGCCGCGACGCAGTCGGCAAGGCGCGAGATCGGCACGCAGACGTCGGTGGAGAGAATGGCGCGCCCGGGCATGAGGCTCTTCTGCGCCCAGTAGGCGTTGTGCCGTGCCTTCCAGAGCCGTGCCCGCTCTTCCGGATTGGTCGTCCAGATGAAACCCGTAGAACCGAATTCCGACGCTATTTCGGCGAATTGGCGGGACTGCAGCTCGACGCTCTCCCCGTTGCCGTGGAATTCGACGAAAAGGGTGGGCGTTTCCTGGTAGGTCAGGCCCGAATAGGCATTGCACGCCTTCATCTGCAACGCGTCCAGGAGTTCTATGCGCGCCACCGGGATGCCGGACTGGATCGTCAGGATCACGGCATTGCAGGCGTCGGCAATCGTCGGAAACGGGCAGACGCCGCCGGAGATCACCTCCGGTATGCCCTGCAGGCGCAGCGTGATCGAGGTGACGATGCCGAGGGTGCCTTCCGCGCCGACGAAGAGGCGCGTCAGGTCGTAGCCGGCCGACGACTTGCGCGCCCGATGGGCCGTCCTGATTTCGCGCCCGCCTGCGACGACGGCCGTGACGGCGAGCACGTTTTCCTTCATCGTGCCGTAGCGCACCGCATTGGTGCCCGATGCACGTGTCGACGCCATGCCGCCGATCGAGGCGTTCGCGCCCGGATCGATCGGGAAGAAGAGACCGGTGTCGCGCAGGTAGCTGTTGAGTTCCTCCCGCGTCACGCCCGGCTCCACCGTGCAGTCCAGGTCTTCGGCGTTGACCGCGAGCACGCGGTTCATCCGCATCATGTCGACGGAGATGCCGCCATGGGGCGCGTTGACGTGACCTTCGAGCGAGGAGCCCGTTCCGAAGGGGATGAGCGGCACGCGGTGTTCACATGCGATCTCCACGATCTCGCGCACCTCGGCGGCACTTTCGGGGAAAACCACGGCATCGGGGAGCTGCGCGGGAATGTAGGTCGTCGTGTTGGCGTGCTGGGCCCGGATCGCTTCACCGGTCTGGAATCGATCGCCGAAGCGTGTGGCGAGGTATGTTTTGGCCGCCGCGATACCGTTCTCGTTTCTCGCCCCTGCCCGGATTGCGTTCAACGCCACGAAAATTCTCCTTCTCATCTCCCGATGCGCCTTCGCGGCACCCGGAAGAGCGCTCTTTCGTCTTGAGCGCCCGCATAATCTATCCCTAATCCGCACTCGAATTAAGGGCACCGGTCCGGCGCGACAAGGAAAATACGCGAGAGCTCACTCTCCCGCCTCCGCTTTCGCAAATCCGTCTCGGGCGCTTTGGACGGCTTCGAAGATCGATCCGGACGCGTCCCAGCCAGCCGGCCGGCCGGAAGCGCTTACATTTCAACGGGCTACTGTGCAAATCGGAATCACTTTGTCCAGAAGTTCACCGGTTTGGAGTGCCCTCGCGTCAAAAAATTACCGCCGGTGATACCGGCTTGTCACAAGTCCGGCCAACTGCACCGGCGCCGCAGCGAATGCGTCTTTTGTTTGCAGGCCTATAGGGTATTATGTCCGGAAAGGGAGAACGTCGCATGTTCGGGCTGCTTGCTTTGATCACCGCGTCGATTTTCTTCGGCGCCGCCATTTACATCAATGTGGCTGAACAGCCTGCCAGGCTTGCCCTGGACGGAGGCGCAGCGCTCCGGGAATGGGTGCCCGCCTATCGGCGCGGCTTCGAGATGCAGGCTCCTCTCGCGATCGTTTCCTGCCTTCTCGGCGCTGTGGCATGGTGGCAGTCGGGCGATGCGCTCTGGGGCTTGGGAGCGGCCGTCATCATACTCAACTGGCCCTATACGCTGTTCGTCATCATGCCCGTCAATCAGCGCCTGGAGACGACCCGTCCGGATCAGGCGAATGCGGAGACCCGCGAACTCATCGAGCGCTGGGGCAAGCTCCATGCCGGCCGCAGCGCCCTCGGTGCGCTCGCCACCGTCATCTATCTCGCTGCCGCAGCAGGCGGCTTCTGACGATCTCGCGGCGATCGCACCGCGCCACCTGCCGCTGCGCGCCAGATCTCGCCCATCTCAGATCTTGAGCACCTCGGCCGCGTTCATCTCCTCCTGCAGCTTCCGCTCCTCGTCGGCATGCGGCTTGGTAAAGCGGGCAATGACCAGATAGGCGACCGGCGTCAGGTAGAGCGTCACGACCACCGCCAGGCCCAACCCGCCGACGAGGACCCAGCCGAGCGCGATGCGCGCTTCGGCGCCGGCACCGCTTGCCAGCACCAGCGGTACCGCGCCCACGACGGTCGCGATCATCGTCATCATCACCGGTCTAAGACGGATATTGGCGGCATTCTCGATGGCACTGCGGACGTCCTGCCCCCGGTCGCGGAGCTGGTTGGCGAACTCTACGATCAGGATGCCGTTCTTGGCCATGATGCCGACAAGCATGACGAGCCCGATCTGACTGTAGATGTTCAGCGTGTTGCCGGTCACGATCATTGCGAAGACGGCGCAGGCGAGACCGAGCGGCACGGTCGACATGATGATGAGGCCGCTCACGAAGCTTTCGAATTGCGCCGCAAGCACCAGGAAGATGATGACGAGCGCGAAGCCGAAGGTAACGAACAGGCCGTTGGCGTTCTCGTCCAGTGTCGCGGCCTCGGCAAGCGGCATGACCCGCGATCCCGGCGGCAGAAGGGGTTCGGCCATCTCTTCGACCATCGACAGCGCCTCGCCGAGTGCGAGATCGGATTTCAGCCCCGCCGAGAGCGAAACGGCGCGCAGTTGCGATTCGCGGGAAAGCTGCGGCGCCACTGCCTTCTCCTCGACCGTTGCGATCGACGACATCGGCACGATGCGGCCGTCGCCGGCCTTGACGAAGATGTTCTGCAGGTCCGTCGGGTCGTTGAGCGGCTCGGTGGAAGAGAGCAGCTTGACCGGATAGGCTTCTCCTTCCACGAAGATGTCGACGACGCTGCTGCCGTCGAGCATCGCCTGCAGCGCCCAGGAGAGGCCACCTATGTCCACGCCGAGGTCGGAGGCGCGCTCGCGGTCGATCGTCACCGACAATTGCGCCTGATTGGCCTCGTAGTTGAGCCTCACATTCTCGAAACGGCCGGTATCCTCCATTGCCCTGACGAGCTTCGCCGCCGCGTCGCCCAGCTTCGTGTAATCGTTGCCGACAAGCGCGACCTGAAGGCCGCTGCCGGCACCCCGGATACCGAGGCTGTTCGCCTGGATGGTGAAGGCGCGAACCGACGGGATCTTCGAGGTCGCCCTGTTGATGTCGGCGACGATCTGGCCCTGCGTACGCTCGCGCTCTTCCCACGGGGCAAGCGTCAGGACCATGAAGCCGCTATTGGCCGAGCCGCCCTGGCCGGAAATCGAGAACACATTGCTGATCTCGCCGGATTTGAGCAGCGGCTGCAGGCCCTCTTCGATGCGGCGTAGCTGTGCCTGCGTGTATTCCAGCGAGACGCCCTGCGGCGCGTTGATCCGCAGCATGACCTGCGAACGGTCCTCGTTCGGCGTCAGCTCCGACTTGAGCGTCAGGAAGCCCAGAGCGCCGGCGGCGGTAAAGAAAGCGGCCACCGCGAAGACGATGAGCGGCGCATTGAGGCAGGCGCGAAGCGTCACGCGGTAGAAGGCGGAAGCGCGCCGTCCGAAGCGCTGCATCACCCCGTCATGCTCATGCGGCTCTTTCGTCAGCATGCGCGAGGCGAGCATCGGACAGAGCGTCAGCGAGACGAAGGACGACAGGAGGATCGAGAAGGCGAGCACGAAGCCGAATTCACGGAAGAGGCCCCCGGTCTGCCCCGGCAGGAAGGAGAGAGGAACGAACACGGCCGCCAGCGTGGCCGTGGTTGCGAGCACGGCGAAGAAGACCTCGAGCGTACCGTGCACGGCGGCGGCGCGCGGACCGAGGCCCTCCGCCCGGCGCCGCACGATATTTTCGAGCACCACGATCGCGTCATCGACGACGAGCCCGGTCGCAAGCACGATCGCCAGAAGCGTCAGGATGTTGATCGAGAAGCCCGCAAGATAGATCGCGGCCACCGTTCCGATCAGCGCGATCGGCATGGTGATGGTCGGGATGAGCGTCGCGCGCCAGTCGAGCAGGAACAGGTAGATGACGAGGGTGACGATGAAAACGGCGACGAAGAGTGCGATCTCCACCTCGTGGATGGCGCCGTTGATGAACACCGCGTCGTCGCTGGTGATCTTGAGCTCGGTTCCCGTCGGGAGGATATCCGAGGAGATCGCGTCCACAACGCTGCGCACGCCTTCGGAAATATCGACCGTGTTCGACTGGGCCTGACGGATGATGCCGAGGCCGATACCCTCGCGGCCGTTGGAGCGCAGCGCCGAGGTGCCCGTATCCGGGCCGAGGGTCACGGTCGCCACGTCGCGAAGCCGGACATTGTTGCCGAGCATGAGGTTTTCGAATTGCTCGGGCGTCTTAAGATCGGCCGTCGCCCGAACGGAAATGTCCTGACTTGCGCTCGTCAGCGAGCCTGCAGGCACATCGTAGGAGGCGTCGGAAAGCGCCTCGCGAAGATTGGCCACGGTGACGCCGCGTCCGGCGAGCTTCGCCTGGTTGAGGTCGATACGGAAAATCTTCTCCTGGTCGCCGTAGACGGTGACGTCGGCAACGCCTTCGACCGCCGCCAGCCGGTCGCTGATCTCGTTCTCGACGAGCAGCGTCATGTCGTCCATGCTCATCGTGTCGGAGGTCAATGCCAGGCGCATGATCGGCTGGCTGTCGGAATCCGCCTTCACGATGCGCGGCTCGTCGGCATCATCAGGCAATTGGCCGGTGATCCGGCCGAGCGCATCGCGAACGTCGTTGGCTGCCTGGCCGATATCGGTCGTGTCGGAGAATTCGAGCGTGACCCGGCTGCGCCCGAACGAAGAGGACGACGAAATGCCCTTGATGCCCTGCACGCGCGAGACGGCACCTTCGATGACCGAGGTCACTTCACGGTCGATCGTCTCCGGCGAGGCGCCGTCGAACTCGGTCGTGACCGAAACCACCGGCTGGTCGACCTGCGGCAGTTCGCGGATCTCGACGCCATTCCAGGCGGCAAGACCAGCCACGACGATCAATGTGTTGACGACCAGGGCGAAGATCGGCCGGCGGATGAAAAGCGCGGTGAAACCCGTCTTTCCGCCCTGCCCTCCACCCGGTTGATGGCCTCCCATACCGATATTCATTGAGCGTCTCCCGCGACCTTCTGCTCGGCCTCGGCCGCAGGCTCGCCGGCGATGCGCACCACGCCGCCGTCGCGAAGCCGCTGCACGCCCTCGGTCACGACGCGGTCGCCCTCGGCGAGTTCCGCATCGACAAGCACCTTGTCGGGATTGCGCTGGATGATCTTGATCGGCACGCGCTCGCTTTTGTCGCCTTTGACCCGCCAGATAAAGGAGCCTTCGGAGCTCCACTGGATGGCCAGCGGGTCGACGGTGGGATATCGGTCGCCGTCGAATGCCACGGTGACGGAGAAGGACATGCCGGCGCGCAGCATGTCATCCGGATTCTCGAGTCGCGCCCGGACCCGGAGCGTCCGGCTCTCCGGGTCGAGGCGGTTGTCTATCGCGTGAACGACGCCCTGAAGCGCGCGTCCCGGCTGTGCGATCGCGCTCGCGGTCACCGGCTGATCGACGGAGATCTTGCCGGCGAAGCGCTCGGGCACCCAGAAATCGACAAGGATCTGCGACCGGTCGTCCACGACGGCAATCGGCGTCGAGGTCGTGACGTAATCTCCTATATTGACGGTGATGATCCCGACCACCCCCTTGGAGGGCGCCACGATATCGCGACGCTTCAGGTCGAGCTCGGCCGTTTTCAGCGCCAGTTCGGCCGCCTGCAGCGCGATTTCGGAGTCACGCACCTCGACGACGGTCACTGCGCGCGCGGTGCTGAGATTGCGGTAGCGCTCGACCTTCTCCCGGGCACTGTCGCGCGTCAGCCGCGCCTGCTCGGCAGCGATCATCTGGTCGTCGCTGTCGAGGCGCGCGATGACCTGGCCTTCCGTGATCCTGTCGCCCGACTTCACCAGTATTTCGGTGAGATTTCCCGTTGCGGTCGGCGTCACGGTAACCGAGCGGATCGCTTCGCCGTTGCCGATCGCGTTCAGCCTGTCGTTGACGACGGCGCGCTCGGCCGGCTTGACGACGACCAGGGGTGCTTCCGCGAAGCCGCTTCGTCGACCCTGCCCGCGCTCGCTATCGCCCGAACCGCCCCTTGCCCCTTCGCCGCCCTGCGGTCCCGACAAGGCATCGATCAACGGTTGCGAAACCCCGATCGCGGCCAAGGTCTCACCCGCTCCGGGCGCAAGACGCACCCACGCGGCGCCCCCGACGGCGAGGACGACGACGCTGATCGCGAGCTGATTCCAAAAGCGCATTCATGTCTCCAAAAGAAAAGCTCTCCAAAAGAAAAGCGCGCTCCAACGAGGCGCGCACCCGATGGAACGTTCCGATTTGCGCTGATTATCGTTGTTTGCAGACGTCCGGGCAATCTCGGAATGGCATCATTACGCAATTGTAACAAAAGCGATTTTGGTGGCGGCATGATGGCGCTTGCGCCGTCCTGAAACGCACACGCCGGCGGTGAGGCGGCGGCATGTTTACAGCTTGCGTGGCTCGGTTATTCTGTTCGTCGCCGGCGGCTGTTTCGGGCCGGCTCTCGACACGAAGGGAGACGGCAATGTGCGATGCATGCGTCATCGAATCGGTCAAGCAGCGGATGGTGTCGCGGCGCGGTTTGCTCCGTGCGGCCGCGGTCGGTACGGCAGGCATTGCCGCCGCCGGCATGGGAATCGTACCTCCGGCGCTTGCCGCCGGCCACGGCAGCGTCACCGATCTCACCCATGAACTTCATGAGGAGTTTCCGACCTTCTTCGGCCAGCAGCAATTCTTCCGGGAGCAGAAGTTCAAATATGCCGAACACAAGTTCAACCTGTTCGAACTTCGGGTGAACGAGCACACCGGTACGCATGTCGACGCGCCGCTGCACTTCTCCGCCGACGGCCTTTCGGTGGCGGAGCTGCCCCTCGACAAGCTGATCGTGCCGCTCTGCGTCGTCGACATCCGCGAGAAGGCGGCCGCCGATCCGGATGCGCAGCTGACGCCGGACGACATCAAAGCGTGGATCGCCGCCAACGGGGACATTCCCGAGAACGCCTGCGTCGCCATGCTGTCGGGCTGGTCGGATCATCTCGGCAGCGACAAGTTCCGCAATGCCGACACGGCTGGAAAGATGCATTTCCCCGGCTTTCACGTCGAAGCAGCCAAGTTCCTGATCGAGGACACGAGGGCAGCCGGCATTGCCGTCGATACGCTCTCGCTCGACCACGGCATCTCACCCGATTTCGCCGCCCACTACGCCTGGCTGCCGGAAGGCCGCTGGGGGCTCGAGGCGGCCGCCAATCTCGACAAGCTGCCGGCGAAGGGCGCGACGCTGGTCCTCGGCGCGCCCAAGCACCGCGGCGGCACCGGCGGCCCGGCCCGCGTCTTCGCTCTCGTTTGAAACGCATGGAGCAAGCATGAGCACTGTTGCGCCGCCATCCGGTCCCGAATCCGACCCACGCGTCAAGGCCGTCTTCGACGACATCCGCGCGACCCGGAAATCGGACTTCATCAACAATATGTGGCTCTGGCTCGCCTTCGACCCCGATCTGCTGGAGCGGACCTGGGCGGAGGTCAAGGCGGTGATGGCGACGCCTTCGCCGCTCGATCCACTGGTGAAGGAGATGCTCTATATCGCCGTTTCCGTGACCAATGGCTGCGGCTACTGCATTCATTCCCATACCGCCGCCGCCAGGGCCAAGGGAATGACGGACGCCGAGCACGCGGATCTCCTGCGCGTCATTTCGCTTGCCGCCAAGACCAACCAGCTCGCGACGGCCCTGCAGGTGCCGGTCGATCCGGTGTTCGACGCGTCCGGCAGAACATAAAAACTCGGCATGCCGGCCTGAAAACACCAGTCTTTCCACAGGCATGCCCGGGTGGGCGAAGGTTCCGGAATAAAAGAAGAACATCCTTTCTGGCCTTTCGGTCCCGAATCACTACATTGGGCCGCATGACCAAAGGTTTTGACGATATTCCCTTTTTCGACGAGGAGCCCGCGCCGCGGAAACCCGCGGCCGCCGGCGGCGGCATCGCCGCGCGCGCCATGGCCGCCCGCGACAAGGCCCAGCGACCGGACTATGTCTCCGGGCTCAATCCGGAGCAACGGGAGGCAGTCGAGGCGCTGGAAGGTCCGGTACTCGTGCTCGCCGGCGCCGGCACCGGCAAGACGCGCGTTCTGACGACGCGGATCGCCCATATCCTTTCGACCGGCCGCGCCTATCCCTCGCAGATCCTCGCCGTCACCTTCACCAACAAGGCGGCGCGGGAGATGAAGGAGCGCATCGGCGTGCTCGTCGGCCACGCCGTCGAAGGCATGCCCTGGCTCGGCACCTTCCACTCGATCGGGGTCAAGCTCCTCCGCCGCCATGCCGAGCTGGTGGGCCTGCGGTCCGACTTCACCATCCTCGACACCGACGACGTCGTTCGCCTCATCAAGCAGCTCATCCAGGCGGAGGGCCTCGACGACAAGCGCTGGCCGGCCAAGCAGTTCGCCGGCATGATCGACACCTGGAAGAACAAGGGCCTGGACCCGTCGCAAATCCCGGAAGGCGATGCCCGCGCCTTTGCCAACGGCAAGGGCCGCGAGCTCTATGCCGCCTACCAGAACCGGCTGCTGACCCTGAATGCCTGCGATTTCGGCGACCTGCTGCTGCATCCGATCCGCATGTTCCGCGCCAATCCGGACGTGCTGAAGGAGTATCACGCCAAGTTCCGTTACATCCTCGTCGACGAGTACCAGGACACCAACACGGCGCAATATATGTGGCTGAGGCTGCTGGCCCAGCAGACGCAAGCGTCGCGAAATCGCCCCTCATCCGGCCTGCCGGCCACCTTCTCCCCGTCCGACGGGGAGAAGGGACAAGCGGCGCGTTCGCAATCCCCCCTCTCCCCGTCAGAACGGGGAGAGGGCCGGGGTGAGGGGCAACCCACCGTCAACATCTGCTGCGTCGGCGACGACGACCAGTCGATCTACGGCTGGCGCGGCGCCGAGGTGGACAACATTCTCCGCTTCGAGAAGGATTTCCCCGGCGCCAAGGTCATCAAGCTGGAGCGCAACTACCGCTCGACCGAGCATATCCTCGGCGCGGCGGCGCATCTGATTGCCCATAACGAGGGCCGGCTCGGCAAGACGCTCTTTACCGAGCGCACGAATCCCGACGACGAGAAGGTGCATGTTCATGCCGCCTGGGACTCCGAGGAGGAGGCTCGCGCGATCGGCGAAGAGATCGAGCAGCTCCAGCGCAAGAAGCACAATCTGAACGACATATCGATCCTCGTGCGCGCTTCTTTCCAGATGCGCGAATTCGAAGACCGCTTCGTCACGCTCGGCCTCAACTATCGCGTCATCGGCGGCCCTCGCTTCTATGAGCGGCTCGAAATCCGCGATGCCATGGCCTATTTCCGCCTCGTCTGCCAGCCCGCCGACGACCTCGCCTTCGAGCGGATCGTCAACACGCCGAAGCGCGGCCTCGGCGAGACGACCGTCCGCACCCTGCACGACTATGCCCGGGCCCGCGACATCCCGATGCTGGCCGCGGCAAGCGACATCGTCGAGACGGACGAATTGAAGCCGAAGGCTCGCAAGGGCCTCTTCGACGTCGTCGCCGATTTCCGCCGCTGGCAGACATTGCTCGAAACGACGCCGCACACCGAACTTGCAGAGCAGATCCTCGACGAGAGCGGCTATACCGCCATGTGGCAGGCCGACAAATCGGCGGAAGCGCCCGGGCGCCTCGAAAACCTGAAGGAGCTCATTCGTTCGATGGAAGCCTTCGAGTCCATGCGCGGCTTTCTCGAGCACGTCGCGCTGGTGATGGACGCCGAGCAGAACGAGAATATGGACGCCGTCTCCATCATGACGCTGCATTCGGCCAAGGGGCTGGAATTCGACACCGTCTTCCTGCCGGGGTGGGAGGAAGGGCTCTTTCCGCATCAGCGCGCCCTGGATGAAGGCGGCCGCGCAGGTCTGGAGGAGGAGCGCCGCCTCGCCTATGTCGGCATCACCCGGGCCAAGCGCCGCTGTCATATCTGGTTCGTTTCGAACCGCCGCATCCACGGCCTCTGGCAATCGACGCTTCCCTCGCGCTTCCTCGACGAGTTGCCGATCGCTCATGTGGAAGTGGCCGAACAGGAGGTCTCCTATGGCGGTTACGGTCGCGGCGGTTACGGCCAGTCGCGCTTCGACAAGGCCGATCCCTTCGAGAACAATTACCAGACGCCCGGCTGGAAACGCGCCCAGCAGCACCGGTCGGAGGCCACCCGAGACAATTGGGGCACCCGCTCCGGCCACGCCATCGAACGCATCGGTTACGGCGAATCGGGCCCCCGCACCCGCACCATCGAAGGCGAGCTCGTCGCCAAGTCGACGAGCGCCGAGCCCTCCCGCTTCAATGTCGGCGACCGGGTCTTCCACATCAAGTTCGGCAACGGCAACATCGCGGCGATCGAGGGCAACAAGCTGACGATCGATTTCGACCGCGCCGGGCAGAAGCGCGTGCTGGATGGGTTCGTAGAACGGGTGTGAGCACTTCCGGGAAAACCGTGCAGCGGTTTTCCGCTCTACCTTATCGGCCTCAAAACATCTTTCGATACATAACGAAGCCCGGCTTCTCGGCCACCTTGTCGTAGAGCTGCATCGCCGTGTCGTTGGTCTCGTGGGTCAGCCAATAGACACGCGGCGACCCCACGCGTTTCGCCGCTTCGTAGACTCCGTTGATGAGCGCCCGGCCGGCTCCCTTGCCGCGGGCGGCCTCATCGGTGAAAAGGTCCTGCAGATAGCAATTCGGCTGGATCGACGTCGTGCTGCGGTGAAAAATGTAGTGCGTCAGTCCGATGAGCCGCCCCTCGCTTTCGGCGACCAGCGCATGCATCGGCTCATAGGCATCGAAGAAGCGGGACCAGGTCATCCGGGTGATGTCGGGATGGAGCGCGGTTTCGCCGGCTCGGCCGTAAAAGGCGTTGTAGCCGTCCCAAAGCGGCAGCCACTGCTCATAGTCGAGGCGCGTTACCGGGCGTATGGCAAGATAGTCGGACATTCTCAATCCTCGTTCGCAAGTTCAGGCGCATTACAACTATCTTTGCCCGAAGCCTGTGTCACCGCCCCTCGCCTGCCTCAACAGCGCGATCACCTCGGCATCCGTGGTCTGCTCGAAATCGTCGTAATAGATGCTGACGGCATGGAAAGGGGTGGGGCTGGCGAGACAGACGAGCCGGTCCACGTCGTCCCCCAGGCTTGCGATCGCGCTCTTCGGGGCGACCGGCACGGCGAGCATTAGTGCCGCGGCACCTGCCTGCCGCAGGGCTTTCGCCGCAGCTTTGGCCGTTCCGCCCGTGGCAATGCCGTCGTCGACAATGATGACATTGCGACCGCTTGGAGAAATTCGCGTCTGGTCGCCCAGATAGAGGACGCGGCGTCGCGCGAGTTCGAGCCTTTGCCGCTCGGTCTCCGCCTGAACGTACTTCTCGGAAGGATTCACGATACGCATTGCCTCGGCATTGAGCACGACTTGCGGTTCGTCGCTGTCGACCAGCGCTCCGAGACCGAATTCGGGATGACCCGGTGCGCCGATCTTGCGAACGATGAGGAGCTCGAGGGACGCGCCGAGAGTTCTTGCCACCTCGAAGGCGACCGGTACGCCGCCGCGCGGCAAGGCCATCACGAGCGGGTCGGCGAAGTCCGCTTTCTCGGTGAGATGCGCTTCGATGACGCGAGCAAGCCTTCGACCCGCATCGGCCCTGTCTGCAAAGGGTATGTCTGCAAAGGATATGCCTTCCTGGGCCATGACACCGCTCCCTGAAAAGCTCTGCGACCGATCGCCACAACTATGGAGAGAGTGATCGCTCAAATTGCAGCGAATTTCGCCAGCTTTCGTTAATGCGCCATCGTTACCAATGGCCTCGCATAATGGCTGAAACGCAAGCCGCACTTTATTTTAGCACGACAGGCCGTTTCGAAATGAGCTTTCTCTCCGCCATACCGGTCATCGCACTTCTTGCCATGCTACCCGTTCTCCTCTCTCTGCGGCCGGTTGCCGGTGTTCGGGAGTTCTCCGCCAGTTGCGCGCTCTCGGCAGCGTCGGCAGGCGCCTTGACGGTTGCGGCGGCGTTGCAGGCGCCCGTCGCCGCAATGTTCGGCTATGCGGGTCTCGCCGTTGCCCTCTTCTTCGTCCTCCAGGGCCTCCGCCGGTTCCTCGCATTGGCGATTCCGGCCTCGCTTTGTCTGGTGCTCGCGTTCTCGAGCGGCGTGCTCGGCTTCATCATCGCTCCCGGCGGCCACGACAGCCCGGCCGCCGGCATGATCGTCGTTGCGGGCGTTGTCGCAGCTCTACTTCTCGTCCTTGGTCTGGCCGCAGCCGACCGCTGGCCGGGCGAAAAGCCGGCGATCCAGGTCGTTGTCGTCGGCTCCGCCGCCGTGGTTTTCACCGCCCTTGCCCATGCCCTCGGCCCATCGGCGCACGTCTTGCCGGGACCGCCGGGCTCGCCCGCTTCGAGCCTGTTCGATTTCCTGCTCGTCACCATGCGGGTGCTGTGCCTTCCCCTCCTCTTCCTGGCCATGATCCTCACGATGCAGGCCCGGGTCATCGCCGGATTGAGGGCCATGATCGCACGCGACGGCTTGACCGGTGCGCTGTCACGCGGGACGCTCATGGAAGAGGGCGAGCGGATCTTCGCCGAGTGCGTGGCACGCCAGGAGCCGGCTGCCTTCCTGCTGCTCGACCTCGATTTCTTCAAACAAATCAACGATCAGTATGGGCACGCCTGCGGCGACATGGCGCTCGCGCATTTTGCCGATACCGTCTCGGCTTTCCTCGCCGGACGGGGCGTCCTCGGACGGATCGGTGGCGAGGAATTCGGCATCGTCCTGCCGGACCACACGGAAGAGCAGGCAAGGGCGCTTGCGGAGGATATCTGCCGCGTGGTGCGTGAGACGCCGGCCGGCCGCTCGCATCAGCGCATCCGTCTGACCGTGAGCATCGGGATCGCCGCCGCCATTGCGGGCGAAACGATTACCGACGTGATGATACGCGCCGACCTTGCTCTCTACGACTCAAAGGCGGATGGTCGCGACCGTTGCTCGGTAGCAAGGGATCGCCGCATCGACGCCAGCGCCCGCGCCCTTGCGGCTGCCGCCGCGCAATTGCGCGAAGCCCGTGCCGCCCGGTCGGAACTGCGCAGCTCGGCGTGACTTCTCGCACGATGGATCCTGCATATCGACGGGCGTGGCGGCCGGTGCTTGCATTGCAGCATCCGCTGCCTATCTGAACGGTGCAGTTCATTGGAGGATACTCATGTTGCGCCGCATCCGTGCCTTGCTTGTCGCCGGCCTCACCGTCTCGGCCGCGGCGGTTTCGCCGGTCCACGCCGAAACCGTTGGCCAAGTCGGGGTCGACTGGCTCGGCAACGACATCAAGATCGATGCCGTAAGCGACCCGAAGGTGACCGGGGTTACCTGCCACGTCACCTATTTCGATCGCAGCGTCATCGACCGCCTGAAGAACGGCAACTGGTTCGAGGATCCGTCGAACAACTCCATCGCCTGCCGCCAGACCGGCCCCATCGCCATCGATGATATCGACCTGTCGAAGGAGGGAGAGGAAGTCTTCCGTTCCGGACTATCTCTCATCTGGAAGAACCTGCTGGTGACCCGCATCTACGACAAGGCCAACGACACGCTGATCTATCTGGCGCATTCGAGGCAGTTGACCGACGGATCGGCCAAGATGTCGATCACCACGGTCCCGCTCTATGGCCAATCGGTCACCTGGAAGAATGGGCGGCCGGAATAATCGATCCGGCGAACGCAGCAGATCAAGACGGCCGGAAGGGGAGTACGGGTTTTTCCGCACTCCCCTTCCGAGCTACGTGCGCGCTTCCTGCGAGACTAAGGTCTGCCGAATTTTACGCCGCATACATCGTCTCTTGAGCTGGTGCGCCTCGAGGAACATGCAGTAGCTGATTTCGCGCCTTACGGTTTAGGCGGCACAATGCCCCGATAGTAGTCGCCCTCACCCGGGTCGTATCTCTCCTGGTAGGTACCGCTTGGAGACATCATACGGCCGCCGTCGATACTCCCCGTTGCAGTCGGGTCGACCGAAGACGGAGGCAGGTTACGCGACGCCGGCATGCGTACCTGATTCTGGGTTCCCGGAGGGTGGTTCGGGTCGAGGCCCTGATAATAGCTATCCGCAAAGGCTGGCACCGCGGCACCGACCAAGGCGGATGACAGGACAAATGCAGCAAATGATGTTTTCAGAGAAACTCTCATGGCATTAACTCCTATGTCCGTTAGGCATCCCACCTCCCAATGGATGCTACTGTTCAGCATACGAGCCTCCTACGGATGCTGCGGTTACCAAGATAACACCCGGCACCGGCCGAAAGCGTTTGACGATTTGTCACTTTTGCTCATCCAAGAGTGATGCTCATTACGTAACTGTAACTTGACCGCCCCACCACCGCCGGGGCGGCATCGTGGCGCGTCCTTGGACTGAAAGAGCATACAGCGGCGGACCATCGCCTCTGAAGGCGGTGGTCCGCGAAAGCGCAATGCGCTCGAAGGCGTCTAAAAATGTTTAGGGACGGGGAGCCGGAGGCGAGATGCCTTGATAATAGTCGCCGTCGCCGGGGCCCTGATACTCGTTCGTATAGTGCTCACGTACCCGGCCAGGCGCGTTGGTCGCTCGGCTTCCCGGCGCCGGTTCCATGTAGATGCTGCCGGTCGGCGCCGGATCGACATAGACGCTGCCCGTCGGTGCGGGATCGACATAGACGCTGCCGGTTGGGGCAGGATCGACATAATAGGGACGTGCCGGCACCATTACCGCCCCTCTGTTCTGGGTGCCCGGAGGATTATGCGGGTCGATGCCCTGATAGTAACTGTCTGCAAAGGCCGGCACGGCGACGCCGGCAAGCGCCGAGGAGAGGGCAAATGCAGCGAGCGATGTTCTGAAAGAAACTTTCATGGCGTTGCTCCTGTCTGTTTCCACATCAGCTTCCAAACGCGGAGGCTGTAATCACCAGCAGAGGGCTTCTCGCCAAATGCTGCCTGTTCATAACTCGTTTCGCGTGCAGGGGTTCCTTGCCCGCGACCGGTACGTTTTCACATTTGCTCGCTACGCCGTGATGCCGACCGCCGTGCAGTAGCCGCCGAGCGTCTGCCGGCTCATGCGAAAAGGCCCGCTTTCGCGGGCCTGTTCAAACCGTCCATTGAGGTCCGGGCTCAGAGCGGGATGAGGAAATTTGGGTGCGGTTTTCCGCCCGCATCCCGCGTCTCAACTTCCTGGAATCGATCACGTTGATGTTTTTAGGTCGGCCCGACCTGAAAGCATCGTGATCTAGGCCGCCTGCGCCAGTTCCTCGGCGATGACGGTGTCGAGATTGAGGAAGCAGACCATGGATTTTTCAAGCGCGACGATGCCGCGGCAGAAGGCGCGCTGGGCTTCCGGGATGATCTCCGGCGCGGGCTGCAGGTCTTCGCTTCGGATCGTCATCATATCGGAGACCTGCTCGACCAGCAGTCCGACGAGCTTGCCGTTGATGTCGGTGACGATGATGGCGGAGCGCTCCGACGGCTCGGTCATCTTCATGCCGAGACGGCAGGCCATGTCGATGACCGGGATAACCGCGCCACGCAGGTTGATGAGGCCGAGAACATAGGGCGGCGTGTGCGGCATCGGTGTCACCGGTGCCCAACCGCGGATTTCCCGGATTGCCATGATGTCGATGCAGAATTCCTGTTCGCCCAGGTGAAAGGAGACGATTTCGAGATAGGCGCCTGACTGCTTGATTGCGTTGCTCATGATCAAAACTCTTCCCAATTTTCACCGGACGCCGTTACCGGCGGCGTTGATCCCGGCCTGTTACCGAATGCGCCAGCCAGTTTTCCCATCAACGCCTTTGCTGGAGATGGAGCTGGACGCGTGGATGATTGCGCGGCCGCGGGCTTGCGAAGCGACACGGGCGCGGCAGCAGTCGCTGTTGCCGCCCGCGCCGGAGCGCTTGCCGTCGCCGAGCCTGCCCTGCCCGGCGGCTGGATCGCCGTCTCGCGCGCCTGCCCGTGGCGGAATTGCCCGACGATCTCGCTGAGTTTCTCGGCATCCTGCGCAAGCGTATGGCTCGCCGCATTGGTCTGCTCGACCATTGCGGCATTCTGCTGCGTCATCTGATCGAGTTGAGCGACAGCGGTATTGATTTCGCGAAGGCCCGTCGATTGCTCGCGCGCCGCCATGACGATCGAGCTCATATGTTCGTTGATGCAGGCCACCTTGGCACCGATGCGGCCGAGCGCGTCGCCGGTCTCCTGAACCAGCCTGACGCCGGTCTTGACTTCATTGCCCGAGCGGCTCACCAGAGCCTTGATATCCTTCGCGGCACCGGCAGCGCGCTGGGCGAGCTCCCTCACCTCCTGGGCAACGACGGCAAAGCCCTTGCCGGCCTCCCCCGCCCGCGCGGCCTCGACCCCGGCATTGAGCGCCAGCAGATTGGTCTGGAACGCAATCTCGTCGATCACGTCGATGATCTTGCCGATCTCGCTGGAAGCGCCCTCGATGCGCGCCATGGCGGCGATCGCCTCGCCGACGATGCGCCCGGACTCCTCCGCATTGATGCGTGTCTCGTCGACCATGTGGCTCGCCTCTTCGGCGCGCTCGGTCGCTGTCTTCACCGTGACGGTGATTTCCTCGAGCGCGGCCGACGTCTGCTCCAGCGACGCGGCCTGTTTTTCCGTCCGCCGCGCCAGATCGTCGGCAGCGCTGCGCATCTGCCGCCCGTTCGATTCGATCGAGGCGGTATTCTCCTTGACACTCGAAAGGACCTGGCTCAGCCGTTCCACCGTGTCGTTGAAGTCACGGCGCAACGCATCGAGCCCGCCATCGAAAGGCTCGCGGATCGCAACCGCCAGATTGCCGTCTGCAAGCTGATTGAGCGCTCCGCCGAGGGCTTCGACTGCGGTGTTGATCAGTCCGATCGCCTGCTCGCGCTCCGTCTCGTGACGCTCGCGTTCCGTCTCGGTTTCCTGCCGGCTCGCCCTGGCCCTTTCCTCGAGCGCGCGTTTCTCGATTGCCGAGACCCGGAAAAGCTCCACCGAACGTGCCATCTCGCCGATTTCGTCGCCGCGGTCGAGCCCCGCCGCTTCAGCCGTGAGATCGCCCGAATGTATCCGCCGCATGCTGTCGCGCAGACCGAGGATGCCCCGGCGCAAGACGTTCCCATGGAACCAGATCAGGCCGATCAGGGTCGCCATTGCCAGCAAACAGGCGGCTGCCTGGAGCATGAGCGCATGCTCACCACTGGTGCGGACATCTGCGATGCGCCCCGCGGCCAGGCTGGCTGCGGCATCGGCCAATTGCGCAAGCGATGCGCCCACGCGCTCGCCTGCGGCGTCGATGACATCGTCGATGCGGGCGAATTCCTCGGCTGGCGCTCCGGCCTCCACGAGCGCTTTCAGGTCCTGCTCGACGGCCTTGCGCAGTTGGGCCATATCCGATTCGAAACCGGCAAGAACTTCCGGCTTGCCGATAAGACGCGCGAGCGCTTCGAGATCGGCTTGCCTGCCCTCGATGACCTCGAGCGAGGATCCGATCTGGGCCGCACGTTCCGGCTGTATCCGGCGTTCGCCGCGGTCGACGATGGTGTCCATTGCCGCAAGCACGAGCTCCAGGCGGGCAAGGCGCATTTCCTCGAGCGTTCCCATGCCGCGCTGAGCGATAACCGCCTTGTCGAGTGCCTCTTGCGAGCCGCCTTGCTCATAAAGGCCGACGGCGAGAACGGAACCGAAACCTAGAAAGGCTGCGCCCGCAAGCGTCGCAAGGCGTAGGCTGACGGAAAGCTTTCCCTTGGCGGATGGAACGGTGTTCATCGATATGGCAGTCCATAGCTGGACCCGCCGGCGGCAGGCGGGGTCCTCCGTTGCGATCGATGCGGAAAACCGGGCTCGATCAACCGGATGACCTCATGTCATATCGAAGTGGTGCACTTCTCCGCGTCGGCGGACAGTGGCAAACAGACCTTAAACAATCGCTAAAACACTGCCCGCGACTTTGCGGAAGTTCGCGCGTTTCGACCGCTGCTGCCCTTTTCCTTCCGTCTCACGGTGCTATGATCGCTTCATGCGCACGGATACCAAGAAGTCGCTCTCTCCCCTGATCTTCGCCCTCGCCACCGGCGTGCTCGCGCTCGTCTTCCTGCTCGCCTTCAAAGGCTGGATCGCGAATGGCGCCGACATTTTCCTGTCGCTGGCGCAAGCCGGTCTCGCCTGGTGCATCTGAGACGCACCGCCTCAAGCGAACCTGCGGCAATTGTCCCCTTTGCACCCGTGTGTCCGACGCGGTATCAACGCTCTACATTCCTGACGGCCCGACGGCGCCGCGCGTCTGTCTCAGATGCGTCGGGGCAGCAACAGACTGGTGGCAATGATGAAATCCATACGCATCGTTCTCTGGGTAGCCATTCTCGTCATGGTGGCCGTCCTCGGCTGGCTGACCTTCGACATGACCCAGCCGAAGCAGCAGGCCGCATCCGGCCCCTTCGGCGTGCCCTTTACCCTTGTCGCCCAGAATGGCGAGCAGATCACCGAGAAGGCGTTCACCGGCAAGCCGACGGCGCTCTTCTTCGGCTTCACCCATTGCCCGGAAGTTTGCCCGACCACGCTGTTCGAACTCAACGGCTGGCTCGATAAGGTCGATCCCGAGGGCAACAAGCTGCAGGCCTACTTCATCACCGTCGATCCCGAGCGCGATACACCCGAAGTGCTCGGCCAGTATGTTTCAAACGTGTCCAAGCGCATCACCGGCATCTCCGGTCCGCCCGACAAGGTGCTGGAAATGGTCAAGGGTTACCGCGTCTATTACAAGAAAGTCCCCACCGACGAGGCAAAGCCGGACGGCGACTACACGATGGATCATACCGCCTCTGTCTTCCTGCTCGACGCCAACGGCCAGTTCAGCGGAACGATCGCCTATGGCGAAAACCCGGAAACGGCCGTCAAGAAGCTGGAAAACCTCACGCGCGGCTAACAATGTTTGCCCGTGTATCCTGCGGGCGCCGGTAAACCCGGCGCTTTGCCTTTGTACCTCATTCATGATAGCGGCGAACCGCCCACAGCGCCGCGCATCCGATCGGACGCGCCGAAGCCGCTGTGGCCCGTTTGAATGGCTGCACGCCGAAGGAAAGCACCGTGAGCGAGATACGACTTTTCGTCACCACTACCGAGAAGCAGGCGGCAGCCGTCCTCGACGTCATGAGCGCAATTTTCGAAGAAGACGATTACGCGATCGCGACCATGGAGATCGACGAGAAGCGGGATGTCTGGGAGGCCTCCGTCTACATGATGACGGATGAAGAGGAGAGCGTGAGATCACGCCTCGCTCAGGCACTCGAAGTCGAATTTTCGCATCTTCCGATCGAGCGCGAAGTGCTGCCGGATGTCGACTGGATCGCCAAGTCGCTGGAGGGCCTCGCCCCCGTGCGCGCGGGCCGCTTCGTCATCCACGGCTCGCACGATCGCGACAAGGTGAAGCCGGGTGAGATTGCCATCGAGATCGACGCCGGCCAGGCCTTCGGCACCGGCCATCACGGCACGACAGCCGGCTGCCTCGAAATGCTTGCCTCCGTCGCCCGCTCCCGGCCCGTCCGCAACGCGCTCGACCTCGGGACGGGAAGCGGCGTGCTGGCGATCGCCGCCTGGAAGCTCCTGCACGTCCCGGTGCTCGCAACCGACATCGATCCGATCGCAACCCGCGTCGCCGCCGACAACGCCCGTCGCAACGGCGTCGTCACCGGCCTGACCTTCGCCACCGCGCCCGGCTTCCACTCGACCACCTTCAGCACCAACGGCCCCTTCGACCTCATCATCGCCAACATTCTGGCGCGGCCGCTGATGAAGATGGCGCCGCAAGTTGTGGCCAACCTCGCTCCGGGCGGTTCGGTCATCCTTTCCGGTATTCTCGCCGAACAGCGCTGGAAGGTGCTCGCAGCCTATAACGGTCAGAACCTCAAACATGCGCGCACCCTCTGGCGCAATGGCTGGGTAACCATTCATCTGACCAGGTAAGTCACGCTTGTCGCAGACGCATCCGGTCGCGGCGTCCGGACGCCGCATTTCTATGGAGATGTTCCTGTAGAACGCCGGCCTTGATCAGTGCATCGCGCTGATGGTCATGAAGCTGGCTGCCATCCGCTTTCGAGACTCGCGCATACCCGATCAAGGTCGTCATTTATACGCTCGTATTTCTTGCACGCTGTCGCCAGGGTCCGGCGCGCCGTCAGGTTCGATTGACCCGCGCTGATCCTGCCGCCAAAAACGGCACGAAAGCTTGTCGCACTTTCTCAAGAAACGCATCGCTGAAGCGACCAACCGGTTCTTGTCCGGAATCGAGGTAGTACGATCGTTCCAGAACGTCGTAATTACATTCGCTGATCGTGATCCAGCCGCGCTGACGGCAAGACCAACTTGCCCTGCCGTAATTCAGCTCCGGGGATCTCTAAAGTGCATCCCTGATCGGAAACATGTCTTCGCCGTAGTGATGAAGCCTCGTGTGATGTCGGCGGCAAAGCCACCGCACCTTTAAAGGCTCGTCGTATTGATCGTGATGGGCATCGACCGCTTCGATCCCGCAGACCTCGCACGTTTGCTTTTCCAGTTCGCCTGCCTTCACTGCTCGCTGCACAGCGAGATGAGCATCGTATTTCCCTGGATTGGCACGGCGCCAATTCGCTTGGCGGGTATCGGTTTTCAGCATCGCCGCTCCTACCTCTGCATGCTCCGTTTGAGAGATATCCTCGCAAGTCGACCGTAAGCAGGCATATCACGAAAGAAACCGTTCTTCATTTGTTTTCCCGTGGACACCGCCTGTTTCCACAGGCACTTCCGTCCCGGACAGGCTCTATTGCGCCGAACTGGATCCTCCCTCCTGCGCCAAGCGCAGGGATGACGATAGAAGGAGTATCGAGCGAAAGAGGAACCGAGAAAACGAAAAGGCCGCCCGGTCCATCATGACGGGGCGGCCTTCTCGAAACAAAGGCGATGCCGAAGCATCGCCTGCTGACCGGCTTTTGGCCGACCATACCCGCGAGCTTGAGGAGGAGGAGCGCTCAAGCGGGCTCTACCGTTCCGAAGCTGGCCACCCTGAGGGAGGAGGAGAACAGATGACCAACTATTCTCGGAACTGCAGTCTTTTGAACCGGCGGACGTTCGTCCGTGTTCGTTGAGCGGGCTTATAAACCATAATTCCGATAGAGAAAGATACATTCCGGCATGGGTGCCATGCGCCGCGTGCATATGTATGACAAATGGGCAAATGCGCGTCCTGCACCACCCGAGGTACACGCTGTTCATGGGCGAATCTCGTCTCCCCTCTGCGGGAACGAGTTTAAGTTGTTACTTTATGCAGGTCGTTATTCCAAAACCGCTGCTCCACTTTTGGAAGAGATGCATTAACATGCCCATCTCACCTGCGGTCTCCGCCAAGCTTACCGGGAAAGTCCATGTTCCAATCCTTCGAAGTCACCTCCACGCCTCAGTTCGGCAAGGAGAGAACCACCGCCCTGCGTGCCGCCCTCGCAACCTTGGGCGTCGATGGTTTCCTCGTGCCGCGTGCCGACGAATTTCAAGGGGAATATGTGCCCCGCAGTTCCGAGCGGCTGTCGTGGCTGACGGGCTTTACCGGTTCGGCCGGGGTAGCGCTCGTGACCCAGCGCGAAGCGATCGTCTTCGTCGACGGCCGTTATGTAACCCAGCTCAAGGAGCAGGTGGACGGCAGCGTCTTCACCGGCGGCGATCTCATCGGCGAACCGCCGCATGTCTGGCTGGAGCGCCATGGACCCAAGGGCTTCCGCCTCGGCATCGATCCTTGGCTGCACACCGCGGCGGAAGTTCGCCGGCTCGAAAAGGCGCTTGCCGCGATCGGCGGCAGTGTCGTCCTTCTCGACCACAATCCGCTCGACCGGCTCTGGGCCGACCGTCCCGCAACGCCGCTCGGCCCGGTGACGATCCAGCCGGTCGAGCATGCGGGGCAATTGGCGAAAGACAAGATCGCGGAGATCGCGGCGGGCGTGGCAAAGGCGAAGGCCGCCGCCGTCGTTCTCACGGATCCCTCCTCCGTCGCCTGGACCTTCAACATCCGTGGCAGTGACGTGCCGCACACGCCGCACCCGCTGGCGCGCGCCATCATCCATGCGGACGGCAGCGCCGAGCTTTTCCTCGACAAACGCAAGACCGGCATCGAGCAGGAAGCCTACCTGACCCAGCTCGCCGACATAATGGCGCCCGCGAGCTTCGACGATCGGCTCGCCGCCCTCGCCTCAACCGGCGCAGCCATCATGATCGATCCGGATCTCGCCCCCTTCGCGATCGGCGAGCTGATTCGCAGGAAGGAAGGTTCGGTGGTCGAGGCGGTCGATCCCGCCCGCCTGCCGCGCGCCTGCAAGAATGCAGCCGAGATCGCCGGATCGACCCGGGCGCACCTGCAGGATGGTGCGGCGATGGTCGAGTTCCTCGCCTGGCTGGACGGGAGGGAGCCCGGCAGCGTCACCGAAATCGGCGCAACCAGGCAATTGGAGGCGACGCGCGCGGCCGTCGGCGAGCGCATGCAGAACCCCCTGAAGGACGTTTCTTTCGACACGATCGCCGGCGCCGGTTCGCATGCCGCAATCATGCATTATCGGGTCACGAACGAAACCGACCGGCGGATCGAGGCCGGTACCATGTTCCTGATCGACTCCGGCGCGCAATACATCAACGGTACGACCGACATCACCCGCACGGTCGCGATCGGCGCGGTGCCGGAAGAACAGAAGCGGTTCTTTACGCTCGTGCTCAAGGGCATGATCGCAATCAGCACGGCGCGCTTCCCGAAGGGGTCACGCGGCGTCGACCTCGATCCGCTCGCCCGGATCGCGCTATGGAAGGCGGGCGCCGATTATGCGCACGGGACCGGCCACGGTGTCGGCTCCTATCTCTCGGTCCACGAAGGACCGCAGCGCATTGCCCGGCTTGCCACGCAGGAGTTGCTGCCCGGCATGATCGTTTCCAACGAACCCGGTTACTATCGCCCCGGCGCCTTCGGCATCCGCATCGAGAATCTCGTCGTCGTGCGCGAGCCGGAGGAGATCGAGGGCGGCGACCAGCCTATGCTCGGCTTCGACACGCTGACCTTCTGCCCGATCGATCGCCGGCTCGTCCTTCCCGCCCTGCTGACCGACGACGAGCTTGACTGGCTGAACGCTTACCACGCGGAAACGCTGGAAAAGCTGATGCCGCTGCTGTCGGGCACGGAAACGAGAGACTGGCTGGCCAGTGCTACGGAAGCAATCGTGCGATAGGGTCGGAACGGGCGGCCCGGCGGTGTGGGCTGGGGCTGGGGTACCGCCGGGCCTCCGTTGGGAGGGTCGATTTCTCAACCAACAGCATGGTTATATTTGCGGCGACGCTCTCGCGTAACCCGCGAATTTTACTGAATCGCAGCCTTAATCCGACAATAGTCTGAATGGAGCGCAGGCCCCTTCCCGGTCAGATCCCAAGCATCGTCTTGGCTTGGCCGAGCGCTGCTTCCGAGCCCGCATGGTCGCCAGCCTTGTGCAAGTCTTCGCCCTGCTGGCGCAACTGTTTCACCTTGGCCATGTCGGCCTCGGACAATGATGCGTTGGGCATGGCCGCATCGATCGCCTGCATCATGGCGGGGCACTGGTTGGCAAACGCGGTAACAGGCGCAAGCGCGAGAAACAGCGCAACGGAAATTCTGGTAATCATGGTCGCTCCTCCGTGGGCCGGGGGGCGGCTGCCTCCCCGGCAACGAGAAGATGATAGTCCAGAACCGGCCTGGCGCCAATCCGAGCGGCCGGACCCATGCTCAGGCGGGCGGGAACCTACATGATCAGGTGCCGGATCGCCATGACCGCGATCCAGCCCACGAACAGCATCCGAAGCGTCGAAAAGCGCAGCCCGACGACGAAGGCGACGAGCATCGCTGCGGCGACGTCCATGCCACCATAGACGAAGGCGGGCGCCACCAGCGTTGTCAGTACAGCCGCCGGGACTGCGTTCAACGCAGACTCGACGCGCGGAGGTATGTTCTTCAACTGCGTGATAAGCACGTAGCCGCCGAAGCGCGTGACATAAGTGGCGACCGCCGCCGCGACGATGAGATAGAGCAGATCGAGGTGTTGCGCGTCCAAGGATCAGGCCTCCTTTTCCACGGCGTGGGTTTCGGTCGCCGGTCGCTTCGGCGGCAGACAGGCCGCAAGCAGGACGCCGGCAAGCGCGCCGATGCTGACATGCCAGGGGGAGCCGACGAAATGCATCGCAGCGACGGAAGCGACGGCGCTCACGGCCACGATCGGCAGAAAGCGGTCGCGCGTGCGGAAGCTCATCACGAGCCCCAGAAAGTAGATCGGGAGGAGCACGTCGAGGCCGATCGCCTTGGGATCGCCGATCAACTGCCCGAAGATCGCACCGATCAGCGTATTGATGAGCCATGGAACATAGATCACGACGCCGAAGCCCGCATACCAGGCGAAGGTGACCGGCAATCCGCGCTGGCCGCGCTGTTCGGTCTCCGCATATTGCGGGTCCACGAGCAGGAAAAATGCGATCAGCTTTTGAACGAAGCTGAAATGGCGGATGTGCTTGGCGAGAGAAGCGGAATAGAGCACGTGGCGGAAGTTGACCGCAAAGACCGAGAGCACCACCAGCCAGGGCTGCACGTTGCTTCCGAAGAGTTCGATGCCGACCATCTGGCTTGCACCCGCATAGACGGTGGCGCTCATGAATACCGCATCGGCAATCGAAAACCCGTTATCCACCGCAAGCGCGCCGAAAAGCGCTCCGAAGGGCGACGCCGCCAGCATGATCGGAAAGCCGCCGCGCAGCCCTTCCCGGAAATCGCCTCTGCTCATGAAATTCTCCTGCGGGGCCGCCCGTAACGAGCATGCCGGACAGATAGGGGCTGCCGCAGATCGCGACAATTCAATTACTCTGATGCGGCGATTGAATTTTCTGATGGTTGGACGCGCGTCATTCCCGAACGAGCACACGAGACCTGGTGCTCGGTCGGCCTACCATAAGAAGGCGGACGCAAAGAACGCGCCCGCCCCGACACGTCAGCGCTTTACTTGAAACGTGTGCTCTATGCCCGGAAAGCTGCGCGCCTTCACCTCATTGGCATAGGCCTCCGCCGCCTTTGAGATCGTCGGTGCCAACTCAGCGAAATGCTTGACGAAGCGCGGCTTGAAATCGTTGAAAAGACCGAGCATGTCGTCCGATACCAGGATCTGGCCGTCGCAGGCCGGCGAAGCACCGATGCCGATGGTCGGCGCGCGCAGCGTGGCAGTGATCTCGCGGGCGACCGGCTCCACCGTTCCCTCGACCACGATGGCGAAAGCGCCGGCATCGTCGATCGCCTTGGCGTCGCGGCGGATCTTGGTCACTTCCTTCTCGTTGCGCCCGACCGAGCGGTAGCCCCCCGTCGTGTTGACGAGCTGCGGCATCAAGCCCACATGGCCGAGCACCGGAATGCCACGGCTGACAAGGAATTCGACCGTCTCGGCCATCTCGGCACCGCCCTCGAGCTTCACTGCGCTGCAGCCCGTTTCCTTCAGAATGCGCGCGGCACTGCGGAAGGCCTGCTCCTTGGATTCCTGATAGGCGCCGAAAGGAAGATCGACGACGACGCAACAGCGCTCCGAACCGCGCATGACCGCCTGGCCATGCGCAATCATCATGTCGAGCGTGACGCCGACGGTCGTATCGAGGCCGTAGAGCACCATGCCGAGCGAATCGCCGACAAGGAGGAAATCCACGTGAGGATCGAGAAGCCGTGCGATCGGCGTCGTATAGGCCGTCAGGCTGACGATCGGGCGCTCACCCTTCAGGGCTTCGATGCTGGCGGGGCTGAGCCGCCGTTTCGTGGTCTGGACGCTCATTCTCAGGCTACCTTTGCAAAACGGGCGGATTTCGGGGCAAGCACGCGGTTGTCGAGCAGCTTCGTGGTGCCGAAGCGGACGAAGAGCAGGAGCAGGACCGGCTTTTCTTCGATCTCGCTGACCGGCTCAAGCGTTTCCGGGTCGCGCAGCGCCACCACTTCGGGCCGCGCCAGCGGCTCGCCGGCGAGAAATTCCAAGACACGCTTCTCGACCTCGGCCGGTTCGGTGACGCCGCTTGCGATCAGCCGCTCGGCCTCGTCCAGCGCCTTCGGCACGATCGCGGCTGCACGCCGCTCTTGCGTCGTCAGATAGACGTTGCGCGACGAACAGGCGAGCCCGTCCTCCTCGCGCACCGTCGGTACGCCGATGACCGTAACCGGCTGCGCCAGATCCTCGACCATGCGCCGGATGATCTGGAGCTGCTGGAAATCCTTTTCGCCGAAATAGGCGCGGTCCGGCTGGACGATGTTGAAGAGCTTGGTTACGACCGTCGCGACGCCTGCAAAATGGCCGGGCCTAACTGCGCCTTCGAGTTCGGAGCCGAGCTTCGGCACGTCGACCACCGTTTCCATCGGGCGCGGATACATGTCGGAAACGTCGGGGGCAAAAAGGAAATCGACGCCGCCATCGGTCAGCAGCGCCTGATCGCGGGCGAGGTCGCGCGGATATTTGCCAAGATCCTCGTTCGCGCCGAACTGCAGCGGATTGACGAATATGCTGGCGACGACCACGTCGTTCTCGCTGCGGGCGCGGCGCACGAGCTCCATATGGCCGACATGAAGATAGCCCATGGTGGGGACCAATCCGATGGATCTGCCCGCGCGCCGATGCTCGGCAAGGGCCTCTCGCAGATCGGCGATGGTGCTGATGGTTCTCATTCCGGACCCTCCAATCCGCCGGGACGTTGGACACGCCCCGCTTCGCTGATATGGCTCCTGCATCGTCAAAATGCTACAGCGACAGTTGCGCGTCCGATAAGACGCGCGGCTGCGGGCGCCAGCCCCGCGAAAAGGCAATTGCACAAATTTTGGCTGCAAGCTCTATCTTGTGCAGCGCAAAAATACAAACGGAAATGGGCTCAAATTCGAAGCGCCGCACCTGATCGGCGCATCAGACGTAGTCGACTATGGGCGGGCGACAAAATTCGGCGAGACCTGTCGGCACGCGGCACATGTCTTCGTCCTTGGCTCATCCCATTTTCAACAAGGAGCACCCCATGCGCATGATTTTCGTCAACCTGCCGGTCAAGGATCTGAAAGCCTCCCGGTCCTTCTTCTCCGCTTTGGGCTTCACATTCAACGAGCAGTTTTCCGACGAGACCGCCGCCTGCATGGTCATCGACGACAATATCTTCGCCATGCTTCTGACCGAGCCGAAATTCCGTAGCTTCATCGTCGGCGAGATCAGCGACACGGCCAAGGGCACCGAGGTCATCACTGCGCTCTCCGCCGCGAGCCGTGCCGAATGCGACGACATGTTCGACAAGGCTATTGCCGCGGGCGGCAAGCCATGGAAGCCGGCGAGCGACTACGGCTTCATGTACGGCATCAGCTTCCAGGACCTGGACGGCCACGTCTGGGAGTTCATGTGGATGGACATGTCGGCACAGCAGCAGGCGTGACGATCAAAACTACTGCATGTTTCCTTTAATCGTATCCGATTAAAGGACAAAAACATGCAGCAGATCAAAGTGCTACAGCGACCTTTGCGCGTCTGATAAGACGCGCGGCGCTGTAACGGGTCACGCGGAATGCCCCTCAACCGGCTGCCGCCACCTTCTCCCCGTTTTGACGGGGAGAAGGGACAAGCTGCTGGATCGCCATTTCTCCTTGAGCGCCCGAGAAGCGGAGCATCACCGCGAGTCCCCTTCGCCCCGCTTGCGGGGAGAAGCGCAACCATTAGACTAAGCGCAAGAATTTTGTTGTGGCGCGCTTTTCGTCCATGGGGTTTGGCGCTTGACGACGGTGTTGGCGAAGATGATGAGTTTGCGGACGCAGGCGATGAGCGCCGCTTTGTGGGATTTGCCTTTTGCGGTGAGACGGTCGTAGAGCTCAACCAGCGTCTCGTTCCAGCGCTGCGACGCCGGTAAGGCGGCATTGAACAGGGCCCTGCGGACGCGCGCCCGTCCGCCGGCGATATGGCGCTCGCCTTCACGCTTGCCGCTCTGGTCGTCATAAGGCGCCACGCCGGTCAGCGCGGCGATCTCCTCACGGTCGACCCTGCCGAGTTCGGGCATCAGAATGACCAGGGTGAGTGCCGTACGGATGCCGATGCCGTCGATGCTTTCGATCAGATCAAGCTTCCGGGCGAGATCGTCATGCTCGCGGACAGCGGCCTGCAACAGCGCGAGCTGGGCTTTGCAACGGCTCTTGAGCTCACCGATGGAACGATCGATCTCCTCGAGGATCCGCCTGTCGGTGAAACGCTCGCGGCGGGTCTTGAGGCAGGCTATATCGGCTTCGATCTGCTCGATGAACAGCAGCCATTCGCCAAACGCGATCAGCCGGCTATCCGGCGCATGGCATCGCGCATCCGAACGGGCAGCGCACTCGGCGATCAGCGCGGCGTCGAGCTGGTCGTTCTTGGCTCGGCGCAGCTTATAGAGGCCGAAAGCGCGCACTTGCCGCGGCTGCAGCAGGACGACCTCAAAGCCTCTCTGATGCAGATACGCAATCACGTCGCGCTCATATCCGCCGGACGCTTCGATCCCGACCCGTCCGATCCCCTGCCGCTCGAGCCAGTCAGCCAGAGTCTGCCAGCCGTCGGCGTTGTTGGGCACTTTCTGTTTGTCGCTCACCGGGTAGGTGGCGACATCAAGCCATATCTTCCCGGTATCAATACCGGCCGCTTTCATGCTAATCTCGGTCATCCTTGTCGTCCCTGCCTTGCATACGAACCAGGTTGTTCCAGCAACCATTCGGGCCACGATGAGGAACCGACCGCGATCCTGCTTCTCCGTAACCCCCAAAGGTTCTGGTGCCGGCGATCCGACGGTCGGCGCCTTTGGCCGGGCGGCCGCCCGGCCAAAGGCATACCGAATCCTTTACAACATTTCTTATGCAAGGTGCCGGCAGGCGGATGAGGGGCAAGTGAACGCTCTACCCGCCAATCAGCGCCAGCCACTCGTCCTCGTCCATCGTCTGGACGCCGAGTTCGCGGGCCTTGTCGAGCTTCGAGCCGGCCCCGGGGCCGGCGACGACGATGTCGGTCTTCTTCGACACCGATCCCGCCACCTTGGCGCCGAGACTCTCCGCCTTCGCCTTCGCCTCCTCGCGCGTCATCTTCTCGAGCGATCCGGTGAAGACCACCGTCTTCCCGGCGACGGGGCTGTCGGTCGCGACGGGCAACTCCGCGCTTTCCGGCGTAACCTCTTGCAGCAGCTCGGAAACGACCTTCAGGTTGCGCGGCTCCTTGTAGAACTCGACAATGGCGCGCGCGACCACCTCGCCAATGCCGTCGATGCTGTTCAGCTCGTTCCAGGCATCTCCCGAAAAGCCCGCCGCCTCGGTCATGGCGGCCCCGAAATGCTCGTAGCTGCCATAGGAGCGCGCAAGCAGCTTGGCCGTCGTCTCGCCCACATGGCGGATGCCTAGCGCATAGATCAGGCGATGAAGCGCTATCGAGCGGCGGGCATTGATCGCCTCGTACAGCTTGCGGACGCTTACCTTGCCGAATCCGTCGATGTTCTCGAGCTTGCTGAGCGATGCCTCCTGGCGGCTTTCGAGCGTGAATATCTCTGGGGCGGTGCGGATCCTCAGATTCTCGTCTTCGCTTTCGAAGAAGAACTCGATCTGCTTGGAGCCGAGGCCTTCGATGTCGAAGGCATTGCGCGAGACGAAATGCTTCAGATGCTCGACCGCCTGCGCACGGCAGACGAAGCCGCCCGTGCAGCGGCGCACGGCATCCACCTTGCCCGTCTTTTCGTTGATGTCGCGCACCGCATGGCTGCCGCAGATGGGGCACGTCGTCGGAAACCTGTAGGGCTCGGCGCCTTCCGGCCGCTCGTCGATCACCACGTCGACGATCTGGGGGATCACGTCCCCTGCCCGCTGGACGATCACCATGTCGCCGATACGGACGTCGCGCCCATCGCGGATCGGCTCACCGGTATTGCCGAGGCCGCGGATATAATCCTCGTTGTGCAGCGTCGCGTTGGTGACGACGACGCCCCCGACGGTGATCGGCTCCAGCCGCGCGACGGGCGTCAGGGCGCCGGTACGGCCGACCTGAATGTCGATGCCCTTCAGACGCGTGAAAGCCTGTTCGGCCGGAAACTTGTGCGCCGTTGCCCAGCGCGGACTGCGCGAGCGGAAGCCGAGCCTGGCCTGCAGATCGAGCCGGTCGACCTTGTAGACGACGCCGTCGATGTCGTAGTCGAGGTCCGGACGCTCCCGCTCGATATGGTGATAGTGCTCCAGGAGCTCGTCGGCGGAGAAGAAGCGCTGCATCAGCGGATTGACCGGGAATCCCCAGGCCTTGAAGGTCTCCACCATGCCGAGCTGCGTATCCGCCGGCATCGCCGACATCTCGCCCCAGGCATAGGCGAAGAAGCGCAGCTTGCGGTTCGCCGTCACCTTCGCGTCCAGCTGACGGAGCGAACCCGACGCCGTATTGCGCGGGTTGACATAGAGCGGCCTGCCCTGCGCCGCCATTTCGGCATTGAGCGCGGCGAAGTCCGATTTCGCCATATAGATCTCGCCGCGGATCTCGACGACATCAGGCGCGTCCGCGGGAAGCGTCTGCGGGATCATGCCGATGGTGCGGACATTGGCGGTGACGTTTTCCCCGGTCGTGCCGTCGCCGCGGGTAGCTGCCGTGACGAGCCGCCGGTTTTCGTAGCGCAGCGACATGGACAGCCCGTCGATCTTCGGCTCGGCCGTGAAGGCGATCGAGCCGTCCGGGAGCTTGCCGAGGAAGCGGTAGACACCGGCGACGAATGCGCGGGCATCCTCGTCCGAGAAGGTATTGTCGAGCGACAGCATCGGCCGCGCATGAACGACCGGCGCGAAGGTCAGCGAGGGTGCGGCACCGACCTTCCGCGAGGGGCTGTCCTCGCGGACAAGTACCGGGAAGCGCTCTTCGATCAGATCGTTCCGCCGCTTCAGCCCATCGTAGTCCGCATCCGAAATCTCCGGAGCATCCTTGCCGTGATAAAGCATGTCGTGGCGGGCAAGCTCCGCCGCCAGGAAGGCGAGTTCCTCGGCAGCTTCCGCTTCGTTCAATTGTTCGACGGATTTTCTTTGATTCAGCATGGATGCGGCTCCAGAACTTTGGAGTCGCTTTTACTGCATGATTCCTCAAATCGGAATCGATTTTGAGGGTAACCGACGCGAAGGAACGTGAGGGCTATTCAACCGTTGCCGGCGAGCAATCGCGCGGCTGCGGCCCTCGCCTCCTCGGTAATCGAGGCGCCGGCGAGCATGCGGGCGATCTCTTCCGTGCGTGCCGCTTCGTCCATGCGGGCGACGCGGGTCGCGATCATCTCGGTCTTTTCCGCGGAAGGCCCCTTCGAAATCAGGAGATGCGTCGCCGCACGCGCGGCAACCTGCGGCGCATGGGTGACGGAAAGCACCTGCACGGTTTTCGAAAGCCGCTTCAAGCGCTGGCCGATCGCATCCGCCACGGCGCCACCGACGCCGGTATCGATCTCGTCGAAGACGAGCGTCGGCGCCGAACCGCGATCGGCGAGCGCCACTTTCAGCGCGAGCAGGAAGCGCGAGAGCTCGCCACCCGAAGCGACCTTCATGATCGGTCCCGGCCTGGTGCCGGGATTGGTCTGGACGTGGAACTCGACCGCATCGATCCCGTCGGCCGTCGGCGATCCCGGGTCGCTCGTCACCTCGACCATGAAGCGGGCGCGTTCGAGCTTCAGCGCAGGCAGTTCTTCCATGACGGCGGCCGAAAGTGCAGCAGCCGTATTGTGGCGCTTCTCGGAAAGTGAGCGGGCCGCAACATCGAAGGCCGCCCTGGCTTCGGCGACCTGTATTTCCAGTTGCTTCAGCTTCTCTTCGCCGGCGTCGAGATCGGCAAGATCTGCGATCATCCGCGCGGCAAGTGCCGGCAGTTCGGTGACGGGAACTGAATATTTGCGGCTAGCGGCGCGCAGAGCGAAAAGCCGCTCCTCGACGCGCTCTAGCTCCTTCGGATCGAATTCGGTGTCGCGGAGCGCGCGCTCGACCGCCATCTGGGCATCCGCAAGCTGGTTCAGCGCCCCATCCAGAAGCTCGACCGTCTCTTCGAGCAGGCCGGGTGCCTCATGGCTCTTGCGTTCGAGCCGCCGGACGAGCGACGCGATGAGCGGTACCGGCGAGGCGTTGCCGTTCAGAAACTCGGATGCCTCGCTGATGTCCCCGGCAATGCGCTCGGCCTTCATCATGCGGGCCCGGTTCTCGGCGAGTTCCTCCTCTTCGCCATCGCGTGGCGAAAGCGTCTCGAGTTCCTCGACGGAGGAACGCAGATAGTCCGCCTCGCGGGCTGCTGCCTCCACCTTCTCGCGGTGTTTCTTCAGACAGCGCTCGGCATCCTTCCAGGCGCGATAGAAGGTTGCGACGTCTTCCGCAGCTTCGGTGGTACCGCCGAAAGCATCGTGCAGCGTGCGGTGCGCGTCGGTATCGACAAGCGCCCGATCGTCGTGCTGGCCGTGAATTTCAACGAGCGTCTGGCCGACCTGCCGCATCAGCTGAACGCTAACCGGCTGGTCGTTGATGAACGCCTTGGTGCGGCCGTCGGCCGATTGCACGCGGCGGAAGATCAGATCGCCATCGTCGTCGATGCCGTTCTCGCGCAGGAAGAGCCGCGCCGTATGGCCGGCCGGGACGTCGAAGACAGCGGTAACCTGGCCCCTGTCCTCGCCGTGGCGCACGAGCGAACCGTCGCCGCGGCCGCCCAGCGCAAGCGACAGACTGTCGAGAAGAATGGATTTGCCCGCGCCGGTTTCGCCGGTCAGCACCGAAAGCCCGGCATCGAAGCTGAGGTCAAGCCGTTCGATCAGGACGATATCGCGGATCGCGAGCTGGGCGAGCATCCGGTTTCATATCTTCGTTGTCAGGCGCCGGGAAAATCACGCGCCGATGAGGTTCTTTCCCGCGCGCGCGATCCAGGACGTGCCGGTCTCGCGCGGCTCAAGCCCGCCGGATTGCAGCAGCTTGTAGGAGTCTGCATACCATTGGCTGTCGGGGTAGTTATGCCCGAGAACCGCTGCCGCCGTCTGGGCTTCCCCGGTCACGCCCATCGCATAATAGGCTTCGACGAGGCGGGCAAGCGCTTCCTCGACCTGATTGGTGGTCGGATACCGCTCGACGACGGTGCGGAAGCGCGAAATCGCTGCCAGATATTCTTTGCGCTCGAGATAATAGCGGCCGACCTGCATCTCCTTGCCGGCGAGCTGGTCGCGTGCAAAGCGGATCTTTGCCTGCGCATCGTCGACATATTCGGAGTCCGGATACTTGTCGACGACCACCTGCATTGCCTCGATCGCCTTCGCCGCGGGTCTTTGATCCTGCGTCACCGACGGAATCTGCTTCGTATAGGCGAGGCCCTGGATATATTGCGCGTAGGCTGCGTCTTCCGACTGCGGATAAAGATTCAGGTAGCGGTTGGTCGAGTTGATCGCGTCCTGATACTGGCCGTTGCGATAGGCAACGAATGCATTCATCACCAGCGCTTTCCGGGCATATTCGGAGAACGGATGCTGCTTGTCGATCGCCTCGAACTTCCGCGCCGCTTCCGTCGTCTTGCCGGCGTTCAGGTTTGCGAGGCCCTGGTTGTAGAGCACGTCCGGCGGATCGGTCTCGGCCGTGAGCTTGGTGATGTCGATATCCGGATCGTTCTGGCAGGCCGTGATCAGACTGGAGCCGGCGATAGCCGCAAGAACGACCGCGGCGACGCGCGCTGATTTTCTTATGTCGACAGAAACTGCAAGAACCATCGGATATTCCCGTTTCACTCAGCGCCTAGCATCGCGCCAGACTTGCGCGTTTTAGAGCAAGTTACCTCAAGACCGCAACGTCATGATCGGCAATTCATGCAAATTTGTGGCGCGCTGCAGCGCTGCACCCCTTTTCGGATGTGTAAAGCGCCTCTGGCACCGTGAAAATAGGTGCCGAAGAACACGCGTTACTCAGGGCAACTATCGAATCATCATGAAAATGCCGGCCTTTCGGCCGGCGACTGGAGAAGGAATATCCTATGCCGTCAGGCGGACCAGGGCGCAAAGCCCGGTGCGGCAACCGCCACCATGTCCCGCGAACGGGTGCGCTGGCGCGGCGTTGCCGTTTCCACCACCTCATAGGCGGTCGGATCGCTGAGCAATGCCTTGAGGGCATTGGCATTCATCCGGTGCCCGCCGCGATAGGAGCGGTAGCAGCCGAGGAAGGGAGCACCCGCCAGCGAAAGATCGCCTACGGCATCGAGCGTCTTGTGGCGGACGAACTCGTCCGTATACCGCAGGCCCTCGACATTGATGACCGTGTTGTCGTCCGAAATTACCACGGAGTTCTCGAGTGACGAGCCGAGCGCGAAACCGCCTGCCCAGAGGCGCTCCACATCGCGCATGAAGCCGAAGGTACGCGCACGCGACAGCTCCCGCTTGAAAACGGAAGGCGTCATGTCGCCCTTCCATGCCTGACGGCCGATCAGCGGGCAGTCGAAGTCGATCTCGACTTCGAAGCGCATGCCGTCATAGGGCGTGAATTCTGACCAGGAAGCGCCCGATTCGATGCGCACCGGCTTGAGAATGCGGATATAGCGGCGCTTCTCGGCAAGCGAATGAATACCTGCCTGCTCGATCGCCTCGATAAAGGGGGCTGAGCTGCCGTCCATGATCGGCATTTCAGCGCCATGCACCTCGATCAACAGGTTGTCGAGGCCGAGCGCATAGACCGCCGCCATGACATGCTCGATCGTCGCGATCGAGGTTGCCGGCGAGAGGCCAAGGACGGTGCACAGATCGGTGTTGCCGACCTGCGACGAGACGGCACGGAATTCGCTCACCCGGCCGCCGGCAAGCACACGCTGGAACACGATCCCGGCGTCGGCATCGGCCGGCTGGAAGGTGATCTCGACTTCCGCACCGGAGTGAACGCCAATTCCCTTGAGGGTTATCGGGTTTGCGATCGTCGTCTGAAACCCGAGCAGTTCGATTCCCATTCTCGTCACTTTCAATCAAGGCGGCCTTCGGCCAAAATCCTAAAGGGTGCCACGCTGCTCAAGACACAAGACGAAGTACCGGGACCCCGCGCAGCCGGCGGAAATCTCGTCTTCGAACTAACAGCGCCCGATCGAATCGTATGCGTCCCCAATTCCGATCATGAAAATAAGAGTTTGGAGGCACCATTCCAAATCACTGTTCGTTTCGTTTTGTTACGCAATTCATATGCGCGCAATGCAATTGATAAGCTTCTGATTTCGCGTAAAAAATCGAAAAATGCCCGGGCTGGCGCCCGGGCATCGGCAAGGTGAAGGAACAGCCTCCGCATGTTTCCCTGAACCGGAGCCGGCTCAGGAAAAACTGCGGCGACTGAAAGTACTACGGCGACGTTGCGCGTCCGGTCGGACGCACGGCGCCGTAGGTATCAGCTCGACTGGCGGCGCAGGAACGCCGGGATTTCGAGCTGATCGTCTTCATGCGACCGCATCTGCGGTGCAGCGCGACCGTGATCGTCGAGCTGGCCGCGACGCGGCGCATAGAGGCTGGCTTCCGGCGAAAGCGGCCGGCGCTGTTGCGAGGCGGCGCTTGGTGCCGCGGCGGTCATGTCGGACGAGACATTCGTCGCTTCCCGTTCACGCAGCCCGAGCGAGCTGGTGATCCGGTTCAGGAGTCCCATCGGCCCGCGTTCTTCCTGATGCGCAGGCGCCGGCTGCGTCCGGTGGTCCATTTCTGCCTTCACGACCGGCGGAAAGTCCTCGACCTTCGGCATGCGTACCGGCTCGGCCTGCTGCCGCACGACCTGGGTGGGCTCCTGCCGGACCGGCTGCGCCTGCATCTGCGGCTGGACGGGCGCCTGCATCTCGACCGGGCGCGGTGCCGGCTGCGCCGGCCGCATGACCGGTGCGGCCTCCGCCGGAGCGACGCCGGCGAAGAGCTTGCTCTGCGGACGGAAGGCCTCTTCCTGGAGGTGGGGCTGCGGCTGCGGTGCCGGTGCGGCGACCTGGGCGCGCGCAGCGATGTCGAGCTCGCGCTCCATTTCGGCTTCGCGAATGGCGAGCGCGATGTGGTCGACATTCTGCTGCTGGAGCGGCTGCTGCACCGGCTGCGGCTGCGGCGCCGGCTGCAGCGAGACAGTCGGCTGCGGCTGAGCCGGAACGGCGGCGGACGGGCGGACGATCGGCTTCGGCGCTACCGGACGAAAGTCGGCGGAGCGGCCGGCCACCTCCGCGGCCGTGCGGTCGATGCCGGTGGCGACGACGGAAACCCGAATGAGGCCTTCGAGCTCTTCGTCGAAGGTCGCGCCGAGAATGATGTTGGCGTCCGGATCGACCTCCTCGCGGATACGCGTGGCAGCCTCATCCACCTCGAAGAGCGTGAGGTCGCGGCCACCGGTGATGGAGATGAGCAGGCCCTGAGCGCCCTTCATCGAGGTTTCGTCGAGCAGCGGGTTGGCGATCGCGGCTTCCGCAGCGGCCATTGCGCGGCCCTCGCCGGAGGCTTCGCCCGTACCCATCATGGCGCGGCCCATTTCGCGCATCACCGAACGGACGTCGGCGAAGTCGAGGTTGATGAGGCCTTCCTTGACCATGAGGTCGGTGATGCAGGCGACGCCCGAATAAAGAACCTGGTCGGCCATGGCGAAGGCGTCCGCGAAGGTCGTCTTGTCATTGGCGATGCGGAAGAGGTTCTGGTTCGGGATGACGATCAGGGTGTCGACCGACTTCTGAAGATCGGAAATACCCTGGTCGGCGATCCGCATGCGGCGTCCGCCTTCGAAATGGAAGGGCTTGGTGACGACGCCGACGGTGAGGATACCCTTGTTGCGGGCAGCCTGGGCGACGATCGGAGCAGCACCCGTGCCGGTGCCGCCGCCCATGCCGGCGGTGACGAAGCACATATGCGTGCCCTGCAGGTGATCGATGATCTCGTCGATGCATTCTTCAGCGGCCGCACGGCCGACTTCCGGCTGCGAGCCGGCACCAAGACCTTCGGTGACGGCGACACCCATCTGGATGATCCGCTCGGCCTTGGTCATGGTGAGTGCCTGGGCATCCGTGTTGGCGACGACGAAATCGACGCCCTGGAGCCCGGCGGTGATCATGTTGTTGACGGCGTTGCCGCCGCCGCCGCCGACGCCGAAGACCGTGATACGCGGCTTCAGCTCGGTAATGTCCGGCTTCTGCAAGTTGATGGCCATAGTCCTGTTCCTTCTCTTTCCCTGGCCGCCTTGCCGAGCCGGCCAATTCCTTCAAACTCGAACACCTGTCTCGTCCGGCGATATGCCGAGCGATCTAGAAACTTTCTTTCAGCCATTGCCCCATCCGGGCGAAACGGCTGTTGCCGCCGAGGGTGGAGAACATGCCGCTGCCGGCGGCATGCGTCTCGAGGTCGGCGACCTGGGGATAGATCATCAGCCCGACGGCCGTGGAAAAGGCCGGGCCCTTGGCAGCGGCCGGCAGGCCGGATACGCCGAGCGGGCGGCCGATGCGGACATTGCGTGCAAGAATGCGCCGCGCCGCTTCCGGCAGACCGGTCAGCTGGCTGGCTCCCCCCGTCAATACGATGCGCTTGCCGACGATCGGGCTGAAACCGGACCGCTGGATGCGGTCGCGTATGAGTTCCAGCGTCTCTTCGATGCGAGCGCGAACTATGCGCGAGACCAGAGCGCGCGGCACGTGTGTCGGCTGGTCGCGGTCGTCTTCGCCGATCGGCGGAACCGAAATGATATCGCGCTCGTCCGCGCTGTTCGGAAGCGCCGAACCGTGCACGACCTTCAGGCGCTCGGCATCCTCGATGCGGGTGGACAGGCCGCGCGCCAGATCGGTCGTGACGTGGTGGCCGCCAAGGCCGACCGCGTCCGCATGGACGAGCTTGCCTTCGGCGAAAACCGAGATCGTCGTCGTACCGCCGCCCATGTCGATGGCCGCACATCCGAGCTCGACCTCGTCATCGACGAGTGCCGCAAGCCCGCTGGCATAAGGCGTCGCGACCATGCCCTCGACCGAGAGGTGGGCGCGATTGACGCAGAGCTCGAGGTTCTTCAGTGCGGGACGCTCCGCCGTCAGCACATGCATGTCGACGCCGAGAACGTCACCGAACATCGCCAGCGGGTCGCGGATGCCGCGCTCGCCGTCCAGCGAGAAGCCGGTCGGCAGAGAGTGCAGGATGGCGCGGTCGGTGCGCAGCGACTGGTGCCCCGCGGCAGCGAGTACCTTCTTCAGATCGTTCGCTTCGACCTCCTGCCCGCCGAGATCGATCGTCGCGGTATAGACGTCGCTCTGCAGGCGGCCGGCTGAAACATTCACGATGAGGCTGTCGATCGTCAGTCCCGCCATGCGCTCGGCTGCATCGACCGCAAGCCGGACGACGCTTTCGACCGCGTCGAGATCGGCGATGACGCCATTCTTGACGCCCCGCGACTTCTGGTGACCGATGCCGATGACCTCGATGCTGTGCGTGCGCCCGGGCAGGATCTGGCTCTCGGCACGCGGCGTCAGGCGGCCGATCATGCATACCACCTTGGTCGAGCCGATATCGAGCACCGACACGACATGCGACCGCTTCGAGGGCAAGGGCTTCAGACGCGGAAGGCCGAAATTGGCGGATCCGAACAAACTCATATCCGCTTCTCCTGGGCTTTCAGCATCTTCTCCCTCGCCTTGAGTGCGACTTCCCGGCGCTTCACAGCTTCCGGCGTCAACTGTACGGTCGTGCGGTCTTCGAGCCTGAGATCGACGGCGGCGATGTCGCGCTCGAGCAACTGATGCGTGTCTTGCATACCGGCGAGCACGCTCATCGCGCGGGCAACATCCTTTTCCGGAAGCTTCACCACGACGCCGTTGTTGAGCCGCAGATCCCAGCGGCGCCCGGCCACGCGCACGAAGGCCTTGACGCGGGAGCGGAACTCCGGCCAGCGGGAAAACTCGTCGTAAAACGCGGCCGCCGCCGTCTCCGCGTCGCGGCCGACGAAAAGCGGCAGGCTGGCGAACTTGTTGTCCCTGAGCGGCGCGATGACGCTGCCGCTGCGCTCTATGAGCGAGAGATCCGATCCGTGCTGCCAGATACCGAAGGCTTCGCGCTCCTTGAGAACGACCTCGATCGTGCCCGGATAGACCTTGCGAACCGTGACGGTCTCGACCCAGGGCAGTTCGCCGATCAGCCGACGCGCCTCCTCGATATCGAGCGCCACCAGTGACGTCGTGCCGTCCAGGCCGAGCTGCTGGAGGATGTCGATCTCGGAGGTCTGCGCGTTGCCGGAGACGCGGACGTCCTCGATCGCGAAGCCGGCGGCAGTCGTCGAGACCTGCGCGAAGCTCTGCGTGTGGCCGCCGAGCGACATGCCATAGAGGCCCGTCGCCACCATGAAAGCTGCGGCGGATACTGTTCCGGTATGATTCGGGAAGCGGATTCGACCGGCGCCAAGGCTGATCAGAAAGCGCACGCCCCTGCGCAGCGGCCGCGGCAGGACGAACGCTTCGTCCGCCTCGGCGACACCGTCGGCCGGGTAACGAACCCTCTTGCCCCTTCTGCCCCTCAGCGCAAGCACGACGCGTCCTCCACCATCCACTTGAGAAATTCACCGAACTGAAGGCCCGCATGCTGCGCCATTTCGGGCACCAGGGACGTTGGGGTCATGCCGGGTTGGGTGTTGATCTCGAGCCAGATCAACTCGCCCTCACCATCCCCACGATCGTCGAAACGAAAGTCGGACCGGCTGACGCCGCGGCAACCGATCGCCTGATGCGCCTTCAACGCCAGTGTTTGTATTTTTTGGTAAATATTTGGTGAAATCTGTGCAGGTATGACGTGCTTCGAACCACCTTTTACGTATTTCGAGTCGTAATCGTAGAAGGCGTGCCCCTGCGGAATGATTTCAGTGACGCCGAGGGCGACGTCGCCCATGACACCGCAGGTGAATTCGCGCCCCGCAATATAGCGCTCGACCATGACGCGGTCGCCGTAGCGCCACTCGCTCGAGGTGATCACCTGAGGCGGATGCGACTGATCCTCCTTGACGATCACCACTCCGAAGCTCGACCCCTCGCGGACCGGCTTCACCACGTAAGGCGGCTTCATCGGGTGCTGATTGCCGAAGCTGCGCCGGTCCATGACCAAGGCTTCGGCAACCGGAATGCCGGCAGCCTTGGCGACATGCTTTGCCTGATCTTTATCCATGGCCAGCGCCGAGGCCAAAACGCCCGAATGGGTATAGGGAATCTCGAGATATTCGAGAATGCCCTGGATCGTCCCGTCCTCGCCGAACGGCCCATGAAGCGCGTTGAAGACGACATCCGGACGCAATTCCTGAAGAACCGCCGCGACGTCGCGACCGACATCGACACGCGTGACGCGATAGCCTTCGGCCTCCAGGGCATCCGCGCAAGCAGTCCCCGAAGACAGGCTCACCGGCCTCTCCGAGGAAAATCCGCCCAACAGGACAGCAACATGCTTGCTGCTCATTCAAACCCCCAAACAATACGCCACTATCGCGAAGCTTGCTTGCACCTGGCTGATTTCGAAGCCGCGATTCGCGAGACCGCCGCGTAGAACCACTACAACGACATTATGGTTAATGAAGTGTTTACTTTGGTTAACTCTCGCCGCGAAACGCGCTTCGGCGACACCCGTCAAGAATCAACCAGAGACAAGATTTCCTAGCTGAATCAGAGCTTTCTGTGGCTTGCAAGAGAAATAATCTTAGGAAAGGTAGAGCCCGCCTGCGTGTGCAGGCGGGCTCTACAAGGTCTTGCGTCGCGCTATCTTTCTCGACCTAGCTATCGTCGCCGACGATCTTCCATACGATTCCGGCGATGACCGCACCGATCAGCGGCGCGACCCAGAAGAGCCAGAGCTGGGAAATCGCCCAATCGCCGACGAACAGCGCCTGTCCGGTCGAACGCGCCGGATTGACCGAGGTGTTGGTGACCGGGATCGAGACGAGGTGAATCAAGGTCAGCCCCAGGCCGATGGCGATGGGCGCGAAGCCCACAGGCACACGGCTATGCGTCGAGCCAAGAATGATGAGCAGGAAAAAGGCGGTCATGACGACCTCGGTGACGAGCGCCGCCGTCAACGAATAACCGCCCGGCGAGTGTTCGCCGTAGCCATTGGCGGCAAAACCGCCAAGCTGGAAATCGGCCTTGCCGCTGGCGATCACGTAGAGCACGGCAGCTGCGGCGATCGCGCCGGCGACCTGCGCGAGGATGTAACCGACGAGGCTTGCCGGCGGCATTCTGCCGGCAACGGCAAGGCCGACCGATACCGCCGGATTGAAATGACCGCCCGAAATCCCGCCGACCGCATAGGCCATGGTCAGCACCGTAAGGCCGAAGGCAAAGGAGACCCCAAGCAGGCCGATGCCGACCTCCGGGAAGGCAGCGGCAAGCACGGCGCTGCCGCACCCGCCGAGAACGAGCCAGAAAGTACCGAGAAATTCCACAGAGAGCTTCCTGAACATGAATATTCCCCCGAACCGAAGCAAAACGCTTCGCCGGCGAGAGTTCTCCAGTATTCGATTCCCGTCAAGCGGGAGATGTATTTTCAGGCGATGCCCGCAATACGGGAAGACAATGAATTCGCGTAGGCGGGAATGCCGGCTGATCGAGCACACGGGCGGCGATATGCCGGTGGAATATTCCTTCGCCGGCAAGCGCATTTAGTTCGCATTTCTTACGAAATCAGGCTTTCTCGATGTGAAAACTTGCGCTAAGAACCGGCCGCCCGCCTCCCAAGACGGCATGACCGCCAGATCGTTTGATTGTGTCCATCGGACAGCGAACTGATCTAACCCTATGAAACTACGCAATTCCGGCGGGGAGAGTTACTCGCTTTCCCGCCAATTGCTCCAGGAACGAACCAATGACAGACGCGACAACCTCGCTGTCGCCGCAGGATGGTGCGTTGCATCGGCAGGCCGTGAACTCCCCTGCCCGGGTGCTGTTCGCCAGCCTCGTCGGCACGACGATCGAATTCTTCGACTTCTATGTCTATGCGACCGCAGCGGTGATCATCTTCCCGCACCTCTTCTTCCCTGCAGCCGATCCGACCTCGGCAATGCTGCAGTCCCTCGCCACCTTCTCGATCGCCTTCTTCGCCCGCCCGCTCGGCGCCGTGATCTTCGGTCACTTCGGCGACAGGATCGGCCGCAAGGCGACGCTCGTCGCCGCGCTGATGACTATGGGCATCTCGACGGTCGTCATCGGCCTGTTGCCCACCTATTCGACGATCGGCGTCGTGGCACCGCTGCTGCTTGCCCTCTGCCGCTTCGGCCAGGGCCTCGGCCTCGGCGGCGAATGGGGCGGCGCGGTGTTGCTCGCCACCGAGAATGCGCCTGAAGGCAAGCGGAGCTGGTACGCCATGTTCCCGCAACTCGGCGCGCCGATCGGCTTCATCCTGTCGGCCGGAACCTTCCTCATCCTCGGCGAGGTCATGAGCGAAGAGGCCTTCCTCGCCTGGGGCTGGCGCGTTCCCTTCATCGCCAGCGTGCTGCTTGTGATCGTCGGCCTCTATGTCCGCCTGAAGATCACCGAAACGCCGGAATTCCAGAAGGCGATCGACAAGCACGAGCGCGTCGAGGTGCCGGTCGCGGCGATCTTCCGCTCGCACAAGCGAAGCCTCGTACTCGGCACCTTCGTGGCGCTCGCGACCTTCGTCCTGTTCTATCTGATGACCGTCTTCTCGCTCTCCTGGGGCACGACCAAGCTCGGCTATTCGCGCGAACAGTTCCTCCTCGTACAGATGACGGGCGTCGTCTTCTTCGGCCTGATGATCCCCGTCTCCGGCATCCTTTCGGACCGCTTCGGCCGCCGTCTCGTGCTGGTACTGACGACGATCGGGATCGGCGTTTTCGGCCTCTTCATGGCACCGCTCCTGTCGTCCGGTCTCGGCGGGGCCTTCGTCTTCTCGATCGTCGGCCTCGGCCTGATGGGCCTCACCTACGGGCCGATCGGCGCCGCACTGGCGGCCCCCTTCCCGACCGCGGTGCGCTATACCGGAGCCTCGATGACCTTCAACCTCGCCGGCATCTTCGGCGCGTCGCTGGCGCCCTATATCGCCACCTGGCTCGCGACCAATTACAGCCTCGGCCATGTCGGCTACTATCTGCTGGCGGCGGCTTCGATCACGCTCGTCTGCCTGCTTCTTTCGAACGAGGAAGAGGTCTCGGGCTGAGATGGAATAATCCTGAAAAAAGGGCCGCGGCGGATGACCGTCGCGGCCCTTTTCTTTGGTCCTGATTTCGGCTCAGGCCGTGGCGCGGCCGAGGAATTCCCTGATTTCGTAGCCCGGCATGAAATTGCCGACCCGCTTGATTTCCCATTCCAGCTTGACGCCGGAATGCTCCATCACCCGCTGGCGCACGGTCTCACCGAGATATTCGAGCTCGTAGCCCGTCGCCTGTCCGGTATTGATCATGAAATTGCAGTGAAGCGGCGACATCTGGGCATTGCCGATCATCATCCCGCGGCAGCCGGCCTCGTCGATCAGCTTCCAGGCCGAATGGCCGTCCGGGTTCTTGAAGGTGGATCCGCCGGTCTTCTCGCGGATCGGCTGCACCGTTTCGCGATGCTGGCGCACGGCGTCCATGTCGGTGCGGATCTTGGTCTTGTCTTCCGCATAACCCTCGAAGATCGCATGCGTGAAAATCAGCTCCTTGGCCGCGCCGGAATGGCGGTAGCCATAGCCCATCTCCGCTTTGCTCAGGACATGCCTGTTGCCCTTGCGGTCGACGGCATGGACCTCGATGACGCGTTCGCTGGTCTCGCCGCTATTGGCGCCGGCGTTCATGCGGAGTGCCCCGCCAATCGAACCGGGAATGCCGTAATAGAAGTAGAAGCCGCCAATGCCATGGTCGAGCGCCATGGCGGCGATGTTCTTGTCCGGGCAGATCGCGCCCGCCTTGATGCGGTTTTCACCGGCGAGTTCGAGATCGCCGAAGCCCTTCGCAGAAAGCCGGATGACGACGCCCGGAATGCCGCCGTCGCGCACGAGCAGGTTGGAGCCCACGCCGACGACCATCACCGGCACCTCTTCGGGCACCAGCTTCAGGAAGGCGACGAGGTCGTCGGTGTCGTGCGGCTGGAACATGAGTTCGGCAAGGCCGCCCGCACGAAACCAGGTGACGCGGTCCATCGGGGCATCGGGCGTGAGACGTCCGCGGATTGCAGCGACGCCGCTTCCGAGCGAATCGAGAAGTTTCTGACCGTTGACCTGTTTCATGCTCGATTTCCTGAAATTTCCGCGAGCTGCTTGGGCAAGGCCGCGGCCCAATAGGTAATGCTGCCAGCTCCCAAGAGAACCACAAAATCGCCCGGCTGCGCAATCTTCGCGATAACAGGCGCCAGTGCCTCCTGTCCGGGGACGTGGCGGGCATCGCGATGGCCGGCAGCCTTGATGCGGTCGACAAGCGCTTCCGAACTGACGCCCTCTATGGCTTCCTCGCCGGCCGCATAGACCGGAGCGAGCAGGATCGTATCGGCGTCGTTGAAGCAGGAGGTGAAGTCCTCGAAGAGGCTCGACAGGCGCGAATAGCGATGCGGCTGGTGGACCGCGACGATGCGCCCCTGGCACGCCTCCCGCGCCGCCCTCAGGACTGCCCTGATCTCGACCGGGTGGTGGCCGTAATCGTCGAAGATGCGCGCGCCGTTCCATTCGCCCGTCAGCGTGAAGCGGCGCTTGACGCCGCCAAAGGTGGCAAGACCTCTCGCTATGTCCTCGGGCTTGATGCCGAGCCGCTGTGCGACCGCTACGGCAGCCGTGGCGTTCGAGACATTATGGCGTCCGGGCATCGGCAGCCTGAGATCCTTGATCTCGATCACCTGGCCCGTGCGGCGGCGGCGGATCTCAATATCGAAGATGGAGGTCGCACCGTCCATGCGGATATTGTGGAAGCGCACGTCGGCCTGGGGGTTCTCGCCGTAGGTGACGACCTTCCGGTCCTCGATCTTGCCGACCATGGACTGGACTTCCGGATGGTCGAGACACAGCACGCCAAATCCGTAAAAGGGCACGTTCTCGACGAACTGCCGGAAGGCCGCGCGCACGGCGTCGAAACTGCCGTAGTGGTCGAGATGTTCGGGATCGATATTGGTGACGACCGCGATGTCGGCCGGCAGCTTCAGGAACGTGCCGTCGGATTCGTCCGCTTCGACCACCATCCATTCGCCGGCGCCCATGCGCGCATTGGTGCCGTAGGCGTTGATGATGCCGCCGTTGATCACCGTCGGATCGAGGCCGCCCGCATCGAGCAGGGCGGCGACCATCGAGGTCGTCGTCGTCTTGCCATGGGTCCCGCCGATCGCAATCGCATTGCGGAAGCGCATCAGCTCGGCAAGCATCTCGGCCCGGCGCACGACCGGCAGGAATTTCTCGCGTGCAGCGATAAGCTCGGGATTGTCCTTCTTGATCGCCGTCGAGACGACGACCACCTCGGCATCGCCGAGATTTTCCGCTTTGTGCCCGATGGAAATGCTGATGCCCTTTTCCCGCAGACGCTGCACATTGGCGCTGTCGGCCTGGTCGGAACCCTGGACGCGATGGCCGAGATTGTGCAGGACTTCGGCAATACCGCTCATGCCGATGCCGCCGATACCAATGAAATGTACGAGCCCGATCGTCTTCGGCATCTTCATGAGCGTGTTTCCTTGAACTTCGCGACTGTCGAGCCGCTGGCAATAGCCTCTACCAGCAAGGCAAGCAAGCGCGCGGCATCCGGCTTGCCGGTCTGGCGGGCGCCAGCCGCCATCTGCGCCAGCGCATCCGGGTTGCTCATCGCATCCGCAAGGATGCCGGCGAGACGCTCGGCGCTGAGCTCCACCTGCGCGATCACGCGCGCCCCGCCTTTCGCGGCGAGTGCGGCGGCATTGGCTGCCTGGTCGTGGTCGAGAGCGTAGGGATATGGCACCAGGATCGCCGGGCGCCCGATGACCGAGATTTCCGAAACGGTGGAAGCGCCCGAGCGGCAGATAAGGAGCTGCGCCGAAGCGATCCGACCGGCCATGTCGGTGAAGAAGGGGGAGACCTCAGCCGGAACGCCGAGCTTCTCGTAGATCGCGATGACGCCTTCCCGGTCCTCGGGCCGGGCCTGCTGCGTCACCTTCAGCCGCTGGCGCAGCGCGTCGTCGAGCCGGCAGACCGCCTGCGGCACCGCTTTCGAGAAGAATTGCGCGCCCTGGCTGCCACCGAAGACCACGAGATGAAAGGGCGCATCGCCGGCAGCCGGCGCATAAGGAACCCCGGCAGCCTTCAGTACCGCGGGGCGCACAGGGTTTCCGGTCGCCACGGTCTTTGCCGCGAAGGCTCCGGTGCCTTCCGGAAGAAAGCCGCCGGCGACGGCCTTGACCCGCGATGCGAGCATTTTGTTGGCGCGGCCCATCACCGCGTTCTGTTCGTGGATGATGGACGGAATGCCCATGCCCGTGGCCGCAAGCAGCGGCGGCACCGTCGGGTAGCCGCCGAAGCCGACGACGGCCCTGGGCTTAAGCCTGGCAATCAGTCGCCGGGCCGCCCTCAGACCCGTCCAGAGCTTCCACACCGACCGGGCGAGTTTCAGCGGATTCTTCGAGCCGATCGTCGCCGACGGCACGACATGAATCTCGTCGGCCGGGAACTTCCCCGTGAAGCGTTCGGCACGGCTGTCCGTCACCAGATGCACGGAATAACCCGTCGCTTTCAGCTCGTGCGCCAGCGCCTCGGCTGGAAAGAGATGCCCGCCGGTCCCGCCGGCGGCAAGAAGAATGATGCCTTTATCCATGTCTCACTCCGCCGGCACTCCGACGCCCGATCGAAAGAGGCTGCGCTCGACCGCACGCTTCTCGGGCCGATGACGCGTCAGTGCCAGAATGAATCCCGCTGTCACGCAGATCGCCACCATCGACGACCCGCCATAGGAAATCAGCGGGAGCGTCATGCCCTTGGCCGGAAGCAGCTCCAGATTCACGCCGATATTGATCATCGACTGAATGCCGATTTGCAGGACCAGCCCGGCAACCGCGAACCGGTTGAAATCGTTGCGCTCACGGAAGGCATGATTGAGGCCGCGCATAACCACGAAGGCGAAAATCACGACGACGACCATGCAGAAGACGATGCCGAACTCCTCCGCAGCGACGGAGAAGATGAAGTCCGTATGGCTGTCCGGAATGATGCGCTTCACCACGCCCTCGCCCGGGCCGCGGCCGAACCAGTCACCGCGAATGATCGCCTCGCGGGCCGTATCCACCTGGAACGTATCGCCTTCTCCGGTCAGGAACCGGTCGATGCGGCCGGCGACGTGAGGCAGGATGGAATAGGCGGCGAAAAACCCGCCTATCGCCACCGACGCGAGCACGATGATCCAGAGCCATGGCATGCCCGCCATGAAGAACATGCCGCCCCAGACCACCGTCGTGAGGATGGTCTGGCCGAGGTCGGGCTGGGCGACGAGGAGCGCCCCGACGATACCGAAGAGGAGGATCGAAAGCAGATTGCCGGGGATTTCCGGCTGCCGTGCATGTTCGGCGAAAAGCCAGGCGCAGACCACGACAAAGGCGGGCTTCATGAATTCCGAGGGCTGTATCGAAATGCCGGCGAGCGACAGCCACCGCCTGGAACCCTTGACCTCCTGACCGAAGAACAGAGCCAGCACCATCATCGCCGTGGAAATCACGAGCAGGATGATCGCCGTGCGCCGCACCTGTCGCGGCGAGAGAAAGGAGATGCCGACCATCACCACCAGCGACGGCAGGAGGAAGAGCGCATGGCGCTTGACGAAGTGGAAGCTGTCGAGGCCGAGCCGTTCGGCGACCGGGGGGCTTGCGGCGAAGGAGAGCATGAAGCCCACGCCCATCAGCAGGATGAAGGCGGCGAGAAAAAATCTGTCGATCGTCCAGAACCAGTCGGCCACGGGGCCACGTTCGGCTCGGCTTACCATCAGTCTGTCCCCTTTCCCGGCGCCTAGTGCGCCAACATCCACTACCGGCCGGAGCCGTCAGATCAGCATGCTCACGCCCTCGAGCGCCGCCACATGGCCGACGAAGGCATCTCCGCGCACCTCGAAGTTCTTGTACTGGTCGAAGCTTGCGCAAGCCGGGGAAAGCATCACGGCTGCAGGACCTTGCGAGTCCCGCGCCGCATCCGCTGCCGCGTGCGCAACCGCCTTTTCCAACGTCCCCGAGATTTCGTAGGGCACTGCCTCGCCGAGTGTCGCGGCGAAGGAGGGTGCCGCCTCTCCGATCAGATAAGCCTTGACGATCTTCGGGAAGAACGGCGCCAGTGACGTGATGCCGCCCTCCTTCGGCAGTCCGCCGGCGATCCAGTAGATTCTGTCGTAACTCGAAAGCGCCGGGGCTGCAGCCTCTGCATTGGTCGCCTTGCTGTCGTTGACGAAGACGACCTCTCCCTTTTTCGCAACCGGCTGCATCCGGTGCTTGAGGCCCGGAAAGCTCCTGAGGCCGTCGACGATATCCTTCCCGGAGATGCCGACCGCCAGGCAGGCGGCGATCGCAGCCGCAGCATTCTGGGCATTGTGCCCTCCGCGCAGCGTCTGGATCCCGGCGAGATCGGTAAAGAGCGACGATGCCCCGTCCTGCGCACGCATCAGCGCCGAGCCTTCGGCATAGATGCCTTCGGCAAGAGGGTGGCGGCGCGAGATACGCACGACCTTTGTTCCTGCCCGCTCCACCCGGTCGGCGATCAGGCTCGAGAGGCTGTCGTCGACGCCGACCACCGCCGTTCCGCTCCCCGCCACCAGACGCTCCTTGATGTCCGCATAGTGCTGCATCGTGCCGTGGCGATCCAGGTGATCCGGCGTCAGGTTGAGCAGTATCCCGGCGGTCGGGTCGAGCGTTGGCGCAAGGTCGATCTGGTAGGATGAGCATTCGACGACATAGAAGCGCCCTGCTTTCGGCGGGTCCAGCGTCAGCACCGCGGTGCCGATATTGCCGCCGAGCTGCGTGTCGCGCCCGCTTGTCCTGAGGATATGGGCGATCAGCGCCGTCGTCGTGGACTTGCCGTTGGTGCCGGTGATGGCGATGAAGGGGCAATCGGGCGCGTGTTTGCGCCGCTCACGCACGAAGAGCTCCACATCGCCGATGATCTCGACGCCGGCCTGATGCGCGAGATCGACGCTCCAGTGCGGCTTCGGATGCGTCAGCGGAACGCCGGGCGAAAGCACGAAGGCGGCGAAGGCATGCCAGTCGGCGCCGCGCAAATCAGCGGTGGCTATTCCGGCCGCGGCAGCCTTGGCGACGCTGCCAGGATTGTCGTCCCACGCCACGACATCTGCGCCGCCCGAAACGAGTGCCTGAGCCGTAGCGAGGCCCGAGCCGCCTAGCCCGAAGAGTGCGACCTTCCTGCCCTTGAATGAGGTGACCGGGATCATCGTGGCTCACCGCAGCTTCAGCGTGGAGAGGCCGACCATTGCGAGGATCACTGCGATGATCCAGAAACGGATCACCACCTGGCTTTCCGTCCAGCCCTTCTTCTCGAAGTGATGGTGGATCGGCGCCATCAGGAACACGCGATGCCCGGTGCGCTTGAACCAGAAGACCTGGATGATGACCGACAGCGTCTCGATGACGAAGAGCCCGCCGATGATGATCATGACGATCTCGTGCTTGGTCGCGACGGCCACGGTGCCGATCAAGCCGCCGAGCGCGAGCGAACCCGTATCGCCCATGAAAATCGCGGCAGGCGGTGCGTTGAACCACAGGAAGCCGAGTCCCGCGCCGATCACGGCGCCAAGGATCACCGCGAGTTCGCCGGTGCCGGGCACGAAATGGATCTGCAGGTAATTGGCGAAGACGGCGTTACCCGCAAGATAGGCGATCAGCCCGAATGCGGCCGACGCGATCATGACGGGAACGATCGCGAGCCCGTCGAGGCCGTCGGTCAGGTTTACCGAATTTCCCGCGCCGACGATGACGAACCCGCCGAACAGCACGAAGAAATATCCGAGATTGAGCATCAGGTCCTTGAAGAAGGGAAAGGTTACCGACGAGCCGAAGGTGGAACCCGCCGCCCCTGCGGAAAGCGCCGCCTGCATCATGAAGAAGACGGCAACGGCGGCGATCACGAACTCGATGCCGAGTCGTGCCTTGCCGGAGAAGCCCTTTTCCGACTGTTTCGTCACCTTGAGATAGTCGTCGTAGAAGCCTATCGCGCCGAAACCGAGCGTCACCAGAAGCGTCGATACGACGTAGATGCTGGACAGATCGGCCCAGAGCAGCGACGACACCACGATGCCGGTCAGGATCATCAACCCGCCCATGGTCGGCGTACCGGCCTTCTTGAAGTGCGTCTGGGGGCCGTCGGCGCGGATCGGCTGGCCCTTGCCCTGGCGGATGCGCAACGAGGCGATCATGGCGGGGCCGAACAGGAACACGATCAAGGCAGAGGTAAAGAGAGCCGCCCCCGTACGGAAGGTGATGTAGCGAAAGAGATTGAAGAATTGAAAGTGGTCCGCCAGTTCCACAAGCCAGATCAGCATAAGGGACCTTTCCCCCAGAAGTTTATAATCGGACATCGTCCAACAGAATCATCTGCCAGAAGATACCCGCTTGCGTTCGACTATGTTAGGCCATTTCCCCTGGCCGAAGGCCGTATCCACCAGCACTGCGGCGCCGCGCACCCTTTCGGGCGTACAAGAGCCGCCGTCACGCTTTCAGTTGCCGCATGTTCTTCCGTAAACCGGTTCCGGTTCGAGGAAACATGCAGCGGTGGCAACGTCCCTATACTTCCCCTGCTCCGGCCGTCTCCTGCGGATAGGCATCGAGAAGCGCCTGGACGATCTTTGCGCAACCGGTGCCTTTCGAAGACTTGACCATCACGACGTCGCCGGCCGCAACCGCGCCGAGGGCGTAGCCCGTGAGATCGCCCACCACATCCCGATGAACGACGGATACCTCCGGCGGCAGAGCGTCGCGCAAATGGGCCATCTCGGGTCCGGCCAGCCAGACATCGGCAATACCCGCCTCGACAACGGGTCGCGCAAGCGCCGCATGAACAGCCGCCGAATGCTCGCCCATTTCCAGCATGTCGCCGAGAACGGCGATGCGTCGCCCGCCGGGCGCCGGCTCGGCGTCGCGAAGAAGCGAGATCGCCGCCCGCATCGACGCGGGATTGGCGTTGTAGCTCTCGTCGATCACGGTGAGGTGCCCGGTGCCGATCCTGAGGCGATGCCGCAGCCCCCGGCCCTTTTCCGGCTGCATGGTCGCAAACGACGCGGCGACGCGGTCGGTATCCGCGCCTGCCAGCGTCGCCGCGGCGATCGCCGCCAAGGCGTTTTCCGCGATATGGCGCCCGGGGACGCCGATCGCGATTTCAAGCGTTCTGCCTCCGATGCCGGCCCAGAGCACCGAGCCTTCCGCTCCGCCGGCGAACTCGGCCAGACGGAATTCCGATCTCGGATTTGCGCCGAAGGAATGGACATGGCTCACCCCGGCCGCGGCAGCCGCCCTTTCGAGGAGATCGTATTGCGCGCTGTCCCGATTGATGACCGCATGACCTCCATTGACCACGCCTTCGAAGATTTCGGCCTTGGCCGCCGCGATCTCGTCCAGGCTCGTGAAATTGCCGAGATGGGCGGCGGCAATGCTGGTCACAACAGCCACATGCGGACGAACCATCCGTGTCAGCGGCAGAATTTCGCCCGCATGGTTCATCCCGATCTCGAAGACCCCGAAATCGGTCGTCTCCGGCATGCGCGCAAGCGTCAGCGGCACGCCCCAGTGATTGTTGAAGGACGCCACGGAGGCGTGGACCCGGCCGAGGGGCGACAGCACGTGCCTCAGCATCTCCTTCGTGGTGGTCTTGCCCACCGATCCCGTGACGGCGATGATTTTCGCCGCGCTGCGGTCGCGTGCCGCGCAACCGAGCCGGATCATCGCCTCCAGCACGTCGTCGACGACGATCATCGGGGCGATCAGGCGCCCGAGCGCCGGCAGCTTCGCTTCGCTGACGACCAGGAGCGCGGCTCCGTTTGCAAGCGCGATACCGGCATAGTCGTGGCCGTCGACGCGATCGCCCCTGATCGCGAAAAAGGCCTCGCCGTCGCCGATCGTGCGGCTGTCGATCGAAATGCCGGTGATACCTTCCGGCAGGTTTCCGACCGGGCGGCCGTTCATCGCGGCCAGAAGATCGCTGCTTGTCCAGAGCCAGTTCAAATCAAAGACCTCCCAGTGCCTTGCGGACCTCCGCGTGGTCGGAGAAAGGCAGCGTCACGGAACCGACCGTCTGCCCCTCTTCATGCCCCTTTCCGGCAACGATCAGCGTATCGCCGGTCTTCAGCATGCCGACAGCCGCGCGGATCGCCTCGGCGCGATCGCCGATTTCCGTAGCCCCCTTGGCCGCGGCCATGATCTCGGCACGGATCACTTCCGGTACTTCCGAACGCGGATTGTCGTCGGTGACGATCACGACGTCGGCGAGGCGGCTGGCAATCTCTCCCATGATCGGGCGCTTGCCCTTGTCCCGGTCGCCGCCGCACCCGAAAACCACCACGACCCGGCCGGTGGTAAAGGGACGCACGGACTCCAGCACGTTTGCGAGTGCGTCCGGCTTGTGGGCGTAATCCACATAGGCGAGTGCGCCGTCCTTCGTCTGTCCGACAAGCTCCAGCCGCCCCGAAGCGCCCTGCAGCCTCTCCAGCGCCGAGAATGCCGCCTTTGCGGTGATCCCGGTGGACATTGCGAGGCCCGCGGCAACGAGCGCGTTGGCGATCTGGAAATCACCGGCGAGCGGCACGTGAATTTCGTAGATGTCGTCGCCGACATGAACCTCCGCCGACTGCTTGTGACGGAAATGCTCGACGCGCTTCAGCGCGATGAAATCGCCGTTGCGCCCGACGGTGCGCACATCGTGGCCTGCCTTGCGAGCGGCAGCGATCGCCTCGGCGGACCATTGGTCGTCTGCGAAGATCACCGCCGGCGAACCTTTCGGCAGGAGCGCCCCGAAGAGGCGCATCTTGGAGGCCATGTAGTGCTCGACAGTCGGATGGTAATCCATGTGATCGCGGCCGAGATTGGTAAAGGCGGCGGCCGCGAGCTCGACCCCGTCCAGCCGCCTCTGGTCCAGCCCGTGGCTCGAAGCCTCCATTGCCGCATGGGTCACGCCCTCGTCGGCGAGTTCGGCAAGCAGCTTATGCAGGGATACCGGGTCGGGGGTCGTCAGCGAGCCGTATTCGGTGCGGCCGGGCGCCACCACCCCCGTGGTGCCGATCATCGCCGCCGAGAAGCCGCTATGCGCCCAGATCTGCCGGGTGAAGGAGGCAACGGACGTCTTTCCCGCCGTGCCCGTGACCGCCACCATCGTCTCCGGCTGTCGTCCGTAGAAGCTGGATGCCGCTTTTGCAAGGAACCTGCGCGGGTCGGAGATCGCAAAGACGGGCGCACCCGCTTCTGCCGGGGCGCCGGTTCCGGCGACGACCGCCGCAGCTCCGCGAGACATTGCGTCCGCTACGTAGGCAGCCCCGTCCGCCTTCGATCCGGCGACCGCAACGAAGAGGTCGCCGGGCTTGACCTGCCGGCTATCGGCGGTGATGCCGCCGATCTCGATGTTCGCGGCATCGCCCTTCAGCTGCGCCGAAAGTTCCGGGAAATTCGATCCCGCCAGGTCCGTGATCTTCATGAACTGCACGTCTCACATCGATATGATCCAACAGCGCCGTGCGTCTTTTCAGACGCGCAAAGGTCGCTGTAACACTTTGAATGCAGCATGGTCTCGTCCTTGAATCGACTCCGGTTCAGGGAGCCATGCAGCGGAATCGCGAATCGTCCGCCTTTCATTTCACGGTCAATAAGACACAAGCAAGGCAGAACCGTCTTCTCCGAATTTCGGCTCCACGCCGAGCAGCGGAGCGGAGCGGCTGATGATGTCGCGCACCATCGGGGCGGCATTCGAACCGGCCGTGCGTCCCCCGCCTTCGCCGGTCTTCGGCGCGTCGATGAAGGTCAGCACCATGTATTTGGGATCGTCGATCGGAAACGCCGCAAGGAAGGCATTGAAGTTTAGGTCGCTGGCATAGCGGCCGTTGACGACCTTGTCGGCCGTGCCGGTCTTGCCGCCGACATTGAAACCCGGAACGAGCGCCCGCTTGCCGGAACCGGCAATGCCGTTCCAGCGAAGCAGATAGCGCATGTCTTCGCTGGTGCTCTTCTTGACCACGGCGCTCGCGAGTTCGCTCGCCGCTTCCTCGCTGCGCGGCAGGAAGGTCGGAGGGATGAGTTTGCCGCCATTGACCAGCGCGGCACCTGCGACCGCCGTCTGCAGCGGCGTCGTCGAAACGCCGTGGCCGAAGGAGATCGTGATCGAGTTGATCTTCTTCCACTCGCGCGGCTGGCTTGGCGCCTTGACTTCCGGCAGTTCGGTCGGAAGCCTCGTCAGCAGGCCTATCCGGGTGAGGAACTCCTTGTGGCCCGGAATGCCGATCAGGTCGGCGATCTTGGCGGTGCCGATATTCGAGGAATACTGGAAGATTTCCGGCACTGTCAGCACGCGGCGCTTGCCGTGGAAGTCCTTGATCGTAAAGCCGCCGATGCGGATCGGCGCCGTCGCATCGAAACTGTCGTTGAGCGTCACCTTGCCGGAGTCGAGGCCCATGGCGATGGTGAAGGTCTTGAAGGTGGAGCCCATCTCGAACGTGCCGTTCGACATGCGGTTCATCCAGCCCTCTTCTGCGCCTTCCGCAGGCCTGTTCGGGTCGTAATCCGGCACGGAGGCCATGGCCAGCACCTCGCCGGTATGGACGTCGAGCACGACGGCACCGGCGGCAATCGCCTGGTAGTTCTTCATGCCCGCGTCGATGACGTCGCGCACGATGTTCTGTACGCGCACGTCGATCGAAAGCCTGACCGGTTCGAGCTTGGCATCGCTGGTCATTCCGATCGCCGCAAGATCGGCGAGGCCCTGCTCGTCTATGTAGCGCTCCATGCCGGCGACGCCGCGGTTGTCTATGTTGACGTGACCGAGAATGTGGGCGGCAGTCGGCCCGCCCGGATAGAAGCGCCGCTTCTCCGGGCGGAAGCCGATGCCGGGGATGCCGAGCGCGAGTATTTCGCTCTGCTGCTTCGGCGTCAGTTGCCGGCGCAGCCATTGAAAGCGCGAATTCGACTTGAGCTTGTTGTAGATCTCGCGCGCGTTGAGATCGGGAAGCACCGTCGCCAAACGCTCCACCGCCTCGTCGGCATCGACGATCTTGTGCGGCTCCGCATAGAGCGAGACGGTACGGATATCGGTTGCGAGAACCTCTCCATTGCGGTCGAGAATATCGGGCCGCGAGGCCATGAGACTGTCGGCGCGGCCGATCGAGGAAACCGTTTCCGGCTGCGCGAGACCGTATTGGACGAGGCGCCCTCCGATCACCGCATAGACGAGGCCGAAACTGGCGATGATGATCGCGACCCGGCTTTTCGCCCGGCTTGCGCTCTTCTTGCGCGTTCCTTCGAAAGTGACGTTGAGCCCGCTGTCGGCGGGGCGATTATTGCCGCCCGCCGAAAAATGCGCCTTGCTCTTCAGCACCATGATACGAGAGAGAAACGACATCAGCGCGCCACCGAACCTGTTGCGATATTATCTGCCTCGATGACGGCGGCGATATTGTCAGCCGCCTTGTCCTTGGCCTTCTTGTCCTCTTCGGAAGGAGGCAGATCGGCCCTCAGCATTGGCAGCTCCTCCGGCCGCGCCAGCTGCGTCGAGGGGGTCGGCGCGAGTTGCAGGTCGGCTGCAAAGACAGTCACCAGCCTCTCCAGCCGGTTCGGCTGGGTCAGAAGCGCCCAGTCGGCCTTGAGCAGATCGATCGTGTCCTCTTCGAGCTTTATCGCTGCATCGAGCCTGCGCACTTCTTCGAGCTTGTTCTCGGCCTTATGCTTGATCGTGTAGGTGACCGTCGCGGCCGCCGTCATGATGACGATCAGGACAATATCGAGCGTTCTGAGCATCGTCTTCTAGCCCCCCAGCCTTGCAAGGCTCGCCAGTTCCGGCAGATTGAAAATCGAAAGATCGGCGCCCGGCGACGGAGCCTCGGTGCGGACACCCGCTCTCAGCTTCGCGGACCGGGCACGAGGATTGCGGGACGCCTCCTCCTCGCTTGCCGCAACCATAGGCTTGCCGACTGGCGTGAAGGTTGCGGCGCGCGCCGTCACCAGCGGCAGATGGCGGGAGCCGCCCGCCTTGCCGGAGCGATCCTGGAAGAACGTCTTTACGATTCGATCTTCGAGCGAATGGAAGGTAACGACGACAAGCCGGCCGCCGGGTTTCAGAGCCCGCTCGGCCGCAAACAGGGCATGGGCGAGTTCGCCCAGCTCGTCGTTGACGAAGATGCGCAGCGCCTGGAAGACGCGCGTTGCCGGGTGGATCTTGTCCTTGGCCTTGCGTGGCGTAACCGTCTCGATGAGATTTGCGAGATCGCGGGTCGTCTCGAACGGCGTCTCGGCGCGGCGCTTTTCGATGGCACGCGCAATCCGCCCCGCCTGCTTTTCCTCTCCGAGGAAGCCGAAGATGCGGATGAGGTCCGACACCTTCGCGCGATTGACGACATCGGCGGCGGAAACGCCGGCGGCCGACATACGCATGTCGAGCGGCCCCTTCTTCTGAAAGGAGAAGCCACGCTCCGCCTCGTCGATCTGCATGGAAGAGACGCCGATATCGAGCACGACGCCGTCGAGCCCTTGTGCCGGCGCATGCTCGGCCAGATCGGAAAAACGGGAATGAACGAGCTTCAGCCGCCCGCCGCTGGCGTGCATCATGGACTGCCCCGCGGCGATCGCCGTCGGATCGCGGTCGAGCGCGACGACGTCGGCACCGGCATCGAGAATGGCGGATGCGTAGCCGCCGGCGCCGAAGGTGCCGTCGAGAATGATCTTGCCGGGAGCGGGGTCCAGAGCTGCGAGAACTTCCTTCAGGAGGACGGGAATGTGACGAACCGGTCCGCCGTCGGCTTCAGAAGTTCCGCCGCCTTGATCCGTCACCATTCCGCCTCTCCACTCTATTGCGAACGCAGCCCCCGTTGCTTGCGCCCTTCCCTGGCCCCCGCCTGCGCCCTCGCAAACGCCTGCGGATCCCAGAGCTGAAAATGATCGCCCCGCCCGACGAAGGTCACGTCGTTCGAGATGCCGGTGAAGTCGCGGATGAAATCCGTCACCATCAACCGGCCCTCCGGGTCGAGCTTCACATAGACCCCGCCCCCATGAACAAGGAGCGACATCTCGTTGGCCGCATCCGAAAACGGATCCTCGGCGGCCATCTGCTTCTCGAACCGGTCCAGAAGCTCCGGTCCGCCGACGCTGATCGCCGGAAAGACGAAGTCCTGAAAACAGTATAACTCCCGCACGCCCGCCTCCAAAAGCACGGCACGGAAGACCGAAGGGACGGAGACCCGCCCCTTGGCATCGATCCGGTTCGTAACATGTGACAAGAAGCGGTTCATGACGCGAAACGGCCGCCCCCGATTGACGGGCCACGATCATCGGCCCGCACATACACTCGCACGCCCGCGCAAAGATCCCCCGCCGGGCACGTGCGTGCCCGCCTGATCCTTCCATCGACGGAAGCCTCGAATTTCGCGATGGCGGGCCATTGCACGGCCCTTGCGCAGTACCATTATGGGATAACATGGGACCAGATGGGCGTCAATGGGAGAAGCTCGTAACCAGCCTTGCGGATGATCAAATATTGATAGGTTGTTAAGTTTAACAAAGGGTTACGATCCGAACCCTAATCCCTTGGAATCGCGCGCAAAAGCGAGCCACGCCGGTGAGGTGCGGAAAACCTCGCAGGCGTGATTCGCATGAACCAGAGAAATTCAGGAGACGTGCTTTGCCGCAGGAGCGCTGCAAAGAAAAAAGCCAGTTGGCCTGTAAGCCGGGTTCTGTATGGCTCCGCCTCCGGAGAGACGAAACTTGGCAGCCATTCATCTGGGACTGCGCTTGCGCGCAGCCTCGTGCAACCCACCCGGACGACGCGCCTGGAAACCGGCTGGGCGCTTGCGCGCCCGTGTCGTCCCTATTCGGTCTTGCTCCCGGTGGGGTTTGCCGTGCCGTCCATGTCGCCATGTCCGCGGTGGGCTCTTACCCCACCCTTTCACCCTTACTCCGCAAGCGGAGCGGTCTGCTTTCTGTGGCACTTTCCCTGGGGTCGCCCCCGCCGGACGTTATCCGGCACCGTGTTTCCGTGGAGCCCGGACTTTCCTCGCCCCGCGGCCTTTCGGCACTTGCGAGGCGCGGCTGCCCGGCCAACTGGCAGAGGCTCATTAAACGACCGGCGCAGCGAGCGCCAGAGAAATCGGCGCTGCCGCCCCGTCCGGCGGTTACTTAACGATACGCGACCGCGAAATCCGTTTCGTAATCGTCCGCCTCGAGCCGGCCGTCCGCCACCAGCACCGCGCCAAGCCTGCCGATCTCGTCGGAGCTCTTGGCAGCCTGGCCGTTGCCGCCGGTGAGCACGGCGATGCGGTCGCTCACGAAACCTATATAAGGATAGCCGTGTCGCGTGAACGCGGTGACGCAGGGCGAATAATGCGTCGAAACGGGTCTCAGATCGGGGATCGTCTCGGCGAGCAGTCCGCGCATGTGTTCGGCCGCTTCCGCGTTTGCACCGCCTCGAAACCAATCCCTGATCGCCGGCTCGCTCGCAAGGATCCGATCGGTCGGGTCGCCGCCGATCTTTATGTAGTGTCTGCCGTCAGCATAGGCAACCGGCGGCAACAGATAGTAGCTCCTCTCCTGCTCCGGCGCGGCGCCGATCAGCGATGGCATGCCTTGATAGATGGGAAGATCATCCGCGCCGACTTCCGCAAAAAGCACGGTGCGCGCCTTTACCGCAAGATCGAGCGCCCGCGGGAGAAGCGCCTGCGATAGCGAGAAGCCGCCTGCGGCGACCAGGGCGCGGCCGGCACGAACCAGGTGCCCGTCGATAGTCCTGACCACCACGCGGTCTGGACCGTCTTCGACCGAGACCACCTCCGAGCGGATCACCCGTGCACCCGATTTCTCGGCTGCGATCGTTTGCGCGCGGACGAGCGAACGAGGATTTATGTAGCCTGCGCCGCTTGCCTCGTGAACTCCGGCATAGCCTTGCGGGAAGCGGAACCAGGGAAACCGCCCGGCAAGGTCGTCGCCAGGGATCAGCGGCGCCTCGACACCGAGTCTGTCGCGGGCACGCTCGACATTCTCGAGATAGTCGAACGCGCCGCCGGGAGCCGGAGCCGCGATCAGACAGCCGACGGGAAAATAGAACTCGACGCCGCTCTCCAGTGCAATTTCCGGATAGCGGTCGATCGAGCGCCGAGCGAGACGCGCCCAGACCGGGTCGTCGTCGATCGTACGGGTGATGCGGGCATTGTCGTAATGACTGGCGAAAACGCCGCCGTGGTTCGCCCAGTCCTCCGGCTCATCGGGGCCGATAAGCGCGACACCGGCGCCCGCCCTCGCAAGATGACGCGCCGCTGCTGCGCCCATCATCCCCTTGCCAACAATGACGAAATCAACGCTTTCCGACATGCCCTTCCCCGATGTTCGCTTCGCGACCGAGATAGCATGCCGTTCAGGCTTCCGCACCGAATTCCTTCGAACAATCAACAATATGCCGGAACGCGATACCCATCCGGCCTATGTCTTGCAGCGTCACATCCGGTAGATCACAGCCAGTCCAGGATGTTCTTGACTTTACCGCAGTAGCGCTTCGAAACGGGGTTCATTCGCTTCGCGCCATGGCCGGCATTGTATTTGAGGATGGTGCCGCAGGTCGTCCCGTCCGAAAGCTCCTGCGCCTTCGCCAGGTACTTCATCCCGAACTTGATATTGGTCTCAGGCTCGTAGAGTTCTTTGATCGAGCCGGTATAGCCCATCATCCGGGCCGTGGCCGGCTTGATCTGCATCAGACCGACCTCGCCGGCGCTTCCCCGAGCCTTGGCATTGAAGTTGCTCTCGACCTCGACGATGGCGTGAGCGAGATCGGCCGGAATGCCGTATTGCTTGGCATAGGACTGGATGAGGATCGTATATTGGGATCCGCGTGGCAATGTCAGGTCGGGTTTCGGATAACCCGTCGTTCTGGTCACCGACGGAATCGCAGAAGTCTTGACGGTTTTGTCGATGCCCCCCGCATACGACGTACCAATCCCGGCGAAGAACATGCCAAGGCATGCCGCCACCGCAGCAACAGACGCTATTCTCATTTAGTTTGAAGTCTCCGGTCTGGGGAACCGATCGCGCGGCGCACCCCACCGCCACGATCGAATTTCCCGATCGTTTTCATTGACAAAGGTGCCGCGCTCGGCGCCACATCCCCTGCAGTTGATGCAACGGAAATGACCGGCGCATCATGGTAAACATGTGGCAGCACGAGAAAATCGTGCACGAAAAACAAACCCACGCTAATTTAGGGGGAACAAAAATCGCCTGTCAGGCGTTGCGAATCGGCAATGCCGAAAGCAGGCGGTGCAGCGTATCGATGGTGGAAACGTCGGCGATGCCGTCTACTCGCGATTGTCGGAAATGGCGCTGAAACGCGGCGACCACGCCTTCGGTTCTTGCGCAAAAATCCCCAGTGATTTCAACTCCATAACCATAAAGCAAAAGCATGGACTGGAGCGCTTCCACGGGCTGACCGCTGTCGCCGCGCTGAAAGAAGCGGCCACCCCTCACGGGCGCCGGTTCAACCCAGTGTCCGACCCCGCGACGAAAGAGCACATCCCAAGGAAAATTTTCTCCAGGATCAACCTTGCGAATCGGCGCGATATCGCTATGCGCAAGCACCCTCTCCGGGGTGATTTGCCAGCGTTCGCCACAGTCCAGACACAATTCGGCGACCGCCTCGATCTGTGCCTCAGGGAAGTCCGGGAGGCCGCCCGGGTGACCGGCATTGGCAATCTCGATCCCGATGGAGCACGAATTGATATCCGTCTCGCCCTTCCAGACGCCCTTGCCCGCGTGCCAGGCCCGGCGTTCTTCCGGCACCAGTTGGGCGATTCGCCCCTCCTCGTCCACGAAATAATGACAGGAGACCTGGCTTTCCTCGCGACAGAGCCAGTCGAGCGCGGACGCCGCCGTCTCCATGCCGGTATAATGAAGGATGATCATATCCGGCCTGCGCCCGCCGGCGCGCTCGCCATGGTTGGGCGAGGGCACGAGATGAGCGCCGGGGAAATCGCAGGTCTCGGATGTCATGCGGCGCGACGTTCTCTTTCGATCGCCTCGTAGGCCGCGTTGAGCACGGCCATGCGATCGTTGGCGATCGCGTGGAATTCTTCCGGCACGCCGCGCGCCACGAGCATGTCCGGGTGGTTCTCGGAAACGAGAACGCGGTAGCGCTTGCGAATCGCGGAAAAGTCATCCTTCGGCGAAACGCCGAGAACCTGATAGGGATCGCGGTCGTCGCCATGAACGTGGCGCGCCATGATGCATCCGAAATGCTCGTCGTCCATCCTGAATATCTCAGCCACGCGCCTCAGGAACGTAAGTTCCTTCTCGTGCACCGCCCCGTCGGACTTCGCGATATGGAAGAGGCCGTCGACGATGTCTTCGAGGATCGGGCAATTCCTCTCGCAGGAGGAGCAGAGCGAAGCCATTTTCTCCGCATAGGCCTCGTAGCCGGCAACGTCCTGGCGGGCGAGATTGTAAAGCCTGGCGACGTTCTTCGCCTGGTCCGCGGGAAACTTGAAGATGTCGCGAAAGGCGCTCACCTCGGCCTCGTTCACGATGCCGTCGGCCTTCGCCATTTTCGCCGAAAGGGCGATCATGGCGACCGAAAAGGCGACCTTTCGCCGAGTTTCCGGATCTCCTTCGAAGAGCGTCCGGACCGCCTCGACCACTCCCGTAAGCGCGTTACCAGTGGTCGTGACGATTTTGAGCAGGCTGTCCCAAAATGACATAAGTGCGATTGTTCCCTGTCCACCACGCGAGCATGATCTTATGCGGTGGCGATTTGCAAGCGGCAGAGCCGCGTCAATCATCATGGATGACGAATTTGTGATGGCCCCTCAATAATTCATATCGCCACAAATCTCAATCGAATTCCTGGACGCCACCGTGCGACTTTCAGGCGCAACGCCGCAACCGCGAGCCGGTTCCCGTTTCTCGCGATCCACAGGCCTGTCATTTAATTTCCATCGGATTTGGGTTAGACCACCGCTATCTTTGATCCAAGGCAAGGAATTAGAATGCGGTCGATCTCACGAGCGATCGCTTGATGCCGAAATCCCCAGGAGGACCCCATGGCCAAGAAGAAAGTCGCAATGTTGACGGCAGGCGGGCTCGCGCCCTGCCTTTCATCCGCTGTCGGCGGCCTGATCGAACGCTACACCGACATCGCGCCGGACTATGAGCTCGTGGCCTACCGTTCCGGCTATCAGGGCCTGCTTCTCGCCGACCGGATCGAAATCACCCCGGCCATGCGCGAGAAGGCGCATGTGCTCCACCGCCACGGCGGATCGCCGATCGGCAACAGCCGCGTGAAGCTCACCAACACTGCCGACTGCGTGAAGCGCGGCCTCGTCAAGGAAGGGGAGAATCCTTTGCGCGTCGCGGCCGAGAGGCTCGCGTCCGACGGCATCAGCATCCTGCACACGATCGGCGGCGACGATACCAACACCACCGCAGCCGATCTCGCAGCCTATCTCGGGGCCAACGGCTACGATCTGACGGTCGTCGGCCTGCCGAAGACGGTCGACAACGACGTGGTGCCCATCCGCCAGACGCTCGGCGCCTGGACGGCCGCCGAATACGGCGCACGCTTCTTCGACCATGTCAGCAACGAACAGAGCGCCGCGCCGCGCACCCTCGTCGTCCATGAGGTCATGGGCCGACACTGCGGCTGGCTGACCGCGGCAACCGCGCGCGCCTATATCCAGCTGGCCGGCAACAAGGAATATGTCGACGGCTTCATGATGAACGCACAGCTGAAGAACATCGACGGCCTCTACCTTCCCGAGATGGCGTTCGATCTCGAAGCGGAAGCCGCGCGCCTGCGCGAAGTCATGGATCGAGCCGGCTTCGTCACGCTGTTCGTGAGCGAAGGCGCCTGCCTCGACGCCATCGTCGCCGAACGGGAGGCTGCCGGCGAGACGGTCAAGCGCGACGCGTTCGGCCATGTGAAGATCGATACGATCAACGTCGGAAACTGGTTCTCCAAGCAGTTCGCGGCGCTCCTCGGCGCCGAGCGCTCAATGGTGCAGAAGTCCGGCTACTATGCACGCTCCGCCCCCGCCAATGTCGACGATCTGCGCCTCATCCAGAGCATGGTCGATCTGGCGGTCGAGAGCGCGCTCAACAAGGTCTCCGGCGTGACGGGCCACGACGAGGATCAGGGCGGGCGGCTGCGCACGATCGAGTTCCCGCGCATCAAGGGCGGAAAGCATTTCGACACGTCCGCGAAGTGGTTCGGCGAGGTCATGGATGTCGTCGGCCAGAAGTGGCAGACGGCCGACTGATGAACGACGAGGAACGGTTCGCTGTTTTCTGAAGCGGCGAACCGCTTCTCGCTGGGGCTTCTGGTCGGGAGGAGTTGACGGCTGCGCGCCGGCATGGCTCCCTCCTCTTCACGAGCATTCAACCGCGGAGCCCCTTCATGTCCTTCGAACACTGGTTCGCCTTTGCCGCCGCGTCTGCGGTGCTGCTTGCCATTCCCGGCCCCACGATCCTTCTCGTCATCTCCTACGCGCTCGGCCACGGCCGCAAGATCGCGGGCGCGACCGTGGCTGGTGTCGCTCTTGGCGATTTCACCGCAATGACCGCTTCGATGCTCGGCCTCGGTGCCCTGCTTGCAACCTCGGCGGCGGTTTTCACCGTGCTGAAGTGGATCGGCGCCGCTTATCTCGTCTGGCTCGGGATCAAGCTCTGGAGGGCGCCGGTCGGCAACGACAGCGGGAGCACCGTTGAAACGAGTCCTGCGGAAAGACCGCTGCGGATATTCATTCACACCTATGCGGTGACCGCACTTAACCCGAAAAGCATTCTCTTCTTCGTCGCCTTCCTGCCCCAGTTCCTCGATCTGTCGCGGCCGCTTTTCACGCAGATGGCGATCTTCGAGACGACGTTCCTGATACTCGCGACGATCAACGCGGCCCTCTATGCCTGGCTTGCTGCCGCAGCCGGAAGCACCATCCGCAAGCCGAATGTCCGGCGCATCGTCAACCGCCTCGGTGGTTCGCTGCTCATCGGCGCCGGCTTTCTGACGGCGGGGCTGAAGCGCGCCACCTCCTGAAATGAGCAGTCTCTGAAATGCTCCCACGTGCTTGCCGCAACCGGCGGCATAGGTTAATGGAGATTCAAGCGCGGCGGGTGGCAACCGCTGATTTGCAGGGGCTACGGGGCCCAGAAGCACGAAAGTGACAGCATGGCGAATTTCCGTATTCCCCTTTCGAAGCGGGCACTTGCCGCCGTGTCCCTCGTTTCCGTCGCCGTTGCTTCCGGGTGTTCCACGGTCGAGCATACGTCGCTTGCGGAGTTAACGGCCGTGCAGACGGTCACGCCCCTGCCGAAGCCGGGCACAGAGGCGACGGCTTACGCGCTGCCTGCGCCGATCGGCGCAGCGGCGAGCACGTCGGCCGCATTGACCGCGCAAACCTCGTCGGCAGTGCCGGCAAGCGCCGCAGGAACCGGTTCCGCCGGCGAAACGCAGACGGCGCCCGCGACAGACACGACCCTCGCTTTCGCGGCTCCCCAGTCGGTAGCCGTGCCGGCGGCCAAACCCGCACAGCCCTTTGAAGTAGCCATGGCGACACCCGCCTCGGCAGGTATCGCCCCGGCAGCCGCGCCGCCGGTCCCCGAAAAAGGCGCCGGACAGTCGGTCCCGCTCATCGGGGTCGCCGCCTCGTGGGAATCGGATTTCGACACCGGCGAGCCGGTCGGTCTGGAAACGCTTGTCGCCAAGCGCATGATCGTTCCGACAGAGCGCCCGAAGACAGGCGTGATCGGCACCGCAGTCGGCGCGGTCGCAAGCGTCATCCCCGATTCGCTGAAGCCCGGAAAAACACCGACCAGCTCGCGGCCGGAGCTTGACAGGCTGATCAAACATTATGCCGAGCTGAACGGTCTGCCGCTCGAGCTGGTGCACCGGGTGGTCAGGCGCGAGAGCAACTACAACCCGCGAGCCTACAGCAAAGGCAATTACGGGTTGATGCAGATCCGCTACAACACGGCCAAGGGTCTCGGCTATGAGGGCCCGGCCGAAGGTCTCTTCGACGCGGAAACCAACCTCAAATACGCGACGAAGTACCTGCGCGGAGCGTGGATGGTTGCCGACAACCAGCACGACGGCGCGGTAAGGCTCTATGCCAGCGGCTATTATTACCATGCCAAGCGCAAGGGCATGCTCGACGAGCTGAATATGAGGTAAGCCGCGACCAGCGGCTGGCCTATCTGCCAGACATCATTCAATCGAGCGCGTCGATTATCCTCGAATTCAGCTTCTGCACGTCGTAGCCGAGGCGCGACGGTGTCAGCCCCAGGCGGACGACCGCGAGGCGAAGCGAGGGGACGATCATGATCGCCTGCCCGTCATGTCCAAGCATCCAGAACGTATCGGGCGGGAAATTCGCCGTTCCGGCGCGGGTGCCGTTTTCCTGGAGCCAGACCTGGCCTGCCCCGTAGTCGCCCCCGGAAGCCGCAGTCGGCGTGCGCATGAAGGACACGTAACCTTCCGGCAGGAGCCGCCTCCCCTTCCAGCTTCCGTCCTGAAGCAGAAACTCGGCGAAGCGCGCCCAGTCCTGTGCCGACGCATACATGTAGGAAGAGCCGACGAAGGTTCCGCTTGCATCCGTCTCCATAGCGGCGCTCGTCATCCCGAGCGGAGCGAAGAGCGCCTCGCGCGGATAGGAAAGCGCTTCGGCCGGATCGTCGAATGTCTGCATCCAGAGCCGGGACAGAAGATTGCTCGTGCCGCTCGAATAGGCGAATTTCGTGCCCGGAGCCGCCTCCAGCGGCTTCGAGGCGACGAAGCCGGCCATGTCGCTTTCCAGATAGAGCATACGCGTCACGTCCGTGACGTCGCCGTAATCCTCGTTGAAATCGAGCCCGCTCTGCATCGCGAGAAGGTCCGTCAGCTTGATGCGAGCCCGGTCATCGCCGTTCCATTCGGTCACCAGATTGGTCTGGGCCAGATCCATCCGCCCTTCGGCAATGCGCCGGCCGATGATCGCCGCCGTCACGGACTTCGTCATCGACCAGCCGAGCAGGGGCGTGTTCCGGTCGAAGCCCGCCGCATAGGTCTCCGCGACCAGCCTGCCATCCCTGACGACCACGATTGCACGCATGCCCGGACCTGCCAGTGCCGGATCTTCGACAAGCTTTTGAATGGCCGGGTCGATGTCCGGCTTGTCCCCGTCCGGCCAGTCGAGGCTCGGATCGGGGGCGAGCGGCGCCGTTGCCGACTCGGTCCCGCGCATCCCCGCGATGGCCTCGGCGCTGCCTCCGCTCACATTGGCGCAACCGCGGCCCGGACGGTAGACGGCGCGGCCTGGGGCAGCAAAGCCCAGGAGACGCGCCGTCACGCTCTGCTCTTCCCGATCGACCGAAACGCGCACGAGCTTCAGGAGCGGGTGGCCAGGCGCCTGCACGTCTTCCTCCAGCACTTCCTGCGGATCGCGTCCCGCGAGGAACACATTGGAGCAGACGATCTTGGCGGCATAGCCATCGCCCACCTTGAGGAGTTCAGGCGGGAACAGCGCCAGCCAGCCAACGAGGCCCGCGAGCGTAGCCACAACCAGCCCGCCAAGCGTCTTCAGCAGACCCTTCATTCTCGCCCTCCTGCCCTTTGTATAAAGTGCTACAGCGCTTTCGCCCGTCTGACCAGTGTACATGACTATTGCGTCTTGTATCCGGCAGCAGAGGCTCAGGTGGTGAGGATGACCTCTCCTCCGGTTTGCCCTTTCGTCGCAAAATGCCGTCACCGCAACCGCTTTGTCGGAAGGGCCTGGTGGTCGCCGCGACTCTCCTTCGCACCGCTTGCGGGGAGAAGATGCCGGCAGGCAGATGAGGGGCAATACCCGAATCCCTGCAAGCCCCTGTGCGAAACCTCGTCATCAAAGTGTAGCCGAGTCACCTTAGAAGCGGCTCAGTTTCAACTGGACGACAGGCAAGATGACCGACTTCGCCCCGGATGCCGGCTTCGGCAAGAAGAATCCGAAACTGAAAAGCGCACTCCTGCAGCACAAAGCTCTCTCCCCCGCCGGTCTCTCCGAACGCCTGTTCGGGCTGCTCTTTTCCGGACTCGTCTACCCGCAGATCTGGGAGGACCCGATTGTCGACATGGAAGCGATGCAGATCCGTCCCGGACATCGGATCGTGACGATCGGTTCCGGCGGCTGCAACATGCTGACCTATCTCTCCGCCGAGCCTGCCCGGATAGACGTGGTCGATCTCAACCCCCATCACATCGCGCTCAACCGGCTGAAGCTGTCTGCCTTTCGTCACCTGCCGAGCCACAAGGACGTTGTGCGGTTCCTCGCCGTCGAAGGTACGCGCACGAATGGCCGGGCCTACGACGTGTTCCTCGCGCCGAAGCTCGATCCGGCAACCCGCGCCTACTGGAACGGCCGAGATCTCACCGGCCGCCGGCGCATCGGCGTCTTCGGGCGCAACATCTACCGTACCGGCCTGCTTGGCCGTTTCATTTCCGCCAGCCATGCTCTCGCACGGCTGCACGGCATCAATCCGGAAGATTTCGTCAAGGCGCGCTCCATGCGCGAGCAGCGGCAGTTCTTCGACGACAAGCTCGCTCCGCTCTTCGAGCGTCCGGTCATCCGTTGGATCACCAGCCGCAAGAGCTCCCTTTTCGGCCTCGGCATCCCGCCACAGCAGTTCGACGAACTCGCGAGCCTGAGCCGGGAGAAATCCGTCGCCGCGGTGCTGCGCAATCGCCTGGAAAAGCTGACCTGTCATTTCCCCTTGCGCGATAATTATTTCGCCTGGCAGGCCTTTGCGCGGCGCTACCCGCGGCCGGACGAGGGCGAGTTGCCGCCTTATCTTCAGGCATCGCGATACCAAGCGATTCGCGACAATGCGGAGCGCGTCGAGGTCCACCATGCGAGCTTCACGGAGCTTCTCGCCGGCAAGCCCGCCGCCTCAGTCGACCGCTACGTGCTCCTCGACGCACAGGACTGGATGACCGACCAGCAGCTGAACGACCTCTGGACGGAGATCACCCGCACCGCCGACGCCGGCGCGGTCGTGATCTTCCGCACGGCGGCCGAAGCGAGCATCCTCCCGGGGCGCCTCTCCACCACGCTCCTCGATCAGTGGCACTATGATGCCGAGACTTCGATGAGGCTCGGCGCTGAAGACCGGTCGGCGATCTATGGCGGCTTCCACATCTACCGGAAGAAAGCATGAGCGCCGTGCAGACCGCGAATGAAAGCCACGCTCATCTGATGGACCGCATGTATCGCTACCAGCGGTACATCTATGATTTCACTCGCAAATACTATCTCTTCGGCCGTGACACGCTGATCCGTGAACTGAACCCGCCGCCGGGCGCATCGGTGCTGGAAGTCGGCTGCGGCACGGGCCGCAATCTCGCCGTGATCGGGGATCTCTACCCCGGTGCGCGCCTCTTCGGCCTCGATATCTCGGCCGAAATGCTGGCGACCGCCAAAGCCAAGCTCCGGCGCCAAAATCGGCCGGACGCAGTGTTGCGGGTCGCCGACGCGACGAATTTCACCGCCGCCTCATTCGATCAGGAAGGCTTCGACCGGATCGTCATTTCCTACGCCCTTTCCATGGTTCCCGAATGGGAAAAGGCGGTCGATGCCGCGATTGCCGCGCTCAAGCCGGGCGGCTCGCTGCATATCGCCGACTTCGGCCAGCAGGAAGGTTGGCCGGCCGGCTTCCGCCGCTTCCTCCAGGCCTGGCTCAGACGCTTCCACGTCACGCCGCGCGAAACGCTTTTCGATGTGATGCGCAAAAGAGCCGAGAGAAACGGAGCGGCGCTCGAGGTCAGATCGCTGGGACGAGGTTATGCCTGGCTTGTCGTCTATCGCCGCGCGGCACCGTAGCGGACGGTGGCGGATTGCATTCGGCTGCAATTCACACTTGAGCTAACGCAATTTTTACGATGATATGGTGAAAAGGAGGTCACGCCTCCCTGGGGGACATCACCAATCATGGAAACCATCGCGTGAGGCAGGATCGTCGTTCGTCTCGAAACGGAACCCCCATGCGCCGGCTTCTCCTGGCATTGCTGCCCATCGCCACCATTCTCTCCTCCTGTACCTCCACCGATTACGATCTCGTCAAGACGGCCTCCATTCAGCCGCGCTTCCACGACACCGATCCACAGGATTTCGGCGGCCGCACGCCGCACCATCACAGCGTTCACGGGATCGACGTCTCCAAGTGGAACGGCGACATCGATTGGCGGAAGGTTAAGAATTCCGGGGTGTCCTTCGCGTTCATCAAGGCAACCGAGGGCAAGGACCGGGTGGACTCGCGCTTCCACGAATATTGGCAGCAGGCGCGCGCCGTCGGCCTCGCCTACGCGCCCTATCATTTCTATTATTTCTGCTCCACCGCCGACGCCCAGGCCGACTGGTTCATCGCCAACGTGCCGAAGAGCGCCGTCCACCTGCCGCCCGTCCTGGATGTCGAATGGAATGGCGAATCCAAGACCTGCCGTCACCGGCCGGCGCCGGAAACCGTGCGGTCCGAAATGAAGCGGTTCATGGATCGGCTCGAGGCCCATTACGGCAAGCGGCCGATCATCTACACGTCCGTCGACTTCCACCATGACAATCTGGTCGGCGCCTTCAACGACTATCATTTCTGGGTGCGCTCGGTAGCCAAGCACCCGAAGGACATCTACGTCGAACGCCGCTGGGCCTTCTGGCAATATACCAGCACCGGCGTGATCCCCGGCATTCAGGGCAGCACGGACATCAACGCCTTCGCCGGTTCCGCCAGGAACTGGCAGAAGTGGGTCGCGACCGTCTCGCAGGCAAGATAGACCAGAGGACGCGGCGGCATGGTCCGCATTTTCTTCATTCGGTCATAATGCTCTGAGAGAGCATCGATAGATTTCATTCTCGACAGACTTCGGGCCCGGCGGCATTCCTGTGCGGCCGGCATGGAAAGGAATTGTAATGACAGCCACAGCGCGCAAAGCCCTTCTCTCCCTCGGATTCCTTGCGATCGCCGGCGCGCCGGCCCTGGCGCAAGCTCCGGCTCAGCCGGGGAACCCAGCCGCCGCGTGCGGCGGCGACCTCGGCTCCTTTCTGGAGGGCGTCAAGGCCGAAGCGGTCGCCAAGGGCATCCCCGCAGACGTCGCCGATCGGGCGCTCGCAGGCGCCGCCATCGACCAGAAGGTGCTGAGCCGCGACCGCGCTCAGGGCGTGTTCAAGCAGACCTTCACCGAGTTTTCGAAGCGTACCGTAAGCAAGTCGCGCCTCGACATCGGTGCGCAGAAGATGCGGGAATATGCCGACGTCTTTGCCCGGGCCGAGCAGGAGTTCGGCGTACCGGCGCCCGTGATCACCGCATTCTGGGCCATGGAGACCGACTTCGGCGCCGTGCAGGGCGATTTCAATACGCGTGATGCGCTGGTGACGCTGGCGCATGACTGCCGCCGCCCGGAAATGTTCCGGCCGCAGCTTCTCGCCGCAATCGAGATGGTGCAGCACGGCGATCTCGATCCCGCGGCGACCACCGGCGCCTGGGCGGGCGAGATCGGTCAGGTACAGATGCTGCCTGAGGACATCATCGCCTATGGCGTCGACGGCGACGGCGACGGCCATGTCAATCTCAAGAAGAGTTCTCCGGATGCCATTCTGACGGCGGCGAAATTCATCCAGAGCCTGGGCTTCAAGCCCGGGGAACCATGGATTCAGGAGGTCCGCGTTCCGGAGCAGTTGCCATGGGAAAAGACCGGCCTGCAGCCCGGCATGACCGCCGGCGACTGGTTCGCACTCGGTGTCGCGCCGCGTGACGGCAACACCTCCAATAGTGGGCTCGAAACCTCGCTGGTGCTCCCTCAGGGCCGCAAAGGCGCTGCTTTCCTGACCTACCCGAACTTCAAGATCTATCTCGAGTGGAACCAGTCCTTCATCTACACGACCTCCGCCGCCTATTTCGCGACCCGGCTTGCCGGTGCGCCGCCCTATCAACAGGGAAATCCGGAACCGGGGCTCGGCGACGCCGAGATGAAGGCCCTGCAGACCAGATTGCAGGCACTTGGGCATGACGTCGGCAAAATCGACGGCATTCTCGGCTCGGGCACGCGGGCCGCGCTGCAGAAGGAGCAGTTGAAGCTCGGGATTCCCGCCGACGGGTGGGCGACACCGGGCCTGCTGGAGGCGCTTTAACCTTTTGCAGGACACAAGAAGCGGGTGGCAACACCCGCTTCGCTGCAATACTGCTTGCACAATTCAGAATTGTCGGGCTCCTATCCCGGCTTAGATTCAGCCGACGCATCGTGCTTTCCGAAAATCGTCCGATTTTCGGGCCGATGCGGTAGCTGCTGCGCAGGCAAGATATGGCTTCATCCGCAAATTCCATCAGCACCCACATGACCATGCGCCTCTGGGCATTGCTCGGGCTGCTCGGTCTCATCTGGGGCGGCTCCTTCTTCTTTGCGCGGGTCGCCGTTGCCCATGTGCCGCCTTTCACGCTCGTGCTCTTGCGTCTCGGTCTCGCCGCCCTCGCCCTGCATCTCTATCTTCGCGGCCGACACGGCATATATCCGGCGCTCGCCGGGCGCTGGCGCGAATTCCTGCTCATGGGGCTCATCAACAACGCCATTCCGCATGCTTTCATCTTTCTCGGCCAAACGCATATCGGCGCCGGTCTCGCGGCAATCCTCAACGCCACGACGCCGGTCTGGACGGTGCTCATCGCCAATGTCGCGACCGAGGATGAGAAGTTGAGCACCGCGAAGTTCAGCGGTTGCCTGCTCGGGCTTGCCGGTACCGTCGTGCTCATAGGACCGAGTGCGCTTGCCGGCCTCTTCGGCACTGCCGGCGACGTGCCGCTCTGGGCGCTCGTCCTGCCGGTCCTGGCAGCAGTCAGCTACGGCTTTTCCGCGACTTACGGCAAACGCTTCCGCGATCTGGCCCCGCCGGTGACGGCCGCTGGGCAATTGACGGCATCGACACTCATCATGCTGCCGGTCGCGGTCCTCGTCGACATGCCATGGACCATGCCCATGCCGCCGCTCACGACCGTGCTCGCGATCCTCGGACTGGCGCTCGTCTCAACCGCCTATGCCTATATCCTGTTCTTCCGCATCATGGCCGAAGCGGGCGCCACCAACACGTCGCTGGTAACGCTGCTTGTCCCGCCAAGCGCCATCCTGCTCGGCTATCTCTTCCTGGGAGAAATGCTGCAGGCGACGGACGTCGGCGGCATGTTGCTCATCGCCGCCGGCCTGGCGATCCTGGACGGGCGCGTCCTGAAGCTCGGATATTCCGCCGGACGGTGACCGTTCCGCGCGCCGCAATCCCGCCCCGGCGGACGCCGATGAACTGATTCACCGTCGTTTTCGCACACTCACGCAGCGTTACAGACGGTTACATTAACCTCCCGGCAGGAATTGTGAATAAAATGTGGCAGTCCAAATAATCAAATATTTTCAGCAATTTAGATGTATTCGCGAGAAAATCTGACATACGGAATTTCGCAGTGCAGCACAAGTTTCGCTTTCATATGCCGTTTTTTCGCCCTATGTTTTACCCGTCAACGCAGGGAGGATCAGCTTATGGGACTTACACACTCGTTGAACGTCCTTATGATCAGTGCAGCGTTCGCATTCGTGGCCGTAATGCTTTTCGTGTGATCCAGGGCCACTGACAGTCCAGCCGAAACGGGGACTTTAATTTCCGGAAAATCCATTTTTGCAGCGAGGCATGTCTGACGGCCGCTCAGGCGCAATAGTTCGACAGGCTGCAACAATCAGAAAGCCCATGAATGCTGCGGCACTCATGGGCTTTCGCTATTGCTGCTGCGTTATCCGAGGTCGGCCGTCATGCCCTCGCGACCGCCCGGACTGAGCGCTCCGTGTCGGCCGGCTGAGCCGGCGCGATTTCCGGATCATAGCCCATCAGTTCGCGAACGGCGGTGATCAGCTGCGGGCGGTTCATCGTGTAGAGGTGAAAATCGCTGACGCCGCGCCGGACGAGATCGGCGACCTGTTCGGCCGCGATATGGGCCGCCTCCCGGAAGCGCTCCTCCGGCTGATCGTCAATAGGGCCCAGCCGCGAAACGATCGACTCCGGAACTCTGGCGCCGCAAAGACCGGCAAATTTCTGCACCTGGGTGAGATTATTGATCGGCAGTATCCCGGGTACGATCGGTATCGCGATGCCCGCACGCCTTACGCGTTCGAGATAGCGCTCGAAGTCGTCATTGTCGAAGAAGAACTGCGTAAGCGCGCGCGTTGCGCCATTGTCGACCTTGCGCTTCAACATGTCTATGTCGGCAGCGACGTCGGGGCTCTCCGGATGCTTTTCCGGATAGGCGGAGACGGAGATCTCGAAATCGCCGCGCGCCCGCAGGGCCTTGACGAGGGCGGCGGCATTCTCATAGCCGCCCGGAAAAGGCTCGTAGACGCTGCCGATACCGCCTTGCGGATCACCCCTCAATGCCACGAAATGGCGCACGCCGCAGGCCAGGAACTCGTCGATTACCGCATCCACCTCCGCCTTCGGCGCGCCGACGCAAGTGAGGTGCGCCGCCGTATTCGCGATCTCCATCTCCCCGATCATCCGCTTGACCGTCGTCAGGGAGCGTGCCTTGGTCGACCCGCCGGCACCGTAGGTGACGGTGACGAAGGCGGGCGCGAAAACGGAGAGGGCCGTGACTGTCTGAAAGAGCTGCGTCTCCATCTCGTCGTTCTTCGGCGGGAAGTACTCGAAGGAAAATCTAAGCCCGTCACAGTCCACGGGGTAAGGCGTCCGTCCGTTCATTCTCAAACTCCCCCTGCATGAAGACGCTGGCGCGGCAAGTCGGCAACGGTTTCGGCCGCGCGCTGGTCGCGCGCCAGCCAGATGGTGACAGTCAGCTTCCCCTCCTGCCCGCCTTCCGGCGCAAGATCGGTCGTCTTCTCGAGCGAAAGATCCGCCTTCTGCAGCCATTCGCTCATCGTCTGGTGCGAGAAGCCGAGGCGCGCATGGGCGTGGTCGTCACGCAGATGTTCAAGCCCGTGCGGCGCGAAATCGATGATCACGAGCCGGCCGCCCGGTACGAGCATGCGCGCGGCCTCGGCAATCGCCGCCTCGGGCTCCTCGAGATAATGGAGCACCTGGTGGATCGTGACGAGATCGAAGGATTGACCATCCAGCGGCAGGTTGAAGATGTCGCCGTGGCGGATCGACGCCTTGGTGATGCCGGCCCTGTCCAGGTTGGACCGCGCAACCGCCAGCATGTCGCGGCTGGCGTCGACGCCGATGCCGCGCCGGTAGATGCCCTCGAAGAGCTGCAGGATACGTCCGGTACCTGTGCCGAGGTCGAGCAGGCTGTCCACCGGCTCGTCGCCGACCATCGCCTTGAGCGCCGCCTCGACGTCGCCTTCGGCGATGTGCAGACGTCGGAGTTTGTCCCATTCGGCCGCGTTGCGGCTGAAATAGGCCTGCGCCTTCTCCGCGCGGGTTCTTTTCAACGTGGCAAGGCGGATCGCATCCCTGGCCAGAATCGCATCGTCGGCCGCAGCCGATGCGAGAAGCTCGCGGATTAGCGCGACGCGACGGCCCTCCTGCCGCAGACGGAAATAGGCCCAGGCGCCTTCCTGATAGCGATCGATGAGCGCGACCTCGGCCAGCAGTTTCAGATGACGGGAAATGCGCGGCTGCGACTGCCCGAGAATTTCGGTAAGATCGGTGACCGTCAGGTCGCCGGCCGAGAGCAGTGCCAGCAGGCGCAGGCGCGTCGGCTCGCCCGCCGCTTTCAGGACGTCGACCAGCGCATCCAAACCAAGCGTTTCCCGATCAGCCATAGCCTTCCCCATCAACACATAAAGATATGTTTATGTGATTTGCAGCGACGGCGCAAGAGATTTGCGCATAAGGGCAACAGAATGGCGCTTGGAGGATAAGAGCGGGCGACCTTGCGGTCGCACTTATGAACGTGCGTTTCGGCGCGACTCTCTGGCGCCGCGGACGCGGCGCTGCTGGATCACTGTGACAAGCACAGGGATGAGGAAGAATCGGAGCGCCCCGTTCCCGCGAGCGATACCGGTCAATTACGGCAGCCCACACACTCCCCTCATGCCTGTGCTTGTCACAGGCATCCAGCTACGGTGCGCCGCGCCGTGAAGGACTTTTGTTCTTGGCATCCATCTGGACGCATGTCGCTCTACGCTTCAGCGATGCACCGCCGCAAGCGTATGACGGTCAACGCGTCAGACGCTTGTAGGTTACCCGCTTCGGATTGACCGAGTCCGGGCCGAGACGCCGGATCTTGTCCTTTTCATAGTCCTCGAAATTGCCTTCGAACCACTCGACATGGCTGTCGCCCTCGAAGGCGAGGATATGGGTGGCAAGGCGGTCGAGGAACATGCGGTCGTGGCTGATGATAACAGCGCATCCCGCGAAGTTTTCGAGCGCATCCTCAAGTGCCGCCAGGGTCTCGGTGTCGAGGTCGTTCGTCGGTTCGTCGAGCAGGACGACGTTGCCGCCGGACTTCAGCATCTTGGCAAGGTGAACGCGGTTGCGCTGGCCGCCCGAAAGCGTCCCGACCTTCTGCTGCTGGTCGCCGCCCTTGAAGTTGAAGGTCGAGCAATAGGCCCGCGAATTGACCTCGTGCTTGCCGAGCTTGATGATGTCGTTGCCGCCCGAGATTTCTTCCCAGACCGTCTTGTTGGCGTCGAGCGCATCGCGGCTCTGGTCGACATAGGCGAGCTGCACGCTGTCCCCGATCCGGATAGAGCCGTCGTCGGGCTGCTCCTGGCCGGTGATCATGCGGAAGAGCGTCGTCTTGCCGGCGCCGTTCGGGCCGATGACGCCGACGATGCCGCCCGGCGGCAGCTTGAAGCTCAAGCCTTCGATCAGCAGCTGGTCGTCATAGCCCTTGGAAATATTTTCCGCCTCGATGACCACCTGCCCAAGGCGTTCGCCAACGGGAATGACGATCTGTGCGTCGCCCGGACGCCGGTCCGCAGCCGCCTCGACCAGCTCGTCATAGGCGCGAATACGGGCCTTGGACTTCGCCTGGCGGGCCTTGGGGCTTGAAGAGATCCATTCCTGCTCACGGCTGATTGCCTTCTGGCGGGCGGCCTCCTCGCGTCCTTCCTGCGCCATCCGCTTGGCCTTCGACTGCAGATAGGCGGAGTAGTTGCCCTCATAGGGAATGCCCCGGCCGCGGTCGAGCTCGAGAATCCAGCCGGTGACGTTGTCGAGGAAGTAGCGATCGTGCGTGACCATCAGCACGGCGCCCGGATATTCGCGCAGGTGCTTTTCGAGCCAGGCGATCGTTTCCGCGTCGAGGTGGTTGGTCGGTTCGTCGAGCAGAAGCAGTTCGGGCTGCGACAGCAGAAGCTTGCAAAGCGCCACGCGGCGCTTCTCGCCGCCGGAGAGATTGGTGACCTCCGCATCGCCCGGCGGGCAACGCAACGCCTCCATCGCCATTTCCACCTGACTGTCGAGGTCCCAGAGGTTCTGGCTGTCGATGACGTCCTGGAGCTTGGCGCCTTCGTCCGCCGTCTCGTCGGAATAGTTCATCATCAGCTCGTTGTAGCGATCGAGGATCGCCTTCTTGGCGGCCACCCCTTCCATCACGTTCTCGAGCACGTTCTTCTGAGGATCGAGCTGCGGCTCCTGCGCGAGATAGCCGACCCTCGCACCTTCGGCGACCCAGGCCTCGCCGGTATATTCGGTATCAAGGCCCGCCATGATCCGGAGCACGGTCGACTTACCGGCCCCGTTCGGGCCGAGAATGCCGATCTTCGCCTCCGGATAGAAGGAGAGATGGATGTTCTCGAGGACCTTCTTGTTGCCGTAGGCCTTGTTCAGCCCGGCCATGTGATAGATGAATTGACGTGCCATAAAGGAATGCTCCGCATCGGAAGGGAATTTTGCCCGCTATGTAGGCGAATTATGGTGGCGGGGCAACGTCAAAGGCCCTTGCCCGAACGCTGCCCCGCCGCTCCCTCCATGCGAATTGCGCCCCCGATCAGCCCCGCCCGGCAGCGTCTGCGATCCCCTTCGCGCATTTGAATTCCGTCGGCCCCGCCGCCTGGATCAAATCCGCCAGTTCGGCTTTGCCCGAGAGGTCGCCCGAGAGCCCTATCGTCAGCCCGGTGATCACGTCGCCGCCGTTCACCGACTGGCAACGCATGCGCACCCGGTCTCCGGCCCCCGCCCCGAAACCCTGGTCGAAGGCCTGCTTGATCTGTTTTTCGTCAAGTTCCTTGCCGATCCCGTCTGCAAAGAGCGCACGCACAGCCGAACGGTTGAGCTCGTCCAGAAGCCGGAGCTGCAGCGCGAAGTAGTCGTCGGCATTTGCCGTCTGGCAGGTACCGTTGCGCAGCCATTGGTGACGGTCGAGGCCGGACTTGACCCCCGGCATGGCGACGAGCAGGCGCTTGGCCGTCTCGTCCCCCATGTCGACTTCCGGCAGTTCCAGCCAGTCGCCCTTGCGGTCGCGCGCTTTCAGATCCGCTTCCACGCCGCAATAGCTCTTCTTGAGTGGCCATAGGCCATGAAGCGAGAAATTCGTCGCGTCGAAACGCTCCGCCGTCTGGCCGACGCATTCCTTGCGATCGGGCCGCGTCTCGCAGAATCCCGGCTGCCAGCTGACGGCGAGCACATATTCCGTCCTCCCCCCGCCGGTTTCGCCCTCGCTCGCCGAACTCTCCTGAGCCGCCGCGAGGGGCGCATTCGCCAACCCCAGCGCCAGCGCCGCCAACCTCATCAGATGCATCATCGCCCTTGTCTTCATTGCCCCAAGCCCTCTAAAGGAAAACAAAACAGGAACAAATAACCCCATATACGGGAAAATTGCAACCCTGAATCGGTATCCGCGGATTCGTTGTGATCTCATGCGCAACGAGCAACAAGCTGCGATTGCCTTTCCCACCCAAATCGATTTGATATCCGTACGGCATCCGCAAGTGGGGGAGAGCGCATGGCATGTTCGGGCAGGTGAGGACGCATCAAAGCCCGACCGGCGCGACACTCGGCTGGCGCCATGTCGGCGCGGCGGGCGAACCGCAAGGCATTCTCGTCATCAGCCACGGCCTTGCTGAGCATTCCGGCCGCTATACCCGCTTTGCCGAAACCATGGCCGCCCAAGGTTTCCACGTTTACGCCCATGACCACCGCGGCCACGGCACGAGCTGTGCCCCCGATGCGCCTCCCGCCATGTTCGCCCAGCGTGAAGGTGCGGCGAAGGTCGTCACGGACCTGCGCGCGCTCCGCGATATGGCAGCGGCCGCTCATCCAGGCCTGCCGGTCGTGCTGTTCGGCCATTCGATGGGGGGACTGATCGCGCTGAACGCCGCCGAAACCGATCCGGACCTCTACGACGCGCTCGCTGTGTGGAACTCCAATTTCCGGCCGGGTCTTGCCGGGCGCGGCGGCCAGTTGCTGCTGGCGATCGAGAAGATGCTGAAGGGTTCGGACGTGCCAAGTCCGCTCGTGACGAAACTCACCTTCGGCGCCTGGAGCACCACCATCGCCGACCGGCAGACCGATTTCGACTGGCTCTCGCGCGATGAAAGCGAGGTCGCCAGATATATCGAAGATCCGCACTGCGGTTTCGACCCGACCGTATCGCTGTGGCTCGACGTCTTCGCCTTCGCCTTCGCCGGTGCCCGCCCCGACCGGCTGTCGCGGCTGCCGTCGAGCCTTCCGGTACACCTCGTCGGCGGCAGTGCCGATCCTTCCACCCTCAACGGAGAGGCCGTTCGCTGGCTGGGCAACCGCATGAAAGCGCGGGGCATGACGAATGTCACGATCGCAATTCACGAGGGCATGCGCCACGAAACGCTCAACGAGATCGGCCGGGAAAAAGCGACGGAGGAATTCGCCGCCTGGTGCCTGAAGGCAGTCCGGGGAAAGCGCCACGGTCAATGAGCGAGCTCTCCCTTTCCAAGGCGGCAATCGACCACAACCGGATCTCCTACGGCCTGACGCTGATGGTCTTTTCGGTGTTGCTGTCGCCGCTGATCGACATCTTCTCGAAACTAGCCATCGCGACGGTTCCCTCGGCCGAGATCACGGCGGCACGCTTCCTGCTGCAGATCGTCTTCATCCTGCCGATCGTCCTTGTGCGCGGTACGCTCTTCGATCTCACATGGCGCAAGAGTGCGCTGCATGCGCTGCGCGGCGGCCTTCTGGTGGTGACCATGCTTTCCTTCATCACCACGCTGAAGGTCATGGAGGTGGCCGATGCCATCGCCATCTTCTTCGTTGAACCGATCATCCTCACTATCCTAGGCAGCATCTTCCTGAAGGAGACGATCGGCTGGCGCCGTTATACCGCCTGCGCTGTCGGCTTCCTCGGTTCGCTGCTCGTGATCCAGCCGAGCATGCAGGAAGTTGGTCTGGTCGCACTTCTTCCGATCGTCGCCGCCTTCGGCCTCGCCGTTTTCCTGCTCGTGACGCGCATGGTCGCGCAGAACGAGGACCCCTGGTCGATGCAGTTCCATGCCGGCATCTGGGGAGGCCTCTTCTGTCTCGCGCTGCTCTGGTTCGGCGAGGGCAGCGGATCGAGCGTCTTCGATCCGGTCTGGCCGGACGGGCGCGCCTGGTACTACCTGCTCTGGGTCGGCGTCACCGCGACGATCTCCGGCGTGCTCGGCGTCTATGCCTATCGGGCGGCGCCGGCCTCGGTGCTCGCGCCGCTGCAATATCTCGAGATCGTCTCGGCGACGATTTTCGGCTGGCTCGTCTTCGGCGATCTGCCGGACGCGCTGAAATGGCTGGGCATCGCGATCATCATCGGCTCAGGACTTTATATCATCTGGCGCGAGCGGCAGGTGCAGAAAACGGCTGGTATCGCGCCGGTGTCGCCGGCGATCTGACATCGGCAAAACAGGACCGCATTGGGAGGTGCATATGAAAACGGGCGGACAACTGGTGGTGGAGGCGCTTGCCGCAAACGGGGTGAAGCGCATCTCCTGCGTTCCGGGAGAAAGCTATCTGGCGGTGCTCGATGCGCTTTACGACGCCGACATCGAGGTCGTCGTCTGCCGGCAGGAGGGCGGGGCCGCAATGATGGCGGATGCCTGGGGCCGCCTGACGGGCGAGCCCGGCATCTGCATGGTCACCCGCGGCCCCGGCGCGACCAATGCCTCCGCCGGCCTCCACGTGGCCCGGCAGGATTCGGTTCCGATGATCCTCTTCATCGGCCAGGTGCAGCGCGAAGCCCGCGAGCGGGAGGCTTTTCAGGAGATCGAGTATCGGCGGGCCTTCACCGAAGTCGCAAAATGGGTCGGCGAAATCGACGATCCGGCGCGCATCCCGGAATTCGTGACGCGTGCCTTCGCCGTCGCGACGTCCGGCCGTCCCGGGCCTGTGGTCCTGACCTTGCCGGAAGACATGCTGACACAGAGCACCGAGGCACCGGCCGCCCGCGCTTACCAGCCGGTGGAAAGCCACCCGGGCCCAAGCCAGATTGCCAAGCTTGCAGAGCTTCTCTCCACCGCGAAAAGGCCGATCGCCATTCTCGGCGGTACCCGCTGGTCCGCCGAGTCCGTGGCCGGGTTCCAGAGCTTCGCCGAGCGCTGGCAGCTGCCGGTCGGCTGCTCCTTCCGCCGCCAGATGCTTTTCGACCACCTGCATCCGAACTACGCGGGCGATGTCGGCATCGGCATCAATCCGTCGCTGGCAGGCGAGATCCGGGAAGCCGACCTCGTCCTCCTCGTCGGCGGGCGGTTCTCGGAGATGCCTTCCTCCGGCTACACGCTGATCGACGTCCCCTACCCCAGGCAGACCCTGGTGCATGTCCATCCGGATCCGGGCGAGCTCGGCCGGGTCTACCGTCCGGACCTCGCAATTGCCGCGAGCCCGCGCGACTTCGTCGCCGCGCTCTCGAGCCTGACGCCTTCAGCCGAGCCCCACTGGTCCGCCCGCACCGGAGAAATGCATGCGGCCTATCTCAAATGGTCGACGCCGCCGGAAAAGGGACCGGGCGACGTCCAGATGGGACCGATCGTGAACTGGCTGGAGGCGAATACGGGGCCGGAGACGATCTTCACCAACGGCGCAGGCAATTACGCCACCTGGCTCCATCGCTTCCACCGTTTCCGCCGTTACGGGACGCAGGCTGCTCCCGCTTCCGGCTCGATGGGCTACGGCCTGCCGGCCGCAGTCGCGGCCAAGCATCTGCATCCCGATCGCGAGGTGGTCTGCTTTGCCGGCGACGGCTGTTTCCTGATGCATGGCCAGGAGTTCGCGACCGCCGTCCGCTATGAACTCCCGATCATCGTGCTCGTCGTCAACAACGGTATCTACGGTACGATCCGCATGCACCAGGAGCGCGAATATCCCGGCCGTGTCAGCGCCACGGATCTGACGAACCCGGACTTCGCAGCGCTCGCCCGCGCCTATGGCGGCCACGGCGAAACGGTGGCGAGGACGGAAGAATTCGCAGACGCCTTCCTGCGGGCGCGTGAGAGCGGCAAGCCTGCCATCATCGAGATCAAGCTCGACCCGGAAGCGATCACGCCGACGCGGACGCTGAGCGAGATCCGGAACGGGTAGGATGGGGCCGCCGTAATGCGGCGCTCAGCGGAATTCTCGAAAGCCCCTCATCCGCCTGCCGGCACCTTCTCCCCGCAAGCGGGGCGAAGGGACAAGCGGCAAGCTCCCAGCCCCGTCTCCGCCCTCTAGAAGAAGAGGACGAAGCAGTGTCCGCTTGTTCCTTCTCCCCGTAAAACGGGGAGAAGGTGCCGGCAGGCGGATGAGGGGCAGAGGCGGCCCGATCAAACCACTGCGTTCGACGTGTCTGCATCTCGAGATCATGCGTGATCTCGGCCGTCTTCGCGAGCATCGCGGTAGGCCTGCCAACCTCCTCAGTGCTCGAGGGATGAGAGAGAGATCGCAATCCGTGAGATGATTCCCGGAGCGAAGCCCTCGTCACATCCGTTTTCGGCGCCTCAGCCCCGAATGTGCAGTGTCTGCTGATAGACTGCGGTGGAGCGGGCGCCGGAGCGGCAATAGCCGAGCATCGGGCGCTGGAATTCGTCGAGAGCGTCGACCATGCTCTTGACCGCGTCCGCGGTCACGCCCATCGGGCCGACCGGGATATGGGTGACCTCCAGCCCGAGTTCCTGGGCACGCGCGGCGATGGCGTCGAAGGTCGGCTGATCGGGTGCCTCGAAATCCGGGCGATGACAGACGATGGACTTGAAGCCGAGCGCCTTGATCTCGTCGAGGTCGTCGACGGTGATCTGGCCCGAAACCGAGTACTCATCGTTGATCTGGCGAATGTCCATGTGGCGTCCCTCAAGAAAAGCGTTGCCCTGATTTAGGCCCAGCGCCGGGCGGCGTCAATCGAGAAGGCGTCATCAGGAGACGGTGAAAGCCAGGCTATAATCGCGCGATTGGCCGGGTTGAAGAGGATCGAGCTCCCCGTTTGCGGCAAGCTGCGGCCGCTTCGCCAGGCGATGCGAGGCCGGCTCGATGCTGACGACGTTGGCGCCGCCGCGCTGACAGCGCCACATCTGCAGGAACGGCAGCGTTTCGGTCCGGAACCGCACGCGCAGTGCGCGCCCCTTAAGACCCGGCATTGCGGTCAGCGCCACCTCCGACCATCCGTCACAGGCAACGGCCGGACGGCAGAAATGCGCGCTTTCCCCCTCGCCGAAGCGCCAGGGAAGCGATCCGCCGTCGACCGACGGACTTTCGATCCGCGTTTCCTCGCCGAGCAGCCGGCCGGCGATGTTCATGTGATACATCATCATCGGCGCAAAGGCAGACGAACCGATGTTGATGACGCGGTCCGCAAGCGTCACGGCGTGCGCGGCCGCATCGACTTGCCAGAGGCGCTCGATAGCCGCCCGGCCGCCGCAGGCGAGATCGACTTCGGTGACGGCAGTACAACGATCGCCCGCACCGCACATCTCGGTTCGGCTGACGGGCGTTCCGGCGAGCGAGCCATGCAGGGGATAATATGCGCCGGCGCTGCCTTCCAGAGCCTCGGGATGACGAATGTGCTCGGGACCGCAGGTAAACAGGAAACCCGCGAGCGCGCGGTCGATGCGCGGATCGCCGTCCGAGGGGATCGCCGCGCCCGGCGACAGATCGACACCGGCGACGACGAAGGCCGCGACATCGAGTGCCGAGGACGGGTCGAACAGGAGGTGGCTCGCCGCGCCATCGGCCGCGTTCAAGGTCGTCCGCATTCCACCTCCAAAGAAGGAGCCCGGAATCAGGCAGGGAATCCATGATAGTCGAAGCCTCGGAACCGGGCCATTTCGGCGAGCGTTGCAATGGGCAGGATGTTGGCCTAACTAATTTAACCGGCTGTTCATGATGAATTCACTTTTTTCACATTAACGTCCAAATCGGTATGTACCGCCGCAAAGCAACCGCCATGAAGACAGGTTCCCTAGTGACGCCCGCAACCCGCACCGGCCTTTCGCTCTTCGCAGCACTCGCCCTCATGGCCATGGAGCTTGCGCCCGCCAACGCACAGGATGCCTATGGTGGCTATTGGGGCGGCGGCGACGTGATGCTCGTCACGCCCGAAGGCGACATTCTCGACTATATCCCCGGAGAGGCCGAGGTTCATGCCATGCGCGACCGCCGCGGACGCACGGTGCTCGTGGATCCGTGGGGCAATATCGTCGCCACCGTCGTGCCGAATGACGGCTATGGTCGCGGACAGCGGCGCCGCGAATACGGGCGCGATGGCTATCCCGAGCCCCGCGATCGCGGTTACGGCTATTCCGAGCCCGGCGAGTTTACCGGCGCCATCCCCGAATATCGCGATATTGCGCCCGCTCCGGTCGAGCGCGAGGATCTGCCCAACAGCCTTCCCTCGCTCTCCGATCGCGAGGAGGCTGCCTACGATCCGCAATACGATGACCCGCTGGCACAGCCGATGCCGCCGGCCATGACGGTGACGGGAAAGTCGCGCGCTGAGATCGCTGCCCTGCAGGTCTTCCTCGACCGCGAGGGCTTTTCTCCCGGCGTGATCGACGGCAAGATGGGCTCGAACGTCACCAAGGCCATCGAAGCCTGGCAGCAGGCAACGGGTGAAACGCTCGATCCGAACAATACCGAAGACATTTTGGAGCGGCTGCGCTTCAACGGCGGCTTGCCGATTACGACCTACACGATCACCGCCGCGGATGCGGCCGGCCCCTTTGTCGCCTCCATCCCGGAAGATTACGCCCACAAGGCGCAGCTTCCGCATCTGTCCTTCACGTCCGTGACGGAGATGCTCGGCGAGAAGTTCCACATGGACGAGGCGTATCTGCGCGAGCTCAATCCCGGTGTCGATTTTTCAATTCCCGGCACTACGATCAAGGTCGTCAATCCCGGCCCGAACAAGAAGGGCAAGGTGGCGCGCATCGTCGCGGACAAGGCCCGCAAGCAGGTGCTCGCCTATGACGAGGCGGGGAAACTGATCGCCGCCTATCCGTCCACCATCGGTTCCTCCGACACGCCGTCGCCTTCCGGTACGGTGCATGTCGAGCGTATCGCCTTCGATCCTGGTTATACCTACAACCCGAAGATCAACTTCCAGCAGGGCGCGAACGACAGGATCCTGCAATTGCAACCGGGTCCGAACGGCCCGGTGGGCACCGTCTGGATCGCGCTGTCGAAGCCGACCTACGGCATTCACGGGACACCGGAGCCGTCGAAGATCGGCAAGACCCAGAGCCATGGCTGCGTCCGCCTGACCAACTGGGACGCGACCGAACTCGGCAAGATGGTGAGCACCGGCGTCACGGTCGAATTCGTCGACTGAGGCACGACAATCAGCCAAGCGTGTCGCGTCAATGCGGTTGATCGCGACGCGCTTGAGCTGCTTCGAAGGCCATACCCCCCTGCCGGTCGCAGCAGCCTCATGACGTCATGAAACATTGTCATGAAAAACTCCGCCGCATTGCCTTTATCACAGACGAAACACCCCTGACCTTAAGGAACTGTCCGCGATGGCAACGGAGCGTGCTCTCCCCAATCTCTGGCATGCGACGGCACCGGCCGCTCCGCGCACCGCTCCGCTAGCAGGCGACCTGACGGTCGAGGTGGCGATCGTCGGAGGTGGTTTCACGGGCCTTTCGGCCGCACTTCATCTGGCGGAGACGGGCATCAGGACTGCGGTGATCGAAGCGCGGATGATCGGCTTCGGCGGTTCGGGCCGCAATGTCGGCCTCGTCAATGCCGGCATGTGGGTGCAGCCGGACGACCTGATCGCAACGCTCGGAGCAGCGGCGGGCAACCGGCTTCTCGACGAACTCGGCGACGGCCCGTCATTCGTCTACGATCTCGTTGCGAAACATGGAATCGAATGCGAAGCCGTTCGCAACGGCACGCTGCATATGTCGGTCGGCGCGGAAGGGCTCAAGGAAATCCGGGAGCGCGAGGCGCAATGGAAAAAGCGCGGTGCTCCGGTCGAGGTGCTTTCGGCTGAAAAGGCGCACGCGCTTTCAGGAGCCGAGGGCTTCACCGGCGCACTGCTCGACCGCCGCGCCGGAACGATACAGCCGCTCGCCTATGCGCGAGGATTGGCCCGTGCAGCGCTTGCCGCCGGCGCCGAAATCTTCACCGATACCCCCCTCCTTGCAGCCAGCCGCCAAGGCGATCTCTGGAACTTGAAGACCCCGCGGGGAACGGTAACGGCCCGTCACGTCATTCTTGCGACCAACGCCTATGGGAGCCTTGTCACCGACGTCCCATGGAAGGAGTACCGGCAGGAACTCACGATCCTTCCCTATTTCCAGTTCGCGACCAATCCACTGCCCGACAACGTGGCCGCGCGGATATTGACCGAACGCCAGGGAGCCTGGGACACGGGGCTGGTGATGACCTCCTTCCGCATGGACCGGCAGAACCGGCTGATTTTCGGCTCGATCGGCAGGCTGGATGCGATCGCCGCAGGCACGCACCGGGCCTTCGCCGCGCGCTCGGTGCGCAAACTCTTTCCTTATATCGGGGACTTCCGGTTCGAGCACTGGTGGGACGGCCGCATCGGCATGACGACCAACAATCTGCCAGCCATGCATGTGCTCGCTCCCAACGTCGTATCGATCAGCGGTTATAACGGCCGAGGGATCGCGCCGGGCACCGTCTTCGGGCGGGCGCTTGCCCGCCACGTCACCGGCGATACGTCCGCGATACCGCTTGCGGAGACGCCGGTCACGCCGGATCCGTGGCGGACTCTGAAGTCCGCCTTCTACCACGCCGGCGCCCAGGCGAAACACTTCATCGACAAACGGTTCTGAACGGCAACCGCCCTTCGCGAGCGATCGCTACGCCGCCCGCGGCAAAGCCGAGCGCAGGCGGGACATCAGGGCGCGGCGTGCGGTCACGGGGAGCAGGTTTTGCACCTCGGCGGCAAGCGCGTATGCGTTTTCGCGCGCCTTGTCGAGATTGCTGACCCGGTTCGGGTCCATCATCTGCAGGGTGCCGCCGCACTCGAAGATTTCGCGATAGGCAACACGCTCCACGATCGGCGTATCGAGGACCGAAACGCCGCGCGAGGCGAGCAGCGCCTTGATCGTCTGCAGCGCCCGCGTCGTCACCAGCGAATTGACGCGCGTCAAGACGACCGAGTGGTTGATGCGCACCCTCGCCTTCTCGCCGATATGGCGGATAAGTTCAAGAATCTGTACGGCGCCACGCGCGTCCATGGCGCAGCCCTGAACCGGTATCAGCACATGATCGGACAGCCCCAGCGCCAACGCGACGATCGCGTCCTTGGCGCCGGCGAGATCGATGACGATGAAATCGGCCTCACCCTTGAGCTCGCGGATATGACAGGGAAGCGAAGCCGGAGTGACGTGCGAAATCACCTCGAGATTGGCGACACGGCCGGACACTTCGGACCAGCTCGTGATCCAGCGCTGCGGATCGGCGTCCAATACCACGACGCGATTCCCCTGCCTCGCCAGTTCCGTCGACAGGATCAGCGCCGCGGTCGTCTTTCCCGCACCGCCCTTTGCATTGGCGAATGTGATGACCGCCATTTCTCTCACCTCGTCCTTGCTCGTTTCCGGTCCGCCCAGCTTTGCCCGACGCGCGGTTTTCTTAATAGAACCTTGCAGAACATGGTTAACGAAATGGAAACTTTTGGCCCCCAAAAGTTAACCGGAGGACGCATTTTCCATTGAAGGGCAACGAAAAAGCCCGGAAAACATGGGTTTTCCGGGCTTGAAAAAATTAACGACGGCTCCCGTCAAATGCATTCTGCGAAGAGCTTTTTCGCGGCATCGAGCGTCAGTTCGACGGGATTGCCGCCGGCCGTCGGATCGACGATCGCCATCTCGGCCATCTCGTCGATACGGTCCGTGCCGACCCCGAGTGCGGAAAGTTTGTCCGGTACGCCGAGTTCCTCCCGGAGCCGCAGCACATAGTCGTAGAAACCGTCGAAGCCGCCCGCAATGCCGAGATAGGCGGCGGCGCGACCGATCTTTTCCTCGATCGCGGAGCGGTTGAACCGCAGGACCGGGGGCATCACCACGGCGTTGGTCATGCCGTGATGGGTGTTGTAGATCGCGCCGACGGGATGCGACAGCGAGTGGATCGCGCCGAGGCCCTTCTGGAACGCGACCGCCCCCATCGCCGCCGCGCTCATCATATTGGCACGGGCTTCGAGGTCCGCTCCGTCCTTATAGGCGCGCGGCAGGTATTCCTTGACGAGCCGCATGCCCTCGAGCGCGATCCCGGCCGACATCGGGTGATAGAAGGGGGACGAATAGGCTTCGAGGCAATGGGCAAAGGCATCCATGCCCGTGCCGGCGGTGATCACCTTGGGCATGCCGACCGTGAGTTCCGGATCGCAGATCGTGACGCCAGGCAGAAACTTCGGATGGAAGATCACCTTTTTCACGTGACTTGCCGAATTGGTGATGACGCTGGCGCGCCCCACTTCGGACCCGGTACCGGCGGTCGTCGGAACGGCGACGATCGGCGCGATACCTTCGACGCTCGCGCGGGTCCACCAGTCGCCGATATCCTCGAAATCCCAGACCGGCCGCGTCTGGCCGGCCATGAAGGCGACGCACTTGCCGAGGTCGAGGCCCGAGCCGCCGCCGAAGGCGACGACGCCGTCATGGCCGCCGTCACGGAACGCTTTCACGCCGGCTTCGAGGTTCCTGTCGTTGGGGTTCGGATCGACGTCCGCGAAGATCGCCCGTCCGAGGCCACCCGCTTCCAGAATATCGAGCGCCTGCTGCGTGATCGCCATCGGGGCAAGTCCGCGATCCGTTACGAGCAGCGGCTTCTTGATGCCGAGCGCCTTGCAGTGGTCGGCAAGCTCCTTGATCCGGCCGGCGCCGAATTTGACGGCGGTCGGATAGCTCCAGTTGGCGGTGATGGTCATGCGGTCACTTTCTTCAGGTGATAGGATTTCGGGCGGGTAAGGTTGTGGAAGCCCAGCACCGAGAGCGAGCCGCCCCGGCCGGTCTCCTTGACGCCGGTCCAGCACAGCGCCGGATCGAGATAGTCGGCGCGATTCATGAAAACCGTGCCGGTTTCGAGGTCACGCCCGATCCGTGCGGCGCGCTCCGCATCCTTCGTCCAGAGCGACGTGGTGAGACCGTACCGGCTGTCGTTCATCAATTCGATCGCCTCGGCGTCGCTCTTCACCTTCATGATGCCCACGGCCGGCCCGAAGGTCTCCTCGCGCATGAACTCCATAGAATGATCGACATCGACAAGGACCTGCGGCGCGAGATAGGCACCGCCATCGTCCTGCGGGAAGAGCTTCGGGTCGATCAGCGCCCTGGCACCCTTGGAGATCGCATCGGCGACCTGATTGCGCACGGTTGCAGCAAAGCGCTTGTTGGCCATCGGACCGAGCGTCGTCTCGGGATCGAGCGGATTGCCAAGCTTGTAATTGGAAACCCAGGCGACCGATTTCTCGACAAAGGCGTCATAGAGGGATTCATGCACATAGATGCGCTCGATGCCGCAGCAGCACTGGCCGGAATTGTAGGTCGCGCCGTCCATCAGCGTGTCGACGGCCGCGTCGAGGTCGGCATCCTCCATCACATAGCCAGGATCCTTGCCGCCGAGCTCGAGCCCCAGGCCGGTGAAGGTGCCGGCCGCCGCCCGCTCGATCGACCGGCCGCCTTCGACCGATCCGGTGAAGTTGATGAAGTCGAAGCTCTTGGCGGCAATCAGCGCCGCCGTCGTGTCGTGATCCAGGAACAGATTCTGGAAAACGTCCGCCGGAACGCCCGCCTCTATGAAGGCGCGCACCATGCGCTCGCCGACGAGAATCGTCTGGCTGGCGTGCTTGAGGATCACGGTATTGCCGGCCATCAGCGCCGGCGCGACCGTGTTGATCGCGGTCATATAGGGATAGTTCCACGGAGCGATGACGAAGACGACGCCATGCGGCTCGCGCGCGATGCGCCGTTCGAAGCGGTCGCTCTCCTCCACGACGAGCGGCTTCAGCGCGTCGGCCGCGATCGAGGCTACGTAATTGGAGCGCTCGTTGAATCCCTTGAATTCGCCGCCATAGCGCACCGGCCGGCCCATCTGCCAGGCGAGTTCCGGCACCACCTCGTCGACCATTTCGTTGAGGCGTGCGACGCCGGCAAGCACCAGCTTCACACGCTCATCGAGCGGGCGCCTGGCCCAGGCCTTCTGCGCGAGGCGCGCATGTGCCACGGCCTGCCTCGCCATCTCCAGCGGCATTGCCGGGCGCTCGGCATAAACCTCGCCGTCGACCGGCGAAACACATCGGATCATCGTCATGACCGTCTTCCTGTTCTCATTTCACAATGAATTCCCCCCCAACCCCTCCCCACAAGGGGGAGAGGCTAGTCGAGGCACCCTTTCCGCCACTCGAAGCGTCGCCATTTACGGAAACTTCGAGTTGGGCAAGATGGCGCCGCAGACTAAACCCCTCCCCCTTGTGGGAAGGGTTGGGGAGGGGTAAAGCCGCAAAAACCTACGCTCTTTCGAACCCGCGCGCGACCTCCCAGTCGGTCACCCGCCGATCATATTCCTGCTGCTCCCATTCTGCGGCGTGCACATAATGGTCTACGACCTCTTCGCCGAAAGCGGCGCGCAGCATCTTCGAGCCGGAGAGCGCCTCGCTCGCCTCTCTCAGCGTATGCGGGATCTCGCGCACCTCCTTGCCCTGATAGGCGTCGCCCACGAACGGCGCCTCCAGTTCCATCTTGTTCTCGATGCCGGCAATGCCGGCCGCGATCAGGGCGGCAAAGGCAAGATACGGATTGAGATCGGAGCCGCCGACGCGGCATTCGATGCGGATTGCCTTGCTGCCCTCGCCGCAGAGGCGATAGCCGGCGGTGCGGTTGTCCTTGCTCCAGATCGCCTTGGTCGGAGCGAAGGTACCGGCCATGAAGCGCTTGTAGGAGTTGATATAGGGCGCCAGGAAATAGGTGACCTCGCTCGCATGGGCGAGCTGACCGGCCACATAGTGGCGCATGAGCTCGGACATGCCGTACTGCCCGTTCTTGTCGAAGAACAGCGGCGTTTCCCCGTCCTTGCTCCAGAGCGACTGGTGGATGTGCGACGAGGAGCCGGCGGCCGAGTAGTTCCACTTGGCGAGGAAGGTGATCGCCTTGCCGCGCTGCCAGGCGATTTCCTTGCAGCCGTTCTTGATGATCGCATGCCGGTCGGCCATCGTCAGGGCGTCGGCGTAACGGACATTGATCTCCTCCTGGCCGGCGGACGCCTCGCCCTTGGAGTTCTCGACCGGGATCCCGGCTCCCTGAAGGCCGTTGCGGATCGCCCGCATCACATCCTCTTCCTTGGTCGTCTGGAAGATGTGGTAGTCCTCGTTGTAACCGCTGGCGAGCTGCAGGTCGCGATATCCCGAGAGCCGCGCATCGTCATAGGACTGATCGAAGAGGAAGAATTCGAGCTCGCTCGCCATATAGGCCTTGAAGCCCATGGCTTCGAGGCGCGCCACCTGCTTCTTCAGGATGGCGCGCGGCGAATGCGGCACCTCCGCATGCGTGTCATGGTCCAGCATGTCGCAGAGAACCAGCGCCGTGCCTTCGAGCCACGGAATGCGCCGGAGCGTCGAAAGGTCGGGCTTCATCGTGTAGTCGCCGTAACCTTTCTCCCAGCTCGTCGCCTTGTAGCCGGGCACGGTCTCCATCTCCATGTCCGTCGCAAGCAGGTAGTTGCAGCTATGCGTTTCCTTCCACGCGCTTTCCACGAAGTATTCCGCATGAAAACGCTTGCCCATCAGGCGGCCCTGCATGTCCACCTGGCAGGCGAGCACCGTGTCGATGCGCCCGGCGGCAACATCCTCTTTCAGTTCCTCGAACGAATAGCTCATGAAAGTGTCATCCCATGTTCGGCGCGGCCGTTCCCTTGAACCGCGAAACGAAGCGGGGATCGCGGTCGCGACCCCCACTCTCTTGTTATTGTTCAGGCTTCGCCGACCGCCTTTTCGGCAGCGGCAATCTCCGCCTGGCGGCGCGCAACCTCGTCGCCGATCGGCGGACCGCGGAAACGGCGGTTTTCGAAGGCGAACCAGATGATGCCCGTCACGATCAGGAAGCCGACGGTGATGTAGAGCGCCCAATCGTTCGGCGGCTGAATGCCGAGGACGAAGATCAGCACCATGGCGACGATAGAAAGGATCGCGAAGAGCTTGAACATGCCCTCACCGAGATTCCACGGCCCCATCTTGTCCCACTTCGAGGTTCCCCAGGCGAACAGACCCAGGGTGATCGGGATCGCGAAGGAGAAGAAGAGGAAGATGACGGTGCAGGAGACGACGATCGTGTAAACCGGCGTGTCGCCGATGGAGACGAGCGACGATCCCCAGACGAAGAGCACCGCAAGAATGGAGCCCGTCCAGATGGCCGCCACAGGGGTGCGATAGGTCGGGCTCACCTTTGAAAGAGCCTTGGAAGCCGGCAGGCCGCCGTCCCGCGAGAAGGCGAAGATCATGCGGGAAACCGAGGTAACCGTCGCCAGCCCGCACAGCCACTGACTGACGAAAATGGCGAGGTAGAGAACGTCCTTGATGATCGGATTGACCTGCGCATCCATCGCCCAGAAGAACACGTTCCAGCCCTGCTTGGCCGCCTCGTCCATGTCAGGAATCATCAACACGAAGGAGCAAAGCATGATGTAGCCGAAAAGAGCCGCCCAGAGCACCGAGGAGATCATGCCGCGCGGCACGGAATGTGCGGCCTTCACCGTTTCCTCCGAGGTGTGGGCCGACGCGTCATAGCCGGTGATCGTGTAGATCGGCAGCAGCAGCCCGAGAAGGAACACCCAGGTTCCCGAGGTTTGCGGCCACACATTGCCGCCCGTCTCGCCCGAATAATTGGAGAAGGTGAAAAGGCGGCTGATCTCGTAAGTGTCGGCAGCGGCAAGGCAGACCAGCGCCAGGAGAATGGCGGTAACGAAGATCAGATAGCCCGAGAAGTCGGTGAGTTTCGCCGTCAGTCCGATGCCCATATGGTTTACCAGCGCCTGCGCGCCGGTGATGATCGCCAGGAAGACGATGCGCGTCATCGTCGTGTCCTCGAGACCGAAGTAAGGCGTTCCGAACGAGCCCATGAAGAAATAATAGGTGCCGACATTGATGGCGCCGAGAACGGTGACCAGACCGAGCAAATTGAACCATGCGGTCAGCCAGCCGGTAAAGCGGTTGCCGAGGATCGAACCCCAGTGATAGAGGCCGCCGGCGGTCGGATAGGCCGAGCTGATCTGCGCCATGGCGACCGCGAAGACGAACGAGATGAAGCATCCGAGCGGCCAGCCGATGCCGATCGCGGCGCCTCCCGCCCCGGATGTCGCCTGCGCCAGCGAGTTGATGCCGCCCGACAGAATGCAGATGATCGAGAAGGAGACGGCGAAATTCGAGAACTGGCTCATTCGCCGTTCGAGTTCCTGGGCATAGCCCATCGAATGCAGGATCTGCATATCCTGCTTCTTATCGACTTCGGTGTAGTCTGACATCCTTTTCCCCTGTTTCTCCAAGACCCGCCGCGCCATTGCGGAAGATCATGTCACCCTGCTCCGGAAACCGGAGCAGCACCGCGGCTTTGGCCGCTCCCCCAGGGTCTTCTAGTGCGCCGGAAGGGCAGCTACGCTCTTCGCGAGCAGCCCCGCCAGATAATCGGCCATGACCCTTTGGCCGATTTTATCGCGGATGAGATCGTTGCGGATCTCGATCATGACGTTCGGCACGCTGAAGCGGATGCCGTATTCGATCAGGCTGTGCGTCACACCGTCGGCCGGCCCGTAAGGCTCGTTGCGGCGGACGTCGTATCCCGCCTCGCCGATGGCTGCGGCGGCAAGCATGCCGTCTGCGAGCCGGCCGTCGGCATCGTGCAGAATGCCTAACTCGACTGTCCGCGGCTTGCCGAAATAGATCGGAGTGAAACTATGCATCGTCACGAGAACCGGCCGCCTGCCCGCGGCCTTGCGGTCTGCAACCGCGCGCGTGACGGCCTCGTGAAACGGCAGATAGATCTCCTCCACCCGCGAACGCCGCTCTGCCGCCGACATGCTCCTGTTGCCGGGCACGTCATAGACTTCGCTGAGAACAGGCATCGCCGCGTCGGACTCCGGCGGCCTGTTGCAGTCATAGGCGAGCCGCGAAAAGCGTTGGTGGATCAGCGTGCCGTCGAGCTTCTCGCAGAGCAATCGGGAGACCGCCAGTGCGCCGGGATCCCAGGCGACATGACTCTCGAGCGCCTCTTTCGAGAGCCCGAGCGTTCCCAAACTCTCGGGCATGCGGTTCGAGGCATGCTCGCAGACGAAGAGGAATTCTCCCTTCGCTTGCGCATTCTCGATCGCGACCGGGTCGCCCTCTGCCTCAGTCAAAAGTCCCGTCAAAACCGGCTCCCCAATGCCTCGTCAGACGATGATTGTGAAGAGAATTCTTCACGAATCGGCAGGTGTCAATGGAAAACTGAAACGATCTTTTCAAAATTGCGATTGACTCCGATTGTGACAGCGATGTTTAATTTCTTACAAGCTGGCAAAGACCGGCCGAGGGGCGAACATTGAACGGCAACACGGCTTCCATGACGGTGTCGGATGTGATCAACGCACATTTCGCCGCGCTGACGCGCGCCGAAAGGCAGTTGGCGGAGACACTTCTCGACAACTACCCGGTCTCCGGTCTCGGTTCGATCACCACGGTCGCCGAGAACGCCGGCGTTTCGACGCCGACGGTCGCCCGCATGGTCCAGAAACTCGGTTTTCGCGGTTTCCCGGATTTCCAGGCGCGGCTCCACCAGGAGCTCGAGGCGACGATCTCCAATCCCATCGCGAAACATGATCGCTGGGCGGCCAGCGCGCCGGGAACCCATACGCTTAACCGCTTCGCCGATGCGATCATGGGCAATATGCGCCAGACGCTGTCGCAGATCGAGCCGGCGGAGTTCGACACGGCCGCAGCACTCGTCGCCGACCTGAAACGCAAGGTCTATCTCGTCGGCGGGCGCATCACCCGCTCGATTGCGGACTATCTCTTCACCCATCTCCAGGTCATCCGCACCGGGGTGACGCAGATCGCCGCCAATCCGAGTTCGTGGCCGCACTACGTGCTCGACATGAAGGCGGGAGACGTCCTGATCCTGTTCGATATCCGCCGCTACGAGCAGGAGATGGAAACGCTCGCCCGCTTCGCCCGCAACCGCGGCGTCGAGATCATCCTTTTTACCGACCAGTGGGGCTCTCCCGTCGCCAAGTCTTCGTCCAAGGTCTTCCGCGCCCGGATCGAGGTTCCCTCGGCCTGGGACAGTTCGGTCATGCTGCTCTTCCTCGTGGAGGCGCTGGTCGAGGCCGTGCAGAGCTCGAACTGGGATGAAACCCGGGGCCGGATGAAGACGCTGGAGGGCCTTTTCGATTCGACCCGCATTTTCCGAAAGCCGGTCTAGGAGGGCTCCGGCGGCTTGAATTCCTGATGGAAGAGCATTCAGGCGACTTTCGAATGCAACCGGGGCGGATTGATCCGAAGCCGACATATCTGCCGCAGACGGGACAAAGCCTGTCACATAGGCTTCATCGCATATCTTTAACTGCATCGGCGAAATTGACTGAAAACCCAATAAGGAGAACGCCAGTGATTTCAAGGACTCAACGCCTGCTCTCGCTTTCGACCGCCATGCTGCTCGCAACCACGGCAGCAGCCGTTGCCGAGCCGAGCGAAGAGCTCATCGCAGCCGCCAAGAAGGAAGGCACGCTGACGACAATCGCGCTCCCGCACAATTGGTGCGGGTACGGCGACGTGATCGCCGGCTTCAAGGCCAAATACGGCATCGAAGTCAACGAACTGAACCCGGATGCGGGCTCCGGCGACGAGATCGAGGCGATCAAGGCCAACAAGGGCAACACCGGCCCGCAGGCCCCCGACGTCATCGACGTCGGCCTCTCTTTCGGCCCCTCGGCCAAGGCCGAAGGCCTGATTCAACCCTATAAAGTGTCGACCTGGGACACGATCCCGGACACGGCCAAGGATCCGGAAGGCTATTGGTACGGCGACTATTACGGCGTTCTCTCCTTCGTGGTGAACACCGATATCGTCAAGGACGTGCCGAAGGACTGGGCGGACCTCAAGAAGTCCGACTATGCGAACTCGGTCGCACTCGCCGGCGATCCGCGCGCATCCAACCAGGCGGTGCAGGCGGTCTACGCCGCCGGCCTTGCGGCCGGTGAAACGGATGCGGCCAAGGCCGGCGAAGCCGGCCTGGCGTTCTTCGCCGAGGTCAACAAGGCCGGCAACTTCGTCCCGGTCATCGGCAAGTCCGCCTCGCTTGCGCAGGGCTCGACGCCGATCATCATCGCCTGGGACTATAACGGCCTCTCCTGGCGCGACAGCCTGAACGGCAACCCGCCGGTCGAAGTCGTCGTCCCGGCCTCCGGCGTCGTCGCCGGCGTCTATGTGCAGGCGATCTCCGCCTTCGCTCCGCATCCGAACGCCGCCAAGCTCTGGATGGAGTATCTCTATTCGGACGAAGGTCAGCTCGGCTGGCTGAAGGGCTATTGCCACCCGATCCGCTTCAACGACCTCGTCAAGAACGGCAAGGTTCCGAAGGAGATGCTCGACAAGCTGCCGCCGGCCGAATCCTACGAAAAGGCCGTGTTCCCGACACTCGACGAGCAGGCCAAGGGCAAGGAAGCGATCACCACCAAGTGGGATAGCGTCGTCGGCGCGAGCGTGCAGTAACTGCCATTGCGTGCCTCCCCGCCTCATACGTGGCGGGGAGGTCATTTTCCTCCGATGCCGGGACAGCCGAAAGCTTTATGACCACGACAACAGCAGCAGCACCTCTGATCAGCAAACGAGCGATTATCGACTGGCTGGGTATTGCACCCTTCATGATTTTCGCGCTGATGTTCCTGGTCGTCCCGACGCTCTATCTCGTCACCGGCGCCTTTCTGACGCCGGCGGGCGAATTCACCTTCAAGAACATCGCCGACCTCTTCACCCCGTCGATCCTCTCCGCCTACTGGATCTCGATCCGGGTGTCGGTCGCCTCCTCGCTCGGCGGCGCCCTCATCGGCTTCTTTCTTGCCTGGGCCATCGTGCTCGGCGGCATGCCGAAGTGGATCCGTTCCGGCCTCCTTACCTTTTCCGGCGTCGCTTCCAACTTCGCGGGCGTTCCGCTCGCCTTCGCCTTTCTCGCGACCCTCGGCCGCACCGGGCTCGTCACTGTGTTTCTGCGCGACTGGTTCGGCTTCAACCTCTATTCGACCGGCTTCAACCTCCTGAGCTTCCTCGGCCTCACCATCACCTACATGTATTTCCAGATCCCGCTGATGGTTCTGATCCTGACGCCGGCGCTGGACGGCATGAAGAAGGAATGGCGCGAAGCTTCCGAGATTCTCGGCGCCTCCACCTGGCAATATTGGCGCATGGTGGCGTTGCCGATCCTCTGGCCGAGCCTGCTCGGCACGACGCTCCTGCTCTTCGCCAACGCCTTCGGCGCGATCGCCACCGCCTACGCGCTGACCGGCAGTTCGCTCAATATCGTGCCGATCCTGCTCTATGCGCAGATCCGCGGCGACGTGCTCCATAATCCGAACCTTGGCTATGCGCTGGCGCTCGGCATGATCGTCATCACCGGCATCTCCAATATTCTCTACATCTGGCTGCGGATGCGCGCCGAACGGTGGCAGAAATGAAGGCAAGACGTCTCGGCGCCTGGATCGCCATCGCCATCGGGGCGAGCTATTTCATCATTCCGCTGCTCGGCACGCTGGAATTCTCGCTGCGCATGCGCCGCAATGCCTATTCCTTCGACGCCTACCGGTCGGTCTTCTCCGACTTCCAGTTTCGCGAGACCTTCGGCTATTCGATGCTGATGGCGTTTTTCACGATCATCTTCGGCATGCTGCTGGTGGTGCCGACCGCCTATTGGGTGCGGCTGCGCCTGCCGCAGGTCCGCCCCGTCATCGAGTTCATCACCCTGCTGCCGCTCGTCATTCCTGCGATCGTCATCGTCTTCGGTTATCTCAGACTCTATAATTCCTCATCGTTCCTGCCGCTGACCGGCTCCACTTCAGGCACCAACGCGCTCCTGATGTTCTCCTACATGACGCTGTCTCTTCCCTATATGTACCGCGCCGTCGACACGGCGATGCGGGCCATCGATGTCAGGACGCTGACGGAGGCCGCGGAAAGCCTTGGCGCCAAGTGGCCGACCATCCTATTCCGCTGCATTTTCCCGAATGTGATGAGCGGCGTGCTTTCCGGGGCCTTCATCACCTTCGCGATCGTCATGGGCGAATTCACTATGGCGGCGCTGCTCAACCGCCCCGCCTTCGGCCCCTATCTGCAGCTCGTCGGCGCCAACAAGGCCTATGAGCCTTCGGCGCTCGCCGTCATCGCATTCGCGATCACCTGGCTCAGCATGGGACTGATCCAGCTCGTGTCGCGCTTCCAGAAATCCGCTCCGGCCAAGGCTTGATCACATGGCATTCCTGCAATTGACCAATATTCAGAAATCCTTCGGCCCGGTTCAGGTCGTGCATAATTTCGACATGGGGATCGACAAGGGCGAGTTCGTCTCCTTTCTCGGCCCCTCCGGCTGCGGCAAGACGACCATCCTGCGCATGATTGCCGGCTTCGAGACCCCGTCCGGCGGCTCGATCTTCATCGATGGCAAGGACCAGGGTGCGCTGAAGCCGAACCAGCGCAATATCGGCATGGTGTTCCAGGCCTATGCGCTCTTTCCCAACATGAATGTCCACGACAATGTCGCCTTCGGCCTCAAGGTCGCCGGCGCCTCCAAAACGGAGATCGAGGCACGGGTTAAGCAGATGCTCGGGCTGATCAAGCTCGAGCATCTGGCGGACCGCTTCCCCTATCAATTGTCCGGCGGACAACAGCAGCGCGTGGCGCTTGCCCGCGCCCTCGCCGTCAAGCCGCAGGTGCTGCTCCTCGACGAGCCGCTCTCCGCGCTCGATGCAAAGATCCGCATCTCGCTGCGGGAGGAGATCCGCCAGATCCAGCAGCAGCTCGGCATCACCACGGTATTCGTGACGCACGACCAGGAGGAGGCACTGTCGATCTCCGACCGGATCGTCGTCATGAATGCCGGCCGCGCCGATCAGATCGGCACCCCTTTCGAGATCTACAACACCCCGGCGACACGCTTCGTCGCCTCCTTCGTCGGCACGCTCAACATCATCGAGGGCAAGGTGGCCGATCCCGCAAGCGGCGCAGTCACCATCGGCGGGCAGCGCATTTCACTGAAAGAGCCGATTGCCGGGGCAAAAGGCGGCGACAGCATCTCGCTGGCACTCAGGCCGGAAGCAGGCTCGATCGCCGAGGGCGCCAGGGGCGATACCGCACTTCCGGGCGAAGTGGTATCGAGGAGCTTTCTCGGCTCCGTCATCCGCACCAAGCTGCGGGTCGGCCAAGACATAATCTCCTTCGATATGTTCAACGATCCGGGCATGACCCCACCGGTCGCCGGCGAGAGCGTCACGCTGCGTTTCGCGGCAAAGGACCTGCTCGTCATCCGCGAATAGAGGCGGCCGGAATGAATTGTTCAGGGGCGTGAAATCCTTGGAAAATTCTGTCGTGATTTTTCGCTTTCACGTCGCAGCACAGATTTGACGGCGGCGAAACAGCCGCTATAGTCGCAAGCGTTCTCAGGGCGGGGTGAAATTCCCCACCGGCGGTAGCGAACACAGGATCGGGAATGGTCGGTGGTCGGAGCCCGCGAGCGCTTCGCATTTTCGTGCGAAGGTCAGCAGATCCGGTCGAATTCCGGAGCCGACGGTTATAGTCCGGATGGAAGAGAGCAAGCAGAAGCGTCGCCCCTCCCCGGGGTCTTCGCGCATGCATGTTCGCCCGACGGGATCATTGGAAAAATGCCAACCCTGAAAGGCTTGAGACCATGACCATACTTTCCCACCCCTCCGCCAAAATTGCCATCGTCCGCGCCCGCTGGCACGCCGATATCGTCGACCGTTGCGTCGACGCCTTCGTCGCGCAATGGACGAAACTCGGCGGCAGCGCCGCCGATGTCGAGATCTTCGACGTGCCGGGAGCGCTCGAAATCCCGCTGCATGCGCAGGCGCTCGCCAGGACCGGCCGCTACGCGGCGATCCTTGGCACTGCCTTCGTCGTCAATGGCGGCATCTATCGCCACGACTTCGTCTCCGGCACGGTGCTCGACGGCATGATGCGCGTCCAGCTCGATACCGACGTGCCGGTGCTCTCCGCGGTGCTGACACCCCACAACTTCCAGGAAAGCGAGCCGCTGATCGCCTTCTTCCGCGACCATTTCGTCATCAAGGGCGAGGAAGCCGCGAATGCCTGCGCGCAGATTCTCGATGCGCGTGCGAAGCTTGCGCTGGTCGACGCCTGAACGGTGCTGCCCCTCATCCGGCCTGCCGGCCACCTTCTCCCCGCAGGCGGGGCGAAGGAGACTCGCGGCAGCCCTCCGGCATTCCAAGGCGCGCGGCCGGCATGGCCGCGCGCCTTTGCATTGAAGCGATTGAAAACCCGCGCGTTGCGCGCTAATAAACTTGACTTAAATGAGAAGGATTGTTGCGGTTTTGCCTTGTAGCCGGCAGGACCGGAGAAAGCGACGATGACATTCCAGCCGCGCATGCAGAACAGGATAAGCGGGTTTTCGATCATAGGCGGCCTCAACCGTCGAGAGTGGAATGGTGTGGTTGCGGACGTCTGGGACGTGGAATGCGTTCCGCATGCGGGCGGCTATTATGTCGCCGAGGACCCCCGCATGTTCATCGTGCTCGATGCCAGGGGCGGCGGCAATTGCAGGGTGAAGCTCGCCGCGAACGGCAAGGGTGCCGTCCAGAACTATCATCGGCAGGCCCTCTCCTATATTCCGGCCGGAATGGAGCTCTGGACCGATGTCGTGGACATCCATTACATCCGGCATCTCGATCTTCACTTCGACGTCGATGCGCTCGGCAGGCGCCTGAAGGAAGACCTGGACGCCGCGGCAATCGAGACGCCCCGGCTGATGTTCCAGGACGAACGCTTCCTCACGCTTGCCGGGCTGATCGCGGCCGAGTGCCTCAATCCCCAGCCCCTCCACGATCTTTACGGCGACAGTCTTACGGTGGCGCTTTTCATCGATCTCATGAAGATCGGCAAGCGAAGCGGCCGCAAGCGCAGCCAGCTTGCGGCGTGGCAATTGCGGCGGGCGGTCGATTTCATCGAGGAGAATTTCGCCCGTAATGTCCGGCTCGAGGAGCTCGCCGGCCTCACGGGCCTCTCCCAATCGCACTTCAGCCACGCCTTCAAGGCTTCGACGGGTGTCGCGCCTCACCAGTGGCACATCAATGCGCGGGTCGAACGGGCAAAGCAGATGCTGCTCAGGAGCGACGCCCCGCTGACCTCGATTGCCGCCGAGACGGGTTTTGCCGATCAGGCGCACTTCACCCGTGTGTTCCGCAAGGCAGTCGGCACGACTCCGGCCCTCTGGAAGAAAAGTCACACCGCCTGACGAGTCCGCCGGCACCGCGCAGTTTTGCCCAAAATCGTTCAATTTCCTGATATCGGGACAAGCGCCGCCAAAATAGTTGATCTAGACACTCATCTTATCGTTGACAGTACCGGTCACGCGGGGCAACGGCGGGACCGGCCGATTTCGGGGCATGAATGAGATGAAGTGCAGGATCCGCGGGGCGCATCTGAAGACTCTTTTGGCGAGCGGAGTTGCGCTCGCGCCGCTGATGATGAGCGGAATCGCGCTGGCGCAGGAGGGAAACGCCACGCAGCTCGAGCGAATCGTCGTCGAGGGCGGCAATGCGGCCGGCGCCAGCGCGACCGGACCGGTGGACGGCTACGTCGCAAAGGCGACCGCGACCGGGTCGAAGACCGCCATGCCGCTCAACGAAATCCCCCAGTCGGTCTCCGTCGTCGGGCGTGAGGAACTGGACGACCGCGCCGTGGTCAACAAGGTCGATGAAGCATTGCGCTATACGCCGGGCGTCCTGTCGGCACCATTCGGCACCGACCCGGATACGGACTGGTTCTACATCCGCGGCTTCGATGCGGCACAGACGGGCCTCTTCCTCGACGGACTGCCGCTCTTCAGCTTCGGCTTCGGGAACTTCCAGATCGACCCCTTCATGCTGGAGCGAATCGAGGTGCTCAAAGGGCCTGCCTCCGTGCTTTATGGCGGGTCCAATCCGGGCGGCATCATCAACCTGATCAGCAAGCGGCCGCTTGACGAGCCGCTCTACTACACCGAGCTCGGCATCAACAGCAACGGCAATGCCTTCACCGGCTTCGACGTGAACGACAAGCTGAACGATGACGGAACGGTTCGCTACCGCCTCACCGGCAAGGTCGCCGGCGGCGACAACTATTCGGACTATTCCGAAGATCTGCGCGGTTTCATCCTTCCTCAGGTAACCTATGCGCCCGATGGCGCAACCAGCCTGACCGTCTTCGGCCTGCTTCAGGGCCTCGATCAGGTCCATGTCGGCAACGGCTTCCTGCCCTATGTCGGAACCGTCGAAGACGCGCCCTTCGGCAAGATCGACCGGGATGCCTATTACAGCGAGCCTGATATCGACGAGGGCAGCTATACGCAGCAGATGCTCGGCTACGAGTTCAAGCACGACTTCGACAATGGCTGGACCTTCACCCAGAACGCGCGCTACGCCAATCTTCACAAACACGAGAAGTACCCGTACACCTATGGCTATGTCGGCGGCGCACCTACCGGCCCGGACTTCCTCCTGAACCGCATCGGCTTCGAGGCGACGTCGAAAGTCGACAGCTTCTCGATCGACAACCGGACGGAAACGGATTTCGATCTCGGCGCCACGACCCACACCTTCCTCGCCGGCCTCGATTACAAATACTACCGGCTCGACCATATTCAGGCATGCTGCGGCGCGACCCCGATCAGCGCAACCAATCCGGTCTACGGCACACCTCAGGGTGCAAATTTCGTATATCTCGATCAGATCGTCACGCAGCAGCAGATCGGCCTCTACGCACAGGACCAGATTCGTTTTGGCGACGGCTGGCTGGTTACGCTCAACGGCCGCTACGACTATGTGGACACCAAATCCGACGCCGCGATCGGCACGAGCTACGAATCGAATGACGGTGCCTTCAGTGGCCGTGCCGGCCTCGCTTACGAGTTCGACAACGGCCTCACGCCCTATGTAAGCGCTGCGACTTTCTTCAATCCGCTGGTCGGCACGGGCACGAGCGATCCATCGGATCCGACGAATCCGGCAAAGATGGTCGCGCTCGAGCCGGAGGAAGGCTATCAATACGAGGCGGGCGTCAAATACGAGCCCTCCTTTATCGACGGGCTGTTGACTGCATCAGTCTTCCAGATAACCAAGCAGAACGTCTCAATTGCCGTTCCCGGCTTCTTCGTCAACTCGCAGCTTGGCGAGGTCCGTTCGAGAGGCGTCGAACTCGAGGGCAAGATCAATCTCAATACCGACTGGAAGATCATAAGCGCCTTCTCCTATACCGATCTCGAGGTCACGGAAGATCTCAACGCCAGTCTCATCGGCAATACACCGGTTCTCATTCCCGAAACACAGGCGTCGCTGTGGCTCGACTACACGGTTGCGAACGGCACGTTCGAGGGCGTGAGCCTCGGCGCCGGCGTGCGCTACCAGGGGGAATCCTGGGCCGACGCGGAGAACACGAAGAAAGTCCCCGCTGCGACGCTCGTGGATGCCGCTATCCGCTACGAGAAGAACGACTGGACGGCGTCGCTCAACGTCGCCAACCTGTTCGACAAGGAATATGTTGCGGGTTGCCAGGGTCTCCAGACCTGCGGCTATGGCGAAAGCCGGACTTTCACGCTGAAGCTTAGCAAGAAGTGGTAAAGGGCGGGACCTCCCCTCATCCGGCCTGCCGGCCACCTTCTCCCCGCAAGCGGGGCGAAGGGGACTCGCGGCCTCGCGGCTTGTCCCTTCTCCCCGTCAAAAATGCTACGGCATGCACATATCTCTTGCGCGCCGGTGCGGCGGATACTGCTCATGAAAGGGATCCCTCGGGAACCCAACCGCCTCAACCCCCGCTCGGTCGGGCTTGCCCCTCAACCGGCTGCCGCCACCTTCTCCCCGCAGGCGGGGAGAAGGGATATGCCGCGCCCGCTCGCTCCCTCGGGCGGGCGGTGAATGCGGGGTTCAGTCGGCGCCGCTTGTCCCTTCTCCCCGCCTGCGGGGAGAAGGTGCCGGCAGGCGGTTGAGGGGCGGGTGACCGCTAATGCCAATGTTAGCGCATACGGGTTTGATCCCAAGGACCCATCCCCAAGCCTCGCCACTGCTGGATACAGATGCCGCCACTCCGGAGTAAATCCGCGAAGGGCCGGACAACAAGAGATATGTGCATGCCGTAGCGTCAAAAACGGGGAGCACCCGGCACACCGCCCCCCCAACGAAAACACCCGGCATTGCTGCCGGGCGTCTCGCTGCGTGCGCATGAGGGAGGATCAGCATGCGCGGCAGAATTCGCGACCGTTACTTCGCCTGATCCAGGCGGTCGATCGCTTCGACATTTGCCGCCGACGGACCGTTGGGGTCGAACTCGGAGGCGAGCCACGTATCGACGATCGATTTCGCCAGTTCCGGGCCGATGACGCGCGCGCCCATGGTGATGATCTGGGCGTTGTTGGATTTGGCCGCCCGCTCGGCGGAATAGGTGTCGTGCGTCAGCGCGGCGCGGATGCCGGGCACCTTGTTGGCCGAGATGCACACGCCGATGCCGGTGCCGCAGATCAGAATACCGCGTTCGTTTTCGCCGGCCGTGATCGTCTGGGCCAGGTCGCGGGAGAGATCGGCATAGTAGCCGGTCTGACTCAGGTCCTTGACTTCGAGATCGCTTCTCTTGGCGAGATGCGCGGCGATGACGTCGAGCAGGGGCTTGCCGGCGCTGTCGGCTCCAATCGCGATTTTCATGTCGTTTCCTTTCCCTAAGGTGTTGTTGCCCGGCAACTCAGATCGCCCGGGCTACGCGTTGCAAAATGTCGAGATAGCCGCCGACGTCCCAGGCGGAGCGGCCGATGAAGAGCCCGTCGATATGGGGTTGGAGGATCAATTCCTCGCAGTTCTGAGGATTGACGCTGCCGCCATAGAGCACCGGAACCTTCACGCCGAGTGCACGCTCGGCGACTTCGCCAATGAGGCGATGGCGGGCGTCCGCATAGTCGGCGGTCGCCGGTATGCCGTTGACGCCGATCGCCCAGACGGGCTCGTAGGCCAGAAGAACGGGCGCCTTCCGCGCCGCGCCTTCGAGAAAGGCAAAGGCGCCTTCCACCTGGCGCTTCAGGACAGTATCCGCCTCGCCCGCTTCGCGTTGCGCGAGAGTTTCGCCGATGCAGATCAACGGCACGAGCCCATGCTTGACGGCGGCTGCCGTCTTCAGGCCCACGGTGCGGTCGGTCTCGCCGAAATGCTCCCGCCGCTCGCTGTGGCCGAGCTCGACGATGTCGAGATCGCAATCGCTCAGCATGACCGGGGAAATTTCGCCGGTCCAGGCGCCGGCATCGTCCCAGTGCATGTTCTGCGCACCGACCTTGACGCTCGTCGCCTTAAGCCTTTCCTTCACCTGCCGCGCGGCGGTGAACGGAGGAATGACGAAGCGCTGTATCCGCTGATCGCGCACATCGTCGGCGGCAGCAAGACCGTCGGCGAAGACCATTGCCTCGGCCAGCGTCTTGTTCATCTTCCAGCTCGTGCCGACCCAGAGACCAGACTTGCTCATGCGTTCTCCAATATTTTCCTGACGTCGATCCTGACGAGCTTGACGCCGGCGTCACCGAGCGCCGCCGCATTCCCCTCGGACACTTCGTTTCCGGTCAGCACCGCATCGAAGGCCGTGAGCCCCGTCAGAAAATGCAGGGCCGACCGGCCGAACTTGCCGTGGTCCACCAGGAGATATTTGCGGCTGGCGGATTTCACCATTTGGCGCTTGATCTGCACGACCTCCTGATCCTGGTGGAAAGCTGACGCGCCCTCGATGGCCGAACTCGACAGGAAGGCCACGTCGGCGCGCAGCGAGCGCAGCGCCTCCTCGGTGACGACACCAAAAAAGCCGTTGAATTTCTTGCTGTATTGCCCGCCGAGCGCGATCAGGTTGATGCCCGGGGCCCCCGAAAGATCGGCAATGACGCCGAGATTGTTGGTGATGACGGTGAGCGGGCGAATATCCCTGACAAACCCTGCGATCGCGCCGGCCGTCGAGCTGTCGTCGATGATGATGCTCTGGCCGGGCTCGATCAGCGTCGCCGCATGTTCCGCAAGGCGGCGCTTCTCGCCGGTCGCGATCTTTTCACGGTACCGGAAATCGCTTTCAAATTGCGGGCTCGACTGAATGGAAGCGCCGCCATGGACCTTCCGCAGGAGCCCCGCCTGCTCGAGATCGTCAAGGTCGCGATGAACCGTCATCTTGCTGACGCCGAAGCGAAGGGCGAGTTCTTCGACGGAGGCTGTCCCAGCCTCCATCAGAACATCCATGATCGCCTGGCGTCTGTCTTCCGGTTTCATCGTATCGTCCCGTCAGGTGCAGCCTCCGCTGCGCCAAGGGAAAGGTAACATTATTATGTTATTTTTCAACTCAAATCTGGGATTTTGTTACATTCCCATGTGATATTTCTAAGCATTGAATCCTGTGTCGATAAACGGCTCCCAGAATTCAACAGACTCCCGGATCATCTCCACCACGTTGCGATCGGTCGGTTCCCGCTCCCGGAAGGAGAGCTCTAGGCAGATCTCGTTGTCCGTGCCGCCTCCCCTCCTGACGGCGTCGAGCAGTCGCTCGGGCGTGATCCTGCCGTCCTTGTTGTAGACGGCCGTGAAGGGCCAGTGTCCGCCCTTGTTCATCGAGGACTGCTTGACGTGGATGATCGGCGACTGCCGCGGAAAGGCCTCCGCCCAAGCATAGGGATCGACATCGGCGGCGTTCGGCGATGTGACGTCGCCATGGTCGATGTCGACCATCATCCTCATCGGGATCGGCAGGTCGGCTGCCGCCAGACGCCGGTCGAGTGCCCTGCACTCCTCGATCGTGTGGCCGAACTCGCGGCCGACCGACATCGGCTCCCAGAAGACATAGGAAAGGCCCGCGGCCTTGGCGTGCTCCGCCACCTCGCGCCAGCATTCGATGGCGATCGTCATCAGCTCCTCCCGACGCGCCGGGTCGTGATAATCCCTGAGCGTGAAGATCGCGAATTGCGTGCCCATGCCGGAAGCGCCGAGCTCGGCGGAGATATCGGCGAAGGTCTTGAACCAGTCGACATAATAGCGCCGGACGTCCGCGTCGGGATGTCCGAAATGATTGAGACGGCCATAGGGGCCGGTCATGCCGGAGGTGATCTTCACGCCGGTACGCCCGAGCGCCCTTCGAAACTGCCGGAGCGTCTTGTTGATCGTCGCCGCCGGCCAGCCGGGATTGACGAATTCATGGGTGAGCTGGACATGACCGATACGGATCTTCTCGGCGATGGTATCGATCAGGTCGTCCGCCTCGGCAAAGCGGTTGACCAGAGGATTGGTGTTGAGCGACAGCGTGAAGGCCATTGCCGGCTCCTTGCTACCAGAGGAATTTCGGGAGGATGAAATCGGGGCTCGCGCCGTGCTCCCGGAAGAGCTGCCGGCGCTCCGCGTCCGACCGCTGCTCGAGAATTCCGGTGGCGACGAGCACCGAGCCGAGCCCGGCCGCCGCAGCCCCGGCAATGTCATGCTCGACGCTGTCGCCTATGGCACAGACGCGCCGCGGGTCCGGCCGCCCGAGAAAATCGAGCGCGAAGTCGTAGATGTCGGCAAACGGCTTGCCGATCCAGCGGACAGGACCGCCCAGCTCTTCGTAAAGCTCGGCGATGCGACCGGCGCCGAAGGCCGGGCCGCTCCTCGTCAGCATCACCTTGTCCGGGTTCGTGCAAAGGCACGGGATGCCCCGCCGGGCCGCCGGGCCCAGCAGATCTTCGTAATAGGAAAGCGGATGGATATCGCCCTCGCTCCCCGCCAGCAGCACGATGTCGGCATCCTCACCGCTCTCGGTGCGGACGAGGTTCAGCCCCTTGAGCGGCGACTGATCGCCATCGCGGCTGATCAGAAGGCATTTGCGCGCTGCGCCACCCTCGCCTTCGGCCTCCCGTTTCAAGAGCTGCCAGGCAACCTCTCCCGAGGTCAGGAACCAGTCCCAGCTTCCGCCCTCGAAACCGAGCGCCTCCAGCCGCCGGTCGTTCTCGGCCGAGCGCTTGCCGGAATTGGAGAGGATGATGACCCGCTTTCCGGCCTGCTTGAGGCGGACAAGCGTTTCCGCCGCACCCGGATAGGGTCCGCGCCCGTCTCTCAGGACTCCGTATTGATCCACGAGGAAGGCATCATATGCGTCTGCGACCGCAGAGAGGGCTGGTATTTCCCGGACGACGCTCATAGCACCCCCGCCTCTTTCGCTCCGGAAAGCGCCAGGCGAGCGGCGCCGGCAGCGGCCTCCTCCGATAGCACCGGCAGGAAGGGAACGGAGAGCCTCCGTTTTCGGATTTCGGTCCACACCCCGTTCTTCGCGCCGCCGCCGACGGTGCGGATCGAGCCCAAGGCCGGGCTGCCGAGGGATACGAGCCGCTCATAAGCAAGACGCTCGACGCCCGCGATGCCCTCGAAGATCGCCTTCAGGAATTCGGCGTCCTCCGTCGGGCGCGGTGCCATGCGCGGCATGAAGGCGGGATCGGCCACCGGAAACCGCTCGCCGGGTTTCAGCAGCGGATAGAAGTCGAGGCCCGTGTCGCTCGCCGGATCGATTTGCTCCGAAAGCTCGGCGATCCGATCGTTGCTGAAATGCGCGGCGAGAACCGCGCCGCCTGTGTTGGAGGCGCCGCCGGCAAGCCACATGTCGCCGATCCGGTGGCTGTAGAGCCCGAATTCCGGGGCAAAGAGCGGCTTGTCGGAGAGCATCTTCACAGTCAGCGTCGTGCCCAGCGCACTTACGGCGTCACCCGGCCGGTCAGCCCCGGTCGCAAGGAAAGAAGCGCAGCCATCCGTCGTACCCGCGACGATAACGGTTTCGCTCGGCAGGCCGAAGGCTTCCGCCGCGGCAGGCGAGATCGTCGCGACCGGCGCCCCCGCCGGCAAAACATCGGGCAGAAGATCGATACGCGCGCCGGTCCGCGCAAGCCATTCCGGCCAGTTGCGGGCAACGGGATCGTAGCCGGTCTTCAGCGCGTTGTTTTCGTCGCTGACGTCATAAAGCCCGGTGAAATGGCCGGCAATCCAGTCGGCCTGGTGGATGACACGGAAGACCTCCGAGAGCGATTGGAAGGTCAGCAGCTTGGCGAGCCCCGATGTCGCGCCATGTGCCGCGCTCTCCTTGGGCGCATGAACGGCGATGCGCTCCAGAATGGCGGTGTCGCCGACCGGGTCGTTATACATGAGCGGCGTCGCGAGCGGCGCGCCGTCCGCAGCGACCGGGAGCATGGTGCCCGACGTGCCGTCGATGCCGACCGCACATATGTGCGAGCCGTCGATCGCTTCGAGTGCCTGCGCAAGCGCGGCCTGAACCGCCCTCCACCAGCCGAGCGGATCGCGATGGTCATCGGAAAAGACGGCAAGCCTGGCGGCGCCCGATGCGACGATCTCGCCTGCAGCCGTCATCGCCACGGCACGCGCACCGGACGTGCCAAGGTCGATTCCGAGAACGAGCTTGCCCCGCCCGCTCATTGCAGCACCTGCCCTGCACGGTTCAGCTGCTGGCGGTATTTTTCCGCGTCCCAGCCGAGAAGTTCCGCGTTTTCCGCATCGGTGAGATAGCGCAGCCTTGCACCATCCGGGATTCGCGCCGTCACGTCCGAAAGGCAGCGCGCCATGGCGAGCGCGCCGGCTGAGATATCCTTGAGCACCAAGGCGCCCTTGCCGGGAAAGAGAAGGACCGGCGGCAGGCTCTCTCCGGCGCGACGGAAGCCCTCTTCGAGAGAGAGCGCGTTTTCTCCCGGAGCGGCGACAACCGATCCCTTGCCGAGAAAGATCACGTGGTCCGGATAGAGGCTGCCTCCCGCGGCAATCCTGCAGCTTTCGAGGTCGGTCGCGGCATCGTGGATCCGCCCGTCGTCGGGCAGGCGATAGGCGCTGTTGACCGCAAGGCGCGACAGCGCCTCCAGGTCGGCGGAAGGCGCCTGCCGCACCGGCACGGCAAAGCGTTGGGATACCTCTGCGAGAAGACGCGCCGCGTCCCCGACCGTCTCGGCGGCGACGGCGAGCCCGTGATTTCCGAGCACCAGGACCGAGGTGTCTTCCCGAATCCGCTCGGCGATTGCCTTGGCAAGCGGCAGCCCCGGCCTGGCATAGGGAACGAAGGCGTAGGGAATGCCCTGAAGCTTCTCCCCGGCAATCGCCGCCGCGTCGGCGTGAACGGCGGTCGCGATCGTCTCGACGCAATGAACGTGAACCACCACCTTCTGCGGCATCAGCGCGTGGACCGTGGTTTCGATCGACGGCCTAAGGCCCGAGGGGTTCAGATCCCTGACGACGAAATCCTGCGCCTTCTCCGTCGCCGGGTCGTCCCGCTCCAGCGCGTCGAGCAGCGGGTCGAGCGCGACCGGCACCATCACGTCGCGCCGACGGGCATGGGCAAGCCACAGGCCGGAAGCCTTGATCCAGAGGGTTCCACCCTCCTTGATCGAGGTATTGCCGCCCGCGCCCTGGACGAGATCCGGATCGGCGCCGACACGCGCCGACAGATCGAGAAGCGCTTCGAATTCGGAGCTTCGCAACATCAATTCTTCCTTCTCACGCCGCAGCCTGCTGGCCTTCGAACCAGCCGCTGAAGGCCCGCTTCTCGGCTTCGCTCATGTGCAGGCCGTGCTTCGTGCGCCGCTCGATCAGGTCCTCCGCCGTGCGCGCCCATTCATTCTCTATGAGGAAGCGGGCTTCCCGCTCCCGGAAGAGCGGGGTGAACGCCGTTCCAAGCTCGTCGAGCGAGGTGGCGCCGCCGATCAGATCATGCGCCCGCGTGCCGTAAAGCCGGGCGTAGTGCTTGGCGAGGTCCGCCGGCAGCCATCGGTAGCGCGCGCGCAGTTCGCCGAGGAACTGGTCGAAATCCGCATCCGCCATGTCGCCGCCCGGTAGATGCGCACGCGCCGTCCAGGCCGGGCCCATCGTGGGAAAGAAAGGCCTCAACCGTTCGAGCGCGTGCTCGGAGAGCTTGCGGAAGGTCGTGATCTTGCCGCCGAACACCGAGAGCAGCGGCGCTTCCTTCCCGGCGGCGTCGAGCTCGAAAATATAGTCGCGTGTCACCGCCGACGGATTTTCGGCATTGTCGTCGTAAAGCGGACGCACACCCGAGAAGCTGTGAAGGATGTCGCCCGGCGCCAATTGCTGCTTGAAATAGCGGTTCACCGATTTCAGGAGGTAGGCGACCTCGTTTTCGTCGGCCGTGACGTCCTCAGGCCGCCCGTCATAGGGAATATCCGTGGTGCCGATCAGCGCCAGATCGTTCTGATAGGGATTGATGAAAATCACGCGCTTGTCTGGGTTCTGGACGAGATAGGCTTGCCGCCCCTCCCAGAACTTCGGCACGACGATGTGGCTGCCCTTGACGAGGCGCACGCTGCGGCTCGAATTCAGTCCGGCAACCCGGCCGATCACGTCGTTGACCCAAGGCCCGGCGGTGTTGACCACGCAGCGCGCCTTGGCCTCCGTCTTCGCGCCGGTCTCCGCATCGGTCATCTCGACGTGCCAGAGGTCGCCGCGCCGGCGAATACTGGTGCAGGCGGTGCGGGTCAGTATCCGGGCGCCTTTCTTTTTCGCGTCGAGCGCGTTCAACACCACGAGTCGGGCATCGTCCACCCAACAGTCGGAATATTCGAAGGCCTTGCGATAGGCCGGCTTGATCGCAGCGCCTTCCGGGGCCGTGCGCAGGTTGAGCACCCGCGTGCCGGGGAGACGCTTGCGGCCGCCCAGGTGATCGTAGAGGAAGAGGCCGAGCCGCACGAGCCAGGCCGGCCGGTCGGCGGGATTGTGCGGCAGCACGAAACGCATCGGCCAGATGATGTGAGGTGCGGATTCCAGCAGAACCTCGCGCTCGATCAGGGCTTCGCGCACCAGGCGGAACTCGTAATATTCGAGGTAGCGTAAGCCGCCATGGACGAGCTTGCCGGAGCGGGAACTCGTGCCCTGCGCCAGATCGTCCTTCTCGCAGAGGAGGACCGAGAGCCCCCGCCCTGCCGCGTCGCGGGCAATGCCCGCCCCGTTGATGCCGCCGCCGATGACGAAAAGGTCGTATGTGCCGGTTTCGGAACTCACGTGCTTGTCTCCTGTCGTCGTCATGCGGTCAGGCGGCCTCGCCCTTGGGTTTGTCCTGATGGCCGTAAGTGGCAAATCCCTCCATGACGCCGGCGATTTCCTCCTGCGGCAGGACCACCGGACCGCCGATCAGGAGCGCGTGGTAATATTGCTTGGCGATCGTCTCGAGCTCGACCGCCGCCCACATCGCCTTTTCCAGGCTCGAACCGGTCGCGATCATGCCGTGATTGGCCATGAGGCAGGCGGAACGCCCCTCCATCGCCTTCAGCACGTTTTCCGACAGCGCCTTCGTGCCATAGCGGGCGTAATCGGCGACGCGCACGTCGGAACCGCCGAAGGCGGCGATCATGTAGTGACAGGCGGGAATCGGCTTGCGCGCCATCGCGAGGATCGTCGAGAAGGTCGCGTGGGTATGAACGACGGCGCCGACATCCGGCCGCGCCCGCAGAATGTCGAGGTGGAAGGGCCATTCGACCGAGGGCTTCTTCGGCCCTGCCCAGGCGCCATACTCGCCCTCGATCGGCATGGCGACGATCATGTCCGGCGTCATCTCGGCATAGGGGATCGCAGACGGGGTGATCAGCATCGTGCCGCCGTGGCGCAGGCTGATATTGCCCGAAGTGCCCTGGTTGAGGCCGATCGCATTCATGTGGCGGCAATGGTCGATGATCGACTGGCGCAGTTGAAGTTCGTTCATCGTCCTACCTCAGCACGGATTGACCGGCGGCAGGCCGGCGATGTAGCGGCGCACTTCCTCTGCGGCCATTTCCGCCGCATAGGTCACGGTGCGCACCGACGCGCCCGCTATATGCGGCGTCAGCGTCACATTGGGAAGTTTCAAGAGCGGCCAGTCTTCCGGCACGGGCTCGACGGCAAAGGTCTCCAGCATCGCGCTTGCGAGATGGCCGCTGACGAGATTCTCGTAAAGCGCGTCATAGTCGCAGAGCGGCCCGCGGGCCGTGTTCACGAATATCGCCCCCGGCTTCATCTTCGCGAAGGTCTCCGCATTCATCATGTTCTTCGTCTCTTCGCTGACGCGCGGATGAAGCGTAACCAGGTCGGCGCGGGCAAGCAGTTCGTCCAACGCGACGTGTTCGACGCCGGCATTCCGGTCTTCGGCGCTGAGCTGCACATAAGGATCGTGGACGAGCACCTTGGTGCCGAAAGCACGAAGCAGCCGGACCACCTTGGTGCCGATATTGCCGTAGCCGATGACGCCGACCGCCATTTCGGAAAGCTCGCGGCCGGTGCGGTCGGCGCGGTAGAGATCGCCCCGCCATTCGCTTCGCCTCAGCGCCTCGTGCCCCACGCGGATGAGGCGCGTCTCCGCGAGGATGGCACCGATCGTGAATTCGGCGACGGCGCTCGCATTGCGGCCGGGCGTATTGACGACGAGGACGCCCGCCTCGCGAGCGGCTTTCATGTCGATATTGACCGGACCGCCGCGCGAGACGGCGACGAGCTTCAATCCCGGCAGGTCGGCCAGCATGGTTCGGGACAGCGGCGCAAGCTGCGTCACGAGGATTTCGGCATCGCCGACGAAGTCGACGATGTCCCCGGGCTTGCCGAGATATTCCTTGAGGCCGTCCATCCCCTCGACGGCATAGCCGTGCTCCATCGGCACGTCCGGCCAGGGCAGCTCGAGCATGCTTATCTCATGCTCGTCGCCGCATGCCTCGACGATCTTGTCGCGAAAAACATCCGGCAGCATGAACCGGTCGCCGATAATGGCTATCTTCTTCATTGCGGTCTTTCCTGTTGGTTTCCCGTTCCGGCTGCGTGGGAGAGCGCATGCCAGACGGGTTGAAGCGCGAGGCGCGACTGCTTGTAAGCGGGGAAAAGCGCGTCATAGCGGCGCGCGAGCTCTTCATCCGCGGGTTCTGCCGGCCGATGGTGCGGCCGCACCCATTCGCGGACGCAGTCGGCCATGGAGGGATAGATGCCCAGAGAGACGGCGGCGATCATCGCCGCACCGGCGGCACCCGCCTCCTCGCGTTCGCTGGTCTGGATGCTGGCGCCGAGAGCCCCGCCGAGAATGCGGCGTAGCGAGGCGCTGCGCGCAGCTCCTCCCGACAGACGAACGCAGGCCGGCAGCGGCCCCATCGCGGCGTAACAGTCCCGCGAGGCAAAGGCGAGGCCGTCGAAGACCGCGCGCACCATGTCCCCGAAGCCGTGGTTGATCGAAAGCCCGACGAAGGAGGCGCGGGCCGAGGCATCGACAAAGGGGCCGCGCTCACCGGCCTCCGAAATATAGGGCTGGAAGAGAAGCGGAGTCTCGTTCGCCTCGGAAAGCCAGCCGTCCACATGGGCGAGCAGATCGTTCTTCGATTTCTCGATCCCCATGCCCTTCAGGAGACCTCCCGCGAACTGCAGGATCCAGTCGATATTGAGCGTCGCCGCCATATTCGACTGCATCTGCGCATAGGTGCCGGGTATCGGCATGCACATGGTGTAGCCGGTGTGATCCTGGTTGAGCCGGACATCGTCGGCGCCGGCCGCCAGACGCATGTGCATGCCCGTGGAGCCTATGATCGAGCAGCCCGTGTCGGTTCCGGGATCGTAAAGGCCCGCGCCGAGCGCCGTGCAGACGACGTCGACATAGCCGAGCACCACCGGCGTCCCCGCCGGCAAGCCCGTGGCAGCCGCGGCGGCGGCCGAGAGAGGGTGATGCGTGCTCGCCCCGTCGACGATTTCCGGCAGCAGGTGCTTGAGTTCGTTGAGACCGAGAAAGTCGATCACCTCATCGGAATACTGGCGCTTGCGGAAATCGCCGAAGGTGAAATTCGCTTCCGAGGGATCGGTCGCGCGCTTGTCCGTGAGATTGAAATAGAGCCAGTCCTTGCAATGGAAAGCGGTCGCAGCGCCTTGCAGCATCTCCGGCGCATGATCCTTCATCCAGCGCAACTGCGGGCCCTGCTGGCAGGCGGCAAGACCCGAGCCGGTGCGCGAGAAACGCTCCGCATCGCCGCTTTCGGCACGCAGGCGCTCGACGATTGCGCTCGCGCGCGCATCGAGCCAGAGCCAGCCCTTGCCCACCGGTTCGCCCTCTCTGTCGATCATCCAGGTGCCGTCCCCCTGACCGGTCACCGCGATGGCGGCAACACGGCCAGGGAGGTTCTCGATCCTGGCCGAGAGCTCGACCAGGGTTTTGACTGTGTCCGTCCAGGTACGCCGCAACTCCTGAACGCTGCCGGTGCGGCCCACCGCCTCATAGCTGTTCGGAACCGCCGTCATCGCCAGCTGCCGGCCGCCGAGATCGAAGGCGACCGACTTGATGACGGACGTCCCGGCATCGATGCCGATGAGGATGTCGCGCATCAGGCGAGCTCCTCGCCGTGCGAGATCGCCATACCGCTCTCGCTGTCGAACACGTGCAGGCTTGCAGGGTCGAGCCGGATGCCGATCGGCTGACCGATCTCCAGGCTGGTACGATCATGTTCGACCAGCACCATGGTGCCGCCGGCGAAATCGGCCGCGATATGGGTCTGGTCGCCGAGCCATTGATTGACGGCAACGCGTCCCGTCACCCCGTCTGCACTGCGCCGGACGGAATAGGGCCGGATGCCGAGAACCACATTCTGGCGCTTCATCAGCGCATCGCGGACGGCATGGGAGAAATCGGCGGCCTGATACTCGAGCCGGACGCCGTCCTTGAGGCCGAAGGTCACGCGAGCATCCGTGCCGCTGATGCTGGCCTCGAAGACGTTCATCGGCGGCTCGCCGACGAAGGTTCCGGTGAAGAGATTCGCCGGCCGTTCCTTGATCTTCTGGGGCGTGTCGAACTGCTGCAGCACCCCGCCTTCCATGACGGCGATCCGGTCGGCGAGCGCATTCGCCTCGGTCTGGTCGTGGGTGACGAGGATGGCGGTCAGCCCGCGCTCCTTGATGTAGTGCTTGATGCGGCCGCGCAGCACGGCGCGCAATTGCGGCTCGAGCTGGCCCATCGGCTCGTCGAGGAGATGCAGGTCGGCATCGCGGATGAGCGCACGCCCTAGGGACGCCCTCTGCTGCTGGCCGCCGGAAATCGAACTCGGATAACGCCCGAGAATATCCTCGATCTCGAGCAGCTTGGCGATGCTCGCTACCTTCTCTTCGACGACGCTCTGCGAAAGCTTCGACGCCTTGAGCGCAAAAGCTATGTTTTCGCGTACCGTCAGCGGCGGATAGAGCGAATAGCCCTCGAAGGCCATGGCGACGTTGCGGCGGACCGGCGCAAGCATATGCACCTGCCGGCCGGCGACCGAAATCGTGCCGCGCGATACCGGTTCGAAGCCGGCGATCATTCGAAGGGTCGAGGTCTTGCCGCAGCCGGAGGAGCCCAGAAGCGCGATGATCTCACCCTTCTTCACCTCCATGTTCAGCTGCTTCACGGCGTGAACGCCGTAGTCGACCGGACCATAGAACTTGTCGACGTTGTCGATCAAAAGAGCGGTAGCGTTCATGCCGCTTCTCCATCGCGCTTGGATGCCAGTTCGGAAGGAAGGATGCGCTGACCCGTCGCCTTGTCGAACAGAAAGGCCGCCCGACCGTCGACTGCGATATGCGCCGGTCCGGCGACCGGGCCGGGGGTGCCGGCAGGGCGGGACACCAGTATCTCGCGGCCGCGGGCGGTCAGCGCCAGCGTCACGGTCTTCTCGTTGAGCGGCGTTTCCGCCTCGACGGTCACCGGAATCGCACCATGCGCGCTGGCTTCGGCAAAAGCGATCGTCTCGGGGCGCAGGCCGAGGACGCACTGCTTTTCGATAATTTCCGCGCCGAAGCCCGGCAGGCGCAGCCGCATGTCGGAGAGTTCGACGAAGGCGCCGTCCGGACCGCGCTGCGGCACGACATCGAGCAGGTTGATGGTCGGATCGCCGAAGAGCCGGGCGATCTCGATGTCGGCAGGCGCGTTGTAGATTTCCGCCGGCGTGCCGATCTGGCGGATACGCCCATACGCCATGACCGCGATGCGGTCGCCGAGCGCCATTGCCTCCTTGTAGTCCTGCGTGACGTAGATGACGGTCGCCCCTTGAGCGGCAAGCAGGCGCGGCAGTTCCAGCCTCATCTCGAAGCGCAGCTTGGCGTCGACGTTGCGAAGCGGATCGTCGAGGAGCAGCAGCGGCGGCGAGCCCACGAGGGCGCGTGCAAGCGCCGTGCGCTGCTTCTGGCCGTTGGAGAGCGCCTTCGGATGATGGCTCAGCACATGATCGATCTTCAGGAGCTTTGCGACTTTGTGCACGCCGGCGGCGATCGTATCCCTGGACGACTTCCGCGAGGTCAGCGCGCTGGCGATGTTGTCGAAAGCACTCATATGCGGGAACAGCGCAAAGTTCTGGAACGCCATGCCGAGGCCGCGATGTTCCGCGTCCACGTCCGTCATGTCCTCGCCGCCGATCAGGACCCGGCCGCCATCCGGTTCGATGACGCCGGCGATCAGCCGAAGCAGAACGGTCTTGCCGGAACCGGACGGACCGAAGAGCACCAGTCGCTCGCCATTGGCCACGTCGAGCGAAAGATCGTCCAGGACCGTCTGGCTCTTGTAGCGCTTGACGATGTTTTTCAGTTGCAGCGTTGTCATTCGATTATCCCTTCACCGCACCGAGCGACAGGCCTTCGACGAGGTAGCGCTGGGCGTAGAGTGCGAGTGCGAGCGTCGGCGTGATCGAGAGCACGATCGCGGCGGCGATCTGGCCGTACTGGATGCCCGAGGCCGTGACGAAGGCCAGCGCGCCGACCGTCACCGGCTGCTTGTCTGCGGAAGCCAGCACCAGGGCGAACACGAAATTGTTCCAGGCGAAGATGAAGGCGAGCAGACCGGCCGCTGCGATCCCGGGACCTGCCAGCGGCAGGGCGATCTTGCGGAACGTCGAGAACCAGGAGTGGCCGGCGATGCGATAGGCATATTCGACATCGGCCGAGATATCCTCGAAATAGCCGCGCACGATCCAGAGAATGAGCGGCAGGCAGATCAGCTGATAGATCCAGATGAGACCGAAATAGGTGTTCGAGAGGCCGAGCCACTGAAAATACTGCGTCAAGGGCAGCAGCACGAGCAGCGGCGGCGCAAAGCGGAAGGAGAGCAGCGTGAAGGCAATGTCCTCCGACCCCCTGAACTTGTGCCGCGCGAAGGCATAGGCCGCCGGCACGCCGAGGACCAGCGCCAGCGCTACGGAAGCGACCGACAGCAGGACAGAATTGCCGAGATTGCGCATGAAGGCGATATCGAGCGTGCCGGAAGCGGTCTGGAGTTTGCCGGTGATCAGCGCCGCATAATTCTCGAGCGTCGGCGTGAAGACCACCGATGGGGGTATTCTCAGGATCGTCTCGTTCGTCTGGAACGACATGAGGAAGATCCAGACGATCGGGAACATGAAGAAGACGACGACCAGGGTCAGCGCGACGCCGCGCAGGAGCCTTTCGATCGGAGAGGTGGTTTCCATTTTCGGCCTCCTTACGCTTCGCCGCGGGCGCGTTCGCGCAGCCGGAGCCAGTTCTTGATGAAGATGTTCGAGAGCGCGTAGGTGATCGCCCACAGGATGATCAGCAGCGCCGCGGAACGCCCCACATTGGTCGACTGGAAGAAGTTGAGGTAAGCCTCGACCTGGAAGACCGTCAGCGTGTCCCCGGGTCCGCCCTGCGTCATCGCGTAGATGATGTCGAACTGCTGGATCGAATCGAGCAGCCGGAAGAGCGTCGCAGTCAGGATATAGGGCGTGAGCATCGGCAGGGTGATGCGGAAAAAGACGAAGCTGCGCGGCACGCCGTCGAGCGCGGCGGCTTCGAATGGCTGCGTCGGCAGCGAGCGCAGGCCGGCGAGCAGCAGGATCATGATGAAGGGCGTATAGACCCAGATGTCCACGAGCACGACGGTCAGCAGCGCCGTGTCCGGCGACGATGCCCAGCGGAAGTTCTCGAGGCCCACGAGACTTGCGAGATAGCTCAGGATCCCGAAGCCGGGATTGGTCATCAGCTTCCACATCAGCGCCGCAAGCGCCGGCGCCGTCATCAGCGGCAGGAGCAGCATGATCGAGATGAAGTTGTTGACCGTGGAGCGGCGCTGCAGGAGCAGCGCAATGCCGAGACCGAGCAGCAGCTCCAGGGTCACGGTGACGCCGGCATAGAGCAGCGAGATCTTCAGCGTGTTCCAGAAGCCCGGATCGGTGAAGAAGTTCAGATAGTTCTCACCCCAGTTGAACTGGCGTGCCCAGGGCTGGCTGAGCCGGTAGCGCTGGAAGGAATAGATCACCGCCGTGAAGAACGGGATCAGGATACCGATGCACACGAGAAGCGCCGGCAGGGAGAGCACATAGGGCAAGGCCCTCTTGCTGATCCTGAACCTGCTGCCCCTTGGGCTGGAGTGCGTTACTGAAGCCATGGCCAGCTCCGTCTAAATGCCTGTGTCTATGACATAAGGGGTCGGCCGCGGCCGGCGCAGCCAGACCCCCTCTTCCATCTGTTTTTCGTGCCGAAACGGCGGCCCGCCGGCGGCGGGCTGGCCTGGAGCGGAAGGCGACGTCCGATGATGTCCGCCCGCTTCCGTTCCAAGCCGGGAGTGCGATCAGCCGAGCCCGGCTTCCGCGAGCTGCCGGTTGATGCTCTCGACAAGCCTGTCGAGACCCTCGTCGACCGGCACTTCCTTCGCCACCATTTTCTGCAGCGTCGCCGCCCATTCGGTGGTGAGGTCGAAGAAAAGCGGCTGGGGGGTGAAGTGGATCTTCGCGCCCGGCGCCGAAACGTCGTGCATTTCCACGTATCCCGGATAGCTCTTGTTCAGCCGCTCGCGGAAGATCTCGTCCTTCCAGACCGATGCCCGGACCGGGTTGACGAAGTCCATCTTGGTCGCGCCGAAGATCGCGTGCTCGAGACCCGATGCCCATTGCAGGAAATACCAGGTCGCATCCTTGTCCTTCGCGAAGTTGGACATGGCCAGCGACCAGATCCAGATGTTCGGCGTCGGAGCCTTTGCCTCCGGGTTGGCGGCAAACGGAGCGTAAGCGAGCTTGCCTGCCATCTTGTTGTCGCCGCCGTTCATGAAATAGCCGAGAATGTCGGCGTCGTAGATCATGGCGGAGGCGCCGGCGCCGAGGTCCGTGCCGACCTGATACCAGGTATAGGTCGACCAGTCCTTGGGGCCGCTTTCCTGGATCATCTGCACCCATTTTGCGTGGAAGGCCTTGGATTCCGCCGTGTTCATCGCGGCCGAAAGCTTGCCGTCCTCCGAGACGTTCAGATCCTTCTGGCCGAAATTGGCGTAGCCGGAAAGGAAGCCCGGATGGATGGTCGCCCAGGAACGGGAACCGCGCACGCCGATGCCGTAGACGCCGCCGCCTACGTCCTTGTTGAGCTTTGCCGCGGTGGCGACGAGTTCATCGAGGTTCTTCGGAACGCTGGCGCCGACCTTTTCGAACATCTCCTGGTTATAGGAGAGGTTGTTCTGCTCGTAGCCCCACGGAATGCACCATTGCTTGGCATCTTCCGAACCGAGCGCACCGCCCGGCTGGCCGTTCCATGCGCAGGAAGCCTTGACGCCCGGCAGGAAGTCGTCCCAGCCATATTGCGGATTTGTCTTCGCCGGATCCTTGATCCACTCGTTGAGGTCCGTGATCCAGCCGGCCGGACCGTAGGTCCAGGTCATATAGGCGCCGGTCATGAAGGCGTCGTATTCCGACGAGCCGGAAGAGAGCGCCGCCGTCACCTTGTCGAAATAGACATCCTCCGGGAAGACGTCATAGGTGACTTCGATGCCGGTCAGGTCCTTGAACGCCTGAAGATTGGCGATCATCGCATCCGCATAAGGATGCTTGTTCAGGAGCAGCTTCAGCGACTTGCCGGAATGTGCCTTCCAGTCGAAGTCGGCGGCAAGCGCCTGGGTCGACATCATGTTGAACAGGGTGCCGGCGGTGCCCGCCGTCAGGCCTGCCGCGCCAAGGCCCTTCAACAGGCCGCGACGGTCCACCTCTCCGCGCAGGAATGCGCCAATGAGGTCTTTCTCCTTGTCGTACATCTGTTCTCTCCTCCACTACGGGTAAAACTGCTCGACTGAGCTGCCGGCTACCCAACCGGTATTGCCTCCCCGGACCGCAGCGCCGATTTTCGTCGCTCCTCGGCCCATGTTTCTCAAGCGGCCAGCGTCTGCGCAGTGCGCTCGTCCGTGATGAGCCCGCTCAGGAATCCGCTCTCCAGGACCGCGCGTATAGGGCGCGTCTTGACCCTGCCCCCGGCAATCGCCACGGTGCGGCGGTTCTTCAGGTCCTGCCGGCCAAGCGTGAAAGTGCGGTTCGAAAGCGCGGTCTCGATCGGCCTGCCCTTCTCGTCGAAGAAGTGGCCGAGCAGCTCGCCGACGCCGCCCGCTTTCTGAATCTCCGCTATTTCGCGCATCTCGATCATCCCGGTCGCCACAAGCGACGCCTCGCGCTCGGCCGTGCCGATTCCGACCATCAGAAGGTCGGCCGACTTCGCGAGATCGAAGACCTCACGCACGCCGCGCTGGCTGAAAAGGACATCGCGATCCTCGACCGTGTTGGCGAAGAACGGCACCGGCATCACATAGGCTTCGGCGCCCGTGCGCTCTGCCAGGCGGTGGATCACGTCATGCGGATTGGCGGAGAATTTTCGCGTGAGCCCGCCGAGCAGCGAAACGAAGCGCGTATTGTTGCTCGCCGTGCGCGGCATGTACTCGATGCTGGCTGCGAGCGTGCGTCCGTGGCCGACGCCGATCAGCGCCGTCTCTCCGCGCTCGATCTCGCGCCTGAGAAACTGTGCCCCGGAGATGCCGAGCGCCTTCAGCGGCAGGTCGTCGCTGTCGAAGTCCGGGACCACCTCGCAATAGTCCAGGCCGTAACGGCTGGAAAGCTTCTGCTCCAGCTCGACACATTCGGAAACGTCCCCGTCGATATAGACTTTCACCAAGCCTTCCTGATTGGCCTTCATGATCAGCCGGTGCGCTTTGAGCGACGTCAGTCCCAGACGCTTGGCGACCTCGGCCTGGGTCAGCCCGCCCGCGTAATGCAGCCAGGCGGCGCGGGTCGCCATGCTCGCCTCGTCGTCACGGACAGCCATTCCGCCGATGATCGCCATATCCTCCACCCATGCTGCATTGCATGATAATTTTTGCAGCGCATGATATTTTTATCTCGATATGAAATAATTTTCATGGGTTGAAAAAATTGTCAAGTCTCAGTTGGTGGCATGCAGAAAAAACGCGGGCACATCGGGCGATGCGTTCCGCTGAGTTTTCGAAAAGCCAAGGGAGTCTGGTGAGCGGGAGAAGCGGAGGCCGGTCTCTCTACTGACCGAGATTCTTGATGTAGAGAGACAGGAGCTGGGTTTGCGAGGAAATGCCGAGCTTCCGATAGACGTTGCGGCGGTGGACTTTGACCGTGCCCGTCGAGATGCCGAGCTTCAATCCGATCGATTCGGAAGAATGCCCCTGAAGCACGAGTTCGATGATGGCGGCTTCCCGCTCGGTGAGGTTGAGATGCCGCCAGACCCCGTCTGCCGGCGGATGCGCCGCCTTCCGGCGGCCCCTGCCCTTTTTCGCGAGCGCCGTATCGAAGCGACGGTCGAGTTCCGCCCAATGATGGCGCACGAAAGCGGCCACCAGCGGCTCCGCCTTCTTCAGCAGTGCGAATTCCGTCGCGCTGAAGACGCCCGTCGCCTCCCGCCGCATCAATGAGAGGACGACGGTGACCTGTTCGCTGACCGGCACGAAGAAGCCGACCTCCTCGGCAAGCCCCGTCTGGACGTAGTAGGTCCGGTAGTATTCGCTCGAGAAGAAACGGTCGGGCGCCAGTTCCCGCATGCGCCACACGCCGGGCTTGGGGGCACGAGCGGCGTGATAGAACGGATCGAGCAGATAAGGTCCGGCCTGATAGAGGCTCACGAAGAGCACGTGATCCTCGGCGTCGAACGTACTGTAAAGGTCGAGCGGCGGTTCTTTTCCCCTGTAGGCGAAGACGACGACATAATCGAACGTCATCAAGGTGGACATCAGTCCCCGGAATGTGCAGCCGACAGCCTCGTCATCCATCGGCGCGCCGTTTACCAGCGGCGCCATCGCCTGAAAAAGTCTGTCGAGGTCGATGCCCAAACGGTTCTCCCGGCTCGCTCCGCCGCTCTGGGGTATACTCCTTCCACAGGGCGCTTTGGGTTGAAATACCTCTCTTGGGGTATATACCGGCCCGGGCGCTTTTGACTAGGCTATCCGATAATGACGGTGGAAGCGGCGGTGCATGAACCGCGAGCAATTCCAAGAACGACCGCAGGGAACAGACGTGACATCCGCTTCGACGAACGACATCGAATTCCGTTCGGTCGCCAAACGCTATGGCAGCGTGACGGCGGTATCGGACATCAACCTGACGGTGCCGAAGGGCGCCTTCGTTGCGCTGCTCGGCCCATCCGGCTGCGGCAAGACCACATGCCTGCGCATGATCGGCGGCTTCGAGCAGCCGAGCGAAGGCGTGGTCTATATCGGCGGCCAGCCGATGAACGGCGTGCCTGCCTATCGCCGGCCGGTCAACATGGTGTTCCAGCAATATGCGCTTTTCCCGCATCTCGATGTCGAGCAGAACGTCGCCTACGGCTTGAAGCAGATGCGTCCCCGTATCTCGGCGGCCGAGATCACCCGGCGCGCCCAGGAGGCGCTGGAGATGGTCCGACTCGGCGGCTTCGGCAAGCGCCGCATCCACGAAATGTCCGGCGGACAACAGCAGCGCGTGGCGCTCGCCCGCGCCATCGTCAACAAGCCGAAGGTGCTGCTCCTCGACGAGCCGCTCGCAGCGCTCGACAAGAAGCTGCGCACCGCCATGCAGATCGAGCTGCAGAGCCTGCAGCGCGAGCTCGGCATCACCTTCGTGCTCGTCACGCACGATCAGGAAGAGGCGCTCTCTATGAGCGACTTCGTCTGCGTCATGAGCACTGGCCGCATCGTGCAGATCGGGCCGCCGCAGGAGATCTACGACCGCCCGGCAAGCCTCTTCGTCGCCGACTTCGTCGGCAAGACCAACCGCATCGCCGGGACGATCGAACCCGGCGCCGGCGCGGTCCTCCTCGCCAATGGCGTCGGACTTGCCAAGCCTGCCCGCGCCAACGGCACGGCAGGCCCGGTCATGGTGGCGCTGCGCCCGGAGGCGATAAGCCTGGTGCGCGACGGCAGCGCTGCGCTGCGGGGCACGGTGACCCACCGCATCTTCCTGGGCTCGTCCGTCGAATATTCGGTCGAGGTCGAGGGCCTCGGCGATTTTCTCGTTACCGCCGACCGCCGCAGCCTGAACGACAGCGATCTCGCCGAACCCGGCGAAAGGATCGGGCTCAGCTTCGACCCGAATGCAATGCATGTCTTTCCGGCCTGAAGGCCCGATCTGCCGCAATCCATTGACGTCAACGATAAGGGAACAGCATCATGACCAAGTGGTACAGAGAGAATGCCCCGATCACCGCGGACAAGCTTGCCGACGAGCTGATGCGCCTGAAGCGCGGCTCCGTTTCGCGTCGCCACTTCCTTGGCGTCACCGGCCTCGGCCTCGCGACGGCCGTATTGGCGCGCCAGCCCGGCCTCTTCAACTCCGCCGCTTACGCCGCCGGCGACCTCGGCACGCAGATGTCGATCGCCACCTGGCCGAACTATCACGACCCCGCCACCTTCGAAGCCTTCACCGCCGCGACCGGCGTCGCGGTCGAAGTCAACGTCTTCGGTTCGAACGAGGAAATGCTGGCGAAGCTGCAGGCGGGCGGCACCGGCTGGGACCTCTTCGTGCCCACGAACTACACGATCTCGACCTATGTGAAGCTCGGCCTGATCGACGAGCTCGATCTTTCCAAGCTGCCCAACTACGACGCCTCGACGGAAAATGCCCGCTTCACCAATGAAGGCAGTGTCGACGGCAAGACCTATGCCGTGCCGAAGAACTGGGGAACCACCGGGATCGCCGTGAACTCCGACAAGATCAAGGCGCCGGTTGCGAGCTGGAAGGACTTCTTCGAGATTGCGATGACGGAAGCCGATGGCCGTGCCATGGTGCACGACTATCAGCTCACCACGATCGGCAATGCGCTGGTCTCGCTCGGCTTCTCCTTCAATTCGATCAAGGCCGAAGAGCTCGCCAAGGCCGAAGAGCTGCTGATCAAGGTCAAGCCGCATCTCTATGCCATCAACAGCGACTATCAGCCGTCGATGCGCGCGACCGATGCCTGGATGACGATGTGCTGGACCAATGACGGGGCCCAACTCAATCGCGACATGCCGGAGATCAAGTTCGTGCTCGGCAAGGACGGGGGCGAGATCTGGTCGGATTTCTACGCGATCCCGAAGAGTGCAGCGAACAAACCCGCCGGCTACGCCTTGCTCGATTACCTGATGACCCCGGCAAACGCCGTGAAGGAACACATCGCCAACGGCGCGCCGACGACCGACAGCCGCGTCATGAAGCTGCTTCCGGCCGATGTCACCTCGAACAAGATCGTCTATCCGGACGAAGCGGCCCTCACCCCGCTCGAGTTCGGCGCCGCGGTGACGCTGACGGATCCGGGCCGCGCCGAGCTGATGGCGCGTTTCAAATCGGCTTGAGCTCGCAATTTGCCCCTCACCCTAGCCCTCTCCCCGCTCGCAGGGAGAGGGGACAGGCTCGCGGCCGCCGCGAGTCCCCTTCGCCCCGCTTGCGGGGAGAAGGTGGCCGGCAGGCCGGATGAGGGGCTATCTCAACACGCATTCTGACGGACAAATCATGCGCGTGGCAACGAACACGAAGAGGAACCTGGTTACGGCGGCGTTGATTGCGCCGGCGGCCGTGTGGCTCAACGTCTTCCTGGTTCTCCCATTCATCGCCATGCTCGTTTTCGCCTTTGGCGAGCGGGCGCCTGAAGGCGGATACCAGCCGGCTTTCACCTTTGCGCAGTTCGCCAATCTGCCGACGCGGGCGGCCGCGTTCTGGAATACGCTGATGCTCGCCCCGGCCGGCGCCCTGCTCTGCCTCGTCGTCGCCTATCCGGTCGCCTATTACCTCGCCGTCAAGGCAAACCCGCGCTACCGACTCATCCTCGTCTCGCTTGTCGTCGTTCCGTTCTGGACGAGCCTGCTCGTGCGTACCTATGCCTGGATGTACATCCTCGGCTCGCGCGGCATTCCCAATCTCCTGTCGATGATCGGCATCGAGGACGTCCGCATGCTGAACACGCCCGGCGCCGTGCTGCTCGGCATCGTCTACGGCTATCTGCCGCTGATGATCATGCCGATCTATGTGAGCCTGGAAAGGCTCGACCGCCGCCTGTTGGAGGCTTCCGCCGATCTTGGCGGCAAGCCCGTCTCCACCTTTCTCGGCGTCACTCTGCCGCTGTCGCTGCCGGGCGTCATGACGGGCGTCGCGCTCGTCACCATCCTGCTTCTCGGCGAGTATCTGATCCCGCAGCTGCTCGGCGGCGGCAAGGTCTTCTTCATCGGCAATGCGCTGGTCGATCTCTTCCTGCAGTCGCGGAACTGGCCCTTCGGATCGGCGATCGCGGTGACCCTCGTCGCCGTCGTCGTCGTCGTCCTCATGGTGGCGATGCGAATCGCCTGGAAGGTCGCCGGAACAAGACAGGTGGATCTCGTCTGATGCGCGCCTTCATCTCCTCCGTCTATCTCTTCCTTTATGCGCCGATCGCGCTGGTCGTGCTCTTCTCGTTCAATGCCGGCCGCAATGCGAGCGAGTTCACGGGCTTTTCGCTCGCCTGGTACGGCAAGGCGCTCGGCAACACATTTCTCATCTCGGCGCTGCAGAACAGCCTGATCATCGCGTTCACCAGCGCCACGCTTGCCGCCGTCTTCGGCACCATGGCCGCACTGGGCATGGAGCGGCTTGGCTCTCGCATGCGGGCGCTCTTCGATGCACTCTTCGCCGCGGCGATCGTCGTCCCGGGCGTCGTCATCGGCATCGCGACACTGGTCGCACTCGTCGCGGTCTTCTCCTTCGTCAACCCGACGATCGCAGCCCTCTGGCCCGACGAGCAGCCGCCGCAACTGGGACTCGGTTACGGCTCCATCATCGCCGCCCATGGGCTCTTCTCGATGGCGCTCGTCACCATGATCGTCAAGGCGCGCATCGCGAGCCTCGGCCGCGACATCGTCGAGGCGTCAGGCGACCTCTATGCGACGCCGCTCACCACTTTCAGGCTGATCGTGCTGCCGCAGATCCTGCCGTCGATCCTCGCGGGCTTTCTCCTCGCTTTCACCTTCTCCTTCGACGACTTCATCATCGCCTTCTTCGTCGCCGGCTCGAAGACGACCCTGCCGATCTATGTCTTCGCCTCGATCCGCCGCGGGGTGACGCCGGAAATCAACGCGATCGCGACCCTGGTCCTGGTCGCCTCGCTGCTACTTATCCTGACCGCCCGCGTGCTCATGCGCGAAAAGAAAAGCAAATCCGGGGAGTGAAACAATGATCCTGAACAACCGGATCGCGATCGTGACCGGAGCGGGCTCCGGAATCGGCCGGGCGGGTGCCGCCATCATGGCCCGCGAAGGCGCACATGTGGTGGTCGTCGACCGCAGCGTGGAAGCCGCAGGCGACACCGTGGCAGCGATCGCCGCCGGGGGCGGCAGCGCTGAAGCGCTCGCGGTCGACGTCACCGACGACGATGCGCTTGCGGACGGCATTGCCGATATTCTCTACCGGCACGGACGGATCGACATCCTGCACAATCACGCCGGCGCGCAGGTCGCCGGCGACCTGGAAGAGGTCGAGGTGGCGGGTTTCGACCGGTCCTGGAACCTCAACGTCCGCGCCCATTTCATGGCCGCCCGCCTCGTCATGCCCTCGATGAAGAAGGCAGGCCGCGGCGTGATCGTCAACACGTCTTCCTCGTCAGGCGTTCTCTACGATCGTGAGATGATCGCCTATACGACGACGAAACACGCAGTCATCGCCATGACCCGGCAGATGGCGGGCGACTATGCGAAATACGGCGTCAGGGTGAACGCTCTTTGCCCCGGCTGGGTCGACACGCCCTTCAACGAACCCTTCATCGACCAGATGGGCGGGCGCGAGGCCATCGAAGCCTATATCCGCGAGAGGGTTCCGCTCGGCCGCTGGGCGAGCGTCGACGAGATCGCCGAGTCGATCCTCTTCCTTGTTTCCGACCGTTCCTCCTACATGACCGGACAGATCCTCGTGGTGGACGGGGGCGAGACGGTGGTCTGATCGCTGAATCCTTTCTCGAGGGACTTGCGGCAGATCGCTGATTCGACTCGCAAAACTCACCTTCGCTCAGTTGCCGCATGAAGCCCTTGAATCAGTTTTTCAGCTTGAGCCGCCGGCGCGTCTCGCTGGGGCTTTCCCGATAATGCCCGCGATAGCTGCGCGAAAATGAAGACGACGAGTTGAAGCCGGAAATCGCCGCTATGTCGGCGAACTCCATCCGCGTTTCGATGACCTTGCGCCGTGCAGCGTTGAGCCGCAGCGCCAGATAGTGTTCGTGCGGCGCGACGCCCATCGTCTCCTTGAAGAGATCCTGAAGATGCCGGGCGCTGACCCCCACGCGCCGCGCCAGCCGCGCGAGCGTCAGCGGCGCCTCTACCGTTTCTTCCATCAGCTTGACCGCGGCGCCGACGCGGGTGTCGAGAATGCGCATGTTGCCGATTGCGGGTACCTGCAGGAGGTCGCCGCGGGTGCGTTCCTGCTCGTAGATGAAAAGGCGCGACACTTCGAGCGCCAGCGAATAGCCATGCGCGCGGCGGATCAGTTCCAGCATCAGGTCCAGCGTCGGCAGCGAGCCGCCGGTGGTGATGCGTTTTCGGTCGATGACGAAACGCTCGCGCACCATCGTCACCTGTGGATAGGCGGCGGCGAAATCCTCGAAATCCTCCCAATGGGTGGTGGCCGAGAAATTGTCGAGGAGGCTCGTCTCCGCCAGCAGCCAGGAGCCGGATTCGATGCCGGCCATCATCTCGCGGTGCCGCGCCGTCTGCGACAGGAGCATCTTGAGCTGCGAGGTGGCGCTGAGCTGCCAGTGGTAGCTGGAAAGCACGAAGAGCGGCGCCGTTTCGCGCTGCGGACGGAAGGCGCCGGCCACCGGAACGGGAATGCCGCTCTTCGTTTCGATCGCCCTCCCGTCCGGACTGAACAGGCTCCAGCTGTAAAGCGTCCGCCCGGCGATGCGGTTGGCGGCGCGCAGCGGTTCGATAACCGATGCGACAAGGATGAGATTGGTCTCCGGCAGGATCAGAAGATCAATATGCTGCGCCTGCGCGATGCTGCTGTCCAAGGCAAAACTTCCTCCAGAGAATTCCGATAATGTATAGGATGGTTCTATCCATGAAAAGCAGCGCCGCACTTTCTGGCTCGTAATACGGACAACGAAAGGGAGGACATCAATGCCGCTCAGCATGAACCGCGAGGTGTTCATCACATGCGCCGTCACCGGCGCCGGAGACACCGTCTCGAAATCCAGCCACGTTCCGGTCACGCCGAAACAGATCGCCGAGTCGGCGATCGAGGCCGCCAAGGCGGGTGCCGCCGTCGTCCACTGTCACGTCCGCGATCCCGAGACCGGCGCGCCTGCCCGGCGGCTCGATCTCTACAGGGAAGTGACCGATCGCATCCGCTCCGCCGATATAGACGTGGTGCTCAATCTGACCGCCGGCATGGGCGGAGACCTCGTTTTCGGTAACGTCGAGAGCCCCTTCCCCGTCAACGAGAAGGGCACGGACATGGCCGGCGCCACCGAACGTGTCGCGCATGTCGCCGAATGCCTGCCGGAAATCTGCACGCTCGACTGCGGCACGATGAATTTCTCGCTGGGCGATTACGTCATGACCAATACGCCGTCGATGCTGCGCGAGATGGCACGGCAGATGACCGCACTCGGCGTGCGTCCGGAGATCGAGGCCTTCGACACCGGGCATTTGTGGTTCGCCAAGCAACTCGCCGAAGAAGGCCTGATCGAGGATCCGGTGCTGATCCAGCTCTGCATGGGCATTCCGTGGGGCGCGCCGGACGATCTCAACACCTTCATGGCCATGGTCAACAACGTGCCCTCGAACTGGACCTTCTCCGCCTTCTCGATCGGCCGCAACGCCATGGCCTATCCCGCCGCCGCGGTCCTTGCCGGCGGCAACGTCCGCGTCGGCCTGGAAGACAATCTCTATGTCGGCAAGGGCCAGCTCGCGACCAATGCCCAACTCGTGGAGAAAGCGGTCTCCGTCGTCGAGAGCATGGGCGCGAAGATCATCGGTCCGGAAGAGGTCCGCAGGAAGCTGAAGCTGACGAAGCGGTAAGAGTCAGTTCGGCCCCTCATCCGCCTGCCGGCACCTTCTCCCCGTTGAAACGGGGAGAAGGACGCAAGCCGTAGGCGCCCAGTCCCCTCTCCCCGCCTGCGGGGAGAGGGTTAGGGTGAGGGGCATACTCGACTGGAGGGGTAGACTAGGATTCCAAGGAATCGAGGAGAGGGGAATGACCACAATCACCAAGGCCGCCTGTATCGGCGGGGGCGTCATCGGCGGGGCCTGGGCTGCGCGTTTTGCGCTTGCAGGTATAGACGTCAACATCTTCGACCCGCATCCGGAAGCCGAGCGCATCATCGGCGAGGTCATGGCCAACGCGGAACGCGCCTATGGCATGCTGACCATGGCGCCGCTGCCGCCGCGCGGCAAATTCACCTTCTGCAGGAGCATTCAGGAAGCGGTCGAGGGCGTTGACTGGATTCAGGAAAGCGTGCCCGAACGGCTGCCGTTGAAGCGCGGCGTCATCAACGAGATCGATGCGGCCGCCCGGCCCGACGCCCTCATCGGCTCCTCCACCTCGGGCCTGCTCCCGTCCGACCTGCAGGCCGAGATGAAGCACCCCGAACGCATGTTCGTGGCGCATCCCTATAACCCGGTCTATCTGCTGCCGCTGGTGGAGCTCGTCGGCGGCAGGAAGACTTCGCCGGAAACGATCAGACGCGCCGAGGAAGCGGTCGCCGAGATCGGCATGAAGGGCGTCGTCATCGCCAAGGAGATAGAGGCCTTCGTCGGCGACCGCCTGCTCGAAGCGCTCTGGCGCGAAGCGCTCTGGCTGATCCAGGATGACATCTGCGATACCGAGACGCTCGACGACGTCATGCGCTATTCCTTCGGCATGCGCTGGGCACAGATGGGTCTCTTCGAGACTTATCGCATCGCCGGCGGCGAAGCGGGCATGCGGCACTTCCTCGCCCAGTTCGGCCCCTGCCTCAAATGGCCCTGGACGAAATTCACCGACGTGGTCGATCTCGACGACGCGCTTGTCGAGAAGATCGGGGCACAATCGGACGCGCAGGCCGCCGGTCGCTCCATCCGCGAACTCGAACGAATCCGGGACGAAAACCTCGTCGGTATCATGCATGCCTTGAAGGCCGGCGACGGCGGCAAAGGCTGGGGTGCCGGCAAGCTGCTCGCCGATTTCGAGAAGCGGCTTTGGGAAAAGGGCGGCAGCCCGTCGAAGAGCCTGGACGCGTCCGGGCCGCTGCGTCTGGTCGATACCAAGGTCAACGCCGCCTGGGTCGACTACAACGGCCACATGACCGAGCATCGCTACTTGCAGCTCTTCGGCGACACCTCCGATGCACTGCTCAAGGTGATCGGCGTCGACTTCGCCTATGTCGAGGCCGGCCACAGCTACTACACGGTCGAAACCCACATCCGCCATCTCGGCGAAGCCAAGCTCGGACAGGCGCTCTATACGACCTTGCAGCTCCTTTCGTCGGACGAGAAGCGCATTCACTTCTTCACGCGCATTCACGATGCGGCTTCGGGCGATGTCATCGCCACCGCCGAACAGATGATGCTGCATGTCGACGCCAAGGCCGGCAAGTCCGTGCCGGCTCCGGCGGAGGTGATGGCCAAGCTGAAGCCGATCGCGGAAGGTCATGCGAAGCTGGACGCGCCTGATGGCGCGGGGCGGCATGTAGGGCAGAAGCGGTGACGGAGATGTTGGCGGGATAAGAGCCCCTCATCCGCCTGCCGGCACCTTCTCCCCGTCCTGACGGGGAGAAGGGATATGCCGCAGCCGCTTGCACCCCATCTACCGTGGGGCACGTCCCCTCTCCCCGCGAGCGGGGAGAGGGTTAGGGTGAGGGGCAGAGGGGCAGACACTGCCCGAGAGCTCCGCAGTGGATCGTTGAGGAGCGATCTGCCGCGCGGACCAGAATGGACGAGGGAGAACAATGAATTTCGCACTGACCGAAGAACAGCAGATGATCGTCGACACGGTCCGCACCTTCGTCGAGACCGAGATCTATCCGCATGAGAACGAGGTCGAGCGGACCGGAGTGGTGCCGCGCGAACTCGGGCTGGAAATCGCCCGCAAGTGCAAGGAGCTCGGCTTCTTTGCCTGCAACTTCCCGGAAGAGGTCGGCGGCGCCGGCCTGGACCATCTGACCTTCACGCTGGTCGAACGCGAGCTCGGACGCGGGTCCATGGGCCTCACCGTCTTCTTCGGGCGGCCGTCCGGCATCCTGATGGCCTGCAACGAGGATCAGCGCGAGCGATACCTGCTCCCGGCCGTCCGCGGCGACAAGTTCGACGCGCTCGCCATGACCGAGCCGGATGCCGGCTCCGACGTGCGCGGCATGAAATGTTTCGCGCGGCCGGACGGCGACGACTGGGTCGTCAACGGCACGAAGCATTTCATCAGCCATGCCGATATTGCCGATTTCGTCATCGTCTTCATCGCCACCGGCGAGGAGCAGACGCCGCGCGGACCGAAGAAGAAGATCACCTGTTTCCTGGTCGACCGCGGCACCCCGGGCTTCGAAATCCGCGAGGGTTACAATTCCGTCTCGCATCGCGGCTACAAGAACTGCATCCTGACTTTCGACGACTGCCGGCTGCCTTCCGCCCAGATCCTCGGCGAGGTTCATAAAGGCTTCGATATTGCCAATGACTGGCTCTACGCCACCCGCCTGACCGTGGCCGCCACCTCCGTCGGCCGCGCCCGTCGCGCCTTCGATTACGCGCTCTCCTACGCGGCCGAGCGCACGCAGTTCGGCAAGCCGATCGGCGCCAATCAGGGCGTCTCCTTCAAGCTTGCCGACATGATCACCGAGATCGACGCGGCCGACCTCCTGACGCTCTCGGCCGCCTGGCGGCTCGACCAGGGCCTGCCGTCCAACCGCGAGATCGCTTCGGCCAAGGTCTTTGCCACCGAAATGCTCGCCCGCGTCACCGACGAGGCGATCCAGATCTATGGCGGCATGGGGCTCATGGACGACCTGCCGCTCGCCCGCTTCTGGCGCGACGCCCGCGTCGAGCGCATCTGGGATGGGACCTCGGAGATCCAGCGTCACATCATCAGCCGCGATCTGCTCCGGCCGCTGGGGGCTTGAGTGATGCGGCAGCGCTTTAGTTTCGGCAGTTTGCCCCTCACCCTAGCCCTCTCCCCGCGCGCGGGGAGAGGGGACGCCCTTTGCGCAGTGGCTGCAGTTGAGCAGAATGGCGCGGCATATCCCTTCTCCCCGCCTGCGGGGAGAAGGTGGCGGCAGCCGGATGAGGGGCATGGCAGCGTTCGGAAGGTGACGCAATGACCACCCCTGCCCGCTCCCTCGACCGTCTCATCCGCCCACGCTCCATCGCCGTCTTCGGCGGCAAGGAGGCGCGCCGCGTCATCGAGCAATGCGACAAGATGGGCTTTGCCGGTGACATCTGGCCGGTCCACCCGCGCGAAGAAGAGATCCTCGGCCGCCGCTGCTATCGCTCGGTGGCCGACCTGCCGGAGGCGCCCGATGCCTCCTTCGTCGGGGTCAACCGCGCGCTCACGATCGAGATCATCCGCGATCTCGCCACGCGGGGCGCCGGGGGTGCCGTCTGCTACGCATCCGGTTTCCGCGAGGCGGCAAACGAGCTTGCCGATGGCAACGACCTGCAGGAGGCGCTCGTCGCGGCGGCCGGCGACATGCCGATCGTCGGCCCCAACTGCTACGGCTTCATCAACATGCTGGACGGCGCGCTGCTCTGGCCCGACCAGCACGGCATGCTCCGGGTCGAACGCGGCGTCGCGATCCTCACGCAGTCCTCGAATATCGCATGCAATATCTCCATGCAGAAGCGCGGGCTGCCGCTGGCCTATGTCATGACGGCAGGCAACCAGGCGCAGACGGGCCTTTCCGACATCGCCTGCGCCGTGCTCGAGGATCCGCGCGTCACCGCCGTCGGTCTCCATATCGAAGGCTTCGACAGCATCGAGGCGCTGGAAAGGCTTGCCGCCCGCGCCCGCGAGCTGCGCAAACCCGTGGTCACGCTGAAGGTCGGGAAATCGGAAGCCGCCCAGCTTGCCACCGTCTCCCACACCGCCTCGCTGGCCGGCAACGACCGGGTCTCCTCGGCCCTGCTCGCCCGCCTCGGCATCGGCCGCGTCGACACGCTGCCCGAGCTGCTCGAAACCCTGAAGCTGCTGCATCTTCATGGGCCGCTGCCCAGCGCCGATATCTCCTCGATGAGCTGTTCGGGCGGCGAGGCATCGCTGGTGGCGGATGCCGGCGTCCGGCGCAAAGTCAATTTCCGGGCACTCAGGGAGGAACAACGCCAGCCGCTGCGCGAAAGCCTCGGCGAAATGGTGACGATCGCCAATCCGCTCGACTACCACACGTTCGTCTGGGGAAATCGCGAGAAGCAGACGGCCGCCTTCACGGCGATGATGCACGGCGGCTACGCGCTCAACCTGATCGTGCTCGATTTCCCGCGGCTCGATCGCTGCGACGCGGCCGACTGGGTCACGACCTGTGAGGCGGTCATCGATTCGACGAAGGCTACCGGCGCGGTCGCCGGCATCGTCGCCAGCCTCGGCGAGAACATGCCCGAGGAAACCGCGATCTCTCTGGTGTCGGCGGGCGTCGTGCCCTTCTTCGGTATCGACGAAGCGCTCGGCGCCGTCGAGACCGCCGCTGCGATCGGCGCCGTGTGGGCGAAGCCCGCAGCACCTCCCCTCCTTCGCTCGCGTCCTGAGGGAGGCGAGATCGTCACCCTGAGCGAAGCCGAGGCGAAGGATGAGCTCGCAGCCGCGGGCGTCATCGTTCCCGGCGGCAGGAGCGCCGCGACAGTCGAGGAAGCCGCGGCGGCGGCCGAGTCCCTCGGCTTCCCCGTGGTCCTCAAGGGCCTCGGCGTGGCGCACAAGACCGAAGCCGGTGCGGTCAGGCTCAATCTGACAAACCGTGACGAGGTCATCGAGGCGGCGCGCGGCATGGCATCGGTCGCCTCCGGCTACCTCGTCGAGAAGATGATCGCCAAGCCGGTGGCGGAACTGATCGTCGGGGCGACGCGCGACGCGGTCGCAGGTCCGGTGCTGACGATCGGCGCGGGCGGCATTCTCGTCGAATTGCTGGAGGATTCCGCGATCCTCACGCTGCCGGTCACCGAAGGGAGTATCCGCGATGCGATTGCGGGGCTCAAAATCAGCAGGCTGCTCGATGGCTATCGCGGCAATCCGAAGGGCGATATCGGCGCCTTGATACGTACTGTCGCTGCCGCGGCATCCTATGTCGTTGCAAACGCTTCCAAACTCGAAGAACTCGATATCAATCCTATAATGGTGCTGCCGGACGGCCACGGAGCCGTTGCCGCCGACGCCCTGATCCGCCGGAGGAAATGACGCCCATGACCGGACCGATCCTTACGCGCCGCGAAGGCGCCATTCTCGAAGTCACGATCGACCGGCCGAAGGCCAATGCCATCGACCTGAAGACCAGCCGCGTCATGGGCGAGATCTTCCGCGATTTCCGGGACGACCCGGAGCTTCGGGTCGCGATCATCACCGGCGCCGGCGAGAAATTCTTCTGCCCCGGCTGGGACCTGAAGGCGGCGGCGGAAGGCGACCCTGTCGATGGAGATTACGGCGTCGGCGGTTTCGGCGGCATGCAGGAGCTGCGCGACCTCAACAAGCCCATCATCGCGGCCGTCAACGGCATCTGTTGCGGTGGCGGCCTGGAGATCGCGCTTTCGACCGACATCATCCTCGCAGCCGAACATGCGAGTTTCGCACTCCCGGAAATCCGCTCGGGTACGCTCGCCGATGCCGCTTCGATCAAGCTGCCGAAGCGCATCCCCTACCATATCGCCATGGACATGCTGCTCACCGGCCGCTGGCTCGACGTGGTCGAAGCGAACCGCTGGGGCTTCGTCAACGAGATCCTGCCGGCCGGACGGCTGATGGACCGCGCGTGGGAACTGGCGCGCCTGCTCGAAAGCGGCCCGCCGCTCGTCTATGCCGCAATCAAGGAAGTGGTCCGTGATGCCGAGGGCCGGGACTTCCAGACGACCATGAACCAGGTCACCCGTCGCCAGTTCAGGACAGTCGATGTCCTCTATTCGAGCGAGGACCAGCTCGAGGGCGCCCGCGCCTTTGCGGAGAAGCGCGACCCGGTCTGGAAGGGACGCTGAGATACGCGGCCGCTTCGGCCGCGGACAGAGTGGAAGCCGGGGGATGCCGGCCTTTCAGCGTGACGCGCCGCGAGCACCGGCGCTTGCGGCTGAGCAGTCGTTCCATAAGACATGCTTATGGAAAAGATTTATAATTTAGGACGTTACAAGCCCCGTCCAAGCGGTTAGCCTTATGGATGAACAGCGCGGATAACGCGCAAAGAGACCAAATGAGGAGGTCAGGATAGAGACGATCACGGTGGACTGCAAACCACCTCCGGCCATCTCGACCGATGGCAATACGCGAACACTCTACCAATCACAACGAACGGCGAATGCCGGCTGAAGAAGGGAACAGGGGAATGAGCGATTACAAAGACTATTTGGCACGTCAGGTCATGCTCGGCAAAATGAACCGGCGTGAATTTCTCGGACGCGCTGCCGCCCTCGGCATTGCCGCGTCGACGGCGAATACGCTCTTTGCGTCCAGCGCCGCGGCGCAGGAGCCGAAGCGCGGCGGTCACCTGAAGCTCGGCCTCGAAGGGGCCGCTGCCACCGACTCGCGGGACCCGGCAAAGGCGCTGTCGCAATTCATGTTCGTGGTCGGCCGCAACTGGGGCGACATGCTCGTCGAGAGCCACCCGACGACCGGCGAACCGGTGCCGGCGCTTGCAGAATCCTGGGAACCCTCCGCCGACGCCGCCACCTGGACCTTCACGATCCGCAAGGGCGTCAAATTCCACGACGGCAAGGAACTGACGATCGACGACGTCATCAAGACCCTGCAGCGACACACGGACGAAAAGTCCGAGTCCGGCGCGCTCGGCGTGATGAAGTCAATCAAGGAAATCAAGGCCGACGGCGACAAGCTCGTCCTGACGCTGACGGAGGGCAATGCGGACCTGCCGCTGCTGCTCACCGACTATCACCTTATCATCCAGCCGAACGGCGGCACGGACAATCCCGACGCGATGATCGGGACCGGCCCCTACAAGGTCGCAAGCTTCGAGCCGGGCGTACGCGCCACATTCGAAAGGAACGCCGACGACTGGCGCACCGACCGCGGCTACGTCGATTCAGTCGAACTGATCGCGATGAACGATGCGACGGCGCGCATCGCGGCGCTGTCCTCCGGCCAGGTCCACTTCATCAACCGCGTCGACCCGAAGACGGTCAACCTGTTGAAGAAGGCGCCGACCGTCGAAATCCTAAACACGTCGGGCCGAGGACATTACGTCTTCATCATGCATTGCAACACGGCGCCGTTCGACAACAACGACCTGCGCATGGCGCTGAAATACGCGATGGACCGCGAGACTCTTGTCCAGCGCATCCTTGGCGGCTACGGCAAGGTCGGCAACGACTTCCCGATCAACGACACCTATGCGCTCTTCCCCGAAGGTATCGAGCAACGCGCCTACGATCCGGACAAGGCGGCTTTCCACTACAAGAAATCCGGCCATAGCGGTCCGGTGCTGCTGCGCACCTCGGACGTCGCTTTCCCCGGCGCGGTCGATGCCGCTGTCCTCTACCAGGCGAGCGCCAAGAAGGCGGGCATCGAGATCGAGGTCAAGCGCGAGCCGGGCGACGGCTATTGGTCCAACGTCTGGAACGTCCAACCCTTTTCGACATCCTATTGGGGCGGGCGTCCGACCCAGGACCAGATGTACTCCACCGCCTATCTCTCGACAGCCGACTGGAACGACACCCGCTTCAAGCGTCCGGATTTCGACAAGATCCTGCTCGAAGCACGTTCCGAGCTCGACGAAGCGAAGCGCAAGGACATGTACCGCACCATGGCGATGATGGTGCGCGACGAAGGCGGCCTGATCCTGCCGATGTTCAACGACTTCGTGAACGCGGCCGGTAAAACGGTGAAGGGCTACGTCCACGACATCGGCAACGACATGTCGAACGGCTATGTCGCGACCAGGGTATGGCTGGACGCCTGATGATGGAAAGCGGACCGATCACGGGTCCGGTCGTGACGGATGCGACCGCAGGCGAGACAGCCCTGCGGTCCCCCGATCTTTCCGGTGTCCCAGCCAAACCCAACCCGGCCGCCGACGAGGTCGGCGGCACTTTCTGGCGGCGCTTCGCCTTTCGCCGTCCTCTCGCGGCGCTGATCCTTCAGCGCCTGGGACTGAGCGTCGGCCTGCTCTTCGCGGTGTCATTGATGATCTTCGGCGGCATCGAGGCGTTGCCCGGCGATTTCGCCACCACCTATCTCGGTCAGTCGGCGACGCCGCAGGCCGTCGAGAACATCCGCAAGGATCTCGGGCTCGACCGCCCTTGGAGCGAGCGCTATCTCAGCTGGCTCGGCGGCGCCGTGCAGGGTGATTTCGGCACGTCCTGGGCGAGCAGGAATTCCGTCAGCGAGCAGATCGGCAACCGCCTCGGCAACTCGCTCTTCCTCGCCTTCTTCGCGGCGCTCATCTCCGTGCCGCTCGCCGTGGGGCTCGGGATGCTCGCGGTGCAATTCCGAAACCGCCTGCCTGACAAGATCATCAACGTGATATCGCTTGCGGCGATCTCGCTGCCGGAGTTCTTCATCGGCTATCTGCTGATCATGTTCTTCGCCGTCAAATGGGGCGTCGCCACTTTCCCGGCGACCGTTTACGACAGCATGGGCTTCACCGAGCGGCTTTCGGCGATCGCACTTCCGGTCGCGACGCTCGTGCTCGTGGTCCTCGCCCATATGATGCGCATGACGCGCGCGGCCATCCTCAACGTTATGTCGTCCGCCTATGTGGAAACCGCCGAACTCAAGGGGCTCGGCACGTTCCGCATCATCGCGCGCCACGCCGCCCCCAATGCCGTGGCCCCGGTCATCAACGTCATAGCGTTGAACCTCGCCTATCTGGTCGTCGGCGTCGTCGTCGTCGAAGTCGTCTTCGTCTATCCCGGCATGGGGCAATACATGGTGGATGCCGTGACGGTGCGCGACATGCCCGTCGTGCAGGCATGCGGGCTGATCTTTGCGGCCTTCTATATCTTCCTCAACATGGCGGCCGACATTCTCGCCATTCTCGCCAATCCGAGATTGAGGCACCCGCGATGAACCTGAGATCTATTCCCTTCAGCGCCTGGATCGGCATCATCGGCATTGCCGTCGCACTTCTGTGCGCCCTCTTTGCACCCGTCCTCGCGCCTTTCGGCGAGCGTGAGGTGGTCGGCGAGATCTGGCTGCCGGCAGGCGGCGATTTCCTGCTCGGCACGGACAATCTCGGCCGCGACCTGCTCTCGCGCCTGATCTACGGAGCCCGTACGACCATCTTCGTGGCGTTGGCGGCAACCGTCTTGTCGTTCGCTCTCGGCATGATCCTGAGCTTCACCGCGGCAGTAACGGGCGGCTTCGTCGATCAGTTCTTCTCCCGCTTCAACGATCTGATGATGGCGGTGCCGACGCTGATCTTCGCACTCGTCGTTCTCGCGGTGCTGCCGCAGCATCTCTGGATCCTGGTCCTCGTCATGGCCGTGCTCGACTCGACGCGCGTCTTCCGCATCGGCCGCGCCGTCGCCCTCGATGTCGCGGTGATGGAGTTCGTCGAAGCGGCGCGGTTGCGCGGCGAAGGCAATGTCTGGATCATCTTCCGGGAAATCCTGCCGAACACGCTGTCGCCGCTGCTCGCCGAGTTCGGTCTGCGCTTCGCCTTCTCGATCCTGTTCCTCTCCACCCTCTCCTTCCTCGGCCTCGGCATTCAGCCGCCGGCCGCCGACTGGGGTGGCATGGTCAAGGACAACAAGGACGGCATCATCTTCGGCATATCGGCCGCGCTCATCCCGGGCGCCGCGATCGCCGCACTCGCCATCTGCGTCAATCTCGTCGTCGACTGGCTGATGAAGCGCACCTCGAGCCTGAAAGGAGGCCGCGGCGATGCCTGAGCTGCTTTCCGTCAAGAACCTCAAGATCGAAGCGACGAGCTATCCGCCGGGCGAACCGCCGAAAGTGGTGACGCTGGTCGAGGACGTTTCCTTCGATCTTCAAAAGGGCAAGGTGCTGGGTCTGATCGGCGAGTCCGGCGCCGGCAAGTCGACGATCGGCCTCTCGGCGCTCGCCTATGGCCGCGGCGGTTGCCGCATCACCGGCGGCGAGGTGCTGCTCAACGGCCGCGACATCCTGAAGCTCGGCCGGGGCGGCATCAATTCGGTTCGTGGACGTCATGTCTGCTACGTGGCGCAATCCGCCGCCGCAGCCTTCAATCCCGCCCACAAGCTCGGCGACCAGGTGATCGAGGCGTCTCTGCGCCACGGCATAATGAACCGTGACGAGGCGACCAAGCGTGCGCTCTATCTCTTCCGGGTGCTCGGCCTTCCCAATCCGGAAACCTTCGGCGACCGCTACCCCCATCAGGTATCGGGCGGGCAGTTGCAGCGCGCCATGACCGCGATGGCGCTCTGCCCCAACCCGGAACTGATCGTCTTCGACGAGCCGACCACGGCGCTCGACGTCACGACCCAGATCGACGTGCTCGCCGCGATCAAGCACGCGATCGAGGAGACCGATACCGCGGCCCTCTACATTACCCACGATCTTGCAGTCGTCGCCCAGATCTCCGACGACATCATGGTTCTGCGCCACGGCAAGACCGTCGAGTACGGCACCACCAAGCAGGTGATCGAGGCTCCGAGGGAAGAATACACCCGCGCCCTCGTCAGCGTCCGCCAGGCGAAACGCGACGAAGCTCCGGACCAGACCGACACGCTTCTCAAGATCGAACATGTGCATGCCGGTTACGCCAACGGCTTCAAGGTATTGCACGACGTCTCGATGCACCTGCCGAAGGGCCAGACACTGGCAATCGTCGGCGAATCGGGGTCAGGCAAATCGACGCTCGCGCGCGTCATCACGGGCCTGCTGCCGCCGAGCGAAGGGCGCATCACCTTCGAAGGAAAGGAACTGCCGAAGGCCCTGAAAGGCAGGACGAACGACGAGTTGCGCCGGATCCAGATGATCTATCAGATGGCCGACACGGCGATGAATCCGCGCCAGACGGTGCGCGAGATCGTCGGGCGGCCGCTCTCCTTCTACTTCGGCATGCACGGCGCCAAAAAGACCGAGCGGGTGAAGGAACTGCTGGACCAGATCGAAATGGGGACGCGATTCCTCGATCGTTACCCGGCCGAGCTCTCCGGCGGACAGAAGCAGCGCGTCGCTATCGCCCGGGCGCTCGCCGCCAAACCGGAGCTCATCCTGTGCGACGAGCCGACCTCGGCGCTCGATCCGCTGGTGGCGGAAGGCATCCTGAACCTGCTCCTGAAGCTGCAGGAGGAAACCGCGGTTTCCTATGTCTTCATCACCCATGACATCGCCATCGTCCGGGCAATCGCCGACAGCGTCGCCGTCATGCATCGCGGCCGGCTGGTGCGTTTCGGCCCGAAATCGAAGGTCCTTTCGCCGCCCTTCGACGATTATACCGATCTTCTCCTGAAGTCGGTTCCCGAAATGGAAATCGGCTGGCTGGAAAAGGTGCTGAAGACGCGGCGGATGGAGAGCGCCGGCAATTGAATGCGCGTGGCGGCCGCCACGCGCATTCGTCAGTATTCCGCCGGAATGGTCAGCACCTCGGCCTCCGGCGCCTCCAGGAAACGCCGGACCGCAGAAGGCAGATGCCGCGATCCGAAAGGAAGCAGCCCGCAGCGCGAAAGCATCTGGCGTTTGTCCGGGTCCAGCCCGATATGACGCCAGATCATCCGCGAGGCGTAGGGCAGGTTCTCCTTGCGCCACGAGACCCCCATCGTGGTGCCGCGCAGATAGACCCGCTGGTGCACCTCGAATGGCATCAGGATCGTCTGCGCCAGCATCGACGCCTGCCCCACCGTGCGCTCGGCTATGAAGATGCGGTTTCGCCAGAACGTGACAAGGCCGACATATTTCGAGAACTGCTCGATCTCGTTCGCCTTATCGCGAATGCGCTCGATCGACTTCACCCGGATCGAGCCACCTTCCTCATAGATATGCGCGCAGGAACAGACGACGAAACCGGGCCAGGAGAGCGAAAGGTGATAGGTCTGGTAGTAGCCAAAATGGTGGCGAAGGGCTGCGGCATCGCCCGGAAATCCTTCCAGAAGCTGACCCGCTTCCAGACGGTGTCGTTCGGGGCGGATCATGCGGGCCTCGAAGAGCTTCGGCGCCAGTGAGAAATCCTCGGCCGAAAGCCCGAAGAACGCCGCGATCCGCGCTACATTGTGAGCGGAAGGCCGCGCCTCGCCATTGATGTAGCGGTTGAACTGCTGACGGTTGATGCCGATCTCCCGGCAAACCTGCGAGATCGAGCGCCGCGTCGCACAGGCAAAACGCAGATTTGTTGCGAATGTGTCGTCCTGCTGCAAGTGCTCCACCCCTCGGATTGCGGGTAGCGTAAACCAGCGAAAAAACGCGTCAAGTCGCGAAATTGTCTGGTGCCCGGCAGGCGCTAGGTTTCTCTCGAACAAAACACGCAAGGGGAACTGGAAATGACCGAATTCACGAAGCGTCCCGACGGCCTCATCGTACCGGCCGGCATCAACCGGCGCGGCTTCCTCGCAGGCACGGCAGCGCTCGGCCTCGCCGCCGGCATCGGGAGCTCCATCGGCTTGGGCGAGGCACGAGCGCAGGAGCCCAAACGCGGCGGGCACCTGAAGCTCGGCCTCGACGGCGGAGCGACGACCGATTCGCTCGATCCGGCAAGCTATAGCGGTTCGGTATCCTTCGTGATCGGCCATCTCTGGGGCGACACGCTGGTCGAGTCCCACCCCGAGACCGGCGCTCCGCTGCCCGCGATCGCCTCCTCCTGGGAGTCGTCGGCAGATGCTTCGGTCTGGACGTTCAAGGTCCGGAACGACATCGCTTTCCACGACGGCAAGAAACTGACCGTCGCGGACGTGATCGCAACATTGAAGCGGCATTCCGACGAAGGCTCCAAGTCGGGAGCGCTCGGGCTGATGCGGTCCGTCAAGACGATCGAGGAAAAAGCCGGCGACCTCGTCCTGACGCTGACGGAAGGCAATGCGGACCTGCCGCTCCTCTTGACCGACTATCATCTCATCATCCAGCCCGGCGGCGGCGGCGACAACCCCGCCTCGCCGATCGGCACCGGGCCCTACAAGCTTGCAAGCTATGAGGCCGGCATCCGGGCAACCTTCGAGAAGAACACCGCCGACTGGCGTTCGGACCGCGGCTATGTCGACAGCGTCGAGATCATCGTCATGAACGACAACACGGCCCGCATTGCGGCACTTTCCTCCGGGCAGGTGCATTTCATCAACGGCGTCGATCCGAAGACCGTGCCGCTTCTGAAGCGTGCGCCCCGCGTCGAGATCCTGCAGACCTCGGGCAAGGGCTTCTACAGCTTCCTCATGCATTGCGACACGGCCCCCTTCGACAACAACGACCTGAGGCTCGCGCTGAAATATGCGATCGACCGGCAGGCTATTCTCGACCGCGTGCTCGGCGGCTATGGCACGCTCGGCAACGATTATCCGGTCAACGAAAACTACGCGCTGGCACCTGAAGGCATCGAGCAGCGCGCCTACGACCCCGACAAGGCCGCCTTCCATTACAAGAAGTCCGGCCACGACCGGCCGATCCTGCTGCGTACCTCCGATGCCGCCTTCCCGGGCGCGGTCGATGCCTCGGTCCTCTTCCAGGAAAGCGCCCGCAAGGCCGGTATCGAAATCGAAGTACGCCGCGAGCCGGAAGACGGCTACTGGACCAATGTCTGGAATGTCCAGCCCTTCTGCGCTTCCTACTGGGGCGGCCGCCCGACGCAGGATTCCCGCTATTCCACCTCCTATCTTTCGAGTGCGGAATGGAACGACACGCGTTTCAAGCGGGAGGACTTCGACAAGCTGCTCCTGCAGGCGCGCTCCGAACTTGACGAAACCAAGCGCAAGGAGCTCTACCACACCATGGCACTCATGGTGCGCGACGAAGGCGGCCTCATCCTGCCGGTCTTCAATGATTATGTGAACGCCGCCTCCGCTTCGCTGAAAGGCTTCGTGCACGACATCGGCAACGACCTTTCCAACGGCTACGTCGGAAGCCGCGTCTGGTTCGACAGCTAAAGTGCAACGGGAAGGTGCAGGTGGTTCGCCGCCTGCGCCTCGCGTCTCAACAGTCAAGCACCGATCGGAGGCAGCCAACATGGCCGAGCGTAATTTCACCGTCATCGAAAACGAATGGATAACCCTGGAGGACGGGACCCGGCTTGCCGCGCGCATCTGGATGCCTGAGGGCACCGAGCAGAAGCCGGTGCCGGCAGTCCTGGAATACCTGCCCTACCGCAAGCGCGACGGGACCTGTGCACGGGACGAATCCACCTACCCTGCCTTCGCGGCCGCCGGGATCGCCGGCGTTCGCGTCGACATCCGCGGCTCGGGCGAGTCCGAGGGCGTGATCGACGGCGAATATACCCCGCGCGAACTCTCCGACGGCTGCGAGATCATCGAATGGATTGCGGCACAGCCCTGGTCGAACGGCAAGGTCGGGATGATGGGCATCTCCTGGGGCGGCTTCAACTGTCTGCAGGTGGCGGCCCTCAAGCCCCCGGCCCTCAAGGCGGTGATCTCGATCGCCTCGACCGTCGACCGCTACAATGACGACATCCACTACAAGAACGGCTGCCATCTCTCGGCGCAACTCTCCTGGGCGGCAACCATGCTCGCCTACCAGTCCCGATCGCCCGACCCGGAACTCGTCGGCGAGCGCTGGCGGGAGATGTGGCTGGAGCGCCTCGAGAACGAGCCCTTCTTCCTGGAGGAATGGCTGGAACACCAGCGCCGCGACGATTTCTGGCGGCATGGCTCGATCTCAGAGGATTTCGACGGCTTTCCGATCCCCGCGCTGGTGATCGCCGGCTGGGCGGACGGCTACCGCAACACGCCGATCAAGGCGGTCGAGGGGCTCGGCGGCAAGTCCAAGGCGCTCATCGGCCCGTGGGTCCACAAATATCCGCATTTCGCCTGGCCGAAGCCGCGAGCAGACTTTCTCGGAGAGGCGATCCGCTGGTGGAACCGCTGGCTTCGCGGCGAAAAGAACGATGCCGAGCAATTGCCGCAGATGCGCGCCTATATCCTCGACGGTCCGAGGCCCGCGGTCAGGCGCAATGAAGACCCGGGCCGCTGGATCGCCAAGGACGTCTGGACCACGCCGGAAATGCGGACCTTCGCGGTTTCGAGCGAGGGAGGCCTGGCGGCCGGTTCCCCATCCAGGCGCGGGATCGGCGACGTTTACCTGCGTTCGCCGCTCGATACCGGCACCGCTGCCGGTGAGTATTTCACGCTGAAACCGGACGCCGAGATGCCCGGCAACCAGCGCATCGACGATGCGGGCTCGCTCACTTTCGACACGCACCCGCTGCTCGAGGCGGAGGACTATCTCGGCCAGCCTGTGCTCGACCTCGAGCTTTCCTGCAGTGCCGAAACCGCCAATCTCGCCGCGCGTATCGTCGATGTCCATCCGGACGGAACGTCGACCCGCGTCGCCTTCGGCGTTCTCAACCTGGCGCACCGCAACGGCAATGCCAAGCCGGTGCCGATGGAGAAGAACCGCAAGACGCGCGTCACCCTGGTGCTCGATGCCTGCGGCTACCGCTTCCGTGCCGGCCACCGCATCCGGCTGTCGCTGTCGACATCCTACTGGCCGATCATCCTGCCGTCGCCGACCGATCCGGGCGTCACGATCGACACGGCCAGCGTCTCGCTTTCCCTGCCGCTTCTCGGCGACCATCGCGAGATCGTCGTGCCGCAGCCGGCCAATCCCGACCCGTTGCCGCACTATATCGAGCATTCACCGGCCGAAACGCGCCGCACCGTCGAACGCGACATGACCAAGGGCCGGACGCATTATCGGATCTACGAGAATACCGGCCTCGTCGAGCATCCCGGCACCGGCAATGCGACGCAGGACATCCGCGACGAAACCTGGACGATCGCACCGGACGATCCGCACTCCATGACGGGCGCTTCGACCTGGACCTGCATCGCGCGGCGTGGGCAGCAATCGCTGAAGACCGTCTCGACCTCCCGCCTCGGCTGTACGGAAACCGAGTGGATCACCTCCGCCAAGGTCGAGGCTTTCGAGGATGAAACGAAGATCTTCGAGAAGACCTTCGAGAAGCGGATCCGGCGGGATTTCATGTGAGGGATCGGCGCGCGACCGCCCCTCATCCGCCTGCCGGCACCTTCTCCCCGCAAGCGGGGCGAAGGAGACTCGAGGCGCTCTTCCGCGCTTATTCATCGAGCGCGCGCGGCCTACTCGTCCCCTCGCCCCGCTTGCGGGGAGAGGGCTAGTCCTCGGGTTAAACCCGAGGAGAGGGGCAAACACGGGTTAAGCCGTGCCGACCAACCTTGCCACACCCTGCACCAGACGGGCGAAGCCCTCCTGCGCACCGGGACTCATATGGCGCGCCCGGAGCCAGGAATGGACCATCTGCGGCTCTTCCCGGTAGGTGACGTCCACGCCCGCCTGGGCGAGCCGGGCTGCATAGGCGCGTGCATCATCCCGGAGCGGATCGAAATGGGCTCCAGTGATATAGGCCGGGGGAAGCCCGGACAGGTCCGCGGCCTTCAGCGGGTGCGCAAAGGGTTGATCCGCCGGTGCCTTCAGCACCTCGCGGTAATAGTCGACGTCGGCGGTGGAAAGCAGCGGCGCCTGGGCCATCTCGACATAGGAGCCGCGCGTCAGATCGCCGCCGAGGCCGGGATAGATCAGGACCTGGCCGACGATGCCGGCGAGCCCCTCAGCCTTCGCCTTCAGTACGATACCGGCTGACAGGTTGCCGCCGGCACTGTCGCCGGCGACGACGAGCGGGCGCCCATCGGCAAGAAGCGCTTCGAGCACATCGCAGCAGTCTTCGAAGGCTGCGGGCCATAGATGTTCGGGGGCAAGGCGATAGTCCACCGACACCAGCTCCACTTGCGCACCATGGGCAAGCTCGGCGCAGATCGCATCGTGGCTCTCAAGCGAGCCGACGACGAAGCCGCCGCCATGGATATAGAAGACGCGCGTCTCGCTCGCGACCTCCGCCGGACGGTAGTACCGCACCGGAATTCGCCCAGCCACCCGCTCGTCCCGCCGGGTCAGCCCTTCGGGAGACGGCGCGTCGAATTCGGCGCAGAGTGCATCATACCATTGCCGTTGCTGCTCGACGGAGGCGTTGACCGCATCGGCGGGATAGAACGCCTTGCAACGTTCGTGAAAGGCGCGAATCCCCGCTTCCGTAGGCATTGGCTTTGTCGTTTTCGAATCCATCCTGTTCCCCCCTCACCGCACCTTAACAGTGTCGCGCCGGCGTGCACGACGAAATGCGTCAGCCCTGCCGCCGTTCACGCCGTGCTTGCGTTCCCTGCGGCGCACGGTGTTAATTCGCACATGGCATTCACACTCCGGCAGTTGCAATATTTCGTCGCCGTCGCCGAGCAGGGCTCGGTCACCCGCGCGGCGCAGAACCTCTCCATCTCTCAATCATCGATCACCGAGGCAATCAAGGAGCTCGAAACCGATCTCGGCGTCGAGCTCTTCGACCGGCACCCCCGCGGCCTTGCGATCACCCATAACGGGCATCAGTTTCTGCGCCACGCGACCAAGATCCTCGCCGATGTCTCCGATGCGCGGCGCAGCTTCTCCGACAGCCGCGAGGAACGCGGCGGCAAGCTCAATCTCGGCGTCACGTCCCTCGTCGCCGGCTACGTGCTCTCCGACCTGCTTGCGCGCTACCGCCGCGCCTGCCCCGGCGTGGAGGTGAGCGCCATCGAGGACAATGGCTCCTATCTCGAGCACCTCCTGATCGGCGGCGAGCTCGACGTCGCCGTGATGGTCATCTCGAATCTGCGCGACCGCATGGCGCTGCAAGCGGAAATCCTCGAAACCTCTCCTTACCGCCTGTGGCTGCCGATCGGCCATCCGCTCGTCAGCGCCGACATCATCTCGGTCGAGGACATCGCCCGTGAGCCGCTGATCATGCTGACCGTGGACGAGATCGAGGAGAATACCGGCAAACTCCTGACGGCGCTCGGCGCGCGTCCGCATGTCGCCTTCCGCACCCGTTCGGTTGAAGCGGTCAGAAGCCTGGTCGCGACCGGCGCCGGCATCGCGCTTCTGCCTGACCTCGTCTACCGCCCCTGGTCGCTCGAAGGCGACCGGATCGAAAGCCGCGATGTTTCCGGGGCGCTGCCGGTGGTGCAGGTCGGCATGGTCTGGCGCAAGGGTTCGAGCCTGCCACAGTCCGCGCGCGATTTCGTCGGCGTCGCCGAAGCGCTGCGCAGCGCCCGCCCGCGATGAACTCAGATATCGGAAATGCCGATATCGGCATTCTGATTAATGAATTTGCGAATACGGAGAAACCAAGGCACGCTTCGATCCGGGAACAAAGCCGCTAACGGCATGAAACTGGGGAGACTTCCGATGAAGCAGATCCTGAAATCCTGCACCGCACTTACCCTGTCGCTGGGCCTCGCCGCCCCTGCGCTGGCGCAGGAGCCGCTGAAAGAGCTCGGTCAGGGCGAAGGTGCGCTCTCGATCGTCGCCTGGGCGGGCTATATCGAGCGCGGCGAGACCGACAAGAATTACGACTGGGTCACTGATTTCGAGAAGAAGACCGGTTGCAAGGTCAGCGTCAAGACGGCGGCCACCTCCGACGAAATGGTCGCGCTGATGAACGAAGGCGGTTTCGACCTGGTGACCGCCTCCGGAGACGCATCGCTGCGCCTCGTCGCTGGAAAGCGGGTCCAGCCGATCAATACCGATCTCATCCCCAGCTGGAAGACGATCGACGAGCGCATGCAGAACGCGCCGTGGCACACCGCCAACGGCGTCCACTACGGCACCCCCTATGTCTGGGGCCCGAACGTGCTGATGTACAATACCGAAGCCTTCAAGGATCAGCCGCCGAAGAGCTGGAAAGTCGTTTTCGAGGAGATGACGCTGCCCGACGGCAAGTCCAACAAGGGCCGCGTCCAGGCCTATGACGGCCCGATCCATGTCGCGGACGCCGCCAACTACCTGATGGCGCACAAGCCCGATCTCGGCATCAAGAATCCTTACGAGCTCAACGAAGATCAGTACAAGGCCGCACTCGATCTGTTGCGCACCCAGCGCACCCTCGTCGGCCGCTACTGGCACGACGCGATGATCCAGATCGACGACTTCAAGAACGAGGGCGTCGTCGCCTCCGGCTCCTGGCCCTTCCAGGTCAACCTGATGCAGGCCGAGAAGCAGCCGATCGCCTCCGTCATCCCGGAAGAAGGCGTGACGGGCTGGGCCGATACGACAATGCTGCATGCCGACAGCGAGCATCCGAACTGCGCCTATATGTGGATGGAGCATTCGCTCTCGCCGAAAGTCCAGGGAGATGTATCCGCCTGGTTCGGTGCCAACCCCTCCGTCGGTGCCGCCTGCAAGGGCAACGAGCTTCTGACCGACGAAGGTTGCAAGACCAACGGCTACGACGACTTCGAGAAGGTCAAGTTCTGGAAGACGCCGGTGACGAAATGCGAAAGCCAGGGCGAGTGCGTGCCCTATCATCGCTGGGTCTCCGACTATATCGGTGTGATCGGCGGGCGGTAAGCCCTGCCTTCAGCGCAAGCGTTTGCCCCTCACCCTAGCCCTCTCCCCGCAGGCGGGGAGAGGGGACGAGTAAGCCGCGCCCGCTCGATGAAATGAAGCCCGAGAGGGAGCCCCGAGTCGCCTTCTCCCCGCAAGCGGGGAGAAGGTGGCGGCAGCCGGATGAGGGGCCGAAATCTCGCCGAAATCTCCTGGAGTATCGCAATGAACGCCGCCGTCCTCTTCGACAATGTTTCCCGCTATTTCGGCGCCGTGCGTGCCGTCGATCGCGTGAACCTCGAGATCGCCGAGGGCGAGTTCTTCGCGATGCTCGGTCCATCGGGCTCGGGCAAGACCACCTGCCTGAGGCTGATGGCAGGGTTCGAGCAGCCGACCGGAGGCCACATCGAGATCTTCGGCGAGACCGCCGAAGGCGTGCCGCCCTACCGGCGCAGCGTCAACACCGTCTTCCAGGACTACGCCCTCTTCCCGCATCTCTCCATTCTCGACAACGTAGCCTATGGCCTGATGGTCAAGGGCGTCGGACGCGAGGAGCGCCGCAGGGCGGCCGAGGATGCGCTCGCCATGGTGAAGCTTCCGGGCTACGGCACGCGCCGGCCCGGACAGCTTTCAGGCGGCCAGCGCCAGCGCGTGGCGCTCGCCCGCGCGCTCGTCAACAAGCCGAAGGTTCTGCTTCTCGACGAGCCGTTGGGCGCGCTCGATCTGAAGCTGCGCGAACAGATGCAGGAGGAACTGAAGACGCTGCAGAAGTCGTTGGGCATCACCTTCGTCTTCGTCACCCATGATCAGGGCGAAGCGCTCTCGATGGCCGACAGGATCGCCGTCTTCAACGAGGGCCGTATCCAGCAACTGGGAAGCCCGGAGGAGGTCTACAACCGTCCGCAGACCCGTTTCGTCGCCGATTTCGTCGGCTCCTCCAACGTGCTTTCCGAGGACCTCTGCCGCCGACTGGGGCTGAAGGCTTCCTTCGCGAGCCTGCGCCCGGAGGCTGTGGCCATTGCGCCGCCGAGCGACGGAGCGCTGAGCCTTTCCGGCACTGTCGCTTCGCAGAGTTTCCTCGGCGCCACCAACCGCATCCTGATCGACGTCGAGGGTGCCCGCATCGCCGTGGCGAGCCCGGCGGCGCGTGGCGTTCCAGCGGTCGGCAGTCCGGTCACGATCAGCTTCGCCGCGCACGACCTCCACCCAATGGAGGACGCATGACAATCGTCGCCGAAAGCATCATTCTTCCGCAACGCCGCAGCACGGCGGGCCGCCTCTCGGATTTCTTCTGGCGGCACCCGCATGTGCTGCTTGCGATCTTTCTCGCACCCCCGCTCCTCTGGCTCGGGATCGTCTATCTCGGTTCGCTCTTCGCGCTGCTTCTGCAGAGCTTCTTCTCGATCGACGATTTCTCCGGGCTCATAAATTACGAGTTCACGCTCGCCACCTATCGGCAGCTCTTGAGCGAATCCAATCTCGACATCATCATCCGCACCGTCTCGATGGCCGCTCTGGTGACGCTCGTCTCGGCACTCATTGCCTTTCCGATCGCCTATTACGCCGCCCGCTACGCGCGGGGGAAATGGAAGGCGCTCTTCTATCTCGCCGTCATGCTGCCGCTCTGGTCGAGCTATCTCGTCAAGATCTATGCCTGGAAGCTGATCCTCGCAAAGGAAGGCATCCTGACCTGGTTCTTCGGAAAGCTGAACCTTCTCTGGCTGATCGATGCCTGGCTCTCTCTTCCCGTCGTCGGCGGCAATTCGCTGTCCGTCAGCTATACGGGCACCTTCATCGTCTTCGTCTATGTCTGGATGCCGTTCATGATCCTGCCCATCCAGGCGGCGCTCGAGCGCGTGCCGGCCAATCTGATCGAAGCCTCGTCGGACCTCGGCGGAACGCCCGCCCAGACCTTCCGCCATGTGCTCTTTCCGCTGGCGCTGCCGGGCATCGTCGCCGGATCGATCTTCACCTTCTCGCTGACGCTCGGCGACTACATCATCCCGCAGATCGTCGGCTCCTCGCGGCTCTTCATCGGTCAGGCGGTCTACGCGCAGCAGGGCACCGCCGGAAACATTCCGCTCGCCGCCGCCTTCACGGTCGTGCCGATCGTCATCATGGGCGCCTATCTCTGGATGGCCAAACGCATGGGGGCCTTCGATGCGCTCTGAGAAGGCGAACTCCGCTCCATTGGGTCTGAAGATCGCGGCCGCCGCCGGCCTCGCCTTCATGCATCTGCCGATCCTGCTGATCTTTCTCTACGCCTTCACGACCGAGGAGAAGAGCTACCAGTTTCCGCCGCCGGGGCTGACCACGCAATGGTTCGCCGTCGCCTGGAACCGGCCGGATGTCTGGGCGGCGCTGACGCTCTCCGTCAAGGTCGCCTCGATCGCGACGGCGGTAGCCCTCGTCCTCGGCACCCTCTGCGCCGCTGCCGTCAGCCAGACCCGTTTCTTCGGCCGCGAGACGATCTCGCTCCTCGTCATCCTCCCGATCGCGCTTCCCGGCATCATCACCGGCATTGCGCTGCGCTCCGCCTTCTCCATGGCCGACATCCCCTTCTCCTTCTGGACGATCGTGCTCGGCCACGCGACCTTCTGCATCGTCGTCGTCTACAACAATGCGGTCGCCCGTTTCCGCCGGATTTCCGGCTCGCTGATCGAGGCTTCCATGGATCTCGGCGCCGACGGTTTCCAGACCTTCCGCTACGTGATCCTGCCGAACATCGGCACGGCCCTGCTTGCCGGAGGCATGCTCGCTTTCGCGCTTTCCTTCGACGAGGTGATCGTCACGACCTTCACGGCCGGGCAGCAATCGACCCTGCCGATCTGGATGCTGGAAGAGCTGATCCGCCCGCGCCAGCGCCCGGTTACCAACGTCGTCGCGATGGTCGTCGTGATGGCCACCTTCCTGCCGATCCTCGGCGCCTATTACCTGACCCGCGACGGCGACCAGATCGCCGGCGCCGGCAAATGACATTTCGCACTTGAAGGGAGAACAGACATGGACACCCAGCTCTTGATCGGATCGCGCTTCGAAGCCGGAACCGAGGCCGAGGAACACATCCTCAATCCGCGGACGGGCGCCGGGATCATCGACCTCGCCGAGGCCTCCCACGCGCAGATCGACGCAGCCGTCGACGCTGCCGAGCGCGCCTTCGTCGGCTGGTCGCAGACGACGCCGGCCGAACGCTCCAACGCCCTTTTGAAGATCGCCGATGCGATCGAGAAAGAAGCCGACGAATTCGCCGCCCTTGAGGCGCTGAACTGCGGCAAGCCGATCAATGCGGTGAAGAACGACGAGCTGCCTGCGATCATCGATTGCTGGCGCTTCTTCGCCGGTGCGGTGCGCAATCTGCATGCACCGGCGGCGGGCGAATATCTGCCGGGCCACACGTCGATGATCCGCCGCGATCCGATCGGCATCGTCGGCTCGATCGCGCCGTGGAACTATCCCCTGATGATGATGGCCTGGAAGCTGGCGCCGGCGATCGGCGGCGGCAACACCGTTGTCTTCAAGCCATCCGAACAGACGCCGCTGACGGCGCTGAAACTTGCGCGGCTCATCGCCGACATTCTCCCCGAAGGCGTCGTCAACGTCATCACCGGCCGCGGCGAGACCGTCGGCAACGCGCTGATCAACCATCCGAAGGTCGGCATGGTATCGATCACCGGCGACATCGCCACCGGCAAGAAGGTGCTCGCGGCCGCCGCCAAGACGGTAAAGCGCACCCATCTCGAGCTCGGCGGCAAGGCGCCGGTCATCGTCTATGGCGACGCCGACCTCGAGGCGGTCGTCAACGGAATCCGCACCTTCGGCTACTACAATGCCGGGCAGGACTGTACCGCCGCCTGCCGCATCTATGCCGAAGCCGGCATCTACGAGAAACTCGTCGCCGACCTCACCTCGGCGGTCTCCACAATCCGCTACAATCTCGACGACGACACTGAAAACGAGATCGGTCCGCTGATCTCCAGGCGCCAGCGCGACCGCGTGGCAAGCTTCGTCGAAAGGGCCGCCGACCAGAAGCACATCGAGATCACCACCGGCGGCCGCACGGGCAGCGACGAAGGCTTCTTCTTCCAGCCGACGGTCGTCGCGGGCGCCACTCAGGAGGACGAGATCGTCCGCCGCGAAGTCTTCGGCCCGGTCGTCTCCGTCACGCGCTTCACCGGCAAGGACGATGCCGTGGCCTGGGCGAACGACAGCGATTACGGCCTCGCCTCATCGGTCTGGACGAAGGACATCAGCAAGGCGATGAGGGCCGCGTCCCGCCTCCAATATGGCTGCACCTGGATCAACACACATTTCATGCTGACCAACGAAATGCCGCATGGCGGCATCAAACAGTCCGGCTATGGCAAGGACATGTCGGTCTATGCGCTGGAGGACTACACCGCCGTCCGGCACATCATGATCAATCACGGCTGAATTTGCCGGCGAAGCCCTCATCCGGCCTGCCGGCCACCTTCTCCCCGCAGGCGGGGCGAAGGGGAAGTCGCGGCAGCCTCGCACTCGTTCCCTCGCCCCGCTCGCGGGGAGAGTTCCTCGGGTTAACCCGAGGAGAGGGGCAAAAGCGCGCTCCGACGCACGCACCCGCACGTTGCTGTTGCACATTTCCCACAACATTGTGAACATGACTTAAAAAGTCATGAAAACGGCTTGCGTTCAGCATAATCATGAGTGATTAGCTCACCTTATCAAATATAATGTTTAAGGTTGCGTCGCATGCCCTCGAAGTCCGCCCTCCGCCTGCCGTTGATCCGCCTTGCCCTCGCCGGCACGTCGGCCCTTGCCCTCGTCGCTACCGCACAGGCGCAGGAAGCAGAGCAGGAGACCGCTTCCAATGGCGACTCCACCGCCCTCGAAACATTGGTGGTCAACGGCAGCGGCGGGGTCATCACCGCCGACGGCTATGTCGGCATCAGCAGCGCCACCGGCGCCAAGATCGACACCCCATTCCTGGAGACGCCGCAATCGATCTCCACGGTGACCGAACAGCAATTGAAGGACCGCAACCCGCAGACGCTGCTGGAGACGCTCGCCTATACGCCGGGCACGCGCGTCGGCGCCTATGGCTTCGACCCTCGCTTCGACGCATTCTTCGTCCGCGGTTTCGATGTGACCTTTACCGGCATCTTCCGCGACAATCTCCGCCAGCCGGCGGCCGTCGACTCGGTCTTCAAGAACGAACCCTACGGCCTCGAAGGCGTTTCGATCCTACGCGGGCCCTCCTCTGCCCTTTACGGCGCAACCGGAGCCGGCGGCCTTTACAACCTCATCACCAAGCGGCCGACGGAAGACGCGCTCAGAGAGGTGCAGCTTCAATATGGCAATCACGACCGCTATCAGGGCCAGTTCGATTTTTCGGGCCCGGTGAACGAGACCGACCCCGTCTACTACCGCCTGACCGGGCTGCTTCGCGACGCCGATACCGAGCAGGTCGGCGTCGCCGACGACCGCGCCTATATAGCTCCGGCCTTTACCTGGAAGCCGGACGAAGACACGAAGCTGACCGTTCTCGGAGAGTATTCGCGCACGAAGACCGGGGGAACCGCGACCTATTACAACGATCCATTTACCGGCGAAGTCACCGACATCTTCGCAGGCAATCCTGATTTCAACGACTCGATACAGAAGCAGGGGCGCATCGGCTATGAGTTCGAGCACCGGCTGAACGACACCTTCGTCTTCCGCCAGAACGCACGCATATCCACTCTGAACATCGACGCGGACTGGGATTTCGCCTATGCGCCGAATGCTGATGATCCGACTTTGCTCGACAGCAGCGCCGGCACATATGACGAGCGGCTGACGGCGTTCGTGATCGACAACCAGCTCGAAGCCAAGTTCGACACGGGCGCCATCGAGCATACCCTTCTTGCCGGCCTCGATTATACGAAGCTGCGTTTCCGCGCGCTTGACGGGCGCGGCGTGTCACCGCCGCTCGATACCAAGAATCCGACGCAGGGGCGTCCGGTCGACGCCATTGATTTCAACACGCGTACGGTCCAGGACCAGTGGCAGGTCGGCACATACCTGCAAGACCAGATCCGCTACGACGCCTGGACGTTGACGGTCGGAGGGCGCTACGACTGGGTCTCGACCGACACGGACACTACCGACCTTACCACCGAAACGCTGACATCGGTTTCACAGAAGGACAAGGAGTTCTCCGGCCGCGTAGGGCTCACATACCAGACTGACTTCGGACTTGCCCCCTATATAAGTTACTCGACGGCATTCACGCCCAATGCCGGCCTCAACCAGGAAACGAAGCAGCCGTTCAAACCGACCGAGAGCGAACAGCAGGAAATCGGCGTCAAGTACCTCCTGCCGAACAGCAACACGCTGATTACCGCCGCTCTCTTCAACATCGATCAGAAGAATGGCCTTTATTTTGAAGCGGACGGCGTCACCAACATTCAGGTTCAGCGCGGTAAGCTGCGGTCGAGAGGGTTCGAGATCGAAGCGAACACCAGCCTTGACAACGGTCTTTCCCTGATCGCTTCTTACGCTTATACCGACGTGAAGATCATTCAGGGCCCAGAAGGCACGATTGGCAATTATGTCTCTTCCGCACCACAGCACATGGCATCCATTTGGGCCCACTATACACTTCCGGAAGATGGCCTTTTTTCCGGTCTTAGCGTGGGCGGCGGCGCGCGTTTCGTCGGATCTAGTTACAGCAATGACGAAAACACCTCCAAGAATAGTTCGCGTGTTCTCTTCGATGCTTCCATCGGCTATGACTTCGCAGCGATCGACCAGAAATATGAGGGTCTGCATCTGCAGGTGAATGCCACCAATCTGTTCGACCGCCGCGAGGCCGTGTGCACCGCCGGCTACTGCCATCGCGATCAGGGCCGCACCGTTATCGGCTCGCTGCGCTATAACTGGTAAGCGACATGACAACAGCCGGGCATGAAAGCATGGCGGTAATCGACGAGCCGAAAGGTCTGTCGGCGGCCTTTGCGGGACCGCATGCCTGGTGCAACGAGAAGATGATGCTGTCGGAGAATCTTTCCGACGGCATTCCGCTGTCCGACTTCTTCGCCTCCGGCGCCTTCGACCGGACGCTCTCGCACTATGCCGGGGCCTCCGGCGGCACGGACCGCCGCGCCGTGGCCTCCATGTGGTCGCTCTATTATTTCTCCGCCCTGACCATCCCCTATGTCGTCGCCCGGGTGCTGGACCACCAGGCGCTGCCGGCGGATTTCGACCAGATGACGGTGGCGCTCTCCGACGACGGACTGCCCCGCGCCTTCGGGGTCGCGACTGCAGGTCGGTGGCGCGACGATGACGGGCGTGACATCTTCGCCCTGATCGGCTCGCTCATGGACGAGCACCTTGCCAAAGTGGTGCCGCATCTCAAGGCGGTTGGCGGTATATCGCCCAGGCTCGCCTGGAACAATGCCGCCGTTTACATCGATTATGCGCTTCGAACCGCCGGGACCGACCCCATGAGCGACCAGGCCGATGCGATGGTCGGTCGCCGGCTGATGCCCAACGGCGCTCCCAATCCTTTCTTCGACTGTCTGCGCCAGGAGGAAGAGGACGGGACGCGCGTCTGCCGGCGCAAGATCTGCTGCCTGAGATATCTCCTCCCGGGCATCCCGAGCTGCGGCAGCCTCTGCGCCCTTCCAAGCCAAAGGAAACAATAGCCTTGTCTCGTCTGCTGCTCTGCCGCCGAAGCCTCGTTCGCGTCCTTGCCTTCCTGGCGATCGCCTTCTCGCCGCTCGTCGCGCTGGCGCAGGCACAATGGCCGATGACGGTCACCGATGCCGTCGGACGACAGGTTACGATCCCCGCACCGCCCAAAGCGGTACTGCTCGGCACCGGCTTCAATCTCGTGGCCCTTTCGCTCATTCATCCGGACCCGGTAAGCCTTCTCGCCGGCTGGTCCGGCGACATGAAGGGCGACAATCCCGAGATCTACGAAAGCTATCTGCGCAAGTTCCCGAAGCTCGCCGATGTGCCGCTGATCGACGACGGAAGCGGCCCCGGACTCTCCTTCGAGACCATCCTGACGCTCAAGGCCGATCTTGCCGTCCTCGCCAACTGGCAGGCGGACACCGAGGCGGGCCGGCGCGCGATGGAATATCTCGAAAGCACCGGCGTGCCGGTCATCGTCGTCGACTTCAACAACGAGGTACTCAAGAACACGCCGGACAACATGCGTCTCCTCGGCAAGGTCTTCGAGAGAGAAGAACAGGCGGAAGACTTCGCCCGCTTCTACGAGGAGCGTCTTGCCCGGATCCGCGAGCGCGTCGCCGGGAGTTCCGAGCCGGGGCCGAAAGTTCTCATGGAAGCTTTCCCGGCGCCCGACCGTTGCTGCTGGGCCTATGGGGTCGGCGGCCTCGGCGAGTTCATCGCCATCACCGGCAGCCGCAACATCGCCGAGGGCGCATTGCCGCGTCCGGGCGGCATGATGAACGCGGAAGCGGTGATGGCCGAGAATCCGGATGTCTATATCGCCACCTCGTCGCCCGGCGGCAAATACAGCGGCTTTTCGATCGGCCCCGGCATCACGGCGGAAGAGGCGGAAACAACCCTGACCGAATCCGTGGACAAGCCGGTGATGGCGAGCATAGCCGCCGTTCGCAACGGGCGTGTCCACGGCCTCTGGAATTTTTTCAACGCCGTTCCGCTGAACATCGTCGCGGCGGAGGCCTTCGCCTCGTGGCTGCGCCCCGATCTCTTTCCCGATGTCGATCCCGCCGCCACGCTCGCCGAGATCAACCGGCGTTTCGCGGCGGTACCTTTCGAAGGTTCCTATTGGATAAGCTTGAAGAAATGAGCTTCGGCTGAGTGTTGCGGCCTCTGCGAGGCAGAAGGGTCGAGGCAGGCGCGAACGATTGCCAGCGCCGCGCGTCCCTATATAAGGTTCTCCCAGGAGGATCTTCATGGCATGGCTGATTGCGTTACCGTTGGGCTTGGCGATCGTGTATCTCGCGGCTCGTTACGGTCGCTTCCGCAGCTGGATCGAACCGGTTCTTTCGATTGCGGTCGCGCTCGTCCTCAGCGCCGCCTTCCTCGTCTGGCTGAACGAGAGTGCTCCGGACGAGGTCCCAGCGCCTGCTCCGGACCAGCCTGAAACCGGGCTCACCGCCGACGATATCGTGCTCGAGAATATGACTGTCGAGCCAAGCCAGACGAGGCGCAGCTATCGCGTTCGCGGCACTGCCGCCAATGCGTCGGACTTGGCGCTCGAATATTTCCGCTTGACCGTAACGCTCGAGGATTGCCCGCAGGACGCCTGCAGGCACATCGGCGACGACACCGCGCTCATCCTGCTGAGAGTGCCGGGCGGCCAGAGCCGCCCGTTCGAGACGTTCCTCACCTTTCCCTTCCGACCGGATGAAGCGCCGACCGCTCCGAAATGGAGCTATAGGGTGAGTGAGGTCAGGGGCTCGAGCCGACGGTGATTTACGACGGTCTCGCCTGCATCCGCCCCTCATCCGCCTGCCGGCACCTCCTCCCCGCAAGCGGGGCGAAGGGACGCACGGCGCCGACCCATTCCACCTCACCGCTGCTGGAGGTCGTCCCCTCTCCCCGCCTGCGGGAAGGGGGCTCTCCTCGGGTTAAACCCGAGGAGAGGGGGCAAATCGCTGCCACTAAACGCATGAACAATCGTCTCAGCAATAGATCCCGAACCGCTCCCGTATTGCCCGGTCGACCTCCGTCGCGATCAGCGACGGAGCGGCATCGGCGAGGATGCGGTTCTTCCTCTCGATGGCGCGGGCGACGAGATCCGGCCGGCCGATCTCGACCCATTCCTTCGGGCTCGTGCGGTCGGCGACCGCCGGATAGATATATTCCGTCTGCATCAGGCCGAGCGTCTGCGGATGGCCGAGATAGTGGCCGGGGCCGTCGAGGCAGACCGAACGCATGGTTTCGAGCGAAACCGAATCCTCGGTGACATCGATGCCGCGGATGCAGCGCTGCACCTGGCCCAGCAAGTCGTCTCCGAGCACCAGCGACTCCAGGCAGAAGCCGAGGAGCGATGCATGCATGCCGACCGCCTCGTACACCATGTTGAGCCCCGAGAGCCCAGCCATCACGTTGGAGATCGCCTGTTCCCAGCCGGCCTGCATGTCGGGAAGCTTCGCATCCGCGATGCCGGCGGCGGCGCCGCCAGGCAGGCGATAGAATTGGTGCATCTGCGCGCAGCCGGCCGTCAGCAATGCCTGTTCGCCGGAGCCGCCGGACATGGCGCCGGTCCTCAGATCGGAGACGAACGGCCAGGTGCCGAAGACGGCCGGATGGCCGGGCGAAAGCGCATTGACGTAGACGACGCCTGCAAGGCACTCGGCAACCGCTTGCACGATGGCGGTCGCGAGCGGCGCCGGGGCAGTCGCCCCCGCCTGTCCGGCGGATAGCAGCAGGACGGGCATGCCGCCACGGATGCACTTCTCCATGGTGATGCAGCTTTCCTCGGCGAATTTCATCGGCGGCACGACGAAGCAGTTCGAGTTCGAAACGAAGGGCCGCGCCCGCCACTTGTCCTCGCCGCCCGCGATCATGTGGATGAGATCGAAGCAGCCCTCCACATGCGAGGGATCGGAGAAGCTCGTCCCGACATGCTTCGTCGTTCCGGCGCAGCAGGCATAGAGCGTGTTGATGTCCATCAGGAAATTGTCGGAAACGTCCCGGCAGACCATGGCTCGCTGGAAGAAATGGACATTGTCCAGGCGATGGACGAGCTGCGCCGCATTCAGGAGGTCCTTGGCGGTCGATTCGCGGTATTCGCGCTTCTCGACGTCGACCACGTGCACCGCCGCGCCGGCCGTACCGTAATAGACGCGCGTGCCGCTGAGTTCGAGATCCTGTTTCGGATCACGCGCGTAAAGGGTGATGTCGCGCGCGGCGATGGCCAGCATGTCCTCGACCAGTGCACGCGGGAAGCGGAGTCGTCCATCCTCGCCGAGGATGGCCCCGGCGCCGGTCATGATCTCGACGCCGGATTGCGGCGCGTTGGCAAGGCCGATCTGTTCCAGCGCATCGAGCGCCGCCTCGTGAATCCGTCTGACGTTGGCCTCCGTCAGCGGCTTGTACTGTCCGCCGGAAAGGCCCGGACGGACGGGGCGGATGTTTTCGGCAAGCGGCGACGAACGAAGCGCAACGCGCGCCGCCCGTCCGCCGGACCGTCTCGAACCCGCAACTGCGCATTCCTCAGCCATCATTCATCTCCCAATGGCGCTGTCGTCGTCTTGTTCTTTGCCACTCTCCTCGGGTTTAGCGCGAGGATGAGGGGCAGCCTTTTTCAGGCCCGCACCCGCTCCGCCTTCGGGTCGTACATCGGCTTCAGCGAAGCCTCGGCCTTGACCCGCGTTCCGGCGATTTCGATCTCGTAGGCCGAAGCCAGCACATCGGCTTCGCTTTCACCCTTGCACGCCACATAGCCGAGCCCTATCGCACCCCCGAGATGGTGGCCGTAATTGCCCGAGGTGATCGTGCCGACGATCTCTCCGTCGCGCACGATCGCTTCGTTGTGGAAGAGCAACGGCTCCGGATCGGAAAGCCGGAACTGCACCAGCCGGCGCGAAAGTCCGTTGTCGCGCTTTGCAAGCACCGCCTCACGTCCGATGAACTCGCCTTTTCCGGGCTTCACCGCAAAGCCGAGCCCCGCTTCGAGCACATGATCCTCGTCGGTGACATCGTGGCCGAAATGCCGGAAGGCTTTCTCGATCCGGCAGCTATCGAGCGTATGAAGTCCACAGAGCTTCAGCCCAACATCGGCCCCCGCCAGTTCCAGCGTCTCGAACACATGCGCCGCCTGGTCGGTGGAGACGTAAAGCTCCCACCCGAGTTCGCCGACATAAGTGACGCGGTGGGCGCGGGCGAGGCCCATCCCGATCTCGATCTCGCGGGCGGTGGCGAAGGGGTGCGCCTCGTTGGAGAAATCGCTCGGGCTCACCTTCTGCATGAGCTCGCGTGCCCTTGGCCCCATGACGCAGAGCACGCTTTCAGCAGCGGTGACGTCGGTGATCACCACGAACTCGTCGCGCACATGTTTTCGCAGCCAGGCAAGATCGCGCTGCAGCGTGGCCCCCGGCACGACGAGGAAGAAGGCGGTCTGCGAAAGCCGCGTGACGGTCAGGTCGCTCTCGATGCCGCCGCAGGCGTTCAGCATCTGGGTGTAGACAACACGGCCGGGGTCGACATTCATCTCATTGGCGCAAAGCCGCTGCAGGAAAGCCAGCGCATCGCGGCCTTCGACGCGGATCTTGCCGAAGGAGGTCATGTCGAAAAGGCCAACCCCGCTGCGGACGGCGAGATGCTCTTCCCGCTGGTTTTCGAACCAGTTCTGCCGTTTCCACGAATAGCGGTATTCGCGCTCCTGGCCGTCCCTTGCGAACCAGTTTGCCCGCTCCCATCCGGCGACCTCACCGAAAACGGCTCCGCGCGCCTTCAGTTGTTCGTGGATCGGCGAGCGGCGAACGCCGCGGGCGGTCGCCATCTGGCGATAGGGGAAATGATCGGCGTAAAGCAGACCCAGCGTTTCGCTGACCCGTTCCTTCAGGTAGGAACGGTTCTTCTGGAAGGGCTGCGCCCGGCGGATATCGACCTCCCAGAGATCGAAGGGCGGCTCGCCGTCGTTCATCCACTGCGCCAGCGCCATGCCGGCGCCTCCCGAGGAGACGATCCCGATCGAATTGTAGCCGGCTGCCACCCAGTAGCCCTTGAGTTCCGGCGCCTCGCCCAGATAGTAACGGTCGTCGGGCGTGAAGCTTTCCGGGCCGTTGAAGAAGGTGTGGATGCCGGCCGTCTCCAGCATCGGCATGCGGTTGACGGCCATTTCGAGGATCGGGGCGAAATGGTCGAAGTCCTCCGGCAGCTGGTCGAAACAGAAATCCTCGCGGATGCCTTCCATGCCCCAGGGCTTCGCCTTGAGTTCGAAGGCGCCGATCAGCATCTTGCCGGCATCCTCCTTGTAGTAGGTGCACTCGTCGGGCACGCGCAGCACCGGCAGGCGGCTGAGACCAGGTATCGCTTCGGTGACGATATAGAAGTGCTCACAGGCGTGCAGCGGCACGGTGACGCCGGATTGCCGGGCAAGCTCCCTGCCCCACATGCCGGCGCAGTTGACGACATTCTCCGTCTCGATCGTGAAGCTCTCGCCGTTCTGCTCGCAGGTGACGCCGGTTATTCGGCCGTCCTTCTTCAAGACCGAGGTGACTTTCACGCCCTCGACGATCGTCGCGCCGTTCTGCCGCGCACCCTTGGCAAGCGCCATGGCGATGTTGGCCGGATCACACTGGCCGTCGAGCGGCAGGTGAACCGCCGCCTTCACGTCGGAGACGTTGAGGTGTGGGTAAAGCTCCTTGACCTCGTCGGGCGTGACCTCGCGTACATCGACGTTGAAGGCGCGCGCCAGCGAGGCCTGCCGGTAGATCTCTTCCTTGCGCTCTTCCGTCAGTGCGACGGTGATCGAGCCGTTCTGGCGCATGCCGGTGGCGATGCCGGTTTCCGCCTCGAGCTTCACGTAAAGATCGGCCGAGTATTTCGCGAGCCGTGTCATGTTCTGCGACGCGCGCAGCTGGCCGATCAAACCGGCCGCATGCCATGTCGTGCCGCAGGTCAACTGCTTGCGCTCGAGCAGGACCACATCGGTCCAGCCGAGCTTCGCCAGGTGATAGGCGACCGAGCAGCCGGAAACGCCACCGCCGATGATGACGACACGCGCTTTTGCGGGAATGGGCTTCGTCATGCCTTCAGTCTTTCATTCGAGGGATCCCAGAGCGGCTGGTCCGGCTGGACGATAGCCTTGAAGCGGTCGCCGAAAATCTCCACCTCGACCTCCTGGCCGGGAACGGCCAGATCGGCGCGCAGCATGCCGAGTGCGATCGACTTGCCGGTACGGTAGCCCCAGTTTCCGGACGTGGTCTCGCCGACGACCTCGCCGCCCGACCAGAGCGTCGACATGTAGGGCGCGTCGCAGTCGCCGGCCTCGACCGTCAGCGTCACGAAGCGCTTCGTGACGCCCTGCTGCTTCTCACGCTCCAGCGCCGCCTTGCCCTTGAAATCCGGCTTCGCCCAGTCGACGAAGCGTTCGAGCCCGCCCTGCAAAACCGTGTAATCGGTGGAAAGATCGCCCTTCCAGGCGCGGTAGCCCTTCTCGATGCGCAGACTGTCGAGCGCCTCCATGCCGAAGGGCTTGAGGCCGTGCTTCTGCCCGGCGTCCCAGACGGCATCGAAGACCGCGGCGGTATCCTCCACTTTCGTGTGGATCTCCCAGCCGAGTTCGCCGGCGAAGGAGACCCGTACAAGCTGGCAATAGCGGCCGGCGATCTGCGCCGTCTGATGCGTCAGCCACCCCTTCGCAAGGTCGGCGTCCGAGACCTCGGCCAGGATCGCGCGCGATTTCGGCCCCGTCAGGATCTGGCAGGCGAATTTCACCGTCACGTCGTCAAGCGTGAAGGCGGCGTCCGCCGGGCGATGCTTCCGCAGCCACTCGAAATCATGCCACTGCGCCGTCGCCGCGGTGATCAGGAAGAAGAAATCCTCCTCGATCGCCATGACAGACATTTCGGTGAGGATGCGGCCCTTGTCGTCGGCGAAATAGGCCAGCCCGATGCGGCCGGGCTTCGGTACGCGGCCGGTGATGAGGCCGGAGAGCCACTCGCGCGCGCCCTCGCCTTTCAGCCGGAAGCGCGAGAAGCCCGGCAGGTCGAGAATGCCTGCAGCATCGCGCACGGCGAGACACTCCTCCTCGATCCGCTTCGCCCAAGGGCCTTCCCTTCCCCAGGTCTGCGTCGCAGCCTCTGACGTGTCGTCGCCCGGTTTCGCGTACCACATGGCGCGTTCCCAGCCGTTATAGGGCTTGAACTGAGCGCCGAGCGCCGCAATGCGATCATGGATCGGCGAGAGCTTCCTGCCGCGCCCGGCCGGCCAGTAGTGCTTCGGAAAATGCATTGCATATTCGTGGCCGTAGATCTCCATGCCCTTGGCGATGCAATAGTCCTGGTCGGTATAGTCCGTGTAGCGGCGCGGGTCGCAGGACCACATGTCCCATTCGGTCCGGCCCTCGGTCACCCATTCGGCGAGCACCTTGCCCGCCCCGCCGGCCTGACAGATGCCAAAGGTAAAGACGCAGGCTTCGAAGGCGTTCGGCACGCCGGGCATGGGCCCGATCAGCGGATTGCCGTCCGGCGCATAGGGGATCGGTCCGTTGATGACGCGCGAAAGACCTGCCGTTCCCAGGATCGGCACGCGCTCGACCGCATCGTTCAGATACCATTCCAGCCTTTCGAGATCGTCCGGGAAGAGCTGGAAGGAGAAGTCCTCCGGCATCGGGTCATCCGGTGTTGCCCAATGAGCGCGGCAGTTCTTCTCGTATGGCCCGAGATTCATGCCGTATTTCTCCTGCCGGAGATAATAGGAGGAGTCGACATCGCGAAGGAGCGGCAGCTTGTGCCCAACCTCCTTCGACCAGGCGGCAAGCTCCGGGATCTCGTCGAAAAGAATGTACTGATGACTCATCACCATCATCGGCACGTCGCGGCCGAACATCTTCCCGACCTCGCGGGCGTAGTAGCCAGCGGCGTTGACGACATATTCGCAGCGGATTTCGCCCTGCGCCGTCTCGACCACCCATTCATCCCTTTCGCGCCGGGCACCGGTCACGGGACAGAAGCGGATGATCTTCGCGCCCATGTCGCGCGCGCCCTTGGCGAGCGCCTGGGTCAGCTGCGCCGGATCGATGTCGCCGTCATAGGGATCGTAAAGCGCGCCCGTCAGGTCATGCGTTTCGAGGAAGGGATAGCGGCTGCGCATTTCCCCGGGCGTCAGGATATCGAGGTCCATGCCCTGGTAGCGGCCCATGCCGACGACGCGCTTGAACTCCTGCAGCCGCTCCTTCGAATGGCCGAGGCGGATGGAGCCCGTCACATGATAGTTCATCGGGTAATCGACGAGCGCACCCAGGTCGCGATAGAGCGAGGCCGAATAGCGCTGCATGTTCATGATCGACCAGGATGAGGAGAAGGTCGGCACGTTGCCGGCCGCATGCCAGGTGGAGCCGGCCGTGAGCTCGTTCTTTTCAAGAAGCACGCAGTCGGTCCAACCGGCCTTGGCAAGATGGTACAGCGAGGAGGCACCGACGGCTCCCCCACCAATGATCACGACGCGCGCGTGAGACGGCAAATTCGACATGCTGGCTCCCTCTGTTACGGCGATTTTTGACGGGGAAGCCTGATGCCATCAAGCGCGGCGATTGAGCTTTATTGATCGAAGAATTCGATTAGATTGCCCGGTAGGAGCAAGGAGCGACACAAATGCAGGTGGACCTGATCGAAACCTTTCTTGACCTGATGGAAACGCGCAGCTTCAACCGGACGGCCGAGCGGCTCAACATCACGCAATCCACGGTTTCCCATAGGGTGAAGGCCCTGGAGACGCAGTTCAGCCGCAAGCTCTTCACCCGCAACAAGGGCGGAACCCTTCCGACCGCCGCGGGACTGCGCTTTCTGGATTATGCGAAAGCCTTGCAGAATCAGTGGCATGAAGCGACCCGTGCAGTAGCGAGTGCAGGCGCTCTGGAACGTTCGATGCGGCTCGGAATTCAGCACGACCTGGCCGAGACCATTGCCGGCCGCTGGGTGGCTGCGATCCGCCGCGATCTGCCGACCACCGAGATCTATATGGAGGCGGATTATTCGAACCAGATGAACCGCGATCTCGCCGCCGGGGAGCTCGATCTCGCGATCCTCTACACACCGCATTTCCTGCCCGACCTTCACTATGAACGGATCGGCGAACTGCATTACGTGCTGGTCACCACCGATGCTCCTGAGATGGCCGAGGTGAAGCCCGAAACCTATATCCGTTCGAGTTACTCGCCGGCCTTCGACCGGGCGCACCGCCTGGCACTTCCGCACCTTTCGGGCGCTTCGCTTGCCGCCGGCCAGAACATGGCCGTCACGGACCTGTTGCGCACGCTCGGCGGCGCCGCTTACGTGACGCAGGCGACAGCCGATCGGCTCTCCGACCGGGTTGCCGTCGTGGCCGACGCGCCGGTCATCCCTCAGACCGTCTATGCGGCAACGAGTCTCCGCACCCGCCATGCCCATCAGCACCGCAAGATCATCGGCGCAATGGAGGGACTATTGGTCGGTCTGTAGGGTCCCGTGGAGAAGGTTCAACCAGGTTGACAATCAACCCGGTCTGAACCCGGGGTTTGCCCCTCACCCTAACCCTCTCCCCGCCTGCGGGGAGAGGGGACACCGTTGTGCGGCGCTTCGGCCTCAACGGATCCCAAGCGGACTCGTCCCCTCGCCCCGCTTGCGGGGAGAGGGCTAGGGTGAGGGGCAAACCCCGGGTACTGCCCGGCTCGAGGGGCTGACGTGCACCTACCGCACGGAGAATTGCGCCTTCAACCGCGTGACATCCTCGGCCGTAATCCCCTGCGGATCGGTGACCGCCATCCAGGCGTCGATGTAATGTTCCGGTGCGTAGACATGGCCGTAGCCCATCGGCGAGGTCGTCGCCAATGCCATGTCGGCAAGCAGCTGCAGCCCCGTGACCACGGGAAACCAGTTCAGCGCCGGCGAAACGTCCGGCCCCCGCGGGGGCTTCATCCAGTCCGGCTCCCGGTAGAAGGAATGGGGATCGAAAAAGGTCACCGGATCGCTGGCATATTGCAGATAGACGATCCGCATCGCGCCCCAATGCGCACCGGGAATGTCGAGCGCATTCTCCTGGCTGGTGAAGCGGATGGCGGAGCTGTCGCGATAGCGCGGAAGCCAGGCGCTCGAGCCGGCGACGCGGTCGGCCGTCACCGAACGCCAGAGCGCGCTCGGAAACGGCGGTCCGCTCCAGAGCGCGCCCTGGAAGGGATCGCTGATGACGTCGAAGAGATCGACCGATCCTTGCGAATTCATTGCGCCAAGACTCAGGCCGTGCAGGTAGAGCTTGGGCCGACGATCCCTGGGCAGCGTCGTCCAGTAGCCATAGACCGCGTCGAAGAGGGCGTCGGCCGCGTCGGCGCCGTAGCCCGGCTCGACCAGCAGGGAGAGCCAGCTGGTGAGATAGGAATATTGCACGGCCACGCTCGCGACGTCGCCGTGAAGCAGATATTCGACCGTGTCGAGCGCCTCGGGGTCGATCCAGCCGGTGCCGGTCGGCACGACGACAATCAGTGACTTGCGCTCGAAGCCCCCGGCACGCTTCAGCTCCTCCAGCGCCAGCTTCGCCCGCTCCCGCGCGGTCTCGGCGGAATTCAGTCCGACATAGACACGCACGGGATCAGGGGCTGCAGCCCCGAAGAAGGCGCCGATGTCAGCGCCGGTCGGTCCGGACGCGATGAACTGCCGCCCCTGGCGCCCAAGCTCGTCCCAGTGCACGAGCGACGCGCCGCTCCCCGTCCTGGCGAGGTCGGCAGGCGGTGCGATCTCGGGATCCATAAGCGCATCGAGTTGCTGGAAAGAACTGTCTGCGGCACGAAGCGCGAACTTGAAGATTACGCCGTTCGCAGCGGACCAGAACAGCGCGAGCGCCACCAGCCCGCCGAGAGCATTGGCGATCGGCCGCGTGAGGAAATATTGCAGCCATCGGGAAAGCACGCGAAAGGTCAGCCGGAACAGCCGCGCCAGGAGGACCAGGACGATGAACATCAGCACGGCTATCAGACCGAGCTTGACCGGCTCGGCGCTCTCGATGGGTTCGAGGCCCATGATGTGCCGAACCGTGTTTTGCCAATGCGCCGCCTGCCACAGGAATACGGCCGCAGCCGCTATCGAGACGATCGCAGCGGCGATCTTCAATGTTCGCGCGCGCCGCACCGTCGGCTCGGGGAGTTCGAAGAAGGACCAGAGCCAGCGCAGAGACACACCGACCGCGTAGCCGGCCGCAAGAGAAAATCCGGAGATCACGGCCTGAATGAGATAGGGCCTGGGTATCAGACTTGGCGTCAGCGAAACTGCAAAGAACAGAATGCCGACGAGGAGGCCGCTTGTGGAAAACGAACGCAGGAAGGTGGAGATGTGACGGTACACCGGTCTTGGCAGGTCCGTCTGCTGAACGTGTTCCATGGCGGACTCCACTTCGGGCGCTGGCAGCAATGTCGCTTTCCGCGGGCGCGCAGTCAATTCCCGCGGCCTGCTGCAAAGGACAAAAGCGTGCAGCGGAGGCACTGGAGAGGTTCTTTGCACCGGCAAGAGATTGCGGGCATCAAAACGAAGTGATCGCAAATAGCAAGGATCGTGCGCAGACGTTTGGTATATTCAAGCCGGTAGTAGAGTCTGCCTGCGCCAAGGAGAAAAACCCATGACCGCGCCGCACCCTTCCAAGACCCATATCGGCAACCACAAACTGCATCCCGAAACGCTGATGCTGAATTATGGTTACGACCCCGAGCTCTCGGAGGGTGCTGTCAAGCCGCCGATCTTTCTCACCTCGACTTTCGTCTTCCACTCCGCCGAGGAGGGCCGCGACTTCTTCGACTTCGTCTCCGGGCGGCGCGAACCGCCCGCTGGCGTGGGTGCCGGGCTCGTCTATTCCCGCTTCAATCACCCGAACAGCGAGATCGTCGAAGACCGGCTCGCCATTTTCGAACGAGCGGAAGCCGGCGCTCTCTTTTCCTCCGGCATGTCGGCGATCGCCACGACGCTTCTCGCCTTCGTGCGGCCGGGCGACTCCATCCTGCATTCGCAGCCGCTTTACGGCGGCACCGAAACGTTGCTCGCCAAGACCTTCCTCAATCTGGGCGTCTCCGCCGTCGGCTTTGCCGATGGTACAGACGAGGCGGCCGTCAATGCCGCGGCTGAAGAGGCGATGAGTAAGGGACGGGTCTCCGTGATCCTGATAGAGACGCCGGCCAATCCCACCAACAGCCTTGTCGACGTCGCGTTGGTCCGCCGCATTGCCGAAAGGATCGGAGAAAGACAGGCGCATCGGCCGATCGTCGCCTGCGACAACACCCTGCTCGGCCCTGTCTTTCAGCACCCGATCGAACACGGGGCCGACCTTTCCCTTTACTCGCTGACCAAATATGTCGGAGGCCATTCCGACCTGATCGCAGGCGCCGTTCTCGGCTCCAAGGCGCTGATCAGGCAGGTGAAGGCCCTGCGCGGCTCGATCGGCACGCAGCTCGACCCGCATTCCTGCTGGATGATCGGCCGCTCGCTCGAAACCCTGTCTGTGCGTATGGAAAAGGCAAACGACAACGCCCGCATCGTCGCCGAATTCCTGCGCGACCATCCCAAGGTCGAGCGAATCCACTATCTGCCGTTCCACGACGCGGACACGCCGGTCGGCCGTGTATTCGCCACGCAATGCACCGGGGCGGGATCGACCTTCTCCTTCGACATCGCCGGCGGCCAGGAGGCGGCATTCCGCTTCCTCAACGCACTGCAGATCTTCAAGCTCGCCGTCAGCCTCGGCGGTACGGAATCGCTCGCTAGCCACCCGGCGGCGATGACGCATTCCGGCGTGCCGATCGAGGTCCGCGCCCGGATCGGCGTGCTCGAATCCACGATCCGCCTGTCGATCGGCATCGAGCATCCGGACGATCTCGTCGCCGACGTCGCGAACGCGCTGACGATGATCTGAGGCTGCTGCTGACAATGTCGGGCCTGTTGTCGTTGACGGCGGTCAGCCGCTCGAAATCCTCTCGCACCAACCATGCGGCGGCCGACGATGTGGGCCGGCGCGAGCGCCGCGGCATCGGTCTTGAGCAACGTCTCCGCGCTCCGCTCGCCCTGCAACGGGTCACGCTGCCTGCAAAGCCTTCTGAACGGCCTTCGGGGCGCGGTCGATCACCAGAAGATAAGCGCGAGTCGGCCCTTCCGGCTGTCGCGAGCCCTGTTCCCAATGGCGCAGCGTGTTGACGCTGAACCCGAATCGTCCGGCAAATTCTTCCTGCGTCATGTCGAGCTTCGTGCGGATCGCCTTCACGTCGATCCGTTCGGGCACATGGACGCGAAAGGCGTTCGCATCGGTATTGCCCTCGGCATAGACGAGCGCTTCGTTCAGGCCGCGCCGGATGCTGTCGGCAACCTTGCTCATGGCTTTCTCCTCTTGAAAATATCCACCAGCATCGTAGTCAACTGGCGGAAGTCGTTCTTGTCCTGTTGGCTCAGATCGGCCCGCTCGTTCTTCGCATAGGCGGCCGTGAGTGCAAAGAGCGGCATGTCGGTGTCGTGGTAGAAATAGATCACTCGCGCGCCGCCACGTTTGCCTCGCCCGTCCAGCGCCCAGCGAACCTTGCGGATGCCGCCCGTTCCCTGAACGACATCGCCTGCCGTGGGATTGTGGGCCAGATAGTCCACCAGCAAGCCGCGCTCGTCATCGTTCATGAGTTTGCGGGTAGCAGGAACTCCGGCGTCTCCACGACACTGACGGGAACCCTTTTCACCATGGCCGAACACTGCTCCAATGGGTCAGTATATGCAATCCAATGGATTACCGCGTCGCGGCTGCTCTCCCATGTTCCGCCTCGATCACCTGCCGTATGGTGGGGGGTCAAGTCCTCGGCCGGTGCGAAAGGACGTTGACGATATTGCCGAACGGATCGCGCAGAAAGAACCGGCGCACGCCCCAGCTTTCGTCGGTGATATCGTAGACGATCTCCACACCCGCGGCCGCGGCGCGGCGATAGGTTTCGTCCACGTCATCCACCTCGATCGAGAGCGCCGGGACCGGCGTTCCGGACCCGCCTTCGGTGGCGAAGCTCACCTGCGGCATGGCGGTGCGGCCTACCGCCGCAAATGTGACGATCCAGCCGTGATCCATCACCACCTCCATGCCGAGCAGGTCCGCATAGAACCGATGCGCCTGAAGCGGATCGGACACCTGAAGATTTGGCACGATGCGTCGTACAGTCATTTGACCCTCCCGATTGTCCGCTCCGACAGCGCCAGCTTGACGAGCGAGGCCGCCGCCGCACCCGCCGTCTCCATATAGCTCGGATCACGGTGGAGCAGAACGACGGCGAAGCTGCCGTCGAGGAGCAACAGGACCTGCCGCGCGAGCTCTTCCGCCTCCACGATCCCTTCCGCCTCGAACGCCTGCCGGAGCCAGTCCTCGAATTTTTTCTTATGCGCGGCGCCGATACGGATCGCCGGGTGCCCCGGCATGCTGGCGAGTTCGGCGGAGGTGCGCAGGAAGCCGCAGCCCTTCCATTTCGGATGTCGGGCGGCGCGGGCGAGATTGAAGAAGATGCCCTCGACCCTCGATGCCACGCCGCCCTCGGCTTCGCTGAACCATTTCTGGAAGAGCTTGAGGTTCGGCTGATCACGCCCTTCGAGATAGGCGGCAATCAGGTCGTCCTTGCTTTTGAAGTGATAATAGAGCGTTCGCTTCGTCACGCCGGCCGCCTCGGCGACTGCGTCCACACCGACGGCGCGGATCCCTTCGGCATAGAACAGCTTGGAAGCGGCGGAAACGATGCGTTCGCGTGTGTTCGGTGCCGTCGTCATGAGCCATGTATACCGACTAGTGAATATACATTCCTGTGTCGCCGACTTAGCCTCCGCTCGTCAATACATGATGGGAGACAATTCATGTCCGACACGGTTCTCATCGAAATTTCGGCCGGCATCGCCCTCCTGACCCTCAACCGGCCCGAAAAGCTGAATGCGCTCAACTACGAACTGATCGGTCGGCTTTTAGCCCTTCTCGATCGTATCGAGATCGACGAGACGGTGCAGGCGGTCATCCTCACCGGCGCCGGCGATCGCGCCTTTTCCGCAGGCGGCGACATCCACGAATTTTCCGGCAGCGTGGCCAAGGGCGTGAACGCTGCCACCCGCGATTTTGTCCGGCGGGGCCAGCAGCTCACGCACCGCCTGGAGGCCTTTCCGAAGCCTGTGATCGCTGCCGTCAACGGTCTCGCCTATGGTGGCGGCTGCGAGGTGACCGAAGCGGTGCATCTCGCGATCGCGAGCGAGCGGGCGCGCTTTGCCAAGCCGGAAATCAAGCTTGCCATGCCGCCGACATTCGGGGGCACTCAGAGACTGCCTCGCCTGGCGGGTCGGAAGCGTGCGCTCGAGCTGCTTCTGACCGGGGATGCGTTCTCGCCCCAGCGCGCGCTGGACATGGGGCTCGTCAATGCCGTCGTGCCGCATGAGCAACTGATCGCCTCGGCCCGAGCGCTTGCGGGTCGCATCATTCGCCATTCGCCTCTTGCCACCGCCGCCATCATCACCGCCGTGGCGCGTGGCCTCAACATGGCGATCGGAGAAGGTCTGCTGTGCGAAAGCGAGCAATTCGCACGGATGGTTCCGAGCCATGATCTCAAGGAAGGGCTTGCCGCCTGGAAAGAGCGGCGAGAGCCACGCTATGCCGGGCGCTGATCCGGTTCTTCAAAACAACCCGGCTGCGGACGGAAAACCGTCCGGCAGTGCGCTAGATCCGGGCGAAGCCGAGCACGAAGAGGGCGAGCGCGCCTGTCGAGGCGATGGTGCGCACGTGGTTCCAGCGGACCCAGTCGGTCAGGTAGCGCTGCTGCCAGAGCTCGGCGGCTGCCCGGCCGGCAGGGGCGGCGGCAAGCGCGTCGTTCAGCGGGACATTGATGACGATAGTCACCGCGAGCGTGCCGAGGAGATAGACGAGCCCGCCGGCTGCCAACAGATAACTCCCCTGCCCGCCCCAGATGAAGGCCATGACGAGGAGGATGAGGCCAAGCAGCGCCGTTCCCATGAAGGCGAAGAGGAACAGCGGATTCTGGATGACCACGTTGATGGCGTTCATCGCGGCGACCCCCTGATCCGGCGGGAGCCGCGACAGCGCCTGCATTATGCAGACCGAGAAGACGAAGAAGAGCCCGGCCATCAGACCGGATCCGATCGCGGCGGCAAAAGCCAGCGCAGGAACAAGGGCAACCATTGCGGCACTCCAGACGGGAACGAAGCCGCTACGGGCCGCTTCCCTCGTTTCAGACTCGAGGCAGCGTCGACGAAAGCCACCCGCCCGCAAAGCCGGCCCTGCTCAACCCCTGGCTGAAGGCCGGAATGCTGCGCGTCAGTTCCCAGATCAGGCCGCTTCTCCAGTTCTCGATCATCATGACCACGAGCCCTTGGTCAAGTCCGACGATTCTGTCGTCCACCCAGCCCTCGGGGCCGTCCCCCGGCAGGCTGGGATTGAAGCCGCCGGGAAGGCAACCCTCATTAACGAGCGCGGGATATTGCGACATCAGGTGAGAAAGGCTGCCAAGACATGCGTCCGGCTCGAACGGCAGACCGGCGAGTGACGCCCATGGAACGAGCGTACCGTCATCGGCGCCGAATGGTGCGCCACGTGCCTCGTAGCCGAGCAATCTCTGCCGCCGCCCGTCGCGAAGCCTCAGCCAGCCTTTCGGCGCGTGGCAGGCGCTGAACCCCCAGAGATCGCTGCAGTAACCTGCGAAGCCATGAGGATTCTCCTCGGCATGGGCGCGCTGCAGCCTGATGGCGCGGCGGGAGTTTTCGAAATAGTCGCTGTCCCTTTCACGCATCCCCCGGTCGCGAACGCCGCGAAAATCGATCCAGGCCTGCGGAAACAGGTGGACGAAGAGCGCGCCGGCGTGGAGATGCGCCACCCCATCGAGCGTGAGCCATTCATGCGCCGCGGTGTAGGCGTCGTAATTCTGCGGCACGATCGGCCGTGTTGGCGAACCCAGCGCCAGAATATAAAGAAGCAGCGCCTCGCTGTAGCCCCGCCAGCGGTGCTTCAGGAAGCGTCCGGGCGGGCGCCAACCCATTGTGACGGTATCGCCGCCATTGAGCGCCCAGTTCCAGTCTGCCCTTTCGTAGAGAAACGCCGCGTGGCTCCTGATCTCCCTCTCCTGCTCGCCGGAGCCGGAGAAATACGCCGCCGCGGCCAGGGCACCGGCGAGGAGCAACGCGGTGTCGATCGTCGAGAGTTCGCTGCGCCAGGCGCGCTCTCCCGACCGCATATCGAGGAAATGATAATAGAAGCCGCGATAGCCGGTTGCCCGCGCGTCGCTCTCCTGCCGGCTCGCCGCGAACAATGCGAGGGCGGTCAGCACACGCCGGGCGGCCTCCGCCCGACCGATCCAGCCGCGCTCGACCGCGACCGGATAGGCTGCGAGCCCGAAGCCGGTGGCGGCGATACTCGACGGAGAACCCTTGCGAGACGTATCGGCCACCAGACCGGTTGCCGTGTCGGAATATCGAAGAAAGTAGCCGAACGCCGCGCGCTGCAGCCGCTCGACGCATGCGATATCCGAGTTCCGCCTGGTGTGAAACATGGTGGCCTATTCTTCGGTGACGTCGGTGACGGTGCGGCGGGTCGCGCAGCTCTTGCCGCGATCACCGAATATTGTAGGCCCGCGTCGCGCCGGCAGTCGCCGATTTCCAATCCTGTGGTACATTCATCGGATTACATCGGCCCGGAGGCCGAGGCCGGTTTTACGGCAAATCGCGGTGCCCGGGATAGAGGGGCAGAACGCCCGACGCGTGATCCACGATGATTGGCTGATGCGATGTTAGGCACGATAGCATTGATCCTGGCTCTGAGCGGGAGCCCGATACAGACGGCAGCCATGGCCGCCGACGTCGACGTGGAGCTGTTGCTGGCTGTCGACATGTCCGGCTCGATGGACATGGAGGAGGCACGCGTGCAGCGCTCCGGCTATCTGCAGGCGCTGCGGCACCCGGATTTCATCAATGCGGTCCAGGGCGGGCTCCTCGGGCGGATCGCCATCGGCTATTTCGAATGGGCAGGGCTCGTAAACGAGGCCTCCGTCGTAAACTGGCAGGTGATCGAAAATGCTGCCGACGCCGAAGCCTTCGCCGCCAAGCTGGAGGCGCGGCCGATCGGGACGCGGCGCGGCACCTCGATCTCCAATGCGATTCTTTTCGGCACGGGCCTCATCGATTCGAACGCCTTTTCGGGCGCGCGACGGGTCATCGACGTCTCCGGTGACGGGCCCAACAATACCGGGCCGCCGGTCACGCCTGCCCGCAACGATGCCGTATCGCGCGGGATCATCATCAATGGGCTTGCGATCCTCATCCGCCCGTCGGTCTCGACCGGGCCGCTCGACCAGTATTACGCCGAATGCGTCATCGGCGGCCCCGGCTCCTTCGTCCTGCCCGTCCATGAACCCGAGGATTTCGCGATCGCAATCCGCCAGAAGCTTATCCTGGAAGTAAGCGGCCTGACACCCGAGCCGGCGCTCCGTTTGGCGGCCGGCGAAGCTGCGGCAGACTGCATGATAGGCGAGAAGCTGCGGCCGGGTTTTCTCGACAGGGTCTACCCGGAGCTGGATCGCTAGATGTGAGCAACGCGCCGCGGGTCTTCCCGCAGCGCGCTTTTTCCCCGCCCGACCATAGATCGCCTCCGCTCCAAGGCGTGTTGAGATTCGGGATACCCGCCGCGGCTTTTTTGATCTCCTCATTCCTGTGCTCGTCACAGGAATCCAGCCAGCCCAAGTCGTTGGGCTGAAAGAACTCTTCCCCGCGCCGCAGACGCGGCGCTGCTGGATCTCTGTGACAAGCACAGAGATGAGGAAGAGATTGCAGTCTTCCCCGCGCTGACCGACGCGCTCGGCAACATTGTCCGCACCGCGCTTTGCGAGGCGAGCCCGCGACCGCTGCTATTGCAACGAGTGCGTTCTGGCGTTGAAGCCCGCGGCCGCGATGACGAGCTCGCTGCGATCCTGCAACTCGTTGGCAACGGCCTGCAGAGCCATCTCGACGCAATATTCGACGGCCTGAGCGTCCAATGCGCGGGCGCTATCGCGAATGTGGCTCAGCATTCTGGCGATGCTCGCAAGTTCCGTTTCGGTGTCCGTCAAGGACGAAGGATGATTACCCATTTGAACCCCCATTCCGTGCGCTTCCCTGACATCGACTATAAACGACTTCGGAATTTCCGCGCGTTGCACGAGCGTTGCACACGCATCGGTAGAGTTTCGCGCCGGATCTCGCCAGGCGCCTTGCGGGTCTGCTCCTTCAAAATGCGAGCGCTTTGGATAGCGCGCGCGGACCGAAACGGCGTGCTCTTTCACCGTCGGGGTTCTCAAGATCGGGGACGAAGATCTTGACGACCGCGAACGGCAGAGCTTCGGCTGACAGGCGAACCACAATTGCAGATTGCACACCGGCATCCTTTAGATGATCGATGGTGTGGCGCATGAGCGCGTCCAGATCGCCGCCCGCAGGCGGCGCCGCCGGCGCATGCCGGCACGGCCCCGCGAGGAAGGCCTGGCGGGTCGAGTCCGGCAAAGGCCGGCTGAAGGTTTCGGGAAAGACATCGTCCCGAGCGCCGCTCATGAAGGTGAGCCGCGACTGCGCCGCTTCGGTCACCGCTCTGATCGCCGCGCGAACGGCAAAGACATGCGCCCCGCAGCCGCTTGTCACATCGACGAAACGACCATCGTCCCTGATGGCGATGTCGGAGGGGCCGAGCAATGCCAGAAAGCAGGGAATACCGATGTCGCTGGTAATGTCGAAAAGCCGGAGATCGAGACCCGCGGCTCTTATGCGCTCGACGAGACTATTCAGCGCTGCATCGCCGAACCCCTCGGAAGCAACGCATTGCTGGTAACGGCTCTCCGGCCCAGACACGCCCCACAGGACATTAGCGTCACGCTCGATGCGCTCCAGCAGCCCGTGCAATGTCGCTTCCTGGATGGAATTTCCCGATGCGAGCCCATCCGACGACATCCAGAAACGCGAAGGCCGGGTACGGTCCAGCAGCGCCGCTGCGAGCGGCACGAGCACCTCGCGGCCGGAGATCAGATCGGAGCCGGCGGCCCATGGCAATTCCTCGTCCGGACCGATTTCCTCCTGCCCGGCCGCAATCAGCCCCGGAAGCGGGTCCGCGGTCCGTCCGGACGCCCGCAGGGCCCGGGTTGTGGCCATTATGGTTTCGACCGCGGGTTCGCCGGCAACAGCGCGCTCCAGCGCCTCCATGACGGCAGAAACCTTCGCCTCCGCATCCGTCAGCCCTTTGCCCTGTGCAACCACGATGGATCGTGCATTCGGCGTGTAGGCGCACCAGACCGGGATTCCGGTCCTGTCGAGTCCCGTGTGCCTCGCGATACGGGTTATGCCGAAACCGGAAAGCAGAGGCTTTACACGTTCGAAGGTCTCTTCCGGGCTCAGCACACGATCGGAATATTCATTGCGCAAGCCGGCCCCACCCCCGATGTCGGGACCGGTCACCCGTCGAAATGACCCGAAAACACCTTGTCGGCGGAGGACACAGCCACTGCGAGGTCGACATTCTTGACGATCGTCCCCCCTTGTGCACGGAGCTTGTTCGCCGTGGCCAAGTCGCCCGTCACCTGATCGAGCGGCCTGACGGTTCCGTTCCCCAGGTCCGCCAGCCACAGACCCGGCTCGCCGGGAATGCCTATCACAACAACTTTCGCCATATCGCTATCCCTCATCCTCAAAACCCCGCTTTTTTCAGCCCCTCACGATAGAGGTCCTTCTGCCATTGTTCCTTCATCGGAACGACGGCAAGCCACTTATCGACGTCGAACGTCGGATTGCTCTTCAACGCCCGCATCCGGTACGCCCGTGCTTTCTTCTGGTCGCCGAGCATCGCCCAGCTTGCCGCAAGCAGCCTGTCGCCGGGCGACTTGTCCTTCATTCTCTGAACGTAGCCGATCGCGTCCTGATAGTTTTCGAGGAAATAGCTGGCACCGGCAGCGCTCCAGAAATACGTGTCGGGCGCCAGAGGATTGAGCGAAAGCGCCTTGGCGAGCTTGTCGAGCGCCTCGCGCGGGCGGGAGACATGAACGAGCGTGTCGGCGTGGCTGTAAAGCACGTCGGCATAATGCGGGCTCAAGTTTTCGGCGAGATCCAGCGCCGCAAGGCTCTCGTCGAGATCACCCTGATAGAGCTTGACGACACCGAACTCGCGGTGTGCTCCGGGCAGGTCCTCATTGCTTTCGATCGCCCCCTTGGCGTGATGCTCCGCCACCGAAAGAAGTTCCCGGTCGCCGCGGGCAGTCAGGATCCACTCGATTGCATAGGTGCGCGCCATCCCGCTCAGCGCCGGAGCAAAATCCGGCTTGTGCTTGAGCGCGGCCCTGAAATCGCCGCGTGCCCTGCGGATTTCGGGAAGACCCACGCTGGAGAGGTTTCGCAGGCCGGCGAGATAGGCGTAATAGGCCTCCGGATGGGCCAGATAGTCGATACGCGCGGCACGGCCGGTCTCGACCTGCTCCGTCACCGCCCGGGCGACATGAAAGGCGATTTCCTGGCGTTGCTGCAGGAGACCGACCGGAGATATCGCAAACCGCTCCGCCCAGACGATCGCGTCGGACGGCAGAAAAATGAGCTGCGTGAAGAGCCCCTGGTCCGACATGCGGCAGTCGAGCGCATAGGTAACGCCATGCTTTTCCAGGAACGCAGCCTTGTCCGCGGCATCCCGTATGCGCTCCGCCGTGTAGGGAGCAACGACGGACATCGATCGTTGCGCACATAGCCCGATCGTGATGTCCTCGACCACGGCCACGCTGACTGCGTGAAGCATCGGATCGCTGCCGAAGGCCGCCGGCGGAAGCAGCGCGACACGGGGTGCCGGCGCAACCGGCGGAGCACTCGCCTCCCTTGCGGGCTCTCCGGCAAAGGCACCCTGCCGCAGCCGGGCCCTGTCCGGCTGACCGCTCCCGACGACCAGACCCCCGCCGGTCATCCGCTCCAGGATCGGACGCACGGCCGTATCCGTCGGATCGAGCTCGAGGAAGTGCATGCACGCGGTCCGCAGCAGCGCCCTGTCGGCAAACCGCTCTTCGCCGCCGATAAGCGCCGCGCGCAGCAACTGCGTGAACAGGCGCCGCTGTTCTCCCACCCAATCCGCATAGCGGCCCGGCGGCACATCCGCGCTTGCGAGAAACCCATCGCGCCATAACCGAAGCCCGGTGCGGAACGCCTCCTCCGAACGTTCCAGCGCCTGGAAACCGCCGACGTCGCAGGCAATCTCCCCCAGCGTAACCTCGGCTTCCGTTGCCGTAATGAGCGGTCCCGTATCCGCAGCAAGGTGGCGCATGCGCCACAAGGTCGACCGCAGGTTCTTGAAGGCGACGCTCTTTTCCCGCTCGGGCCAGATCAGCATTGCGAGCTTTTCACGGGAAGCCGTTTTCTCCCCGGACACGCAGAGATAGGCGAGTATCAGCGCCCCCCGCTCGGGACACGCCACAGCCACGCCGCCGGAATCGACCAGCCGCAATTCCCCGAATGTCTGCAGACGATAATGCGGCCCCGCCACGAAAACCTCAAATGGCTTGAATAGTGGAAGCGCCCCCGGCGACCGGCGAGACCGTCGACATCTCGTTCACCCAACCCTCTCCTGCCCCTTCGGCACGAACATCAAAGCGCACGCTGCAACCAATCGCCGCCCCACGGCTCATCGCTGGAGAATGGAAAGAGGACGCCGAGCATGCCCGCGATCTCTGCAGGCATCCGCCACCGATTGGCACGGTTCATACCTCCGGATGTGCGGCTGCGACGCCCGGAGCCATACCTGCCCGTCCCATTGTTCACTTCCCAGCCCGATGCGGCAACGCATGCAGCCCGAATGCGAAGATGCTCGAAAAGCCGGAACATGGCAACTCATGGCCGCCTATATCTGCAAAGGGCGCAACCCGAGCGGCGTCCGCGGAGCTTCCGCATCGTTGTTCGCCGGCCGTTTTGATGCTATCATCAACGGGATCGATCGAGGGTGCCGTAACCCCGCTGCAGATCGTTCGCCGGAGCGCGCTTGGCCCAAACAAGCGCGCTTTTTGCTGTCGAATGCCAGCCCACGCGGTTACCAATAGGCAATCCATGACGCAACAAAATGAATGGCGGACTTCGGAAATCGTTGACCAACTCATTGCGCTCGGGGTGAAGCTTGGAGGCGTCCTGCTCGTTCACTGTTCCTTTCGCAGCGTCCGGCCTGTCGAAGGCGGGCCGCCTGGCGTGATTGCCGCTCTGCGCGCCGCCATTGGTCCGGAGGGCACGCTCGTCATGCCATCATGGTCGGGTCTCGACGACGAGCCGTTCGACCCGGCGGCGACACCTGCCACACCCGACCTTGGAATAGTCGCCGACACCTTCTGGCGTCTGGAGAATGTGACGCGCAGCGACCATCCGTTCGCGTTTGCGGCAACGGGCCCGCTTGCCGCACGCATCACATCAGACAGCCTGCCCCTGCCCCCGCACGCTCCCGCAAGTCCGATAGGGCGTATCCATGAACTCGATGGACAAGTGCTCCTCCTCGGTGTCGAACACGATTCGGACACCACGCTGCATCTCGCCGAGCTGATCGCGAAGGTTCCCTATGGGGTGCCGAGACACTGTACGGTCCTCGATAACGGCAAGCCGATCCGCGTCGACTATCGCGAGAACGATCACTGCTGCCAGAACTTTAACCTCGCCGACGCCTGGCTGAGGCGAGAGGGCTTGCAGCGGGAAGGCCCGGTCGGCCATGCTCAAGCCCGCCTGATCCGCTCCCGCGACATAGTGAGGATAGCCTCGGATCGACTGGCCCGCGATCCACTCGTCTTCCTGCATCCGATAGAGGCAGGGTGCGAAGAATGCGATGCAGCACGCCAATCGGCCGGCTGCGCTCCCCGCAGCACTTCCGGTGGAGGGCAGTTTAAATGGTAGCGCTCTGGAAGGCGGTGGGCGAGGAACAACTATCCTTCGTAGAGATGCGAATGTCTGGAAGATCATTCACGAACATCTAAGCCAATTCCCTCAGCGTCATCGCTCCGGAAGGTTACGGGGAAGCTTAGGTTAGGAAGTTCTCATCCATCCGCGAACGAGCGAGCACAAGATCATCGTCGTTTTGGCCCATCCATGGCCTGCATCGAGGCGTGGTGGGTAACCGCCGCGTTCGCAGCGATAAGCTGCTTTGGGGGAACGTCTCCAACGGGTCGAAATTGGAGCTTACTCGCGGGAACGCGTAAGAACCGTCAGTCCATGCGGACCGACGTTTTCTTCGAGGCGACGCCATCCGAATCCTTCGTAGAAGGAACGCTTTTCCGGCAACGCGCAGAGATAGGCGATGTCGTGGCCCAGATCGAACGCCGCCTCGGCTGCGCGTCCGACGAGAGCTCTGCCTATTCCCCTACCCCGATGTTCAACCTCGACCCACACGGCAGCCACCCAAGGAGCGTATTGCGGGCGCTCGTCCAGGTCGCAGGAGATAATGAGCGTCGATCCGAGATATCGCCCCCCATCATGGGCCACGAGACCGAAGGGCAGCGCGTTGTCGTTCAGCATTTCCTGCATGTGGTCTGTCACGTGTTCCAGTGGATGGCCTGCTCCTTGCCACCAGGCCCTCCAAATCCGGTCCGCGACCGTTGCGCAGAAGGCAGGCTGATCACGAAGGTCAGAGATGGCGTAAAGCTGCCGCTGTGGTTGGGACATGATGGTCATGAAGCCTTGCTTGCTGATCGGTCAGCAATTCGCGTTCGAAGGCCAAAGCTGGGTGATCAGGTCAACCGTCTACTACGGCCTGTCTGACGACATGGGACGGCTTCACGAAGCCGAGTATTTGACCGTTACGCCGCGCTGCCGAAAGTAGGCCTGCATCAGCTTCCTGCCAGAACGGTTGTTCTGCGCGAGCCTGGCCGGGTCAAAGACGGCCTCTTTCAACCCCTCCCGCGCCAACGCTGCCTTGAGGGTCGCGATATGCGCGTCGAGGTCGGCATTGTCCGCTTGGAGCGATTCATAAATGCGGTTTGTTGCATCCGCGACGGTCGGTTCGCTCACCATTACATTCCTGTTATTGCTGGTTGGCTGGCGCTTACCACATTTTTCGGCTTGACCCTAGAGGACGCTCTGTCTCCACAGCATGACGTCATTGACGATCCAAAGGAAGCGACCCATCTAGGCGTCATGCCGAAACACGACAAGAACCACATCGAGCTGCTCAAGACATGGGTGCTGCCGCCAGCGGCAACATTGGGTTCATCTGTCCGCATGAAGGGCATCCTTCTGGAAATTCGCGCACGGCTTCCGCATGCCACGAAGAAGTCGCTCAATCTCGATGGTCGCGAGCTCACGCTTATGATGCCCGCAAGCGAGAAGGCTGAATTCCATGCCGCATCGGCTGTCGTCGTCAAGGCGTTGGTAAACATCGAGACCCTTCCGGTGATTCCGCGCGAGATCGAGGACATCCTTACGATCAAGACGAGCGAAAGACATCGCTGGCTGGCCGACGGTCGCTTGCCAAGCGCCGGAACGCGAACGGTCAAGCTGCGCGGGCGCGCCAGGAAGATAACATTTCACGTCTTCGACCCGAGGATTGTCGGAGACATTCTCGATCGAGGCGTCGTCGAAGATTGGCGCGAGGAAGACGCGGCGGCTGCCGCCGAAAATCGCAGACGGGCTGCGTATAAGGCGAAGTTGACGCGGACGTTGAGAAACACCACCAAGGGCGGGTCAAATTCCGAAACCGAACACGGAGACGCCGCCTCCAACCTGGCCGGGTGGGAGGAGTTCGGACGCGATGGACTTCTTCGATAATCGGTAACCGACCGCTTTGCGCCATTAGCGGACGTCCGAAATTCACATCAGTTGCACCGGTAGTCAAACCGCTCTACTGGAAGGAATGCTTCAAGGTATTCTGTTCGGTGTAGTTATGGCGGCAATACTCGATCCCGTCGGGGTCGATGAGGCTCGGCTGAAGGCCGAGCGAGCGGCTGACGCTGATGTGCTCTCCAGCTTGCGCGGAAACGGGGATTGCGCTTCTGCTGTTCGCTCAATCGACCTTCGCTTTGTTGGCTCTACGTCAGGAGTATCAGAGTTTTCCGCACGGTCTGCTGACCTCGGCTTCACTGTCATCCAGTCCGTGCAAACGCCGGACGGTGAAACAGCCATCGACTTATCGGTGCAGTCGGATGCCATGCCTTCCACAATTGATCGCCTGACTGTGAATGCGCTGAAAATCGAAACGCGTTTCAATTTGCGATATAACGGCTGGGGGACGGTCGCGACGAAGTGCTGATCTAACGAAAGTCCCCTTTGGGCCGGAAGCTGCCTATCTCCCGACCACGATTGGTGGCGGCAAGCGGGTGACTTCGGCCGCACAGAGTGTAAGTTTGTACCCATCTACCACCACGAAGAGAGCGCCGATGCCCCGTTTTCTAGCCGTGTACACCATGAAGCCCGAAGACCTCGCCTCTTTCCGCAGCCTGCCCAAGGCCGAGCAGGACGCGATCGATGCCGTCGGCCTGGAACAGTGGGCAGCGTGGGAGGACAGAAACGCCGCATCCATCCTCGATCGTGGTGGCATGGTGGGCAAGACGACGCGCGTGACCAAGGACGGCGTCGCCGCTGCCGTGAACCCCTTTTGCGGCTACCTTGTCGTCGAGGCGGAAAGCATCGAGGCCGCGGCGCGGCTGTTCCAGGACCACCCGCATATTACAGTCTTTCCAGGAGACGGCGTAGATATCATGCCCTTTTTGACCTGAACTCCTTCGGGTCAACCATTCAAGCGACATTGTGCTCCAAACGGAAACGCGTTGCCCATTCATGATTGGTGGCGTCGGCTAGCTTTTCGACACCGGGTGTGATGCCGCTTGCGGCCTCACACTTCAATCCCAGTCGGCTCAGTACTTTGCGCAGGCTCCCCAGGGGATCGGCTGACAGCGCCTCATATGCGATCCGAAAAGGCTCAATTCCTTGCATTTCGAACCAGTCGTTCCAGGCCCGGTCATAGGCTGCAAATCTCTCGTACCAGGTTCGGATTTCATCGGAGTTGTAAACAGGTGCACTTGGCGGCGCGGTCCGTTCCAGCTCGGTTCCATCCGGAGCTGCATGCCACAGCCCGGTTTGCTCGGCCTTTACCAACGAGACAGCCTGCTCAACCTTGTCGAGCCGAGTGAGATGCAGAAAAAGTGTCCGTCCGAAGGCCGCTTCAATTCGTTGCAAATCACTGGAGCGTTCCGGGTGCAGGACTGCCAGTTTCTGGACGAAGAAATCAAAGCTATGTCTTTGGAGCCGCAGGCCGAAGATGCCGGTATCGCCGCTTCCTTTGGCGATTGCCGCTCGAAATATCGTAGCCAGAATATCGGCCTCGGGCCTTGAGGCGTCTGCGGCCAGTTCGAAGTAGGCCAGCCATTCGGCAATCGAGGGGCGATGAAAGTAGGACCCGGGGTTCCCGGAGATGCCCGTCGCCGCCAGCAGCTTGCACAAAAGCGTACTGCCGCTGCGCGGAGAAGTGCAGATCACGTAGGAGTCGAATTTTGGCATGGCTGCTTCAGAGACAAAGGGAATCCTGACGAATATCAAGCCCGAATTGCCTCATGTTGCAAGTGCGTGAACTCTGGTTGCGAGCATCCCAAAACGCCCTCGTCGGTGCGGATGAATTGATGCTAGTCACCCGAATCTAAAGTTCGGCACATTGTTTTTGCTGGCTTTTCTGGCAGAAGCGTTTGACGGATGCGAGTATTTCGTTGGCGGATTTGACCCACTTGTAGGGCTTGGGGTTTTCGTTGTGCACCTCGATGAAGGCGGCGATGTCCGCCTCCAGATCAGCGGTGGAGCGATGGACGCCGCGTTGCAGTTGCTTGCGTGTCAGTTCGGCGAACCAGCGTTCCACCTGATTGATCCAGCTTGCTGAGGTCGGTGTGAAGTGGACATGCCAATGCGGGCGGCGCGCCAGCCAGGCCTTGATCTTGGGTGTCTTGTGGGTGGCATAGTTGTCCATGACGATATGCACGTCCGGCCCCTCCGGCATGTGCCGGTCGATCTGTTTGAGAAAGTCCAGGAACTCGGTCGCCCGGTGGCGCTTGTAGCATTTGCCGATCACGGCACCGGTCGCAATGTCGAGCGCAGCAAACAGTGATGTCGTGCCATGGCGGGTGTAGGTATGGGTTCGCCGCTCGGCGACACCCGGTGCCATCGGCAGCACCGGCTGCTCCCGATCCAGCGCCTGAATCTGGGATTTTTCGTCCACGCACAATACGATAGCCCGGTTCGGCGGCGAGAGGTAGAGCCCGACGATGTCGTGAACCTTGTCGACAAACAGCGGGTCGGTCGAAAGCTTGAACGTCTCACTCCGATGCGGTTGCAAGCCGAACGCGGCCCAGATCCGGCGGATGGTTGTGTGCGAAAGACCCATCTCGGCGGACATGCTGCGGATCGACCAGTGCGTGGCATCCTTCGGCGTGCTGTTCAGCGTGCGCTCAATCACCTCGGCTACCTGCGCGTCCGACACCGTGCGGGGCCGGCCAGGACGATATTCGTCGGTCAGGCCCTCGATCCGGTCCTTCACAAAACGCCGCCGCCACCGACAGTGTGCTCATGCACCCCGAGCTGCGCGCCGACCTCCTTGCTCTGAAGGCCCTCGGCGCAGAGCAGGATCATCCGGCACCGGTCCGACAGCGACCGCACCGCTTTGTGTCGTCGAACCTGCGCCTCCAGGAAGACTCGTTCTTCCGCGCTCAGAACAACCTCGTCCGCCACCCGGCCCACCATCGCATCATCCTTCAGAACTACTTTAATTAATGATACGAATTACAGTTCCGGGTGACTAGGTCGCCGCCTCATTATGGCCGTGAGCAGCTTTGGGTCGTCCGCGCGACGTAGTCAACGATGGACCGGCAGCCGTTGCGCAGTCATGTTATCCTCAATTGCTTGCGAAGCAGTAGAAGAGACCGTCTCCGCCGGTTCCCTTGAATGCCTCGTTCGAGCAGCCGCCTCTTGTCGAATGCGACGAGTTCCAGGATTTCGCCGCATCGGAATCGTCCAGGCCCGTGCGGTCGCTGTGGCCGACGATCGCCGCGCCTTCCGCACCGCCCATTGTCCAATTTCCGCAGGTTTCCGGTGCGGCGGTTCCATCGGGTTTCGAGCCGGTCAGGATGTCGTGGCGGTTCGGGCTGTCGCCACGGCCGGGAATGACTTCGCCTTTCTCGTTGAGAGCCGACTGCTTGGACAAGTTGTTGTTGTCGCTGTGAAGCGAGGCGACATCGTCAGCGATCTTCTCGCCCTTGGCGTTGTACCAGGGACCATTTCCGATCCGATCCCTGGCGTTCTCGGTGTCGGTGGATAGATAGGCTCTCCAGGTCTTGCCCGTCGAACCACTCGCCATCGCCAAAGAATTGCAGTATGCGTCGGCTCCCGCCAGGCCTCCGAGGTCGCCACCCCTGCCCGGATTTGCGCTGGTGACGAAGAAGCTCATGGAGGTGTCCTGGGCCTGCGCCGACAGCGGAGAGCAGGTCAGGACGGCTACTGTGAATGCAAGCGCGCGGTTCATAGCGATTCTCCAGCATTTCGTCGGTGAAGCGTATTGCTGAAACCGGCTGGCGTAAAATCGAAATCCCGTGATTTGCAAGCGGCAACCGATGAGTAAAGCCACGTTCATGCAAGCTCTGTTCAGGCATCGCGCCAACATCCCTGTTTGTTCCCATGGGTACTTATTAGCGCGTATTTCGCCCGCCGCCCCCAACACCCTCGCAAATGCCGGCCGCCGGTCTATCCCCCACCCCTTAGACCAGAACCAACCGCCCCGCTTTCCCGCATGTCGTGGCCGACAGCGCACGGCGGGGTTGTCGGCCTACCTTGCGTGTGCCCATCAATGCGCCCCAAGCTTATCGGCGATCCAAACCTTGATCAGCGCTTGGCGGGTGATCCCGAGGCGCTGAGACTCCCGGTCCAGTCCGTCAACCACCCACGCGGGGAAATCAACGTTCACGCGCCTAACCTCCAGATTGGGCCGCTGCGCCTTTCCCCAGTCGATCTCGGCGTCGATATCCTCGCCAGCGTCAAAGCGCTTATCAAACTCAGAGGCTTTCATAATATTCCGTCTCCTGTTTCCGGGCGCGCCGAACCGATATGATCCGCCGGACCGATCCGCGATAGGTGAAAACCGCCGTCCAGTGCTTCCCGCCGATCTTGCCGATTGCCAGAAAGCGCGGCTCGTCTTCCGTTTTCGCCAGAACCTCGAGCAACCGCTCGTCACGCCAAAGCTCCTGGGCGGCCTCGAAATCGATGCCGTGCTTTTCGTGGTTACTGGCGCTCTTAGCCGGATCAAATTCATAATCCATACGGCAAATGTACGGATAGAAAAGGTATAGATCAAGGAGACAAAGGGGATAGTAATGGAGTATTTGCACTTTTTTATAATGGGGTTATCCGTTTTGCCTCACGAGGCCCCAATGCACCCCGGCAACCCGTGGACGCGCGTGTGCGGCCGGCTATTGCCGGAATAAAAATAGCCCCGCCAAGACGAAGAGTACCGCGCGGACTGCGGGTCAATAAAGGTTTGGTGAGTCCGGATGGCTTACATAAGTAATTGAAAAATAAAGCGACCGTAACCAATGGTAGAGCAAGAGTTCAGAAGCGGAAGGCACCACAATCTGGGGTTTGCGTTCCCGCCGTAAAATTAACTGAAGAAATGCCGATAGTATTTGATTTTTAAAGGTTTGGTGGGCCCGGAGGGACTCGAACCCCCAACCAAGCGGTTATGAGCCGCCGGCTCTAACCATTGAGCTACAGGCCCTGCCGTCTTCGCCGGCGGTTGCGGACCAATGGCAGTCCGCTGTGCAGGCTCTAGCGTAAAACCTTTTTGCCGACAAGCCATTGCCGCAATAGCTACACAATCGGTAAGCATGGAATCGAGGATAAACAACCGGAGAGAAACGTCCATGTTTTCTACACGCATTGCCCGTACCGTTCATGTCGCCGCAGTCGCAGCCGCCTTTGCCGGTGCCTTTGCAGCCGCAGCGGCGGCGCAGGAGAGCACCGCCGGCAAGGGGGATGGCAAGGGGCGTCCGGACGGCGTCAGGGGCCGTCAGGCGGTGATCAAGGTCTCCGGCGAGGGCCGCTCGACGACCGCTCCGGATATGGCGATCCTGCAGCTCAGCGTCGTCAAGGACGCCAAGACCGCGCGCGAAGCGCTCGATGCCAACAACAAGGCGATGGCAGACGTGCTCTCGGCATTGAAGCAGGCCGGGATCGCCGAGCGCGATCTGCAGACGAGCGGCTTCTCGATCAATCCCCAGTATCACTATCCGCCGAACAATGACGGCGGTAATCGGCCGCCGGAACTGGTGGGCTATCAGGTCGTCAACGGCGTCGGCGTGCGCGTGCGGGATCTGGGGCAGCTCGGCGAGATCCTCGACAAGTCCGTCACCCTCGGCGTCAATCAGGGCGGCGGGATCGAGTTCACCAACGACAAGCCGGATGCCGTGATCACGGAAGCCCGCAAAGCCGCGGTCGCTGACGCCATCAACAAGGCCAAGGTTCTGGCCGAGGCGGCGGGGGTCTCGCTCGGACGCGTGATCGAGATCGCGGAGCAGCCCTCCCGGCCCGAGCCGATCCCCGTGGTCCGCAGCATGGCCAAGGAATTTGCCGCCGCCGATTCGGTTCCGATGGCGACCGGCGAAAATGCTTACAACGTCACCGTCAACGTGACCTTCGCCGTCAATCAGTAACGCGGTCGCAAAGCAAAGAGCCCCCACGCCAGGGCGTGAGGGCTCCATTTCCGTCGGCCGGGGGAACGGGACGGAAATCCGTGGATTTACCAGCGGCCGATGATCGGGCATCCGCGGGCGTTGGCGAAAACGATCGCCTGGCGGTGGCCGTGACGGCGGCCTTCGACGACGACGCGGCGACCCGTCACATCCGCAACATAGGCGCGGCGAAGGCCACGGTCGCGTGCCTTGTCGACCGCGAGGCCGGGTGCACAGCGACCGCGACGGTCGCGGCGGTCGTAGTGCCGGCGATCGCGCCAGTCGTCGTGGCGGTCGTGGTCGCGGTAGTGGACGCCGCCGCCCGGACCCAATTCCAGGGTGAGCGACTGAGCCGAGGCCGTGGAAACCAGACCGGTCAATCCGATCACGGCAGCGACGGCGGCGTTAACGAGGAACTTTTTCATTGCTTTTCTCCGGTGTGACGAAGCGGTTCTGGTTGACGATTGAGGCAAACATAGGCCGGCCAAACTGAACGGCACCGGAACCCTCCGTTCATGCAGTATTCAGGTTGATCACGCCCCTGACGCGCGACGAATCGCTTCATCCCCCGGCGCTTTCCGGCAGGCTAAGTTATTGATCCGGCAGGAAAGAGTACTTCCAGGAAAAATTTGTAACGGTTTTCCGTCCGGAGGTGCGTTGGGTCAAACGGCTAGATCGGGCTCAACCCGCGAGCTCCCGCTCGAAGAGGCGGCTATTGCGGTAGTGGCTGAGGCGCGCAATGAGGCCGTCCTCGATCTCGAAGACGAAGACGCTCGCAATGGAATAGGCCTGACCGGAGGCTTCGGGAAAGCCGGCCATCGTCTCGCGGTAGGTGCCGCGCGCGGTCGTATCCGCCGCCACGCGCTCACCGGCGGCGTCTCGCATCAACACGACGTCGCCGAAGCTCTCGTCGAAATGGCGGAAATAATTCATCACCCAGCTCCTGAGCGCGCCGGCGCCGAGGGTCCGCTCCCCGGTCAGCGAGTCGAACGCGACGTCCTCGCCGACGAGGCGTGAAAGCGTGTCGAAGTCGCGGTCGTTCAGAGCTTCGATGAAATGGCTGGCTATCGTCTGGGCGTCTGTCATTCTCTCCTCCGAATTGGCCTCCGCTTCACTCTACCGCAGAGCGCGGGCGGCGCGGAAAGAGAAAATGGCAACGTCCGCCCGGACGGTTACTGCCGGACCTGCGCCTCGTCAGCTGCCGAGATGCAGGACGATCTCGCGGCGGTGCGGCCGGTCGCGGTGTTCGAAGAGATAAAGCCCCTGCCAGGTTCCAAGCGCCAGGCGCCCCTGCATGACGGGAATGCCGAGCGAAACCTGCGTGAGTGCCGCCTTGATATGCGCCGGCATGTCGTCCGGCCCCTCCATGGTGTGGACGACCCAGCTCATCGAGGGATCGGAGGACGGCGGCACCAGCCGGTGGAAGAAGGCATGGAGATCACGCTTCACGTCCGCATCGGCGTTCTCCTGGATGATCAGCGAAGCGGAAGTATGACGGACGAACACCGTGAACAATCCCTCGGCCACGCCGGACGCACGCACGAAGCCGTCAGCCTCGGCGGTGAACTCGTAAAGCCCCTGCCCCTTCGTGGATATGGTTATGACGGTCTGCGCCATTCCCCCTCCGCCTGCTTTGTGTGGCCCCGCTTGTCCAGAGACGTACGGGGCCCGCCCGGCATCCGGTTCGCTCCATGATGGGCGGATCGTACAGCAGCCGGCAACGCCGATCCTATAATTCGAGAAAGGGCTCGAACCCGCCATAGATCATGCGTTTTCCATCGAAGATGGACTTCCATTCGTCGCCCTGGAGTCTCGGATCCGCCATCACCTTGGCGACGATCGCGTCCCGGTCCTGACGCGACCGGTAGACGATCCACGAGAAGACGACGGTCTCGTCGTCCTTTGCCTGAACCGCGCGCGGGAATGATGTGAGTTCGCCATAGGGCACGTCGTCTGCGAGGCATTCGACGTAATTGAGCGCGCCATGCTCCTTCCACACCGCGCCCGCCGCGCTCGCCAGCTTCTTGTAGGCCTCTATGTTGGCCGTCGGTACTGCAACGAGAAAACCGTCCACATACGCCATTTTCGTCTCCTCCACGTGTTGAAAGACATCACCAGGACGATCGAAGAGCACAGGTTCCGACAGGGGAACGACATTTTGATGGCTGCCGTCACCCGCTCGCGTCACGAGCCGCAGCCGCGCAGCTGGCGCGCGTAGTTCGCGGCCATGCCGGATGCTCTCTTGGCGCCGGCCTTTGCCGTATCGCTCCAGTTGCCGCGGGCATAGCCGCTGTGGCCGTGATAATAGGCGATATAGAGCCTGTAGGTGTCGTTCAGGGCGATGCCGTTCCGCTGGTGGCTCTGATTGTGATACCAGGCGATGAAGCGGATCGCGTCGCCGAAATCCGACCGGCGCGCCGTCCATCGGCCCGTCTCGGCCTGGTAGCGCGCCCAGGTGCCGTCAAGCGCCTGCGAATAGCCGTAGGCTGAAGAGACCCTTGTCCACGGGATGAAGCCGAGGAGCTTCGTCCGCGGCGGCCTGGCATTATGGCGGAAGCCGGACTCCGCATAGATCGTCGCCATCAGCACCGGGACGGGCACGCCATATTCGCGCTCTGCCGCGTAAGCAGCCCGGCGCCAATTGTTGAAAAGACCATCTCGCTGCTCGAAAACCGCACAGGCGTTCCGGGTCTCTCTCGGCACCGTTCCGCAGCCGGCCAACAACAGGAGGACGACGACAAAAACCCAACGCATCGCGGAACCTCTCGTTTGCGAGAGGTTGATAAGACGTAAATCTTAAGGATCGGTTTTTACGCGTAGGCGAAGGTGGTCTGCCCCTCACCCCTTTAAGGTTGTGTGCGTCAAGTTCTGCAAAATTGGGCGGTCATGCGTGCTGGTCATGCGGCTTGACGGAGTGCGAGTTTCTTGTGCTCTCGCAGGTCGTCCATGTTGATGTAGCGATTGGCCTCCATCCAGTTTTCGTGGGTTTCGACGGCGAGCGCGCGGACGAGGCGTAGGCAGCTCTCGGTGTTGGGAAAGATGCGCACGACGTAGGTTCTGCGGCGGATTTCCTCGTTGAGGCGTTCCAGCATGTTGGTGCTCTTGAGGTGCTTGTGATGCTGGCGCGGCAGACGAAAGAAGGTCAGCGTCTGCTCGATGGTTTCCTCAACCCAGGAGGTCAGGCGCGGATAGCGGACCGACCATTTTCCCAGCCACGCGGCGAGATCGGCCTTCGCCTCATCAAGGTCGCGGCGATCATAGAGCCATCGAAGCTCCTGCAGGCAATCGTCGCCATGTTTGCGCGGCAGGTGATCGAGGGCGTTCCTGAGGAAATGCACGTAACAGCGCTGCCAGGCAGCTTCCGGGATCACCTCGCCAATTGCCGCGACGAGACCGGCATGGTCGTCGGAGACCACCAGTTCGACGCCCTTCAAACCGCGCCCTTTCAGCCTGACGAGGAAGTCCTTCCAGGCGCAACGGCTTTCACGGCCGGCCATCTCGACCGACAGGATCTGCCGCCGTCCGTCCCAGTCGATGCCGACAGCGATCAACACCGCCTGGCTCATCACCACACCGGCCTCGCGCACCTTCTCATAACGGGCATCGAGAACCAGGTAGGCAAACGGCTCTTGAAGCGAGCGCTCGGCAAAGGCCTTCAGGCTCTCGTCCAGCCGCTTGTTGATCGCCGAGATCGATGACGCCGAGAAGGCATGGCCGCACAGCTCCTCGGTGATCGCCTTGACCTTCCGCGTCGACACCCCTTGCACATACATCTCCGCCAAGGTTGCCACCAGCGCCCGCTCGGAGCGCTGATAGCGTTCGAACAATTCGGTGGAGAAGTGCCCCGAGCGATCCTGCGGCACCCGCAGCTCGAGCTTGCCCACCCGCGTGATCAGCGTGCGGCCATAGTGGCCCGAACGGTAGCCGAGCCGCTCCGGCGTGCGCTCGCCTTTCGCAGCTCCCAGCGCCTCGTCCATCTCCGCTTCCAGCACCTCCTGCATCACCGTGCGGATCACCTCGCGCAGCCCATCGGGGTTCGAAAGCAAAATGTCTTTGACGGCGGCGCTGGCTGTCCTACCTTCAGTCTTGGTCATGGTGGCGTTCCTTCCAGGGAATCAGGTGACGTCAACATCACCAGCCTGCCATGACCGCCTCTCTCAGTGAATTTGCAGAACCTTCAGCACACTACCCCCTTTAACCCGAGGAATAACCCTCGAGCTCGCTTGCGGGCTAGGGCATATGCGGATCTGCTCCTCTGGCGGGAGCCGTTGCCACGGAGAGAAACCGCCTGGCTTTCGCTTCCAATACGGTCTGCCGACGGCATCGTTTGGGATAGGTGAAGGTCAAGCCGCTTGTCGTCTCCCCCCTTGTGGGGGAGAATATTTGCGGCAGGCGCCACGAGTCCCCTTCGCCCCGCTTGCGGGGAGAAGGTGCCGGCAGGCGGATGAGGGGCGATCCGGAAGCGCTCTCTCAGAGCGTGCCGATCAGTTCGCGGTAAGCGGCCTCTGGGAAGGCCTTCAGCGTACGCGTACGCACATTGCCGTTCATGCCGAGCGTGATAGCGAACCGCGCAGCGACTGCGTCGTCAGGCGCTTCGCAGATCGCAACCATGTCGTGTTCGCCCATCGTCAGGTAGAAGTCCTTGAAGGAACCGCCCATCTCCTCGAGCTGCCTCCTTGCCGCGTCGAGCCGCTTCGGGGACTCGCGCACATTTCTGATACCGAGCTCAGTCCAATTGAGAAGCAGAACGTAAGTCGTCATCTCACACCTCCCGCAAAGCATCCCGCCTTCGGCCGAAGGCGCTCAAGATGCCCTGTATCTGAAAAAGGCCGGCGCGCATTCGCGCATTCATGTGCGGCCTCGGGACGCAAAGTATAAAGCAATTCGAGGAAAATGACGTACGGTTTTGCACCGGGAGTAGAGCCGAAATAACAAAGCCGGGCACTGGGCCCGGCTTTGTCATCGATGAAAAGGTCTAGGGATCAGCTGTCCAGGAACGAGCGCAACTTGCGCGAACGGCTCGGATGCTTGAGCTTGCGCAGCGCCTTCGCTTCGATCTGCCGGATGCGTTCGCGGGTAACCGAGAACTGCTGGCCGACTTCTTCCAGCGTATGGTCGGTGTTCATGCCGATGCCGAAACGCATGCGCAGCACGCGCTCCTCGCGGGGCGTGAGCGAGGCGAGCACGCGCGTGGTCGTCTCGCGCAGATTCGCCTGAATGGCCGCATCGATCGGCAACAACGCATTCTTGTCCTCGATGAAATCGCCGAGATGCGAATCTTCCTCGTCGCCGACCGGCGTTTCGAGCGAGATCGGCTCCTTGGCGATCTTCAGGACCTTGCGCACCTTCTCGAGCGGCATGGCGAGCTTTTCCGCCAGTTCCTCGGGCGTCGGCTCGCGGCCGATCTCGTGCAGCATCTGGCGCGAGGTGCGGACGATCTTGTTGATCGTCTCGATCATGTGCACCGGAATGCGGATCGTGCGGGCCTGGTCGGCGATCGAACGGGTGATCGCCTGCCGGATCCACCATGTGGCATAGGTCGAGAACTTGTAGCCGCGGCGATACTCGAACTTGTCGACCGCCTTCATGAGACCGATGTTGCCTTCCTGGATCAGATCGAGGAACTGCAGACCGCGGTTCGTGTACTTCTTGGCGATCGAGATCACCAGACGAAGGTTGGCTTCGACCATCTCCTTCTTGGCGATACGCGCTTCACGTTCGCCCTTCTGCACCATGGATACGATGCGGCGGAACTCGGCGATGGAAATGCCGGTCTCCGTCGCAAGGTTCTGGATCTCCTGGCGGATGTCGCGGATCGTCTGGTTCTCGGCCCTGGCAAACTCCTTCCAGCCCTTGCCGGCGAGATTGCTGATCGACTTCATCCAGTTCGGATCGAGCTCGGCGCCGGAATACTGCTCCAGGAACGCCTCACGCTTGACGCCATAGGATTCGGCCAGGCGCAGGAGGCGGCCCTCGTTCTGCGTCAGGCGCTTGGAGATGTCGTAGAGCTGCTCGACCAGGGCGTCGATGCGGTTCTGGTTGAGCGACAGCGACTTCACGGCCTTGATCAGCTCGTCCTTCAGCTCCTTGTAGCGGCGCTCCTGCGCCGGCGACAGAGTGCCGGTCGCGGCAAGGCGCGCTTCCACCTGCTGGTCCTGCAGCTTGCGGAGCTTCTTGTAGGTTTCGGCGATGACGTCGAGCGTCTCCATCACCTGCGGGCGCAGTTCCGCTTCCATCGCGGCGAGCGAGAGGTTCGACTCGTCGTCGTCCTCCTCCTCTTCCTCGGGTGCCTGGCCTTCGCCGCCGACATTGGTGATGTCGTCGTCGTTCGCCGCAGTTCGGGTCCTGCGGACTTTTTCCTTCTCTTCCGCCGCCTTGCGGTCGGCTTCGATCTTTTCCGGGCTCTGGAACTGCGGTGCAGCCTTTGCCTCGGGGCCGGAATAGGTCGTCTCGAGATCGATGATCTCGCGCAGCAGCGTCTGGCCCTCGTTCAACTCGTCGCGCCAGATGATCAACGCCTGGAAGGTAAGCGGGCTCTCACAGAGCCCGGCAATCATCGTTTCGCGGCCGGCCTCGATACGCTTGGCGATGGCGATTTCGCCTTCGCGCGAGAGAAGCTCCACGGAGCCCATCTCGCGCAGATACATGCGCACCGGATCGTCGGTGCGATCGGTCGGCTCCTTCTTCTTGCTGGCTGCAAGTGCGGTGCCGCTAGCAGGCGCGAGTTCGCCGCCTTCGCTTTCGCCCTCGTCGGCGCCGTCATCGTCGTCGCTGGCGGCAGCCTCCTCGGCTTCCTCGTCCTCGATGACGTTGATGCCCATGTCGGAAAGCATGGACATCGTGTCTTCGATCTGCTCGGAAGTCACTTCTTCGGAGGGCAGAACGGAGTTGAGCTCGTCCATGGTCACATAGCCGCGCTTCTTGGCGGCCTTGATCATCTTCTTGACAGCATCGTCGGAAAGATCGAGAAGCGGACCGTCCGGTGCACCTTCACGTTCAACGTCGGCTTCTTCGTTTTCTTTGACTTTTGTTGCCATTTATTCGTCGCTTTCCTTGTCGCAACCGGCCGGCGCCCGGTAATCAATGCCACTCGGAGGTCCGGGCACGCCGCGTACCCGCCACCGATTATTTCCCCTGACGTAACGGGATGATATTTAATTCCTGATTAACCACGACAGCGATGAACGGGCAAGCTTCGACAGTCCTGCCACTGAAACGTCCCTGGCATGATTTCCTATCCGCCGTACCATGTCGCCATTTCTGCTTGAAATGGTGATTCCCAGAATTTTTGATCCCGTCAAGCGTTTCCGGCGAAAAACCGCCTAAATTGGCAAAAAACGCTCATGGACGGGTTTTTGCGCTGTTTATCAGCTTTCGCTCAACATGTAGGAGCGCCCCAAAGAAAGACAAGGGTTGCACGGTTTTTCCGGAAGAATGCCCTGGCAATCGATCGCGGCTGCGGCTCCGTCTACCAGTCCATCACCACCTTGCCGGAATTGCCCGAGCGCATCGCCTCGAAGCCGTCGCGAAAATCGTCGATGCCGATACGGTGGGTAATTATCGGCGAGAGGTCGAGCCCGCCCTGGACGAAGGCGATCATCTTGTACCAGGTCTCGAACATTTCGCGGCCATAGATGCCCTTGAGGTTGAGCATCTTGAAGATGACCTTGTTCCAGTCGATCTCGAAGCCCGCCGGCGCAATGCCGAGGATCGCAATCTTGCCGCCATTGTTCATCTTGTCGATCATGTCGCGGAAAGCGGGCGCCGCGCCCGACATTTCCAGCCCCACATCGAAGCCCTCGGTCATGCCGATCACCCGCATGACGTCGGCAAGATTTTCCTTCGACGCGTCGACGACGTGGTCGATGCCGAGCTTGCGCGCGAGATCGAGACGAACGGGATTGATGTCGGTGATCACCACCTTGCGGGCACCGCAACGCTTGGCCACCATCGCCCCCATGATGCCGATCGGCCCGGCACCGGTGACCAGAACGTCCTCGCCGACGAGATCGAAGGAGAGCGCCGTATGCACGGCGTTGCCGAAGGGATCGAAGATTGCGGCGATCTCGTCCGGCACGTCGTCGGGGATCGACACGACATTATATTCGGGAAGGCAGACGAACTCGGCGAAGGATCCGGGGCGGTTGACGCCGACGCCGAGCGTGTTGCGGCAGAGATGCCCCCTGCCCGCGCGGCAATTGCGGCATTTGCCGCAGACGATGTGACCTTCTCCGGAAACCCGCTCGCCGACATGATGCTTGCTCACGGCTGGCCCGACCTCGACGACCTCGCCCATGAATTCGTGTCCGACGACCATCGGCACCGGGATCGTCTTCTCCGCCCATTGATCCCAGTTCCAGATGTGGACGTCGGTACCGCAGATCGCCGATTTCCTGACGCGGATCAGGACGTCGTTCGGCCCGACTTCCGGCACCGGCACGCGCTCCATCCAGAGCCCGACCTCCGGCTTCGTCTTGACCAGTGCCTTCATCATGTTGGTCATCGCTCGATCCTCGCCTGTGCCAATTAGATCACGCCCAGTTCGCGGCCCACCTCCTCGAAGACCGCGATGGCACGGCGGACATCCGCTTCGCTGTGCGCGGCGGACATCTGCGTGCGGATGCGGGCCTGCCCTTTCGGCACCACCGGGAAGGAGAAGCCGACGACGTAGACGCCCTTCTTCAGCATGCGCGCCGCCATCTCCTGTGCGAGCGCCGCATCCCCAAGCATGACCGGAATGATCGGATGGCCCTCGCCGGCAAGCGTGAAGCCGAGGCCGGACATCTCGCTCCGGAAGAGCGCCGCGTTTGCGTAAAGGCGGTTGCGCAGAGCGTCGCCGTTTTCGATCAGCTCGAAAACCTTGAGAGAAGCGGCGGCGATGACGGGCGCGAGCGTATTGGAAAACAGATAGGGCCGCGATCGCTGGCGCAACCACTCGACGACATCGGCCTTCGCCGACGTATACCCGCCCGAAGCGCCGCCAAGCGCCTTGCCGAGCGTGCCGGTAATGATATCGACCCGTCCTTCGACGCCGCAATGTTCGGCGGAGCCGCGCCCATGCTTGCCGACGAAGCCGACCGCATGGCTGTCGTCCACCATGACCATTGCGCCGTATTTCTCGGCGAGATCGCAAACGCCCTGGAGATTGGCGATGATGCCGTCCATCGAGAAGACGCCGTCGGTGGCGATCATCTTGAAACGGCTGCCTTCCGCCTTCTTCAGCTCTTCTTCCAGTGCTGCCATGTCGTTGTTGGCATAACGGAAGCGCCTGGCCTTGGAGAGGCGCACGCCATCGATGATCGAGGCATGGTTCAGCGCGTCGGAGATGATCGCGTCGTCCTCGCCCAGCAGCGTCTCGAACAAACCGCCATTCGCGTCGAAACAGGAGGAATAGAGAATCGTGTCCTCCATGCCGAGGAAGGAGGATATGCGCGCTTCGAGCTCCTTGTGCTCCTCCTGCGTGCCGCAGATGAAACGCACCGACGCCATGCCGTAGCCGTAACGGTCGAGCGCGCTTTTCGCCGCTTGTGCAAGCTCCTCGCTGTCGGCGAGGCCGAGATAGTTGTTGGCGCAGAAATTCAGGACACGCTCGCCGGAAGCGACTTCGATCTCGCCCGACTGCTTGGAGGTGATGACACGCTCGGACTTGTAGAGCCCGGCCTGCTTGAGGCCTTCGAGTTCCGAACGGAGATGGGAGAGGAAGGCCGTGGTCATGGCTGGGTGCTCGCGATCAAAGGACATCACCGTCTGCTGCATGTTTCCTTTTATCGTATACGATTAAGGACAAAAACATGCAGCAGATCAAAGTGCTACAGCGACCTTTGCGCGTCTGATAAGACGCGCGGCGCCGTAGAGGACTAACACGATGGCACCGCTCATGGAATTTGTTTCGACGCCACGTGCTGATGCCGATTCTCCTTCGCCCCGCTTGCGGGGAGAAGGTCGCGGCAGCGGGATGAGGGGCGGATGATCATTCGACATTAGCCCTCGAACGCCTCGATCACAGCGAGAAACGCTTCGCCATATCTCTCCCGCTTGCTCTCGCCGATGCCGGGAACGTCGAGCAGCTCCTCGAAATCGCGCGGACGCCGTTTGGCAAGCGCAATCAGGGTCGTATCCGGAAAGACGACATAAGGCGGCACGTCCGTCTCGCGGGCGAGAGACAGGCGCTCGGACCGGAGCCGCTCGAACAGCTCGAGATCGGATCCCGCGAGGTCCGATCGTTCGCTGGTCGGCTTCGACCCGCGTGCGGTTTTGGCCTTGCCGGAACTCGGACGGTCCTTGCGGAAGAGCACCTGCCGTTCGCGGCGAAAGACGCTGCGGGCCTCGGGCTCGAGCTTCAACGCTCCGAAGGCGCCGTGGTCCACGGAGATCAGCCCTGCGGCGAGCAGTTGCCGGAAGATCGATTGCCAGGTGCGCGCCGGCAGGTCCTTGCCGGCCCCGAAGACCGGCATGTCGACATGGCCGAAGCGCTCCGTCTTCTCGTTGACGCTGCCGGTAAGCACATCGATCAGATGGCCGGTTCCGAAGCGCTCTCCGGTGCGGTAGACGGCGGCAAGGGCCTTGATCGCCGCTTCCGTGCCGTCCCAGGTCTCGACCGGCTTCAGGCAGGTGTCGCAATGACCGCAGCCGCCCGGATGAGCCTCCCCGAAATGCGCGAGGATGGCCTGGCGCCGGCAGCCTGCCGTCTCGCAGATGGCAAGCAGCGAATTGAGTTTCGCCCGCTCGATGCGTTTGATTTCCTCGGGCGCTCCGCCCTCGTCGATCATCCGCCGGCGCTGAATGACATCCGCCATGCCATAGGCCATCCACACTTCAGAAGGCAGACCATCGCGACCCGCCCTCCCCGTCTCCTGGTAGTAGGCCTCGACCGAGCCCGGGAGATCGAGATGGGCGACGTAGCGCACATCCGGCTTGTCGATTCCCATGCCGAAAGCGACGGTTGCGACGAGGCACAGGTTTTCCTCCTTGAGGAATGCATCCTGATGCGCGTCGCGCGCCGCCCGCTCCATGCCGGCATGATAGGGAAGCGCACGGATGCCCTGTGCATCGAGCCATTCCGCCGTGTCCTCGACCTTCGCGCGCGACAGGCAATAGACGATGCCGCTTGCATCCTTGAAGCGCGACAGGAAGCGCAGCAATTGCTGGCGAGGCTGATCGCGTTCCACGATCTCATAGGCGATATTCGGGCGGTCGAAGCTGGAAGCGAAAACGCGCGCCCCGCCGAGTCCCAGCCGCTCGATCATATCGTCGCGCGTGTGGGGATCCGCGGTGGCGGTAAGCGCGATGCGCGGCACACCGGGAAAGCGCTCGGCGAGGCAGCCGAGGCCGCGATATTCCGGGCGGAAGTCATGTCCCCATTGCGATACGCAATGGGCCTCGTCGATCGCGAAAAGGGCGATATCGGCATCGGCGATCATTTCGGCGAAGCCATCGGTGACGGCGCGCTCCGGCGTCACGTAGAGGAGATCGAGTTCGTCTCTCGAAAGTGCGCGGCGGACCGCAATCGCCTCGCCCCGCGTCAATGAAGAGTTGAGTGCCGCGGCCCGGATGCCGAGCTGCTTCAGCGCTTCCACCTGATCGCGCATCAGGGCGATCAGCGGCGAAACGACGATGCCGACGCCCCGGCGGCAGAGCGCCGGGATCTGGAAGCAGAGCGATTTTCCCGCCCCCGTCGGAAAGAGCACGACGGCATCGCCACCGGCAACCACATGGTCGACGACCGCCTGCTGCTGGCCGCGGAAGGTGGAATAACCGTAGATACGCTTCAGGAGATCGAGGGGATTGCTGACGCCTTCCGTTTCGAACAGGCGGCCGGTGTTGTGGCTTTCGGGCATGGAATCGCTTTCATCGGGAGCACGCAGTATGGAGCCGCGGCTGATCGAAGGCAAACCCGCTCGGTCCGCTGCTCAACCTGCCCGTCGTGAGAGTATCGGCTACCGAGCCGCCGGCCCCTTGACGCGGCCGGAAAGCACGCCGAAGCCTTCGATGATCGCTTCGAGCTTGTCCATCCGGTGCAGCTCGAGCTGCACCTCCTCCATGGCGCGCACGAGCCGCTGACCCTGCTCCACGTCTTCGGAGGCCGTGGCTTCCGCGATCTCCCGCTCGAGCTCCCGCTTCTGCCAGAGCAGCGCCTTCGTCCGCCGATGAAGCGTCAGGGCCTGGAGATAACCTTCGCGCGCATCCTCCGGAGCCGCCGCCGCCGTTGCCGTCCAGAGCCGCGCATAGCGCACCTGCTGGTCCAGGGCGCCGATCAGCGCTGAGAAACCCTCCGCCTCAAGCTGCTCCATCAGGGTTTCCCGCGTCAGCCGCAATCCGTTCGCCGCCGCGGCGTTCAGAACCGCAGCCCAGCAGCGCTGCAGATCACGGTGGTCGAATTCGATCGTGGCGATCTCGTCATATTCGTCGAACAGCAATTGCGGATGATTGACGATCGTCAATGCAAGCACGCTCTCGCGAAGTACCGGCGGGCGAAGCGAGCCGCCGGCCTTCAGCATCTGATTGAGTTTGGAACTACCGGCGGTCCCAGCCTCCACGGCCGCGCCCATGACCGGATTGGGAGCCGGCGACCAGCCCCTGCCGCCCTGCCTGCCCGCCTGCCTCCCGCCCCGCTCGAACGGCCGCCTTTCGCCTCTGAACGGCGCGCTCCCCTGGAGAAACGCATTCAGGCGGTCGCGCATGTCCTGCCCATAGTGGCGGCGCACGCTCTCGTCGGCGATTACCGAGGTCACCTGCCGCAGCCGCGCTTCGAGTTCGGCGCGCTTTTCCGGCGTGTCGAAATCCCCGCCCTGCACCTCGCGCTGCCAGACCATGTCGGCCAGCGAGCGGGCATTGGCGAGCACCTTGTCGAAGGGCTCGCGTCCGTCATGGCGCACCACATCGTCCGGGTCCTTGCCCTCCGGCAACAGGGCAAAGCGCACGGACCGGCCCGGCTTCAAATGGGGCAGCGCGAGATCGACGGCCCTATGGGCGGCGCGGACACCGGCGCCGTCGCCGTCGAAGCAGAGCACCGGCTGGGTCGTCATCTTCCATAATAGATCGAGCTGATTTTCGGTAAGCGCCGTACCGAGCGGCGCAACGGCATTTTCTATCCCCGCCTGATGAAGCGCGATCACGTCCATATAGCCTTCGACGGCAATGATCGTGCCTGCGCCATCGGCACCCTGCGAGGCCCGCCGGGCGCGGGCGAAATTGAAGAGCACATTGCCCTTGTGAAAGAGCTCGGTCTCGTTGGAGTTCAGATATTTGGCCGGGGCGTCCGGCGACATGGCGCGCCCGCCGAAGGCGATCACCTTTTCTCGCGCGGACGGGATCGGGAACATGATCCTGTCGCGGAAGCGGTCGTAGGAGACCGGAATGCCGTCGCCGTGCACGACGAGGCCGCAGGCCTCGATCTGCTCCTTGCCGATCCCCTTGCCGGCCAGAAACTCCTTCAGCGCATTGCGGCTGTCGGGTGCAAAACCGAGACGGAACGTCTCGATCGTGCGGCCGGTCAGTCCGCGCTCGCGCAGATAGGCGCGCGCCTTTGCCCCGTTCGCCGTCTGAAGCTGATCCTGAAAAAACTGCGTCGCCAGTTCCATGACGTCGAGCAGGCTCGTACGTTCGCGCTCGCGCTGCTCGGCCTGCGGGTCCGGCTGCGGCATCGGGACGCCCGCCAGATCGGCGATCTGCTGCACGGCCTCCGGAAAACTCATGCCCTCGAGCTCGGTCAGGAAGCGGAAATGATCGCCGGAAACGCCGCAGCCGAAGCAATGATAGCGGCCCTTGCGATCCTCGCAGTGGAAGCTCGGCGATTTCTCGCCGTGGAACGGGCAGCAGGCCCAATAATCGCCGCGCGAAACATTGGTCTTGCGCCGGTCCCAGGTGACGCGCTTGCCGATCACGTCCGAAATGGGGACGCGGTCGCGTATCTCGTCGAGAAAGGACGGTGAAAAGCGCATGGTTACCTCTACTGCATGTCGCCCGAGCCCGTGCAGCGGCTTCGGGCAACGACATGCACGCAAACCTCCATATAAGCTGCATGGCCGAAGGAAGCCACAGGCAGCCTGCGCCTTGCCCGTTATTCACAGGCATGTGCTAAAGCCAAGGGGGTAACGCTTGTCGGCCGGCGCGGCGCGGGTCGTTTGCCGCCAGCCGCCCAGGGAAGGCGCGCCCGCCGAAGCGGGCGCTGCGGCTTACTTCAGGAGGTCCTTGACCACCCCGGAGGCCTTGCCGAAGTCCATCTTGCCCGGATAGCGCTCTTTCAGGGCGTTCATGCACTTGCCCATGTCGCGCAGCCCGTGCGCACCGATTTCCGCGACGGTCTTGGCGCAGACTTCCTTGACCTTTTCCTCGGAAAGCTGCTCCGGCAGGAACTGGTTGATGATGGCGATTTCCTGCCGCTCCTGCTCGGCAAGCTCCGGCCGCCCGCCCTCGTCATAGACGCGGGCCGATTCCTCGCGCTGCTTGATCATCTTCGCAAGGATCTGCAGGATCTCGTCGTCGCCGACCGGGTCCTTGCCGTGGCCGCGATTGGCGATGTCGCGGTCCTTGATCGCGGCCTGGATGAGCCGGACGGTCGAGACGCGCCGGGTATCCTTGGCCTTGAGGGCTTCTTTCAGTGCATTGGCGAAATGCTCGCGCATGTCTTAACTCCATGTCGAAACCGACCCCAGGGCTTTATCTGCGGGGCCGGTTCGATGCGTTCTTTTGTCATCGTCTTAAACCAGTGCGGCAGGTACAATCAAACGTCTTTGGCAACCGATTGAATTATAAGGCATTTTATTTCCATACAATTCACAGCGGCTGGTTGACCTTGCCAGAGCCTTTGGCTATTTTCCGGCACCTGCACGTACATCGGCATGAACTTTCTCCCGCGGGGTTTCCGCGCGCCATGCCGCATGCGATCTGAAATGGCCCTGAACCGACCGGCTTTCAAGCCTCGCTTTCGGCCACAACGGGATAGAGACGATGACCGCGACACCCGCATGGACAATCCAGAAACCCACTGCCCTGCTCGTTCTGGCCGACGGCACGGTGATCGAAGGCAAGGGCATCGGCGCGACCGGGAAGGTTCAGGCCGAGGTCTGTTTCAACACGGCGTTGACCGGTTACCAGGAAATCCTGACCGACCCCTCCTATCTCGGGCAGATCGTCACGTTCACCTTTCCGCATATCGGCAATATCGGCGCCAATGACGAGGACATCGAGGATCTGACGCCTGCCGCCCGCCACGGTGCCGTCGGCGTCATCTTCAAGGCCGACATCACCGAGCCTTCCAACTACCGCGCAGCCAAGCACCTCGACGCCTGGCTGAAGGCGCGCGGCATCATCGGGCTCTGCGGCATCGACACCCGGGCGCTGACGGCCTGGATACGCGAAAACGGCATGCCTAACGCCGTCATCGCCCACGACCCGGCAGGCGTCTTCGACGTCGAGGCGCTGAAAGCCGAGGCAAAGGCCTGGAGCGGCCTCGAGGGCCTCGATCTCGCCAAGGTCGCCACTTCCGGCCAGTCCTACCGCTGGAACGAGAAGCCCTGGGTCTGGAACGAGGGATACTCGACGCTGGGCGAGACCGACGCCGCTTATCACGTCGTGGCTCTCGACTACGGCGTCAAGCGCAACATCCTCCGCCTCTTCGCCGACCTGAACTGCCGTGTCACCGTCGTCCCGGCTCAGACGAGCGCCGAGGAAGTCCTGGCGCTCAAGCCGGACGGCATCTTCCTGTCGAACGGCCCGGGCGACCCGGCCGCGACGGGCGAATATGCCGTGCCGGTCATTCAGGACCTTCTCAAGACGGACATCCCCGTCTTCGGCATATGCCTCGGCCACCAGATGCTGGCACTGGCGCTCGGTGCCAGGACCGAGAAGATGCACCAGGGACACCACGGCGCCAACCACCCAGTCAAGGACCACACCACCGGCAAGGTCGAGATCGTTTCGATGAACCACGGCTTCGCGGTCGATGCGAACTCGCTTCCGCAAGGTGTTGAACAGACTCACATCTCGCTCTTCGACGGCACCAATTGCGGCCTGCGCGTCGACGGCAGACCGGTCTTCTCCGTCCAGCATCACCCGGAAGCATCGCCAGGCCCGCAGGACAGCCATTATCTCTTCCGCCGCTTCCTGAATCTCATTCGCGAGAAGAAAGGCGAACCGGCACTCGCCGAGCGCTGAGTTGTTCTCAAGGCCCGCCTCGTGCGGGCCTTCCTGCATCAGCCGTCGACGAGACGCTCGGCGATGAAATCGACCGTTGCCCGCACGGAGGGAAGCTGCCCGCGCCGGTGCGGCATCAAGATCGTCGTCATCACCTTGCCGGCGGTCCACTCGGGAAGAATGCGGATAAGCGTGCCGCTTTCGATCTCCTGCTGACAAAGCTTGCCGGGCAGGGTGGTGATGCCGAGACCCGCGAGAGCTGCTTCTCGCAGGACGCGGGATTCGTCGGCCACGAAACGCGGCCTCGGCGAGACCGACACGGTCGACCTATCGGCGCGCTCCATCACCCAGCCTTCGGACGCCAGCGACGTGAGCAGCCCATCATGATGATCGAGATCCTCCGGGCGTTCGGGAGTGCCGTTCCCTTGCAAATAGAGCGGTGAGGCGACGATCAGCTTAGCCTGGAATCCGATGCGGCGCTGGACGAGGCCGGAATCCGGCAGCGGTGCGAAATGATCTCGCACGGCAAGATCGAAGCCTTCCTGGATGACATCGACGAAGCGGTCCGTCGCATGCAGCGTCACGCGCAGCTTCGGATAGGCAAGTGCGAGCTGCGGCAAGAGCGGCGCCAGCGACAGCTGCGCGGTCGGCACCGAAGCCGTGATCCTCACCGTGCCGCTCGGTTCGGCAAGTCTGCCCCTGACGACATTCTCCGCCGCTTCCGCCTCGATCATCATCGCCGCCGCGTGGCGGTAAAAATCCTTGCCGGATTCGGTCACCGCGAAATGACGCGACGTGCGGTTGATCAACCGCACGCCGAGATCCTTTTCGAGTTCGGCCACGCGCTTGCTGAGCGTCGATTTCGGCAGGTTCAACGCGCGCGCGGCGGGCGCGAACCCCCCGTGGTCCACGACGTGAACGAAGAACGTGAAGTCGTTGAGATTGGCCATGGCTTTCCATCATCCACAAACATGGACGATAGGTCCACACAGAGCCATCTAGCACAAGTTCGTCCACAAGTGCATCTATTCATCATCATTGTTGAACCGAAAGGAAACGGACATGGGCAACTATCAGGGAAAGAAGGCGATCGTCATCGGCGGGACCCACGGCATGGGCCTGGCGACCGTGAGACGGCTTGTAGAGGGCGGCGCCGAGGTACTGCTCACGGGCCGCAACGAGAGCAACATCGCCCGCATCAGGGAGGAGTTCGGCCCGCGCGTGCATGCACTGCGCTCGGACATCGCCGATCTCAACGAAATCGCCGTGCTCGGTGCGGCCGCCGGTCAGACGCTCGGAGCGATCGATCTCCTGCACATCAATGCCGGCGTCTCGGAACTGGAGCCCTTCGATCAGGTGAGCGAGGCCTCCTATGACCGCCAGTTTGCCGTCAACACCAAGGGCGCCTTCTTCACCGTGCAGCGGCTGACGCCTCTGATCCGCGAAGGCGGATCGATCGTCTTCACCTCCTCCGTCGCCGACGAGGGCGGCCATCCGGGCATGAGCGTCTACAGCGCAAGCAAGGCGGCACTCGTCTCCTTCGCATCCGTGCTCGCCGCCGAGCTTCTGCCGCGCGGTATCCGGGTCAACAGCGTCAGCCCCGGCTTCATCGATACGCCGACCAAGGGCGTCGCCGGCATCACCGAAGCCGAGCGCGCCGAGTTCAAGACGCTCGGCGACAACATCACGCCGATGAAGCGCAACGGCACCGCGGATGAAGTGGCGTGCGCCGTGCTCTTCCTCGCCTTCGAGGCGACCTTCACGACCGGGGCGAAACTCGCCGTGGACGGCGGTCTCGGCCAGAAGCTCTCGACCGCCGCCTGAATGATTTCGAGAAAGGTACAATCAATGAGCAGCATTTCAATTTTCGGCTTGGGCGCCATGGGTACGGCGCTTGCACGAACGCTTCTCAAGAACGGCCATACCGTCACGGTCTGGAACCGGACGCGATCGCGCGCCGAGCCGCTTGCCGGCGCCGGTGCGAAGATCGCGGAAAGCCCGACCGAAGCAATTGCGGCGAGCGAGCTCACCATCCTCTGCCTCGTCGATTACCCCGCCGCACGTGCGGTCCTGGAACAGGCGCAGGAGGCGCTTGCCGGCCGTGACCTCCTCAACCTGACCAACGGCACGCCGGGTGACGCCAGGGAACTCGGCACGTGGCTGGCGGCAAGGGGAGCGATCTATCTCGACGGGGGGATCATGGCGATCCCGCCGATGATCGGCGGGGCCGGCGCCCTGATCCTTTACAGCGGCTCGCGTGCGCTATTCGATCGGCACAGTTCAACCCTCGAAGCCCTTGCCGAAAGCCGTCACCTTGGTGAGGACGAGGGTTTGGCTTCGCTCTACGACATAGCGCTGCTATCAGGCATGTACGGGCTCTTCTCAGGGTTCCTGCACGCGAGCGCGCTGGTGACCAGCGCCGGAGGCAAGGCAGTCGACTTCCTGCCGCTGCTCCTGCCCTGGATCGAGGCGATGAGCGGTACCCTGCCCGATCTCGCCGGCAAGATCGATAGCGGCATGCACGGCCGCGATGTCGTCTCCAACATCGCCATGCAGAAGATCGCGCTCGAGAACATCGTGAGAGCAAGCGAAGAACAGGGCGTCGCCCCCGATTTCATGCGACCCATGTTACGGCTGGCGGGCGACCGCGTCGACAGTGGCGGCCACGGCGACGACATCTCCGCCGTCGTCGAAGTGATCCGGAAGCGAAAATGATTCTGTTTCAATGGGGTAGGACTGCTGCTTGAATCGGACTGGCAGATCGCTGAATCAAGCTCTGAACATGAAGAAGCCCGCCGGTGACGGCGGGCTTCTTCATGTCGGTCTGCAGGAGAATTATCTGCAGGCGGCGCAGAAGCGCTGGATGCGGCGGCAGGCCTCCTCCAGCAGCGCCTCGGAAGTCGCGTAGGAGATGCGGAAGTTCGGGCCGAGGCCGAAGGCCGAGCCGTGGACCACAGCCACGCCTTCGGTCTCCAGAAGCTCGGAGACGAAATCCTCATCCGTTTCGAACACCTTGCCCGAAGGCGCGGTCTTGCCGATCAGCCCGGCGCAGGACGGATAGACGTAGAAGGCGCCTTCCGGCGTCGGGCAGGAAATGCCCCTGGCCTGGTTCAGCATCGAGACGACGAGATCGCGGCGGCCCTGGAAGATCTCCTTGTTGCGCCCGATGAAGTCCTGCGGACCGTTGAGCGCCTCGACGGCCGCCCACTGCGCGATCGAGGCGGCGCCCGAAGTCTGCTGGCCCTGGATCATGTCCATCGCTTTGATGAGATGAAGCGGCCCGGCCGCGTAGCCGATGCGCCAGCCGGTCATCGCATAGGCCTTGGAGACGCCGTTCATCGTCAGCGTGCGCTCGTAGAGGCCGGGCTCCACTTCGACCGGGGTCGCGAACCTGAAGTCGCCATAGGTCAGGTGCTCGTACATGTCGTCCGTCAGGACCCAGACATGCGGATGCTTCATGAGAACGTCCGTGAGCGCCTTGAGCTCCTCATGCGAATAGGCCGCACCCGAGGGGTTGGACGGCGAGTTGAAGACGAACCACTTGGTCTTCGGCGTGATCGCGCGGTCGAGATCCTCGGCCTTGAGCTTGAAATTGTTTTCCTGCTTGGTCGGGACGAAGACGGGTGTGCCGCCGCACAGCGCCACCATTTCCGGATAGGAGACCCAGTACGGTGCCGGAATCACCACTTCGTCGCCCGGGTTGAGCGTCGCCATGAAGGCGTTGAAGAGAATCTGCTTTCCGCCGGTGCCGACGATCGTCTGCGCCGCGGTGTAGTCGAGATTGTTCTCGCGCTTGAATTTCTTCGCGATGGCTTCGCGCAGTTCCGGAATGCCGGAGACCGGCGTGTACTTCGTCTCGCCGCGATCGATCGCGTCGATCGCGGCCTTCTTGATGTTGTCAGGCGTGTCGAAGTCCGGCTCCCCTGCGCCGAGGCCGATGACATCGCGGCCTTTCGCTTTCAACTCGCGGGCTTTCTGCGAAACAGCGATGGTGGCGGAAGGCTTTACACGGGAAAGGGCATCGGCAAGGAAGGCCATGGTGTGTTTCCTGATCGTTTCGAGACGGCGTGAGGCGCTACGGAACGGAAAACCGGGGTTCCATAGCGGTTAGGTCTATGTCGAAAGACGCCCGGTCTTGCAAGCGCTTCAGGCGAAAAACGGCGGCAAGGCAGCGCAAAATGCGTCACCATGACAAAGTTTCATAGGTGCGATCAAAGCAATCGATCGAAACCGGTTGACCTCATGCGGCCGAGCGGCTGCCGACGCACACCGGTCGACGCGCCTCCGCCCGGACACTCCGCCGCTTTTTTCGCGGCCGAGCGTGCCTTTTTTTCGCCACAACAACTGTCTCAGCGCGCCGCAATTCCGTCCCGCAAGAGCCGATTTCCAAGCGCCATTTCGCGATGCGGATGCATCGGCATCTTGGGGGTATGCTATGTTTCTCGATGATGAAGTCGCCGCCTCGCGCACCCGCCGCAACGAGGCACGCTGGGGGTTCTATATCGCGCTCGCCGCACTTGCGGCCTGCATCGTGATGGTCCTCGGATTGATGACGCAGGTGACTACGCAAGCCGACATCGGGCAGCAGCCCGCGACGGCTCACGTCCAGTCCGAGGCCGGGCGCCATGGCTGACAACGATAACGGGTCGCAGCCGAGCGCCGACCTCTTCGCACGACTGTCGGCGATCCAGACGGTCGTCGTGGCCATTGTCGCCCTTTTCGCCCTTGCCGGCCTGATGCTCGTCGGTAAAGGCTTCTACATGAAGGCCAAAGACGAGGTCGCGCAGTACCTGCTCCAGAGAAACGAAGCACGACATCCTCCCGCGACGGAACGCGAACCCCAGCCGACGCGCCTCGAGGCGATCCGAGAAGCGCCGGGACCGCTCACCACAGGGTCGGTGCGATAAAGCCGTTTTGATCCGATTTGACTTGAAGGCCGGTGCGTGCCGCTCCAGTTTGTGCGTTGCTCGCGCGTTCGGACCTCCGAGACGGCACGATGCATATTCGCAGACGGACGGACCGGAGGAATGCGATGCGGCACACGCGCTGGAATGCTGGCGGCTCAAGGGACATAGCAACAGTATTTGCATTCCCGATGGCGGCTGCAGTCTCGCTCTTTCTCGCCTTCGCCTCGTCCCCTGCCGCCGCGCAGGAGACGCGGGAATTTCCCACGCAGACAGGAACCGTCCTCGTCGAGACGCTTGCCTCCGGACTGGAGCATCCCTGGGCGGTCGAAGCCATGCCCGACGGGGCGCTGATCGTCACCGAACGACCGGGCCGGCTGCGCATCCTGCGCGACGGCAAGCTGTCGGCTGCGATCAAGGGGGTGCCCACAGCGGCCGCACACGGCCAGGGCGGCCTTCTGGACGTCGCCCTCGATCGGCAATTCGCAACGAACAGGACACTCTATCTCACTCTCTCCGTCCGCGGTGATGGCGGCTACGGCACCGTCCTCGTGCGGGCGGCTCTTTCGCAGGACGAGCAGAGCCTGACGGAAGTGAAGGAGATCTTCCGGATGAACAAGTTCACCCGGAAGGGGCAGCACTTCGGGTCGCGCATCGCCATCGACAAGGACGGCAGCCTGTTCTTCGGCATCGGCGATCGCGGCGAAGGCGAACGCGCCCAGGACTCCCGCGACCATGCCGGCTCGATCCTCCACATCAACGCCGACGGCAGCATTCCCGCCTCCAATCCCTATCGCGGCGGCACCGGCGGGCTGGCGGAAATCTGGTCCATAGGGCACCGCAACCCCCAAGGCATCACCTTCGACCCCGAAGGCGGCAAGCTCTTGACCGTCGAGCACGGCGCGCGCGGCGGCGACGAGGTGAACAACCCGCAGCCGGGCAGAAATTACGGCTGGCCGGTGATCACCTTCGGCAAGGATTACTCCGGAGTCGAGATCGGCGAAGGCACCGCGAAGGAAGGTCTTGAGCAGCCGCTCTTCTATTGGGACCCATCGATTGCGCCCGGCGCGATCGCCGTGTACCGCGGCAGCATGTTTCCGGAGTGGAACGGCGACCTTTTGGTCGCTGCACTGAAGTACCAGTTGCTTGCCCGCCTGGACCGCGACGAGACCGGCGCCGTCACCAACGAGGAACGGTTGTTCGACGGAGAATTCGGCCGCATCCGCGACGTCATCGTCGCTTCCGACGGGGCTCTGATCATGGTCACCGACGAGGAGGACGGCGCAGTGCTCAGGGTCTCCAAAGCTCCGACGCAATGAGCCCGCTGGGGAACGGCTGTCGGGCCTGACGGCAACACGGAGCGGCTTGCCCGCAAAAATCGCAACTGATAGAGCGAGGTCGCAATCACCTGAGCAACATGGCTTCGGGGTGATTCTCGAAAGTCGCGGAATATGGCGCGAAGATCGCGCGCCTCCCGTGAGCAGGACCACGACCCCGGAGCCAAGCGGTGACTCGCATTCAAGCCAATCTCTTCCTCTTGTTCTCCGGTGCAATCTGGGGTGCGGGCTTCGTAGCGCAGTCGACGGCGATGGACGCGATCGGACCGCTCTGGTTCATCGGCCTGCGTTTTGCGATCGCGACACTCGTGGCACTGCCCTTGGCACTCCTTGAAAAGAAGCAGGCCGCTACGCCCTTGCCGCGAAACGCCATGCGCAACTTCGTCTTCGTCGGACTGGCGCTTTTCGGCGGAGCCGTCACGCAACAATACGGCCTGCTCACCACCACCGTCACCAATTCCGGCTTCCTGACCGGGCTCTACGTGGTATTCGTGCCGGTACTGACTGTCGTGTTCCTGCGCCGCCGGCCGCACTGGGTCATCTGGCCGGCCGCCCTGCTCGCGGCTTTCGGCATCTTTCTCCTGAGCGGCGGCGCGCTCTCGGCGCTGACCGGCGGAGACATGCTGACGATCGTCTGCGCCCTGTTCTGGGCGGTTCAGCTGATGTTGGTCGGCTTGTTCGCTCCGGCCACGGGCCGGCCGATGCTCCTGTCGATGACGCAGTTCGCCGTCTGCGCCGTTGCAGGCTGCGTACTGGCCGGCCTGTTCGAGCCGCTGAGCCTCGATGCGATCAACGGCGCCCTCCCGCAGATCCTCTACGCCGGTATTTTTTCAAGCGGCATCGCTTTCATCTGCCAGGTCGTAGGCCAACGCTATACGACGGCGCCGCAGGCTGCCATCTTCCTCTCGAGCGAAGCGCTCTTCGCCGCCCTGTTCGGGGTGCTGCTGCTCGGCGAGAGCATCACTCCGGTCGGCTACGTCGGCTGCGCCGTCATCTTCCTGGCGATGCTTGCGGTCGAGCTCGTGCCGGAACTGACGAAGAAACGTCGCGAGGCCGCGCAAGCCGCTGTCTGAACAGCGGCTTCTGCTGGCCGTTCCGTGCAATTTCTCCGCGCGCTTGGCGCCCGGGTTAATACTACTAATACTCTCCGAAACCCCTCAATTTTGCTTGGAACGGCGAATTTCGCTTGAGCCGGCAATATATCCTGCAGTTTTTCTGTAGGCATGAAGGCGATGGTCCCTCGGAACCGTGCGCTGCGTGAACGACAAGCGATATCAGCCGCTTGGACCGGGAAACCAGGCTGCACAAAGTTGCGGCATACCCATGAGCGACGGAATTTGGCGCAAATGATCCTGCCGCGCCCTAATCTTAGGTCGAAAAGCTTTGAATTCAACAGCTTGCAATGCTTTTTGAATACGCGAGTCAAAACGACCAACTGACCTCTTTTTGAGCAATGAGAAGACGCAATACCTCGTCAGAAAAGTTTTGCTTGCCAATTCAAAATAAACCCATCACTCTTACTGTGTTCGGGCAATCTGCGAACACGGGAAGATCTTGAATAAAAGCGGGCCGGAGACGCAACCCACTCCGGGCGGCCAACGGGGGGAGGCTGTTATTCCTTCCTGCGGCTGGTCGCGATAACCAGGACCCTTTCCTCAATTGTCGAGAACTGCCCCCACGCCCATATCGGGCAAAACTGCAATGCTGCCCGCAACGCGGGTGGAGAGAAAGGACCTGACGCATGGCCGAGACTGGCACTGTAAAATTCTTCAACACAGACAAGGGCTTTGGCTTCATCAAGCCTGAAAACGGTGGCGCGGACATCTTCGTACATATTTCTGCCGTGCAGGCCTCGGGCCTGAGCGGTCTCACGGAAAACCAGAAGGTGTCCTTCGACACCGAGCCGGATCGCCGCGGCAAGGGACCGAAGGCGGTCAACCTGCAGATCGTCGGCTAACGCTGTTCTCTGCTGAAAGTTAAGTTCGAGCCCGGCAGTTCTGCCGGGTTTTTTCGTTCAGGCTCCGTTCAGTTTGGCTTATATAGACTTTGTTCATCATGAAATCCGGAAACCATCCGGTCGCATGCATAGGATTGAAGCCCATGAACAAATTCATCAAAGCAGCCGTCCTGTCGGTCGCCGCGGCCGCCATCGTTATCCCGACCTTCGGCACCGCCCAGGCAGGGCACCGCCATCGCAATAACGACGATGCATGGGTAGCGGGCGCAGTTGGCTTGGCCGCGGGCGCGCTCATCGGCAGCGCGATCGCCTCGCCGCCGCCGCCGCGCTATTACGGCGAGCGGGTCTATATCGATCCGGAGCCCGACTATTACGAGCCCCGCCCCGTCTATCGTCCGCGCCCGGTTTATCGGCCCGTCTATCGTCCGGTGGCGGTCGAGACCTACGGCCTCGAGCCCTGGACACCGGCTTGGTATCGCTATTGCTCGCAGCGCTATCGCTCGTTCAATCCGGACAGCGGAACCTTCGTCGGCTATGACGGCCGCAGCCATTTCTGCAACGCCGGCTGAAAGCCGCCGCGTACGAACCGAAAGGGCGCATGACTGGAGAAGTCATGCGCCCTTTTCATTTTCGCACCGGTCAAAGACCGCGCAGAAACGGATTGGTGCGCCGCTCTTCGCCGATCTGCCCGCCCGGGCCGTGGCCGCAGATGAAGCCCACATTGTCCCCGAGTGGCAGTATCTTGTCCCGGATCGAATCCAGAAGCTGCTGATGATTGCCGCCCGGCAGGTCGGTACGGCCGATGGAGCCGTGAAAAAGCACGTCGCCGACATGGGCGAAATTTTGTGCCCGGTTGAAATAGACCACATGACCGGGCGCATGGCCGGGGCAATGCAAGACCTCGAAAACGTGGTCGCCGAAGGAGACGGTATCGCCCTCTTCAAGCCAGCGGTCCGGCACGACGTTCTGAACCTTCATCGCGAGGCCGAAGCGCTCCGCCTGATCCTCCAGGCGTTCGAGCAGCGGCAGGTCGTCCTTGTGGGGTCCGACAATGTCGAGCCCCAGTGCTTCTTTCAATTCCTTGGCGCCGCCGGCGTGATCGATATGGCCGTGTGTGAGCCAGATAGCCTTCAACGCGATGCCGTTTTCGCGGATCGTCTGCAGGATGATGTCGACGTCGCCGCCGGGATCGACGACCACGCCTTCCTTGGTCTCGCTATCGAACAGGACCGTACAGTTCTGCTCGAAATGCGTTACCGGGATAATGCCTGCCTGTAACATCGGACCATGCCTCGCTCTTGCTCGTGAGGTGGCCTGGAAGTGAGAAGCCCTTCCCGATCCAGGCCGTTTTCCCAGCTATAGCGATAAGCGAGCGGTATGACAGCGCAAATCAGCGCAGTGCCACGATTTCCGAAGCCGGCGGCGAATATTGCACCGTCGCGAGCAGCAGCACCGAAACCACGAGCTTCGCTGTCACGACGACCACCACCAGCGGACGCAACCGCTTGGCAGCAAGCTTGGCATCGTCCGATAACTCACCTTGCATCTCGTCACTCCCGGCTGGAGCCAGCCTGTGTCGGGCAGAAATCGATAAATCGGCCGCGCATTGCCGGCGAACAATATAGGGAAGACTTCGTCAGCTTCCGTCAGCCCGGGCAACGCTTGACGACGGCAATATGTTTCATCCTCACATTTCGTGATGTCACGGGGGGAACATCCCTGAGGCGCGGCGCGTTCTGGCCTGCAAATGAAAGAGGAGCAAGATGATGAAGACTCTCTCTCCGACTCTGTTCAAAGCGGCCTCGCTCAGAGCGGCTTTGGCAGCCGGTGCGATGCTCGCCGCCATTCCCGCAGCCTATGCCGAAATGAGCGCAACGACGCTGACGGACCTTAATGTGCGTGCCGGACCGGGCCCCCAATACCCTGCGGTCGGCGTCGCCACACGCGGCAGCGCTGCCGTGCTCGATGGCTGCATGGAGGGAAGCAACTGGTGCCGCATAGACGTCAACGGCCTGCGCGGCTGGGCTTACGCCCGTTACCTGGCGACGGACATGGGCGGCACGACCGCCATTATCCAGGAGCGCCGCACGGAACTCTCGGTCCCTACGGTCGCCTATGAGGGCGAGACCGTGGTGGCGCCGTCCGAACCGCTCGAACTGGTGGGTCCGGTCGAGGAGGTCGAAGCGGTGACTCCGCCTCCCACGGTGCGCACCTATATCACCGAGAATCCGGTCGACACCGTCTATGTAGAGGGCGAAGCCGTGGTCGGTGCCACGCTGCCGAACACGGTGGCCGTCCAGCCCATTCCTGATTACGAGTATCAGTACGTGACCATCAATGGCCAGCCCGTCCTTGTCGATCCGGGCACAAGAAGGGTCGTCTACGTCTATCGCTGAGCGTCAGGCGAAAAGGGAAAAGGCATGGTGGCGCAGCGTCAATTGCAAAACGCTGCGTCACGGCGAATCACCCGTCCAAAACGCGCCGAGAGTAGAGGGCACGAGTGGTGCGGCTTCGCGGCTCCTCGTGCCCTCTCGCGCGCCCCGAAACGAATTCCCGAAACAACTCAAACGACTATCCCCCAGCCCCGCTTCCGGATCGTCACCTGTGGCCGACACCAGTGGTGGCAAAATTGACAAATCTCCCCTTCGGCTTCAACCTTCCCGTGCCGGGTTGTCCGGTATGTCGCGGCTCTGGATGAGGGGTCGCAGGACGGAGGGATCGATGGAAGCATTAGTGCCTATCATTACCCAGTTGATTGCGGGGGCAGCTGGCGGAAACGCGGCCAGCGCCATGCTGAAGCAGCAGGCATTCGGAGTCGTGGCACGCACGATCGTCGGAGCCATCGGCGGCCTCGGCGGCGGGTTCCTGATCCAGATGCTTGGCGGAGAGGCCGCCGCGACCGGTCTGGCCATGCAGGCCATCGGCGCCCTCATCGGCGGCGGCGTTCTCAACGGCATTGTCGGGCAGTTCGTCGGCAAGCAGGCGTGAGCCTTCAGGCGACATCCATCGCAAGGCAAAAGGCGGCTGCGGCCGCCTTTTCTGCGTATCGCCGAGGCGCGATATGCGTAAATTTGCACGTCTTCGATCTGGATGCCTGCGACTCGATGGAAATATGTCAACCAGACTGACATATATTGCGGTATGTTTCGAACGGCATTTCGATTGAAAGGATATGACCGCGTGGTCGGCCAGATCAGGGACAAGAGCATAAGCGACAGCGCTGGCGAAGATGTGGACACGATAGATTTCGAGATCATCGAGCTGCTTTTCTTTGCCTATCGCGACTTCACCGGCGACCCGGACGCCATTCTCGAGAAGAGCGGATTCGGCCGCGCGCATCATCGCGTCGTGCATTTCGTCAACCGCGAACCCGGCATGACGGTCGCGGATCTTCTTGAAACGCTGAAGATCACCAAGCAGAGCCTTGCCCGCGTCCTCAAGCAGTTGATCGATTCCGGCTATATCCGGCAGGTGACCGGTCCCGAAGACCGGCGGCAGCGCATGCTCTACACGACACCGGACGGCCAGGCCCTGGCGCGGGCGCTTGCCGAGCCACAGTCCCGCCGCATAGCCGATGCATTGGCAAAGGCCGGACCGGGTGCGCGGGAAACCGTGAAGCGGTTTCTCGCCAATATGATGAATGACGTTGCGGGCTGATCCACTGCATGTTTCGTTTGATCCTCGCCCATTGAAGGAGAAAAACATGCAGCGGCTTAAGTGCTACAGCGGCCATTGCGCGGCCGCCGGACGTGCGGCGCTGCAGGGAAGGCGCCCGAGAGTCACACAACGATTCAAAATGTTACGCGACCTGTGCGCGTCTGATTGGACGTCGGCTCGTCGTTCGTGGCAAAACGGGTAGCCCCTTGAATGAGAATGGGTGACCGCGGCGCATGTGCTGCACGGTCTCCGGCATTTTTGGCGCAGCCTTTCCGGCTTGACCGGCAATGAGGGTACCGAATGATGATAGCAAAGGCGACAGTCTCCGACGATGCGGCGCATCTTCTGGTCGTCGACGATGACCGGCGCATCCGCGACCTGCTCAACCGCTATCTGGTCGAACAGGGATTTCGCGTAACGACGGCAGCCGATGCCGACGAGGCCCGGCGAAAGCTGATAGGCATCGATTTCGATCTTCTGGTCGTCGACGTGATGATGCCGGGGGAAAGCGGCATCGCTCTGACGCAAAGTCTCAGGCAGATCAAGTCCGTGCCGATCATCATGCTGACGGCCCTGGCGGAGGCGAATTCGCGCATCGAAGGGCTGGAGGCGGGCGCCGACGACTACCTGCCGAAGCCTTTCGAGCCGCGCGAACTCGTGCTCCGCATCAACAACATCCTGCGCCGCAACCAGCCGACACAGACACACAAGGTCGATCAGGTTATTTTCGGGCCCTACACCTTCTCGGTAGTGCGCAAGGAACTGCGCCGCGGGGCCGACCATATTCGCCTCACCGACCGTGAGCAGGAGATCATGACGCTGTTTTCGCAGCGCGCCGGCGAAACCATTCCGCGCCACGAGCTGATCGGCGACGACGCCGAGGTCGGCGAGCGCACGATCGACGTGCAGATAAACCGGCTAAGGCGTAAAATCGAGGACGATCCTTCCAACCCCGTATGGCTGCAGACCGTTCGCGGCATCGGTTACCGGCTGAGCGTTGACTGACGATGGGCCAGAAACGAGGGCCGGATCAAGGGCCATGGCAAGCTTTGACGGTTTGAAGCGCGAAGGAACGACACCCGCGGACGGCGGCTGGAAGCGCGTGGTCCGCTGGCTGCGGCGCCGGCTGCCGATGGGTCTTTACGCGCGCTCGATTCTGATCGTCGTCATCCCGATGGTGCTGCTACAGTCCGTGGTCGCCTTCGTGTTCATGGAGCGGCACTGGCAACTCGTCACCCAGCGCCTCTCCTCGGCGGTGACCAACGACATCGCCGCCATCGTCGACCTGATCACGACCTTCCCGCGGGAGGGCGATATCGACCAGATCGTCCGCATCGCCCGCGATCAGCTCGACCTCAACATAACCGTCGAGCCGGGCGGAGAGCTGCCGCCGCCGCGTCCCAAGCCCTTCTTCGAAATCCTCGACCAGATCCTCAGCGAGGAGATTTCGGACCAGATCCGGCGTCCCTTCTGGATCGATACCGTCGGCAATTCGAAGATCGTGGAAATCCGCATCAAGCTTGAAGACGACCGCATTCTCAGGGTCTATGCCCGCCGCAATCAGGCCTATGCATCGAACACACACATCTTTCTCGTCTGGATGGTCGGCGCATCGCTCGTCTTGCTGACGATCGCCATTCTCTTCCTGCGCGGGCAGATCAGGCCGATCCTGGCGCTGGCAAGCGCAGCGGAGAGCTTCGGCAAGGGACAGAAGATCGACGATTTCGCACCGCGGGGTGCCAATGAAATCCGGCGCGCCGGTCTCGCCTTCATCCTGATGCGCGAGCGGATCGAGCGCCAGATCGAACAGCGCACCGCGATGCTGACCGGCGTCAGCCACGACTTGAGGACGATCCTGACCCGGTTCAAGCTGCAGCTGGCACTTGTGGGCAACAATCCGGACCTCGAGAGCCTCAACCAGGACGTTGAGGACATGCAGAACATGCTGGAAGGCTATCTCGCCTTCGCCCGAGGAGACGCGGAAGAGGATGTCGGCCGGCTGAAACTCAGCGATCTGATGGCCAGGCTTGCGGCGGAGGCGGAGCTGTATGGCAAGACGCTGACAACCGCGATCCAGGGCGAGAACGAAATTCACGTGAGGCCGAACGCCTTCACGCGGCTCGTCTCCAACCTCGCGTCCAACGCCTATCGCTATGCGAACACCGTGCACATCGAGGCGCGCCAGAGCGCGAAATGGTTGACCATCACCGTCGATGACGACGGACCGGGCATTCCCGAACGGTCACGCGAAGACGTGTTCAAACCGTTCTTCCGTCTGGACGAGGCCCGCAATCTCGACAGTTCCGGCACCGGCCTCGGCCTCGCCGTTGCCCGCGACATCGCCCGCAGCCATGGCGGAAATGTCACGCTCGCAGACAGCCCCCTCGGCGGCCTGCGAGCGACGGTGCGTGTGCCGACGTAAATACGGGGAAGATCACATCAACTTCTTGCCGTTCGGCACCGGCTTGTCGGTGGATGCGAGCACGATCGCGCCGGCCTCGTCTTCGAAGCCGAGCGTGAGCACCTCGGAACGAACGGGGCCGATCTGGCGCGGCGGAAAATTGACGACACCCAGAACCTGCCTGCCGACGAGTTCCTCGGGCCTGTAGTGCACCGTGATTTGCGCGGAGGATTTCTTGATGCCGATGCCAGGGCCGAAATCGATCTTGAGCTTGATTGCCGGCTTGCGTGCCTCGGGAAAGGGCTCCGCCTCTACGATTGTACCGACACGAATGTCGACGCGCTCGAAATCGGCATAGGAAATGATTTCGGTCATGAATGTTCCCCGGATCACGTCGATGGGCTGATTCGACATACGACCAAAAGCGTGAACGATTGCGACAACTTCAGAGTGAATTGCGGGACACGCTGTCTCGCCAGGAATTACCCGGCCAGCTCTTCCGCGCGCTTGCGCGCCGCCGCAATGGCCCGGTCGAAGAGCGGCTGCATGCCGTCATCCGCCATCAATACCGCCAGCGCAGCCGCCGTGGTACCGCCGGGCGAAGTGACGTTCTGCCGCAGGCGCGCTGCATCGTCGGGGGACTGATGGAGGAGTTCACCAGCCCCCGCGACGGTTTCCCGAGCAAGACGCATGGCTAGGTCCGCCTCGAGTCCGGCCTTGCGCCCGGCCTCCGCCATGCACTCGACGAGATAGAAGACATAGGCCGGGCCGCTGCCGGAGACGGCGGTCACGGCATCGATATCCGCTTCGCTCCCGACCCATTCGACCGGGCCGCTGACCTTCAGCAGATCATGCACCAGCGCGCACTGGGCCTCGCTGACGCGAGCATTCGCGAAGGCGCCGGTCACACCGCGTCCGATCATGGCCGGCGTATTCGGCATTGCGCGCACCGTCGCCGCCTCACCCAGGTGCCGCTCGATGAAACCCAGCGTCTTGCCGGCGGCCACTGAAACGATCACGGTTTGCGGACCGACGAGCCCTTTCAGGGGTGGCAGCACCGTTTCCATCACCTGCGGCTTGACCGCGAGGAAGATCACGCCCGCCTTACCGCCCGCCGGAGCGGAGGTCGCATGTTGCACACCGCTATCCGCCAGGAGCTTTGCCATCGCCGGTGACGGGCCCGGATCGATGACGAGAACGTCGCTGCTACGCACTCCGCTTTTCAGCCAGCCCGCGAGCATGGCGCCGCCCATATTGCCGGCGCCGACGAGCACAATCGGACCCGAAACGGCAATGCTCACTTCATGCCTCCCCAACGGTCTCGAACAATACCGCGTCGACCGCGCGCTGCGCATCCATGCCCGACCAAACGACGAACTGGAACGCCTGGAAATAGGACTCGCAGGCGTCGAGCGCGTTCGAAAGGAGCACCTCGACCTGCTGGTTGGTCGGTTCCGCTCCACCGGCGAGCAACAGAGATTGCCGGAAGATGATGACTTCTTCTTGGCGCCAAAGATCGAAATGGCCCATCAGCACCTGACCGTTGATGTGGGACAGAAGCCGGATCACCTCGTTTGCGCGGCTGTCCGGCACCTTGATGTCGAAGGCGCACGCCAGATGCAGCGCCTCGAACTCCTCCATCCAGGAAAAGGAAACATGGTAGTCCGCCCACCTGCCTTCGACGGTCATGGCGATCTCGTCTTCGCCGGATCGCTCGAAGGACCAGTCATTGTTCGCGGCAACGAACTCGATCATATCGACCGGGTTGGACTGGCGCTCGGCTTCCATTTCCAAAAGGCTCATGCATCACCCTAAAGGCGCGGCTAAGGCGCGCAAAGTCACGCTCACAGGACGCAACACTGCAAACCCAGTACCGGATACGAACACACTATGATTGCTGGACCTGCGACTATCCTGGCTTACTTACCCTGCCCGGAGCTTGCATGGTCCGTGTCGAATCATCATTTAAAATCAGTGTATAACGGCAGAGTCAGCGTGCCAGCCCCTGAGCCTAAAAATTGCCGGGAAGAATAGCGCCCCGCGCTATGATTCTGATTCAGCGCGGCTGCTTAAACGACTCTGCGATAAAGGTTTTTTGCCAGTGTCCACAGGTGGAAAACTTTTCAGTTTTTGTTAACCGTGACGCCAGCGAAGTGAAATGCGTCGGGCGACGGCGGGGTGACCGATTGGCCCCGCGCCGCATCCGCCTCCGTGAGAACCGCAAAGGCACGCGGTTCGATGGTCGACGACGATCGAAGGCCGGCGTGAGGCAGGTTCTTTTACTTGCCCGTCGTGATGTCGGCGGCCGCCGGACCGGTCGCGGCCAAACGTGCTTCCAGCGCTTCGATGCGAGCAAGGAGAGCGTCGTTTTCGTCCCGTGCCCGTGCGGCCATCTCCTTGACCGCTTCGAACTCTTCGCGCTTCACGACATCGAGCGAATTCAGCCAGTTTTCGGTTTGCGCCCGGAATGCCGCCTCGACCTCGCGCCGCACCCCTTGGGCCGCGCCCGCCGCATCCGTCATCAGCCGGGCGAGATCATCGAGAATACGGTTGGCGCCTGTGCTCATCTTTCCGGTCTCCATTTCCATCCCGCCACATGCGGCGGAGCTCATGATTTCAGGTAGGGTCCCCGGAGTGAGGATGCAAGGAAAATGACGTCCGCGACGCCGCTCATCGTTCTCCAGGACCCTTGAATTCGCGATGAGGCAATGGGGCAGTATAGCGTGCTGCGGCCGCCTTTCTACGTTCGAAAGAGGCTGGGGCGTCGTTGCGCGGCGGCAGCGGTGCTTGACCGCGCCGGATTCGCTCGTCATGTTCCGCCGAAATCATCGGTCCGGCACGAGAGAAGACCTTGGAAACAATCGCGACCCGCCTCGCCATCCTACCCTTCCCCGAAATCGACCCCGTCATCTTCACGATAGGGCCGCTCGCCGTGCGCTGGTACGGGCTGGCCTATGTCGCGGGTATACTGCTCGGATGGCTCTATGCGCGCCGCATAATCCAGAACGCTTCGCTCTGGCGCAACGGCACCGCCCCCTTCAACCTGGCGCAGCTCGACGACTTCCTGCTCTGGGCGGCCGGCGGCATCGTGCTTGGCGGGCGCATCGGCTACATCCTCTTCTACGATCTCGGCTCCATCCTCGAGAATCCCGTCCGCGCGATCCAGTTCTGGAACGGCGGCATGTCCTTCCATGGGGGCCTTCTCGGCACGACCCTGGCGATAATCATCTTTGCGCGAAGGAACGCGATCCCCCTCTGGAGCCTGTTCGACGTCGTGGCAGCAGTGGTGCCGATCGGGCTCTTCTTCGGGCGCATCGCCAATTTCATCAATGGAGAACTCTGGGGCCGCCTGTCCTCGATGCCCTGGGCGGTCGTCTTCCCGACGGGAGGCCCCTTCGCCCGCCATCCGAGTCAGCTTTACGAGGCGGCCCTGGAGGGCATTGTGCTTCTCGTCGTGCTCGCCTGGTTCGTCTATCGCCGCAGAGCCTTGAAAATGCCCGGCCTCGTCACCGGCATCTTCGTCTGCGGCTATGCCGCGAGCCGCATTTTCGTAGAGTTCTTCCGCGAACCGGACGCACAGATCGGCTATCTTGCGGGGGACTGGCTTACCATGGGCATGGTGCTTTCACTGCCGATGGCACTGGTCGGAATCTGGGCCATTGCGCGGGCGCGCAGCGCGGCTGCCGCCGCTTGACTGGACAAGTCATGACGAATCGTCTCGCCGACAAGATCAAGGCGCTGATCCGGACCAACGGGCCGATCAGCGTGACCGACTATTTCTCCCTCTGCCTTGCCGATCCGCAGCACGGCTATTATCGCGTCCGCGAACCGTTCGGACGGGCGGGCGACTTCACCACCGCGCCGGAGATCAGCCAACTCTTCGGGGAGATGATCGGCATATTCCTCGTGCATGCATGGCAGCAGCACGGCACGCCTGAGGACGCGATTATCGCCGAGATCGGTCCGGGCCGCGGCACGATGATGTCCGACATGCTCCGCGTCATCCGGCGGCTGGCGCCGGCACTATACCGGACAGCGACCGTTCATCTCGTCGAAACCAGCGACCGGCTTCGCAGGCTGCAGGCCGAGACCTTGGCCGAACACGAAGGCAAGGTCCGCTGGCATGAGAGCTTCGACAGCCTCCCCTCCGGATTCCTGCTCCTGGCTGCGAACGAACTTTTCGACGCAATTCCGATCCGTCAGTTCGTGCGGACCGCACAAGGGTTCCGTGAGCGCATGGTCGGCCTCGATGCGGAGGGCCGATTGACCTTTGCTGCAGGCATTGCCGGCGTCGATCCCGCATTGCTGCCCTCTCCCGCGCCAGCCGTCGCGGAAGGCACGATCTTCGAGATCTCCCCCGCCCGCGACGCGGTGATGGCCGCGCTCTGCGAGCGCCTCCGCGCCGGCGGCGGCACGGCGATCATTATCGACTACGGCCATCTGGCGACCGGCTACGGCGACACGCTGCAGGCCGTCCGCAATCACGAATATGATCCGCCGCTTGCCAATCCCGGTCTCGCCGACCTGACCAGCCATGTCGATTTCGAGCAGTTGGCGAGCCGTGCGAAAGCGGAGGGCGTGCAGATCAACGGACTTGCCCGTCAGGGTGATTTCCTGGTCGGCCTCGGCCTCCTGGAACGCGCCGCGACCCTCGGCCGGGACAAGGACGAGACGACTCAGGAAAGCATCCGCGACGATGCCGAGCGGCTTGCGGGCTCCGGCGCGGGAAAGATGGGAGAGCTGTTCAAGGTGCTGGTGGTAAGCAGTCCGGAAGTCGCCTTGGCGCCCTTCCGGAAGAAGGCGTCTTAAAGCCGGCCGTGCGCCGCCTCGGGTCCCTCGCCCCGGCAGGGCAATTGACAGTCCCCGCCTGCCGGGTCAACATCGCGCCGGCAAATCAGCTGCAAGTCGACGGGCCGCAACGCGCCCTCAATTCCAACGAAGCTTAGAAAAACACGAGGGCGAAAACACCGAATGCAGGATGATGCCTCGCTATCCCCTGTGCAGAGCCCGCTCTTCGGCGCAAAGGCAGGCCCGGCAATCGCACATGGTTATTTCACGCGCCAGGGAGGCGTTTCCGAGGGCATCTACCGCGGTTTGAATGTCGGTCTCGGCTCGAACGACGAGCGGGAACGGGTCGGCGAGAACCGAGCCCGGGTCGCCCGCTGGTTCGGCGCCGAGCCACGACGGCTTGCCACGGTGCACCAGGTCCATTCGCTTGACGCGATCATCGTCGACGCCGGTTACGACGGCGCGCGGCCGGATGCCGATGCGCTGGTGACGGCAACGCCCGGCATCGTCCTCGGCGTTCTCTCCGCCGATTGCGGCCCGGTCCTTTTCGCCGATCCGGAAGCAGGCGTGATCGGTGCCGCCCATGCCGGATGGAAGGGCGCGCTCGGTGGCGTGCTCGAAAGCACCATCGAGGCTATGATCTCGCTCGGTGCCCGCCGCGAGCGCATCATCGCCTGCCTCGGACCGTCGATCAGCCGGAGCCACTACGAGGTCGGCCCCGAATTCGTAGCCCGCTTCGTCGCCACTGAGGCAAGCTATGCGTCGTTTTTCACGCCGTCGGGCCGCGACGGCCATGCCATGTTCGACCTTCCCGGATTGACGGTCCGGCGGCTGGCCGAGGCCGGCGTGACTGCGGAAAATCTCGGCATCTGCACCTATGCGGACGAAGACCGCTTCTTCTCCTATCGCCGAACGACGCACAGGCAGGAGCCTGATTACGGGCGGCAGATATCAGCGATTTCCATACGGGAGGTTTGAGATGGCGCTTCATTTCGCCGAAGAAGAATATGCGGCCCGCCTGGCGCGGCTCACGGCCAAGATGCAGGAAGAAAAGCTCGACGCGATACTGCTCTTCGCGCAGGAGAGCATGTACTGGCTGACCGGCTACGACACCTTCGGCTATTGCTTCTTCCAGTCGCTCGTGGTCAAGCGGGATGGTTCGATGGTCCTGCTCACCCGTTCGGCCGACCTGCGCCAGGCGCGTCATACGTCGAACATCGAGCGCATCGAAATATGGGTGGATCGGGTCAATGCCGATCCGGCCATGGACCTCAAGAACCTGCTCAGCGAACTCGATCTCCTCGGCCGCCGCATCGGCGTCGAATACGACACGCACGGCATGACCGGAAGAACGGCGCGCCTCGTCGACCACCAGCTCTCCACTTTCGGGGAACTGGTCGACGCGTCGCTGCTCGTCAGCCGCCTGCGTCTGATCAAGAGCCCGGCGGAGATCGCTCATGTCGAGAAGGCGGCGAGCCTTGCCGACGACGCGCTCGACGCGGCGCTGCCGCTCATCCGCCCGGGCGGTAGCGAGGCGGATATCCTCGCGGCCATGCAGGGCGCCGTTTTCGCCGGCGGCGGCGACTATCCGGCCAATGAGTTCATCATCGGTTCCGGGGCCGACGCACTGCTCTGCCGCTACAAGGCGGGCCGGCGAAACCTCGACGCCAATGATCAGCTCACGCTCGAATGGGCCGGTGTCAGCGCCCATTACCATGCGGCGATGATGCGCACGGTCGTGATCGGCGAGCCCACCAACCGCCACCGCGAGCTCTACAGCGCCTGCCGGGAAACGATCCAGGCTATCGAAATGGTGCTTCGACCCGGCAATACCTTCGGTACCGTCTTCGACGTGCATGCCAAGATCATGGACGAGCGCGGCCTTGCCCGGCACCGTCTGAACGCCTGCGGCTATTCGCTCGGCGCACGCTTCTCGCCCTCCTGGATGGAGCACCAGATGTTCCATATCGGCAATCCGCAGGAGATCGAGCCGGACATGTCCCTCTTCGTCCACATGATCATCATGGACTCGGACAGCGGCACCGCCATGACGCTCGGCCAGACCTATCTCACCACGGCCGACACCCCCCGCCCGCTCTCGCGCTACGGACTGGACTTCATATCTGCGTAAGGAAATCGCCCTATGATTTCCGTCGGAAGTGAAGAACGCGCCGGCGGCTGATCCTGCTGCAGCGACCTTTGCGCGTCCAATAGGGGGCGCCGGCGCTGCAGCCGCCGCATCCGGCGCCGGGATGTTCGAGCGGAGACGGTGGGAACGATGCGCAAGCAGATCAATCCGATCGCAAGCCTTGGCCTTGCCGCAGCCTTGGCCGGCTGCAACACGACAGACGCCCTGATCCCGCAGGTGGACGTGGGCGAAGGCAGTTTCCGCTCCCCTCCGGTGACCCAGTCGGATCTCGACGCCATGTCGGCGCAGACCGCGGTGATGCCGGTGGAAAGCGTGCCGCCGGGCCGCTCGGCCGCCTTCGCGGCGCAGCCGAACATTTCGGGCCCGCCTCCGCAGCACGCGAGCGGCAATGTCGGCTATAGCGACTACACCGACCCGGCCGGCACGCTGGAAGGCCAGGCTAACCGTCTCGCCGGCGGTGAAGCACCGGTACAGACGATGCAGCCTCAGGCGGCGCCGACCCAGATCGCTCGGCATGAGGCACCGCCTGTGGAAGAAGCGACGCAAGAGAATGGCGGCGAGCAGCCCACACCGGTCGAAACGACGCAGGCGCCCGCGCAAACGCAGCAAGCCGCCGCATCGCCTGCAGCAGCTACGACGGGCTCGGGCGGAATCCGTTTTCTGCCGATCATCGGCGCGCCGGTCCAGGCAGTCACGCCGCTCTCGAAGCAGCTCGGCGCCTCGGCGCGCAGCCAGGGGCTCGCGATCAAAAGCTCCACCGACAAAACCAGCGACCATATCCTCAAGGGATATTTTTCAGCGCTCAACGACGGCGGCAAGACGACGGTCGTCTATGTCTGGGACATACTCGACGGCAGCGGCAATCGCCTGCACCGCATCCAGGGACAGGACTCCGTTGCAAAGACCGCGGCCGACCCCTGGAGCGCCGTCCCGGCAGAAACGATGGAGGCGATCGCCAGCCAGACGATCGACGCCTATGTCGAATGGCGTCGGTCGACCGCGGGATAGCGCCTCCGCTCGGGCTCCGCTTGCCCGCGTTCTCCGATTTTCGGCCAACCGGCCCGGAATCGCCGTCATCCTAGCCGGCTGACGCAAAGTTTTTCGGATATTGAGCGCTGCGCCGCAGCAATCCCCTTGCATTCACCTTCAAGGACGCTAAAAAGCGGCCGATCAGCTCTGACAGCGGCCGTCCGCAGTGATTGCCCGCAATCGGAATGGCTCACGGAATCTGCGCGGAGAACCCACCCCCCGGACGACCGGACGTGGCCGCGCCAGCTCAAGGCGGACCGTCAATGAAGGTTTTCGCAGGCAATTCGAACCGGCTGCTGGCCGAAGCGATCTGCAACTATCTCAACCTGCCGCTCGGCAAAGCCACAGTAAGGCGCTTCGCCGATCAGGAAATCTTCGTCGAGATCGGCGAGAACGTGCGCGGCGAGGACGTCTTCATCGTCCAGTCGACATCCTTCCCCACAAACGATCATCTGATGGAACTTCTCATCATGATCGACGCGGTTCGTCGCTCCTCAGCTCGCCGCATAACCGCCGTGCTCCCCTATTTCGGCTATGCCCGGCAGGACCGAAAACCCGGTCCTCGCACGCCGATCTCCGCCAAGCTGGTCGCCAATCTCATTACCGAAGCCGGTGCCGACCGCGTTCTGACCCTCGACCTGCACGCCGGCCAGATCCAGGGCTTCTTCGATATCCCGACCGACAACCTCTACGCCATTCCGATCCTGGCGCGAGACGTCAAGGAGAACTACAATCTCAAGAACGTCATGGTCGTTTCGCCGGATGTCGGCGGCGTCGTGCGTGCCCGGGCCCTCGCCAAGCGGCTGGACTGTCTGCTGGCGATCGTCGACAAGCGTCGCGACCGCCCCGGTGAATCGGAAGTCATGAACGTCATCGGCGAAGTCAACGGCAAGGACTGCCTCCTCATCGACGATATCGTCGATTCCGGCGGTACGCTCTGCAACGCCGCCGAGGCACTGCTGAAGAACGGTGCGACCAGCGTCACCGCCTATATCACCCACGGCGTCCTCTCCGGCGGCGCCGTCGCGCGCGTCACGTCCTCGATGCTGAAAGAACTGGTGATCACCGATTCGATCCAGCCGACGACGGCAGTGCAGTCGGCGCACAATATCCGTGTGATCTCGACCGCCGCACTGCTCGGCGAGGCGATCAGCCGCACGAGCCAGGAAGAATCGGTATCGAGCCTGTTCGATTGACGTTTACGACGCCGAGCGTCTCGTCAAGACGCGGCCGGCATCACCTTTTGACGTCCAGCATATATGATGCTGCCTCACGGGCGGGCATGGCACTTTTCGCATAGGTGAAAGTGCCGTGCTCCTTGACCTCTCGTGCCGCGCTCATGAGTGCCGCAAGGGCCGCCCGTGCAAAAGAGCCGCCGACACTGATGCGCTTCACGCCCGCCTCCTGCAGTTGTTCCACTGTGTAGACCTGCCCGGCGAGCCCCATGACCACATTGACCGGGCGTTTGACGGCAGAGCAGACCGTGCGAATCGCTTCGATGTCAGGAAGCCCCGGCGCATAGAGGACATCCGCACCGGCCTCCTCGAATGCGACGAGGCGCCGGATCGTATCGTCGAGATCGGCCCGCCCGCACAGGAAGTTCTCGGCCCGCGCGGTCAGGATAAAGGGGTGCTTGCGGGCTTCCTCCGCGGCGGCGGCAACACGTTCCACGGCCAGGCCGAACTCGAAAACCGGATCGGCGGCATCACCGGTTGCGTCTTCGATCGAGCCACCGACGAGCCCGACGCCTGCCGCCAGCGAAATCGTTTCGGCGCAGCACAGGGGATCCTTACCGAAGCCGTCCTCCAGATCCGCGGACACAGGCAGTTCGGTCGCCTCGACGATATCGCGGGCATTCTGCAATATGACGTCGCGCGCAAGAGCCGCCGCCGAATCCCTCCGGCCGATGGAAAAGGCAAGCCCGGCGCTCGTCGTCGCCAGCGCCTCGAAGCCGACCGCCGCGAGAATGCGCGCAGAACCTGCATCCCAGGGATTGGGAATTACGAAAGCGCCCTCGCGATCGTGCAAGGCGCGGAATTTCAGATGCTTGTCTTGCTGCTTTTCCATGCCCCGTCATCCGCCGTTTGAAGATGACCAGCGATAACATGAAACGAACAAAAAGCGAACAAATTTCCCGTGGTCAGCCGCGGGGCTGCACCAGGCAAACCTCGCCGCCACCGAACAGGCGCGAGCGGGTGAGGAAGCGCTTCTCCCGGCCGTTATCCAACGAAAACATGCCGCCCCTGCCGGGCACGACGTCGATGATCAGCTGCGTGTGTTTCCAGACCTCGTACTGGCTCGAGCTGATATAGACGGGCACGCCGTCGATCTCGCCGAGCTTCACGTCGTTGTCGCCGACGATGTAATCGTCCGCCGGGTAGCACATGGGCGACGAGCCGTCGCAGCAGCCGCCCGACTGATGAAAGAGTATATCCGGATGATCGCGCCGGATTTCGCGGATGAGGTCGATCGCCGCATCCGTCGCAAGCACGCGCGGCTCCGTTGCACCGTCGCTCAATTTGCATCTCCTCATTCGCAGAAGCCGGAAGGCCCCCGATGAAGCATCGGGAGCCCGCCGGGAGGGATCAGGCTGGCGCGGAACGAGGACGATTGCACGGCCCCGCCCGCATACAGGGAAGATACAGCGGCCGGATCAGAAGAAGCCGAGAGCCTTCGGGCTGTAGCTGACCAGCATGTTCTTCGTCTGCTGATAGTGATCCAGCATCATCTTGTGCGTCTCGCGCCCGATGCCGGACTGCTTGTAACCGCCGAAGGCGGCGTGCGCCGGATAGGCGTGGTAGCAATTGGTCCAGACCCGGCCGGCTTCGATCGCGCGGCCGAAGCGGTAGCAGCGGTTGGCATCGCGGCTCCACACGCCGGCGCCAAGCCCGTAGAGCGTGTCGTTGGCGATTTCCAGCGCCTCGGCTTCCGTCTTGAAGGTCGTGACCGACACGACCGGCCCGAAAATCTCCTCCTGAAAGATGCGCATCCTGTTGTGGCCGTGGAACACGGTCGGCTTGACGTAGTAGCCGCCGGAAAGATCGCCTTCGAGCACGTTGCGCCCGCCGCCGGTCAGCACCTCGGCACCTTCCTCCTTGCCGATTTCGATATGGGCGAGGATTTTCTCGAGCTGTTCGCTCGAAGCCTGGGCGCCGATCATGGTTGCTTCATCGAGCGGATTGCCCTGCCGGATCGCCTCGACCCTCTTTACCGCCCGCTCCATGAAGCGGTCGTAGATGCTCTCCTGTACCAGTGCCCGGCTCGGGCAGGTGCAGACCTCGCCCTGGTTCAGCGCGAACATGGCGAAGCCTTCCAGCGCCTTGTCGAAGAAGTCGTCGTCCTCGCTGGCGACGTCCGCGAAGAAGATGTTCGGCGACTTTCCGCCGAGCTCCAGCGTGACCGGGATGAGGTTCTGGCTGGCATATTGCATGATCAGCCGTCCGGTCGTCGTCTCGCCGGTAAAAGCGATCTTGGCGATGCGCGGGCTGGTGGCGAGCGGCTTGCCCGCTTCGAGGCCGAAGCCGTTGACGATGTTGAGGACACCCGGCGGCAGGAGGTCGCCGATGAGTTCCGCCCAGACGAGGATCGAGCCCGGTGTCTGCTCAGCCGGCTTCAGCACGACGCAGTTTCCGGCGGCAAGCGCCGGCGCAAGCTTCCAGGCGGCCATCAGGATCGGGAAGTTCCAGGGAATGATCTGGCCGACGACGCCGAGCGGCTCGTGGAAATGGTAGGCGACGGTGTCGTGGTCGATCTCGCCGATCGAGCCTTCCTGCGCACGGATGCAGGCCGCGAAATAGCGGAAATGGTCGATCGCCAGCGGAATGTCGGCGGCCATCGTCTCGCGGATCGGCTTGCCGTTGTCCCAGGTTTCCGCCCGTGCCAGAAGCTCCAGATTGTCCTCCATGCGGGCGGCGATCTTCATCAGAATGTTCGACCGCTCCGTCGTCGAGGTCCGGCCCCATTTCTCCCTTGCGGCGTGCGCCGCGTCGAGGGCGATCTCGATGTCGGCGGCGTCCGAACGCGCGACCTCGCAAAGCGTGCCGCCGGTGATCGGCGTCGTGTTGTCGAAATAGCGGCCTGCAACGGGTTCGCGCCATTCGCCGCCGATGAAGTTCCCGTATTTCTGCTTGTAGGGGTTCTCGACGATCTTCTGATGCAGCATGGACTTCCTCCCTTGGAAAAGACAGCGGTGCGGTTGCTGTGGAAGGAGAGTGAGGCCGAATGCGCTTTTCCGGTAGGGCGGCGCCGCGGTTGATGGCACCGACTGTTTCAGAATTGCGACAGGTGGGCGCCTGCTGCGCTGCTGCGTCGCAGCATCGTCCGCTGGGAGCTGCCCCTCATCCGCCTGCCGGCACATTCTTCCCGCAAGCGGGGCGAAGGGACAAGCCGCACCCCGCGAAGTCCCCTCGCCCATCGCGATGCTGTCAGTTCAGGGCCAATCGCTTCATCTTGCGGTAGAGGGTCGCGCGGCTGATGCCGAGGAGATCGGCCGCCATGGACACGTTGCCCTTCGCCCGGGAGAGCGCGCGGCGCAGCGCCGCACGTTCCGCGTCCGGCAATTCGCCGCCCTCGCCCGGGAGGTCTTCCTGAAGCAGGTCGGAAGCCGGGACGCCGGCGGCGATACGCTCGTCGTCGAGCCCGAGCCACAGCCGGGCAGCCCGCGTCGCGCCGAGAACGAGATCGTCACGGTCGACCGCAAGCAGTGCAGGTCCCGCCCGGTCGACGGGTACGAGAACGATGCGGGCGCCGACGAAAGCGCGGCGGAAAAGATTGGCCTCGATTCGCGCCGCGGCATCGCGCACCGCCTGCGAGAGGATCGAAAGCGTCGCCTCGGATGCGTCGTCACGGCAGGTGGAGATGTCTATCGCCGCGGCGAGCTTGCCGCTCTCGTCACGGATCGGCGCCGTGGCGCAGCTCAGGCCGATATTGCGGCTGAGGAAGTGCTGGTCGCGCTGGATGAGGACCGGACGCTCGTCCGCGATCGCCGTACCGATGCCATTGGTCCCGACGCTCGCCTCGCTCCACACGGTTCCCGACCACAACCCGATACCGCGAAAGTCCGCATCGTCGCCGCCGGCCCCGCGTCGTTCCAGTGCAACGCCCTTTCCGTCGGTAAGCAGCAGGCAGCACCCGGCCTTGCCGACAGTGGCGAATAGCCGGTCGAGCTCGCCGGCCGCCTCTGCGATGAGGGCGCCGGAGCTTTCGCGCGCCTGCCGGAACTCGATCTCCGAAAGACGCCAGGGCGAACGCGCTTCCTCCGGCGCCAGGCCGTGCAGCGTCATGCAACGGCGCCACGATGCAGCGACCGGCGAAGTCACCGCAGCGGAAGACTGATGTGCGATGCGGTAGACCCGCTCGGAGTGGTCCCTGATTGAAGGCATTCGCTCCCTCCCTGGATCGCGGCGACCGGGCCAACCGACCCGTGGCTGATCGACGCTCACAAGCGAAGCGCGCGGAAAGAATCCACGCTTCCTCCTCCGCTTGGACAGCGTTCTGCGGCGCAAACGGGCGCCGAACTCTGCAACGGCATATTCCCCCTTTCTAACTATAGACATCGATCCAGCGGCAGGTCCACCCTGACTAAAGTCTTTCTCCCCGCACCAAGGGCACTCGGCAGGGCTGTACCGACAGGCGGTATCGACAGGCCGGATGATGTGCTACTCGAAACGATATTCCCGACTCGTCGCAACATCCGGTTGTCAGCCATGCTTCGTGATTTCTCCGTCCAAAGCCTGTTCATGGGCGTGCTGATTGCATTCGTGGGCTTTGCCAGCTCCTTTGCGGTCGTTCTGCACGGCCTTACCGGCGTCGGCGCGAACGAGGCGCAGGCGGCCTCCGGCCTGATGGCCTTGTCGATCTCGATGGGTGTCTGCGCCATCCTCGTCAGCACCGTCACGCGGCTTCCCGTCAGCATCGCGTGGTCGACGCCGGGCGCGGCCCTGCTCGCGAGTTCCGGCGTGGTGGAGGGCGGATTCAACGCCGCCGTGGGCGCCTTTCTCGTCTGCGGATTGCTGATCATCATCGCCGGCCTGTGGAAGCCGCTCGGCAGGATCGTGTCTGCCATTCCGCCGGCGCTGGCGAATGCGATGCTTGCGGGCGTGCTCCTCAGTCTCTGCTTCGCGCCGGTGAAGGCGATCGCCTTCAATCCCCTCTTCGGCCTGCCGATCGTTCTTGCCTGGGCGGTCGTCGGCAGCGTCAGCAGGCTCTATGCCGTCCCGGCCGCGCTCATCGCCTTCGTTCTTGTCGTCGCGCTTGGGATAGACATGCCGGAGGGCGCCTTGGCCGGGCTCTCCGCCGCGCTCGTTCCGCAGGCCGAGTTCGTTTCGCCTTCCTTCAGCACCTCCGCCCTGATCAGCATCGCTCTTCCGCTTTTCATCGTCACGATGGCCTCGCAGAACATTCCCGGCATCGCGGTCCTGAAGGTGAATGACTACCACCCCGATCCGGGTCCCCTCTTCGCCACGACCGGGCTCTTCACGCTGCTGAGCGCACCTTTCGGCGGACATGCGGTCAATCTTGCGGCGATCACCGCGGCGATGTGCGCCGGCTCCGATTCCCATCCCGACCGCGCCCGCCGCTACTGGTCGGCGATCAATGCCGGCATCGCCTACGTCGTCTTCGGCCTCCTGGCCGGAGCCGTCACGACCTTCGTCGGCCTCGCGCCATCGGTGCTGATCGAGGCGGTTGCCGGCCTCGCGCTGATCGGCGCCTTCTCGAGCTCCGCAGTTGCCGCCTTCACGAATGCCGAGACGCGCGAAGCAGCCGCCATCACTTTTCTCGTCACTGCCTCGGGCGTGGGCTTCGCCGGCGTGTCCGGGGCCTTTTGGGGCCTTGTCGCGGGCGGCCTGATGCTGGCGCTGGCGCGCTTCGCCAAGCGTAAGGCGTGATGCGTGCTCGGCCTAACGCCGCGCCTTGCATTTAAGTCCGTTCTCGGCTATGGACCCCGCGTCCGCGCAGACACCCTTGGAGGCAACGCGGATGAAGCCGCCCGGCGGCTTCAGGTTTTTCCGCCTTTGACGGACGAACTCTCCAAATAACACAGAAAGGTCTACCTATGAGCGAAACTTACGAGCTCAAGGCCGAGACGCGCGATCGGGTTGGTAAGGGGTCCTCCCGTGAACTTCGCCGCAACGGTCTTATTCCGGCTGTCATCTATGGTGACAAGCAGCCCCCGCTTTCCATCGCGCTGTCCACCAAGGACGTGACGATGAAGATCCATGCCGGTGGTTTCATGACCACCGTTGCGACGATCGACGTCAACGGCGAGAAGATCCGCGTCCTGCCGAAGGACTATCAGCTCGATCCGGTCCGCGACTTCACCATGCACGTCGATTTCCTTCGCGTTTCGAAGGGCAGCCAGGTCTCCGTTCAGGTTCCTGTTCACTTCGAAAACGAAGAGAAGTCCCCGGGCCTCAAGCAGGGCGGCGCACTGAATATCGTTCGTCACGAAGTCGAGCTGAACGTTTCCGCGGACAACATTCCGGAATCCCTGACGGTCGACCTCACCGGCCTCAAGATCGGTGACACCGTCCACATTTCGAACGTCAAGCTCCCCGCAGGCGCGACCCCGGTCATCGCCGATCGCGACTTCACGGTCGCCACGATCACCGGCCGCACGCAGGAAGCCGAACCGACTGAAGAAGCCGAGGGCGGCGAAGAAGAGGCTTGATCTCTGCTTCAAGCGGCCGCCCGATCCGGGCCATGCCGCGCCCCGAGTGAAAGAAACCCGTCCCATTTTCGTGGGGCGGGTTTTCTTTTGCCCGTCAAATGCTGCGCCCGCGCGCGAACCGGATAAAGTGGTATCGGAAAATAGCCGTTGACTTTGGGTGATGGCGGTGATTTTGGGCTGAAGGAAACTGGGTGTGGCGATTGCCCCTCACCCTAGCCCTCTCCCCGCTGGCGGGGAGAGGGGACTGAGAGCGGGCCGGTTGTCCCTTCTCCCCGTCATGACGGGGAGAAGGTCGCGGCAGCGGGATGAGGGGCAAATCCCCTCCCCACTCAAATATCTCGCCACAGGGCGAATGCAGGAGTTTGGCCGCATGCTGATCATCGCGGGACTTGGCAATCCCGGCCCGAAATATGCCGGCAACCGCCACAATATCGGCTTCATGGCCGTCGACGCCATTCAGCGGCGCCAGGGCTTTTCCGCCTGGTCGAGGAAATTCAAGTCGGAGGTCTCCGAAGGCGAGATCGACGGCGAACGTGTCCTGCTGATGAAGCCGCAGACCTTCATGAATCTCTCCGGCGAAGCCCTCGGCGACGCGATGCGCTTCTACAAGCTTGCGCCGAGGGACATCGTCGTCATCTACGACGAACTGGACCTTCCCGCCGGCAAGGCCCGGATCAAGACCGGCGGCGGCCACGGCGGGCACAACGGCATCAAGTCCATCGACGCCCATTGCGGCAAGGAATACCGCCGTTTGCGGCTCGGCATCGGCCATCCGGGGGTCAAGGATCTGGTCCACGCGCATGTGCTCGGCGATTTCGCCAAGGCCGACCAGGCCTGGCTTTCGCTCCTTCTCGAGGCCATCGCCGACAATGCCGCGATGCTGGTGAAGGGCGAGGATTCGCAGCTCATGAACAAGATCGCACTGGCAACGGGGGGCAAGCCCGAGACGGAAAAGCCCGTCGCTGTGAAGAAGCAGGCGGCGCAATCCCATATCCATCAGGCACGTAACACGGCCCAGCCGAAAAAGCTGCCGGTGACGGGCCCTATGGCCGACATGCTGAAGAAGATGTTCGGGCCGAAAGGGGATTAGGAAAAGTGGGAGCGGTTTTCCGCCCGCATCCGCTCCAACCGCGCCGGCCGCCGCCTCACTCCTCCGGCTCTGCCGTGAACAGCAGCGGAAAGCCCGCCTCCTTGCCGAGGTCGGTTGCCTCCTTGGCCTTGGTCTCCGCGACATCCTTCGCGCACACCACCACGACCGAAGTGCCCATCTTGTGAGCCGTCATCATCACGCGGTAGCCCGCCTCCTCGCTCATGCGGAAAACGGCCTTGAGCACCATGACCACGAATTCCCGCGGCGTGAAGTCGTCATTGACGAGCAGGACCTTGTAGAGCTTCGGCCGCTCGAGCTTCGGCTTGGTCAGGCGCTTTGCGGCTACATCATTGTCGCTCATCGATAATCCGCCGTCGATGACATGAGAAAAGCGTTGGCGGCCGCGCCGGCTGCGGGGTGGCAAACCGCGCTGCGTTTTCCGCGTCGAGTATTGCCAATATCGCCCTCCGATCCCGCGCATTCAAGTGAAACTCGCCTCCGGAGGCAATCGGAAATGCGCGAAAAGCTTGACCGTCCCTCTCCTTTATCCCATAGCCACGGCCAAGCAATCAGGAACGACGGGTTTCAGCCATGGGCTTCAAATGCGGTATCGTCGGGCTGCCGAATGTCGGCAAGTCCACACTCTTCAACGCGCTGACAAAGACGGCGGCGGCGCAGGCGGCGAACTATCCGTTCTGCACGATCGAGCCCAACACCGGCGAAGTCGCCGTGCCCGATCCGCGCATGCGCAAGCTCGCCGACATCGCCAAGTCGAAGGAGATCATCCCGACGCGCATCTCCTTCGTAGACATCGCCGGGCTGGTGCGCGGCGCGTCCAAGGGCGAGGGCCTCGGCAACCAGTTCCTCGCCAACATCCGCGAGGTGGATGCCGTCGTGCACGTGTTGCGCTGTTTCGAGGACGACGACATCACCCATGTCGAAGGCCGTATCCATCCGGTCGAAGACGCCGACACCATCGAGACCGAGCTGATGCTCGCGGATCTCGACAGCCTCGAACGGCGTGCCGAACAGACGCGCAAGCGTGCGACCGGCAAGGACAAGGAGTCGATGGCGCAGCTTCCCATCATGGAAGCATCGTTGAAGCTGCTGCAGGAAGGCAAGCCCGTGCGCACCCTGCTTTCCAAGCTCGACGCCGATGAACTGCGCATTCTCCAGAGCCTCAACCTGCTCACCTCGCACCCGGTGCTCTACGTCTGCAACGTCGCCGAAAGCGACGCGGCGACCGGCAACGAGCATACGCGCGCCGTCGAGAAGATGGCCAGGGAACAGGGCGCCGAAACGGTCGTCATTTCGGCGGCGATCGAGTCCGAAGTCGCGCAGCTGCCGGAAGAGGAAGCGAAGGAATTTCTCGCGGCGCTCGGTCTCGAGGAAGCCGGCCTCGACCGGCTGATCCGCGCCGGCTACAAGCTCCTCGATCTCATCACCTATTTCACGGTTGGACCGAAGGAGACGCGCGCCTGGACGATCCCGCGCGGCACCAAGGCGCCGCAGGCCGCCGGCGTCATCCACTCGGATTTCGAGCGCGGTTTCATCCGCTCCAACACGATCGCCTATGACGACTATATCGCCTATGGCGGCGAAAACGGCGCGAAGGAGGCCGGCAAGGCTCGCGACGAAGGCAAGGAATACGTCGTTCAGGACGGCGACGTCATCCATTTCCGGTTCAATACATAGAGCGGATGAGGAAAACCTGTGTGCGGTTTTCCTCCCGCGTCCCGCGTCTCAATTTGTCAGAACCGATCACGTTCATGATTCCAGGTCGGCCCGGCCTAAAATCATCGTGATCCAGCTGCAGAACCTGCATGGGCGGCGAACGCCGGACGGCATGCCCAAAGTGTCTCGTCATGGCCGCCTTGCTACGGCCCTTGCCGATCCGGCAATCACTCCCGCGCCGAAATAAAAGCATCAAGATCATTGACACGATCGGCTGATATGAGTCCCTTTTCGGCGGCTGCCGCCAGGGCCTTGTTCAAATCTGTCACGGGCGGATCCTTGCCGGAAAAGTTGCCACGCACGACTTTCAGTGAGGTGATCCAATGAACAATCGACATGCGCAACCTGGAAAATCGGCCAGGCTGAAGCCACGTAAGGGCGGGTCTTCGTGCGTCTGTCAGGACGCGCCGCGGCGTAAAGGAGAGAATGAGGCATGCTGTATTTCGAGGATTTCACTCAGGGCCGGCGTTTCGACTACAGCCCGGTCCTGATGCAGGCCAACGACATGATCGCCTTCGCCAGTGAGTTCGATCCGCAGCCCATGCATCTGGACGAAGAGGTCGGCAAGAGCAGCATTCTCGGCGGCCTCGCCGCTTCCGGTTGGCACACCAGCGCGGTCGGCATGCGGATGATGATCGAGGCTTTTCTGGGCAATTCATCCTCGCAAGGTTCACCGGGCATCGACTTCATGGAGTGGAAGAAGCCGGTCCTTGCCGGAGATATCCTTTCAGGCTTCAGCCTGGTCCTGGAGGCGCGCCCGTCGAAAACCAAGCCCGCGATCGGCCTCGTCAAGTTTCGCAACGAGATCGAGAACCAGAGCGGCGAAGCCGTGGCGGTTTCGGAATGCTCCGTCATGTTCAGGCGCCGCAATGGGGAGGCGCGCGCATGATGACGCTGGAGGAGCTCTACCAGGCCGGGCGCAAGGTCGTCACCGGCAGCCTGACATTCACCGCGGAGGACATCGTCCGCTTCGCCCGCGATTTCGACCCGCAACCCTTCCACGTCGATGAGGAGCAGGCGAGACAGTCGCTTTTCGGCGGCCTTTGCGCCTCCGGCTGGCATACCAGCGCCGGCTGGATGCAGTGCTTCCTGCGGTTCTGGAAGGAGGAGATCCGCCGCCTTGCAGCCGAGGGATTGCACGCGCCGAAGCTCGGCCCCTCGCCCGGGTTCAAGGAACTCAGGTGGTTGAAGCCGGTCTATGCCGGCGACACGATCACCTATGCGGTCACTCTACTGGAGGCCCGGATCGTCGCCTCGCGACCCGGCTGGCGGATCAACACGATCCTCTGCGAGGGCGAGAACCAGCACGGCGAGCCGGTCATCCGCTTCGAGAGCAAGGTCATCGAATTCGCTTGAAGGGCCGGGGCCAGCTGTTTGGTCCTAGCCTATGAACCGGTGGGCTCAATGCCCCTCGAATTCGATGAGCGTGCGCACATTGACGCCGAGCGCTTCGAGCTTCTTGCGTCCGCCGAGCTCAGGCAGATCGATGATGAAGCAGGCTGCGACGATGTCCGCACCCATCTGCTTCAGGAGCTTGGCGGCGCCTTCGGCGGTGCCGCCGGTGGCGATCAGGTCGTCGACGAGGATCACCTTGTCGCCGGGAGCGACCGCGTCCCTGTGCATTTCCATCTCGTCCACGCCGTATTCCAGACTGTAGGCGATCCGCACCGTGTCGTGCGGCAACTTTCCCTTCTTGCGAATGGGTATGAAGCCGGCCGAAAGCTGGTGCGCAATCGCGCCGCCCAGGATAAAGCCGCGCGCCTCGATGCCGGCGACCTTGTCGACCTTGGTACCGGCATAGGGGTGGACGAGCTCGTCTATCGCCCGGCGGAATGCCCGCGGGTTGCCGAGCAGGGTCGTGATGTCACGGAACATGACGCCGGGCTTCGGATAGTCCGGAATGCTTCTGATAGCGGAAATCAGTTCCGATTGAACAGCGGTCATGTGTGAATGCGGCCTTTGCTGGATCCTCTATTGCCACAGGCATAGCACCAACAAAGTGCCCGTTTACAGGATTTTCTTCGCTCGGGGTCCGGGCCGGAACAATTTGGCGAGAGCGCGGGTTGATGCTAGGCTTTTCTAGGGGAGGCTTTGCCGATTGTAGGAAGGAGGAACACCATGCGCCTATTCGAATGCGGTTCGCTCGTCCCGGGTTGCGCTTGGCACACCCGCGCTGACAATGATGCGGAAATCGTGCGCCGGGTCGTCGAGCACATGCGCGAGACTCATGGCGAGACGATCATCCGCGAAAACATGGTCGACAACATCAAGGCCCGCATCGTCGACGAAACCAAGGTCGCCTGACCGCGGCCCGAACCGGTTTCAACCCGACCGCACCATCGACTCGAGCCGGGCGACGAGGGTCGCCCGCTCGACGCTGAAGTTGCGCTCGACCCAGAAGGCTTCGAGCTCTGCCAGCACCTCCCCCACCTTAGGACCGGCGGGAACCCCCAGTTTGAGGACATCGGCACCGTTCAACGGGAAGACGGGTCGCTGCCATTTCTCCGCCCGTGCAAGGAGCCGATGAAAGGACGCGCTGTCGGCAAGGAATGCCGGATCGGTTTCGGCCTTGCGGCGCGCCGAGGCAAGTGCAAGCCTCAGCCGGACGACGATGCCTTCTGTGCCATGGCGATAGAGCTGGCGGTCGAGCGCCGCATCCGCAAGAGTAGCGGCGATTTCCGGCGCTTCGGCGAACCGGTCGAGGTAAGCGCTCTCCGCCTTCGACAGCCGCAGACGTTTGGTCATGGCCTCGAGCCGGGCGGCGTCCGGCGGGACGATCGCCGCAAGCCTCAGGAGCGGGTCCGCCCTCCAGGAGAAACTCTTCTCCGCCGCGATCAGCGCCGGGATGGCGTCGATGCCCCATTTCTCGGTCTCGGGCAGTATCTCGCTCAGGACACCCGCCTGCCGCATCCACAGGAGCGCGCGACCCGGGTCGTCGGCCGAAAGCAGCTTCTTCGTCTCCGTCCACACGCGTTCGGCGGAAAGCGTGGCGAGCTTCGCGCGGGCCTGGGCGCAGGCCCTCAGGCCCTCGGCGTCCGGACGGCCGCTGCCGTAATGCGCAAAGAAACGGAAGAAGCGAAGAATACGGAGATAATCCTCCGCCACGCGTTCGGCCGCGCTGCCGATGAAACGCACCGTCCGCGTCTCGATGTCCCCGAGGCCCCCGACATGGTCGATGATCTCGCCGTCCACACCGGCATAGAGTGCGTTGATGGTGAAGTCGCGGCGTTCCGCATCCGCTTTCCAGTCGGTCCCGAAGGCCACTTCGGCGCGACGCCCGTCGGTCGCGACGTCGCGGCGCAGGGTCGTTATCTCATAGGGAACACCTTCGATGACGAGCGTCACGGTGCCATGGTCGATTCCCGTCGGCACCGCCTTGATGCCGGCGCCCCCCGCCCGCTCGGTCACCTCCTCGGGACGCCAGGTGGTTGCCAGGTCGACATCACCGGCCGGTAAACCCATGAGGCTGTTGCGGATCGCGCCTCCGACGACCCGAACCTCGCCGCCATCGGCGTTCAACAGGTCGAAGATGCGGCGCAGATGAGGAGCCTGAAACCAGCGCTCGGCGACAATGGAAGTCATGCATAGAGCCTTTCATAGAGCATGCGGACGATCCCCGCGGTGATCCCCCAGATGTTCCTTTCGCCATAGGGCATGCGATAGAAATAGCGCTCAGCGCCCTGCCAGTGACTGCTTCCTCGTCCATGATTTCGCGGATTCATCAGGAACGACAACGGCACCTCGAACACGCTCTCCACTTCCTCCGGATTGGGCTCGAGCACGAAGCCGGGCTGAACCACCGCAAGCACCGGCGTGATGCGGAAGCCGGACATGGCCATGTAATGCGGCAGCCGCGCGACCGTCTCGACGAAACGCGGATCGAGCCCGATCTCCTCCTCGGCCTCGCGGAGCGCGGCGACTTCGATGGAGTGGTCTTCCGGATCCACCGCACCGCCCGGAAAAGCGACCTGACCGGAATGCTTGCGCAAATTCGAGGTGCGCTGGGTGAAGATGACGCTGGCGTCTTCGCCGTCGTCGACGACGGGGACGAGGACTGCGGCGTCCTTCAGATGCAGGGACTCGAGATAGGATACGATGCCCGGGTTCAGCAGGAAGTCGCCGTGATTGCGCCAGGAAGTCTCGATCGGCCCCCCCGCCTGCTGCAGCGCGCGGCGACGGAATTCGTCGGCGGAGTATGGGTGACTGCTCATCGGGACAAAGCTTCCAGCTCGGCCGCGGGCATGATCGGGAAGATCGCTCCGGCCGATCTGACGCAGAACATCTCCACCCCTTCCACCGCGATGGTCTCGCCGAGCTCGACGATGTCGTACATCACCGGTCGCGAGACGAGCGCTTCCAGCCGCCCGCGCACATGGAGATAGGGTTTGAGTTCGCGATTGTCGCCGTGGATGACGAAGCGCAAGGGATGCTCCGGCCCCGCCTCCGCCACGTCGCCGACATTCGTGCGGAAGGTCAGCACCCTGTCGCCGTCCTTCTCGGTCACGCTCATCTCGACGGCGATGAACGGCGCGTCGGCGACCCGGATGCCGACCTTTTCCACAGGCGTGACGAGGTAGGTCTTGCCGTCGTCGTCCTTGCGAAGCACGGTCGAGAACAGCCTCACCAGCGGCTGGCGGCCGATCGGCGTGCCCATGTAGAACCAGGTTCCATCGCCCCGGATTTCCATGTCGATGTCGCCGCAGAACGGCGGATTCCAGCGGTCGACCGGCGGCAACCCTCTCGCCTCGCCGCCCGTCTGCCCGGCAGCGCGTGCGATCAGCGCCGCCAGGCCGGCCGCATCGCCCGTTTGCTGAATCTTGGCTTCTGCCATCGTTCCGTCCCGTTTGGTCTCGATCTTGCGTCCGAAGCATGACGCCGTTGCCTGCTGCATGTTCCCTTGATCACAGCCGATCGAGGACAAAGCATGCAGCAGTTAAAAATGCTACAGCAAGCCTTGCGCGTCTGATAAGACGCGGCGCTGTAGCGTCGGGTATGCACCACAAGCTCGCTTCGGCGCATATGTCCGCATTCGCGCCTGGAACGCAATGTTTCAGGCTTTGGTGTCAAGCTCACGAGATAGTGCGACGGCGGCGGCTTGTCAGCCGCCCCGCGGGGTCTAAATTGAAAAACAGGAACTGGACAGCCGGCATCGGCGATCGATCCAGAAGCGGACGACCGGGAGACTTGCAATGAGTGTAATGAGAGGCGCGACCGAACTGGCCGACGAAAAGGCGATCGTCGCCGCAGCCGAGGCGGCGCTCGGAGAGATCGCGCTGGTCCGCGCCGAGATCGGCAAGGTCATTTTCGGTCAGGAGAGCGTCGTGGAACAGACGCTGCTCGCGGTACTTTCCGGCGGACACGCGCTGCTTGTCGGCGTTCCGGGGCTCGCCAAGACCAAGCTCGTCGCCACGCTCGGCACCGTTCTCGGGCTCGACAACAGCCGCATTCAGTTCACGCCCGACCTTATGCCTTCCGATATCCTGGGTTCGGAGGTGATGGACCAGGACGCGGCCGGTCATCGCTCCTTCCGCTTCATTCCTGGCCCGATCTTCACGCAGCTCCTGATGGCCGACGAGATCAACCGCGCCTCGCCGCGCACGCAGTCGGCCCTGCTGCAGGCGATGCAGGAGTATCACATCACCATCGCGGGCGACCGCAAGGACCTGCCACAGCCGTTCCACGTGCTCGCAACCCAGAACCCGCTGGAGCAGGAGGGCACCTATCCGCTGCCCGAAGCCCAGCTCGACCGTTTCCTGATGCAGGTCGATGTCGGCTACCCCGAGCTTGCTGCCGAAAGACAGATCCTGCTGGAGACGACCGGCCTCGCAGAAACCGAGGCGCGGCCGGTGATCGACGCAGGCCGCCTGCAGCAGGTCCAGGGGCTGATCCGTCAGATGCCTGTCGGCGAGAAGGTGGTCGACGCCATTCTGGCGCTGGTACGTTCCGCACGCCCCGGCAACGGCAATGCCGACACCGACAAGAATGTTGCCTGGGGACCGGGTCCGCGCGCCGGACAGGCGCTCATGCTCTGCGCCCGCGCCCGCGCGCTCTACGACGGGCGGCTTGCCCCTTCGATCGACGACGTCCTTGCGCTCGCCGAGCCGGTTCTCCAGCACCGCATGGCGCTGACCTTCGCCGCCCGCGCCGAGGGCATGTCGGTGCGCGACGTCATCGCCGACCTGGTGAAGCGGGCCAAGGGCTGACGCATGGCCTCGATCGGGCACATTGTCGCGCGTACCCCGTCCGGTGAGGTCCTGTCGCGCGCGCAGCAGCGCGCGATGCTCGTGCCAGACTGTCTCGTCGAAGCGCGCAGGATCGCCAACACGGTAATCACCGGCTGGCACGGCCGGCGCAAGCGCGGCATCGGCGAGAACTTCTGGCAGTTCCGCCCTTACAGCGACGGCGAGAGCCTTTCGCGCATCGACTGGCGCCGCTCCGCCAAGGACGACCACACCTATGTTCGCGACCGCGAATGGGAGGCAGCGCACACGATCTGGCTCTGGGCCGATCTCTCGCCCTCGATGATGTACAAATCGACGCTCGGCGCCGTTTCGAAGGAAAGCCGCGCTCTGGTGCTGATGCTGGCGCTTGCCGAAATTCTCGCCCGTTCCGGCGAGCGAATCGGCTGCCCCGGCGTGATGGAGCCGGTTTCGGCACGCAATGCCGCCGAGCGGCTGGCAACCGCAATCATCCATAGTCCGCTTTCGGAGGGCCTGCCCGATACCGGGATGATACGCGGCGCCAGCGACCTGGTTCTGATCGGCGATTTTCTCGACCCGGCCGACCGGGTGATGGAACGACTTGGACCACTCGCCCGCCGGGGCCTGCGAGGCCATGTCGTGGAGATCGCCGATCCGGCGGAGGAAGTCTTCCCCTATGCCGGCAGAACCGAGTTCACCGAGCCCGAAACCGGCGAGAAGCTGACCGCGGGGCGCGCCGAGATCCTGCGTGAGGATTACCAGCGTGCCTATCGCGCCCGCCGCGACAGCCTCGGCACGAGCCTGCGCCATCTCGGCTGGACCTTCATTCCGCACAGAACCGATCGGGCGGCGTCGGAAGCTCTGGTCGCGGTGCATATGCATCTTTCAGGCATGCCGGGCCGAGCCGCCCATGGGGGGCTCTCATGATCGGCGGCCTCGCCTTCATTTTTGCCAACCCCGCCATTCTGGCAGCACTCGTGGCACTGCCGGTGATCTGGTGGCTGCTGCGCATGACGCCCCCGAGACCTGCGGCCGAAATCTTCCCGCCGCTGCGCATCCTGGCCTCGGTGATGAAGCGCGAGGAGACACCCTCGAAAAGCCCCTGGTGGCTGACCCTTCTCAGGATGCTGATGGCCGCCGCCGTCATCTTCGCGATCGCCGACCCCGTCTTCAACCCGCGCAGCAATACGCTCGCGACCTCCGGGCCGCTGGCGCTGCTGATCGACAACAGTTGGGCAACGGCGCCCGACTGGGAGCGGCGTGTCGAGGCCGCCTCGGCGCTGATCGACGACGCCGAGGCGAAGGATGTTGCGGTTTCGATCGTCTTCACCGGAGAGCGCCAGCACGACGCGACGCCAGGCTCGGCGAGCACTGCGCGCAACCGGCTGGCGGCAGCGAGACCCGAACCGCTGCCTGCCGACCGCGGTTCCGCAATCGCGGCCTTGCAGGCGGCCTTCGAAGACGCGCCTCCCGGAACGGTCGCCTTCCTCACCGACGGCATCGAAGGGGGCGACGGCAAGACGATGGAGGCACTGGCCGGGATCGGCGCGGCCGGCCTCAAGGTGATCGAAGCGGACGGCAGCGAGGCCGTGGCACTCACCGCGACAAGCAACGAGTCCGGCGGCATGTCGGTGACGGCGAGCCGGCTGAAGACCGATGACGGCCGTTCCTTGCCCATCGTTGCCTTCGATACCCGCGGCCGTGCGATCGCCAGTGGTACGATCGATTTCGCACCCGGCGCAGCGACCGCCAAGGGGATGATCGAGGCCCCGTTCGAACTGCGCAACGACTTCGCCCGCATCGGCATCGAAGGAGCCGCGACTGCCGGCGCCCAGCATCTCCTCGACGACGGCTTCCGCCGCCGTCGCGTGGCTCTGTTGAGCGGCGAGGCACGTGACCTGTCGCAGCCGCTGCTCTCGCCGCTCTACTATATCAATCGGGCGCTCGCCCCCTATGCCGATCTCGTCGAGCCCCGCCAGAGCGATCTTGCCGTTGCGATTCCGGAGCTTCTGGAGCAGCGTCCCTCGGTTCTGATCATGGCCGACATCGGCCGGCTGCCGGAAGAGACCTACCCCCTGCTTGCGAAATGGATCGACAATGGCGGCACGCTGATCCGCTTCGCCGGCCCCCGGCTGGCAGCCGCACCTGCCGACGATCCGCTCGTCCCGGTCACCCTTCGCCAGGGCGAACGGGCGCTCGGCGGCGCGCTCTCCTGGTCCGAACCGCAGCCGCTCGCCGATTATCCCGGCAACAGCCCCTTCGCCGGCATGGCCCGCCCCACTGACATTCTCGTCAAGCGGCAGGTTCTGGCCGAACCGACAGCCGATCTGGCGGAGCGCACATGGGCAAACCTCGCCGACGGCACACCGCTGGTCACGACTGCGACACGCGGGGCCGGCCGCATCGTGCTCTTTCACGTCAGCGCCGAGGCCACATGGTCGAACCTGCCGATCTCGGGCCATTTCGTTGAGATGCTCCGCCGCAGTGTCCAGCTTTCGCGCGGCGGCGGTATCGCCAGCGACGGCAAGGCCGTGAAGGCGCAGACCTTGCCGCCCTACCGGCTTCTGAACGCCGATGGCGTGCTCGTCGCCGAGACGGGCAACGCCCGTCCCCTCGACATCGTGCCCGGCAAGGCACCGGCCGCGACAGCCGACAATCCTCCGGGGCTCTACGGCTCCGAGGACGGCTTCACGGCGCTCAATCTCTTACCGCGCGACGCCGAGCTCAAGCGGATCGACATGACCACCGCCGGCCCCCATACCTCCGAGCGGCTGGCCGGTGCGGAAAGCTGGTCGCTGAAGCCGGCGCTGATGACGCTCGCCCTCCTGCTGCTGCTCGCGGACGCCCTGATCGTTCTCTTCATGGGTGGCGTCTTTTCACGCGCTCGGATGGCAAGGGCCACTTCGGCAATCATCATGGTCCTCGCCGGAACCTTCTTCCTAGCCCCGCCGCAGGCCTATGCCGACGACGCGCGCCCGGACGACCAGCGCATCCTCGAGCGGCTGGACACCACGCACCTCGCCTATGTGGTCACCGGCGAGGAAGAGGTGGACCGCCTTTCCGAAGACGGGCTGAGAGGCCTCACCGACTTCCTGACCTATCGCACCACGCTCGAGCCCGGCGCACCCGTCGGCCTTGACATCTCCAAGGACGAATTGAGCCTTTACCCCATCATCTATTGGCCGATTTCCGCCAGCGCGCCCATGCCGAGCCCGCAAGCCGTCAGCCGAATCGATGCCTATATGCGGGCGGGCGGCACGGTGCTGTTCGACACGCGTGATCAGTTTTCCTCGCTCGGCTCTTCATCGACCGGAACCAGCGCGAACACCGAACGTCTCCAGGCGATCCTCGGCAATCTTGACATACCGCCGCTGGAGCCGGTTCCGGCCGACCATGTCCTGACCAAGGCCTTCTATCTGCTGACGAATTTTCCCGGCCGATATACCGGCAGCCCCCTCTGGATCGAATCCCAGCTCGATAGTCGCGAGGAACCGAGCAACCGGCCGGCGCGACCGGGCGACGGGGTGACGCCGATCATCATCACCGGCAACGACTTTGCCGGTGCATGGGCAGTGGATTCGAACGGAGTCGCACTGCTGCCGACCGTGCCGCCGGACGAAATGCAGCGCGAATACGCCTTTCGCTCCGGTGTCAACATCATGATGTACATGCTGACCGGCAACTACAAGGCCGACCAGGTGCACGTGCCCGCCCTGCTCGAGCGGCTCGGACAATGAGGACCCGGCGATGACAATCGATTTCTCGCCGCTTCTCGCCTGGCCCTATCTCGCGGCACTGACGCTTGTCGCAGCCGTTCTGGCGGCACTCGGCATCTGGCGCGGCGTTCGCGGAGCCTGGATCAGGGCGGCGGCGCTGGCAGCATTCTGCCTCGCACTTGCAAATCCCGTCCTCTTCCAGGAGGAACGCGAACCCCTCTCCACCATTGTCGCCGTCGTCGTCGACCGCAGCCAGAGCCAGGAGAACGGTGATCGCCGCGCGCAGACGGACCAGGCGCTCGAAGGTCTCAAGGAACGCCTTTCCCGTTTCCCCCAGATCGAGGCGCGCATTGTCGAAGCCGCCGACGGCGAGGAAACCGAGGCGCCCTCGACCAGGCTCTTCGGCGCCCTGACAACGGCGCTTGCAGACGTGCCGCCCGCCCGTGTCGGCGGCGCCATCTTCATTACCGACGGCCAGATCCACGACGTGCCGGATGTCAACCAGAAGCTCGGCTTCGATGCGCCCGTCCACGCCCTGATCAGCGGCAAGCCGGACGAGTTCGACCGGCGCATCGAAATCGTCAGCGCCCCCCGCTTCGGCATCGTCGGCGAACAGCAGAGAATGACCTTTCGGGTCGTGGACGACGGCGCGGCTCCCGGCGGCAGCGCCGAGGTGACGATCCGCCTGAACGGCAACGAGATCGCCACGGAGCAGGCGGAGCCCGGCACGGACGTTCCGTTCACCTTTACCGTACCGCGCGGCGGCAACAACATCCTGGAATTCGCCGTCAATCCGGTTGCCGGCGAAGTGACGGAGACGAACAACCGCGCCGTCCATGTGCTCGACGGCATCCGCGAAAATCTTCGCGTGCTCCTCGTTTCCGGAGAGCCGCATGCGGGCGAGCGCGCCTGGCGCAACCTCCTGAAATCCGATGCCGCGGTCGATCTCGTCCATTTCACCATTCTGCGGCCGCCGGAGAAACAGGACGGCACGCCGATCAACGAACTCTCGCTCATCGCCTTCCCGACGCGGGAGCTTTTCGTCGACAAGATCAGCGAATTCGACCTCATCATCTTCGATCGGTACCAGCATCGTGGCGTGCTGCCGATCCTCTATTACGACAACATCGCTCAATACGTGCAGAACGGTGGAGCGTTGCTGATCGCCGCCGGGCCGGAGCACGCCGGCGACGATTCGATCGCCGCGACCCCGCTTGCGGCGGTGCTGCCGGCAACGCCGACCGGCGTCATGAACGAGAAGGCGTTCTTCCCCCGGCTCTCGGAGGAAGGAAAGAAGCATCCGGTCACCCGCGGGCTCGAAGGGGCAGCGGACGAACCGCCGGCCTGGGGCCGCTGGTTCCGTACCGTCGATGTGGACAGGCCGCTCGGCCAGACGGTGATGGAAGCGGCAGACGGCAAGCCGCTGCTGGTCCTCAACCGCGTCGGCAAGGGGCGTGTCGCCATGCTGCTCTCCGACCAGGGTTGGCTGTGGGCGCGCGGCTTCGAAGGGGGTGGGCCGCATGTCTCGCTCTATCGCCGCACGGCGCATTGGCTGATGCAGGAACCGGCGCTCGAAGAGGAGGCGCTTACCGCCCGCGCGATGGGCCGGACGCTCGAGATCACGCGCCAGACGATCGAAGGAGATCCCGGCCAGGCGACCCTCACCTATCCTTCCGGCCGGACCCAGGAAGTCACGCTCACGAAAGGCGAGCCGGGGCTCTACAAGGCTGAGGTCGAGACCAATGAAATCGGCCTCTTCGAAGTTGCCAACGACGAACTGACGACGCTCGTCCATGTCGGCAACGTCGATGCGCCCGAATTCAAGGCGGCGATTTCCACGGAAGAGAAGATCGAACCCTGGGCGGAGAAGACGAAGGGCCTGGTCCGCCGTCTGGCGAGCGTCGACGGACCGGTCGACCTCCCGTCTATCCTCCCCGTTCGCGGCGCCGTCCGCGTCGCCGACGATCAACGCCTGTCGCTGCGCATGACCGACGAGACGGTGCTGAAAGGCATCGATTCTCTTTCGCTTTTCGCGGGGCTCTTCGGCCTGGCGGCACTGCTCTTCCTCATCTCGGCTACCTGGTACCGCGAGGGCCGGTAAACGCCGGCGAGATTTCAGGCAGCCGCCCCTTGCGCCTCCGCGCGCGCGGTGAGGCAGGTGGCGCCGTCATCCCGCCAGGCGATCATGCCTTCAAGCCGCGCGTGAACGTCCGGCGCGACCGGCACGATGAGAACCCTCGCCGGATCGACGGGACCCGGGAATTGGAGCGCGCCATGGCGCACCTTCTCGAAACCGAGCGGCTGGTAATAGGGCGGATCGCCGACGAGGATAACCGCTTCGGAGCCCTTCCGGCGCGCCGCTTCGACTGCAATGCGGACGAGTTCCCGGCCGATGCCCTGGTTCTTGTGCGAGGGCCGGACGGCAAGCGGGCCGAGCAGATGTCCTTTCACCGAACCGGCGGTCACCGGCGTCATCCGGACCGATGCGATCGTTTCGCCATTATCGGCGCAGATGAAGGAGAGCGCCCGGTCATGGGGTCCCTGCTCGCGAATCCGCGCGGCGGCGCGGGTGAAGCGACCCGGCCCGAAGGCCTCTTCATTGATGATTTCGATGGCTGCGTCGTGGGATGCGTCTTCGGTCAGATAGACGAGATCGTGCTTTTTCATGTGTCGAGAACCGGCATGCGAACGGACATGGAGGATGGCTCGCCCCGAATGGGCGTTTGCAGCATCAGCGTCGTCGCAGGCTTCCCGACAGGATCATGGTGGTGATCGTTTCCCAGATGAAAGAGCTACCGTTCCGCCGATAGCAGAAAAACGCCGCCAGTCAAAGGGTAAAACGCACTGTTCGGAATTTCACATCTATCGGCCGCGGTTCTCAGCACTAATTATGGCGCCAGCAAACGATCGAAAGGAGTTGGCCCATGGGTAGGCTGGTGAATGGCGTCTGGCAGGATGTCTGGTACGACACGCGTGCAACGAACGGTCACTTCAAGCGCAGCGAATCGCAGTTCCGCAACTGGATCACTGCAGATGGATCGCCCGGCCCTTCCGGCGAAGGTGGCTTCGAGGCCGAAGCGGGCCGCTATCATCTCTACGTGTCCCTTGCCTGCCCCTGGGCGCACCGCACGCTGATCTTCCGCAAGCTCAAGAAGCTCGAAGACCTCATCTCGCTTTCCGTCGTCGACCCCCTGATGCTGGCCAACGGCTGGGAATTCAAGGGCGAAGAACGTGGGGGAGAGGATCGTGGGGGCGAGAACGGCGGCACCGCCGATCACCTCTTCGGCTCGCGCATGCTCTGGGAAGTCTATCTGCGCGCCGACCCGGTCTATTCCGGCCGGGTGACGGTGCCGGTCCTCTGGGACAAGCGGAAGAACACGATCGTCTCGAACGAGTCCGCCGAAATCATCCGCATGTTCAACTCGGCCTTCGATCGTCTGACAGGCTCGACGGAAGACTTCTGCCCGCAGGAACTGCGGCCGGAAATCGACGCGCTCAACGCGCGCATCTACGACGCGGTCAACAACGGGGTCTACAAGGCCGGCTTCGCAACCAGCCAGGCGGCGTATGAGGAGAGCGTCACCGCCCTCTTCGCCATGCTGGACGAACTGGAGAACCGCCTCGCGTCCAAGCGCTATCTCACGGGAGACCGCCTGACCGAAGCCGATTGGCGGCTGTTCACGACTCTCGTCCGTTTCGATCCGGTCTATGTCGGACATTTCAAATGCAACATCCGCCGCATTGCGGACTATCCGAACCTATACGGCTATCTGCGCGAGCTCTACCAGGTGCCGGGCGTCGCCGAGACGGTGAATATGCACCACATCAAGGCGCATTATTACCGCAGCCATACGACGATCAATCCCACGGGCATCGTGCCGGTGGGGCCGGCGCTCGACCTTGAAGCGCCGCACGGGCGGGACCGGCTATAGGCGGCGCGGTCAGCACGCGTCCGTCCTCCCCGCCGAATTCGGACACGGCCTTCCATCGCCGTTTCGTTACGGTCGAACCCGCCTTCGAAACATCGGAAAATCGGGCGAAATGCTGGATTTGCAGCATTTTCCCTGTTAAGGTAGCATGCAACTGGAGATTTGCCGATGAACGTTCATTCCCGCCGTCCGGACCGTTCTCCGGAAGCCATCGAGAAGCGCCGCAAGGCCACCGAGCAGGCGCGGGCTGCCAATATCCGGCAGGGTTATGTTCACGATCCGGTGCTCGAGGCGGCCAACGCCCGCTTTATCGCCGGCGACATTACCACGGAAGAGTTTCGCGAAGAGATGCTGACGCGCTTCAAGCGCGCCTAATCGTCGATCGATGAGTTGTACAAGCCGCCTGCATTCCCGGGCGGCTTTTTCATGAGGAATCGATGGCAAGCGGACAGCCGAAGGGCTCTTACACCTACCCTGACGTTACCGATGATCCAGATCGCACGGGCGTCTTGCGCAACAAACTAACCTGACGGCACATTCCGAACTTCGACCGGCCGAGTATGCACTGACCAACATCGGGCTGGTCGAGATAAACCAGGGAAGTGGACCGAGCGGCAATTTCGACACGGCCCACCTGAAGGCGGTTCACAGGTACATTTTTCAGGACGTCTACGAATGGGCCGGGCATACGCGCAACGAGAGTCCCGTTGTCGACGGCCAGAGGGTCGAGCCTGTCGGCGGACTCTTCAAGGGCGGCACATCCTTCCTGCCCGGCTCACGCATAGAAATGGGTCTGAACGAGGCGCTGAGGCCGATCGCAGATCCCTCGGCCCTTAGCAAGGCAACGCCGGAGCAATTTGCCGAGCGGGCCGCAAAGGTCCTCTCGGAACCGAACTACGTGCATCCATTCAGAGAGGGCAACGGCCGTGCTCAAGAGGCTTTTATTTCCGAGTTGGGCCGCCACTACGGGCACGCGATCGATTTTTCGCTCATAACCATGCCGCGCATGATCGAGGCGTCGATCGAAACCACGAACGACCCGTCCAGTCCCCTGATGAAGCACGCGATCGAGGACGCGATAAAGCCGGGCCGCCGTGAGGCCATCCGATCCGCATTCGACGACTTGCGGGAGAGCGGCGAAGAGCCTCTACACCATCCTGTCCGCACTGCTCGCGCCGGCGAAGACATCACTGGCCGGGTTCTCCGCCAGGGCGATCGCTTTGCCATTCTCCTGACCGATCACGGGATCGTCGTGGCTGATCGCGCGGACCTGCCGGAAAGATTGCCACACGACGAGAAGATCACCGTCACTGCCCGGTCGGAATTTTCAAACTCCGAACGCTGATGGCCTCTGCGGTAATCCATTTACAAACCGGAAGTCACTCCAACAGCCGGCGGTTTCCACACCCGCCGCCTGCTCAAGCTTGCACTGAATTCCTCGTCAGGGGATATGCGGCCGTTACCAGAACCTGTCCGGCACTACGTCTCCCGCAAGCTCCGCCAGCCGGCGCCGGGTCGCAGGGGTCGTGTCCGCCGGAAGGTCGTCGAGCGGAAAGAAGCCCGCCGCGGCGATTTCGAGATCCGCACGCTTCGGCCGCTCCTGGCGGACATTATCGCAGCGGAAGAAGATGACGTGATCGCGTTTGCTGGTGCGCCGGTTGTAGTAGACCTGAAAGAGCAGCGGTGCCGTCGTCAGCACGAGGTTGCCCTCCTCCCTGAGCTCGCGGGCAAGGCCCTCCACCGCCGTCTCGTTGCGGTCGAGTCCGCCGCCGGGAAGATGCCAGCCCGGCAGATAGGAATGCCTTACGAGAAAGACCCGCCCCTCATCGTCGAAACAGGCAGCCCGCACGCCGAGCGTCATGCCGCGCGCCAGGGCGAAATAAACATGGGCAAACCGCGTCAGAAAGCGGAGCCGCCAGGAGGGCATCTCCGGCCCGCGGCTCTCGTCCATACGCCTTCTCCTCACATTCGCGGTGTCCGGGAATAGTCCATTACTGATTCCCCTTCACGGGAATATGCGCTAGACGGGATTAATGTTCAAACTTGCGCATATATCCGATGTCCACCTGGGGCCGTTGCCCGATCTCTCCCTGCGCGAACTCGCCTCCAAGCGGATCACCGGATTCGTCAACTGGCACAGGAACAGGGTGCGCCACCTCTTTCCCGGGACGCTCGACTGCCTGATGAAGGACATCGAGGTGCGCAATCCGGATCACCTGGCGATTACCGGAGATCTCGTCAACCTTGCCTCTTCCCTGGAGATCGAGGCGGTTACCGAATGGCTTGCGGAAGCGGGCGACCCCAATGAAATCTCGGTCGTGCCGGGCAACCACGACGCCTATGTGCCCGGCGCATACGAGAAGATCACACATGCATGGTATCCCTTCATGCGCGGCGATGACGGCCCCAGCGGCTGGATGAAGAAGCATGCCTGCTTTCCCTATATGCGGGTGCGCGGCAAGGTGGCGCTGATCGGCTGCTCGACGGCTGTGGCCACTCCCCCTTTCGCCGCCAGCGGCTATTTCGGGCCGCGACAGGCGCGCGCGACGGTCAACCTCCTTCGCCAGGCCGGCGAAGCCGGATTGTTCCGCATCGTCATGATCCATCACCCTCCGATCCGCGGCGCGACCTCGATGCACAAGCGCATGATCGGCATCCGCCGTTTCGCTGCCACCATCTCCGCGGGCGGGGCCGAGCTGGTTCTGCACGGCCACACGCATCTCAATACGCTCCACTGGCTCAAGGGGCATACGGGGCCGGTGCCGGTCGTCGGCATCGCATCCGCCTCGCAGGGTCCCGGCGGCAGCAAGCCCGTCGCCGCCTATAATCTCTTTTCCGTCGACGGCGAGCCCGGAGATTGGCGGTTGACCCGGGAGCGCTACGCGATCAACCCGGACGCGACCGGCGTGGTGCTCGCCGAAACGACGTATTTCTGAAACGCCGGAAGCCTTTCGATCCCGGGCGATTCAAGGACGCGCGGCGCCGTGGGGAAAACCGTTGCCGGGGCGCAAAAACCTCTTTCCGTTCCGGCTCTTCCCTTGCAGACTTAGGACCAAATGTTCCATATCATTGATGGTGCGTCCGGATGGCGAATGGACGCGCGATCCGGCACGTTTCACTGGAAGAGCAATGCGCCCAGCGGCAGAAATGAAGGATTTCAGACGGGATTTGGTCGGCCTGCTGCCCAAACTGCGCCGCTTCGCGATCACGCTGGCCCGCAATGCCAATGACGCCGACGATCTTGTCCAGGAAGTTTGCGAGCGGGCAATCGCGCGCAGTCACCTTTGGAACGGCGAGGGCCGGCTGGAAAGCTGGGTCTATGCGATGACCCGCAATCTCTGGGTGGACGAAATCCGCAAGCGCAAGGTGCGCAGCGCCGGTGCGGTCGACGTTTTCGAGCGGGACGAACCGCACGTCGAAGCAACGGCCGAAAAGGCCGCCTATGCCAATCAGGTGCAGAAGATGATCCTGTCCATGCCGGAGGGACTGGCAAGCGTCTTCCTCCTCGTCAATGTCGAAGGCCACAGCTATCGGGAAACGGCGGAGATCCTCGGCATCCCGGTCGGTACGGTCATGAGCAGACTGTCGACGGCGCGGCTCAGGCTCGCAGCCATGTTGTCCGAAAATACGGAAAGGAGGGCCTGACCGTTGCTGCAAACGAAGGGGCTAGCGCTTGAGGTGCGGTTGTCCGCCTATATCGACGGCGAACTCGCAGAAAGCGAAAAATCCGAACTTGACGCTCTTCTCGCACGCGACGACGAGGCAAGGGCATTGCTCGAAAAGCTCAAGTCGGGCAGCGCCTTCGGCAACGGGGCTTTCGAAAACTTCCTCCATGATCCGGTGCCGCTGGCGCTGGTACGCCAGATAAAGCAAGGCCCCGGCATCAACCCGAAGTCGGAGCGGGTAACGACGGCCAGTCTTCCAAGGCGAAGCGCCCGCATCTGGCCGCGCATCCTCGCCGCTTCCACCGCCCTTTTCCTGCTCGGCGGAGCCGCCGGCTTCATTCTCGGCAGCGCCACGGATTTCGCCGAGCCGATGAACCAGGCCGATGACCGCCCCTGGATCGACGATATCGTCGGATCTCACCGCATCTTTTCGCGCCAGAAGGAGCATCTGGTCGAGGTGCCGGGAACGCAGGCGGCAGAGATCGAGACCTGGCTTGCCGCAAGCGTCGGCGTGAGCTTCACTGTCCCCAACCTCGACCGCAAGGGATTGTCCTTCGAAGGCGCGAGGCTCCTCGCCGCCAACGGCAGGCCGGTTGCCCAGCTCGTCTATCGTGACCGCGAGGCAGAAGTTTTCACCATCTGCTTTCTCAAGCAAGGCGATGGACAGCAATCCGACGAATTCAGCGAGACCATCCGCGGCGACCTCGGCTTGGTCTCCTGGGAACGCGAAGGCGTCTCATTCGTGATGATCGGACCGTCATCCGATCCCGCTCTGCAGGACCTTGCCGAAACGGTGGCGGCGAATATTTGAGACTGATCAACACCGAGGAACTGCCCCGAGCCGCCGCGACCTTCTGCCCATAGGAGGCAGGGCTATCGCATATGAGTCAATGTTGGAAGCATTTCCGCTTTTCGGAGAAAGGCGGAAGTGCTCTAACCCAGGTCGGTTTGCGAGAAATCATTCCCCTTGTAGATCAGGGTCAGCCCAGACTCCTTCGCGGCCGCATAGGCGAAACAATCACCGAGATTTAGGGCCGCCGGGTGGCCCGCGACTTTCCCGTAGCGGGCCATCGCATCGAGGGCGCGAACGCCCGTGTGGGAATCGATCGTGACCTCGCTTGCACTGAGCGCCTGAATGAAGCTGTCGACCAACTCACGGGCTTCGCCAATCAAATCGCTGCGATCTGCTTTGCCCTTCGTGGCGATGATGCGCAGTCTCGTGAGTGCGGCGACCGCCTCGAAACGCACGAGCGGCGAAACGCAGAGCTTCCCGTCCGCGTCGCTCAGGCGCTTTTCCAATTCCTCAAAGCCGGGTTCCTCGTTCAATATCGCAACGATGACGGAGGCGTCGACGAAGCTCACTCGCCCTCCTCCCAAAGCTCATCCATAAGCTTTTTCATATCAACCCCGTGAACAGGCGGGCCTAGCCGGTCGCGCGCCCGTTGCCGCAACGCGGCCAGCTTTTCGCGCAGCGGAATTTCGTCCTCCACACGATCCAGTTCGTGTTGAAGAGCAATGCGGACAGCATCTGTCTTTGTGCGGACACCTAGGCGTTCTTGAAGTTTTTCCGCCATTCGGTCCACGGTGGGATCTTTGATGTAGAGAGCCATAAGGATATCCTTTCGCGGATATCCTTATATACCGAAACGGATAGCCCACCTATAAAAATCAAGCTCAATGGCGCTCCCCCTCTCCCCGCACGCGGAGAGAGGGTCAGGGCAAGGGGCCCTCACGAGGACAAGTGCGTCACTTCCCCGTCACGTCCAGCACGCGGTTGGCAGCCGAGACGATCGCCTCCAGTGAGGCGGCCACGATATTGGTGTTGATACCGACGCCGAAGAGCTTGCCGCCCGGATACTCGACCTCGACATAGGCGATCGCAGCGGCGTTGGAACCATGCTGCAGCGAATGCTCGGAGTAATCCGCCACCGAGAGTTCGACGCCGAGATAGATCGACAGCGCATTGATGAAGCCGTCGATCGGGCCCGTGCCCTTGCCCTCGATCTGCCTGGTCTCGCCGCCATCAGTGATTTCGGCGGCAACGACACGCAGGCCCTTGTGCTCGCCTGCCGGGTAGGTGTGATGGTCGACGAACTTGATGCGCGCGCCCGGCTGCTCGACATAGCTTTCGATGAAGCGCTGATGGATGCGCTTCGAGGGCAGCTCCTTGCCTTCCTCGTCGGTAATGCGCTGGACTTCCTCACGGAACTCGATCTGCAGATTGCGCGGCAGATTGATACCGTAGTCCTCCTGCAGGATATAGGCGATGCCGCCCTTGCCCGATTGCGAGTTGATGCGGATGATCGCTTCGTAGCTGCGTCCGACATCGCGCGGATCGATCGGCAGATAGGGTACCTCCCAGGTCGGCTTGTTCGCCTGTTTGATCGCCTTCATGCCCTTGTTGATGGCATCCTGATGCGAGCCGGAGAAGGCCGTGTAGACCAGTTCGCCTACATAGGGGTGGCGTTCCGGAATGACCATCTGGTTGGAATATTCGTAGACTTCCTTGATCCGCTCGATGTCCGAGCAGTCGAGCTTGGGATCGACGCCCTGCGTGAACATGTTGAGCGCCAGCGTCACCACATCGACGTTGCCGGTGCGCTCGCCATTGCCGAAGAGCGTCCCCTCGACACGGTCGGCGCCCGCCATCAGCCCCAGCTCGGTGGCGGCAATGCCGGTGCCGCGGTCGTTGTGCGGATGCAGCGAGACGATCAGGTTCTCGCGATTGTCGAGATTGCGGCACATCCATTCGATCTGGTCGGCATAGATGTTCGGCGTCGCCATCTCCACGGTCGAGGGCAGGTTGACGATGAGCTTGTTGTCCGCCGTCGGCCGGACGATCTCGATCACGGCGTTGCAAATCTCCAATGCCACTTCGAGTTCGGTGCCGGTGAAGCTTTCCGGCGAGTATTCGAAGCGATAACCGCCGCCCGCTTTCGCGGCCATGTCGGTGATCATCTTGGCGGCGTCGGTCGCGATCTGCTTGATGCCGGCCACGTCCTTGCCGAAGACGACGCGGCGCTGCAGCTCGCTCGTCGAATTGTAGAAATGTACGATCGGCCGGTGCGCACCTTCAAGCGCCTCGAAGGTCCGCGCGATCAATTCCGGCCGGCACTGGACCAGCACCTGCAGGGACACGTCTTCGGAAACGTTGCCTTCCTCGACGCACCAGCGGGCGAAATCGAAATCCGTCTGCGACGCGGACGGGAAGCCGATCTCGATCTCCTTGAAGCCCATGTCCAGGAGGAGGTGGAACATGCGCGCCTTCCGGTCGTGACCCATCGGATCGACGAGCGCCTGGTTGCCGTCGCGCAGATCCACGGAACACCAGATAGGCGCCTCGGTGATCGCCTTTGACGGCCACGTGCGATCCGGCAGCGCGATCTGCGGATAGGGCTGATATTTCACAGCCGCCTCGGGCATGCCGGTCTTGATGGAATGCGATTTCAAAATCATGTGCAGCTTCTCTTCGTCACTTGAGCGTAGCCTGCCGCATGCAATAGCCGATCATTCGGGACATTGCGATGGCGATGCCGCGGGGGCCGCGCGATTTGGTTCAGCTTTTCTGGATTTCGAGGAGCAGGTGCCGGCAAGGCTTTTCGGCCGCCGGGCGCTCCTCAGCGAACCCGGCAACCGCGGATAAGGCCGAGAAGAAGAAGGGATGCGGTGGCGCGCGCAGGAGCACGATTGGCATCGTGTCCGGAAGAGATCGCTGCGATCTTGTGTGCGTCAGCCTGAGTCATGGAAAAGCCTATACACGGCTTGGTAAAGCGGAGCAAGAGTGCCCTCTCCTCGGGTTTGAACCGAGGACTAGCCCCTTTCCCCGCGCGGGGAAAGGGGACTGAGGCGGCGCCGCCGCTCCCTTCGCCCCGCTTGCGGGGAGAAGGTGCCGGCAGGCGGATGAGCGGCCGCCCCTTGCCGCCCGGACTAAATCTCCGCGATGGAGGTGACGATGCGCGAAACGAGACCGTAGGCCTTCGCCTCTTCCGCACCGAGCCAGTAATCGCGATCCGTGTCCTTGGCGATCTTGTCGACCGGCTGTCCGGTCGCTTCGGAGAAGATCCGGTTCAGACGCTCGTTCATCTTGATGATCTCGCGCGCCTGGATCTCGATGTCGGAAGCCATGCCGCGCGTGCCGCCCGAGGGTTGGTGCAACAGGAAGCGGGTGTTCGGCAGGCACAGGCGCTGCTCCTTCGGCGCGGCGACATAGATGAGCGCGCCGGCGGACGCGACCCAGCCTGTGCCGATGGTCCAGACCTTCGGCTTCACGAACTTGATCATGTCGTGGATGCTGTCGCCGGATTCGACATGGCCGCCCGGCGAGTTGACGAATAGGCGGATATCGTCGTCGCTGGCCGCGGCGAGCGCCACGAGCTGCGAGCAGACCTTCTGCGCCAATTCCTGGGTGATGGTCCCGTAAATGAAAATCGAACGCGACTTGAAAAGGTTCGCCTCCGTCTCCTTGCCCAAGGGCAATTCGGTCTTCTTTTCTTCCTGGTCGTCGTCGTTCCGCATTCTTCGGACTCCTCATGAAATGTCTTCCAACCAGATAATGCGACTCGACGGCGAAAACAATGCAAACGGCGGCGTTAACACGGTTCGAACCGCCGGCCTCGGCACGATGGTAAACAGGGCCCGCCAAATGACGTATGGACAGCCGATGGGAGCCCAATAAGATCAGCGGGTCATCAATGTCTGTATGGGGGCCCAGAATGAAGAAATCCGTCCTTCTCGCAGCCGCGCTCTTCGCCGGCTCATCCGCACCGGCCTTCGCCCATCTCGATCCAGCCGAACACGGGTCGCTGATGGCGGGCCTTTCCCATCCGCTGTTCGGAGCCGACCACATCCTTGCGATGATCGCTGTCGGCCTTTGGGCGGCCCAGATCGGCGGCAGGGCGCTGTGGAGCGTGCCGGCTGCCTTTGTCGCAACGATGGTGCTCGGCTTCGTCCTCGCCCGGGCGGGCGCTCCCCTGCCCTTTGTCGAACCGGCCATCCTCGCCTCCGTCGTGGCGCTCGGCCTGGTCGTCGCAGTGGCCGTCCGGCTCGACGCGACAACCGCTGCAGCCGTCGTCTCTGTCTTCGCGCTCTTCCATGGCCATGCCCACGGCGGAGAATTGGGAATGGCCGGCACCTGGTCGTTTGCAGCAGGCATCGTGATCTCGACCGTTCTCCTGCACATTGCCGGCATCGGTCTCGGCATGGGGCTCGCGCGGCTTGCGGACCGCGGCGTCGTCACTCGTATTGTCGGCGGAATAATGGCCATAGCCGGCGCAACCTTGATCGTCGGATGATGCTGGTTCGCGCCGCGCTGCCGCAGGAGGCGGACGCTCTCGCTCAAATCGGCCTTGCAGCCTGGCGCAAAGGCATAAAGCCGCTTGTACCAGCACATGTTGCGGCGGCCACCGAACAGAAGAACCCGTTCCTGCCGTTCGTGCGGGAACTGGGGCCTCGCATTCTCGTCGCTGAACTCGACGGAGAGCCTGCCGGTCTCGGCGCCCGCGAACACGATGACGACGTCATCAGCGATATCTGGGTGGCTCCCGCCTTCGAAGGACGGGGCGCCGGATCGGCCCTCATAAAGGCGCTCGAAGCGCAAATCGCCGAGCGTGGATACAGGCAAGCCGCAATCCAGGTGGCGGCCTGGAACGAGCGGGCGCTTAAGCTCTACCAGCATCTCGGCTACCGAGTGCTTTGGAGGAAGGTCGCTTTCGACCCGATACTCCAGACCGAACTGGAAAAGATCGGCCTGTCAAAAGCACTTCGGCTTGATCAATAGGTCAATCCGTCTGAAGCGGCAGGCGGCTCATCCCCAGGTCAGCGGATCCAGCCGAAGATAGAAAGCGAGACGGTCTTCGTCCGGTGCCGAGATCCCGTGAATGTCGAAGAGGCAGTCCCGCGCGGCCTCCGCATCGGCTTCTCCGGTCCAGCTTTCGCGAGCGTTGCCAAGCAGAAGCGAAAAATCAACGTATCGATCCGCCGTTCCGAGCCGGCCCAGGTCGATCACGCCCGTGCTGCGGTGTGTATCCGCATCGACCATGAAGTTCGGCAGGCATGCGTCGCCATGACAGATTACGAGATCGGAAGGCTCGTCGATCAGGTGCCTCGGCAGTTCGGCCCGCAGAGCGTCGAGCAGTTCGCCCGGCGGAGTGTTCTGATCCTCCGGGGCCAGGAAATCCGGATTGACGGCATCGCGCCGGACGACATCCGCGGCCCGGTCGAACATCGACGCGAGCCGCCGCCCGAAAGGGCAGGCTTCCGTCGGCAATTCATGCAGCAGCTTCAATTGCCGCAGGATCGACGGCCAGGCTTTCTTGAGGTCGACCGCGGAGAGCTCGCTTGCCGGCACACCCGGCAGCGCGCTGATGACGAGGCATGCTTCATTCTCTGCCGCGATCCACTCGCAGACGGAGGGCGAGCCCAGGCGGAACGGCGCCAGCCAGGCGACACGATCGCGCTCCCCCTCGAGCAGTGCTGCGGCCTTGCCGCTCGCAATCTTCGCATAGGCGCCGCCGTCGCTGCGACGATAGACGCGGTCACCGGATTCGCCGTGACGAACCGGCGTCCATTCCCGACCCGTGGGCAGTTTCGGAAGCAGAATTTCGTCACCGGCGTGGCGCCTGCTCATGAAGCCCGCCATTGCAAATGCGCAGACGCCATCATCCCCGTCCGCGATAGGTCGGCACGCCCTGATCCGGCAGCCAAACGCCCTCCGGCGGGTTTCCCGTCTGCCAGAAAACGTCGATCGGGATGCCGCCGCGGGGATACCAGTAGGCGCCGATCCGGAGCCACTTCGGAGAAAGCAGCGAAACCAGGCGCTTGGCGATCTCGATCGTGCAATCCTCGTGGAAAGCGCCGTGGTTGCGGAACGAATGCAGGAACAGCTTGAGCGATTTTGACTCGACCAGCCAGCCGTCAGGCACATAGTCGATGACGATGTGGGCGAAATCGGGCTGCCCGGTCATCGGGCAAAGCGAGGTGAACTCGGGCGCCGTAAAGCGGACGACGAAATCCGTGCCGCCATGCCCGCTCGGCACTCTTTCGAGCACCGCCTCTTCCGGGCTTTGGGGCAGATCGACCTTTGCCCCCAGTTGTGAAAGTGCCGATACGTCAGTCTTGGTCATTTCCGTGATGCTCCACTAACTTTGACGCGCACCCCGTGCGCCTTTTCGCCTTCCGGTTCGACGTGAATGGCGATCCCCGCGCCCGGATGCACGGCGCGAATCGCGTCCTCGATCCGGTCGCAGATATCGTGCGCGTCACCGACCGCCATCGCCTCCGGCACGACCATGTGAAAATCCACGAAGATCGCCGGGCCCGCCTGACGCGTCTTCAGGTCATGGACGCCGAGAGAGCCGCCGGCATTGGCCGCGATCGCCGCCTTGATCGCCTCCTCCTCGTCCGCCGGCACCGCCTTGTCCATCAGCCCGTCGACGGAGCGCGAAATCACTTTCCAGCCCTGGAACAGGATATTGCCCGCGACGATCACGGCGAGCAGCGGATCGAGGATCGCGTAGCCCGTGGCGATGGCAAGAAGAAGGCCGACCAGCACGCCCGCGGAGGTCACGACATCCGAGAGAATGTGTTGGCCGTCCGCACTCAGTGCCGGCGAGCGATGGCGGCTGCCCGCGCGGATGAGCACATAGGCCCAGATCGCATTGACGACGCCGGCAGCAAAATTGATGGCGAGGCCGAGCGTCGGTGCATTCAGAAGCACCGGTGCCATCATTTCGGGAATGGCCTCCCAGATGATCAGCAACGCCGCCAGGACGATCAGCACGCCTTCGATGACTGCGGAGAAGTATTCCGCCTTGTGATGCCCGAAGGGGTGGTCGGCATCGGCCGGCTTTGCTGCATAGCCGATCATCGCATAGGCGATCACCGCGGCGACCACGTTGACGGAAGATTCCAGCCCGTCGGACAGGAGCGCCACCGAGCCCGTCACCCACCAGGCGAGCATCTTAAGGCCCATCACGCCCAGCGACAGGGGGATGCCCCAGAAGGCGAGGCGCAGGATGGTTCTATTGTCGGTTCCGGTCATCTTCATTCCTCCTGCAGATGCAAACGAGTTGCAGATGCAAGGCCATTCAAATGCAAAACCGCCCGCGCGGGTTTTCGCGCAGGCGGATCATGGGCGCCATATGGGCGATCACGGGCCGCTTGTCAAACGGTCGAATGCCTCGAGCCGGTCCAGCCGACGCGCAGGAGGTCAGGCTGCCTTGGTCTTCGCCCGCTTGGCGAGATGGGCAACCACGTTCTCGATCATCCGCATGCCGGCGTCGCCGCCCAGCGTCATGATCGATTCCGGATGGAACTGCACGGCCGCCACCGGCTCCTTGCTGTGTTCGATGCCCATGATCGTACCATCTTCGCTTTCGGCCGTGATCACGAATTCGCGCGGCAGGTTGGACGGATCGGCGAAAATCGAATGATAGCGCCCGACCGTCACCTCCTTGCCGAGGCCGGAGAAGACGATGCCGGGTTCGAGCACGCGGATGCGCGAGGGCTTCCCATGCATCGGGATCGCCAGTTGACGAAGGTCGCCGCCATAGGCCTCCGCGAGCGCCTGCAGCCCCAGGCAGACGCCGAAGATCGGCAGGTCCCGCGCCCGCGCCTTCTTGATCGTCGCCTTGCAGTCGAAGTCCTTCGGGGTGCCGGGACCGGGCGAAAGCACGACGAGGTCCGGCTTGACCCGGTCGAAGATTTCCTCGGCCACCGGCGTGCGCACGGTGGTGACGGACGCGCCGGTCTGGCGGAAGTAGTTCGCCAGGGTATGGACGAAGCTGTCCTCGTGATCGACGAGCAGGATGCTGACTCCCGCACCGACGGCGGCGACATCGCGCGCTGACTTGGCGCTGTTTGCGGATTTCGCGTCGCGGATGGCTGCAATCATGGCAGAGGCCTTCAGTTCGGTTTCGGCTTCTTCTTCTTCCGGATTGGAATCATAGAGGAGCGTCGCACCCGCCCTCACCTCGGCGATCCCGTCCTTGATGCGGATGGTACGCAAGGTCAGCCCGGTATTCATGTCGCCGTTGAAGCCGACCATGCCGATCGCGCCGCCATACCAGGCACGCGGGCTCTTCTCGTGGCTCTCGATGAAGCGCATGGCCCAGAGCTTCGGCGCGCCGGTAACGGTCACCGCCCAGGCGTGGCTGAGGAACCCGTCGAAGGCGTCCATATCGTCGCGCAGGCGCCCCTCGATGTGATCGACCGTGTGGATCAGCCGCGAATACATCTCGATCTGACGGCGGCCGATCACCTTGACCGAGCCCGGCACGCAGACCCGGCTCTTGTCGTTGCGGTCGACGTCCGAGCACATGGTGAGCTCGGACTCGTCCTTCTTCGAGTTCAAGAGCTTCAGGATCTGCTCGCTGTCGGCGATCGGATCGTCGCCGCGCTTGATCGTACCGGAGATCGGGCAGGTCTCGATGCGCCGACCGGAAACGCGCACGAACATCTCCGGCGAAGCACCGACGAGATATTCCTGGTTGCCGAGATTGATGAAGAAGGAATAGGGCGACGGATTGATCGCCTTCAGCCGGTTGGAAATCTCGGACGGGCGGCTTTCGCAGCGCTCGTAGAATTTCTGCCCCGGCACCACTTCGAAAAGATCGCCGCGACGGAAGCTTTCCTTCGCCTTGACGACCAGCTCGGCATATTCCCCCGGGCGGTGATCCCCGTGCGGCGGGATGCTGTGGACGCTGCGGAACGGCTCGGGAGCAATGTCCGCTGCCTTGCCCTCGGTCGAAAGGTTCTCCCTGGCGAAATCGTAGCGGTCGATCCAGGCCTTGGCCGCATAGTGATCGACCACAAGGATCTCGTCCGGCAGGAAGAGAACCATGTCGCGCTGGTCGTCCGGACGCGAAAGCTTCAGTTCGATCGCATCGAACTGGAAGGCGAGGTCGTAGCCGAAGGCGCCATAGAGGCCGAGGTTCGAGTCCTCCTCCGAGTGGAAGAGGTTCGTCACCGCGCGAAGAACCGTAAACACCGTCGGCATCTTCGACCGCTCTTCCTCGGTGAAGACACGATCGGGCTCGTTGATGGTGAGGTCGAGGCGGCGGGCGGCAAGCGAGCTGAGCGTGATGTCGGCAACGGACTTCAGATCCTCGGCGATCAGCGCCAGCAGCACTTCGCCGCGTTCGTTATAGGCTTCGATCCAGAGCGAGCGACCGAAGGAGGAGATGGCAAGCGGCGGGTCGACCACCGCGGTGTCCCAGCGGGTATAGCGGCCGGGATATTCGTAGTTCGAGGAAAAGACCGCGCCGCGGCGTTCGTCCAGCCGGTCGACATAACCGGCGATCGCGTCGCTGTAGGATGCCTCACGCCGCCTGCGGGTGACGACGATGCCACCCTTCGTGGTATAACTCTCCGCGCCGTCTTCCAGAATTACCGCTGCCATTCGTCTCGCTCCGTAAAAGCCCGGTCTTTCCACGCGGCCCGAATACGAAAAAAGCCGCCTCGAAATCTCCGGGCGGCTCCATCTCTCAATCACGCATGACTGGTCAAGGCCGCCTCAGCGAGCCCACCACCAGATCGAAATGTTCTGCGTGTTTGCCATGGGCGGAAGTGTTAGCGCGGCTTGCGATGACGCGCAAGCGGGAAAACCGCCAACCCAATCTGTCTCTGCTAAAAAAAGGCGGCCACCGCGGGCCGCCCTCTCAGCCGTTGCCGTTCGTTCCTCAGAACCGCTGGGTCAGCGAAATCTTAAAGGTGCGGCCCGGCTCCGAATAGTACTTGGCCGGCTGAATAAACGAGTCATGCTGCGTGTTAATCGCGTCCCAATAGGTCTTGTCGAAGACGTTATAGATGCCCGCGTTCACCCGGAGACCCGGCATCTGCTCCGGCTCCCACCAGCCGGTGACATCGACGATGCCGTAGCCCGGCGCCTTGAAATTGTTGGTCGACTTATCCGAAACGTCCATCGACGCGGTTAGAATAACGTCTGCCCCCCAGGTCTCGGTGGCGTACCCGACATTGAGCACGCCCTTTAGCGGGGCCACCGATCCGAGCACCTCGTCCGTATCGAGATCCCGACCATAGGCATAGGCGAGCGCGGTGCGGACATGAATCCCATTGGCGAAGACCTTGTGGCTCGAGAACTCTACACCGTGAATGGAGACGTTGGCACGGTTGATCGCCTCTGTGATGCCGCGGGGATAGGTCCCGGTCGGATCGGTAGATCGGCGCTCGTCAATGAAGTCCCTGTACCGGTTGTAGAAGACCCTTAGACCCCCGCCAAGTTCCTCGTCGCCAAGATTTGCGCCGATCTCGAAGCCATTGCTTGTTTCAGGCTTCAAATTGGGATTGCCAATGTTCAGATAACTGCCTGGCGCACCGTAGGTCAGATAGAGTTCCTCGGCCGTCGGCGGCCGGAAAGCCATGGCCCATTGCGCGAAAAGCTCGACCTCTTCGGCTGCCTGATAGGTCGCGAGTAGTTTCGGCGACAGCGCCAGATCGCTTTGCCCCGGCGGCAAACCCTCATAAAGGGGATTGCGCATATAAGCGGCCGTATTCTCGGGCGAGTAGTCGTACCAGTCGAGGCGGAGGGCCGGTGTCAGTGCGAATGGCCCGTCGCCGATCGAGATGCGGTCCTGCAGGTAGATACCGACCTTCCTGCTGTCGACGTCGGGGCTGTCCGACTGGTTTGTGTGTAGGAAGTTGCAGGTTGGGCTGGGCGCCGTGTCGCAGCTGTCCTCGCCCGAGGAATATTGACGCAGCTTGCCGATGGCAAACTCGCCGCCGAGCGTGACCTTGTGCTGCAGGGAACCTGTGTCGAAGGACTTGTCGACATAGCCGCTGGCGCCGAAGTCTTCTTCTTCCGCCTCGTTGAGCCGGGAGTATTCCCCGATCACCGAGGTGCTGCGGTAGGCGTCGGCACCGCTTTCGCGGAGCAGGCGCTGCCAGTAGATCGTGGCGAAAGCGCTGTCGAACCAGGCGTTGTCATCGGTGGCTTCGAATTCATAGTCCAGCGACACACGCTCGCGCCGGGTGTTGTCCAATTTGTCGTAATCGCCCGGCCGGTAATTGCCGGTAAGGCTCTGGCCGGACAAGAAGTCGATGTCCTTGTCGCGATCAAAGCGCTCGGCCGTGAATCCGAAAGTATGGCCGCTGTCGGTATATTGCCGGCCCTTGAACAGGAGATTGTTCTGGTCGTAGTCGGCGGGGTCGGCCTCGGTGCGCGTCGTGGAATAGCCGCCGACATCGCCGTTGCTTTCTTGCTCATTGCCCTTCTTGTACCCCCCCTGGAAGAGGACCGCAGTGTTGTCATAGCGCGCAGCTACGGCAGCGGACCCACCAAGGCTGCCGTCTTCGCCGTCATAGGCGAATTTAAAGATTCCGCCCCAGGTCTTGCCTTCGCCGATGAGATCTTCCGGCTCAAGGGTATTGAGAACCACCGCGCCACCGAGCGCACCACCGCCCGCGCGGCTGGAATCGGCACCGCGGACGATGTCGATCGTCGAAAGCGCCGAGAAGTCGAAGCTGTCTGTGCCTCCGTCGGAGTCGCGCGCTCCGTCATCAATGAACGGAATGGGAATACCGTCAATCGTCGTAAGCACCCGCGGTCCTTCGAGGCCGCGAATGTTGACGCTCCCGCTGGTCCGGTTGAAGTTCACCCCCGGCTCGAGGCTCCTGCCCAGATCCTCGAAGCTCGTAATCTGGTTGTTATCGAGCTCCTTCTCCGTCACCTGTTCCGCGAGCGGCGTATCGGCCACGCCTTGTTTCTGGCCTCCTTTGACAGAGAGCTTCTTCAATACCGTCACGCGCCCCTGCTTTTCGGCGGCCGCCGCTGGCGCTTCAGTGGATTGCGCGTGGGAAAATGTTGTTCCGGCGAGGGTGACGAATGCCGTGCAAGCCAAAAGCGCCAGGCGATGATGCCGGTTGAGCATGGACCAGTCCTTTGAAAGTGTTGGCCGGGCTTGCTGTTGAGCGGCGAACTCAAGGGCTGGCTGGGCAGTGCGGAATTGGGCAAGGCGATCTATTCGCGCCTTATTTTCGTCACATAAGAAAACATGAGTGCGATTGTCAATATAAATCTAAGGGTCCGATCTCCATCTCCATAGCCTGCGAACCGCCCTCGTCCTCAGTTTCAGCACAATTTGAAACAGGATCGTTCCTTCGTGCGTTTCGTCGACTGGGGCCGCAGAGAGATGGAGAGGACCTGCATGCGCCACGCCGGGATAATTTTGATCGTCGCGTTTCTCGTTTCGGGAGCAACGCTGCCCGAACGGGGTCCGATGCCTTTGGCGCGACCCTCGAGCGGCGATGATCAGCCGACGCCGACGCCCAAGCCCGCCACGCCGCCGGCGAATGGTGCCGATGCAGAGGAAAAGCCCAATGGTCGGGCAGGGAATGATGCTCGCGCCGACGGGGATCTACCCCCAGGCTGGAAGGACGACGCCCTCGACGCCGTGCCGGTCCTGGTGATCGAAAAGGAAAACCCGCAGGAATATGCGTCCTGTCTCTCCGAACTCAAATCGCTCGGGAGCAGCTTTTCCGAAGTAGACCGCATCGACGACGGCAAGGGGTGCGGCATCGACAAGCCGATTGAGGTCCGCGCGATCCTGCCGGGCGTGACCCTGAAGCCCGAGGGAGTGATGCGCTGCGAAGCCGCGCTGGCGCTGGCCCGCTGGACCAAGGAAACGGCGGCCCCGGCCACGAGCAGCGCCTTCAGCCCCGAGACCCGCATTACCGCCTTGAACCAGGCCTCGACCTATGTCTGCCGCCTGAGGAACAATGCAGACACCGGGAAGATCTCCGAACATGCGCGCGGCAACGCGGTCGACATCGCCTCGTTCACTCTCAGCGACGGCAAGACCGTCGAGATCCAGCCCCGCGACGAGGACGGAACCCTTACCGGCGCATTCCAGCGGGCGGTCACGGCGTCGGCCTGCCTTTATTTCACGACCGTGCTCGATCCGGGGAGCGATGCGGCGCATGAAGACCACTTGCATCTGGATGTCATCGAGCGGAAAAACGGGTACCGCTATTGCCGTTGAGGGGGGCGGCCGCCCCTCATCCGCCTGCCGGCACCTTCTCCCCGCAAGCGGGGCGAAGGGACAAGCGGCGCCGCCTTCGTCCCCTCTCCCCGCCTGGGAGAGAGGGCTAGTCCTCGGGTTAAACCCGAGGAGAGGAGCAGCCCAGCTCTGAATCACCTCAGAACAAACCTTCTATATACCCCTGCTCGTTCAGCCGAATCCGCTCCGAAGAAGGCACCTTCGGCAGGCCGGGCATCGTCATGATCTCGCCGGTTATCACGACGATGAAGCCGGCCCCGGCGGCCAGCCGAACCTCGCGTATCGGCACGGCGTGGCCCGTCGGTGCTCCGCGCAGGTTCGGGTCGGTGGAGAAGGAATATTGGGTCTTCGCCATGCAGATCGGCAGATCGCCATAGCCCTGGTCTTCCCAGGTCCGGAGCTGTTCGCGCACCAGCTTGTCGGCAATCACCTCGCTTGCGTGATAGATGTCCTTTGCGATCGTCTCGATCTTCTGGAAGAGCGGCATCTCGTCGGGGTAGAGCGGCGAAAATTGCGAATGGCCGGCATTGGCGAGGTCCACGACCTTGTAAGCGAGCTCCTCGATGCCCGCCGAACCCTCGGCCCAGTGCTTGCACAGAACCGCTTCGGAACCGAGCGTTCTGACATAATCCTTGATCGCCCGGACCTCGGCCTCGGTATCGGAGGTGAAATGGTTGATCGCGACGAGCACCGGTACGCCGAACTTCTTGACGTTCTGGATGTGGCGGCCGAGATTGGCGCACCCCTTCCTGACCGCCTCGACGCTCTCTCTCCCGAGGTCTTCCCTCTTCACGCCGCCGTTCATCTTGATCGCGCGGACAGTCGCGACGATTACGGCGGCATCGGGCGTGAGCCCTGCCTTGCGGCACTTGATGTCGAAGAATTTTTCGGCGCCGAGATCGGCACCGAAGCCGGCCTCGGTTACCACATAGTCGGCAAGCTTCAACGCCGTCGTGGTGGCCACGACCGAATTGCAGCCATGCGCGATATTGGCGAAGGGGCCGCCATGGACGAAGGCGGGGTTGTTCTCGAGCGTCTGCACCAGGTTCGGCTGCATCGCGTCCTTGAGCAGTACCGCCATCGCCCCATCCGCCTTGATGTCCCGGGCGAAGACCGGGCTCTTGTCACGACGGTACCCGATAATGATGTTGCCGAGCCGCTTTTCGAGATCCTTGATGTCCATAGCCAGGCACAGGATCGCCATGACTTCCGAGGCGACGGTGATGTCGAAGCCGGTCTCTCTTGGATAGCCGTTGGCGACGCCGCCGAGGGAGCCGACGATCTGGCGAAGCGCCCGGTCGTTCATGTCCATGACCCGCCGCCAGGCGATGCGGCGAATGTCGATCGCCTGCTCGTTGCCCCAATAGATATGGTTGTCGATCAAGGCGGAGAGCAGATTATGCGCCGACGTGATCGCATGGAAATCGCCGGTGAAATGGAGATTGATGTCCTCCATCGGCACCACCTGGGCGTAACCGCCGCCCGCCGCCCCGCCCTTGATACCGAAGCAGGGACCGAGCGACGCCTCGCGGATGCAGACGATCGCCTTCTTGCCGATGCGGTTCAAGCCGTCGCCGAGGCCGACGGTCGTCGTCGTCTTGCCCTCGCCCGCCGGCGTCGGGTTGATCGCCGTCACCAGAATGAGCCGGCCGTTCCTTTTCTCGTTTTGCGCCGCGATGAATTCGGCGCTGACTTTGGCCTTGTCATGGCCGTAGGGAAGCAGATGCTCCGGCGGAATGCCGAGCTTCGCGCCGACCTCCATGATCGGCTGCTTGCGCGCGGCGCGCGCGATCTCGATGTCGGACTTTACCTCTCCCACGGCTTCCCCCCAGTTTGCCTCGCGCATCCCGCCTCCTCCGCGAAAATGCGCAAGTTCTGTTTCCTATCGCTTACGCTGACATGCCGCCCGTCAACGGGCAAGAATATCGCGCATCTCCACGAGGTTCGATCGAACCCGGAGGATGTAGAAGCCCATCGTCGCCAGGTGCGTCGGCATGATCCAGCCGTCCTCGCGCCCGTTCGAGATGATGAGCGGCTGGATCCTGAGCGCCGCGCGAAGCTGCTTCATCGTTTCGGTATAGATCGGCGCCAGGCCGCGTTGGGTGACGACATTCTCGAAATCGGCACCGGCGGCCGAGAGAATGCCGTAATAGCCGTAGAGTTGGCCGAAGGCGAACCAGAAGCGGTCGTCCGCCCGCGTGTCGAACCAACCGCCATTGTGGAACTCCGAACGTTCGCGGATGATCGCCGAGGTATTGCCGAGATCGTTCGCGACCCGGTCGAGGAATTCGACCATGTTGTCGGACCGGCCGTCGAAGATCGCTTCGCACTTGCCGAGCGAGACGTTGAACTTCCTGAGGTCGCGCATAGCCGAGCGGTAGAAGCTCGGGGTCGGGGTTTTGGGGCCGAAGGGGTTCAGGCCGAAATACCAGGTTTCCTCGTCGAACTGGATGCTTCCGCGCGCGTTCTGGAGCTCGTTGTTGACCCCCGACGTGCCACGGACGCGCCCAAGCGAATCGACGAGTTCCACCGACGTGCGGCGCACCGCCTGGTTGACGCCGCGCTGGAAGGACGCCTTGTTGTCGAGCCAGGGCGTGTCGTCCCAGTCAATCCCGAAAAAGCCGAGCTTGTAGCCGAGCATCGACGATATCCAGGCATTCTGATTGACATTGAGGTCGATGAGGTCGGCCGCCACGTCGACGATGGCCGAAGTCTGGCAGACCGTCCCGGCCGGAAGCTGCGCCACGGCAAGGGCTTCGGTCGTACTGTCCGCGCCGGCAGGAGCGACCGCCGCGGCCTGGTTTGCGTCAGCTGCGGAGCCTGACTGTCCCGTTGTTGCCCCCGGACCGCTGACGGGTGAACCGGCCGGCGTCCTGCGGTCGGCGAGCTTGTATCGGTCGACATAGTCCGGGTCGAAATTCGTCCAGGCTTGCGTCTGCCAGACAAAGTAGGCGTAGAAGAGCACGAGGCAGAGGAGGATCAGGCCGATCGGCCCCTTGATGATCCAGCTTCGTCCCCGATACCAGTTGCCGAGCGCGACGAACGGCCAGAGAAGCCACGCCACCGCCAATCCGATGCCACGGCCGATCGCCGTGAATACACGCTGGAAGAACGCAACGATCGGATCGAACATGTTTTATTCCTCTTTGAGACCGTAAAGCTTGTGACGGAAGGCGGCCTTGTCCTTGAGATATGTGCCGGTCAGTGTCGCAACAACATATTCGCGGAACTTTTCGCTGTAGCCCTCATAGGCTTTGTAGAAGCCTTGCTTGTCGAACACGAAGCGCGAGACGAAATCGCGCGGGACGAGTTCGGAGATCAGGCGGTTGACGAGCCATTGATCCGGATGCTGCGGGGCGGCCCGGACGAGCAGGAACCGGTTCTCCGGGGCGACGTCCTGCATCCTGACCGTGCCCGTCGCGGCGATCGCCCGCGCCATTTCCTGAAGGAAGGGGTAAATCCCGTCGCGCGCCACGAGCGCCGCATTGCGGTGGATCCAGGTCTGCAGCCATATCCGGTCGACATTCATCAGGTCTGCATTCGGGTCGGCGGCGTCGACGAGCCCGCGGATCACCATGTCCGCGCGATGCTGGAAGAGGCCGGACTCCTGCACCCAGGATGCCTGCGGCAATTGCAGCCGGTTGGTCGTCGCCAGGAAGTCATAGATGCGGGCGTGGTCGGTTATGGCGATGTAGCTCACCTGCCAGGGCCGCGACCGGCGGAAACCGGGCACGGAGGGGTCGCAGATGACAGTCGTCGTCTTCTCGTCGAGGAAGACGTAGACGCCGCCGAAGTGATTGGCCCAGAAGGCCTCATGGCGGAAGACGAGTTCGTCCGGCACGAGCACGTTCTGCCTTATGTCGCCGGTCGTCCTGGCGAGTTCGACCATCCGATCGAGCATCGCGTCGTCCGCCCAGGCGTTCGGCACCTTTTTCAGCCGGTCCACGAGCTCGCGCAGTTCGGTCGCCTTGCCGAGCATGTCCTCGGCCGAAAGCACCCGGAAGCGGACTTCGTTGATGGAAAGCAGATCGTCAATGTCCTCGACGACCGAGACCGAATCCTCGATCTCGCCGTAGAGCGCATCCTTGATGGTGATCGCATTGATCGCGCGGCCATTGGCGTTGAAGAATTCGTGCATCAGTGCCGCAGTGTTGGAGAAGCTCGTGTGCACGACCGGCAGCTCCGCCTGCGCCGGCGTCAAAATGATGAAGCGCCGGTTGACCCGGTTCGGATCCAGATAGTCGCGGTCGCCGATTTCCTCGGCGATTTCGGGTGAGAAGCCGGTCATGTCGATGCTGAACCGCTGGAGAGCCGTCGGTTTCAGCCCGAAGCCTTTGAGAGCCTTGTTGTAGCGCGCGACGAGATGCGGCTCGGAAATATCGAGCAGTCGTCCATAGATGAGCTCCGCTTCCAAAAGGCGCTTCATGCGGCCATGCTCCTCAGCGTTCTGCCCTCCTGTTTGCCCCTCACCTTTTGCCCCTCACCCTAACCCTCTCCCCGCAGGCGGGGGAGAGGGGACGAGATCCCATGGGCGCGTTGTCGGGTGCGATCGAACACAACGGCGTCCCCTCTCCCCGCGCGCGGGGAGAGGGTTAGGGTGAGGGGCAAAAGGCTGAAGAGAGGGGCAGACCGAGACGCCAAGTTCAACACCGGACTCATCTCTTCCTCTCCCCCGGAATGAACGTCAAATCCGCACTCCTCACTTCCCCCACCAACCGCCTCTCGAGCACCGCCACGATCGTCTCCAGTACCGCGGCGCGGTCATTGAAGATGTCGGTATTCCAGAAGCGGAGCACACTCCATCCATTCATGACCATGAACTTGTCGCGCCTCGCATCGCCGCTGCCGATCTGATGCTGACTGCCGTCGACCTCGACGACCAGCCTCTCATCACGGCAGGCGAAATCAGCAAAGTAAGGACCGATGGCGACCTGCCGGACGAACTTGAAGCCGTTTAGACGCCGGTCTCTCAGCTCCGACCAAAGGAGCGCTTCTGCATCGTTGTCGCTTTGCCGCAGACCTCTCGCGCGTTCTGTCTTGCGTTCGTTCGCTCCTCTCATTTCTTTTGGTCCGCCCTCTTGCCCCTCACCCTAGGTTTGCGCCTCAAGCCGAGTATGCCCCTCACCCTAACCCTCTCCCCGCAGGCGGGGAGAGGGGACGAGTTCGACCTTGTCCGTGAAAGCTGAGGCAGACCGCAACGGTGTCCCCTCTCCCCGCGCGCGGGGAGAGGGCTAGGGTGAGGGGCGGACCCGACTGAGGAGCAGATCCTAAGGCAAATGCCGCAAACACAACCTTCATCCCTGCCACCTGCCCTCGCGCTTCATCGTTTCGATCTCTCGGACCGCCCTCTCGCGCTGGCGCTCGCGGCGGATGATCTCGCCGACGGCCGCATCGTCGGATTTGTCGGTGTAGCGGAACTCGCTATCGGCATAGCGGTTGATTTCCTGCAGCACCATGTCGATGGTGATCGGGCCTCGCAGTTCCTCGATCATCGCCTTCTTCTCGTCGTAGGGCCTATGCATGAACGAGCCGGCGTCCTTGAACCAGTCGTCGGGCAGTTCGACGTCCATGGCCCTCAGCTTGACGGCATCGGTGATGTTCCTGATCGCGCGCCCGGTGAAGCGGGGTTCCGCCTCCTTGATCATGTGCAGATAGCCGCCGACATCGGCGAGCGTGGCGATCTTGCCCTTCTCCTTCTGATAGCGTTCCCAGACGGCGGCAAGCCCCTCCTCCTGCGGCCGCGCATGCGCGGCATAGGATTGCGAGACGGCGCGCTTGATCTCCTGACCGGCATAGAGATCATGCTCGCCGAGCGGGATCTGGTGGTTCTTGCCGACGAGCAGCGCGAAGATGTCGATATAGTCGTCCTCCGTCTGCGGCCCGTCGACCAGCCAGCGCGCGCCGGCGCGCTGGCGCAGCGCGTCGTCGACATTCTCCGGATAGTTGGAGAACATGCCGAAGGTGCAGTTGCCGCGCACCACCGTCGAGGCGCCGGCGAAGCTCTCCATCAGCACCGCCGTCACCTCGTGCTGACCGGCCGAGGCACGGTCGTCGGAGCGCTTTGCCGCCACCTGGTCGACATCGTCGATCGTGCCGAAGCCGATCGCCCGCGGGTTCACGACATTGTTGACGAATTCCTTGCAATTCTGGCCCGATTTGCCCTGATAGGAGGAAATCTGGTCGACGCCGAAATTTTCGTAATGGAAGGGATAACCGGCGATGCCGCAATATTCGTGCAGCATGCCGGCGAGCATCTGGATCAGGATCGTCTTGCCGGTGCCCGGCATGCCGTCGCCGATGAAGGTGAACAGAAAACCGCCGAGTTCGACGAAAGGGTTCATCTGCCGGTCGAAGTCGTAGGCCATCAGCATCTTGGCGAGCTTCAGCGCCTGGTACTTGGCGATGTGGTTGCCGATGATCTCCTCGGGCTTCTTGAAGGTCATCACCAGCGGCTTGCGCTTCTGCCCGGGCGCGACGTCGAAACCGTTGAGCGTGAAATCGTCCTGGTCGAGCCGGATGTGCACGCTCTCGAAATTCTGCAGACCGGTGAAACGCGCCTTGCGCGCAATCAGCCCCTCGATCGCGATGCGGGAAAAGGCCCGGGCCCGTGCGACCAGCGCGAGCTCGTCCGGCGCACCGGCAATGCTGCGGTCGAGACCGGCGATCATGGTTTTCAGCGCATCCTGCGGCGTGTCGAAAAGGAAATCCGGCTCTGCGGCATCGTCCACCGGTTCGCCCTCTCCCTGCAGCGTCGCGCCGAGATAGGCGGCAAGCGTGAAGGCGGCGATATAGGCCGAAGCAGAGAGCAGCGCTTTGAAATGAGCCGCATCCTCGCCGGTCAGCGGCGCGGTGGCGTTACGCGCCTGCAATTGTTCAAGGCTCGTCTGCCGCGCGAAGACATCGGCAACCGCCATCGCCACCTGGATGCCGCGGCGGGTGCGATAGAGTACCGAATGCTGCACCGGCGACAGGAGCGGATCGGCGCTGCGAACCGCCTGGATGGTGCGTGCGAGTTCGACCTCGCGGCTGCGGCGCTGACCGCCGGTCGAGACCGTCGAGACGAAACGGCGCCCCGTTCCTGCCAGCGGTGTGGCGGCGGCGCCATCGTCCCGCTCGACAATGGCAAGCTTGGTGACCAGGCTCTGCGCCACCGCCTGATGTCTGGCGATCTCGTCCTCATGCAGCGTCGTCAGCCCCGTGTTCAATGCCATGGCTCAGACCTCGCTCACCACCTGGTTGCCGGATATGACATGCACCTTGTAATCGCCGAAGACCTGGGCGGCCTCGCCGGAGGCATAGAGCGCCTGGTACGCGTCATGCGGCACCAGGGCATGCTTCTCGTAAGCGCTGACCCCCATGCGCGCCGCCTCCAGATCGGCGGTGTCGATGTGAAACTCCTCCTGCGCCTGGGTGGAGGACCAGAAGCCGCGCGTCGCCGGCCGCTCCGCCTTCGAGAAGACTTCCTGCACCGTCCAGGTGAGCAGCCACGCATTCTCGGTCTTGCGCACCCTGGAGAGAATGTCGTTGATCCTCGCATTGTTCTCGGTGATGCCCGCCGAATAGAAGGGGCCGAGCACGATCCGCCGAAGCTGCTTCGGATGCAGTTCCGGGAAGTCCCTGTCGAGATTGGTGGCGATCGTCACCGGCGTCAGCGAATAGGTGCTGTTCTTGGAGGCGAAATCGTCAAAACGGCTTGCGAGCTCCGGATTGAGCAGGCCGCCGACCGGCAGCGGAATCTGGACGTCCGGATTGAGCTTGCCATCCTCGGTCACCAGCATCTCGACGATATTTTCCGAGGAATCCTCGATCGTCGCCATATAGATCATCGGCAGCGTCTGGCTGCCGTCGAACGCGCCCCAGGAAACGACGTACAAGGGCCGCATCGTCTTCGAATTGACCGCGACCCGGATCGTCTCCGGCAGCACGAACGGCGAAAAGATATCCCCCTTGCCGATCTGCTCCAGATAGAGCCTTTCGGCCATGCGCGCCTGAAGCGCCTCGGGGAACGCCTTCTGCCTCAGGATGAAATCGACCATCTCCTCGCGCAGCGCATCGGCGGAAGGAATGCTCGCAAGCCGCTTCTCCGCATTCTGCCGGTCGTTCTCGAGTTCCAGCACGTTCTGGAAAACGGGAAAGCCGCTTTCGGCGCGCGAGATGCGAAACTGTTCGACGAAACCGATCCGGTTTTCCCAGCAGGCGATCGAGGCTTTCAGCCGGGCAAGATAGGGAACGATGATCTCGCCGACGACTGTGTCACGGTAAAGCGGCGAATTGCGGTCTCCGAGGAAGAGCTCGAGCCCTGCGAGCGCCGCGCGGATGGAGCCGAAATATTGCCTGACGGCCGGAGAAATGGCGGTATTCATGGCAGCTCTCCCGGCAAATGCCGAAAGGCGGTCGGAAATCGGGTCATTGCCGCCTTGCCGATCACTGCTTCACATAATTTGCGGCATTATGCTTGTCCATCACCGTCTGGAAGCGGCGCGCGAAGGCGTCGTCGGCGAGTTTCTTGCGCCGCTGGATATCCTGCGTCGCAAGCATGTTCTTTTCATGCATCTCGAGCAAGTCGCCGATGTGGCGCTGCGCGGCCGCGCCGATCCCGGCCATGGTCTCCTCGGCGGCCGTGTCCACCTGGCTGCCGAGCGTGTTGATCTTGTGTGCCACGTCCTGCTGCGCAGCCGTCTTCAACGAATCTTCCAGCGCCTTGTAGAGAACGATGCGCTGTTCCGTGTCGATGGTCAGCTTGTTGATCAGCGTGTTCTGGGCGGCGATCTGGTTGTTCAGCGAATCGACGAAGGTCTGGAACATGGCCGTGTAGCGCTCGAGCGTCTGGCTCTCGGCCAGAAGCTCCTGCTCCTTCGCCTGCTTTTCGTTGTATTCGGTCGCAAGCTGCGAGCGCTCGCCCTCGAGGTCGGTTCGGGTCTTCTGGTCTGTCGAGGCGGCGATCCTGTTCTCGATATCGAGCAGCAGCGGGTTGAGCTCTTCGATCCGCTTCTGCGTCTGTTCCAGCGCCGCCATCGTGCCCTTGCGGCGCTCGATCACCTGGATGAGGCTCTGCTCGGAGGTCTTGTATCGCTGGTCGAGGATCGCCTTCTGGTCCTTGAGGATGCCGACGATGGTGTCCGATTTCGAAAGCAGTTCCTGCAGGTTCCCTGCAAGCGACATGTTGCGCACGCGATCGGTGCGCAAGCGCTGCATCTTCTGCCTTGAGAAGATGCCGATGAACTTCTCGTAGCCGGTATAGCTCTTCATGCTCTCGAACTCGGCACCGAAGACATTGGTCGCGTCTTCCAGTCCGATGATCAGATCGGCGATGTTGGCTTCCATCACCTTCTGCTGGTTGACGACGTCCTGGATGCGGGCGTTCTCGATATCGAAATTGACGTCGCCGAGCTTGGTGTCCGCCTTGGCGAATTGCTCGAGAACGACGCCGGACTGCTCGAGCTTGCTGCGCATGTCCTTGACGACGGTTCTGGTCTTCTCGATCTCCGTATCAAAATTCTGCAGCGTCGCCATTGCCTTCTCCCCTCAAGCCAGCCAGCAGTGCACGCCGGACCGTTTCAGCCCTTGATTGCACTTATATAAAGGATGTTTAGCACGGAACGACAAGGGCGGTGGCCGCTTTTTCGAGTGCAGGGCAGCAGGGCCGGCGCATCGCCGCCGGTCGGCTTGCGCGTCAGCCTTCGCGCATCCGGTCTTCCCAATGGCGACGACAATAGGAGACGTATTTCTCATTGCCGCCGACATCCACCTGCGCGCCCTCCCGCATGACCTTGCCGCAGCCGTCGAGGCGGACGACCATCGTTGCCTTGCGCCCGCAATGGCAGATGGTCCTGACTTCGCGCAACTCATCCGCGATAGCGAGCAGGGCCATGGAGCCGGGGAAGAGCTTGCCCTGGAAGTCCGTCCTCAGGCCATAGGCCATGACCGGAATGCCGAGGCGATCCGCCACACGCGCCAACTGCCAGACCTGATCTTCACCGAGGAACTGCGCCTCGTCCACGAAGACGCAGGCGATTTCACCGGAGCCGTCGCCGTTCAGGCGCTCGATCAGCCCATAGAGATCATCCTCTGCGCGGAAGGGGATCGCCTCCGATTCCAGCCCGATGCGAGACGCGATGCGACCCTGGCCGGCGCGATCGTCGAAGGCTGCTATCAGCATCACGACGCGCATGCCGCGCTCCTGATAGTTGTAGGCGGCCTGCAGGAGCAGCGTGCTCTTGCCGGCATTCATCGTCGCATAGCTGAAATAAAGTTTGGACATGGTCCCATCTCCGGACATCGTGCCCGCTACATGACGGGGCACGCGTCCGATGACCAGAGCATCCCGCAGCGACTCACAGTTTTCGGCAAGGACGCACATGCTTTGGCCCGCAAGTGCTGATCGGTTCGGCGGGCCGGCATTTCGCGGGCATTGCGACATCAGGCGTCGCTTTGTGCATCCCGTTAATGTACTGAGGCAATACACTTCTTTAAACGCCAGGGCGCTTGAATTCGCGCTTCATTGGTGTTTGGCTAAAAAAAGAACACAAGGCAGGGGAACGACGACGATGATAAGGACGCTTTCTCTCAAATTCATGCTGGCGAGAGCCGTTTGCATGGCAACCCTGACCGCCGGAAGCGCTTTTGCAGCCGAGCCGGAAAGCTGCGGAACCGTCCGCTTCTCCGACGTCGGCTGGACCGACATCACAGCGACGACGGCGACCGCGACGACCATCCTCGAGGCGCTCGGCTACGAGACGGACGTGAAGGTGCTGTCGGTGCCGGTTACCTACACATCGCTGAAGAACAAGGACATCGACGTCTTCCTCGGCAACTGGATGCCGACCATGGAAGCGGATATCGCCCCCTACCGCGAGGATAAATCCGTCGAGACGGTGCGCGAAAACCTCGCAGGCGCGAAATACACGCTTGCGACCAATGCCAAGGGCGCGGAGCTCGGCATCAAGGACTTCAAGGATATCGCTGCCCACAAGGACGAGCTCGACGGCAAGATCTACGGCATCGAACCGGGCAATGACGGCAACCGCCTGATCATCGACATGGTCGAAAAAGGCACCTTCGATCTCAAGGGCTTCGAAGTCGTCGAATCCTCCGAGCAGGGGATGCTGGCCCAGGTCGCCCGCGCCGAAAAGTCCGGCGACCCGATCGTCTTCCTCGGATGGGAACCGCATCCGATGAACGCCAATTTCAAGCTCACCTATCTTTCCGGCGGCGATGACGTATTCGGCCCGAATTACGGCGGCGCGACGGTGCACACCAATGTGCGCGCCGGATACACGACCGAATGCCCGAATGTCGGCAAGCTTCTCCAGAATCTCTCGTTCTCCCTCCAGATGGAGAACGAGATCATGGGCAAGATCCTCAACGACGGTGAAGACCCGGAGAAAGCTGCGGCCGCGTGGTTGAAGGACAATCCGCAGAGCATCGAACCCTGGCTTGCGGGGGTCACGACCAAGGATGGCGGCGACGGGCTGGCCGCGGTCAAGGCCGCCCTCGGCCTCTGATCGGCGGCAGATCACGCGTAGCATTTTGAATTGCTGCATGTTCCATGCTCAAATCGGCTCCGATATGGGAAATGCAGTGAGGCGGGGAAACACCCCGCCTTTTTTCCACCGGTCTTCCGACCTGAGTGTTGACCCTGGCAAGAGGGACCCTGTTTCGTGGAATTCCTGACTGAAAACCCCATCCCGATCGGCGCCTGGGCGAAGTCTTTCGTCGACTGGCTGACGACGAATTTCAACCTGTTCTTCGACCAGCTCGCCAATGTGCTTTCGGCGATCATTTCGGTCCTGCTCTACATCCTCCAGACGCCGCACCCGCTTATCATCATCGCCGTCGTGACGGCGCTCGCATGGTGGTTCCGGCGCTCCCTCGGCATTGCCGCCTTCACCTGTCTCGGGCTGCTCCTGATCGTGAATCAGGGTTATTGGCAGGAGACTACGGAGACGCTGGCGCTGGTCCTTGCGGCAACCTTCGTCAGCATGGCCGTCGGCGTGCCCCTCGGCATAGCTGCCGCGCGCCGTGCCTGGATCTACTCGATCATGCGGCCGATCCTCGACCTGATGCAGACGATCCCCACCTTCGTCTACCTCATTCCGGCGCTGATCCTTTTCGGATTGGGAATGGTACCCGGGCTGATCGCCACCGTCATTTTCGCCATCCCCGCGCCGATCCGGCTGACGCGGCTCGGCATCATCTCGACGCCGCCGGCGCTGGTCGAGGCCGCCGAATCCTTCGGCGCGACGCCCTGGCAGGTGCTGCGCAAGGTCGAACTGCCCTTCGCCATGCCGCAGATCATGGCGGGCCTGACCCAGACCATCATGCTGTCGCTCTCGATGGTCGTGATCGCGGCGCTCGTCGGTGCCGACGGACTCGGCGTGCCTGTCCTCAGGGCTCTGAACACGGTAAACATCGCCAGGGGATTCGAGTCCGGTCTCTGTATCGTCATTCTCGCGATCGTTCTCGACCGTCTTTTCCGCTCGTCCGATGAAGGAGAAGGCGCATGAGCGACGCCGTCGTTTTCAAGAACGTCGACATCATCTTCGGCAAGAACCCGCAACTTGCCGTGCAGATGGTCGACCAGGGCAAGACGCGCGACGAGATCGGTGCAGCCACGGGCCTGGTGCTGGGCGTGGCCGGCGCTTCGCTGACCATCAATGAAGGCGAGATCCTCGTTCTAATGGGTCTGTCCGGCTCCGGCAAGTCGACGCTGCTCAGGGCCGTCAACGGCCTCGCGCCGGTCGTGCGCGGCGAGGTCGAGGTCAAGACCGCGAACGGATCGCTGAACCCCTATCGCTGCAACGCCAAGTCGCTCCGCGACTTCCGCATGCATACGGTCTCGATGGTGTTCCAACAGTTTGCGCTTCTGCCGTGGCGAACGGTGGCGGACAATGTCGGGTTCGGGCTCGAACTGGCCGGCGTTGCCGATGCCGAACGAAGAAAGCGAGTCGGCGAGCAGCTTGAACTCGTCAACCTGGCCAAGTGGGCGGACCGCAAGGTCAACGAGCTCTCGGGCGGCATGCAGCAGCGGGTCGGCCTCGCAAGAGCCTTTGCCACCGGCGCCCCGATCCTGCTGATGGACGAGCCGTTCTCGGCTCTCGACCCGCTGATCCGCACGCGCCTCCAGGACGAACTGCTCGAATTCCAGCGGCGGCTGAAAAAGACGATCATCTTCGTCAGCCACGATCTCGACGAGGCCTTCCGCATCGGCAACCGCATCGCCATCATGGAAGGCGGAAGGATCATCCAGTGCGGGACGCCGCAGGAGATCGTGAAGAAGCCGGCAAATCAGTACGTGGCCGATTTCGTCCAGCACATGAACCCGATCACCATGCTGACGGCGAAGGATGTGATGCAGACCGGCGTCGGGCGAGCCGCCGCCAATACCGGCGTTTCGGCAACGGCCAGGCCCACCACGCCGCTCGTCGATATTCTCGACGCCATGTCGCGCCAGCCGGGCAGCATAGGTGTGGTCGACAACGGCTCCGTCGTCGGGACCATCGACGCGCAAAACATCGTCGAAGGGTTGACGCGCCACCGCAACAAAGGTTGACGCGGCCCGCCGGAAGGAGGCGATCATGAGCGAGAAACCCAATGTGCTGCGCGAGACGGACGAGGAAGCACGCAAGCTTGCCCGGGTGCTTCTTCGTTCGGCGAGAAGCGGCGCGCTTGCCGCGATAGAGCCGGCGAGCGATGGTTTCCCCTTCGTCAGCCGTGTACTCGTGGGCATCGATATCGACGGAACGCCGGTCATCTTGGTGTCGCGGCTTTCGACCCATACTCAAGCGCTCACGGCGGACCGGCGTGCTTCGCTGCTGACCGGCGAGCCGGGCAAAGGCGACCCGCTCGCCCATCCGCGACTGACGGTCCAGTGCGAGGCGGAGGCCGTCCCGCGGGATTGCGCGCTCCACCTGCGTCTTCGCGAACGATTCCTTCGCCGGCACCCCAAGTCCAAACTCTATGTCGATTTTCCGGACTTCGGCTTCTTCCGACTCAACCCATTGCGGGCAAGCCTCAATGGCGGCTTCGGCCGCGCCTATGTGCTGACAGCTGAGGATCTCGCCATCGCGTCACCGGCCGCGGCCGCGATCGCGGAGATGGAAGGCGGCGCGATCGAGCACATGAACGCCGATCACGCCGAAGCCGTGAGATATTATGCAACCACTCATTGCCGCGCACCCGAAGGCGACTGGAAGATCGTCGGCATCGATTCGGCAGGGCTCGACCTGTCGGACGGCGACCGTCTGCGCCGCCTGGAGTTTGAGACGCCCCTTGCCGACGCGGCCGAATTACGGCCAATTCTAAAAAAACTTTACCGTTAATCGCATCTTAGCTACCCCCATTTCTTGCAGGGGGTGGTTGCCCTTTTATGCATCACGGCTAATTATCGTGCTTCATCAATCATAACTACGTGTGATGAATTTTCGCATGGAGCACACGATGCAGCCTCTTCCGCCTGAAAAACACGAGGACGCCGAGATAGCAGCCGGTTTCCTTTCGGCCATGGCAAATCCGAAACGCCTGCTCATCCTAGACTCTCTCGTCAAGGAGGAAATGGCGGTTGGCGCCCTGGCCCATAAGGTCGGGCTGAGCCAATCGGCTCTTTCTCAGCACCTTTCGAAGCTTCGTGCGCAGAATCTGGTCAGCACCCGCCGTGACGCACAGACGATCTATTATTCGAGCTCGTCCGACGCCGTATTGAAGATTCTGGGCGCACTATCCGACATTTACGGCGACGACACCGATGCCGTGGAAGAAAAGCCTCTCGTTCGCAAATCGGCGTAATCTCCCAAGACGTCCTTCGACCGAACAGCACCGCCTCCTCAAGCCCCGCCGATCCGATCGCGGGGCTTCATTTTTGGCGGGTGAGCAGTCTTCTCCCGTCCTGTCGCTGACTGGCCCGCAGCATCGTGCTACATGATCGAGCCATGAACCTTGAGAGCGAAATTCTTATTCTCACCGGGCCACCCGGCTCCGGAAAGACAACGACAGCGCAGGCGCTCGCGGCAGAGCCCGGATCGTCGAAGGTCCATCTTCACTGCGACGACTTCTGGCATTTCATCAAGAACGGGGCGATCCCGCCCTATTTGCCTGAAGCTCACCAACAAAACGCCGTCGTCGTCGATGTGCTGACGAAAGTGGCCGCAACCTACGCACATGGCGGCTATTTCGTCGTTGTGGACGGGATCGTCGGACCGTGGTTCCTGGAACCATTCAGGAAAATCACGGCACCGCTTCACTACGTCGTTCTGCGTCCGCCGCTCGACGTCGCCATCCGGCGCTGCCAGCAGCGCGGCGGGGACACGTTGACCGACCCGGTGCCCATCGCAGCGCTTCATCAGCAACTCTCATCGCTCGGCCCCCTTGAACGGCATGTTCTCCCGACCGAAGGACACACCCGAAAGGACACGCTGAGTGCCGTGATCCAGGCCGTGAAAAGCGGATCGTTTCGCCTGGCTTGACGCCCATCGGCGGGCTGATAGTTTGACCAGCGGGTAAAGAATCCGGCCTGGCAAATCCGGATTGCCGGGACTCGACGAGGAGGAAACACATGTCCAACCGCCTGAACACCACGCCCAACGATCTCAGCGCCTTCTGGATGCCCTTCACGGCGAACCGGCAGTTCAAGAAGGAGCCGCGGCTGTTCGTCGGCGCCAAGGACATGTATTACACCACCCATGACGGGCGGACGGTTCTCGATGGGACCGCGGGGCTCTGGTGCGTCAATGCAGGCCACTGTCGGCCGAAGATCACCGAGGCGATTCGCGAACAGGCGGGCGAACTCGACTACGCGCCGGCCTTCCAGCTCGGCCATCCGAAAGCCTTCGAGCTCGCAAATCGGCTGGTCGATATCGCGCCCGAGGGCATGAACCACGTTCTCTACACCAACTCAGGGTCGGAGTCGGTCGATACCGCCTTGAAGGTCGCTCTCGCCTACCACCGCGCCAAGGGCAATGGCTCGCGCTTCCGGCTCATCGGCCGCGAACGCGGCTATCACGGCGTCAACTTCGGCGGCATCTCGGTCGGCGGCATCGTCGCCAACCGCAAGATGTTCGGCACGCTGCTGACGGGCGTCGACCACCTTCCACACACGCACCTGCCGGCCAAGAACGCCTTTAGCCGCGGCGAGCCCGAGCACGGTGCCGATCTCGCAGCCGAACTCGAGCGCATCGTCACCCTGCATGACGCCTCCACGGTCGCAGCAGTCATCGTCGAGCCCGTCGCCGGCTCGACCGGTGTTCTCATCCCGCCGAAGGGCTATCTCCAGAAGCTGCGCGAAATCTGCACCAAGCACGGCATCCTGTTGATCTTCGACGAAGTGATCACCGGCTATGGCCGTCTCGGCACGCCCTTCGCCGCTCAATATTTCGACGTGAAGCCCGACATCATCACCACGGCCAAGGGGCTTACCAACGGCGTCATTCCGATGGGCGCGGTCTTCGTGACATCGGAAATCCACGATGCCTTCATGACCGGGCCGGAACACCTTATCGAGTTCTTCCACGGCTACACCTATTCGGGCACTCCGATCGCCTCGGCAGCGGCACTCGGAACGCTGGACACCTACAGGGAAGAAGGCCTGCTGACGCGCGCCGCCGAGCTTGCCCCCTATTGGGAGGAGGCGCTGCACTCGCTGAAGGACTGCCCGCATGTCATCGACATCCGCAATATCGGACTGATCGGCGCGGTCGAGCTCGAGCCGATCGCAGGGGAGCCGACGAAGCGCGCCTTCTCGGCCTTCTTGAAGGCCTATGAGAAAGGCCTCCTGATCCGCACCACGGGCGACATCATTGCATTGTCGCCGCCGCTGATCATCGAAAAGCGACAGATCGACGAGCTTTTCGACAAGCTGCGCGACGTGCTGAAGAACAATATCTGACGCGTTCCTCACCAGATGCGAAGCCCTTTCCCCGGATCCGGGGAGAGGGTTATTGTCGTGAATCAATATCAAGGGCGAGGTGCACACATGTCCGAAGCGCTGGAGCGTCTCATCGATCAGGGCGTCGGCCGTGAACCGGCAGACATCGTGCTCAAGGGCGGGCGGTTCTTCGATATCGTCACCGGCGAGCTCGTCGCCTCCGACATCGCCATCTCGGGCGAGCGCATCGTCGGTACCTGCGGCGACTATGAGGGCCGCGAGGAGATCGACGTTACCGGCCGCATCGTCGTTCCCGGCTTCATCGACACGCACCTCCACATCGAATCGTCGCTCGTTACCCCGCACGAGTTCGACCGCTGCGTGCTGCCGCTCGGTATCACCACTGTTATCTGCGATCCGCACGAGATCGCCAATGTGCTCGGCACCGAAGGCATCCAGTATTTCCTGGATTCGGCGATGGAGACGGTCATGGACATCCGCGTCCAGCTCTCCTCCTGCGTGCCGGCGACCCACCTGGAGACGTCCGGTGCCGACCTGCCGGTCGGGCGCCTCACGCCCTTCCGTCATCACCCGAAGGTAATCGGCCTTGCCGAATTCATGAACTTCCCGGGTGTGGTCAACAAGGATCCGGTTTGCCTCGCCAAGCTCGATGCTTTCCAGGACGGGCATATCGACGGCCATGCTCCTCTGCTCCGCGGCAAGGAACTGAACGGCTATCTCGCGGCGGGGATCCGCACCGATCACGAATGCACGAGCGCGGAGGAAGCGCTCGAAAAGATACGCAAGGGCATGCACATCCTCGTACGCGAAGGCTCCGTGTCCAAGGACCTGCAGGCCCTCATGCCGATCCTCACCGAGCGGCTGTCGCCCTATCTGGCTCTCTGCACCGACGACCGCAATCCGCTCGATATCGCCGAGCAGGGCCATCTCGACCACATGATCCGCACGGCTATAAGCGCCGGCGTCGAGCCGCTCGCCATCTATCGCGCCGCTTCGATTTCCGCCGCGCGCGCCTTCGGCCTGCGCGATCGCGGCCTCGTAGCACCTGGCTGGCGCGCCGACCTCGTCATCGTCGACAGCCTGGAAAACTGCAAGGCCGAACTCGTCCTTTCCGCCGGGCGGCGCGTTACGGATGCACTCTTCGCCGGGCGCAAGCCGGTCGAACCGGTGGGGCTCGACAGCGTCAAGGCACGCGAAGTCAAGGCCGCGGACTTCGGCCTCCCCTACAACGAAGGCGAGACTTCGGTGCTCGGCGTCCTGCCCGGCAAGATCATCACCGAACACCGCCGGTATCGCCTGCCCGCCGAAGGCAACCGGACCGGCGTCGATCTCGACCGGGACATCATCAAGGTTGCCGTGATCGAGCGCCACGGCGTCAACGGCAATCATGCCAATGGCTTCGTCCAGGGCTTCGGCCTGAAGAAGGGTGCGATCGCGTCCACCGTCGGGCATGACAGCCATAATATCTGCGTCGTCGGCGTCAATGACGACGACATGGCACTTGCCGTCAATCGTCTCGGCGAGATCAAAGGCGGCTTCGTCGTCGTCCATGACGGCAAGGTCACCGGCGAGATCGCCCTGCCCGTCGCCGGCCTGATGAGCCTCGAACCTTACGAGCGCGTGCGAGACACCCTGCACCATCTGCGCCAGGCCGCCTTCGCCCTGGGCGCCACGCTGGAAGAGCCCTTCCTGCAACTCGCCTTCCTGCCGCTGCCGGTGATCCCGCATTTGAAGATTTCCGACCGCGGGTTGGTGGATGTGGACAGGTTCATGCTGATCGGGTGACGGTCGAGGCGCGGCATCCGGAAAGCCCCCTCTGGCCCGAGTGGGTGCCGCATTCGCTGTCGCAGCGGCACCTCAACTCCACTAGAGCACTTCACTGTTTCATGGAAAAACTGAAATGCTCTAACCGTTTGATCTAACGCACTTCCGGACGGAAAACCGTTACACACTTTTCCTGGAAGTGCTCTAACGCAACCTCCCGCAGAAAACGTCGAGCGCAGCGAGCTTTATCGCATTGTCAGCGAAAACCGGCGCAAAACCGGGCATCGGATGCGGCTCGGCGACGAGCGTCGTCGGGAGGTGAAACGTCTGCGGCTCCTGGGTCAGGTTGAAGACGAACAGCAGCCGCTCATCGTCCTTTTCCCGCGTGAAGACCAGAAGGTCCTGGTTGGTGCCCAGGAAGACCATGTCTCCGTCGACCAGCGCGGACTGCGCCCGACGGAACCCAAGGGTCTGGCGATAGTGCTCGAGCACCGCCCCTTCCACGCCCTCCTGCGCGTCCACCGCCAGCATCCGGTGCCCATCGCGAACCGGCAGCCAGGGGATTCCGGCGGAAAAGCCGGCATTCGACAGTTCTCTTTCCCAGACCATCGGCGTCCGGCACCCGTCACGTCCGGCGAAGGCCGGCCAGAAGCGGATGCCGTATGGGTCGCGCAATTCTTCGAAGGCAAGCTCCGCCTCCGGCAGGCCGAGCTCCTCTCCCTGATAAAGGCAGATGGTGCCCCGCAGGCTGGCAAGCAGCGAGATCGCAAGCTTCGCCACGCGCTCCCGGTCGGCCTCGCGCAGCGCGAAGCGGCTGACATGACGCATCACGTCGTGATTGGAAAAGGCCCAGCAGACCCAGCCGTCCGTCACCGTCGACTGGAAATTCTCGACGCAGCGGCGGAAGTGGCGCGCAGTGAATTCCGGTCCGAGCAGGTCGAAGGTATAGCACATATGCAGCTTGTCGCCGCCGCTCGTATAGGCGGCAACCGTCTGCAGCGAGCGTGACCCGTCCCCGACCTCCCCCACTGTCGCGCGGCCGCCATATTCATCGAGCACCGCCCGAAACCGGCGCAGGAAATCGAGGTTTTCCGGCTGCGTCTTGTCATATAGGTGGTCCTGCATTCCGTACGGATTGACCTCCGGCGCATCGCGGCTCGTCGCGTCCGGATCCGGCACCAGCGGCGGGTTGTCCCGCAGAAGCCGGTCGTGGAAATAGAAATTCGCCGTATCGAGCCTGAAACCGTCGACGCCGCGGTCGAGCCAGAAGCGGACCGTCGCGAGCACCGCCTCCTGAACCTCCGGGTTGTGGAAGTTGAGGTCCGGCTGCGAGGAGAGGAAATTGTGCAGGTAGTACTGCCGGCGCACCCCGTCCCATTCCCAGCCCGGACCGCCGAAGATTGAAAGCCAGTTGTTCGGCGCCGTGCCGTCCGGCTTCGGGTCGGCCCACACATACCAATCCGCCTTGGGATTGGTTCTGCTCGAGCGGCTTTCGACGAACCAGGGGTGCCGGTCGGATGTATGCGAGATCACCTGGTCGATGATCACCTTGAGCCCCAGCCGATGGGCCTCCGCCAGCATCTCGTCGAAATCCGCGAGCGTGCCGAACATGGGATCGACGTCGCAATAATCCGAAACGTCATAGCCCATATCCGCCTGGGGCGAGGTGAAGAAGGGCGAGAGCCAGATGGCATCGACCCCAAGCGAGGCGATATGGGGAAGCCGACGGGTGACGCCGCGAAGGTCGCCCATTCCGTCGCCGTCCGTGTCCTGGAAGGATCGCGGATAGACCTGATAGATCACCGCTCCGCGCCACCAGTTTTCGTCAGATCCCGATGCCGCCGGCATGCGCAACTCTCCATGATTGATTTAGCCATGCCAGATTTATCTTCACCGCTTCTTCGAGTAAACGCCGCCGTCAACATTCGCTTGCTCGCGCAGTGACATGCGCTTAATTCGGATCAGCGGAAAGGGAGGACTGAATGACGGGGAAACTGCTTTCGATCGGCGAATGCATGGTGGAGCTCATGCAGGCGGAACGCGACATGCTGCGCAAGGGCTATGCCGGCGACACCTTCAACACCGCCTACTACGCCCGGCTCTTCCTGCCTGCGGACTGGACGGTCGATTATTTCACGGCCGTGGGGACCGACACCGTCTCGGACGAGCTGCTGGCCTTCATCGAGAGCACCGGCGTCGGCACGGCGCACATCCGCAAGATCGAAGGCCGGACGCCCGGCCTCTATATGATCCATCTCAAGGACGGCGAGCGCAGCTTCTCCTATTGGCGCTCGACCTCCGCTGCCAAACTGCTCGCCGACGATCCCGATCGGCTCCGGGCGGCGATCGAGGCGGCCAATGTGGTGTTCTTCTCGGGAATCACCCTGGCGATCCTGTCGCCGGACGCGGCAGAAACATTGCTTGCGGAGCTTCGGCGGGCAAAGGCGGGCGGACGGCAGGTCGTCTTCGACCCGAACATCCGGCCGCGCCTTTGGGACGACGCCGCTCGGATGCGCGCGACGATCGAAGCCGGTGGCCGGGCGGCAACGATGGTGATGCCGAGCTTCGACGACGAGGCCACGCATTTCGGCGATGCATCCGTGGAAGCGACGATCGAGCGCTATCGCGCGCTCGGCGCCGAAAACGTTGCGGTCAAGGATGGTGAGAACGGCGTCACGCTCTGCTTTGCCGGCAAGGAACGCGTTCACGTTCCCGCCTCGCAGGTTTCCGCCGTCGTCGACACGACCAGCGCCGGCGACAGCTTCAACGGCTCCTTCCTCGCCCGTCTTGCCAGCGGCGACAGTCCGGCTGATGCCGCCGCCTTCGCCGCCCGTATTGCGGCCGCTGTGATCGGCCACCATGGCGCGCTGATCGGACGGGAAAAGCTGCCGCGGGGTTAGAGCGGGATGACGAAAAGTGCGTGCGGTTTTCCGCCTGCATCCCGCGTTTCAACTTGTTGGAACCGAACACCTTCATGTTTCTAGTCGATCCGACCTAAAAACATCGTGATCTGGAGCGGGATCCGGGTGGGTATCAGCAATATCCCCTCTGCCCTGCCGCGCATCTCCCCCGCAGGGCAGATTGTCCCGAAGCAAGGCCCTGCCCCTCGGTCTGCCCCTCACCCTAACCCTCTCCCCGCGCGCGGGGAGGGTTGTGTGCGTCAAGTTCTGCAAAATTGGGCGGTCATGCGTGCTGGTCATGCGGCTTGACGGAGTGCGAGTTTCTTGTGCTCTCGCAGGTCGTCCATGTTGATGTAGCGATTGGCCTCCATCCAGTTTTCGTGGGTTTCGACGGCGAGCGCGCGGACGAGGCGTAGGCAGCTCTCGGTGTTGGGAAAGATGCGCACGACGTAGGTTCTGCGGCGGATTTCCTCGTTGAGGCGTTCCAGCATGTTGGTGCTCTTGAGGTGCTTGTGATGCTGGCGCGGCAGACGAAAGAAGGTCAGCGTCTGCTCGATGGTTTCCTCAACCCAGGAGGTCAGGCGCGGATAGCGGACCGACCATTTTCCCAGCCACGCGGCGAGATCGGCCTTCGCCTCATCAAGGTCGCGGCGATCATAGAGCCATCGAAGCTCCTGCAGGCAATCGTCGCCATGTTTGCGCGGCAGGTGATCGAGGGCGTTCCTGAGGAAATGCACGTAACAGCGCTGCCAGGCAGCTTCCGGGATCACCTCGCCAATTGCCGCGACGAGACCGGCATGGTCGTCGGAGACCACCAGTTCGACGCCCTTCAAACCGCGCCCTTTCAGCCTGACGAGGAAGTCCTTCCAGGCGCAACGGCTTTCACGGCCGGCCATCTCGACCGACAGGATCTGCCGCCGTCCGTCCCAGTCGATGCCGACAGCGATCAACACCGCCTGGCTCATCACCACACCGGCCTCGCGCACCTTCTCATAACGGGCATCGAGAACCAGGTAGGCAAACGGCTCTTGAAGCGAGCGCTCGGCAAAGGCCTTCAGGCTCTCGTCCAGCCGCTTGTTGATCGCCGAGATCGATGACGCCGAGAAGGCATGGCCGCACAGCTCCTCGGTGATCGCCTTGACCTTCCGCGTCGACACCCCTTGCACATACATCTCCGCCAAGGTTGCCACCAGCGCCCGCTCGGAGCGCTGATAGCGTTCGAACAATTCGGTGGAGAAGTGCCCCGAGCGATCCTGCGGCACCCGCAGCTCGAGCTTGCCCACCCGCGTGATCAGCGTGCGGCCATAGTGGCCCGAACGGTAGCCGAGCCGCTCCGGCGTGCGCTCGCCTTTCGCAGCTCCCAGCGCCTCGTCCATCTCCGCTTCCAGCACCTCCTGCATCACCGTGCGGATCACCTCGCGCAGCCCATCGGGGTTCGAAAGCAAAATGTCTTTGACGGCGGCGCTGGCTGTCCTACCTTCAGTCTTGGTCATGGTGGCGTTCCTTCCAGGGAATCAGGTGACGTCAACATCACCAGCCTGCCATGACCGCCTCTCTCAGTGAATTTGCAGAACCTTCAGCACACTACCGCGGGGAGAGGGTTAGGGTGAGGGGCAACGGGGGGGTTCAGACCGCGGCTACCCAGAATCTGTCGACCATCATCCCGGTCTAAAATGTCGAGTATCAACCCGGTTGAACAGAGGGTCCATTCCCTACGCGCTTTGTGCCACCGCTTCCCGCCTGAACCCCTTGCTCGCGACCATCAGGTTGCGCGTATATTCCTCGGCAATGCGGCCGGCCACCAGGTCAGCCGAACTCAGCCGCTCCACCACGCGGCCGTTCTGCATCACGGCCAGCCGCTCGCACATGTGCGTGACGACGCCGAGGTCGTGGCTCACCATGATGAAGGTCAGGCCGCGGTCGCGCCGCACCTCTTCGAGAAGGTTCAGCACTTCCGCCTGCACGGACGCGTCGAGCGCGGAGGTCGGCTCGTCGAGGAGCAGGATCGAGGGCTCCAGGATAAGCGCGCGTGCGATCGCGATGCGCTGGCGCTGGCCGCCGGAGAGCTGGTGCGGATAGCGGAAGCGGAAGCTGGAACCGAGGCCCACCTCGTCCAGGGCCTTCAGGATGCGGCGCTCGCCGTCTCCGATGCCGTGGATCGCCAGAGGCTCCATCAGTTGCCGGTCGACCGTCTGGCGCGGATGCAGCGAACCGTAAGGATCCTGGAACACCATCTGCACCGCCCGATAAAAGGCCTTGTCACGACGCGTGCCACGAACCTCGCGGCCCGAAACGCGGATCGTCCCCTCGCTTGCGGCGGTGAGCCCGGCGACGGCGCGCAAAAGGGTGGACTTGCCCGAGCCGGATTCGCCGACGAGGCCGAAGGACTCGCCCTTCGCGACATCCACGCTGACGGCATCGAGCGCCTTGAACTCGTCGAAGACGACGCTCAGATTTTCGACGGATACGGCCTCGGTCATAGCGCCCACTCCGGTTTGCGGTCGAGAACCGGCAATGGATGGCGATCCGCCCCGATCACCGGCATGCAGTTCAGGAGCCCTCGTGTATAGGGATGCTTGGCATTGCCGAGTTCCGACGCGGCGATCTCCTCGACGATCCTGCCCGCATACATCACCAGAACGCGGTCGCAGAAAGACGAGACGAGGCGCAGGTCGTGTGACACGAAGATCAGCCCCATGCCGCGTTCCTCCACCAGCTTGTCGAGGATCGCGAGGACTTCGAGCTGAACCGTCACGTCGAGCGCCGAGGTCGGCTCGTCCGCGATCAGGAGTTCCGGACCGGCAACCAGCATCATCGCGATCATCGCCCGCTGCCCCATGCCGCCCGAGACCTCGTGCGGATAGAGGTCGAAGACGCGGGAAGCATCGCGGATCTGCACGGCCGCGAGCATGTCGAGCGCCCGCTCCCGCGCTTCCGCGCGGCCGACCTTCTCGTGCCGCCGCAAGGTCTCGACGATCTGCCGTCCGATGCTCATCACCGGGTTCAGCGAATATTTCGGATCCTGCAGGATCATGGCGATGCGCTTGCCGCGCAGGTCCCGCCGGAGTTTCGGGGAGGCCGAAAGAAGGTCGATCCCTTCGAAGGCAAGCCGTTTCGCCGTCACCTCCGCATGCGGCGGCGTCAGCCCCATGATGGCGCGGCCCGTCTGCGACTTGCCGGAGCCGCTTTCGCCGACGATGCCGAGGCGCTCGCGCCCGAGGGTAAAGGAAACGCCGCGGACCGCCTCGAAAACCCCAGTGCGCGTCGGGAACCGGACCCGGAGGTCCTCGACGGTCAGAAGCGCGCTCATTGGCCGCTCTCCCGCGGATCGAGCGCATCGCGCAGCCCGTCGCCGAGCAGGTTGAAGCCGAGGCTGACGATCAGAATGGCGATGCCGGGCATGGTCGCCACCCACCACTGGTCGAGGATGAAGCGCCGGCCGGAGGCGATCATGGCACCCCATTCCGGCAGCGGTGGCTGGGCGCCGAGACCGAGGAAGCCGAGGCCAGCCGCCGTCAGGATGATGCCGGCCATGTCGAGCGTAACGCGGACGATCAGCGACGACATGCACATGGGCATGACATGGCGGAAGACGATGCGCAGCGGCGACGCGCCCATCAGCCGCACCGCGGCGATGTAATCGGAATTGCGCACCGTCAGCGTTTCGGCGCGGGCAATGCGCGCATAGGGCGGCCAGGAGGTGATGGCGATTGCGATCACCGCATTTTCGATCCCCGGGCCAAGCGCCGCGACGAAGGCGAGCGCCAGCACGAGCTTCGGAAAGGCGAGGAAGATGTCGGTGATGCGCATGAGGACCGCGTCGACCCATCCGCCGGCATAGCCGGCGACGGCGCCGACGATCAGGCCGACGGGTGCCGCGATGATTGCGACGAGAAGGACGACGAGGAGCGTCAGCCGCGAACCGTGTATCAGCCGGGACAGAATATCGCGGCCCTGGTCGTCCGTACCGAGCAGGTAACCTTCGCTGCCGGGCGGCAGAAGCCGCGCGCCGGCAAGGTTTCCGATGACCGGAGAGTGAGGCGCGAGCGCATCGGCAAAGATCGCAACGAATACGAGCGCCAGCAGAATGCAAAGGCCGAGCACCGCAAGCCGGTTGGCGGAGAAGCGCCGCCAGGTCATATAGGCGCGGCCGAGCCGAGCCTGGGTCCGCGACTGCGGGCGATCTGAGAGCAGCCACTCGCGGCGCGTCGTCGGGCGTGTTTCGGTGGCAAGGCTCATCGGGCACGCGTCCTCGGGTCAAGCGTCCGGTAGAGAAGATCGGACAGGAGATTGATGGCGATGAAGACCGATCCGATGATGATCGTGCCGCCGAGAACGGCATTCATGTCGGCATTCTGCAGCGAATTGGTGATGTAGAGGCCGAGCCCCGGCCAGGCGAATACGGTCTCCGTCAGGACCGACCCTTCGAGCAGGCCGGCATAGGAGAGCGCGATCACCGTCACCAGCGGCACCGCCGCATTGCGCAGCGCGTGCGTCCATATGATCCGCGCCTCAGAAAGCCCCTTGGCGCGCGCCGCAACGATATATTCCTGCTGCAGCTCGTTCAGCATGAAGCTGCGGGTCATGCGGCTGATATAGGCGAGCGAGAAATAGCCGAGCAGCGAAGCCGGCAGGATGATGTGCCGGAAGACGTCGCGGAAGACATCCCATTGGCCCTGCCAGGCCGAGTCCAGGAGGTAGAAACCGGTAACCGGCGTGAAGCTGTATTCGTAGACGATATCGATGCGGCCGGGATAGGCTACCCATTGCAGCCGCGCATAGAAGACGAGCAGCGCGAGCAGTGCCAGCCAGAAGATCGGCACGGAATAGCCCACGAGACCGATGACGCGAACCACCTGGTCGGCGATGCTGCCGCGCTTGACGGCGGCGAGAACGCCGAGCGGCACGCCGATGAATGCACCGATCAGCGTTCCGAGCGTCGCGAGTTCCATGGTCGCCGGAAAGACGCGGCGGATATCCGCCATGACCGGATTGGTGGTCAGCACCGAAGTCCCGAAGTCGCCGGTGAATGCTTGCCGGCAGTAGATGAAGAACTGCTGGTAAAGCGGCAGGTTGAGCCCCATCGCCTCGCGCGTGCGTTCCACGACGTGATTCGGCGCCCGATCGCCGAGAACGGCAAGCACCGGATCGATCGGGATGACGCGGCCGATGAAGAAGGTGACGGCGAGAAGGCCGAGATAGGTGGTTGCCACGACGACGAGAAACTGCAGTACCGCGACAAACGCCTTCCGGGAACGGGCGCGCCGGCGCCCGCTCATGGGTTCAAACCCGCTCATGCTCAAGGGAACGATCCTTTCGACTATTCCTTGGATACGTTCCAGACGTAGTTGGTGTCGAAGCTCGGTCCGAGCTTGAAGCCCTGGAGGTTGCCGCGAAGCCCGGCGACCTCCGTCTGCTGGAAGATGAAGACGAACGGACTATTCTCCAGAACCGTCTTCTGCAGCTCCTTGTAGATATCGGCGCGCTTGGCGCTGTCGCGTTCGAGGAGCGCGTCCTTGGTCTTCTTGCTGAGTTCCGGAACGTCCCAGGCGTTGCGCCATGCAAGCGTCTTGTTCGTGCCTTCGTCGGAATTGTCCGGATTGTTGGTGAATGTATCGGCATTCGAGTGCGGATCGAAATAATCCATGCCCCACTGGCCGATATACATATCGTGGTTGCGCGCGCGGTACTTGGTCAGCGTCTGCTTGCCGTCACCCGGAATGATTTCGAGCTTCACGCCCGCCTGCGCCAGCGTCTGCTGGAAGGATTCGGCAACGCCGGTCACCGGCTGGGTGTTGCGCACGTCCATCGTGACCGTGAAGCCGTCGGGATAGCCGGCCTTCGCCAGCAGTTCCTTCGCCTTGGCGACGTCGAAGGTGTAGGGGTTCTCGTTGAGAGCACCGAGCACGCCCTTCGGCAGGAAGCTCTGGTGGATCTCGCCGATGCCCTTGATCAGCGTCGCGCCGATCGCGTCATAGTCGACCAGATACTTGAAGGCCTGCTGTACCTCGGGTTTTGCCAGCGTCTCGTTCTTCTGATTGAGACTGATATAGTAGACCGTCCCCTTCGGAGCGCTCGCCGTCGCCAGATCGGCATTCTTGCCGACAGCCTCGTAATCGCCGGGTTCGAGGTTTCGCGCCACATCGATGTCGCCGGCTTCGAGCGCGAGCCGCTGGCCCGAGCTTTCCTTCATGTGGCGGTAGATGACGCGGGCGAGTTTCGCCGGTTCGCCGTAGAAGTTTTCGTTCCGCTCCAGCACCACGACCTCGTTTGCGCGCCATTCGCGCAGCTTGAACGGGCCGGACCCGGCATAACCGGTCTTCAGCCATTCATTGCCGAAATCGTTGTCGTATTTGTACTCGTCGCTCGGCGTCACGGATTTCACGTGCTCGAGCACGAGCTTCTTGTCCACGACCGAAGCAACCGTCGCCGTCAGACAGTTCAACACGAAGCTCGGCGCATAGGGCTGGTCGACCGTGAAGACGAAGGTCTCCGCGTCGGCGGCCTTCGCCTTTTCCGTGACATTGTCGCCGGTGAGGCCGAACTGCGTGAGAATGAAGGCCGGGCTCTTGTCGAGCTTGACGGCGCGTTCGAACGAATAGGCGACGTCCTCGGCGGTGATCGGATTGCCGGAGGCGAATTTCATGCCGGATTTGAGCTTGAACGTATAGGTCAGGCCGTCATCGGAGACCGTCCAGCTTTCGGCGAGATCGCCGACGACCTTGGACGTGTCGTTGAGATCGAGCCGGACGAGCAGGCTGTAGGTATTGCTGGTCATCTCGGCGGTCGAGAGCTCGAAAGCTTCGCCCGGATCCATGGTGATGATGTCGTCGAACGCGAAGCCCTCGACCAGCGTATCCTTCGGCGTTTCCGCGAAGGCCGGCTGGGCCGCACCCATCGCCATGGCGAGTGCCGCCGAGGCGGCAAGAACTCGAAAACGTCCGTTGAGCTTATGCATCATGTTGCGCTTCCCTCTTTTAACCCTTCTCGGGCTTTTCTTCATGATGATCAGGCAGGCTCGTGCCATGCCTGACCCAGAACTCTCAGCCAGTTCTCCCGGCATATTTTTGCCAGTTCGGCGTCACCATATCCGGCGTCTTCCAGCGCGGCAACGAGCTTCTGATTTCCCGCCGCGTCGGCGATTTCCTCGGGGATGGTTGCGCCGTCGAAATCGGATCCGAGCGCCACGCAGTCGATACCCATACGCTCGACCAGATAGGCGACGTGGCGGACCATGTCGGAAAGCTGCGTCGCCGCGTTCTCCTGCCCATCGGGGCGCAGCATCGTCGTCGCATAGTTGAGGCCGACGAGCCCGCGGCTCTCGCGGATGGCGTCGAGCTGCCTGTCGGTCAGGTTGCGGGCGACTGGCGTCAGCGCATGAACATTGGAGTGGCTGGCGACGAGCGGCTGGTCGGTCGTCTTCGCCACGTCCCAGAAACCCTTTTCCGTGATGTGCGCGAGGTCGATCAGAATGCCGAGCCGGTTGCAGGCCCGCACGAGTTCGAAGCCGGCTTCGGTAAGGCCGGGCCCCGTATCGGGCGACATCGGATAGGCGAAGGGAACGCCATGGCCGAATACGTTGTGGCGGCTCCATACGGGGCCGAGCGAGCGAAGTCCGGCGGCATGGAAGGTCTCGAGCGCCGCGAGGTCGGGCCCGATGGCCTCGCAGCCCTCCATATGCAGGACGGCGGCAAACACCTCGTCGGCCATCGCCGCACGTATCTCTTCAACCGAGCGGCAAAGCCGCCAGGCGCCGGCGCGGTCGAGCTTGAACGCGATGTCGGCAAGCTCCATGGCGGTCGCGAGCGAAGGCAAGTGGTCGAGCGGCGCCGCCATGGGCGTCGCGTAATGGCCATTCTCATCCGGCGTCTTGAGCACCAGATCGCCGGATGGGACGTAAATCGCACAGAGGCCGCCTGCGAGACCGCCTGCCTTGGCGCGCGCCGCATCGATATGGCCCTTGTCGGTCCCCTCCGAAAACTCCGCCACTGGGTCGGCACCGCCGCGTGCATGTTGCCAAAGGCGCAAAAGCACATCGTTATGGCCGTCGAAAACCGCCTGCATTCCCAAATATTCCTTCGTTATATCAAGGGGATCGGGATGGGACATCGCCACCTCGCGTCCGGACGGAGACGAAGCGCGATGCTATTGAAACGGATCGCGCATTTCAATGAATATCCGGGAATTTCAGTGGATAGGCTGTAGCGAAAACTTGCAGGAAGCCGGCCGCGATCTTCACGCGCTCAATGGAACGTGGACTTCGAGAAGAGGTTGAGTACGAGCACGCCGGCGATGATGAGCGCCAGCCCGAGAATGGCCGGCAGATCGAGCTTCTGACCGAAAACCACGTAGCCGGCGATCGAGATCAGCACGATCCCGAGGCCGCTCCAGAGCGCATAGGCGATGCCGACCGGGATGTAGCGCAGCGCATAGGAGAGGAAGAAGAAGGCGACTGCGTAACACAAAACCATGAGCACGGTGGGGGTCAGCCGCGTGAAGTGCTGCGCCGCCTGCATGGCGGAAGTGCCGAGCACTTCGAAGACGATGGCGATCACCAGAACGGTGTAAAGCGTGGCGGGATTCAAGGAACGTCTCCGATCGAAGTATGGGAAAGCGGCACCGGTCTGGCCCTCTATTCCAGCGAAAGCGCGTTGAGCTTCTGAAGCAGGATCGCCCGGGTCGGTGCTTCGATGTCATGGCTGCGCATCAGATCCGACAGCCAGACGCCATCGGCGGCGAAGCGGGCGAGCAGGCAACTTGGCGAACTGTCCGTGGCGGCGAATTGCGCGGAGCGGCGCGCCACGCATTCGCGCCAACGCTCCTTGAGATGCGGCTCGGCCAGGAGCGCAATGGTCAGCATCTGCCAGCCTTGCGCCTCCGCCTCCGCGTCGAGCGCGAAACAGACGCCGAGATAGGCACGCGTAAAGCGTCCTTTTTCGACGGCATCTCCAGCCATCGCTTCGTCGAGGGCGCTGTCGAAGCGCGCGACGAGGTCATCGAAGAGGGCGTCGAGCAGAGCCAGCTTGTTGGGGAAATGGTGCAGCAACCCGCCTTTGCTGACACCCGCCGCCTGCGATACGGCGTCGAGGGTCACCGCGGCGATGCCCTGCTCCAGCGACAGGCGTGCCGCAACCTCCAGCAATTGCCGGCGGACGCGTTGCGGTTGCTTCTTCCTGGAGGGGGCGCTTGTCATGGCCCATAAACATACCGTCTGGACGGTTTGTCAAGTCACTTTCTTCAGGGCGATGTTTGTCGCGCCGAGGCAGATCATACTTGATCTGACACGGTTCGGCATATACATTTAGGCATATACAAAGGAGACGAATGCCATGCCCGTCCCGTTGCCGTCATCGCGACCTAAAGAAGTAAAGCTGTTCCGCAATAACCGCAGCCAGGCAGTCCGTATTCCTGCGGAGTTCGAGTTGCCTGGAGACCGTGTGTTGATCCGTCGCGAAGGAACGAGACTCATTATCGAACCGATAGCCAGGCCAGCCGATATCGTGGAGCTTCTCGCGGAGTGGAAGAAGGAAGCTCCCCTCGGACCTGAAGACCGGTTCCCGGATGTTGAGGATATACCCGCCCGGCCGGAGAAAATCTTTTGAACGGGTATCTTCTCGATACGAACATCATCAGCGACGTCATTCACAATCCGTTCGGACCGGCTGCGCAACGCATCGAACGGATCGGCCCGAAGGAGATTTACACCAGCATCGTCGTCGCGTCCGAGTTGCGGTATGGTTGCGCAAAAAAGGGATCGGCGAAGTTGCTCGCCAAGGTCGAAAGCTTGCTGGAAATCGTCCCGGTGCTGCCATTGGATATTCCGGCCGACACCCGATATGGCAGCATTCGTGCGGAATTGGAGTCTCTGGGGCAGACCATCAGCTCCAACGATCTGTTGATTGCCGCGCATGCGTATGCGCTGGACCTGACGCTGGTGACGGACAATATCCGTGAGTTCAGCCGCGTTCGTGGCCTTAGTCTGGAAAACTGGCTTGAGCGATAGGCGACACGTTTTCCACGCCTCCTCCTAACGAGCAGGCCTGCCGCGCCGAAAAGCCGCAAGTGAAGGAATGGCGAGCCATTGCCCGCCCGGGTCGCGCGCTGTACCAATCCCGGCGAGGATTGTGACCATGACGGAACCGCAAACGACGACGCTTTACGAGGCGATCGGTGGCGATGCCACCGTGCGTGCTCTGACGCAGCGCTTCTACGAACTGATGGACAGCCTGCCCGAGGCTGCGCGCTGCCGCGCGGTCCACCCGCCGGACCTGACCGGCAGCGAGGAGAAGTTCTACGAATATCTGACCGGCTGGCTCGGGGGACCGCCGATCTATGTGCAGAAACGCGGCCATCCCATGCTGCGCCGCCGGCACTTCATTGCCGGGATCGGGCCTGCCGAGCGCGACGAATGGCTTTTCTGCTTCACCCGCGCACTCGAAGAAACCGTCTCCCACCCGAAGCTGAGGGAGATCATTCTGGAGCCGATCACCCGGCTCGCCCATCATATGCAGAACAAGGAATAGCCAGGATGCCGAACAGGAGGCTGCGCTCGACCATGCTTTTCGTCGCCGGCCTCATGGGCCTCTTCGGCGTCGCGAGTGCCGCCGCCGCTTCGCATGGCGATCCGCGTCTTCTCGGCGGCGCATCGGCCATGTGCCTCGCCCACGCACCGGCGCTGGTCGCGCTTCATGCCGGATGGGCGCACTTCCGCACCGCCGCCCTCGCTGCCTTGCTGCTGGCGGCAGGCACGGCACTCTTCGCCGGAGACCTTACCATGCGCCATTTCTCGGGCCACGGCCTCTTTCCAATGTCAGCGCCGCTCGGGGGCCTGACGATGATGGCCGGCTGGCTTGCCGTCGCGATCGGGGCATTCCTGCCCCTGAAGCGTGATGAGGACGCGTGAGACGTAGGGTATTTCCGGAAAGCTGCGCAGCTTCAAAGGCTAGGTGCCTTCGAAGGCAGTGAGGCTGGATTCCCGGGCGAAAAATGCTCTATGTGTAGGCCGGTTAGCTGATTGAGGTTCCTATGCAGGTTACCATCCGTAACGCCAAAACGAACCTGTCCAAACTTATCGAGGCGGCGAAGGCGGGCGAAGAAGTCGTCATCGCCAAGGGAACAGTCCCTGTTGCCCGGGTCGTTGCCCTTCCGCAAAACAAGTTCACGATCGGGCTGCTGAAAGGCAAGGTTGCGGGAGAAGGGCCTGATTTCTTCCATTCTATGCGTGAGAATGAGAGATTGCGCTTTGGGAAGGCGAAGCCTGACGGCTGCACTTGAACGTTGGCAAAACAAAGGGTTGGATTTTCGCGGCTCGGTGAAAGCGGGCCGATTTCTGTGCTCGTCACGGGGATCCAGCCAGACCAAGTCCTTGGACTGAAAAAACATTCCCCGCGCCGCAGCCGCGGCGCTGCTCTCATCTCTGTGACAAGCACAGAGATGAGGAAGCGGAGAGACTGCAGTCCTTCGATAGAAGAATCTCAACAGGCCTAAGATCAGGCACCCTCGACGACGGTAAAGCCCTCGAACTTCGGCGGACCGAGATACATTGCCTTGTTTTCGCCGGCGCTTCGGTGCGCCGCGCGGAAATTGTCGGACTTGGTCCAGGCGATGAAGGCGTCCCTGTTCTCCCAGGCCGATTTCGAAATAAAAGGCGTGTAGCCTTCCTCCGGCACGCTGTCGCCGCGCAGCAGATGGAATTCGATGAAGCCCGGCATCTCCGAGAGAGAAGAGTCGCGCGCCTTCCAGACCGCCTCGAAGGCCTCCTCCTGACCGGCTGCGACACGGAAACGGTTCATGGCGAAGTACATGCGTTAACTCTCCTAGGCCTTCTTTTGCGAGACGGGCTGCGCGATCATTCGCGGAAACGGCAGGATAGCTCCCTCGCTCGGCGGCGCAAGGCCGAGAGGATCCCTCGCCGGCGGGCGCGCCTGCCAGGTGGGAAACTCGGTCACGTTGTCGTTTTCCTCCAGCATCCGTGCCCGGAGCGTGAGAAGCTCGTAGAGCTCGGGGACCAGTCCGTCACCGAATTGAGAAGCGAGTTTGTGGAGACCGATCATCGTCATCTGATCGGGACGCTCGTCATGCATTTGAAAGCTCCATGCGGCCGGCAGGAATGCCGTCTGACCGCTCGTATAAGGTTCAATTCTCGCTGCCGTTTCCGGTCAGATCCTGAAGCGCCCGCTCGAGGCTCGACTTCGAGCCGTTGCGCAGCGGCACGAAGGCCTTGCCCCACTTCTTGCAGCCCGTCTTCACGCGAAGACACGCATCGTGGCTGATGCAGTCGATCGGGCAGAAGACGCAGTCGACCGAGGGCAGGACACGATCGATGCGCGATACCGCCTCTCGTAAACCGCCGTCATGGTGGATGAGTTCCGCACCGTAGGAACTGGCGATCTGGCGAAGATGCGCGACCTGGCAGTCGCGGCCGCCGACATAGAGGAAGCTGCGGCCCTCGAGCGTTACCTTGCCGGCATTCGGTTGCGGCGCGCTCGCCGCGTCTTTCGCCCTGCCCTTGCCGCCCTTGCCTGAATTCTGGTGCCGCTTGCCACCCATCCGTCGTCTCCGTCTTGCTCCGCGACGCCGGCATTGCGGTCCATCGCCAATCAGATTTGGCACACACCGATCGGTTGCGTGACGGAGGCAACCTATAAAACTTGATAGAGAGAGTAAAGTATAAACATGATTGATTTAATCATATTTTTCGCGTCTGTCTCCCGCGGCATATTCCTTGCTCGCGGAAGCAGATTCCGCAGCCTGATTTCACCGGGTGAAGGCCACCGGAATGTTGAATTCCCATCTGTCGCGCCCCGCCCCGGCGGGAATGGCTGGGAAGGGTGCTGCCCGGCGCACGGTTTCCAACGCGGCTTGATCAAGGACGGGCGAACCGGCGCTCTTCGTTATGCCGACCCTTGCCACCCCACCACCGGACGTTACGGTAAAGCTGACATGGGCAACTCCACGCAGGCCTTGCCGTCTGGCCTCGGCCGGGTAGCGAATAGCGCGGGTCAGCTTTCTTCTGACCTTGCCGGGATAGTTCGACACCGCGGCATTGCCGATTTCCCGCGAGGCGCCCCGGCTTTCTCCCGTGGCGGCAGCCGCCGTGGCAGTCTCTGCGCCGTCGGCCTTGCCCTTTTTCTGCGATTTCGCCTGAGTGCCGCCCTCACCTGCCTTTTTCCGGACGACCTTCTTTTTCTTCGCCGGCTCCTTCTTCGGCTCAACCTTCTCGACTTCGGGCTTCAGGACTTCCTCAGGGTCCGGTCTCTCCTGCGGAATGACGGTCTCGACCGGAGCGATGCTTGCGATCACGTCTGATTCTTCGACCTGGCTCGCCGGCATTTCTTCCGCGGGAAGGATGACGTCCGCTTCCGTCGGCGTCATCTCGGACGGCTCCTGGGAGACAGGCTCGGTCGGCACCGGCTCCACGGCTTCGACCACCTCTTCCGTCGGTTCGCTTTCGGTCGGCTTCAGTTCCTCGGGCGTCTCTTCCGCCGGCTCCACCACTTCGGATGGGTCCCCCGCCTGGACGGTATCTTCGAAAGCATTGCCGAGCAGCGACACTTCCACGGTGGAGCCGCCGGCGATGAGCGCCAGCTCCTTTTCCTCTTCGGGCGCAAGCAACATCGCCCCGCCGGCATGCGCCAGTAGGGAAAGGCCGATCGCCGCCGCCCATTTCGCCATGTGTTTCATTCTGTCTTGCCTTCCGCCGGCAATTTCGAGGACGCGAACCTCAGCCCTTGAGTTCCACGGCCGATTTCGAGCCGGTCTTCAGGTCGGTCATGCAGGCGCTCTTGTCGACGCCTTCGCCGACGCAGGTCGGTGCATCGTTGATCAGCACGCTCTTCACCGCCTCGCATTTCGTACCCGGCAGATCGAACTGCCTGACTTTCGTCTTGCCCGCGGGGAGATCCCTGAAATCGAGCACGGCCATGCGCTCGACCAGGCCTTTCTGATCGAAGAGCACGAATTCGAACGAAACCTTCGAAAGCGACTGAGCAAGCGCGTTACCGGCGACGAAGGTCAACTTGCATCCTTTTTCCGACGGCGCGATCTCGTTGAGCTCGATCGCAAGGCCGGCCGGCGCGGCGGCATCCTGCGCTCGGGCTGCCCCTGCCGTGACGAGAGCTACGCAGGCCGCAAAGGCAAAACGGGAAAAATAAGTCATCCTGACACCACTCGCTGTCCGCGTCGGTCCATTGGGTCCCCGCGCGCGTTGCTTTTAAGTTGACCGCAACATTCCGGTATTGCGTCCTTAAAGAAATATGAGTAATGAAGTCAAGATACTAAATGGAATGGGCGGGACCAATGGATGACGCGCTCGTCTCGTCTCCAACTCGCGAATTGGCAAGACCGTGACACCGAACGACAACGATAGTCCACGATCCCCGCAAACCGTGGCGCCGCTGAACCGGCCGCAACCGATCGTCGAGAGCCACGACCTCTTCCGCGGCCACAACGAGATTCTCATTTCCCACGACGGGATGATCTACCGGATGAAGATCACCCGCCAGGGCAAGCTGATTCTGAACAAGTAGCGAGATGACGATGACTGAGAGCATGCGCCCCACCCCGTCCGAAATCCGGGCCTATCGCGCCGAGAATCCGAAGCTGCGCGAACGTGACATCGCCGCGAAGCTCGGCATTTCGGAGGCAGCGCTCGTCGCTGCCGAATGCGGCCTCACCGCCGTCCGGATCGAAAGCAGCGCCGGCCGCTTCCTCGAGCGCGTCGAGGAGCTGGGCGAAGTCCTTGCGCTTACCCGCAACGAAAGCGCCGTCCACGAAAAGGTCGGCGTCTACGAGAACATCAAGCAAGGACACGCCGCGGCTCTGGTGCTTGGCTCCGAAATCGACCTGCGCATCTTTCCCGGCGCCTGGGCACATGGTTTCGCCGTGACCAAGACGGATGCGAAAGGGGAAATTCGCCGCAGCCTGCAGTTCTTCGACAAGTGGGGTCATGCCGTCCACAAGGTTCATCTGCGTCCCCAGTCGAACCTTGCCGCCTATGATAAGATGGTCGAAGATCTTCGCCTGGACGACCAGTCGCAGGACTTCATCGCCGATGCCGGCGCGCCCGCAACCGACGATGCAGTCGATGCCGCAGTCGATACGGCAGAGCTGCGCGACCGCTGGTCGAAGCTCACGGACACGCATCAGTTCCCCGGCATGTTGCGCAAGCTCAATATCGGACGGCGCCGGGCCCTGCACGCGATCGGCGACGACTTCGCCTGGCGGCTCGACACGGCCTGCATCGAGATGATGATGCGCAGTGCTGCAGAGACGGCGCTGCCGATCATGTGCTTCGTCGGCAATGGCGGCGTCATCCAGATTCATTCCGGTCCGGTCGTCAAGATCGGCACGATGGGGCCGTGGCTGAACGTGATGGACGAAACCTTCCATCTGCATCTGCGCACCGACCACATCGCCGAGCTCTGGGCCGTGCGCAAGCCGACGGCGGACGGACACGTGACCTCCCTCGAAGGGCTCGACGCCAAGGGCGAGATGATCATCCAGTTTTTCGGGAAGCGGAAGGAAGGTTCCTCGGAGAGGGCCGAATGGCGCAGCCTGGTCGAGGAGATGCCCCGTCTGGAAGCCGTCGTCGCGGCATGATGGTGCCACCCAACCGGGCGGCGGTTTGGGACGACACGCATAGATTCAAAGGAAGTAATGATGAACGGCTTCGCTATCCGCCGTCTTCGGCGTTGGGAAATGGCCCTCGCGGCCTTCGCGCTGTCGGCGCCCTTCGTGCTGCCCTCGCTTGCGCCGGGAGCCCCGCCTTTCCTGCGCCCGGCGATGGCCGAGGTGCTCGAGCAGCCGGACACCTCCCGCGTCGTCTCGGTGGGCGGCGCGATTACTGAAATCATCTATGCGCTCGGCGAGGAGAACCGCCTCGTCGGCCGCGATTCCACCAGCGTTTACCCGGAGGCGGCAACCAAGCTGCCGGATGTCGGCTACATGCGGCAATTGGCGCCCGAAGGCGTCCTCGCAGTCAATCCGACGGCAATCGTCGCCGTCGAGGGCAGCGGCCCGCCGGAAGCGCTCGCTGTGCTCAAAGAGGCGAACATTCCCTTCACCAGCGTCCCCGAGACCTATGACAAGGACGGCATCGTCAACAAGATCCGCGCGGTCGGCGCTTTCCTCGGCGTGAAGGAAAAGGCCGAAACGCTCGCGCAATCCGTGGAGAAGGATCTCGCCGCCGCCGTGGCCGACAGTGCCGCTCGCCCGCAAGGCGAGCGCAAGCGTGTCCTCTTCATTCTAAGCACCCAGGGCGGCAGGGTTCTCGCCTCCGGTACCGGCACCGCCGCCGCCGGCATCATCGAGCTTGCCGGCGCGGTCAACGCCGTCGGCACCCTGCCCGGCTACAAGGCACTGACTGAGGAGGCGATCATCGAGGCCAAGCCCGATGTAGTCCTGATGATGAATCGCGGCGGGAGCCACGCTGCAGGCCCCGACGAACTCTTCGCCCTTCCGGCGCTCAGCCTGACCCCGGCTGCGAAGAACAAGGCACTGATCCGCATGGATGGGCTGCATCTGCTCGGCTTCGGCCCCCGCACGGCAGGTGCCATCCGCGAACTGAACGCCGCAATCTACGGAAAGAAGACCAATGCCTCGCAGTGAGGCCATGGAAGGCGCGATGCGCAGGCCGGCACTTGCCGCCCGGATCGTCCGCGACTGGCGCAGCGGAGACCGGGCGGGCCTGGCGCGTTGCCTGATCGCAGTGCTGGCGGTGCTTGCGGCGGCGACGTTCATGACGTCGATAACGACCGGCGCGGCGGATGCATCGCTTTCCAGTATCTTTCGCTGGCTCTCCGGCGAGACCGATCAGGCCATGAGCGCGCGCGACCGCATCATCATCCTCGATATTCGCCTGCCGCGCGCCGTGCTCGGAATGCTCGTCGGCGCGTCGCTAGCCGTTTCCGGCGTGGTGATGCAGGGCCTCTTCCGCAACCCGCTGGCCGATCCCGGCCTCGTTGGCGTTTCCTCCGGCGCAAGCCTCGGCGCGGTGCTTTTGATCGTGCTCGGTGACGTTGCCTTTGGCCCGCTCTTCGCAGTTTTCGGCTTCTATGCCCTCCCCTTCGGCGCCTTCCTCGGCGGCCTTGCCACCACGCTGCTGCTCTACCGGATCGCGACCCGCGGCGGCCAGACGTCGGTCGCGACGATGCTGCTGGCGGGCATTGCGCTGGGCGCGCTTGCCGGTGCAGTCACGGGCGTACTCGTCTTCATCGCGGACGACAAGCAACTGCGCGATCTCACTTTCTGGGGCCTCGGATCGCTTGCCGGCGCCAACTGGACCAAGATCGCCGCCGCCGGACCGATCATCCTGGTGTCTCTTGCAGTCGTCCCTTTCCTGGCGCGCGGGCTCAACGCCATCACGCTCGGCGAAGCCGCTGCCTATCACATGGGCGTCCCGGTCCAGCGGTTGAAAAACATTGCCGTCTTCAGCGTCGCCGGCGCCACCGGCGCGTCGGTGGCCGTCAGCGGCGGCATCGGCTTCGTCGGCATCGTCGTTCCGCATCTCCTGCGGCTGGTCATAGGCCCGGATCATCGCTACCTGCTGCCGGCCTCAGCCCTGCTTGGCGGCACGCTTTTGATCTTCGCCGACATGCTCGCCCGCACCATCGTGTCGCCGGCCGAACTGCCGATCGGCATCATCACCGCCTTCGTGGGTGCGCCCTTCTTTCTCTGGGTGCTGCTCAGGGGCCGGTCGAACATGGGACTTTGATTGCGGCCATGATCAGAGCATCCGATATTTCCGTCCGCCTCGCCGGAAGACAGGTGCTGCACGGCATCTCCCTCGATGCCGCCCCCGGTGCAATGACTGCAATCGTCGGCCCGAACGGATCGGGAAAGACCACGACCTTGAAGGCGATCTCGGGCGAGCTCACGCCTTTGGCCGGCAAGGTCACCATCAACGGTCGCGACATCGCAAGCCTGAAACCGTGGGAGCTTGCGCTCAAGCGCGGCGTGCTGCCGCAGTCGACCGTCATTTCCTTTCCGTTCACCGTTCGGGAGATCGTGCGCCTCGGCCTCATGGCCAACGGCGGCGAGGCTTCCGCCCACGGCCGGATTGCCGACCAGGCGCTCGAAGCCGTCGATCTTGCCGGATTTTCGGGGCGCTTCTACCAGGAGCTGTCGGGCGGCGAACAGCAGCGGGTCCAGCTCGCGCGCGTCCTCTGCCAGATCTCGGCCCCGGTCGCAGCCGGTGAACCGCGATATCTCCTGCTCGATGAGCCGGTATCGAGCCTCGACATCCGCCACCAGCTCACGATCATGCGGCTTGCGCGCCAATTCTGCGCCGACGGCGGCGGTGTCGTCGCGGTCATGCACGATCTCAACCTTACATCGATGTTTGCCGATCAGATCGTGATGATGAAAGCCGGCCGCATCCGGGCGCGCGGAGCACCGAAAGACGTGCTGACCGACGAGACCATGGAAGCGGTCTTCGGCTGCCGAATGCGGGTGAGCGTCGCTCCGGCACACGATATCCCGTTCGTATTGCCGCAGTCCGCCACGATGTGAAGCTGAGCTCACCGCGGCAACGTCAGGATTTACCGAAACAAATTCCTCCCTCATGCGTTGATCTACAATGCCGGCGTGTACATCGCGCCGCCGCGTGTCCTATCGGGCGCACAAAAGAGCCGGGGAGTGTGCCTTCGCCGGCCGATTCGCATGAACCGATCACATGCCGGCCGTTTCGCGCCGGCACAGCAGCGAGGGAGAAGACAATGGCGACAGGCATGTTCTCAGGCTCGGGCAGCCGCAAGCGCAACGGCAGCGCGATCGACCCGTCGGTAGAGGATCAGCTGAACGAAATACGCGAAGACATCGCGCAGCTCATGGCGCTGATTGCCGACCGCGGCGCTGCGGCTTCGCGTGACGCAAAGGCCAAGGCGCGCGGCGCCCGTGACCAGGCCGAAACCGACCTGCACGCCCTGATGGAGAGCGGCGAGCAGATGCTTTCCGACTTGCGCGGCCGCTATGCGGATACGGAAAGGGAGGTCCGTCGGACGATACGCGAGCATCCTCTTGCGACACTCGGCACCGCAGCCGTCATCGGCCTCATCGCAGCCGCTCTGCTGCGCCGATGAGGACCTGCCAGGCATCGCGTTGACCGAGTATGAAGGGGAGCTACCTTATGGGGACACTCGGGACTGTCCTGTCGGCCCTGCTTGCGTTCGACGCCGCCGCTGCGGCGTCGCGCTATAAGCGCAATGCGGTCCTCTGGGCCATCATCGCCGTGCTTCTCGGCAGCGCCTACGTCTTCGCCCTGATCGCAATCGCCCTGCTTCTCTCGGCGCGCTATTCGCCCGTCGCCGCAGCGCTGACGGTAACCGCCGCCCTGGTGGTGACCGCCCTAGTCGTCATCGGCGTCATGGCCGGGCTGAACGCCCGCGACCGCCGGCTTGCCGACGAACGCCGGCGCCGTTCGGCGATGCGGACGAATCTTGCGCTCGTCGCAGTGACAAGCATCCTGCGCAAGCAGCCGCTGCTGGGCGCGGCGACCGGGATTGCCGTTGCCGCGCTGCTCGGACTGAGCCGGGGCCGCAAGCGCAGCGACGATCGTTAGTTTGGAATTCCGCACTTGGGTGGCCCCTCATCCCGCTGCCGCGACCTTCTCCCCGCAAGCGGCAGGGGAATCGCATATAGCGAATAAGTGGTTGTTTTGTTGCGGCAAATCGATTCATGAAGTCCTCCGCTGCCTTGGAGGTCTCGATGAGTAGATTTGCCGCTTGCTTTGAAGATTTGCCAGATCCGCGCGGTCGCAATGCGCGCCATCCGTTGACGTCGATCCTGTTCATTGCCGTTGCGGTGATTGTCTGCGGTGCGGAAAGCTGTACCGATATGGCCGATTTCGGCGTTGCCAAGAAGAAATGGCTGAAGACAATCGTGCCGCTGCCCTATGGCATTCCCAGCCATGACACCTTCTCCACCGTCTTCCGCCATCTCGATCCGGATGCCTTTGATGCGGCCTTTCGCCGTCTCACGGCGAGCTTTGCGCAGGGTCTCGAAGGGGTGGTAGCGATCGATGGCAAGGCGGTGCGCGGTGCCTACCGGCGCGCCGCCAAGGCCACGCCACTCCACTTCGTCAATGTCTGGGCTGCCGGTCCCGGTCTGGTCATCGGCCAAAAGCTCGCGCCGGGCCGCAATGAGGTGCAAGGGGCTCTCGATGCGCTCGCGCTGCTGGCACTGGAGGGCTCTATCGTCACCGCCGATGCCCTGCATTGCCGGCCCGACACCGCCCGCGCCATCCTCGCTGCCGGCGGCGATTATGCTCTGGCACTGAAGGCCAACCAGCCCGGCCTCTTGGCCCAGGCGCTCGCCCGCATCGAGGACGCCGGCCACGTCGAGAGCATCCAGATTGCAGCCGAGACTGCCCATGACCGCACCGAGACACGCCGCGCCAGCGTTGTGGCTGCCGGCGATATCAACTTTCCGGGCCTGCAGGCCATCGGCTGCGTCGAGACCACAAGCCGTCATACCAACGGCCATTTGACCAGCCATGTCCGCTACTTCCTGCTCTCCACCACCATGTCGCCGAGCGCGCTGATCGAGGTTGTAAGAACCCATTGGCAAATCGAAAACAAACTGCATTGGGTTCTGGATGTCCACTTCCACGAGGACGCCGCCAGAAACCGCAAGGACAACGGCCCGCAGAACATTGCGTTCTTGCGCAAGATCGCTCTCAACCTCTTGCGATCGCACCCCGACAAGGCCTCCATCCGCCGGAAAATTAAAAAGGCGGGCTGGGATGACGAATTCCTCACTTCTCTTATCGCTCATATGCGATAGCCCTGCCGCAAGCGGGGAGAAGGGACAAGCCTCAGGCCAATCATCCTCCTTGATAACCGAGGGGCGAACCGTGCCGCGAGTCCCCTTCGCCCCGCTTGCGGGGGAGAAGGTGCCGGCAGGCGGATGAGGGGCAAATCATCAAAGCGGCAGCCGGATCAACGCCGTGACCCCCGCAGGCAGATATTCGACTTTCACCGAGCTCCCGATGATCTTGTCCAGGCTGCGCTCGATCAGGATCGAGCCGAAACCGCGGCGACGCGGCTCGCGAATGGGCGGGCCGCCCACTTCGGTCCAGGTGAGATGCAGCACGGACTCGCCGTCCTCGACCACGCGGCGCGCGGTCAGCACGATCTTCCCCGTCGGGACCGAGAGCGCGCCGTATTTTACGGCGTTCGTCGCCAATTCGTGCAGCACCAGTCCAAGCCCGACGGCCTGGTCGGGACCCAGCAGGATCTCGTCCTTGTGCAGCTCGACCTGTTGGGAATAGTCGCTGACATAGGGCAGCAACTGTTTCGAAATCAGTTCCGAAAGGTGGATCGTGCCCCATTCGTAGTCGGAAAGGAGCCCGTGCGCCTCGGAAATCGCCTGAAGCCGGCCGGCAAAGGCGGTCATGAACTCGGCCGGGTCACTCGTTTGCCGGAGCGTCTGGCGGGCGAGCGACTGGAGCATTGCAAGCGTGTTCTTGACCCGGTGGTTGAGCTCCTTCAGCAACAGCCGCGTACGGTTTACCGACGCCTGCTGGTCCGAGACGTCGATCGTCATGCCGAGAAAGCTCAGCGGCGCGCCCTTGCTGTCGCGGTCGTGCACGCGGCCGCGGCCGAGAAGCCATCGCCCGTTCGTGCCCATGCGAAACATGCCGTCATATTCCTCGTTGGCAGCCATCGCCTGACGGAGCTTCGAGAAGGTCGGGATGCGATCCTCGGGATGAATGGCGGAGAAAATCGCCTTGGCGCCGACGGTGCGCTCCGGCGGAAGGCCGAACATGCGCATCATCGCGCCATTGCCGGAGACCGTACCCGCGCGAATGTCCCAGAGCCAGCTGCCGACATTGGCCGCGTCGAGCGCCATGGCGAGCCGCTGCTCCTCGCGCGAAAGCGCTGCCTCCTTGAGCGCACGGCGGCGCGCCTCGTCCTTCAGCTTGAACAGCGAGGCGGCGACACCTGCGATGCGCTGCAGCTCGCTTTGCCGTTTGGCCGAGACCTCGGACCGGGGCTCGACATCGAGAACCGCGACGGTTCCTATCGCCTGACCGTCCAGAACAATCGGCGCGCCCGCATAAAAGCGCACGAATGGCGGGCTGCCGACCGCCCGGCGGTGGCGGAACGCCGGATGGCGGGAGGCATCAAGCACGAGGAAGGGGCCGCCATCGCCTGCCGCAATCGTATGAACGCAGAAGGACTCGCGAACGTGCGACCGCGTTTCCGTCGTTCCGATGCATGCCTTGAACCATTGCCATTCGCGATCGACCAGGCTGACGAGAGCGATAGGCGCGTCGAAAAGGCTCGCGGCAAGCCGCGCCAGCCCGTCGAAATCCTCGTCGGGGACCGACATGTCCGGCACGGCAGCCTGAAGGACACCGAGCCGCTCCGGCGCGTCGAGCACCTGCGCTACCGCTGGAAGCATCGCCTCTGTCTTTTCACGCATCCGGCCTGAACTCCAAACTCGCGCAGGCACCTGAAATTCGGCTCCGCTGAATGTTTCCTTCGACCGGAGCCGATCCAAGGATGAAAACATACAGCAAATTGGAGCAATATGGCGACCGCGCTCCGTCGATCGAACGCAGCCCTCGGAATGCCCGCTTCCGTTCCCGAGCCACCGCTATCCGGCACCGCTCTACTGCATATGTCCTTGAATCGTTACCGATTCAAGGACATCCAACAAATCGAGGTGCTACCGCGGCCCTTGCGCGTCCGATACGACCGCGCTGCAGGATCGATTCACGAAACGAAGGCACGCGAGGTGATGGGTGCGGAGGTCTCGTCAGGCCCGTAGTCGTTTTCTCCCCTGACCTGTAGAATTTCCTGCAGCCGCTGACGCGCCCTGTTGACGCGGCTCTTGATCGTTCCAAGCGCACAGCCGCAGATCGTGGCGGCCTCCTCGTAGGAGAAGCCCGAGGCCCCCACAAGGATGATCGCTTCGCGTTGATCGGGCGGCAACTGTTCGAGCGCCCGGCGGAAATCCTGCAGATCGAGCGAGCCGTATTGTTCCGGGTGATGTGCAAGCGTTTCCGTCAAGTGGCCGTCGCTGTCCTGCACCTCGCGCCCACGCTTGCGCATCTGACTGTAAAGCTCGTTGCGCAGGATCGTGAAAAGCCAGGCCTTCATGTTGGTACCGATCTCGAAATGATCCTGCTTGGCCCAGGCCTTCATGATCGTGTCCTGCACGAGATCGTCCGCCCGGTCGTGCCGCCCGATCAGCGACATCGCAAAGGCGCGGAGGCTCGGCAGCGCGGCAAGCATCTCACGCTTGAACTCTTGGTTTTCGGATGACATCCGGCGCTTACTCCTTGCCCTGCAGAGCCGATTGCTGTTCCGCAGCTTCCAGCTTTTCCAGTAGATCGAGAAAGCGTGCCGGTATCGCTTCCTCCTGCACCGACTGGTAGAGGGCCTTCAGCTTCACCGCAATCTGCGCATTCGGATCGTCGGAGGACGGACTTTTACCGATCATCCGCCCTGCCCCTGTCGTATATCTCATTGTTGCAATTTCGCCCTTGAAAGTTCGCCTGCACCATAACGCCTCGGAAAAATGAAATGTTCCGAAGCGGAACCATTTTTTCGGAGAAACGTTTCCGCAACGATATTTCGCCATGGATCGAGGGAGTCCCTGAATGACATTGTCCACCCGTATTGCTCCATTTCTTCCTTATCTGCGCCGCTATTCACGTGCCCTGACCGGGTCGCAGACCTCTGGAGATGCCTATGTCGCGGCCGTGCTCGAGGCACTTATCGCGGACACGTCGATCTTTCCGGAAGCAAGCAGCGACAGGGTAGCGTTGTTCCGTCTCTTCACATCCATGTTCGGCTCGTCTTCCGTCCTCGTGCCGGAGCCGGTATCGCCCTTTGCCTGGGAACAGCGCGCATCCGTCAACCTCGCGGCGGTCTCGCCGCTCGCACGCCAGGCGTTCCTGCTCGTATCGGTCGAAGCGTTCACGCCACAGGAAGCCGCCGAAGTACTCGATGTAGACGCCGCCAAGCTGGCCGCACTTCTCGACCGCGCATCCCAGGAAATTTCCCGTCAGGTTGCAACCGAGATCATGATCATCGAGGACGAGCCGCTGATCGCGATCGACATCGAGCAAATGGTCGAAAGCCTCGGCCACAGCGTGACCGGGATCGCACGCACCAAGGACGAAGCGATCGCCCTCTACGAGACGACGAAGCCGAACATGGTGCTCGCAGACATCCAGCTCGCGGACGGCAGCTCGGGAATCGATGCCGTCAACGAAATCCTGAAGACGGCCGCCGTTCCGGTGATTTTCATCACCGCCTTCCCGGAGCGTCTCCTGACGGGTGAACGTCCCGAGCCCACGTTCCTCGTCACCAAGCCTTTCAATCCGGAAATGGTGAAGGCCCTGATCAGCCAGGCGCTGTTCTTCAACGAGACGACAAAGGCAGCCGCCTGAATTCGAAGCGCGTGATCCAGAGCCGATCGGCCCTGGATCGCCTCGCAAGCTTCCCCTATACCCTGCAACTGTCGCTTTCACCCTCATCCCTGTGCTCGTCACAGGAATGAGGTTCAATGGCAACCACCGTCAACAACCCAAACACGCTCGGCGATCATACCCCGAAGCAAAACAGCCAGTGCCGAGGGAAGGGCACTGGCTGAGCTTTGGCAACTCACTGAGGGGGGATGTGAGTTGGCAACCGGCGGTATGCCTCCGACGTCACATTGGGGGCGATGTGCGTCACCGTCCGGTTATCGCCATAATGCACGAGGCGAAAAAAGGTTCCGCGGACAATCGGCAAGATCTGCAGATGAAAATCTGCACCTTCCCGCATCTCAGTTCACTCCATCGCCTCCAGTTCCTCGCGATGGCGATAGAGCGCGAGGAAGCGCCGATAATCCCGGTCGTAGATGCGGCGCAGCGCCGGGTCGGGGAGCCGTTCCGTTCCAGCCGACGACATCGCCGGTCCGGCGCTGGCAAGGTCCGGATAGAGCTCGCCGGCGACGGCCGCCGTCATTGCCGTGCCGAGGAGAACGGCGTCTGGCGCCTGGGGTGCGACGACCCGGCAGCCGGTGACGTCGCAATAAAGCTCCATCAGCAGGGGGTTGCGTACATGCCCGCCGGTCACGTGAAGCGTGTCGAGTTCGTAGCCCGCTTCCTTCATCATCTCGAGGATGTGGCGAATCCCGAGCGCGATCGCGACGCAGGTTCGCCAATAGAGCCGGCACAGCGCATCGAAGGAGGAGTCGAGCGGCAGCCCGCTGATGACGCCGAGTGCATGCGGATCGGCAAGCGGCGACCGGTTGCCGTGGAAATCCGGGAGCACGTGAAGGCGCTGGGCAAAGTCGACGCCATGAACCGCGCGCATTTCCTGCACGCGCTCGATGATCTTCGCATGCGTTTCGGTCGTCGGCGGCAGTCCGCCTCCGTGCAGCCGCACGATATGATCGAGCAGCGCTCCGGTCGCCGACTGACCGCCTTCGATGAGCCAGAGCCCGGGCAAGACCGCCTCGAAATAGGGCCCCCACATGCCGAAACCCGGCTTCATGTCCTTGGAAAAGGCGACGATGCAGCTCGAAGTTCCGCCGATCAGTGCCAGCTGGCGCTCCAGCTTCGCCGGCGCGTCCGCGAAGCCGCCGAGCACGCCGAGCGCCCCGGCATAGGCATCGATCAGCCCCGGCGCGACCTGGCATCCGGTGTCGAGCCCGAGCTCCTCCGCCGCGCTCGCGCTCAGGCGACCGACGGCGCGCTCCACCGGCAAAGTCTCTTCGGGCAATCCACCACGTTCGAGGAGGTCCTCAAGACCGATCTGCTCCAGGTAATCCTGCTGCCAGCCGCGTCTCTCGTGGGCGAGATAGTTCCATTTTGCCGTCAGCGTACAGCGCGAGCGGGCCGTACTCCCGGTCGACCGCCAGGACATGTAGTCCGCGAGGTCGAAGAAATACCCCGCCCGTTCCCATTGCTGCGGAAGGTTGCGCTTCAGCCACATCAGCTTCGGCATTTCCATTTCGGGCGACATCACCCGCCCAGAATGATCGAGAACGGGATGCTTGGTCGCCGTACAGAAATCGGCTTCCGCCAACGCCCGGTGGTCTAGCCAGACGATGGTGTCCCAGCGTGCCTCCCCCTGACGGTTGACCGAAAGCGGCGCGCCGTCGCGATCGCGCACGACGAGCGAACAGGTGGCGTCGAAGCCGATCGCCGCGATGCTCTCGGCCGGCACAGCGGCCTTCTCGCGCGCCGATCTGACGGCACCGCAGACCGCAGCCCAGATGTCCTCTGAATCGTGCTCGGCGTGGTTTTCCTCCGGACGGTTCATTGCAATCGTCCGATCGGCCCGCGCCAGGAGCTTACCTCGCCGATCGAAGACGCCGGCGCGGGCGCTGCCGGTTCCGATATCGACCGCCACGACATATTCGCGCATCAATGGATGCCCCCGTCCCGAAAAATGATGGATTTTCGCCGAGCGGGACGACGCGGCCGCAAAACCGCCCCGTCCTGCTCTCCCTATTGCCGGACAAACTGTATCAATTCGCCCATGTCGTCAAACAGCACGTCGGGTTCGAGGCTGGCGAGCGTCCGCCGGTGGCGGTCGTTTCGTGCGTGGCTGCCCCCCGCGAAGGCGAAGACGCGCATGCCGGCGGACTTTGCCGCCTCGATGCCGGCCGGGCTGTCCTCGATGACGATGCAATCGGACGGGTGATAGCCCATCTCCGCGCTTGCATGCAGGAAAAGGTCGGGCGCCGGCTTGCCGCGCGCCACCATGCTGGCGCTGAAGATGTTCGGCTCGAAGAGATCGATGAGCCCCGTCACGGTCAGCGAGAGGCGGATGCGCTCCGGCTGGCTCGACGAAGCCACGCAATGGGCGGTGCCCAGGCCTTCCACCGCCTCGCGTATGCGGGCGATCGGCCTCAGTTCCTCGCGAAACCGTGCATAGAGCCGGGTCCGCATGCCTTCGAGAAATACCTCGTCGGTCGCAAGTCCGTGTTCTTCGTGCAGGATCGTCGACATGGTCTTCAAGCTGCGGCCGAGGAAGCGCTCGCTCGCCTCCTCCGCCGTCATCGAAACGCCGGCAGCCGCGAGCGCGTCGACGAGGACCCCGAGCGAAATCGGTTCGCTGTCCACCAATACGCCGTCACAATCGAAAATCACCAGCCTGGAGGCGTGCCCCACCATCGTCATTCCCCGAGGTTTCCGTCCAGATAAAGCTGGAGCGTGGCACGCGTACCCTTTTCCCAAAGCACTTTCAACGCGTGAGCGAAACGGCGGCGGAAGAGATCGGATTGCGCGACATCGCCGAAGATGTCGGAAAGCGCAAGGAACGCCATTGGATCGTCCTTCGCTGCAACCGCGGCGGCATGCAGCCGGTCGGCGTTGGCGTCGTTGAAAACGATCTCCTTGCCGCTGTCCGACTTGCCGGCGAAATAGCGGCACCACAGCGCCGAAACGAGCGACAACCCGACGACGTCTTCGCCGCGGCGCAAGCGGTCGGCCGTCGACGGCAGGATGAATTTCGGCTGTCGGTTAGAGCCGTCCTGCGCCAGCCGCGCGACCGTGTCGCCGATCTTCGGATTGGAGAAACGCGTCTCGATGAGCTTGTAATAGTCCTTCAGATCCGTGTCCGGAACGGGCGGGATCACCGGGATGATCTCGTCGTGCTCCAGCTTTGCCAGGAAGGCGCCGATCAACGGCTCCTCCATCGCCTCATGAACGAAATGGATGTCGAGCAGTGCCGCCGGATAGGCGATCGCCGCATGGCCGCCGTTGAGGATACGGATCTTCATATGCTCGTACGGCGCCACGTCGGGCACGAACTGAACGCCCACCTCTTCCAGCGCCGGGCGGCCTTGCGGGAAGCGGTCTTCCAGCACCCATTGCTTGAATTCCTCGCAAAAGACCGGCCAGGCATCGTCGATTCCGTATTGCGAGGCGACGATGCCGATCTCGCGGGCACCGGTCGCCGGCGTGATGCGATCGACCATGCCGTTCGGAAAGGCGACATTGGCATCGATCCAGTCCGCAAAGCCTGGATCGGAAAGGCGCGCCAGACCGGAAACGGCAGCCTGGGTGACCTCCCCGTTTCCAGGAATATTGTCGCAGGACATGATCGTGAACGGCGGAATACCCTTGGCGCGGCGTTCGGCGAGCCCTGCCAGGATGAGGCCGAAGACGGTTTTTGGAGCCGCCGGATCGCGCGCATCCTCGACGATCGCCGGATGCGCCGGGTCGAAGACGCCGGATGCCGGATCGATGAAATAGCCGCCTTCGGTGATCGTCAGGGAGACGATGCGGATGAGCGGGCTCGCGAGCTGCGCCACGATCGCGGGCGTGTCGCCGGGCTCGAGGTAGGCGATCATGGCGCCCGTGACATGCGCGCCCGTGCGGTTGTTGTCCTGCTCGACCACCGTCGTCAGGAAATCCTGCGCTTCGAGCTTGTCGCGCATGACCTTGTCCGATGGCAGGACACCCGCGCCGATGATCGCCCAATCGCGATCGCGTCCCAGGTTGAAAAGGTCATCGAGATAGACCGCCTGATGCGCGCGATGGAAATTGCCGACGCCGAAGTGCACGATGCCGGCCCGAAGGTCATGCCGGCCGTAGTTCGGGACGCCGGCCCTGGCTTTGACCGCGTCGAGCGCGGCAAGGGAGAGTTTGGTCGCCATCCTTTCAATCCTTTCGCGAACGAGCCTCAGCTCATCCAGTTGCCGCCATCGACGTTATAGGTCTGCGAGACGATGTAGTCGCTTTCCGCCGAGGCGAGGAAGATCGCCATGCCGGTCAGGTCCTCTGCGGTACCCATGCGCCCGAAGGGAACGGCCTCGCCCACCAACCGCTTCTTCTCGCCGCGCGGACGGTTCTCGTATCTGGCGAAAAGCGCGTCGACGCCGTCCCAGTGCTCACCGTCGACGACGCCGGGAGCGATGGCGTTGACGTTGATGCGGTGCTTGATGAGATCGAGACCGGCCGACTGGGTTAGGCTGATGACTGCAGCCTTCGTGGCGCAATAGATCGCCACCAGAGCTTCCCCGCGCCTGCCCGCCTGGCTCGCCATGTTGATGATCTTGCCGCCCCTGCCCTGCGCGATCATCTGCCTGGCGGCCGCCTGCAACGTGAAGAGCGTGCCGGCGACATTGATCGCGAACAGTTTTTCGTAGCTCTCGCGGGTGATCTCGACGATCGGCGCGAGGTCGAAGAGCGCGGCATTGTTGACGAGGATGTCTAGCCCGCCGGCATGTTCGACAGTCGCGGCGATCGCGGCGTCGATGGAGTCCTGCCGGGTCACATCCATTTGGACCGCATAGGCCGCGGGCCCGATCTCCGCCGCCGCCTGTCTCGCCCGCTCGATATCGATGTCGGCGATGGCGACCGTGGCGCCCTCGCGCACGTAGGCTTCGGCAAAAGCGCGGCCGATACCCCGCGCCGATCCGGTGATCAGCGCGCTCTTTCCTTCAAGACGTTTCATCGAATTGCCAGTCCCTTTTCATCGAACCTGTGGAGGCGCTCAGCATCGGGCGTCAGGTAGACCTGATCGCCATGGGTCACCGCGAAGTCGCCGCCGACGCGCGCCGTCAAAGTACCGATGCCGTCGGCGTTCACGTGCAGGAAGGTGTCCGAGCCGAGATGCTCGGCCACTCCCACCGTGCCCCGCCATGTGCCCTGATCCTTCGAAAGGGCAATATGCTCCGGGCGGATGCCGATCGTGTGGGCCTGATGGGCCGCGGCCGGCGCACCGGTGACGAAATTCATCTTCGGCGACCCGATGAAACCGGCGACGAAGAGATTGTCTGGCCTGCGGTAGAGGTCGAGGGGCGAGCCCACCTGCTCGATGCGGCCGCGGTTGAGCACGACGATCTTGTCGGCCATGGTCATGGCCTCCACCTGGTCGTGCGTCACATAGACCATCGTCGTCTTCAGTTGCTGGTGAAGCTGGCTGATCTCCAGTCGCATGTTGACCCGCAGCGCGGCGTCGAGGTTAGACAGCGGCTCGTCGAAAAGGAAGGCTTCCGGCTGGCGGACGATCGCCCGGCCGATCGCGACGCGCTGGCGCTGGCCGCCGGAAAGCTGGCGGGGCTTGCGGTCGAGATAGTCGGTGAGGTTCAGGACGCGCGCCGCGTCCTCGACCTTCTTGTCGATCGAGGCCTTGTCCTCACCCGCCATCTTCAGCGGAAAGGCGATGTTGGAGCGCACGCTCATATGCGGATAGAGCGCGTAGGACTGGAACACCATCGAAAGCCCGCGCCTTGCCGGCGGCAGCTCGGTGGCGTTCCGGCCGTCGATGACGATCTCGCCATCGCTGACGTCCTCCAGTCCCGCGATCAGCCTCAGAAGCGTGGACTTGCCGCAGCCCGAGGGGCCGACGAAGACGACAAACTCGCCGTCGGTGATATCGAGGTCTATCGAGGGGATGACGGCGTGGGCGCCGAAGACCTTCGATACGTTCTTGAGAGTGATGCTTCCCATGGTCTTACCCTTATTTGAACCGCGTCGGCCTTATTTGACTGCGCCGAAAGTGAGGCCGCGCACGAGCTGTTTTTGCGAGAACCAGCCGAGAATGAGGATGGGTGCGATCGCCATCGTGGAGGCCGCAGACAGCTTGGCGTAGAAGAGACCCTCCGGGCTCGAATAGGAGGCGATGAACGCGGTGAGCGGCGCGGCTTTCGCGGCGCTCAGATTCAAGGTCCAGAACGCTTCGTTCCAGGCAAGGATGATGTTGAGCAGCAGCGTCGAGGCGATGCCGGGGATCGCCATCGGCGTCAGCACATAGATGATCTCCTTGGAGAGCGAGGCGCCGTCCATGCGCGCCGCTTCGAGGATCTCGCCGGGGATCTCCTTGAAATAGGTGTAGAGCATCCAGATGATGATCGGCAGATTGATCAGCGTCAGCACGATCACGAGCCCTGTGCGCGTGTCGAGCAGTCCCCAGTTGCGGAATATCAGATACATCGGCACCAGCACGCCGACCGGCGGCATCATCTTGGTGGAGAGCATCCACATCAGCACATCCTTGGTGCGCTTCGTCGGCGAGAACGCCATCGCCCAGGCCGACGGGATCGCGATCAACAGGCCGAGCAGGGTCGAGCCGAAGGATACGATCACCGAATTCATGAAGTGCTTCAGGTAATCCGACCGGCTCTGCACCTCGGAATAGTTCTCGGTCGTCCAGTCGAAGAAGAGGAAGACCGGCGGAGAGGCGATCGCCTGGGCTTCCGTCTTGAAGCTCGTCAGGAAGGTCCAGAGGATCGGAAAGAAGATCAGGATTCCGATCGTCCAGGCCACCACGGTCGTGATGAGCTTGCGCCCGGTAGAGACGTTGCGTGCCATGGGTCTCAAGCCTCCAGCGTCTTGCCGATCATGCGCATCAGGAAGAATGCGACGATGTTGGCGAGGATGACCGCGATGATCCCGCCCGCCGAGGCGCCGCCCACATCGAACTGCAGAAGGGCTTGGGCGTAGACCAGGAATGTGAGATTCGTGCTCTGCGTACCCGGACCGCCATTGGTGGTGACGAGGATCTCGGCGAAGACCGACAGCAGGAAGATCGTCTGGATCAGGATGACCACCGTGATCGCCCGTGAGAGATGCGGCAGGACGAGATAGATGAAGCGGCTTACCGCGCCTGCGCCGTCCATCTGTGCGGCTTCCTTCTGCTCCTCGTCGAGCGACTGCAGCGCCGTCAGCAGGATGAGCGTGGCGAAAGGCAGCCATTGCCAGGCGACGATCAGAATGATCGAGAGAAGCGGCGCATTGGCAAGAAAATCGAAGGGCTGCAATCCGAGAAGCTTGGCAAGCCAGGCGAAAAGCCCATTCACGGGATTCATGAACATGTTCTTCCAGACCAGCGCCGCCACCGTCGGCATGATGAGGAAGGGCGCGATCACCAGGATGCGCACGATCCCCTGCCCGAACATCGGCTGGTCGAGAAGAAGCGCCAGCCCGATGCCGCCGACCACGGTGATGAAGAGCACGCCGAGAACGATGGCGAGCGTGTTGAATATCGCCTGGAAGAAGGCCGGGTCGGTGAGGAAATAGGTGTAATTCGTAAGCCCCGCGAACTCCTCCATTCCCGGCATCAGCAGGTTGTAGCGCAGCAGCGAGAAATAGATCGTCATGGCCAGCGGCACGATCATCCAGGCCAGGAGCAGGAGCACCGAGGGCGCGATCATCAGTCGCGCGGCGGAGCGGGTGTGCAAGGTCGCCATGGCGTCCCCCGTGTGAAGTCGACGCGGTTCTTCAAAAACGGCAAGCGTATCGCCATGCGAACGCGCGCCATGAATCGGAAAAGTCAGAGCGGAACGCGGATCGAAGGCGGGTTTGCCCCTTTCCCCGTCCCGCTCTGGAGGTAGCCGGAGCGTTCACTGTTTCCAGCAGACGCTCCGGCTCCTTGGGAACTCACTTGATGTAGCCGGCCTTGGTCATTTCGCGGGTCGACAGCTGCTGCGCGCTGGCAAGCGCCTGATCCACGCTCATCTGACCGGCCAGGGCCGCCGAGAACACCTGCCCGACCGCCGTGCCGAGGCCCTGGAATTCCGGGATCGCCACGAACTGGACGCCGACATAGGGCACCGGCTTCACCGCCGGGTTCTTGGGGTCGGCGGCATTGATCGAGTCCAGGGTCATCTTCGCGAAGGGCGCCGCCTTCTGGTACTCCGGGTTCTCATAGAGCGAGGTGCGGGTACCGGGAGGAACGTTCGCCCAGCCTTCCTTCTCGGCAACGAGCTTCAGATAATCCTTGCCCGTCGCCCAGGCGATGAACTTCTGCGCCGACTCGGCCTTCTGCGATCCTGCCGGAATGGCGAGGTTCCAGGCCCAGAGCCAGTTGCCGCGCTTGCCGAGGCCGGTGTCTGGAGCGAGCGCGAAACCGACCTTGTCGGCGACGGTCGACTCCTTCGGATTGGTCACGAAGGAGGCGGCGACGGTCGCGTCGATCCACATGCCGCACTTGCCGGTCTGGAACAGCGACAGGTTCTCGTTGAAGCCGTTGGACGAGGCGCCGGGCGGGCCTGCGTCATTCATCAGCTTGACGTAGAAGTCGAGTGCGTTCTTCCATTCCGGCTGATCGAACTGCGGCTTCCAGTTCTCGTCGAACCAGCGGGCGCCGAAGGCGTTTGCGGTGGCCGTCAGGAAAGCCATGTTCTCGCCCCAGCCGGCCTTGCCGCGCAGGCAGATACCGTAGATCTCGTTGCCCTTGTCGGTGATCTTGCGGGCCGCATCGGCGATGAAATCCCAGGTCGGCGCATCGGGCATGGTCAGACCGGCCTTCTCGAACAGGTCCTTGCGGTACATGACCATCGAGCTCTCGCCGTAGAACGGTGCTGCATAGAGCTTGCCGTCGATGGTCAGGCCGCTGCGGATCGCCGGCAGAAGGTCGTCGACGTCGTATTCGGGACCGAGATCGTCGAGCGGCAGGAGCCAGCCCTGCTTCGCCCAGATCGGCACCTCATAGGTGCCGATCGTCATGATGTCGTACTGACCGCCCTTGGTCGCGATGTCGGTCGTGACGCGCTGGCGTAGCACGTTTTCCTCGAGAGTGACCCACTCAAGCTGGATGTCCGGATTTTTCGACGTGAAATCGTCCGTCAGCTTCTGCATCCGGATCATGTCGCCGTTGTTCACGGTGGCAATGGTCAGGGTCTCCGCTTGGGCCAGACCCGCCAGAGCAACTGCCGAGCACGTGCCCAGCAGGAAAGTTCTCAAATTCATCGACTTCCTCCCAGAAGAAATTGAGCATTTGCCTTGCTCGTGAGCAATTACTCACCGATTGAGCTGAAATGTCAATCCGCATTTGTCGCCGCGATGCGCGGGAGCGGCTAAGAAGATGTTTTAGCTTCGCATTTTTTACGGAGATTTCGGGAGAAGCGCGTCGATGCCGCGGTCCCGCGACCGGCTGCGCGATCTAGACCCGGAGCAGATAGTCGGCCGTAGCCTCATCGGTGACGAGACCGTTGATGATCCTGCCCTTGAGTGCGGCGCGCAGCGCCTCGTGTTTGCGCCTGCCCTTGGCGATGCCGATGACCGACGCGCGGTCGCGCGGCGGCAGCGGAACCGAGGCGACGCGCTCATTGATGCTGTCGGGCAGGAGCACGCCTTCGTGGTCGAACATCCAACCGCAGATTTCGCCGGCAGCGCCCGCCGCCATCAGCCGTGCCATTTCATCGCGCGCCAGGAACCCGTCTTCGCAAAGCGGCGCGTCGGGCCCGAGTTCGCCGACGCCCACGAAGGCAGCGTCCGCCTCGGCGCCGAGTTCCAGGGCGATCTGCACCAGGCTCTGCTTGTGCAGGACTTCCCGCTCTTCCGGCGAGGAGACGAGAACCGGCAAGGGCATGGGAAAATGCCGCGCCTTGATCGTGTCCGCCATGCTGAAGATGACGTTGTAATAGGCGGCCGACCCGTCGAGCCGGATATTGCCGGTGAGCGAAACGATACGGTGCTGCGGGCATTCCATCGATGGCAGCTGGTCGATGGTCGCCTTCAGCGTCCGGCCCGTGCCGATCGCCAGCACCACGGGCTCGGCCGATTTCAGCCATCGCTCGATTTCCGCCGCCCCGGCCTCGGCGATGCCCACGGTGGTCGAATCGGAACCTGGATCGCTCGGGACGACGTCGACATGCTTGAGATCGTATTTTTCCTTGAGACGCGCCGCCATTTCGAGGCAGGCGGCGATCGGATGGTCCAGGCGCACCTTGATCAGCCGCTCGGCCATGGCAAGCGACACGAGGCGTTGTGCCGATTGCCGGGAAATTCCCATCACCGACGCAATCTCGTCCTGCGTACGGCCGGCGACATAATAGAGCCAGCCTGCGCGGGCTGCGTCGTCCAGCCTGTTGCTGCTTTCCGCCTTGCGTGCCATCGACTGCTCCCTTCCCTTGATTTGCTGCCACTATTTTCCATGCGCTGTCAAACGGGGGGAGATGTGCGCCGCACCTTGCCGCCGGCAAGGTCCGGTTTTTCAGGCTTTTACGCCGGTTTGGAAGGAAATTTTACCGTTTGATAAAAAAATAAAGCATGTTACCGTTCCCTCATCCTGAGAAAACATTGGGAGCCAAAAATGGGAACGACGCAATCTGGGATTCTCGGCGGGCGGCTGCCGCTTGCCGAGTACGAAGCCAATTTCTCCGACCTTCATCCGTCGCTCGACAGGCACGAGGCGCTGGTCGCCGCCGACCGCTGTTATTTCTGTCATGACGCGCCCTGCATGACCGCCTGTCCGACCTCCATCGACATCCCGCTCTTCATTCGCCAGATCGCGACGGGCAATCCGATCGGCTCGGCGAAGACGATCTTCGACCAGAACATACTGGGCGGCATGTGCGCCCGCGTCTGTCCCACCGAGACGCTCTGCGAAGAGGCCTGCGTACGCAACACGGCCGAGGAGCGGCCGGTCGAAATCGGCCGCCTGCAGCGCTACGCGACGGACATCGCCATGCGGGAGAACAAGCAGTTCTATTCGCGCGCCGCTCGTTCCGGCCGCAGGGTCGCCGTCGTCGGCGCCGGGCCGGCGGGGCTCGCCTGCGCGCATCGGCTGGCCGTGAAAGGCCACGACGTGGTGATCTACGATGCGCGCGAAAAATCCGGCGGCCTCAACGAATACGGCATCGCCGCCTATAAGGCGGTCGACGACTTCGCCCAGAGAGAGGTGGAATACGTGCTTTCGGTCGGCGGCATCGAGGTCAGCCACGGCAAGGCGCTCGGCCGCGACTTCTCTCTTGCCGATCTGGCGGAAGAATTCGATGCCGTCTTTCTCGGCCTCGGTCTTGCAGGTGTCAATGCACTGCGGATCGAAGGCGAGAATGCCGAAGGCGTCGAGGACGCCGTCGACTTCATCGCCGCACTTCGCCAGTCGAAGACAAAAGCCGACATTCCGGTCGGCCGGCGCGTCGTGGTGCTCGGCGGCGGCATGACTGCGATCGACGCGGCCGTCCAGGCGAAGCTGCTCGGCGCCGAGGAAGTGACGATCTGCTATCGCCGCGGCAAGGAGCACATGAACGCCTCGGAATTCGAGCAGGACCTTGCGGCTTCCAAGGGCGTCACCATCCGCCACTGGCTGCAGCCGAAGCGCATCGCCGTCAAGGATGGCCGGGTCGCCGGCATCGAACTCGACTACACCACGCTTGAAAAAGGGAAGCTGACAACGACCGGCGAGACCGGAATCATTGCCGCCGACCAGATCTTCAAGGCCATCGGCCAGGCCTTCGAGGCCTCCGGCCTCGGCGCCCTTCGCATGGAAAGCGGACGCATCGTCGTCGATTCGGAAGGACGCACCTCGCTGGAAAAGGTCTGGGCCGGCGGTGACTGCGTGCTCGGGGGCGAGGACCTCACCGTTTCGGCCGTCGCGATGGGACGCGATGCCGCCGGATCGATCGACCGGGCTTTCGCCGTGGGTCAGCCGCTGGCGAGCGCCGTTGCTTGAAAGCAGAACAGGATCGAGAGGACGAGAACAATGGCTGATCTTCGCAACAATTTTGTCGGCATCAAATCCCCGAACCCGTTCTGGCTCGCCTCGGCGCCGCCGACGGACAAGGCCTACAACGTCGAGCGCGCCTTCAAGGCGGGCTGGGGCGGCGTCGTCTGGAAGACGCTCGGGGAAGAAGGACCGCCGGTGGTCAATGTCAACGGCCCGCGCTACGGCGCGATCTGGGGCGCCGACCGGCGGCTGCTGGGTTTCAACAATATCGAACTCATTACCGACCGCGATCTCTATGTGAACCTGCGCGAAATGAAGCAGGTGAAGATGAACTGGCCGGATCGAGCCCTGATCGCCTCGATCATGGTGCCTTGCGAGGAGAACGCCTGGAAGGCGATCCTGCCGCTGGTCGAGGAGACCGGCGCCGACGGCATCGAGCTCAATTTCGGCTGTCCGCACGGCATGTCCGAGCGCGGTATGGGCTCGGCGGTAGGCCAGGTGCCGGAATATATCGAAATGGTGGTGCGCTGGTGCAAGCAATACACGCGCATGCCTGTCATCACCAAGCTTACACCGAACATCACCGACATCCGCAAGCCCGCCCGCGCTGCCAAGGCCGGCGGCACCGACGCGGTGTCGCTCATCAACACCATCAACTCCATCACCGGCGTCAACCTTGACACTTTCTCGCCGGAGCCCTCGATCGACGGCCGCGGCAGTCATGGCGGTTATTGCGGCCCGGCCGTGAAGCCGATCGCGCTCAACATGGTGGCCGAGATCGCCCGTGATCCGGAGACCTACGGCCTGCCGATTTCGGGCATCGGCGGCGTGACCACCTGGCGGGATGCGGCCGAATTCATGGCGCTCGGCGCCGGCAACGTACAGGTCTGCACTGCCGCAATGACCTATGGCTTCAAGATCGTCCAGGAGATGATCACCGGCCTCTCCGACTGGATGGATGCCAAGGGCCATCGGACGCTCGACGACATCAGCGGCCGAGCCGTCCCGAACGTCACCGACTGGCAATATCTCAACCTCAACTATATCGCCAAGGCGAAGATCGATCAGGACGCCTGCATCAAATGCGGCCGCTGTCATATCGCCTGCGAGGACACTTCGCATCAGGCAATCACCCAATTCGTCAATGGCGTGCGCCATTTCGAGGTGATCGAGGAGGAATGCGTCGGCTGCAACCTCTGCGTCAATGTCTGTCCGGTGGAGAACTGCATCACCATGGAGCCGCTCGCGGCCGGCACACTCGACCGGCGCACCGGGAAACCGGTCGACCCGAACTACGCCAACTGGACGACCCATCCGAACAACCCGATGGCCCGCCAGGCCGCCGAGTGAAGGACGTACAAGTCAGACCGGAAGGCCGCCGGCATCGCCGGCGGCCTTCCGCGTTCCTATCGCGTCAAAACTCTATCACCACCTTGCCGAAGGGGCCGCGGTCAAGATGTGCGAGGGCCTCGGGGACCTCGGTGAACTTGTAACGCATGTCGATGACGGGCTTCAGTCCAAGGCGGTCGACGGCCCCGACCAGATCTTCGAGCGCTCTGCGGTGACCGACGCTGATACCCTGCACGACGGGAGACTTCAGGAGAAGCGGCCCGACCGGGCCTGAGACCTCGAAGCCCTCGAGCACGCCGATCACCGAGATGCGCCCGTCCGGCGCGACCGCTTTCAGGGACTGGCCGAGCCCGGCGCCGCCGGCGATCTCCAGAATGTGGTCGGCGCCACGGTCCCCGGTCAGCGCATAGACGCGCTCCACCCAGTCCTCCTCCAGGCGATTGATGCCGTGATCGGCACCGAGCGCGAAAGCCCGATCGAGCTTTTCGCGGCTGCTCGAGGTCACGATGACCTCGGCTCCGGTCGCCTTTGCGATCTGCAATCCGAACAGCGCAACGCCGCCGGTACCCTGCACGACGACACGGTCGCCCGCCCGCAAATGACCCTTCTCGACAAGAGCGAACCAGGCGGTCAGCCCCGCACAGGGCAAGGTACTCGCCTCCGCCGCGTCGAGACTCTTCGGCGCTGCGACGAACCAGCCTTCAGGGAGAACCACATATTCCGACAGGACGCCCGGATGCGCGCCTCCGAGCGTCTCATAGGCAGGCGTCCTGCCGGTGCCGGGTCGTAAGCCGTCAAGCCATCCGGGGGCGAATGTGGAGATCACGCGATCGCCCGGCCGGAAACGCGTTACGCTCTTGCCGACGGCCTCGACCACTCCGCTCATATCCGAGGCCGGCACGAAGGGAAAAGCGAGATCGAGCCCCATGCCGGTCTCGAGTACCAGTTTGTCGCGATAGTTGAGCGATACGGCAAGCGTGCGCACGATTATATCGTGTTCGCCGGCCTCCGGCACCGGCCGTTCGGCAAGCTTGAGATCGTGGGGGCCCACCGTCTCCGTGCTCCATTCCTGCATCCATTTGGACATGCTCGTTCCTTTCATCTGTTGCGGTAAGGCGAGCATACTGTTGAATATTCTTCTTCGGTTGCGATATGATTTCCCATCGTTGGTTCCCCGGAGGACGCAATACATGGAGCGCTTCGACGGCATTTCGGTTTTCGTGGAAGTTGCCGATGCCGGTGGCTTTTCCGCCGCCGCCGCCCGGCTCAATCTTTCGCGCTCGGCCGTGGGCAAGACGGTCTCCCGGCTCGAACGGCGGCTCGGCGTGCGCCTCTTCCATCGCACCACACGGACGCAGAGTCTCACCGAAGAAGGGCAGCTCTTCTACGAGAGCTGCCAAAAAGCGCTCGGCGAAATCAGAACGGCCGAAGACCTCCTCGAATCCGGGAGGCGGGAAATTCGCGGCCGCCTGCGCATCTCGATGCCGGTCCTCTTCGGCCGCCAATGCGTGGCGCCGCTGCTTCGCGACCTGTTGCGGTCGCATCCCCGTCTGGAGTTCGATCTCTCCTTCAATGACCGGGTCATAGACCTTCTCGACGAGGGCTTCGATCTGGCCATCCGCAACAGCCCCCTCGGTAACGGCTCAGGCCTGATGATGCGCACGGTGGCGGAACAGCGGATGACCGTCTGCGCCTCCCCTGCCTATCTCGAAGCGCACGGCATGCCGAGGACGGTGGCCGAACTCGCCGCACATGAAGGCATCGTCTACGCCCGCGGAGGCGAGCCGCTATCCTGGTCCTTTCCGTCCGACGGCAAGGCGGCGGAAATCGTGCTGCCGCAAACGCGGCTGAGGCTCGACGATCTCGCCGCAATCGCCGATGCGGCTGCCGCCGGCCACGGCCTTGCCTGGCTGCCTTGCTGGCTGGTGCGCGAGCGCGTGCAGAAAGGCGAACTTGTCCGTGTCCTCACCGACCGGCCGGGTCTGATCTTCAAGGCCCATGCAGTCTGGCCGCGAACGCAACACATGCTGCCGAAGCTGCGGGTGGTGATCGACAAACTCGCCGCTGGATTGCCGCGCATCATGGAGTAGGACGGCATGGGAACACGCACTCCGCGCAACACCCGAAAAGCGAAACAGTTCGTTTAGAAAACGTAAGTTGCCGGCACCCATGATCTGGTAAATAAGGAGGACACCGAAGCGAGCCGCTCCAAGGCCGCCAGACCCAGGCAAGTTTGTTTGACGATCCTATCCGCCAGCACGCGCAAGAAGATGCACCTGATCTCAGGGGCCGTACTCGGCGTTTTCGTGCTCTTGCACTTCTCGAATCACGCGCTCGGGCTCGTCTCGATCGATGCGATGGAAACGGGCCGGCGGATATTCACCTCGGTTTGGCAGAGCATTCCCGGAACGACCCTCCTCTACGGCGCGCTGCTGCTGCATTTCCTGATGGCGCTCGACAGTCTCTACCGGCGGCAAACGTTCCGCATGCCTGTCGGCGAAGCCCTGAAGATCATCTTCGGCCTGAGTCTGCCCTTTCTGCTCGTGCCTCACGTGGTCGCCGCCCGCGTGGAGCCGCTTCTTTCAGGTGTTTATCCCGACTACCCCGCGATCCTGCGCACCCTCTGGTCAAGCTCGTTCAACACCTCTCGTCAGTCGCTTGCGCTCATCGTCGTCTGGGGTCACGCCTGTCTTGGCGCCTGGTTCTGGATGCGAGGGCGCGCCTGGTTTCCGAAATACGAAACGCTGCTCTATACCGTCGCCCTGCTGGTGCCGATCTTCGCACTGCTCGGCTTCGTCAACGGCGCCCGTTCGCTGGAGCGCGACTACGCGGAACATGGCGGTTACGGCGACAGGGCCTATTCCAGCCAGGCGCCTCGCGTCGACCCTACCCTCCTCGATAAGATCAGGCTTGCATTCTATGGCGGCTTCGCAAGCCTGATCGGCGGCACCCTCGTTCTGCGCGCCCTGCCGGCGCGCGGCCGTATTCGCATTCGTTATCCGGACGGCCGGGTCGCCGCCGTCAGCCTCGGCTTCAGCGTTCTGGAGGCCAGCCGGGCGGCCGGAATTCCTCATGTTTCCGTCTGCGGCGGGCGCGGGCGCTGTTCCACCTGTCGCGTGCGGATAACGCAGGGGCTCGAAGGCCAGCCGCCGCCGGAAGCTGCAGAACTCGCGACGCTGACCCGCATCGGCGCTCCCGAGAACGTACGCCTCGCCTGCCAGTTCCGCCCCGTGCACAATGTGAGCGTCGTGCCCATCCTCGACACCGACAGCCTCGGGATCAAGACGCAGCTTGCCCGCCAGAACGCCGGCGGACGCGAGCGCCGTGTCGCCGTGCTCTTCTGCGACCTGCGTGATTTCACCCGCATCGCCGAGCACCGGTTGCCCTACGACACGGTCTTTCTGCTCAACCGCTATTTCGAAGTCGTCGGCGAAGCCGTCGAAGGTTCCGGTGGCGTCGTCGACAAGTTCATCGGCGACGGGGCGCTCGCGATCTTCGGACTGAAGACCCCTCTGCCGGAGGCCTGCCGCCAGGCACTTTCGGCCGCCGCCCGGTTGTCGCAGGGAATCCGGGCGCTCAACCAGACCTTCGAAGGGGAGCTCGAGCAGCCACTGAGGCTCGCCATCGGCCTCCACGCGGGCCCGGCAATCATCGGCGAAATGGGCTACGGCCAGGCAACCTCGCTCACGGTCGTCGGCGACACGATCAATACGGCGAGCCGGCTGGAAGGCCTCGCGAAGGAGCACGACGTCGAGCTTGCCGTTTCCGCCGAACTGGTCGAGCGCGCCGGCCTCAGCTTCGAAGGCCACAGACGGCTGGAAATCGGCCTGCGGGGCCGCAAGGCGACTCTGGAAATCTGGATCATCGGTGACGCGGCGCAGCTCTCGCTTTCGCTGCCGATGCAGGGTTGACCAGCCCCGATTTGCCCCTCACCCACTCCCCTCGCGCGGGAGAGAGGGGACGGAGAGACGCAAGACGCGAGCCGCGAGTCCCTTCTCCCCGTCGAAAGCCTACGGCATGCACATATCTCTTGCGCGCCGGGGCGGCGGATACTGCTCATGAAGGGGATCCCTCGGGAACCCAACCGGCTCAACCCCGCTCGGTCTCTGTTGCCCCTCAACCGGCTGCCGCCACCTTCTCCCCGCAGGCGGGGAGAAGGGATATGCCGCGCCCGCTCGCTCCCTCGGGCGGGCGGTGAATGCGGGGTTCAGTCGGCGCCGCTTGTCCCTTCTCCCCGCCTGCGGGGAGAAGGTGGCGGCAGCCGGATGAGGGGCATGCCGCAAAGCTTCTCGCCAAAAAAAGCCCCTACTCCCGCACCTGCAGCCCGTCGACGAACAGCCGCTCTAGAAAGCGTGCGGCGTCCTCGAAGCGCCCCTCGCCGGCATTCTCCTGGCCGAGCACGGCGCGCACCTGAACGTCGAAGTCGGCATAGTGCTGCGTCGTCGACCAGATGGCGAAGATCAAGTGATAAGGGTCGCATTTTGCGATCTTGCCCGCCTTGGCCCAGCTGCGGATGACCTCGGCCTTCTCGTCCACCAGTTGCTTCAGCGGACCCTTGAGCTCGTCCACGATACGCGGGGCGCCCTGCAGGACCTCATTGGCGAACAGCCGGCTTTCGCGCGGGAAGTCGCGCGCCATTTCGAGCTTGCGGCGGATATAGCTGCGGATCTCGGCGACCGGGTTGCCCTCGGCATCGAACGCGCGCAGAGGATCGAGCCAGGTGTCGAGAACGCGGTCTATCAGCGCGCGATGCATCGCCTCTTTGGTGCGGAAATAATAGAGCAGGTTCGGCTTCGACATGCCCGCCACGTCAGCGATCTGATCGATCGTCGAACCGCGAAAGCCGTTTGCGGAAAACACCTCCAGCGCCGCCTCAAGGATCTGCTCCTCCTTCTCCTCCTGAATGCGCGTGCGCCTCTGGGTTCTAGCCGCTCTCGGAAGTACCATCTCGTCCCCTGTCCATACCCCCAGGCATATGACGTCCGGCGCGGGCTGCCCAAAAATCGGACGCGCCGTTTTTTTGAGCAACAACTCCTGTTTTTTTCTTTTTCCGGCTTGAGTGCCGCCACGGAAGTTGTAATGTTTACCAACCGGTCAAATTATCAGTCAGATTGCCGACAAAGGCAACGCCTGATCGAAGGGCATCACAACAAGGCCCCGATTTGGCCGACGGGAACATGAGGTCTATCCCGGGGAGGGACTGGCCGACAATAGAGGAGAACGCCATGGCAGCATCTGGCGAGAATAGGCGCGTCAATGCCGACCGTCTATGGGATTCGTTAATGGAAATGGCGAAGATCGGCCCCGGCGTTGCCGGCGGCAACAACCGCCAGACCTTGACGGATGCGGACGGCGAAGGTCGCCGGCTTTTCCAGTCCTGGTGCGAAGAGGCGGGGCTCTCCATGGGCGTCGACAAGATGGGCACCATGTTCCTCACGCGACCCGGTACCGATCCGGATGCGCTGCCCGTCCATATCGGCTCGCATCTCGACACACAGCCGACCGGCGGCAAGTTCGACGGGGTCCTCGGCGTCCTGAGCGGCCTCGAGGCCGTACGCACGATGAACGAGCTCGGCATCAAGACGAAGCACCCGATCGTCGTCACCAACTGGACCAACGAGGAAGGCGCGCGTTTTGCGCCTGCCATGCTCGCCTCCGGCGTCTTTGCCGGGGTCCATACCCTCGAATACGCCTATGCCCGCAAGGATCCCGAAGGAAAGAGCTTCGGCGACGAACTGAAGCGCATCGGCTGGCTCGGCGATGAAGAGGTCGGCGCGCGCAAGATGCACGCCTATTTCGAATACCATATCGAACAGGGGCCTATCCTCGAGGCCGAGAACAAGCAGATCGGCGTCGTCACGCACTGTCAGGGCCTCTGGTGGCTGGAGTTCACGCTGACCGGCAGGGAAGCGCATACCGGCTCGACGCCGATGGACATGCGCGTCAATGCGGGCCTCGCCATGGCGCGCATCCTCGAAATGGTCCAGACCGTCGCAATGGAAAACCAGCCGGGCGCCGTCGGCGGCGTCGGCCAGATGTTGTTTTCGCCCAATTCGCGCAACGTCCTGCCGGGCAAAGTGGTGTTCACCGTCGACATCCGCTCGCCCGACCAGGCCAAACTGGACGGCATGCGCGCCCGGATCGAAGCCGAAGCGCCAAAAATCTGCGAGCGGCTCGGCGTCGGCTGTTCCATCGAGGCGGTCGGGCATTTCGACCCCGTCACCTTCGACCCCAAGCTGGTCGAGACGGTACGCGGGGCCGCCGAGAAGCTCGGCTACAGCCACATGAATCTCGTTTCCGGCGCCGGACACGATGCCTGCTGGGCCGCAAAGGTCGCGCCGACCACGATGATCATGTGCCCCTGCGTCGGCGGGCTCAGCCATAACGAGGCGGAGGATATCTCCAGGGAATGGGCGGCCGCCGGTGCGGACGTCCTGTTCCACGCCGTGCTCGAAACGGCGGAAATCGTGGAATGAGTTTTGCGGGCGGGACGGTGGTTCCGCCCTTTTCTACTGCATGTTTCCTTTGATCGTAGCCGATCAACGGACAAAACATGCAGCAACTCAAAGGCTACAGCGTCCTTTGCGCGTCTGAGACGCGCGGCGCTGCAGGCGGCCCGAGCCGCCGAAAGCACCATCCAGGGGAACGAACCAATGAGCACTGTCATCAAGGGTGGAACCATCGTCACGGCCGACCTGACCTACAAGGCCGACGTAAAGGTGGAAGGCGGCAGGGTCGTCGAAATCGGGCCGAATCTCTCCGGCGCTGAGACGCTCGACGCCACGGGCTGCTACGTGATGCCTGGCGGCATCGACCCGCATACGCATCTCGAAATGCCTTTCATGGGCACCTATTCCTCCGACGATTTCGAAAGCGGGACCCGCGCGGCTCTTGCCGGCGGCACCACCATGGTCGTCGATTTCGCACTCCCCTCGCCCGGCCAGTCGCTGCTCGAGGCGCTCACCATGTGGGACAACAAATCGACGCGCGCCAACTGCGACTATTCCTTCCACATGGCCATCACCTGGTGGGGCGAGCAGGTCTTCAACGAGATGGAGACGATCGTAAAGGACAAGGGCATCAACACCTTCAAGCACTTCATGGCCTACAAGGGCGCGCTGATGGTGGACGACGACGAGATGTTCTCCTCCTTTCAGCGCTGTGCGGCGCTCGGCGCACTGCCGCTGGTCCACGCCGAAAACGGCGACGTGGTGGCGCAACTGCAGGCGAAGCTGCTGGCGGAAGGCAATAGCGGCCCGGAGGCACATGCCTATTCGCGTCCGGCAGAAGTCGAGGGCGAGGCCACCAACCGCGCGATCATGATCGCCGACATGGCCGGCTGTCCCGTCTACATCGTTCATACTTCGTGCGAACAGGCGCATGAAGCGATCCGGCGCGCCCGCGCCAAGGGCATGCGCGTCTTCGGCGAGCCCTTGATCCAGCACCTGACGCTCGATGAGACCGAATATTTCGACAAGGACTGGGACCACGCCGCCCGCCGGGTGATGTCGCCGCCCTTCCGCAACAAACTTCACCAGGACAGCCTCTGGGCGGGGCTTGCCTCCGGTTCGCTCCAGGTGGTCGCGACCGACCATTGCGCCTTCACGACCGAGCAGAAGCGCTTCGGCGTCGGCGATTTCACCAGGATCCCGAACGGCACCGGTGGGCTGGAAGACCGCATGCCGATGCTCTGGACCTATGGTGTTGCGACCGGCCGCATCACCATGAACGAATTCGTGGCGGTAACCTCCACCAACATCGCCAAGATCCTGAACATCTATCCGAAGAAGGGGGCGATCCTCGTCGGCGCCGATGCGGACCTTGTCGTCTGGGACCCGAAGCGCTCCAAGACGATCTCGGCGAAGACGCAGCAATCGGCGATCGACTACAACGTCTTCGAGGGAAAGACGGTCACCGGTCTGCCGCGCTTCACGCTGACGCGCGGCGTGGTTTCGATCGAGGAAGGAACCGTGAAGACGCAGGAGGGCCACGGCGAATTCGTCCGGCGCGATCCCTTCCCGGCGGTCAGCACCGCGCTTTCCACCTGGAAGGAAGTGACGGCGCCACGGGCGGTGCAGCGCAGCGGCATTCCCGCAAGCGGCGTCTGATCCGAGATGCCGCAGCCCTGTGCCTTTAGAGAAAAAACCGTACCCGGGCAGTCAGGAGGGCACCAGCCCGTCGAGCTCGGGCAGCAGCACGACGCTCTCGTTTCCTTTCGGGTCCGTCCGGGCGATCACCGCCGTGCAAGGGGCGTCCGAGAGGTTCGCCGGGAGGTGCGGCACGCCGGGGGGAATGTAGAGCATATCTCCCGTCCTGGTGATCACGTGTTCTTCGAGCCGCTCGCCGAACCAGGTGTGCGCTTCGCCGGAGAGCACGTAGATCGCCGTTTCGTGGGTCTCATGAAGATGTGCCTTGGCGCGCGCACCGGGCGGCATGGTCACGAGATGCATGCAGATGCCGGTGGAGCCGACCGTTTCCGTGGCAATACCCTCGAAATAATCGAGCCCCTGCTTGCCGGCAAAGGACTCGCCCGGGCGGACCACGTGACAGCCAGGATTGGGTGATCGAGACATGACCGTCCTCCAGAATACGCTGAAAAACCAACAGCAGGCGACCTCGCCGGCAAATCCGCCATTGCATGTTGCGGGTCCGGATAGCAGTCTGACACAGGCAGTCGATAATGAGAATCCGTCCATGACATCCAATCCCGCCTCCGTGGTCTCGGCCCGGAACCTCGGCCTGACGTTCGAGACCAGCGACGGACCGGTCAATGCACTTACCGGCGTGAATCTCGACGTGGTCAAGGGCGACTTCGTCTCCTTCATCGGCCCGTCCGGCTGCGGCAAGACGACGTTTCTGCGCGTCATCGCCGATCTCGAAAAGGCGACGGCCGGCACCATTTCCGTCAACGGCATGACGCCGGAGGAGGCCCGCCGGCGGCGCGCCTATGGCTATGTCTTCCAGGCGGCCGCCCTTTATCCCTGGCGCACGATCGAAAAGAACATCGCGCTGCCGCTGGAGATCATGGGTTACTCCAGCGAGGACCGGAAGGCGCGGATCGAGCGGACGCTGGAACTCGTCAACCTCTCGGGCTTCGGCAAGAAATATCCCTGGCAGCTTTCCGGCGGCATGCAGCAACGCGCGTCGATTGCCCGGGCGCTGGCCTTCGATGCCGATCTCCTTTTGATGGACGAGCCCTTCGGGGCGCTCGACGAGATCGTCCGCGACCATTTGAACGAGCAACTCCTCAAGCTCTGGGCGCGCACCGACAAGACCATCTGTTTCGTCACGCACTCCATTCCGGAAGCGGTCTACCTCTCGACCAAGATCATCGTCATGAGTCCCCGCCCCGGCCGCGTGACGGACGTCATCGAATCGACCCTTCCGAGGGAACGTCCGCTCGGCATTCGGGAAACGCCGGAATTCCTCGAGATCGCGCATCGCGTGCGCGAGGGCTTGAGAGCGGGGCACAGCTATGACGAGTAGCCGCGCCGCTCAAGTGTGCTGTCGCGATGCGACCTTGGCGGACATGCCGGCATGCGCCGGTATTCTCAATCGCTGGATAGACGCCACACCGTGGATGCCGCGGATTCACCCGCAGGAGGATGTGGAGCGGCATTACCGGGAAAGCGTCTTTGCAAACGGACCCGTCATCGTCGCCGACTGTCGGGGCGAAATCGCCGGCTTCCTCGCTCTGTCCGCGGATGGCTTCGTCACCGCGCTCTATCTGGATGAACGGCACAGAGGCGTCGGAATCGGAACCACCCTCATCCGCGAAGCCAAGAAACGCGCGAGATCCGAGCTCACGCTTTGGACATTTGAACACAACGGTGGCGCCCAGCGCTTCTATGAACGTGAGGGCTTCCTGCCGGTGCGCAGAACGGGCGGCGACAACGAGGAGGGCCTGCCGGACATTCTGTACCACTGGCGCTCCGAACCGTTGCGCGAAAGGGAGGCCTGACCATGCGCGAGGAAAGCCTCCTCAAGGACAAGCTCCTTCCCGTCTCCACCGTCGTCCTCCTGTTGATCGCGGGCTGGTACGTCGCATCGGTCTTCCTGAACGCACCTTTCGAACGGGATACCGCCGCCCGCGCCGGCACCGAGATCGGCTTTTCCGAAATCCTCCGCAATACCATGGCCCAGGAACGCCCGGTGCTGCCTGCTCCGCACCAAGTGATCGCCGAGATCTGGGATACGACCGCCAATAAGGCGATCAGCTCGAAGCGCAGCCTGGTCTATCATGCCTGGATCACGCTTTCGGCCACCTTGCTCGGCTTCGGCATCGGCACGGTGCTCGGCGTGCTGCTGGCCGTCGGTATCGTCCACAACCGCGCAATGGACCGATCGCTCATGCCCTGGGTGATCGCCAGTCAGACGATACCGATCCTGGCGATCGCGCCGATGATCATCGTCGTGCTCAACGCCATCGGCATTTCCGGCCTGCTTCCGAAGGCGTTGATTTCCACCTATCTTTCGTTCTTCCCGGTGGTCGTCGGCATGGTCAAGGGGCTGCGCAGCCCCGAAACGATCCAGCTCGACCTGATGCACACCTATAACGCCTCGCCCGCTCAGACCTTCTGGAAGCTGCGCTGGCCTTCGTCCATGCCCTATCTCTTCACCTCGTTGAAGGTTGCCGTCGCGATCTCGCTCGTCGGCGCCATCGTCGGCGAACTGCCGACCGGCGCGGTCGCCGGACTCGGCGCACGCCTGCTCGCCGGGTCCTATTACGGACAGACCGTACAGATCTGGGCGGCGCTGTTCATGGCTGCGGCACTCGCCGCGGTCCTCGTCATGATCGTCGGCCTGGCGCATACGGCCGTCCTGAAGCGCATGGGGGCAAAACCATGAACCTTGCCGCTCTCGCGGGCGCCATCCTCTTCTGGCTCGCTGCCTGGGCCGTCAACGAATGGCTGGTCCGAAAGCAGTTCGCAAGCGACGCCGCGAACAACGCGGCACGTGTTGCCGTGCCTCTCCTCTTCGGCATCACCATACTCGTCCTCTGGGAAGGCATCGTCCGCGGCTTCGCCGTTCCATCGGTGCTATTGCCGGCGCCCTCGATGATCTGGCAGCGGCTGATCAATTCGCTGCCGACGCTGGCGGCCGATTTCCGGCAGACCTTCCTGAAATCCGTGCTGACCGGCTACGCGCTCGGCTGCGGCCTCGGCTTCGTCGTCGCAATCCTCATCGACCGTTCGCCCTTCCTGCAGAAGGGGCTGCTGCCGCTTGGCAATTTCGTCTCCGCCCTCCCCGTCATCGGTGTCGCCCCGATCATGGTCATGTGGTTCGGCTTCGACTGGCAGTCGAAAGTGGCGGTCGTCGTCATCATGACCTTCTTCCCGATGCTGGTGAACACGGTTTCGGGGCTTGCAGCCGCCAGCCACATGGAGCGCGATCTGATGCGCACCTATGCCGCCTCCTGGTGGCAGACACTCGTCAAGCTCCGGTTGCCGGCCGCCTGGCCTTTTATTTTCAACGCTCTCAAGATTAACTCCACGCTGGCGCTAATCGGTGCGATCGTGGCCGAATTCTTCGGAACGCCCATCGTCGGCATGGGCTTCCGGATCTCCACGGAAGTGGGCCGCATGAATGTCGACATGGTCTGGGCCGAAATCGCCGTAGCGGCGGTGGCTGGCTCCGTCTTCTACGGGGTGGTCGCGCTCATCGAACGCGCCGTCACCTTCTGGCATCCGTCCATCCGCAGTGGCCGGACCTGACAATGAAGCAACGATAAGAGGGAACTGGAATGAACAAGAAACTTGCATCTCTGCTGGCAGCGGGCGTCTTTTCGCTCGCCGCCTTCCATGCCAATGCCGCCGAAAAGGTCACACTTCAGCTGAAGTGGGTGACCCAGGCCCAGTTCGCCGGCTACTACGTGGCGAAGGACAAGGGCTTTTACGAGGAAGAGGGCCTCGACGTCGAAATCAAGCCCGGCGGCCCGGATATCGCACCGGCGCAGGTGATTGCCGGCGGCGGCGCCGACGTCATCGTCGACTGGATGCCCTCCGCGCTGGCCACGCGCGAAAAGGGCGTACCGCTCGTCAATATCGCCCAGCCCTTCAAGACATCGGGCATGATGCTCACCTGTCTGAAGGAATCCGGAGTGAAGGGTCCCGAAGACTTCAAGGGCAAGACCCTCGGCGTCTGGTTCTTCGGCAACGAATATCCGTTCCTCTCCTGGATGTCGCACCTGAAGATCCCGACGGATGGCGGACCGGATGGCGTGACCGTGTTGAAGCAGGGGTTCAACGTCGATCCGCTGATCCAGAAGCAGGCCGCCTGCATCTCCACCATGACCTACAACGAATACTGGCAGGTCATCGACGCCGGCATCAAGCCGGAGGATCTGGTCACCTTCAAATATGAGGACCAGGGCGTCGCCACGCTCGAAGACGGCCTCTACGTGCTCGAGGACAAGCTCAAGGACGAGGCCTTCAAGGACAAGATGGTGAAGTTCGTCCGCGCCTCGATGAAGGGCTGGAAATATGCCGAGGAGAATCCGGACGAGGCGGCCGATATCGTACTCGAGAACGACTCCACCGGCGCGCAGACGGAAAAGCACCAGAAGCGCATGATGGGCGAAGTCGCCAAGCTGACTGCAGGTTCCAGCGGCGCCCTCGACGAGGCGGATTACAAGCGCACCGTCCAGTCGCTGCTGGCCGGCGGCTCCGACCCGGTCATATCCAAGGAGCCGGAAGGCGCCTGGACGCACGACATCACGGACGCGGCGCTTAAGTAGGACTCCACACGAACGGAAGGAGCGCGTGGCCCTCGCCTCGCGCTCCCCAGCGGAGTTGTGCCGCTTGCCGCAGCAGCGAGAACTCGCACCCCGTGGTTAAAGGTCGCAGCGTTACTACCCTGGAGAAGCGCACCGACCGAAGCCCGCTGGCACCAGAAAAGCTCGATTCCAATGGCTTAGCGTGGACGGTTCGCTGTCGAACGGCGAAAATCTCGCATCCTGCCGTGGTTGTTAAGACTACCTTCAGGTTGCACCCGTATTGCATCCGAAGACGCATGACAGTAGAAATAGTGAGGCACCATTGCTTCGCCGCTCTTGTAAGCATTTGCTCCGGCGACTACATAGGCCGGAACGTTTGACTGGAGGGCAAGCGTATGGAGGAATCTTTATTTCTTTAGGGTTGCCCATCAGGGAATTTTCTTCCCGTCCGGTGCCTGTGGTTTGAAACCGCTGCCCCGGGCAGCAATTCAAAGTGCTGCAGCGGTCCTTGCGCGTCCGGCAAGACGCGCGGCGCTGTAGGTGAAATAGCGTGATTGCGGCCGGATATTCGCCCCTGCGCGGGCGTGATCGGGCATGTTTGCTTCAGCTTCGGGAAAACAGGCCTATGGCTCAGAAACTCCTGCCTCTCGTCGGCGCTTGTGCAGCGATGCTCCTGTCCGCGCTTGTAAGCGCTTCGGCCGAAGAGGCCGTCAAGTCCCCGCAAAAACAGGCGCCGCCATCCATCGTCGTGACCGAAGCGACGGAGCGTGCGATTACCGACCGCGTCATTGCGACCGGTTCGATCGAGGCGGTGGACGAGATCTACGTCTCTCCGCTGGTCGATGGACTTGCCATCCGATCGCTCAACGTCGATGTCGGCGACCGGGTCGAGGAAGGCGGCACGCTCGCCGTGCTCAATGAGGACGCGCTGCTCCTGCAGAAGAGCCAGCTCGAGGCCAATCTCGCAAAGGCCGAGGCGTCGCTTGCCCAGCTGCACGCCCAGCTTGCCGAAGTGACGGCCAATTCGGAGGAGGCGACGCGTGTGGCAGAGCGTGCCGTGCAGCTTTCCAAGAACGGTACGGTATCGACGGCCGAGGCCGACCGCTTGAAAGCGCTCGCTGCCGCGGGCCGCGCACGCGTCCGCTCGGCCGAGCAGTCGGTGAGCGTCGCAACGGCAGATATCAAGGTGGTGCAGGCCCAGATAGACGACGTCGACCTGCGTCTCGCACGAACCGCCGTTAAGGCGCCGGTCAGCGGCGTCATCTCGCGAAAGAACGCCAAGGTCGGTGCGATCGCCAGCGGCAGCGGCGAGCCGCTGTTCGCGATCATTCGCGACGGCGAAATCGAGATGTGGGCCGATGTCGCCGAGTCCGATGTCATCAAGCTTGCCGTGGGGCAGACAGCCACGGTCAAGCTTGCCGGCAGCACCACCACGATCGAGGGGAAGATCCGGTTGATCGCGCCCACGGTCGACCCGCAGACCCGCCTCGGCACGGTGCGTATCAGCCTAACCGACGCATCCAAGGCGCGCGCGGGCATGTATGCCAGCGCAGTGATCGTGGCGGAGCAGAAGGAAACGGTGGTTTTGCCGCAAACGGCCGTTACATCGGAAGACGGCAAGTCCATCGTCCGCAAGGTCGAAGACGGCGTCGTGCGCCTGGTACCTGTCGAAACGGGCATCCAGGACGGACAATTCATCGAGATACTCTCCGGCATCAAACCGGGTGAGCAGGCGGTGGCGAAGGCCGGTGCCTATGTGCGCGATGGCGACCGCATCAATCCGGTCGAATCCGCCGAGCCGGCAACCAACTGACGGGAACATGAGACCATGAACTTCTCCGCCTGGTCCATCCGCAATCCGGTCGCGCCCATCCTGGCGTTTTTCGTGCTGGTGGTGCTCGGATGGCAGTCGTTCAATTCTCTGCCCATCACGCGCTTCCCGAACATCGACGTGCCGATCGTTTCGATCGCCGTCACACAGAGCGGTGCGGCGCCCGCCGAACTGGAAACCCAGGTCACCAAGGAGATCGAGGACGCGGTCGCCGGCGTCTCCGGCGTCGACCATATCGAGTCGACGATCACCGACGGCATTTCGACGACCGCCGTCATCTTCCGCATGGAAGTCCCGACGACGCAGGCCGTGCAGGATGTCAAGGATGCCATCGACCGCATACGAAGCGACCTGCCGACCTCGATCGAAGAGCCGATCGTTTCCAAGGTCGATGTGGAAGGCCAGGCGATCCAGACATTTTCCGTCTCGTCGCCCGGCATGACGCTGGAAGAGCTCTCCTGGTTCGTCGACGACACGATCAAGCGCGCCATCCAGGGCCAAACCGGCATCGGCCGTGTCGACCGCTACGGCGGCTCCGACCGCGAGGTCCGGGTCGAGCTCGATGAGGACCGTCTGAATTCCTTCGGCATCAGCGCCGCCGACGTCAACGCCCAGCTTCGCCGAATGAACATGGACCTCGGTTCCGGCCGCGGCCAGGTCGGCGGCAGCGAACAGGCGATCCGCACATTGGGCGACACGCGCGACGTAACGGCGCTGGCGGGTACGATGATCTCGCTGCCGAACGGCCGCTTCGTCCGTCTGTCGGAACTCGGCAAGGTGATCGACACCTATGAGGAGCCGAAGTCGTTCTCCCGCTTCAACGGACAGCCGGGCGTCACCTTCGCCGTGTTCCGCGCCAAGGGGGCGAGCGAAGTGTCGGTCGCGGAAACCGTCGGCAAGACGCTCGATGAAATCCGCGCGAAGCATCCGGATGTCTCCATCGAGATGGTGGACGATTCGGTCTACTTCACCTACGGCAACTACGAAGCGGCGATTCATACGCTGATCGAGGGCGCCGTGCTCGCCGTCATCGTCGTTATGCTGTTCTTGCGCAACTGGCGCGCGACCTTGATCTCGGCGGTCGCACTGCCGCTCTCAGCCATCCCCACCTTCTGGGTGATGGAACTGCTCGGCTTCTCGCTGAACCTCGTCAGCTTCCTGGCGATGACGCTCGCGACGGGTATTCTCGTCGACGATGCGATCGTGGAGATCGAGAACATCGAGCGTCATATCCGCATGGGTAAGTCGCCTTACCGCGCAGCGATCGAGGCTGCGGACGAGATCGGCCTTGCGGTGATCGCCACCACCTTCACGATCATCGCCGTCTTCGTGCCCGTATCCTTCATGCCTGGCATTCCGGGACAGTACTTCATCCAGTTCGGCCTGACGGTCGCCGTCTCGGTGTTCTTCTCGCTCCTGGTCGCCCGCCTGATCACGCCGGTCATGGCCGCCTACCTGATGAAGCCTTCGGATGTCAGCGGGCATCACGACGACGAAGGCTTCATGATGCGCCAGTACACGCGCCTCGTACGCTTCACCACGAAGCGCTGGTACACGCGCTACTCCACCCTGCTTGCGGCGATCCTGGTCTCGGTCGGTTCCGTGGTCGCGCTGCTCGTCTTCGTCCCGGGCAGCTTCCTGCCGCCGGAAGACAGCTCGCGCGTCAGCCTGTCCATCGAACTGCCGCCGGACGCAATGCTCGCGGATACGGACCGGACCACCACCGAGATCTACAATCGCGTCAAGGATATCGACGGCGTGGAAAACGTCTTCGTACTCGGCGGCGCCTCGCCCAAGGGCGACCTCGAACTGCGACGCGCTGCCGTCACGGTGCTGCTCGAGAAGCTCGATCATTCGCTGATCAACAAGGTCGTCAACGACGTGATCGGCCGCACACCGCTGATCGGCGAATACCTGCCGAAGCTGCCCCCGGCCGGTCGGATCAAGCCGCAATCGGAGATCGAGAAGGAAATCTTCGCCCGATTGCGATCGATTCCCGATGTCCGCGTCACCAAGCTCAACGATCGCGGCGAGCGTGATCTGTCGTTCAATCTGCTTTCCAGCAACGAGGCGGATCTCGACAAGGCGGTCGCCACCCTGGAAGCGGATCTGCGCCGAGATCCGCTGCTTGCCAACGTTAGCCCTGAGGGAGCGCTGCCCCGACCGGAACTGCAGATCCGGCCGCGCGACGAGCAGATGTCGCGCCTTGGCATCACGACGGCGCAGATCTCCGAGGTGATCCGCATCGCCACGATCGGCGATATCGACGCGCAGTTGACGAAGATTGCGCTCGATGGGCGCCTGATCCCGATCCGGGTGCAGCTCGACCGTGATTTTCGCACCGACCTGGCGGCGATCCGCAACCTGAAGGTCCAGACGGCATCCGGAGCGACCGTTCCGCTGTCGAGCGTCGCGGACATCAACTATGCGGAAGGGCCGAGTTCCATCAAGCGCTACGACCGCTACCGCGTCGTCAAGCTCGGCGCCGACCTGCCCGCCGGCGTGGCGCTCGACACGGCATCGGCCCGCTTCAGGGAAATCGCCGCCGACGCCGATCTGCCTGACACGGTCCAGTTCCTTGAAAGCGGCGACGCCGAGGTGCAGGCCGAGATGCAGGAGAGCTTCGGCAACGCCATGCTGCTGGGTCTGATGATGGTGCTGGTCGTGCTCATCCTCCTGTTCAAGGATGTAATACAGCCTTTCACCATCCTGTTCTCGCTGCCGCTCGCGATCGGCGGCGTGGCAGCCGCCTTGATCCTGACCCAGAACGCGCTGTCGATGCCGGTGTTGATCGGTATCCTGATGCTGATGGGCATCGTCACCAAGAACGCCATCCTGCTCGTCGACTTCGGTATCGAGATGATGCATCACGGCATGGACCGGACGCTCGCCATGATCGAGGCCGGACGGAAGCGGGCTCGTCCGATCGTCATGACCTCGATCGCCATGTCCGCGGGCATGCTGCCCTCGGCGCTGGGCGTCGGCGAAGGCGGTTCCTTCCGTGCACCGATGGCGATCGCCGTCATCGGAGGCATCATCGTTTCGACGGTCCTGAGCCTCGTCGTGGTTCCGTCCTTCTTCCTGATCATGGACGACCTGTCGCGTCTCCTCGCCTGGGCTTTCGGCCGCTTCATCGGCAAGAAGGACGAGGAGGAACTGCCGCTCGACCAGGAGGCGCTGAGCAAGCTTGCCGCCGAACAGGGCAGCACGATCGAGAGCCTCGAAGAGCGCATCAAGGCGCTCGAAGACGAGAAGCGCCGCAAATCCGACGGCAAGGTCATCAGCCATCCGGCGCTGGCTGCGGAATAGGACGAGAGCTGTTCCGAGCGGGATGAGGAAAAGTGCGTGCGGTTTTCCGCCCGCATCCCGCTCTAACTCTTGGAATCGATCACGTTCATGTTTTTAAACATCGTGATCTAGAGCCCCCCGTGCACCGTCAGGAACTCAACGATCCGCTCCACCCCGTCGCCGCGTTTCATATCCGAGAACACGAACGGCTTTTCCGCTCGCATCCGGGCCGCGTCGCGTTCCATGACCCCGAGGTCGGCACCGACGTAAGGGGCGAGATCCTTCTTGTTGATCACCAGCAGATCGGACCTGGTGATGCCCGGTCCGCCCTTGCGCGGAATTTCCTCGCCCTGGCAGACCGAGATCACATAAATCGTAAGATCCGCGAGATCGGGCGAGAAGGTCGCTGCCAGATTGTCCCCTCCCGACTCGATGAAGACGACATCGAGATCGGGAATGCGGCGGTTGAGATCGGCGATCGCCTGAAGATTGATCGATGCATCTTCGCGGATCGCTGTGTGGGGGCATCCGCCCGTCTCGACCCCGACGATCCGCTCCGAAGGCAAGGCCTGCATGCGCACCAGCGCCTCGGCATCTTCCTTGGTGTAGATATCGTTCGTGACCACCGCGACGGAATATTTCTCCCGCATGGCCTTGCAGAGCTTGTCGGTCAGCGCCGTCTTTCCGGATCCGACCGGACCGCCGATACCGATGCGCAGAGGACCGTTTTTCGATGGCATCTTTTCTATCCTTTCGAAGTCCGTCCGTTGTTCCGTTAGGTGCGGAACAATCGTGAATGCAATATCTCGTGTCTCAGCGAGGCAATGTCGGCGATGATCGTCGCGGCGCCAAGATCATCGAGCGAGGCGCGCGCGGCGCGCGTTGCCACCGCCCCTATCGTTTTCTCCATTCGCGCAAGCATGCCGACCCCGTCGCGCTGGCCGGTAACGCCGCAGCGGATGGCCACCGACACCGCGTTCGATATGGTGGCGTTGAGAAAGGCGGCGAGCGCCGCTTCGAGGCCGGCGCGGTGCGCTCCGGCGACCGCGCCGACCGCCACCGGATAGGCGGCCCTCGCGCCAGGGAATTCGAGCGACGCGTGCGGCCAGTGGCCGACGGCGGCCAGGAACGCCTCGCCGAGGAGCATGGTTTCCATATGCCGCTCACGCGATCCGGCCAGTGCTTCGGCCAGTTCCGATGCCGCAATCAACCGCGCGGCATCGTCACATGCACGGTAACCTTCTGCCAGAAGCAGCGCGTCGTTCCACGTCGTGCCGTGATCCAGGAGCGTTTCGCACCAGAACCGCAAATCGTCGGCACCGGTGACAAGCCGGTCATGAATCGCCTGCTCCAGACCGCCGGAATAGGAGAAGGAGCCGACCGGAAAGGCGGGCGAGAGCCAGGTAACGAGACGCAGGAGCGCCTGCGTATCGGCATGCTCAGCCATGACGGTGGTGATCGCCGTGACCGTGCTGGTGATAGGCGCCGTGCAGGGGATGGAAGGGTTCGTTCACTTCATCGACGGTCGCGCCAAGGCCCTCCAGCATCGCGCGAATGACCGGGTCGCGGGCGATCAGAATCCGCCCCTCTTCCACCGCCGCCGGGAAGTGCCGGTTGCCGAGATGCCAGGCAAGCTCCATCAGGTGCAGCGGGTTTCGCGCGCGGATGTCGTAAAGCGCTTCCGCTGCCGCCTTCACCTCGATATGGCCGCCTCCCTCAAGCACCAGAAGATCGCCATCGGCGAGCATCACGGGCTCCTTGAGATCCAGCATCACCACATCGTCGTTTTCGAGGTGCAGGAGCTTGCGGCGCAGATGGCGCTGCTCATGCGTCAGGGTCAAGCGATGAAGCGGCGCCCTTTCGCCGGGACCGGGCGAAAGAACTTCGGTCGAGCGATAGGGCACGTCAGACCACCTCGATCTTTTCCGGATGCACGATCTCGACGCGGGCGCTCGCCAAAAGATTCGCCGCCGCCGTCTGGAAGGCCTTCAGATGCGGCTCGGCGAAATGCGCATCGATAGCCGCCCTGTCCTTCCATGTTTCGACGAACACCAGCGCATCGGGATCCGTGGGCTTGCGATAGAGCTCATAGCTGACGCAACCGGCCTCTTTCAGCGTCGCTTCGATCAGCGGCGTCGTCAGTGCCACGACCTCGTCGCCCTTGCCCGCATGCGCCGTCAGATATGCAATGATGTAAACCATGGATTTCTGCATTCCCTTACCGGTGAAACGAGGAAACGTGCATGGTTCGCGCCCCCACATCCGCTTCCTCCTGGAAGTCTTCACTGTAGCAAGAAAAAGCCCCGGCACCAGCAAGAAGGCGAAAATCGCGTGGATTTTCAGGAACCTGCTTGCGGCAGCCGGGGCTTTATCGATTCGGTAAAATCGGGATCAGGCGGCGAGCTTCTTGGACTTCAGCGCCGCGAGGATGTTCTGCGGCGAGGAGACACCGTAGGGATCGCTGTCGCAATTGTCGGAGTAGCCTTCCTCTTCGAACCACTGCTCGACAACGCCGTTGTTGATGACGGCGGCATAGCGCCAGGAGCGCATGCCGAAGCCGAGATTATCCTTGGCGACGAGCATGCCCATCTTGCGGGTGAACTCGCCCGAACCGTCCGGAATGAGCTTGACGTTCTCGAGGCCCTGCGATTTGCCCCAGGCGTTCATCACGAAGGCGTCGTTGACGGAGACGCAGTAGATCTCGTCGACCCCGAGAGCCCGGAATTCGGAGGTAAGCTTTTCGAAGTCCGGCAGCTGGTAGGTCGAGCAGGTCGGGGTGAAAGCACCCGGCAGCGAAAACAGCACGACGCGCTTGCCGGCGAAATAGTCGTCCGAGGTAACGTCCTGCCAGCGGAACGGATTGGAACCGCCGACGGACTCGTCGCGGACGCGGGTGCGGAAGGTTACAGCGGGAACTTTTCTGCCGAGCATCATCATCTCCTAAGAACTGGCTGCCGGCGGCGCAGTCTTGGGAGGACAGGCGCGCCGGCGGAAATCGAGTGCCCTTCCTAACGAAATTTCCGCTGCAGTGCAGCATCAAAGCGACGATTCACACCGCCCCTCATGGCAGCCATGCGGAAGGCGCATGGCTGCAGGGCAACCAACCGAGCTGCGCTTGCCAACTGCTGAAAAAAGTACAGACGTAATTGCTGGCATTGAGGCAATTTGCACAGACAGCACCGCACCTTGAAGTGTAACGCTTTGTGTTATATATGGACGGATAGGATGGCGGTTCGAATTTTTAAGAGCGCTTGGTTCGAGCGTTTTACTCGAAAGCAAAGGATCGCGGACGCCGCCTTGATAGACGCGGTGCGCCGCGCCGAACGAGGCCAGATTGTCGCCGATCTTGGCGGCGGCGTGATCAAACAGCGTGTCGCGAGGGCGGGGCAAGGGAAGTCTGGCGGTTATCGCACGATCATCCTGTTTAGGCTGGAACAGCGGGCATTCTTCGTTTTCGGCTTTGCAAAGAGTGAACAGGCCAACATTGAAGACGGCGAAGAAGCCCTGTTCAAGAAGATGGCGAAGGAACTCCTTGCGCTATCAGATGCGCAAATGGCCGTGCTGATCGGGAAAGGGCGCTTTTCGGAGGTTGAAGATGGCGAAGAAGTATAAGAGTGAGGCAATGGCGGCCATTCATGAAACCATGGAGAGCCTGTTTGAAGCCGGCGCGATCGACAAGCAGACGATGCGCGAATTCGACGACGCCTGCTTGACGGCCGTGGAGCCAATGACCCCGGAGGAAATTCGCGCCATTCGGGAGCGTGAACATATCTCGCAGCCTGTCTTTGCCCGCTACCTCAATGTGAGCAAGGGACTTGTGTCCGATTGGGAGCGCGGGGTGAAGAAGCCGGGAGGGCCGGCGCTGCGATTGCTGACCGTTGTTCAGAAAAGAGGGCTTGCGGCGATTGCCTGATTGCTGCGTTGCCGGCAAAGAGGCAATGTTGCAGCCTATAAACCCATCCTGGGCCGGCCCTACGGCCCTACAGCGCCGCGCGTCTTATCAGACGCGCAAAGGTCGCTGTAGCACTTTGATTTGCTGCATGTTTTTGTCCTTTAATCCGATACGATTAAAGGAAACATGCAGTAGCTAGATGATGAGAGCGGGCCGGCCGGATCGCGGCGAAGGCGCGAGGCGTGCGGTTCGGCCCTTTCCCTACCCTATTGGCCGAGCAGATCGCGCACGCGCGCCAACTCATCCATGAGGACAAGGAGCCGGTGGCGGAAGTCGCGCACCTCACGGGCGTGCATCGTGCCACGATCTAAGGGCTATAGAACCTAGAACAGGAAATACCGCTGCGCCATCGGCAGCACCGTCGCCGGCTCGCAGGTCAGGAGCTCGCCGTCGGCGCGGACCTCGTAGGTTTCCGGGTCGACCTCGATATGCGGCGTCAGGCTGTTGTGGATCATCGACGCCTTGCCGATGCCGCCGCGGGTGTTCTGGACAGCGACGAGCTCCTTGGCGACGCCGAGCCTGCCGGCGAGCCCGGCATCGAGCGACGCCTGCGAGACGAAGGTGACGGAGGAGTTGGTCCGGCTCTTTCCATAGGCGCCGAACATCGGCCGGTAGTGGACCGGCTGCGGCGTGGGGATGGAGGCGTTCGGGTCGCCCATGGGTGCTGCGGCGATCGTGCCGCCGAGAAGCACCATGTCGGGCTTCACGCCGAAGAAGGCGGGATTCCAGAGGACCAGATCGGCGCGCTTGCCGACCTCGAGCGAGCCGATCTCATGGCTGAGGCCATGGGCTATCGCCGGGTTGATCGTATATTTGGCGATGTAGCGCTTGACCCGGAAATTGTCGTTGTCGCCGGTCTCCTCCTTGAGCCGTCCGCGCTGGCGCTTCATCTTGTCGGCGGTCTGCCAGGTGCGGATCGCCACCTCGCCGACCCGCCCCATCGCCTGGCTGTCGGAGGAAATGATCGAGAAGGCGCCGATATCGTGGAGGATATCCTCCGCTGCGATCGTCTCCTTGCGGATGCGGCTTTCGGCGAAGGCGATGTCTTCCGGAATGGTGGGCGACAGGTGATGGCATACCATCAGCATGTCGAGATGTTCCGCAAGCGTGTTCACCGTATAGGGCCGCGTCGGATTGGTCGAGGACGGGATGACGTTCGGCTGGCCGCAGATCCTGATGATATCAGGCGCATGCCCGCCGCCGGCGCCTTCCGTGTGGTAGGCGTGGATCGTCCTGCCCTTGATCGCCGCGATCGTATCCTCGACGAAGCCGCTTTCGTTGAGTGTGTCGGTATGGATCATAACCTGCACGTCGTATTCGTCGGCAACGGAGAGGCAGCAGTCGATGGCGGCCGGCGTCGTGCCCCAATCCTCGTGCAGCTTCAGCGAGGTCGCGCCGCCGAGTACCATTTCCACGAGCGCGCCGGGCAGCGACGCATTTCCCTTGCCCGCAAAGGCGAGATTCATCGGAAACGCATCGGCCGCTTCGATCATGCGGGCGATGTGCCACGGTCCGGGCGTGCAGGTCGTGGCGAGCGTACCGTGCGCCGGTCCCGTCCCGCCGCCGAGCATGCAGGTCAGGCCGCTCATCAACGCCTCTTCGATCTGCTGCGGGCAGATGAAGTGTATATGGCTGTCCATGCCCCCGGCCGTGACGATCTTGCCCTCGCCGGCGATAACCTCCGTGCCCGGGCCGACGATAATGGTGACGCCCGGTTGCATGTCCGGATTGCCGGCCTTGCCTATTGCCGCGATCCGCCCGTCCTTCAGCCCGATATCCGCCTTCACGATCCCCCAATGATCGAGGATAAGCGCATTGGTGATCACCGTGTCGACCGCGCCGCCTTCGCGCGTCACCTGGCTTTGGCCCATGCCGTCACGGATGACCTTGCCGCCCCCGAACTTCACCTCCTCGCCATGCGTGGTGAAATCCTTCTCGACCTCGATGAAGAGCTCGGTGTCGGCGAGGCGCACCTTGTCGCCCACGGTCGGACCGAACATGTTGGCATAGGCCGCGCGCGACATTCTGTAGGACATGGATCAGGCTCCCTGGGGCAAATCTGAAGAGGCAAATGGATGAAGTCGGCGAAGCCGCCCTTGCGCTGCGAGCGCATCGACATAGCGGCGCTCGGCGGCGAACGGGTGCCACTGCCAGCCGATATGGCAGAAGCCGGCAAGCACGACATCGTCGCCGGCTGCGGCAAAGCTCGACACGATGTCGGCAATCACCACCAGGCCGCTCGACGGCGCGACATAAGGCGACGGCGCGAAGCGGGCGAGATCGCGCTCCAGCCGGTCATGCGTCTCGGCCGCGATGACCCGGTGCTTGCGTGCCGTAGCCCGCGCGAAGCTCTCGAAGCCGGCCGTATAGTCGTCGCAGAAATCGTCGAGATCCGGATGGGTCCCGGCAAGTGCTGCCCGCATCGCGGCGAACCTGGCTCCGGAGCGGACGCTCCATAGCTCGCGTGCCTGCCGGACCGCCGCACTCGTCTTCCAGCGCCCGCCGCCGAGCATGGACAGTGCCGGGCGGCCGGTGTTGCAGACGGCGATGATATCGGTCCTGCTGCCGCCCTTCCCGACCGAGCGGCAATCGTTGAAACGGATCACCAGATCGGCTGCATCGATCGTCGCGGCAGCGCCCTCGGGCACGTCACCATTGCCAACGATCATGATGACGCGGCCGCTTTGCAATGATCAATTCTCCGCAGATTCCATGAGTTCCTTGAGCTCGGCGGTGCGCTTGCGTGTCAGCTCTGCGAGGCAACCGGAGACCAGCATGGGTTCCATCGAGCCGCCCCTCGCCTCGAACCCGGCGAGTTCGCATTGGCCGTCGCGATAGCCGATCCAGGCCCGTTGGGCTTTTTTCAGTGCCTCGAGCGCTCCGGCGTAAGCCGCGTCGATGTCGCCAAGCTCCTTGTCGGTCGCCTGCATGGCCGCGACCGCAAGGCGGTAGGTCTTATTCAGCTCCGCATCCGCCGCCCGGTAGTCCTGATCGGCGCAAATGTTGAGATCCATCTGGGTCACGGCCTTCCGGCAATCCGGCTCAGGCTGTTGCGCATTGGCGGAAGCCGTGCAGCACAACAACAGGCTCAAAGCAGGAGCGGCCGCTCTCATAGCTTCCCCATGACCTGCTGGCGGAAGCCGAAAACCTCGCGTTTTCCCGAAAGCGGGATGAGCGTCACCTGCCGTGTCTGTCCCGGCTCGAAGCGGACGGCCGTACCCGCAGGAATGTCGAGCCGCTTGCCGCGCGCGGCGTCACGGTCGAAGATCAGGCCCGGATTGGTCTCGGCGAAATGATAATGGCTGCCGACCTGCACCGGTCGGTCCCCGGAGTTGGCAACCTCGATGCTGACGGTTTCGAGGCCCGCATTCAACTCGATCTCACCGGCGGCGGCGATAATCTCACCTGGAATCATGTTCGTTCCCCTCAGGCGGCTCGTTCGGGCGCACAGCCCTGAGGCTTCAGGACGCGCTCCGTCGATGCCGGATATCTCTTCAGCATTGCCGCGGGCCGCACCGGGCGCCGAACCAGTTCGCCGCCGCAATTCGGGCAAGTCCCGCCAAGCTTCGTTTCCGCACAGCCGGCGCAAAAGGTACACTCGAAGGTGCAGATCATCGCATCGCCGCTATCGGGTGGCAGGTCTCGATCGCAGCATTCGCAGTTCGGACGCAGGCTGAGCATGGTGCCTCCTCGTTAACGGATAGGCTCGTGGACGGTGACGAGCTTCGTCCCGTCGGGAAAAGTCGCCTCGACCTGGATGTCGTGGATCATCTCCGCAATGCCCTCCATCACCTGATCGCGGGTGAGAACATGGGCGCCTGCCTCCATCAGCTCGGCGACGGAACGGCCGTCTCGCGCGCCTTCCACGACGAAGTCGGTGATGAGGGCGATCGCCTCGGGATGATTGAGTTTCACGCCCCGCTCGAGCCGCCGGCGCGCGACCATCGCCGCCATGGAAATCAACAGCTTGTCTTTTTCGCGCGGAGTGAGATTCATGCGTCGCCGTCCAGATCGATTGCAGGGATCAGAGAGTCCAGACTTTCGGCACTGACGCGTCTTTACGCAAGTGCGAAATGAGCGGGATGAGGATTTTTCTGAGCGCGAACCCATCGGCCGCAGCAACGCGGGCGACGATCTTGCCGCGACCGCCGACGTCGTAATGGCTGACGCCGGACAGGGCATGTCCCGCGAGCGCCAAGCGCAGTTTGGAAAGCTGCGACTCGCAGTCCGGCGCGGCATAGACGAGGGTCGCGAAGGCGGCAGCGCCGTCGAGCACCGCTCGCCGGGACGCAAGCGCCGCGATGTCGCCGGCCAAGGCGAGGTTCTCCGCGTGGATCAGCCTGCCGCCGCTTCGAATTCGCCAATTGTCGCGGAAGAGGCCGGCGCGCACCTCCTCGCCCATGGCCTTGCGGCCGATCAGAACGGCCTCCACCGCGAGAAAGGATGCATCGGCGGCGAGGTCGACCTCGAGGCTCCGCGACAGGGCCGACCGATCGAAGAGAATCGTCTCCTGCGGCAGCCAGTCGACGTGAGCGCCGGCGGCGACCGATATGCGCGTCGCAATCTCGGCCGTGCCGGCGGCTGCCTTGTAGACCTTCTCGCAGGCCTGCGTCGTCAGCGTGAGTTTCGTGCCTTTGCCCGCCCTGAACTCCCAGGAAAGCCGGTCACCGCCCGTCACGCCGCCCGACGAATTGATGAGCACGGCCTCCATCGAGGCATCGAAGGTCTTCGGCAGACGGATCTTGGCGCAGCCTTCCTGGTAGAGCTCGGCGATGCGCGTGCGGCCGCCTTCAGCCTTGGCGACGAGCCGCCCCTCTCCCCTCGCCCGCTGCGGTGCGATGATCGCTGCCGGTTCCATGGACGTTTGCCGAAGCTCCCCTGCGGACGGGTCTTCGCCCGAACCGCGTTGCCGAAGTGCCGAGATCACGTCACCCGGTCCGGCGGCTCCAGGCCCGCGAAGAACGCCGTGATGTTGTCGACGACCTTCATCCCCATTGCCGTGCGCGTCTCCTCCGTGGCACTGCCGAGATGCGGCAGCAGCACGACGTTTTCGAGCGCTCGCAGACGGGTGGGAACGTCAGGCTCCGCCTCATAGACATCGAGCCCGGCGCCGCGGATCACGCCCTTCTCAAGGGCCTCGATCAATGCCTCTTCGTCCACGACATCGCCCCGCGCCGTGTTGATGAGATAGGCGCCCGGCTTCATTGCCGCAAGGCGCGCCGCGTTGATCAAATGCCGGTTCTCGCCGCCGCCCGGGCAATGCAGCGATACGAAGTCCGCTGCCTTGAGCACGTCCTCGACCGTATCGAGCTGGCGGGCCCCGAAGCGCGCCGCTTCCTCCGGCGCTACCCTGGAGCGGTTGTAGAAGACGATGTCCATGTCGAAGCCGAAATGGCAGCGCTTCGCCATGGCTTTTCCGATGCGCCCGAAGCCGATGATGCCGAGCGTCTTGCCCGTCACCTTCGTTCCGATCATGTGGGTCGGCCGCCACCCCTCCCAGGCGCCCGCCCTCACCTGCCGCTCGCCTTCGCCGGTCCGGCGCGCGGCGGCGAGCAGCAGCGATACGGCGAGATCAGCAGTGCAATCGGTCAGAACGCCGGGCGTATTCGTCACCACGATGCCGGCTTCCTTGGCAGCTCCGGCGTCGATGTGATTGTAGCCTACGCCGAAATTGCCGAGGATCCGGGTGCGAAGACCTCCGCCCGTGAAAACATCGGCCGGCAGCCGGTCCGAGACGGTCGGCAGCACCGCATCGAAATTGCGCAAGGCGTCTGCGAGCGCGCTCCTGTCGAGCGGCCGGTCCTCCTCGTTTAGGACTGTATCGAACCTTTCGGCCAAAACCCGCTCCACGGCCTGCGGCCAGCGGCGAGTGATAAGAATGCGCGGCTTGGCGGTCATCATATGTCTCCCGGAATCCTTCCGGATAGTGCATGAAATCGAGCCGATGGGTAGCCGGTCAGATACAAAAAGGGCACCCGGCGGTGCCCTTTTCAGCTGCTTTGCCTGCAGCAATCCCGCTGTCTCAGGACCTTGCGAAGTCGATCAGGTCCTTGTTGAGCTGGTCCTTGTGGGTATCCGTGATGCCGTGCGGAGCACCCGAATAAACCTTCAGCTCGGCCTGAGGGACCAGCTTCTTGGAGGCACGCGCGGCCGCGTCGATGGGCACGACCTGGTCATCGTCGCCATGGATGATGAGCGTCGGCACATCGAACTTCTTCAAGTCCTCCGTGAAATCCGTCTGCGAAAAGGCGACGATGGAGTCATAGGCGTTCTTGTGACCGGCCGTCATGCCCTGCAGCCAGAAACTGTCGATCATGCCCTGCGAAGGTTTCGCGCCGGGCCGGTTGAAGCCGAAGAACGGGCCCGAGGCGATGTCCCGGTAAAGCTGTGAGCGATCGGCGAGGCTGGCGGCCTGCAGGCCGTCGAACACCTCCTTTGGCAGACCGCCGGGGTTGTCGTCGGTCTTGACCATCAAGGGCGGCACTGCCGAGATCAGTCCTGCCTTGGCGACGCGGGCCGTGCCGTGGCGTCCGATATAACGGGCGACTTCGCCGCCGCCGGTCGAGAAGCCGGCAAGGAAGATATCCTTGAGGTCCAGCGTTTCGATCAGATCGGCGAGATCGTCGGCATAATGGTCCATGTCGTTGCCGTCCCATGGCTGGCTCGAACGGCCGTGGCCGCGGCGGTCATGGGTGACGACCCGAAAGCCGTTATTGGCGAGATAGAAGGCCTGTGCCTCCCAGCTATCCGACGAAAGCGGCCAGCCATGGCTGAGGATGACCACAGGCCCGCCCTTCGGACCCCAGTCCTTGTAGTAGATCTCGACGCCATCACGCGTGATGATCCTGCTGCCGGTTGCTCCAGGGGCCGCCGCACCGGCGGGCGGCTCACCCCCGGCGCCGGCCGGGCTGGCGGCCGAGAGAGCGGCCGCGGCGGTGGCGGCGCCGATTGCGCCTGCCAGAATTTCTCTGCGGGAGACGTCGTTCGTGGTTGTCTTCACCTGAGACTTGGTCATTGGAAATGCTCCTTTCCCTGAAATCCGGTCAAAATTCACGATCCAACCGCTAACGCAATTTTATATCGAAGGCGATTAAATCGTGTGCGATATTTATCGTGCGCTCCGTCCGATGTCAATACCTTGCGATTATATCGCGAACGATTTATTTTAGTGGGCACGACAACCGGGACCGAAGCGATGGCGAAGACAAACCTCCCCTCCTCGGAGGAACTCATGAAGCTCGACAACTTCCTGTGCTTTGCGATCTACTCCGCAAATCACGCCTTCACGCGTGTCTACAAGCCGCTCCTCGACGAGCTCGACCTGACCTACCCGCAATACCTCGTGATGGTTGCTCTTTGGGAAAAGGACGACCAGACCGTCGGCAGTCTGGGCGAGAAGCTGTTCCTGGAGTCGAGCACCCTCACTCCCATGCTGAAGCGGCTGGAAGCCATGGGCTACATTTTGCGGAACCGCGACAAGGCCGATGAGCGGCAAGTGCGTGTGCGACTGACCGAGACCGGCCGCGCGCTCAGGGAAAAAGCAAGCCGCGTTCCGATCGGCATTGCCGATGCGACGGGAATGGAGCCGGCAGAGGTCGCCCGGCTGAAACAAGAAATCGCGGCTCTCCGGGCGTCGCTGCTGCGATAAAGTGCGTCATTGAACAGGAAGCGTCGGCTCTCGAATGGAACCTTGACAAACCAGAGTGGTTCACAAACAGTCCTATCGAACCACGGGAGTTGGACCCATGACCGCATTCACGGTGCGCGTTTCGGACGAGACAGCAAGTAAACTCGAGCAGATCGCTGAGAAACTGGACCGCTCTCGTTCCTATATGGCCGCTCAGGCCATCGAGGATTATGTCGCCCGCGAGGAATGGCAGCTTGCCGAAATCGAGGCCGGATTGGCGGAGGCCGATCGAGGCAAGTTCGCTGATGAAGAAGACGTGGCAAAGGTCGTCAGGAAATACGTCAGGCCCGCCCGTCAGTCATGAGCGGAAAACGTATCCGCTGACGTTGCAGGGGTTGCGGCGGCTGGATGATATCGGCGCGTTTATCGAGAAGGACAATCCCGATGCTGCGGCGCGTGTCGTTGCACGGATCGTGGCGGCCGTCGACTCACTCGCAGACTTGCCCGGCACGGGGCGGGTCGGCCGTATCAAAGGCACTCGCGAAATCGTGCTTACAGACATTCCCTACATTATTCCCTATCGCGTCGGGCGAGACATCGAAATCATTACCGTCATGCACGCGCATCAGAAATGGCCTCGATGTTTTAGGTCGGGTCGACCTAAAAACATCGCCGTGATCTATTCCAAGAAGTCGAGACGCGGGATGCGGCCGGAAAACCGCACACACTTTTCCTCAGCCCGCTCTAACACTTAGACCCTTCTGATCGTCCGATTTGCTCTTCCAAGCAATCTCGCTGGCTCCAAACAGCAGAAGGCCCGGCGTATGCCGCCGGGCCTTCCAGATTGCCTATGAAAAAGAACTATTCGTTCTGGAAGTAGCTGAACTTGCCGTCGTCACCCTTCTTCCAGGTGTACATGACGTAGTCCGGGCGGGTGATGTCGCCCTTTTCGTCAAAGCCGAGCTCGCCGATTGCCGTCTTGAACGGGCCCTTGGCCTTGATGGCTTCGGCGACCGCCTGCGGATCGGTGTTGCCGGCGGCCTTGGCGCCTTCTGCGATCACCTGAAGGGCCGCATAGGCATAGAGCGTGTAGGCTTCAGGCTCGAAGCCGGCGGCGCGGAACTTCTCGACGAGGTCCTTGGCGGCCGGGCTCTTGCGCGGGTCCGGTGCGAAGGTCATCAGCGTGCCGTCGACCGCATCGCCGGCAATCGAGGCCAGTTCGTTCGAGACGATGCCGTCGCCCGACATCATCGTCGCCTTCAGGCCCTGGTCCTTCATCTGACGCATGATCAGGCCGGCTTCCGTGTGCAGACCGCCGTAATAGACGATCGAGACACCAGCCTGCTTCATCTTGGCGATAAGTGCGGAGAAGTCCTTGTCGCCGGTGTTGATGCCTTCATAGAGGGCCTCGGTGACGCCGGCTTCGTTCATCGACTTCTTGGTTTCGTCGGCAAGGCCCTGACCATAGGGGGTCTTGTCGTGAATGACGGCGACTTTCGCGTCCTTGAAATTGGCCGCGATATAGGCGCCCGCAACGGCGCCCTGCTGGTCGTCACGGCCGCAGGTGCGGAAGGTGTTCCACAGGCCGCGTTCGGTGAACTGCGGGTTGGTCGAGGCTGGCGTCACCTGCAGGATGCCGTTTTCCGCATAGATTTCCGATGCGGGAATCGAGACGCCCGAGTTGAAGTGACCAACGACGAATTTCACGCCATCGGCCACGAATTTCTGGGCGACGGAAACACCCTGCTTGGGATCCGAAACGTCGTCGCCGAGTACGACCTTGATCTGTTCCCCATTGATGCCACCTGCAGCATTGATGTCCTCGGCCGCCTGTTCTGCACCTTTCTGGAGCTGCGCGCCGAAGGCGGCGTTCGGACCAGTCAACGGACCACCGACACCGACCAGGATGTCAGCCCACGCGGTGCCGCTGAAGGCGACCATTGCTGTCAGCGCAACGGCCGACAGAAGAGACTTTTTCATCTTGTTACTCCCAATTATTCGAGCGGGTCTCGTTTCATAAGCCTGCGCAATGCCCACCATCATTGCGCCGGTGTTCTTTCGCACCGGCCGCGCGGACCGGCACGCGCTGTTCCCTTATTTTGCCTTCCAGGAGAAAGGCGAGGTTTTTTCATAAAGCCAATAGTACATGCTGGCCATTTGCTTGGTCCGATAGTAACGGAAACCAGCGGTAGCAAACAACAAAAGGACGAGCGTGTCCACGATATAGTATTGCAGGGTGAACATCGTCCCGTTGAAAAGCGCATGATGGATGAAGCGGATGCCCCAGCCCAAAAGCGCGACATAAATCACGAGCCGCGGAACGCCACCCCAGCTTTCCGCGACGCTCTTGCCAGTCCGCCACGCCGTCCAGCCCCCGAGAACGCAGGTGATGAATAAAAACTGCCAGATCGAGGCTTCTTCGTAGAGAATTCCCTGCATCTCACTCAACTCCAGACGCGGCGGATCAATGGCGGCCGCCTTCGAGATAGGCCGCGCGAACCTCCGGATTGGCGAGGAGGTCCTTGCCCGACCCGCTCATCGTCACACGGCCGTTGACCATTACATAGCCTCGATCGGAGAGCTTGAGCGCTCCGAAGGCGTTCTGCTCGACGAGGAACACGGTGAGTCCCTCGTTCTTGTTGAGCACCTTGATCGCTTCGAAGATGCCCTTGACGATCAGCGGCGCAAGCCCGAGCGACGGCTCGTCGAGCAGCAGGAGCTTCGGACGGGCCATCAGCGCACGGCCGATCGACAGCATCTGCTGCTCGCCTCCCGAAAGCGTACCCCCACGCTGCGCCTGCCGCTCCTTGAGCCGCGGGAAAAGCGTGAAGACCTTTTCGACGTCTTCCTTGAAGTGCTTCAGATTGTCGAGGCTCGCACCCATCTGGAGGTTCTCGAGCACCGTCATGCGCGGGAAAATCCGGCGCCCTTCCGGCGACTGGGCAATCCTCAGACGCGCGATCTCATGCGTCGGCAGACGCGTGATGTCCTGGCCGTCGAAGTGAACCGAGCCGGTGCGCGCCTGCGGGCTGCCGCAGATCGTCATCATGAGCGTCGATTTCCCGGCGCCATTGGCGCCGATCAGCGCAACGATCTCGCCGCGATGGACCTCCATGTCGACGCCGTTCAGCGCGCGGATGTTGCCGTAATAGGTCTCGACGCTTCTCACATGCAGCAGGGGCGCAGTCATTGTCCGGGCCCCCCACGCTCGCCCTCGATTTCCTCGATTTCTCCGATCACCTCTTCAACCTCTTCATCCTCGACACCCAGATAGGCCGCAATGACCCTTGGATCGTTCTTCACGAAGTCCGGGTTGCCGTCGGAAATCTTCTGACCGTATTCGAGCACGACGACGTGATCCGATATTTCCATCACCACGGACATATCGTGCTCGATCAACAGGATGGAGGTGCCGGTATCGCGGCGGATCTCCTGCAGCAGCGCATTGAGGGCGAGCGATTCACGCGGATTGAGACCCGCCGCGGGCTCGTCCAGGCAGAGAAGCTCCGGCCCGGTACACATTGCGCGGGCGATCTCGAGCCGCCGCTGAGCGCCATAGGGCAGGTCGCCGGCCGGATCGTCGGCCCGCTCGGTCAGCGATGCCTTTTCGAGCCAGTGCCTGGCGAGCTCGATCGATTCCCTGGATGCCTCGCGATAGGCCGGGAAGCCGAACAGGCCGAGAATGGTATAGCCGGATGCCCGCATCAGCTTGTTGTGCTGGGCAACGAGCAGATTTTCGAGCACCGTCAGGCCCGAGAACATGCGGATGTTCTGGAAGGTCCGAGCCACCTTGGCCTTTTTGGTGATCTCGAAATCCGGCAGCCGTTCCAGAAGGAATTCGGCGCCCGACTTCTGCCGCATGGTGATCATGCCCATCGTCGGTTTGTAGAAACCGGTGATGCAGTTGAACACCGTCGTCTTGCCCGCTCCGTTCGGACCGATCAGCGCGGTGATCTCGCCGCGCTCCGCCTCGAAGGAGAAGTCGTTGATGGCCATGAGACCGCCGAAGCGCATCGACAGGCGTTCAACCTTGAGGATGGGGTCTTTTGTCATGGTGTCGGTCCCAAAGGCCATCAGCCGTGCCCCTCTTTGGTGAAGCTGCCGGAGATTGCCCTGCGTTCGCGCAGGAACGCGGTCGGCTCGCGTGATCCGACGAAGCCGCGCGGCTTCCAGACCATGACGACGACCATGGCGAGGCCGAAGATCAGCATGCGATAGAGTTCCGGCGTGAAGGTCGGTCCGAAGATCATCTTGAGGAAGGTCAGTTCACGCAGGATTTCCGTGCCGCCGATCATGACGACGGCGGCGATGGCGATGCCCGTCAGCGAGCCCATGCCGCCGAGAACCACGATGGCGAGGATAACGGCGGATTCCAGGAAGACGAAGGATTCCGGCGAGACGAAGCCCTGACGCACGGCGAAGAACGAACCGGCAAAGCCGCCGAACATCGCCCCCGTCGCAAACGCCGTCAGCTTTGTGGTGACGGTGTTGATACCGAGGGACCGGCAGGCGATCTCGTCTTCCCGCAACGCCTCCCAGGCGCGGCCGATCGGCATCCGGCGCAGCCGGATCGTGACGAAGGCCGTCAGCAGGGCGAGGCCGAGGATCAGATAGAACAGGAAGATCTTGTAATAGGCCGAAGACATCGGCAGGCCCATCATTGCCGCGAAGCCGTCCTTCGTAGCATCGAACTTGATACCGAAGAGCGTCGCCTTGGCGATGCCGGAAACGCCGAACGTGCCTTTCGTGACCTCTGTCCAATTGATCAGCACGAGGCGGATGATCTCGCCGAAAGCGAGCGTCACGATGGCGAGGTAGTCGCCCCTGAGGCGCAGCACCGGAAAGCCGAGGACGACGCCCCAGCAGGCGGCGAGAAGGCCGGCAATCGGCAGCAGCACCCAGAAGGACAGGCCGAAATAGCTGGAGAGCAGCGCGTAGGAATAGGCGCCGACGGCATAGAAGGCCACATAGCCGAGATCGAGCAGTCCGGCGAGACCGACGACGATGTTGAGGCCCCAGGCAAGCATCACGTAGATGAGAATCTGAATGCCGAAATTGTCGACCCATTTCAGCGATCCCTGGACGCCCACGAGCGCGACGATCACCGGTGGGTAGATCAGCAGCAGGATGACCGCGATCTTCGACCAGTTGCGGCTGAAGAACGTCTCCTCCTTCACCACATCGGGCGCGGCCGCCTTCGCCGCCTTGCGCTGCGCCAGCCGCGGCTGGACATAGGCGACCATGAGGAAGCGGCCAACCATGGCGATGGTCACGAAGGTCGCGAGCAGGCCCCAGCGCTGCGTGAGGATGAGTTCGTTGCGGATGTTCTGGTCGGTCTTGAGGCCGACGAAGAGCACGAACATGCCGAGCGTGATGAGGCCCGCAAAGACAGCCTCGCGGAGCGCCCGCGCCGTCAGCTCGCTGCCGGCGCTTGCGGTTGTGGATGCGACATTTGCCATGGAACTATACCTTCTCGACTTCCGGTCGTCCGAGAATACCTGACGGCTTGAAGATCAGGACGATCGCGAGAATCGAGAAGGTCGCGACATCCTTGTAGTCGATGGTGAAGTAGGCGGACCACAGCGACTCGATGAGGCCGATCAGCAAGCCGCCGAGCACGGCGCCGGGAAGCGAGCCGATCCCACCGAGAACGGCAGCGGTAAACGCCTTGACACCCGGAGCGAAACCGTCGGTGAACACGACCACGCCGTAATACATCAGGTACATCGTCCCGGCGACGGCGGCGAGTGCGGCTCCCATGATGAAGGTCACCGAGATCGTCCGATCGACATCGACACCGAGCAAGGCTGCCATCTTGCGGTCCTGTTCGGTCGCACGCTGGGCTCGTCCGAGCGGAGTTCGGTTGACGATGTACCAGAAGACCGAAAGCAGGATTGCCGTGATGACGACGATGATGATCTGCTTCAGCGAAACCGAGATGCCGAACAGGTCATAGACCGAGGAGACCAGCGGCGGGATCGGCTTGTTCCGCGGACCCTGCGTCACCTGAATGAAGTTCGACAGCACGATCGACATGCCGATCGCCGTGATCAGCGGCGCCAGACGGAAGGAGCCGCGAAGCGGGCGATAGGCCACGCGCTCGATGGTCCAGTTCCAAAGCGCAGCCGTCAGCATACCGACGACCATCATGATCAAAAGCGCCAGTACAACCGGCACGCCGGCAATGAATGTCGTGAGAAGCAAGAAGACGATCAATGCGGCAAAGCCGCCAAGCATGAAGATATCGCCGTGGGCGAAGTTGATCATGCCGATGATGCCGTAGACCATGGTATAACCGATCGCGATCATACCATAAATAGACCCAAGCGTCAGCCCGTTGACGAGCTGCTGGACAAAATACTCCATCAATCTTCCCCTGGACCGGATCCTGTCGGTCCGATCTCTTGTTTTTTAATACTCGTTTTCGAGCATGCTCTAAGCCCGATTTCATACCGCTTTCAAATGAAAATGAAAGCTAAAAAATGCGCCACCACCAAATTGTTCCGCGATAAAATCGATTTGACACTTTTGGAGCCAGAAAAATGAAAATTTCAGCAGCATTCGCTTCCGAAATAGCCAACTTCGGCAGCAAAGGGCTGAAAGCGGCAATGAAGTGAGGCGCGTTACTTTGGTGGGAAGCCCCGGGCCCGCCGCGGCAAGTGACCCGCGCAGCAATTCAAGTGCTACAGTGGCCGTTGCCCGTCTGATAAGAGGCGAGGCGCTCCAAAGCGAATCGCCTCGACCGCAAGAACAGGAAGCAATGCTGGACATACTGGAAACATCGGCACTCGCCGCCGGACAAGCCATCCTGGAAATTTACCGTGCCGGTCCGGCTGTCACCTACAAGGCTGACGCCTCGCCCGTGACCGATGCGGACCATCGTGCCGAGCGGATCATCCTTGCCGATCTGGCCGCCGCCTTTCCGGATATTCCGATCGTCGCGGAGGAGGAGGTCGCCGCAGGTCGCGTTCCCGATATCGCCGGAAAGCGGTTCTTCCTCGTCGACCCGCTGGACGGCACGAAGGAATTCGTCGAACGTAACAGCCATTTCACTGTGAATATCGGGCTCGTAGAAAACGGTGCACCCGTCGTCGGTGTCGTCTACGCACCGGCTCTCGGCCTCATCTATTCGGCGGCCGCCGGCATGGCGAAGAAGGCGGTGGTCGAGGATGGACAGGTCACGGGCGAATGGACCACCATCGGCTGCCGCCGTTGCGGCGACCGGCCGATGGCGCTTACCAGCCGCTGGCACAACAGCCCCGAGACGATCTCCTTCCTCACCGATCAGGGCATCAGCGATCATGAGGCCGTCGGCTCATCGCTGAAGTTTTGCCTGCTGGCCGAAGGCATTGCGGACATCTATCCGCGCTTCAGCCGGACGATGGAGTGGGACACCGCGGCGGGCGACGCGATCCTGAGGTCGGCAGGCGGTGAAACACTGACGATGGCGGGCAATCCGCTTGGCTACGGCAAGCGCAATCAATCGGATGACAGCGACTTCGCCAATCCCTGGTTCATCTCGCGCGGCAGGGCGTGACCCGCAACCGCGGTCACATGTCTCTCGAAGGGGCGGCCGTGGCGATGAGGCTGCCGAGCGTTCCCTCGCTGAAGGGTTTGTCGATCCTCGGGACATCGCGAAGATGGCTGGGCAGCGCCAACAGTTCCCCGTAGCCGCTGGTGAAGCCGAAGCTGATGCCCCGTGCCATCAGCGCATCGGCAACGGCAAAGCTCGTGTCATCCCCCAGGTTGATGTCGAGAATTGCGAAATCGTACGTATGATCCGCGATGAGTTCCATCGCCTTTGACTTGGTGGTGGCGACGTCAACGCTCGTCACCCCGAGAGCGACGAGCATCTCCTCCATGTCCAGTGCGATAAGGAAATTATCCTCGAGGACGAGGACTGACTTGATGGCCGGCGGAACCTGACTGACTGGCATTATATCTGCATCCTCGGTCTCCTCGATTCTCGAGACCTCAAAGAAGCGGCTAATAGGACACCCGGTAGGCCGGGCGCATTTAAAAAAGACATGTTGTACGTAATTTGACGCATGAAGCTTCGCATCAAATCAGCGGCCGCTTCGGCTCGCTCAATCCGTCCCAGCCTGCAAGCGCAAGCAAGCCGTCGATGTCGTGGACGTCGCAGCCCTTCTCGGCCCAGCGCAGGAGACCCCTGGCGGCCAGCTTCTTCAGCGTCTTGTTGGTGTGGACGATCGAGAGGCCGAGCGTGTCGGCAACATGTTGCTGCGTGACGGGAATAACGCTCCAACCGCTGCTGAAGAGTTCCAGCGTGGCGGCCCTCTGGTAGAGAAAGGCGATGAGGTAGGCTGCCCGCTCCACAGCGGAGCGGCGGCCGATGCTCAGCAGATTCTCGTCCAGCATCCGCTCCTCGCGCGCTGCGATCCAGGTCAGGTCATAGGCGAGGTCGGGGTGCTCCCTGTACAATTCTGCGAGCCTGTCACGCTGGAAGACGCAGAGAACGACCGGCGAAAGCGCCTCGATCGAATGCTGCATCTCGCCCATGAGAGTGCCTTGCAGCCCGACGATATCGCCCGGCATCACATAGTTCAGGATCTGTCGCCGGCCGTCATCGAGCATCTTGTAGCGAAAGCCCCATCCGGAAAGTACCGTGAAGAGATGTTCGCTTTGCTCCCCTTCTGCGAGTATCGTCGCGCTCGCGCCGAAGGCGAGTTCGCCTATCTTGAAGTGGGAGACGAATGCAAGTTCTTCCGCCTTGAACGGGCGGAACAGCGGAAGCGGGCGCAAGGGACAGTCCCTGCAGGGCGTGCCTTTGGTGAATTTTCCTTCGGTTATCATGAAGTATCTCGAGGCCCGGCGGACCGGAGCGGATGGGGGCGGACTTCACAAGGTAGCATGGCGCAAAAGAACGACAAGGTCGAAGACGAAAGCTGGTGAACACCGCCTCGCATCATGGACTTGCCCGCGGCCAGACCCTATGTCTGCCTCTACCCGTTGTTGGAGCGGATTGGAAGAACGCGCGCGGTTTCCGCCCGCATCCCGCTCTGACATATTGGAGTCGATCAGGTCCGTGACTTAGGCTGGGGACCGACCTGAATTCATGAACATGATCTAGCAGGATTGAAGCCCATGTTGTCCTACTCCGCTATCGACAAGAACAACGTCGCCGTCGTGACCGGCGCCGCCTCGGGCATCGGCCTTGCCTCGGCACGGCGCTTCGCCAGCCTCGGAATGAAGGTCGTGCTCGCGGATCTCGGCGGTGAGAAGTTGCAGGCAGCGGCAGCCGAGGTAGCGAAGGCGGCTCCGGGCGGTTCCGGCGATGTCGCTGCGATCGAGACCGACGTGTCGCTGGCGGACGACCTCGTGGCCCTGGCGCGCGCGACGCGCGAGCGCTTCGGCCACGTCCATGTGCTGATGAACAATGCCGGCGTCCAGCCAGGCAGTTCCCTCTTCGGCCCGCTCGAAAATTGGGAAGCGGTGATCGGCGTCAATCTCTGGGGCGTTATCAACGGTTCGCGCATCTTTGCCCCGGCCATGATTGCCCACGGGCAGCCGGCGCTCATCATCAACACGGGTTCGAAACAGGGCATCACCACGCCGCCCGGCGATCCCGCCTATAACCTTTCGAAAGCGGGCGTGAAGGTCTTCACCGAGGCCCTGCAGCACGAACTGCGCAATACCGAGGACTGCAAGGTCAATGCGCATCTGCTGATCCCCGGTTTCGTCTACACGTCCCTCACCGCGCAAGGACGCACGGAAAAGCCGGCCGGCGCCTGGACGCCGGAACAGACGGTGGACTTCATGATGGAGGGCCTTGCCCGCGGCGACTTCTATATCCTTTGCCCCGACAACGAGGTCGCGCGTCCGACGGATGAAAAGCGGATCCTTTGGGCAGCGGGAGACATCGTCGAGAACCGGCCGCCGCTTTCACGCTGGCACCCGGACTACGGCGAGGCCTTCCAGTCGTTTCTCGCCGGGACGACGGCAGGGAGGACCAAACCGTGACGAGCGGCATTCATCACATCACCCTGATCGCCCGCAAGGTACAGGCCAATGTCGATTTCTATGTCGGCTTCCTGGGGCTGCACCTCGTCAAGCGGACCGGCGGCTACGAAGATCCCAATCAGTTGCATCTCTTCTACGGCGACGCCGCGGGCTCGCCGGGCTCTCTCGTGAGTTTCCTGGTCTGGGAGGACGGCTCTCCGGGCCGGGTCGGCTACGGCCAGCCGAGCGAGATCGCCTTCGCCATTCCGCCCGAAAGCATCGGCTACTGGATGACGCGAGCGCTGAAGTTCAATATCCAGGCGACCGGCCCTTCGCAGGAATTCGGCGAACCGGTCCTGCGTCTGAAGGATCCGGACGGCGTGATCGTCAAGCTGGTGGGAACGAACGCGCTTGCGGAGCCCGCGCCCTGGGCGGGCCGGGACATCCCCGAAACGGACTCCATCCGCCGCTTACGCGGCGCAACGGTGCTCACGGAAAAACCCAAGGACACGGCGCACTTCCTTCAAAACCACTTCGGCTACACCGAGACGGGAGCGACGGAGAGCATCCGCCGCCTCACTTCCTCGTCCGGGGACGTGATCGATGTCCGCGATGCCGGCGGCTTCTGGAGTGCCGCCCCCGGCACCGGCACGATCGACCACATCGCCTTCCGCGCCCCGGATGAGGCGACCGTGCTTGCGGTGAGAGCCGATCTCGAGCAGGAGCACGCCGGCGCCACCAATGCGCATGACCGGAAATATTTCTTCTCGCTCTATGTACGCGAGCCTGGCGGTGCGCTCTGCGAGCTCGCTACGGACGGGCCCGGCTTCACCGTCGACGAAGCTCCGGATGCTCTCGGCACGACGCTGTTCCTGCCCCCGCATCTGGCGAGCGACCCCACGGCAACGCTGGTCAGGCTGCCGCAATTTGCGCTGCCCGGCGAACCCAGGGTGCCGCAGCGCGACCTTCCTTTCATCCATCGGTTCCACCGCCCGGAGAAGGCGAACGATCGCACCTTCGTGCTGCTGCATGGCAGCGGCGGCAACGAAATCGATATGCTGCCTTTCGGCCATCAGCTCGATCCGCATGCGACTCTCCTGGGCGTGCGCGGCCGCAGCGCCGAGGAAGGTTTCCCGCGCTGGTTCCGGCGCTTCTCGATGACGAAATTCGACCAGCAGGATATTCGCTCGGAAGCGGAAGCCTTTGCCGCCTTCGTGGAGGGCGCGCGCGAGAGCTACGGCCTCGACCCGGAGAAGACCGTGTTCATCGGCTACTCCAACGGCGCCAACCTGCTCGCCGCCGTGCTGCTTCTCCACCCCGGCATCGTCAGGAACGCCGTGATGATGCGCGCAATGGCGGCGCTCGAAAGCGCGCCGGAACCGGACCTCGCCGGCACAAGAGTGCTGATGCTCACCGGCAAGGACGATCCCTACGGCAAACACGCACCGGAACTGAAGACGGCGCTCAGGGCCAGCGGAGCCGATTTCGAGGAAGTCGACCTCGATACCGGTCACGGAATAGGCGTCGAAGACATCGCCGTCATCCGGCCCTGGCTCGCGGAATCCGGCATTTAGATGTGGGCCGGCCCAATAGTCGGTCTGCAGTTTGATCCAAGGCGACTGCACGCCTGACGCCTTGAAATCACGGGTCCATAGCGTAGCGGTCGGAATCCCGGATGCCGCTGAGGCTCCCGCGCCAAGAAACCCTGCAGAAATGGCGAACAGCCGGCGCATTTCGCCAACGCTGTCCTGTTGGAATGGAACCTACCCATGAGGTGCTGTTGATGGCTTGATGCTCGAGGTTGATATACCACGCTTACGACTGCATATATCAACCTAACCATCAACCCTGTGCTGCTCTCGTGACGGCGAGAGCCGTGAGTAGGCCATGAGCGAACACACAAGATCTGCGACCGACATAGATCCGGTCGTGCGCGCTGCTGCAGAGCTGCACGCTCGAGAAGCAGGACAGACACTCTCTCAGTACCTTGCCGGTCTCGTATTCGACCGTCCAACTGCAGGAGACATGGATCGAGGGCTTGAGAAGTGGGCTGGTCATCAATTGCGATTGAACCACCATTGGGCAGACAGTGAGGAGTTTCGTCACTGGAACATGCGCGTTCGCGAGACGCTTCTCCCTGACGTTTCGGCGAGCCCTACCTTGAAACTTGTGTTCGTATTCAATTCGCGGCTCCACTCGGCAGCACTTCTTATGGGGGCTGCGTTTCACGAGGCATCAGTGTCGGACTTCGAACTTCCCCGGCATCAGCGTTCATCGGTTCACCGCGTCAAGACAAGGCGTAACTGGTACTCGCACATTGTGGATGACTGTCTCGCGCGTTCGAGGGAGGTTCGACAAGCTCTGTTGCACAGGTGGACCCCTACCCCACGCGCCGAGCAGTTGGCTATCGATGCTTTCGTTCTGTTGACCGAGTTGACACCGGCTCGTACCGAGCTGTTGCGGTTGTGCCAGTATGATAGGCCCCGAGCATTCTCGGAGCTTGCCAAGCACATAGATCTCGCCGCCGACCAGTTTCAGCTCTCGGCCGATCTCTTGGCGGAGGTCGAGGGAGGAACCAGCGCGATTGAATTGAGCGATGACCAAAGGTTCCTCAACATCAGCACTGCTCTTCTCGATCGTTCCGGCGGTGGGGTCTCTCTAACTGAGGGCGCGAAGATGCTCGGCACGACCCGGCAGGCCCTCCACAAGCGGGTCAAGTTGGGCTCGGCATTCGGTCTCATGCACGGATCGGAAATCGTTCTTCCCAAGTTCCAGTTCATTACCGTGGATAACGACACCCGCCTGCTAGAGGGGTTGGCCAAGGTGACCAAACTCTTTGATGACAGCGGTGCCGGCCGTTGGTCGATGCTGCAGTTTCTGATCGACACCGATCCGAACTTGGCAGATACACCACAGCGAATCCTTGCCGGAGGGCGCGTTGACGAAGTCGTAACGGCGGCCAAAGCCTATCTTGGCATGGACGAGGCTTGAGGAGTGCCCGCTTATACTGCGCCAACAGCCCGCTTTCCCTCGGGATTAAGAATTGCTGCATTAGACGCGGGCGACGTCGTTGTCCGCGTCCATCAGAAGATTCATGGTGCGATCTTCTTTGGGCCGGCGCCCGGTGCGACACCCCAAGGCCGGTTCGATGCGCCTGCGGGCCAGTATCGCTTTCTGTACGTCGCGCAACGCCTCGAAGGGGCATTTGTTGAGACCGTTCTTCGTAGGCCTGCAAACCGCATCGTTCGGCGAGCGTTCGTGGAAGAGCGCATGTGGACACCACTTCGACTGCATCGCCAATTAGTTCTGGCAAAGTTAATGGACGAAGGGCTACTCTTTCACGGCGTAGATGCGTCCATCAGTGCTGGGGCAGACTACGCACCATCTCGTGCGCTCGCGCTCGCATTGCATGAGGATTATCCGGATCTGGATGGTCTTGCTTATAGGTCCCGACACAATAACGGCGAGGTTTGCTACGCCCTATTCGATCGTGTCTTATCGAGTGATCTTGTGACATTGCCGGGACAGCGGTTCGAAGATGACCCGGCGAGAACGGACCAGTTGATGCGTCTGAATGGTGCGGTTTTTGATACCAGTCTTCCAATCACCTGACCAAAAAGATCGAACCGCGGTTGTTTCGGGCTGAGCCGAAGACGCCCCTGTGAGGGAATCGCTACGATCACGATCCCGCGTTTCGGTTAGAGGGAGGGGGTTTGCTTCAAGAGCCCTCACCCCGCTCACCGGGAATGGTGGTGGCAGCCGGAAAGTCGGCGTGCTCCACAGTTTCGAACGCTACGTCAGTTCCTCATTGCCAGGTGATCGGCGAAGGCCTGTACGAAGCCGCGCAGCCTCTCCAGGGTCTGATCGTCCTTCAGTTGTCCGTCGCCGTCGAACAACGTGTTGGCTTTCGGCACCATCAGCCGCTTGCCCGACCACATTTCGGCGCCGAGCGTCCGCATCACCGACAGCCAGGCGTTTTGGCTGAGAATGGTCCCAAAGCTTCCCGAAGATGCGCCGGCGAGCGCGAACGGCCGCCCGCCGAACACCTTCTTTATGTCGGCTGGCGGGCGGCTCAGCCAGTCGATTGCATTCTTGAAAACGCCCGGGACCGAATTGTTGTATTCCGGCGTGAAGAGAATGACGCCGTCCGCCGCGACGATCTTCTGCTTCAGCGCCTCCGCAGCGGCTGGAACGCCGCTTTCGGCCTCCACGTCTCCGTCATATAGCGGAATGCCATGCAAGGTCGCGGTCTCGAATTCGACCCCGTCCGGCGCGACCGCCTGTGCGGCTTTGAGCAATGCGGTGTTGAAGGAGGCCTTCCGCAGACTGCCCGATATGCCGAGAAGCTTGGTCATGAACGACAATTTCCTTTCGCTGGCGCGATGCCGCGCAAATCCCGCGTCAGTCGAAAAACTAGCGGGCTCGCGGCAAAAGGAAAGCCGGAATCGCTTCCGGCTCTCCATGTCTCGGCCCGACGAGAGCGGCAGCCGTTACTTGAGAGGCTTCAGTCTCGCTTCGATCTGCGCCCGCTTCGGTTCGAGGAACGGCGGCAGCGACAAGCTTTCGCCGAGGGTTTCCATCGGCTCGTCGACGGCGAAGCCGGGTCCGTCGGTGGCGATCTCGAAAAGGATCCCGTTCGGCTCGCGGAAGTAGAGCGAACGGAAGTAGAAGCGCTCGACCTCGCCGCTCGACGGCAGGCGGAACTCGCCGAGCCGCTCCGTCCACTGGTGCAGCGCTTCGACATCCGGCGCCCGGAAGGCCACGTGGTGGACGGCGCCCGCCCCCTGGCGAGCAGCCGGCAGGTCGGGCTGGACCGCCACATGCAGTTCGGCCGCCGGCCCGCCCTCGCCCATCGAGAAGACATGCACCTCTCCGACACCATCCGGCGACGGATAGCTCCGCAGTTCGGCCATGTTCATGACACGCGTCAGCACGAGCGCGGTGTTGCTGATGTCCGGCACGCTGATGGTGATCGGCCCAAGGCCCTTGATCTGATGCTCGGACGGAACCGGGCTCCTTTCCCATGGGTGGGACGGCGCCAATCCGCCGTCGTCGACGAGCCGGAAGCGCTGGCCCTCGCCGTCCTCGAAATCGAGGGAGATGCGGCCGTCGATTTCGGCCACCTCACCGGAAGCGACCTCCAACTCATCGAAACGGCTCTTCCACCACCGCACGGTTTCGGCGCTGCCGACCCGAAGCCCGGTCCGCGAGATGCTGTGCGTGCCGCGTCCTTCGCGTCCGACCGGCCAGTCGAAGAAGGTCAGATCCGTGCCGGGGGTCGCCTGCCCGTCGGCATAGAAGAGATGATAGGCCGTGGTGTCGTCCTGGTTGACGGTCTTCTTGACCAGGCGGAGACCCAGCGTCCCCGTGTAGAAGCGCAGGTTCTCCGGCGCATTGGCGGTTATCGCGGTCAGATGGTGGATACCAGTCAGTTGCAAGCTCATGATTGCCTCCTAATCGCTATGCTGCATCGCCTTTTGCGTCAGACGCGCGGGCCTGCAGAGCGGGCATTTCCGTTGAGCACAATATCGATCCGGCCGAGCGTTTCCAAAAGAGGGGACGGCGCGAACAGATTGTTCTCCGATTGAGAACGATCTGGCAGATCAGTCGTGTTTCAAGTCCATGAGATAGGTATTCTCCGCTCGCGAAATGGCAAATGCCTGGGGGTCGATTTCGGCGATGATCAGGGTTTCATCCGAGGAACCGGCCTTTGCCAGTGCCTGGCCATCCGGTGACGCTATCAGCGAGAGGCCCGCAAAGGAGAACATGTCGTCCGAACCGCAGTGATTGACATAGGCGACGAAGAGCTGGTTCTCGAAGGCCCGCGTCCGGATCATGTGGTCGGTGATGAAAGTCCCGGACCATCCGGCCGGGAGGGCCGTCGGCACCAGCACCGCATCGGCACCCGCAAGCGCCAGGCGACGGACGTTTTCGGGGAATTCGACATCGTAGCAGATCAGCATGCCGCAAGTGACGCCACGATGTTTGAACAGGCGCGTCGAGGGCTCCGCCGGCGTGAAGAGCGAGCGCTCGTAATCGCCGTAGAGATGCGACTTCCGATAGACAACCGGGACGGCATCGCCATCGACATGGACGGCGCTGTTGTAGACGGCGTCCGCTCCCTGCTCTGCGAATCCGGCCACAATGGCGATGCCGGTTTTGAGCGAGATGCGCCCAAGTTCTCGAACGATCCGCCCATCCGCCGGCTCCGCGAGCCTGCGAATGGCTTCCCCCGCGCCGTAGCCGGTGATTGCGAGCTCGGGGGCGACGAGCAGGCTCGCACCCTCGCCGGAAGCCCCGATCGCCGCCCGCCCGATGCGGGCGAGATTGGCGGCCACGTCGCCGCCAATGCTCTTCATCTGCAGGGCAGCGAGCTTCATCATTTTCCGTCCGACGACATGGCGCCGAGCAGCTTCGGCAGGTCTCCGAAGCGGGCGACGAGGCTGAAGATGACCGCGGCCGTCGTGACGAAGAGGATCGTCACCGAGGCCATGGTCGGCGTATAGCCGTAGCGAAGCGCGTTGAATATCTTGATCGGCAGCGTCTCCATCGTGAAGCCGACGGTCATGTAGGCAACGATATACTCATTGAGCGACAGCACGAAGGCGAAGGCATAGCCCGAAACGATATAGGGCAGGATCAACGGCAGAACGACAGTGCGGAAGACAGTGCGGTCATCTGCGCCCATCGTCGAGGCCGCCTCGACCAGCGACCGATCGATCGAGGTGAAGCCGAGAGACAGCGTGACCAGCGGCAGTGTCACGAAGAAGATCGCGTGGCTGACGACGGCGGTCCAGGGCTGGCCGTAAAAGCCGGCCGTCGCCCAGAAGGTGAGCAGGCCGAGCGCCGTAATGACCGGCGGCAGCGTGAAGGGCGCGACCCCCAGAAGCTGGAAGATGTTCGCCCATGGCGCGACGCGCCGCCACAGGAACCAGGCGAGCGGCAGCGCGATCGCGACGGCGAGTGCGGCGGAAAGGAGCGCGAGCGTCACCGACGCGACAAGCGCGCTGCGCCATTCGGGGTTCAGGAAGATTTCCCCGTACCAGGATGTGGAAAATCCTTGCGGGGGAAAGGCGAGCGTCTGCTTGGCGTTGACCGATACGCCGGCGACGACGATCAGCGGCAAAGCGAGAAAGAGCCCGATCAGGGAGAAGTAGACCTTGCGGAAAATGGTGCTCATGCGGCCTCTCCCTTCCGTCCTGCGATGACGGTTAACGCCACCAGCCCAAGCGTCACCAGGACGAGGAACACCGCCATCGCCGCGGCGAAGGGCATGTTGGACTGATAGATCGCCTGATCGGTGATGAGCACCGACAGCGTCCAGTGCTGCGGCCGCCCGAGAAGTTGCGGCAGGAGATAGGAGCCGAGCGCGAAGATGAAGACCATGATCAGCGTGGCGGTGATCGTGTTTCTCAGCGCCGGAACGACGACGGTGAAGAAGGCCCTGAGCGGCGAGGCACCGAGCGTGCGGGCGGCTTCCGTCAGCGTCGGGTCGAGGCGCACGAGCGCGGGGAAAAGCACGAGCACGGTATAGGGGAAGGCCTGATAGACCATGCCGGTCAGCACAGCGGCAAAACTCGGCGTGAGCGCCTTCGCCTCACCCATGAGCCCGAGCGCCACGAGGATGTTGGTGATGCCGGCCGTGCGCGAGAATAGGGTGGACCAGGCAAAACCGATGATGACTTCGGAGAGAGAAAGCACGGAGAGCAGTGCGACGAGCCACACGACCTGCACCCGGCGCGCCATACGCGTGAGCAGGTAGGTGAAGGGCAGCGCCAAAACCACGCAGCACGCGGCGACCGCGATCGCCAGCATCAGGGAAAAGCCGAGCACGCCGCCGAAGAAGGCCGAGAGGAAGCGGGCATAATTGTCGTAAACGAAGGCCGGCGTATAGAAGCCGCCCTGCTGGCGCTGAAAGAAACTGACTGCGATCATCGTGCCGAAGGGCACCACGAAGAAGATCGTCAGCATTCCCGCGGGGAAGAGGATCGGCAGGTAGTCGCCGAGGGTCCGGGGCGGTTCGCGTCTCATCTGGCGAGCACCACACAGACATCGGGTGTGAGAGCGACGCCGACCTGTTGGCCGACCGTCACCTGCGGCCGGGCGCGCGGCGTCGAGACCGCTACGATCTGCCGGCCGGCGACATCGACGAATGTCTCGATCGTGCCCCCGAGATCGCGCACGAAGGTCACCGTGCCGGAAAGCGCTCCGGCACCCGGCGCGGTCAGGTGCACGTCTTCCGGGCGGATCGAAAGCATCGCCTTCGCCGCACCCGGCGGCAACTGCAGGCCCGGCACCGGCTGACCGAGCACCGTCACGCGGCCCGAAGTGTCCGCCTCCGCTTCGATCAGGTTCGTCTGTCCGATGAAGTCGGCGACGAAGCTGTCGGCCGGCCGGCGGTAGATCTCGATCGGCGAGGCAGCCTGCCGGATCTCGCCGCCGTTCATGACCACGACCGTATCGGCCATGGTCATCGCCTCGCGCTGGTCGTGGGTGACGACGATGGTGGTGATGCCGAGCTTCTGCTGCAACTGCCTGAGCTCGACCTGCATCGCCTCGCGCAGCTTGGCATCGAGCGCCGACAGGGGTTCGTCGAGCAGGAAGAGCTTCGGCGAGATCGCCAGCGCCCGGGCTATCGCAACGCGCTGGCGCTGGCCGCCGGAGAGCTTCGAGACCGGCCGGTCGGCATAGCCCGACAGGTGGATCATCGAAAGCAGCTCGTCGACCCGTTTCTTCTGGTCTTCCTTCGGCGCGCCGCGGATGCGCAGCGGATAGGCGATATTCTCGCCGACGGTCAGGTGGGGGAACAGCGCCAGCGACTGGAACACCATGCCGAGATTGCGCTTATGCGTCGGAACCCGGGTGATGTCCTCGCCGTCGAGCCCTATGGAGCCCGAGGTCGGCAGGTCCAGACCGGCGATCATGCGCAAGAGCGTGGTCTTGCCGCAGCCCGACGGCCCGAGCATGCAGACGAATGTGCCGTGCGGCACCGTCAGGTCGACATCGTTGACGGCCCTGAACGACCCGAATTCCTTGACGACGTTTTGAAGGGCAAGTCCCGACATATGTTCCCCGTTTCGCGCGTCATACGCGGATGTCACCGGCCACGTCAGACGCGCTGCCTCGGCGACATTTTGAAAAATTCAACATCAGCTTATCCCTAAACCGCTTCCGGTTTAAGGTCCGTGCAATTGGCTGCGCCGCCCCGGGATACCGAGGCGGCGGCTCGTGGCCGGCCTCAGCCGACGATCAGTTCCGTCCACTTCTGGTTCAGCCAATCCGACTTGGTCTGGTAGAGATCGTAGCGCGGAACGATCGGCTCGATGTCCGAAGAGACGGCGGCAAATTCCTTATCCGTCAGATCGGTGGACTCGCGCTTGACCGTCGGCGAGGTGCCGACCTTGCGCGAGAGCGTCGCCTGGACCGCAGGCTGGCACATGTAATCGATGAAGATGTGGGCTTCCTCGACCTTCTGCGACGCGCGCGAAAGCGCCCAGCAGCCGGAATCCTGGATGCCGCCCTCCTTCGGGAAGGTGGAACGCACCGGATGACCATCCGCCGCGGCGAGCCCGGTCACGTCGTGATAATATTGCCCCATCGGGATTTCACCCGACTTCAGGGCCTGTTCGAACTGGGCTTCGTCGCGGTACCAGAGACGGACGTTCGGCTTCACGTCGGCGAGCTTCTCGAAGGTCTTGAGGATCCCCTCTTCGGTGTCGAGCGCATTGGTGCCGCCCATGAAGGTCTTGGCCGTCACTTCGAGCAGGAAGGAGTTGGAGACCAGCGCCAGGAGGCCGAGCTTGTCGGCATTCGCCGGATCCCAGAAGGCCTGCCAGGAGGTCGGCGCCTCCTTGTAGACGTCGGTGTTGGTCACCAGCGTGATGTACCAGGAAACGGCGCCGATGCCGGCGATGCGGCCGTCCGGATATTTGTTGACGAAGCGGTCGAGCAGGTTCGAGCCGTTCTTGATCTTCGCCATGTCGATCGGCGTCCAGAGGTCGGTCGCCTGCCCTTTGAGCATCGCCACCTGAGACATCATGGAAACGTCGGCGGGCGCCTGGCCGGCGCGCGCAGCCTGTTCGAGCTGGACGAGCCATGCCTCGCCGGTGGGCTCGGCGACGGATTCGATCGCGATGCCGGTTGCCTTGGTGAATTCGGGGAAGATGTTCTTGTCGAAGGAGTCCTTGAAGTAGCCGCCATAGACGCCGACCTTCAGCGACTTGTCCTGCGCCCTCAGCACTGCCGGCATCGCCAGCATCGACGCGCCGGCAAGCCCCGCACCGAGCAGCGTGCGGCGCTTGATGGAATTGATGATCATCGCATGTCTCCTTTGTTTTTTGGCGGCTTGCGCCGCGTTCCCTTGTTCTAGTTGATTCCTTGCGCACTTTGTCCCCGCTGCGCTTCAGCGAAGAGAGTGATTTGGCATCAGATTATCGTGATCCGCTCGTGCCCGCCATGCGCATCGATTTCGGATCGTTCATCCGCGCATCAGCCCTTGCCGGCAACGGCCGGACTGAAGACCATCAGGCTCAGGATCTCGAAGAGCACCTGGGCGCCGGCATGGGCTGTATTGGTGGTCGTGTCGTATTGCGGCGCCACCTCGACGACGTCGCCGCCGACGAGATTGACGCCCTTCAGCCCGCGGATCAACTCCAGAACCTCCCGCGTCGTCAGACCTCCGACTTCCGGCGTACCGGTGCCCGGCGCGAAACTCGGGTCGAGGCTGTCGACATCGAAGGAGAGATAGGTCGGACCGTCGCCGACGATCTTCTTCGCCTTTTCGATGATCGCCGGAATACCCAGTCCGGTGACCTCCTCCGCATGAATGACCGTCATGCCGGACTCGTAGGAGAACTCCCACAGATATTCCGCCGAGCCGCGGATGCCGATCTGGATGACGCGTGTCGGGTCGAGCACGCCGTCGAGAACGGCGTTGCGGAATGGGCCGCCATGGTGGAACTTGGTCAGGTCGAAGGCGCCGCCGGTATCGCAATGCGCGTCGATATGGATCATGCCGACGGGCTGCTTCCTGCCCACGGCCTTGAGGATCGGATGCGTGATCGAATGGTCGCCGCCGACGGAGAGCGGCAGGACGCCAGCATCGACGATCTGGCTGATCCGCTTCTCGATGTCCTCGTGGCTGATTTCGAGCCGGTAGCGGCTGCGGAAGGGAACATCGCCGATGTCGGCGACCCGGAGATCATGCACCGGGGCGCAGCCGAGCACGTGATTATAGGGGCCGATCCGCTCGATCGCGCGCAGCGCCCGTGGTCCGAAGCGCGAACCCGGGCGGTTGGTGACGCCGAGATCCATGGGAACGCCGATCATCGCCACCTGAAGATTGCCGAAATCCGGGTCATCGGCATCGACCGGCATATGGGGTGCGGTCAGGAATGTCGGAATGCCGGAATAGGGCGCCAGCCGCGTGCCGCTCTTCGTGAAAATCTTGTCCGCGACCTTGCGGAAGGTCGGATCGAAGAGCTCGCCGCCATGGCTCTCGCCATATTTCGCCTTCAATTCGTTGAGCTTCTGTTCATCCCAAGCCATGCGCCGGACCTCCGTATCGTTCGGCCGGGGCTGGCACATGATGCACCGCAAGTCACGACTTGCGTAGTGCCGATCCGAAGCGGCGCGATCAGGTTCCCCGGCTTTTGCCTTTGTTGCGCATATTAGGAGACAATTCTTCTGGAAAAGCAATTGACATTGTTATAGCGTTTGATGTGAGAAAAATTCACATAAATGCCGCCTCTCCGGAGCCTCTTCTTGTCGAGCCGCCTGCCTCCGCTGAATCCGCTGCGCGCCTTCGAGGCAACCGCCCGGCGCGGCTCCGTTTCCGCTGCGGCGCGTGAGCTCAACGTCACCCATGGCGCAGTAAGCCATCAGATCCGCGCGCTCGAACTCTCCTTCAACGCGCCCCTTTTCGAGCGGGGCGGCAAGCGGCTGAGGCTGACGCCGCAGGGCGCGCTGCTCCTGCCTGCCGTGACGCATGCCTTCGCCGAGATCGCCGCGGCAACCGCGGCGATGACGCGGCCCGCGACGAGCGGGGAACTCACCGTCACCTGCGTCCCGGCACTGCTCTCCTTCTGGATGATTCCGCGCCTGCACCTCTTTACCGAGCAGTTCCCCGATGTCCAGTTGCGGCTGATCGCCTCCAATGACGAGGCGAACCTCGACTCCCCGGATGTCGACGTCTGCCTGCTCTATGGCGACGGCAACTGGCAGGACTGCTGGTCGAGGCTCTGGAGCCGGCTCGAGCTTTTCCCGGTCGTCAGCCCGACGCTCCTCAACATGCGGCCGCTACGCTCCATCCGGGATATCCGCGACCACATGATGCTGCATGGCGACGACGGCCGCGAGTGGAACACCTGGCTCGCCGCAGCCGACGCGATCGATTTTCAGCGCGGCCGCCAGCATTTCATGAGCGATGCGCGGCTTTCGACCGAGGCGGCCCTCCACAACCAGGGCGTTGCGCTCGGCGATACGATCACCGCCGGCAGCCTGATCGCCCGCGGCGAGCTGATCGCCCCCTTCGACCTGACGGTTCCGGCCAACGATGCCTTTTTCGTCGCCTGCCGCAACGAGGTTCGCGCCGCGCCGATCGTCCGCGTTTTCATCGACTGGCTGTTTGCCGCTCTCGAAAGCGACCCGATGCCGGAGCTGCAGATGTCCGCCCGCACGATCATTCGCAGCCGCATGTCGAAGCCCGAAGATGCCGGCCGCAACACCACGCCGAAGAGCCTTCAGCCCCGTTCCGCGCCGCGCAACCGGCGTCCGGAACGTCCGCAGAAGCGCAAAATCAAATCATAATGCGGGGCTGAGAACCCCGTCCGCTTCAACAACAGGAAATCCGCCATGCCGCATTTCAATCCCCTGGTCGAAAAGCTCTCGCCGCCGCCGATACCCTCGGTGCTCGCATGGGCGAAGGCCTATGACGGGGCAAAAGGCCCGCTGATCGACCTCTCCCAGGCCGTGCCCGGCTATCCCGCTCATCCCGACATGCTGAAATGGCTGGGCGAAACCGCGGCGTCGACGGCCTTTACGGGCTACGGAGCGATCGAGGGTGAAGCGGAACTCCGGCAAGCCTATGCCGAGCATGTGGCGGCGCTCTATGGCGCGGCGGTCGCCGCCGGCAATATCCACATCACCTCGGGCTGCAACCAGGCCTTCATCTGTGCCGCGATGGCCGTCGCCGGGGCCGGCGATACGGTGCTGATGACCAATCCCTATTACTTCAACCAGGAGACCACACTGGCGATGCTGGGGATCGATGTCGAGCTTGCGCCGCTCGATGCGGGCGCCGGCTTCCTGCCCGAAGTCGAGACCATCGCCTCTGCCTTGCGGCCGGGCATCCGGGCACTCGCGCTCGTTTCGCCCAACAATCCGACCGGAGCGGTTTACCCGCCCGGACTGCTGCAGCGCATCTACGAGCTCTGCCGCGCGAACGGAACCTGGCTCATTCTGGACGAAACCTATCGCGACTTCCTGCCGGATGCGGCCGCCGCGCCGCATGGCCTGCTTCGAACGCCGGGCTGGGAGGACGGTTTCATCGGCCTCTACAGTTTCTCGAAGTCCTTCTGCATTCCGGGCCATCGTCTCGGCGCGATCACCGCCGGACCGCAGGTGGTCGAGCAGATCGCCAAGATCATGGACAATCTCCAGATCTGCGCCCCGCGTTCCCCGCAGGCGGCGGTCGCGAGGGCGATACCGGCGCTTGCCGACTGGCGGCTTGCGAATCGCGCCGAAATCGCCGCCCGCGCCGAGGCGCTGAGGACGATCATGACCCGGCTGCCGCAATGGAAGCTGCAGGCCGTCGGCGCCTATTTTGCCTATATCCGCCACCCCTTCCCCGATATCGAGTCGCAATTCGTCGCCGAGAAGCTGGCGAAGCTCGCCGGCGTCCTCTGCTTGCCCGGCGACTATTTCGGCGAGGGTCAGGAAAACTATCTGCGCTTCGCCTTCGCCAATGCGGACGTGGCGACGATCCTCAAGCTCGAAGAGCGCCTCGCGGGATTCGAGCTGCCGGGTATCTGAGTGGTTCAGCCGCGGCGGGCGATCAGGATGCCGATCAGCACGATCGCGCCGCCGATCGCCTGCATCAGGCCCACCGGCTCGCTCAGCAGAACCCAGGCGAGCAGCGCAGCCACGACCGGCTGCAGGAGCAGCGTCAGCGAAGAAAAGGCCGGCGGCAGAAAAGCGAGCGCATAGGTAATCGCCACCTGCCCGCCGGCGTGGCTCACGAAGGCAAGTCCGAAGAGCATGGCCCAGCCGAAGGCACTCGGCGGGAAAAGCGACTGCTCGGTCAACAGGGCCATCGGCAGCATGCAAACGGCTGCCGAAGCGGTGCTCCAGATCATGATCCGGTTGGTGCTGAAGCGGCTTCGCAGACGCCCGATGGCGAGAATGTAGCCGGCATAGAACGCGGCCGCGACGATGGCGATCCCATCGCCGGCGAGATCGCCGCCGCCGAGTGCCGCCGGACCGCCTTTCAGGACCACCACGCCGGCGATCGCCGTGGCGAGGCCGGCCAGGAAGATGCCGCTGACCGCCGAGCGGAACAGAGCCCATCCCGCCAGCGTCACGAAGACCGGCGCCAGATTGGCAAGCAGCGTCGCATTGGCAACCGAGGTCATGGTGAGCGCAAGGTGCCAGGCTGCGAGATCGATGGCGAGAAACACGCCCGGCAGGATAAGCTGAGCGTAATCGGACAAGCACTGCGGGGGCTTCTCCGCGGCTGCACCGCCGCGCAGCCGGGACCAGGCCACCAGCGGGATCAGCGCCAGCGCGACACGCCAGAAGGCAGTGGCCATCGGCCCCACTTCCGAGAGACGCACGAAGATCGGCGATCCGCCGATGGCGGCACCGCCGATGATGAGCGCGGCCATGGCAAGTCTGTTACGGGGAGCGGCGGAACTGGCGGCTTGGGTCACGGCGATGTCCGATGGCTGGGAAGCGCGCCGCAGAACCGGCGCGCGGCAAGCCAGCTATCAGAACCGCGCCGCGAGCGACAGCCGAATTCGCCCGATAGGCGAAAAACGACCACACGCGAAAACGTGCGGCCGTGGGAGAGACTATCGGTCAGGCCGCATCCGGCAGGTGAACCGTTTTCACCTCCAGGAAGTCCTCGAGCCCGAACATCCCGCCTTCCCGGCCGTTGCCGGACTGCTTGTAGCCGCCGAAGGGGCTTCCGTAGCGGTGGGGACCGCCGTTGATGTGCACCATGCCGGCCCGGAGGCGCGACGCCACCCGCTCCGCCCTTTCGCGGTCGCGGGTCTGCACATAGGCCGCGAGGCCGTAATTCGTGTCGTTGGCGATCGCGATCGCCTCCTCTTCCGTATCGAAGGGAATGATCGAAAGCACCGGTCCGAACACTTCCTCGCGCGCGATCCGCATGGAATTGTCGACATCGGCGAAGATCGTCGGCTGGACGAAATATCCGGTCTCGAAGCCTTCCGGCTTGCCGGGGCCGCCGGCCAGCAGGGTCGCGCCTTCGGCAACGCCCGCTTCGATCAGTGCCTGCACCCGCTCGAACTGAATATGGCTGACGAGCGGGCCGATATGGGAGCCAACCTTCGTCGGATCGCCGACCCTCGCCTCCATGCCGACGCGCCTGGCGATTTCCACGACCTCGTCATAGGCGCTGCGCTCGACGAGCATACGTGTCGGGGCATCGCAGGACTGGCCGGAATTGTTGAAGCATTCGAGAATGCTGGCGGTCACCCGCTCCTCGATATCGGCATCGGCGAAGACGATGTTCGGCGACTTGCCGCCGAGTTCGAGCGTGACGCGCTTGACCGTATCGGCGGCGTCCTTGCTGACGGCTATACCGGCCCGGGTCGAACCGGTGAAGGACATCATGTCGATGTCCTTGTGCTTCGACAGCGCCGCCCCGGCATGGATGCCGTCACCGTTGACGAGGTTGAAGACGCCGGCCGGGAAGCCCGCCTCCTCGATCATCTCGGCGTAAAGCATGGCGTTCAGCGGCGTGAACTCGCTGGGTTTCAGGACGCAGGTGCAGCCGGTCGCAAGCGCCGGGACGACCTTGAGCGCGATCTGGTTGACCGGCCAGTTCCACGGCGTGATGAGACCGCAGACGCCGATCGGCTCACGCAGGAGCGTGTCGCCATTCGGCAGCTTTTCCCTGAGTTTCAGGCGCTTCAGGGCATCGATGAAGCCCTGCAGATGACCGACGCCCACATCCGCCTGCTGCTCGTGGCTCATCGTTCTGGGCGCACCGAGTTCGGCCGTGATGGTGTCGGCCATTTCATCGTAACGGCGCTTGTATATCGCGAGCAGCTCTTCGAGCAGCGCCAGCCGTTCCTCGACGCTCGTCCGGCTATAGCTTGCGAAGGCCTTCTTGGCGGCTGCAACAGCCCGGTCGACGTCGACCGCGGTGCCGAGCGAGATGACCGCTATCGGCTTCTCGGTCGCCGGATTGAGCACCAGAAGATCGTTCTGCGTGGCCGGCTCAACCCATTTGCCGTCGATGTAGAATTTCCGCTTGTCGAGCATTCGCTCCTCCATCCCGTCTGATTTCCGGCGGCAAGGCTACGACGGCGGCTGCACGCGGACAAGGGCGTAAAAGCGGAAGGGAGCGTGTCGAAGAAACGGCACCGGCCGATGAACGGCTGCAGATGCATGAGCACCTGCAGCCGTTGCGAAATCAGAACGCGCCGATGAGGAGTGCGCAGATGAAAGTGAAGGCTGCAGCCACCGCGATGGCGTGGGTAAAGTGCCTGGCAGTCGGACGACGGGCGGGTCGAGCCCCGTAGACGGTATAGCGGGATTGGGTCATCGCCTTGGTCGCGTTCATTATGTCTCTCCGCTGTTGGGGCGTTGGCCTGTTGCCGTTGTTCTCCTATATTCTTGATCGAATTCCTAGATAATTTTTTCCCACGGATCAAACGAGAAATGAAAATTCGTTTAACCGGCCTGCCAGGCAGTGCGGAATACACGGTTTTCTCAGCGAATCTGATGCCCAGGAGCGATCGCCCCGGCTACCAGCCGACGGCGTCCTTGAGCATGTACCACCACGATCCGACAGTGGAATACTGCGCGCGGAACATCCGTCCGCCGGGGAATGGATACCAGGGCAGCTTCGCGAAGACATCGAAGCGCGACACGTCGCCGTCGATCGCTTCGGCAAGAGTGCGGCCGAAGAGGTGGGAGCCTGTCACGCCATGGCCGCTGTAGCCATGGGCGAAATAGGTATTGCTGCCTATCCGCCCCATTTGCGGCACGCGCGTGAAGGAAAGTGCGAAGTTTCCGCTCCAGGCATAGTCGATCTTCACGCCCTTGAGCCGCGGGAAGACCTTTTCGAGATTTGGCCTGAGTTTTGCCACGACATCCGCCGGGTCGGTACCGCCATAGACGGTGCCGCCACCAAAAATCATCCGCTTGTCGGCGGACAGCCGGAAATAATCGAGAATATAGCGAACGTCCTCCACGCACATGTCGCTCGGGATCAGCGAATGGGCAAGCTCCTCGCCGAGAGGCGCGGTGGTGATCATCTGGGTCGAAACGGGCATGACGCGGGTGGCGAGCTTCGGCACGGCATCGCCGAGATAGGCGTTGCCGCAAAGCACGACGATCCGGGCGGAAACCTCGCCCCCGTCCGTATAAACCGTCGGCCTGGCCGATTCGTGGTCGACACGGGTCACCGGTGACATCTCATAGATCACGCCGCCGAGGTCCTCGAGGGCGCGTGCCTCTCCGAGCACCAGATTGAGCGGATGCATATGGCCGCCGGTGGTGTCGAGCATGCCGCCGCAATAGGCCTCGGAATTGACGAGCTTGCGCAGCGCCTCGCGGTCGAGAAGCTGATGATCGTCCATCCCGTATTTGCGCCAGAGCGCCTGCTTGGCCTCGAGCTCCTTCATGTGGGCTCCGGTATAGGCGGCATAGATATTGCCGGGCTTCAGATCGCAATCGATCCGATACTGGCTGACGAGCCGGCGGATGATCCGTCCGCCTTCCTGCACAAGGCCGCCGATGAAGCGGGCGGCATCCTCGCCGTAGCGGCGCTCGATCGTCGCCAGGCCGGCATTGAGGCCGTTGACGATCTGGCCGCCGTTGCGCCCGGAGGCGCCCCAGCCCACCTGCGCACCCTCGACCACAGTGACCTTGTAGCCCTTTTCGGCGAGATGAATGGCCGTGGACAGGCCCGAATACCCCGCGCCGACGATGCAGATGTCGGTTTCGATCCGGCCTTCCAGCTTGACCGGATTGCGGATGATGTTGCGCGAGGCGGCGTAATAGCTCGCCGGGTAGCTGCCGTCGCCGGCATAGGATTTCTGCTTCCGTGCCATCATACGATTTCCAGGTAGGCGCTGAATTCGTAATCCGTGACCTGCTCGGCGAAGCCGGCTATCTCCTGGCGCTTGCAGGCGATCAGCATGGAGCGAAGCACGGGATCGAAGATCTCGGCGGCGATCGGTCCGGCCTCGAAGGCGTCGACCGCCTGCCCCCAATCGGCAGGTATTTTGGGCAGTTTCTCCGCCGCATAGGCTCGTCCCTCGACAGGCGCCGGCGGCTTCCACTTGTTGCGGATGCCGACGAGCGCGGCGCCGAGGATCGCGGCGATGACGAGATAGGGATTGGCGTCGGCGCCCGCAACGCGGTGCTCGATCCGCCGCGCCGCCGGATTGCCGCCCGGGATGCGGATTGCCGAGGTGCGGTTCTCGTAACCCCAGGAAATCGAGGTCGGCGCATGCGTGTCGGGCCGCAGCCGCCGGTAGGAATTGAAGTGCGGGGCGAACATCAGCGTCGTCTCGGCCATGCCGCGCAGGAGGCCGGCCACCGCATGCTTGAGCACGGCCGATCCCTCGTCGCTGCCGTCGTCGAAGACGTTGTTGCCTTCCTCGTCGAGCAGGCTGAAATGGACGTGCATGCCGTTGCCGGAACGGGTGCCGTAGGGTTTGGCCATGAATGTCGCCGCGAGTCCGTGCTTGCGGGCGACCCCCTTGACGATGCGCTTGAAGAAGATCGCGTCGTCCGCCGCCTTCAGCGGATCGTCGCTGTGCAGCAGATTGATCTCGAACTGGCCGATGCCGTTTTCGGCGATCGCCGCATCGGCCGGCACGTTCTGCCGCGCGCACTCCCTGTAGACGTCGGAGAAGAATTCGCCGAAATCGTCGAGCTCGTCGATCGAAAGGATCGCGTCGGAATCGAGCCGCTTGCCGGTATAGGGCGAGATCGGCGGGACGGCGCTGTCCGGCTCGGGATCGATGAGATAGAATTCCAGCTCCGTCGCCACCACCGGGCGCAGCCCCAGTTCGCGATATTCGCGCATGATCGCCGCTAGCGCCTGGCGCGGATCGGCAAGAAAGGGCCTGCCGTTCTCGACGAACAGCCAGAGCGGAACCAGCGCGCTCGGCCGCGACGTCCAGTTGACCGGCAGGGCCCCTCGTCCCGTGACGCCGCAGATGCCGTCGCGATCGCCGGTCGCAAAGACCTGCGCGCTGCCGATGATGTCCTCACCCCAGACGTCGACGCCGACGATCGAGAGCGGCATGCGGATGCCGCCGCCGAGCACCTTCCTGGCCTGTTCCACCGGCACCCGCTTGCCGCGCATGATGCCGTTCAGGTCGCAGATCACCGCCTGGATACTTTCTATCGGGCCGTTCTGCTCAAGCCAGGACTGGAACACTTCGGGGTCGTCCGCATCGATTGACATATCGCATTTCTTTTTGTGATCACATTCTTCGGAAATTGACATAGTTACAGTTTTGAAGTCAAGCTGCACCGGGTCGGCAGGAACGACTCGTTCCAACGCCTGGATGCGGGAGGAATCGCCGTCTTGAAGACCCTTGCCCTGCCCGCCCTTGATCGGCCGGAAGGTATGACGACCCACGACTATGCCTTTGCGCGTCTCAGGCAGGCGATCATGGTGGGCGCCTTCCGCCCCGGAACCTCCGTCACCATACGCGGGCTCGCAAACGCGCTGGAGAGCAGCCCTACGCCGGTGCGCGAAGCACTGCGTCAGCTGACCTCGATCGGCGCCCTGCAATTTCTGGAGAACCGGCGCATCGTCGTGCCGCGGATCACGCCGGCGCGTTTCGAGGAGCTGATCTCGCTTCGTATCGCGCTTGAAAGCCACGCCGCCCGCAGGGCCGTCGCCCATCTCTCCGACCGGCAGATAGACCGCATCGTCGCGCTGGACGATACGATCGAGGCCGCGATCCTCGCGGGGCAGAAGGCGCAGGCGCTGATCGCCAATCAGCAATTTCACCGTCAGATCTATACGGCCAATCCCGATCAGGTCGCCATGCCGCTCATCGAGAGCCTCTGGCTCCAGCTCGGGCCGATCCTCGGCATTGCCATGGAGCACGTCACGGAATTCTATGTCATCGACCGTCACCGCGAGGCCATCGAGGCCCTGAGAAGGCGTGACGAGGACGCCGTGGCGCAAGCCATCGCCGCGGACATCCGCGAGGGCATCGGCGGCTTCGATCAGCAGGCGATCGGCAAGCTGCTCGCGCTGGCGGGGTAAATGAGCCTCGGATTTGCTCCACCAGGTCTGAACCCCAGATTTGCCCCTCACCCTAACCCTCTCCCCGCTTGCGGGGAGAGGGGACGAGTCCGTTTTTGACCCATTGAGACTGAGGCGGAACACAAGGGTGTCCCCTCTCCCCGCGCGCGGGGAGAGGGCTAGGGTGAGGGGCAAAATTGCGGCTTATCTGCCCCTTGACCACCTCTCCTATTCCCAGCATATTGCTCAGATGTCAGACCAATTCTGGTCTTGGGAGAACCGGATGCCCCTGCGGGATAGAGCGATGCTCCTGCCCCTGCCGCCCGCAGACCGGGCGCAGCAGGTGATATCCGCTCTTGCCGATTTCATTCAAAGATCGGGGCTGAACCCCGGGGACCGGCTGCCGGCCGAGCGGGAACTGATGGCAGCGCTCGCCGTCGGCCGCTCCACCATTCGTGAGGTGCTGAGCCACTTCCAGGCGCTCGGCGTCGTCGAGGCGCGTAAGGGCAGCGGCACCTATCTCCTGCGCGCCATTTCCAACGCGACCATCCATATGCCGCTGGCGCTCGACACCGAGCACCTTCGCGACGCGCTTCTGCAGACGCTCGAAGTGCGGCGCGGCATCGAGGTCGAGGCCGGCATGGTCGCATCCCGGCGCCGCACGGAGGCCGACCTCGTCAACATCGAAACGAAGCTCGATGAGATGGAGCGGGTCCATCTCGCCAAGGGAACGTCCGGCCCGGAAGACCTCGCCTTCCATCTTGCGATCTACGACGCGACCCACAATCCGCTCTTCAAACAACTGCTCGAGCAGATGCGCGAGGCCTTCGAACGCTTCTGGGACGAGCCCTTCGACCGTTCGGATTTCGCCAGGCGCTCCTTTCCCTTTCACCGGACGCTCTTCGACGCAATCGCGGCGCAGGACGCCGAGGCCGCCCGCGCGGAAACGCTGAAGATCCTCGCGGTCGTCGAGGAAGACATCAAGGAAATGTCCAAATGAACAACGGTCTCGATCCGTTCGAGAGAGCCTCCCTTATCGTCGCGCATGACGAGAGCAACGCTTTCGACGCCGTCGTACCGCCGATCGTGCAGACCTCGCTCTTCACCTTCAAGGACTATGACGAGATGGTCGCCTCCTATCGGGGAGAGCGCGTGCGGCCCATCTACACCCGCGGCCTCAATCCGACGGTCAGGCATTTCGAGGAGATGCTGGCGAAGCTCGAAGGCGCCGAGGACGCCATCGGTTTCGCAAGCGGCATGTCGGCGATCTCCTCCACAGTCCTCTCCTTCGTCGAGCCGGGCGACCGCATCGTCGCCGTGAAGCATGTCTATCCCGATGCGTTCCGACTCTTCGGCACGCATCTTAAGCGCATGCGTGTCGAGGTCACCTATGTCGACGGGCGCGACGAAGAGGCGGTTGCCAAGGCGCTTCCCGGCGCAAAGCTCTTCTACATGGAAAGCCCGACCAGCTGGGTGATGGACACGCACGATGTCGCAGCGCTTGCGGCTCTTGCACGCCGGCAGGGGATCGTCACGGTCATCGACAACAGCTGGGCGAGCCCGGTGTTTCAGCAGCCGGTCTCGCTCGGCGTCGACCTCGTCATTCACTCCGCATCGAAATATCTTGGTGGCCATAGCGATGTCGTCGCCGGCGTCGTCGCCGGGTCGGGCGAGCTGATCGGCCGCATCCGTTCGGAAGCCTATCCCTATCTCGGCGGCAAGCTTTCGCCCTTCGACGCCTGGCTGCTGATCCGGGGCATGCGCACGCTGCCGGTGCGGATGAAGGCACATGAGCGGTCGGCGCTCGCGGTCGCCCGCCGCCTGGCCGAGCATCCGCTGGTGGAAACCGTCTGCCACCCGGGCCTCGGCAACCATCTGCCTCCCGGTCTCTCCGGCACCTCCGGGCTCTTCTCCTTCATCTTCCGCGAAGGCGTCGACGTGCGCCGATTCGCCGATCACCTGAAACTGTTCAAGCTCGGCGTCTCCTGGGGCGGCCACGAAAGCCTCATCGTGCCGGGCGAAGTCGTTCTGGCGCAGAAAGCCGAGCCCAATTCCGCGGCAGCCTTCGGCATTTCACCGCGGTCGGTACGGCTCCATGTCGGCCTGGAGGGAACGGAGGCCCTCTGGAGCGATCTCGAAGCGGCGATGACAGCCGCTTCGTCAGGCTGACGAACACGCAACCAGCGAGAACAAAGGGAACGATAAAATGAGGAAACTGATCACAGCCACCCTGCTTGCCACGCTGATGGCCGGCAGCGCCCTTGCCGATACGAAGCTGAAGCTCGTCGAGGTCATCACCAGTCCCGAGCGCACCGAAACGCTGAAGTCGATCGTCGCCAAGTTCGAACAGGCGAATCCCGGTACGACCGTCGAGATCATTTCGCTGCCCTGGGGCGAAGCCTTCCAGAAATTCGCGACCATGGTCTCGGCCGGCGAAATCCCCGACGTCATGGAGATGCCGGACACCTGGCTGTCGCTCTACGCCAATAACGGCATGCTCGAAAGCCTCGAGCCCTATCTCGAAAAGTGGGAGCACACGCCCGGCCTCACCGAGCGCGCGCTCGAACTCGGCCGCGATGTCAACGACACCGCCTATATGCTGCCCTACGGCTTCTATCTCCGGGCGATGTTCTACAACAAGAAGCTGCTCTCCGAAGCGGGCGTCGCCGAGCCGCCGAAGACGATGGACGACTTCGTCAAGGCTTCCGAGGCGGTCTCCAAGCTGCCGGGCAAATCGGGCTATTGCCTGCGCGGCGGTCCGGGCGGCCTCAACGGCTGGGTGATGTTCGGCGCGACCATGGCCGGCGACAACAAGTTCTTCAACGAGGACGGCACCTCGACGATGAACAGCGAAGGCTGGATCAAGGGCCTCACCTGGGTCATCGACCTCTACAAGAACGGCCTCGCCCCCAAGGACAGCGTCAACTGGGGCTTCAACGAGATCGTCGCCGGCTTCTACAGCGGCACCTGCGCCTTCCTCGACCAGGATCCGGACGCGTTGATCGCGATCGCCCAGCGCATGAAGCCGGAGGATTTCGGCGTGACCACCATGCCCAAGGGGCCGAGCGGCAAGGCCTTTACCACGATCGGCTTTGCCGGCTGGTCGATTCTTGCCGCCAGCCAGAACAAGGACCTCTCCTGGAAGCTGATCGAAACGCTGGAGGGCCCGGAAGGCAATATCGAGTGGAACAAGCGCACCGGCGCGCTGCCCGTCCATAAGTCGGCCGAGAAGGACCCCTTCTATGCGAGCCCGCAGTTCAAGGGCTGGTTCGACGAACTCGCCGACAAGGACGTCGTGCTGACGGTCATGCCGACCTATCTCGAAGAATTCGCCTTCTTCAAGGATTCGCTCGCCATCAAGACGACCCAGGAGGCCCTGCTCGGCGACATCACGCCGGAAGAGCTCGCCAACCAATGGGCCGACTACCTGACCAAGGCGCAGCAGAAATACCTCGCAAACAAGAAGTAACGCAGGCACCGGCGGCGGTCAGCCGCCGCCGGTCGTCCGACGCAGGAAAAGGCACGCCGATCGATAACGGCGGTCAAAAAAGGGGAAATTTCGATCGATGGCCTATGCCGCACGCCATGACGGCCTGCCCGCAACCCGTCCGCCGCTGATGAAGCGGATCGCCGACGCCTCTGCGCCTTATCTCTATACCGCTCCGGCGCTCATCCTGATCGTTACGGTCATGCTCGTGCCTCTGGTGCTCGGCATCTCCTACGCCTTCCGCGATATCCAGCTGCTCAACCCCTTCTCCGGCGGTTTCGTCGGCCTCGATCACTTCCGTGCGCTCGCCCAGGACCAGGCCTTCTTCCGATCGCTGCGCAACACGCTCTGGTGGACGGGCGCCTCGGTCTTCCTGCAATTCGCCTTCGGCCTCATACTGGCGCTCCTGCTCGACAAACCGTTCCATGGCCGCGCGATCGCGCAGGCGCTCGTCTTCCTGCCCTGGGCGGTGCCGAGTTTCCTGGCCGGCCTCAACTGGGCCTGGCTCTTCAACCCCGTCGTCGGCCCGCTGCCGCACTGGCTCTTCGCCCTCGGCATCATGAGCCAGCCGACCAACATCCTGTCCGATCCCCAGCTTGCCATGTGGGGACCGATCGTCGCCAATATCTGGTGGGGCATTCCCTTCTTCGCGATCACCCTGCTCGCAGCACTCCAGGCGATCCCGCGCGACCTCTACGAGGCGGCGAGCATAGACGGGGCCGGCCCGCTGCAGCGTTTCCTTTCGATCACGCTTCCCTTCCTGGCGCCGACGATCGCGATCACCATTCTGCTGCGCACGGTCTGGATCTCCAATTTCGCCGATCTCATCATCGTCATGACCAATGGCGGACCGGCGGACCGAACCCAGATCGTCGCAAGCTACATCTTCACCCAGGCGTTCAAACGGTTGGATTTCGGCTATGCCTCGGCGATCGCGCTGGTGCTGCTGGCGCTGCTCCTCGCCTATTCATTGCTGATCGTGATCCTCAGGCAGTGGCTCCTGAGCAAGGATTGAAACCATGCGCGCCAAGCAAGCATTTCTGACCATTGCCCATCGCCTGGCGATCCTCGCTTATATCGCCTTCGCGCTCTTCCCGCTCTTCTGGCTGCTCAAGGTCGCCGTCACGCCGAACGATCTCCTCTATTCGGAGGGCATTCGTCTCTGGCCGTCGCGGGCGAGCCTCGAACACTTCGACTTCGTGCTGCGGCACAGCGCCTTCCCGGTGTTCTTCCGCAACAGCCTGATCGTTTCCGGGTCGACCGCCGTCATCGTCACCATCCTCGCCTCGCTCTCCGGCTACGCGCTCTCGCGCTTCCGGTTCCGCGGCAAATACTGGCTGGTCACGCTGATGCTGCTGACGCAGATGTTTCCCCTGGTGATGCTGGTCGCGCCGATCTTCAAGATACTCTCGCCGCTGGGGCTGACCAACAGCCTCACCGGGCTCGCCGTCGTCTACACCGCCTTCAACGTTCCCTTCGCGACATTCCTGATGCAGTCCTTCTTCGATGGCATTCCGAAGGACCTGGAAGAGGCGGCAATGATCGACGGCGCGACGCAGTTCGTCGCTTTCCGCCAGATCATCCTGCCGCTGACCCTGCCCGGGATCGCCGCCACCCTCGGCTTCGTCTTCACCGCCGCCTGGAGCGAACTGCTCTTCTCGCTGATGCTGATCTCCGGCAACGCGCAGGCGACCTTCCCGGTCGGGCTCCTGTCCTTCGTTTCGAAATTCTCGGTCGACTTCGGGCAGATGATGGCCGCCGGCGTGCTGGCGCTGATACCGGCCTGCCTCTTCTTCCTCCTCATTCAACGCTATCTCGTCCAGGGCCTCACGGCCGGCGCGGTGAAAGGCTGATACGCAATGGCTTCCATCGACATCGCCAACATCAAGAAGTCCTACGGTACCCACCCGGTGCTGCACGACGTCGACCTCAAGATCAGCGACGGCGAATTCGTCGTGCTCGTCGGTCCCTCCGGCTGCGGCAAGTCGACCCTTCTGCGCATGATCGCCGGGCTTGAGAGCGTGACCGGCGGCGAGATCCGCATCGCCGGCAGGCGGGTCAACGAACTCGCCCCGAAGGACCGCGACATCGCCATGGTGTTCCAGTCCTATGCGCTCTACCCGCATATGTCGGTCGCCAGGAACATGAGCTACAGCCTGAGGCTCCGCAAGACGGCCAAGGACAGGATAACGACGGTCGTTGCGGGCGCCGCTGCCAAGCTCGGCCTCGACCCGTTGCTCGACCGCCGCCCCAAGGCGCTCTCCGGCGGCCAGCGCCAGCGCGTCGCCATGGGCCGCGCCATCGTGCGCCAGCCGAAGGCGTTTCTCTTCGACGAACCGCTCTCCAACCTCGATGCGCGCCTGCGCGAGCAGATGCGCGCCGAGATCAAGAAACTGCACAAGGATCTCGGCGCCACCTCCATCTATGTGACGCACGATCAGATCGAGGCGATGACGCTCGCAGACCGGATCGTCGCCATGAATGGCGGCGTGGTCCAGCAGGTCGGAAGCCCGCTCGATCTTTACGACCGTCCTGCCAACCTTTTCGTCGCCGGCTTCATCGGCTCGCCGGGCATGAATTTCTTCGAGGGTGCCTACCACGCGGGCGACGCGCCGCGCTTCGAGATGTCGGATGAGATCGGCATTCCGCTCGACGCGGCCGCGCCCGTTTCGAATAACTCAAAGGTGACGCTCGGCATCCGTCCCGAACATGTCGTGCTTGCCGGCCACGGCCCGGAGACGCTGCTTGCCGGCGTCGACCTGGTCGAGCCGACCGGCTTCGGCATCATCCTGCATCTCTCGCTCGGGCGGGCGACCTTCAAGGTCTTCACCAACGACCGATCCTTCCTGACGGCGTCCGGCACGATCCCCGTCCACTTCCCCGCTCACCACCTGCATTTCTTCGATGCGGAGGGCAAACGCGTCTGACGCAAGCCCCGAATGGCGGCCCAGCAGGTTCAGGCTTACCTAGAAGGAGCAATTGACTTCTCTACGGCATGGACTAGCTTCTTTCCTGTCGCACGTATCAACCGCCCCGGCGCACCATTCCTTAAGAGAAGCAAGCACCGCCAAAGCAGATTTGACGATAGCCTTCCTTGCCCCGCGCCGGGCGAAATTGAGGAAGTATCATGCGAATTGCACTTGCTGCCCTGTCTTTTTCGGCACTCTCGCTCTGTCCGGTCGCCGGGCTCGCCCAAGAGGGCGATGCCGAGGCCGGCGCCACCGTCTTCAAGAAATGCGCCACCTGTCACGTGATCGACAAGGACCAGAACAAGGTCGGCCCTTCGCTGCAAGGCGTCATCGGCCGGACGGCCGGCACCCATGCTGACTTCAAATATTCGCAAGCCATGATCGATGCGGGCAAGGGTGGCCTCGTCTGGGACGACGCGACGCTGGCCGAATATCTCCGTAATCCCAGGGCCAAGGTCAAAGGCACCAAGATGGTATTCCCCGGCCTCAAGAAGGACGAGGAGATTGCCAATGTGATCGCCTACCTGAAGCAGCATCCCAAATAGGAATACTTGCGGGAAGTGAGAATTCGATCTCTTCCCGATGATTTGCCAGTATTTTCCGTTCGTGCAATAATTGTGATTGGAACTCTGCGGATTTAAGTATTCGTCTCACGGCCGATCACGGCGGGGAGGGACAGGGAATGGCCGTGGTAGTGATTCTGGTTCTGCTGGCCGTCGGCTCAGTGTTGTTCCATTTGCTTAGTCCTTGGTGGTGGACCCCGATCGCCTCCAATTGGAATTACATCGACAATACCATCACCATAACCTTCTGGATCACCGGCATCGCCTTCACCGCCGTGGTCCTGTTCATGGCCTATTGCGTCCTGCGCTTCCGCCACCGCCCGGGCAATACCGCCGCCTACGAGCCGGAGAACAGGCGGCTCGAAGGCTGGCTCGCGACCGGCACGACCTTCGGGGTCGCGGCGATGCTGGCGCCGGGCCTCTTCGTCTGGAACCAGTTCGTCACCGTCCCGCAGGATGCGTCCGAAGTGGAGGTGATCGGCCAGCAATGGCTGTGGAGCTTCCGGCTGCCCGGCGCGGACGGTAAGCTGGGCACGACGGAAACGCGCGATATCGCCCCCGAAAACACCCTCGGGGTCAATCGGGACGACGCCGCCGGGCAGGACGACATTATCATCGAAGGCGGGGAGCTTCATCTGCCGGTCGGCAAGCCGGTCAAGATGCTGCTCCGGTCGGTCGACGTCCTGCACGATTTCTACGTCCCCGAATTCCGCGCCAAGATGGATATGGTGCCCGGCATGATCACCTATTTCTGGTTGACGCCGACGCGGACCGGAACCTTCGAGATACTCTGCGCCGAGCTCTGCGGCGTCGGCCACCCGCAGATGCGCGGTACCGTCGTGGTCGACACCGAGGAAGACTACCAGGCCTGGCTCGCCGAGCAGCAGACCTTTTCGCAACTGTCCGCATCATCGGAAACAAGAGCAGTTCCAGGAAAAGTGTGTAGCGGTTTTCCGTCCGGAATTGCGACCGAACAAGGAACCGGAGCATTCGCGCTTTTCAAAGAAGAGCGAGAATGCTTCGGCCCGGCGGCGACCACGGTCGCCGCCTCAGCGGCGCAGTAGGAGGCGCCGTGAAGTAGCCCCTGGGGAGGAGATATGATGGTCGACGTCCGGTCCGGTATTGGCGAGGCACTTCCGCCTCCCGAAGTCGAGGATGTTGAGCTTTATCATCCGCATAGCTGGTGGACGCGCTATGTCTTCAGCCAGGATGCCAAAATCATCGCCATTCAATACAGCATGACCGCGATCGCCATCGGCATGGTGGCGCTGGTGCTGTCCTGGCTGATCCGGCTGCAACTCGGTTTTCCCGGCACATTCGAGCTGATCGATGCCGAGCGTTACTACCAGTTCATCACCATGCACGGCATGATCATGGTGATCTATCTGCTCACTGCCCTCTTCCTCGGCGGCTTCGGCAACTATCTGATCCCGCTGATGGTCGGCGCGCGCGACATGGTGTTTCCCTACGCCAACATGCTGAGCTACTGGATCTATCTGCTCGCCGTGATCGTCCTGGCCGCAAGCTTCTTCACGCCCGGAGGACCGACCGGTGCCGGCTGGACGCTCTATCCGCCGCAGGCGGTACTTTCCGGCACGCCCGGAGGCCGGGACTGGGGCATCATCATGATGCTCTCCTCGCTGATCATCTTCGTCATCGGCTTCACCATGGGTGGCCTCAACTATGTCGTGACCGTGCTGCAGGGCCGCGCGCGCGGCATGACGCTGATGCGGCTGCCGCTGACCGTCTGGGGCATCTTCACCGCGACGGTGATGGCGCTGCTTGCCTTCCCTGCCCTTTTCGTCGCCTGCGTCATGATGCTCTTCGACCGGCTGCTCGGCACGAGCTTCTTCATGCCGGCCATCGTCGAAATGGGCGAGCAGCTGCAATATGGCGGCGGCAGCCCGATCCTCTTCCAGCACCTGTTCTGGTTCTTCGGCCACCCCGAAGTCTACATCGTCGCCCTGCCCGCCTTCGGCATCGTCTCCGATCTCATCAGCACCCATGCCCGCAAGAACATCTTCGGCTACCGCATGATGGTCTGGGCGATCGTCATCATCGGCGGCCTCTCCTTCATCGTCTGGGCGCACCACATGTATGTGAGCGGCATGAACCCGTATTTCGGCTTCTTCTTCGCCACGACCACGCTGATCATCGCGGTGCCGACGGCGATCAAGGTCTATAACTGGGTCCTCACCCTCTGGCGCGGCAACATCCATCTGACCCTGCCGATGCTCTTCGCCCTCGCCTTCATCGTCACCTTCGTCAATGGCGGACTGACGGGCCTCTTTCTCGGCAATGTCGTCGTCGACGTGCCGCTCTCCGATACGATGTTCGTCGTCGCGCATTTCCACATGGTCATGGGCGTGGCGCCGATCATGGTGATCTTCGGCGCTATCTATCACTGGTATCCGAAGATCACCGGGCGCATGCTCAACGAGGCGATGGGCCAGATCCATTTCTGGGTCACCTTCATCGGCGCCTACGCCATCTTCTTTCCGATGCATTATCTCGGCCTCATCGGCGTCCCGCGCCGCTATCACGAGCTCGGCGAAGCGTCTTTCGTGACGACCTCGATCGCGGAGCTTAACGCCTTCATCAGCGTCATGGCGCTTCTCGTCGGCGCTGCGCAGATCGTGTTTCTCTTCAATCTCGCCTGGAGCCTGCGCCATGGCCGGGAGGCCGGGGGCAATCCCTGGCGAGCGACGACGCTCGAATGGCAGACGCCCGAGACGCCGCCGCCTCACGGCAACTGGGGCAATGAACTGCCCGTCGTCTATCGCTGGGCCTATGACTACAGCGTCCCCGGCGCGCCGGAAGATTTCATCCCGCAGAACCAGCCGACGCCCGGCCGCCTCAGTCACGAGACCGTCTCATGAGCATCGTCGCTTTCTTTCTGGCGGCGATCGCCGCCATCATCGCCTGGTGGCTCGCAGGGCAGCGCCTGACATCGCGCCCTTGGCTCGAGGTCGGTCACTTCCACGACCGCCGGGGCGCAACACGTTTGCCGCCGGCAAAAATCGGCCTCGGCGTATTTCTCGCCGTCGTCGGCGCGCTGTTTTCACTTGCGATCAGCGCCTATTTCATGCGGATGGCGTCATCCGACTGGGGCGCGCTGCCTTTGCCCGGCCTTCTCTGGCTCAATACGGGCATCCTCGCCGCCGGCAGCATCACCCTGCACTGGACAAAGGTTGAGGCAGAGCGGCGGAACGACGAGGCAGCCCGGATCGGCCTCCTGGCGGCGCTCGCCCTTGGCCTCGCTTTCCTCGTGGGTCAGCTCTTCGCCTGGCGTGCGCTGTCGGACGCCGGATATTTCCTAGCCGGAAATCCGGCCAACAGCTTCTTCTATCTGCTTACGGGCATGCACGGCCTGCACATCATCGGGGGGCTTTTCGCTCTCGGCCGGGTAACCGCACATGCCTCGCAAACACCGCTCGGCAACAGAACGCGCCTGTCGATCGAGCTTTGCGCCATCTACTGGCATTTCATGCTGATTGTCTGGCTGGTTCTCTTCGCTCTCTTTGCCGGCTGGGCCAGCGGCGTGATCGAGTTCTGCCGCCAACTGCTGACATAGGAACCGTTGAACATGTCTGCACCGATGAAGAAGCCCGCAGCAGAAACGCTCCCGCGCGCCGCCGGTCTGGCGGGGCTCGCGTCGGACTGGGCCTCCGACCAGCGCACCTTCAAGGATGTCTCCTGGGGAAAGGCCATGATGTGGATCTTTCTCCTCAGCGACACCTTCGTCTTCGGCTGCTTCCTGCTTGCCTACATGTCGGCGCGGATGTCCACCTCCGTTCCATGGCCCAATCCGAGCGAGGTCTTCGCACTCGAAATCGGCGGAACACACATGCCGCTGATCCTGATCGCTATCATGACATTCGTTCTCATTTCGAGCAGCGGCACCATGGCCATGGCCGTCAACTACGGTTACCGCCGCGACCGGCGCAAGACCGCGGCGCTCATGCTTCTGACGGCGCTTTTCGGCGCCGCCTTCGTCGGCATGCAGGCGTTCGAATGGTCGAAGCTGATCGCCGAGGGCGTGCGGCCCTGGGGCAACCCCTGGGGCGCCGCCCAATTCGGCTCTACCTTCTTCATGATCACCGGCTTTCACGGGACCCACGTCACCTTCGGCGTGATCTTCCTGCTGATCGTCGCCCGCAAGGTCTGGCGCGGCGATTTCGAAACGGAGCGGCGCGGCTTCTTCACCAGCCGCAAGGGCCGCTACGAGATCGTCGAGATAACCGGCCTCTACTGGCACTTCGTCGATCTGGTCTGGGTCTTCATCTTCGCATTCTTCTATCTGTGGTGAGGGAGGGCATCGTGGCTCACGCGGAAACACATCCGGCACAACATGCGGCGGCCCATACGGAGCATCAGCAGCACCCGATCAAGCTCTACCTCCTGGTCTGGGGGCTGCTGTTCGTCCTCAGCGCTCTTTCATACCTCGTCGATTACTTCGGTCTTCAGGGCTATCTCCGCTGGTCGCTGATCCTCATCTTCATGATGCTGAAGGCGGGCCTCATCGTGGCTGTGTTCATGCATATGGCGTGGGAGCGCCTGGCGCTGATCTACGCGATCATTCTGCCCCCGCTGCTGGTGCTCGTCTTCGTGGCGCTGATGGTGTCGGAATCGAACTATGTCCTCTTCACGCGCCTCACCTTCTTCGGTGGCGGCGAGTAAAAGCGACTGCCGAAAGGTCGCGTTTCGGCGACGCATCAGCCTGCCGACTCCCTGTTCGAGGAAAAGCTTGTACCTCGCCGCCCCGCTGGGTGTATTTTCTCGCGATATCAGCTAGATGAGCATACCAGCGGCCGCGGCCTTCCCCGCCCGCCACCGGCAACATTCTGGTCGTGCAGCACGATGATTATGTCGTAGACAGGCTCAACTCGCGGCGCGGCAGGCTCTAATATCCGGCTTCAAAATTAACCAGGGTCGCATCAATGGCAGAGTTTCCGGAAAAGGCGAAGGTCGTAATCGTAGGACTGGGTGGCATCGTCGGCGCATCGATCGCCCACCACCTCATCGAGCGTGGCTGGGACGATATCGTCGGCATCGACAAGTCGGGCATTCCGACGGATATCGGCTCTACGGCACATGCCTCCGACTTCTGCTACACCACCAGCCACGACTATCTCTCGGTCTGGACGACGCAATATTCGATCGACTTCTTCGAGAAGATGGGTCACTACGCCCGCATCGGCGGCCTGGAAGTCGCACGCACCGGCGACCACGTCTGGATGGAGGAGATCAAGCGCAAGCTTTCCTCCGCCAAGGCCTTCGGCACCCGCGCACACTATGTCTCGCCGGCCGAAATCAAGAAGCTGTTCCCGCTGATCGAGGAAGATCAGGTGATGGGCGGCATGTTCGATCCGGATGCCGGCCTCGTCGTCCCGCGCTCGCAGACGGTTGCCGGCAAGCTGGTCGATGCGGCGGAAAAGTCCGGCAAGCTGCAGATCTTCGGCAATACTCCGGCAACTGCGCTGCTTGTCGAGAACGGCCGCATCAAGGGCGTCGTCACGCATCGCGGCACGATCATGGCCGACCATGTCGTCGTCTGCGCCGGCATCTGGGGTCGCCTGATCGCTGAAATGGTCGGCGAGGACCTGCCCGTCATGCCGGTCGATCATCCGCTCACCTTCTTCGGCCCGTACAACGAATTCGAAGGTACCGGCAAGGAAATCGGCTTCCCATTGCTGCGCGATCAGGGCAACTCGGCCTATATGCGCGACACCGGCGACCCGAAGACAACCGAGGGCGGCCAGATCGAATGGGGCTATTACGAGACCGACAATCCGCGCCTCTGCCATCCGCGCGACATTCTCGAAAAGCACGAGGCACGCCTGTCGCCCTCGCAGCGCGACCTCGATATGGAGCAGATCATCGAGCCGCTCGAGCGCGCCATGGAACTGACGCCGATCCTCGGCGAGCTCGGCTATAACGAGGGCCACTCCTTCAATGGCCTGCTGCAGGTATCGGCTGCCGGCGGCCCCTCCTGCGGCGAGAGCCAGAAGGTGCGCGGCCTCTGGTACTGCGTCGCCATCTGGGTGAAGGACGGCCCGGCCTACGGCAAGCTGATCGCCGACTGGATGACGGACGGGCGCACCCATACCGACCACGCCTCGATCGACTACGCCCGCTTCTATCCGCACCAGCTCGAAGAGAAGTTCATCGAAGGCCGCTGCTTCGAGGCGGCGCAGAAGATCTATTTCCCGGCCGTGCATCCGCGCGAGCCCTATGCCAGCGGCCGCAACGTCAAGCACTCACCCTTCTACGAGCGCGAGAAGGAGCTCGGCGGCTACTTCATGGAACTCGGCGGCTGGGAGCGTGCGCACGGCTATGCCGCCAACGAGCACCTGCTCGAGAAATACGGCAACCGCATTCCGGTACGCGAGAACGAGTGGGACAGCCGCCACTTCTGGCGCGTTTCCAACGCCGAACATCTGGCGATGAGCGAGGATTGCGGCATCGTCAACCTCTCGCACTTCCACATGGTGGATATCGAAGGTCCGGATCATGTGGAGCTTCTCGAATGGCTTTGCGCCGCCAAGATCGGTGGAGACGGCAATATCGGCAAGGGCATCTACACCCACTTCCTCGATGACGAGGGCATGGTGCGGGCCGACTTCACCGTCTTCCGCATGGCCGACCGCTGCCGCCTCGTGAACGGCGCCGATGCCGGCCCGCGCGACTTCCACTATATGCGCCGTGTCGCGGAAGACCGGGGCCTAGACGTCACCATCACGGACGTTTCGGAGAAGTTCGTCACCATCGGCATCTGGGGCCCGAATGCCCGCGAGACGCTGAAGAAGGTGGTGGCGGAACCGGCGGGCCTCGATCCTGAGAACTTCCCCTTCGCCTCGATCAAGCAGATCGAGATCGCCGGCAGGCCGGTCTCCGCCTTCCGCATCTCCTATGTCGGCGAGCAGGGCTGGGAACTGCACATGAAATACGAGGACGGCCTGGCCGTCTGGGATGCGCTGCGCGCCACCGGCGTCATGGCCTTCGGCGTCGAGACCTATGCGAACTCGCGCCGCATGGAAAAGAGCCTCCGCCTGCAGAACGCGGATCTTCTCACCCACTATAACCTTATCGAGGCCGACCTTGCCCGTCCGAAGGTCAAGGAAGCGGACTTCCGCGGCAAGGCGAAGCATCTGGAGTACAAGGCGCGCGAGCACCAGCCCGCCATGCTCTGCACGCTCGTCATGACGGAGAACACCGACAGGAACGGCGTGAAGCGCTACCCAGTCGGCAACCTGCCGGTCATGGACCCGGAGACCGGCGAGGTGCTGGTGGACGAACTCGGCCGCCGCTCCTACACCACTTCCATCGCCTACGGTCCGACGATCGGGAAGAACATAGCGCTCGCCTATCTGCCCTGGTCCCATTGCCAGGTCGGCCGCAAGCTCAGTGTCGAGTATTTCGCCGAGACCTACCCGGTCGAGGTCGCCGGCGTCGGCTACAAGCCGCTCTACGATCCGGAGAACCTGAAGCCGCGGACGTAACCGGGGCCGGATAACGTATCCGTGGTTTCAGGCCGATCCGGCGTGAAACCACGGACGTGATCGCATGCGCCTGCCGCGCGCACCTTCCTATTTTCGGTCGTCGATCTCTTCAGGCTCGTCGGCATCGTCCTCCAGACCCGACGGCGGGCCGAGGAGCCTGTCCAGCATGTGCTCCAGCCAGATATTGGTGAACTGCTCGGGACTGGATGCGAGAATGGCTTCGATTCCCATCGGCTCGTCCGACGCGTCCCCGGCATCCCCAGCGATTGCCTGTTTGAACTCTTCGAGGCTGATCCCGTCCACCGCATCGGCCATACCGCCCTCGGCCTCCAGGGCTTCGACCAGGCCGGTCATCATGCCGGCCATTTCCTTCCGGCTCAGGTTCTTCAGTTCCTCGAAAGTCTCGATGACCTCTTCGCTCGCCACCAGCGAAAACCACAAGGTAGCCAAGCCGAGCTCCGCGCGTCCGTTGACCTCGACGATGCGCGCAGCCAGCCGATCCCCCTCGGCGAGGTCATGGGTCCTCAACCCCTCATTGACCCAGACCGGCTCGCCGCCGCGCATAAGATCGCGCGCGAAAAAGCCTTGACCCCGCTTGATACCGCTGACTTCGTAGAGGCTCATGCGCGCATCGCTCAATGCCTTGATATAGGCGCGGTTGCTGGCACTCTCCTTCCAGCCCCGGCGCTTGAGATAGTCTTGGGCAAGATTGCGCCCGTCGAAATCGCGCGAGAGCATGTCTTCGAACGTGCACGCCCAAAGGTTCATGACAGCAGTCTCTCCGATAATATCCGCAAGCTCATCGAGGTCGAGGTCGTAACGTCCGGTGACCAGGAAGACATGGCTGTCGAGCAAGTTCTCCATCGCCTTGTGCCATTCCGGACGTGATGCCCATTTCGTCAGTCGCTCGAGTTTGTGTGCGGTCGCCATCGCTGCTTCCTTCCGTTTAGGGGAAATCCCATTCACTTTCTCCCTCCGGAGCTAAACGCTCCGCACTCGAATTGTCATTCGCAGACTGGAAAAGGTGCAACAGTTCACAGTTTCGGCCCCTCGTCGCGTCCAAGGCTGCGGTTCAGTTGTCGTGTAGGACACAGCCAGTAAGATGTGCGGAAGCACCATCCGTTGCGCGCTGTTACGGCGCGAAGCCGATCCGGGCGACTTTGCACTTACACGGGGAGTCCAATGCGCTTTATCAACCCGATCCCGTTCGTCCGAGACATCGATCGCTCCAAGGACTTTTACCAGAAGAGACTGGGTCTGAAGGTATTGGAGGACTTCGGAAGCTTCGTCCTTTTTGAGACCGGCTTTGCGATCCACGAGGGGAGTTCCCTTGAAGAAACAATCTGGGGGAAGGCGACTGTCGCGGAAGAACCCTATGGGCGGACGAAATCTCCTGTTGTATTTCGAACATGAGGACATCGAGGCGGCCTTCGAAAACATCGCACCGCACGTGGAAGTGATACATCCCATAGAGCGTCAAGCATGGGGGCAGCGGGTGTTCCGCTTTTTTGATCCAGACAGGCATGCGGTAGAAATCGGAGAGCCGCAAAGTCTACTTCCAGGCAGCAACCAAAAATCCTGACGTCGCAACGAGGCTGGCTCCGAAGCGCCTCCTGGTTCGCGCATTTCGACCCGGGCTGCGCGCCTGAGATCGTTGCGGGTGCGGTTCGGCGGGAACTGACGCTTAACCATCCTCCAACTGAATCCGCCCTGTCTTCAGCATCTGCGGATTCGGCCGGGCGCGCCGCTTGATCAGCCGGCGCGCCTCGGCGATCTTCCTGCCGATGAGCCTGTCATGGCCCAGGCCGGTCGCGGCGACGAGGCGGCCGCGGGCATCGAGGTGGTAAAGGATCTTGGCCTCTTCCACGGTATTCGTGACGAGTTGACTGCCGAAATAGGGAATGCCGGCAATCTGCATCGACCACTCATACTGGTCCGACCAGAAGAAGGGCACGGTGTCGCAGACCATGTCCTGCCCGAGAAGCTGAGACGCCACGACCCGTGCGTGGTCCTCCGCATTCTGCCAGGCCTCGACGCGTACATAGCGCTCGAACAACGGATGCCAGACAGAGACCGCATCTCCGCATGCGTAGACACCGTCGGCAGAGGCACGCAGCGCCGAATCGGTGCGGATGCCGACTTGGACTTCCAATCCCGCCTCCTTGGCAAGCTCGGTATTCGCCGTGACGCCGACACCGATCACCGCCAGGTCGCATGGAACTGTTTCGCCGTTGGACAAAACTGCCGATTTCAGTTTTCCGGAGCGGTTGGCCACAAGCTTCTCGACCATCGAGCCCACGCGGAACGAGACGCCGGCAGCCTCGTGGTAGCGCGCCAGGGCCGCGCCGATCTCCTGAGGGACTATTCGCGAAAGCAACCTGTTGGTCGCTTCGACGACGACCGTTTCGAGCCCGCGCGAACGGGCTGCCGCGGCGATCTCGAGCCCGACGAAGCCGCCGCCTACGACGAGAAGACGCTTGCTCCTGTGAAATCGCCGTGCGATCGCGACGGCATCATCGAAGGTGCGCAAGGTGAAGACGCCGTCGCATTCCGCACCTGGAACCGATAGGCGGCGCACGCGTGATCCGGTTGCTAGGACGAGCTTGTCGTAATCGAGCCTCGCCCCATCATCCGTGATCACATGTCTCGCATGAATATCGAGCGATTCCGCCCTGCGACCAGGATAGAACCGCACCCTGCCCGCCGTCGCGTCGCCCTGCGGCCAGATCACGCAATCCTTCAGTTCGGACTTTCCCAAAAGCACGCCCTTGGAAAGCGGGGGGCGGTTGTACGGCGGATGCGGCTCAAGCCCGATCAGCGCAATATCGAGATTGGCGGGAGAACCGGCCAGTATCTGGGCGACCCTGCCGCCGGCCTGCCCGCCCCCCACGATCACGATTCTTTCAGGCATCATCCCGGTCTTCAGAGTTTGCTCCAGATTCGCACAATGTCATGTATGGGCATAAACTGGAACCGGCAGGAAAGCCCGGAGGAAAGGCGTCAGACGTCGAAGTTGCTCGGCGAAATCTCGCTCGGCTCGATCCCTCACACGGCAAGGAACCCGCCGTCGACCGGCAGGACGGCTCCCGATACCATTTCGGCATCCGAGGAGAGGAGCATGGCGATGCTCCTTGCGACATCGTCGACCGTCGCGAAACGCCCGGCGGGATGACGGACCATCATCGGCTCGCTCTTTTGCGGATCCGCCCAGGCCGCGGCCGCAAGCTCAGTCATCGTGATCGTGGGCGCTATGGCCACGACGCGGATCCCGTATGGGCCAAGTTCCTTTGCCATCACGCGCGTCGCGCCTTCGAGACCGGCCTTGGACGCCGCGTAGCAGACGTGGTTCTGAAACCCGCGGTGGCCCGCGATGCTGGTGACGTTCACGATCGCTCCTCCGCCACCGGCCGCCATGCGGGCTCGGGCGAATTCCTGCGCGCAGATGAGTGCGGCACGCAGGTTTGTGTTCATGACGACGTCGTAACCGTCATCCGTCATGTCGATGAGGCTTTCCAGCACGTTCGTCCCCGCGCAATTGACGAGGATGTCGCAGGTTCCCGCTTCCACCATGGCGGCACGCGCCGCCGCCGCATCGGCAAGGTCGGCCACGATGCCGTGGCAGCCGGTCTGACTGGAGAGTTCGTCCAGATCGGACTGCGTGCGGCTGAGCGCCACGACCTGAGCACCGCGCGCGGCCAGAAGCGCCACCGTCGCCCGTCCGATGCCCTTGCCGCCGCCTGTGACGATGACCGATTTTCCGGAGAATTCCATGTTGAATCCAGACGCTTGTCGGTTTGCGATTGGTACCGGCCGGCAACGTTGCCGGCGTTCGGAGAGCCGAGCCGCCGGCCCTTAAGCCGGCATCTCGATCTGTATCTTCACGTCCGTGGGGCGCGCCTCGACGGCGCGGTCGAAGGCCGCGATACTCTCGTCGAACGGAATGGTCGCCGAGATCAGCGGTTTCAAATCGACCTTGCCGGAGGCGATCAGTTCGATAGCGCGGTCGTAGACATTGGCATAGCGGAACACGGTCTCGATCCGCAGTTCCTTGGCCTGCATACCGACGATATCGAAGGGGACGGGTTCGACGGGCATGCCGACGAGCACGACGGTTCCGCCCGGGCGCGCAAGACTCGGAAGAGCAAGGATTGCGGGTGCGGCTCCGGAGCACTCGAAGACGACATCCGCCCCCCAGCCGCCCGTCGCCTCCGCGAGAGCCTCGGAAGCCGCCTGCTGGTGGACATTGACTGTCTCGATACCCTCATAGGCCCCGATGACATCCAGCTTCGGCTGGGCGAGGTCGGCCACGTAGACCTTGGAGCATCCCCCCGCGAGCGCGGCCAGTGCCGTCATCATGCCGATCGGGCCCGCCCCCATGACGGCGCCGACATCGCCTGGCCTGATGCCCGCGCGAAGGGCGGCCTGCACGCCGATGGCGAACGGCTCGACCATCGCCCCTTCCGCGAAGGACACGTGGTCGGGGAGACGATAGGTGAAGGCCGCCGGATGAACGACCTCGGGGGTCAGGCATCCATGGACCGGCGGCGTGGCCCAGAACCGTACGGACGGATCGACATTGTAGATGCCCAGCTTGGACGACCGGGAGGAGAGGTCCGGAATGCCGGGTTCCATGCAGACACGGTCACCCTTCTTCAGATGCCGGACTTGCGAGCCGACCTCCAGAACGACGCCCGCGGCCTCGTGGCCCAATATCATCGGCTCGTTGACGACAAAGGGCCCGATCTTTCCATGGGTATAATAGTGGACATCGGAGCCGCAAACGCCGACGGTGCGGATTCCGATTAACACGTCGGTCGGCGACAGATCCCGCCGGACCGGGATGTCGCGCAGCGACAACTGCCCCTTCTTTTCAAGTACAAGCGCCTTTGCCACTATCTGATCTCCTCGTGCTGTGGGTCGCCGTTACCGCCGCAGGCCAAACGAGCCTGCCAGCATCATCGCTCGTCGATGTCTATGTATACCGCGCCATCCACGACTTTCACGGGAAAGGTGCGCAGGTTGACGCAAACCGGCGGATTAAGCGCCTCGCCGGTGCGGAAATCGAAGCAGCCGGCGTGCCTTGGGCATTCGACGGTCGTCCCCTCTACGAAACCATCCGAAATATGAGCATATTCGTGAGTGCAGATGTCATCGGTTGCGTAATATTGATCGTCAGCGGTCCGGAATATCGCAAAACTGCGGCCGCTGTGGTCCCACCGTGCAACATCCTCTCGGCCGACCTTCTTCGCGTCGCATGCCTTGACCCAGTTCCTATCGTCCAACATTCCCAACTCCACTTTTCACTATGCACGTCCACAACGTTCTGCCCCTTTCCTTCGGAGCGGCGCTCTTCAGGCCACGGCCGCCTTGGCGAGTGGCCGCAGGTCGAATTCTGGATCCGCCAGCGCCTTTCTTCCAGGCCGGATTCCCCTTTCCATGAGGAGTTGACCCATCCGGACCCCCCTTGAAACCTCGCGAATGGAGCCGAAGCCGCTGATGCCGAGGATCATCTGGTCCTTGTCGAGGTGATAGATCAGCAGCGTACCGTCCGGGCAACGCCGCCGCACGTCTTCCGCGCTGCCTCCGGCCTGGCCGGCAATCTGCATCGTCCGGTCGAACTGATCGGACCACATCCATGGCAACGGCACGTACGCTTCGTCGCTGCCAAGCATGTTCCGGCCGGCAAGCGTTCCCTGATCCTCCGCATTCTTCCAGCACTCCAGGCGCATGCGCGGGCCGGAGACCTGCTCGAAGGCGCAGGCGTCTCCCGCGGCATAGATGAAGGGGTCAGAGGTCCGCAGGAAACGGTCCACAGCGATGCCGTTGTCGATTTCCAGTCCCGCGGCCTCCGCAAGCGCCGTCCGGGGGGAGACGCCCACCGAGATCACCACGGCTGTGCATGGCAGGACCGTGCCGTCGTCGAGACGAACGCAACGGACGCGACCATCGCCTTCCAACTCGCTCACCTGGCGTCCAAGAACGAAGCGCACGTCCTTGCTTTCATGGAACAGGCGGACTTCGTGGGACAGCTCTGCCGGCACCGCGCGCATCATCGGCCTGGGCCCTGCTTCGACCACGGTAACCTTGCATCCTCGGACGGTGGCGCTCGCAGCCGCTTCCAGGCCGATTAGCCCGCCTCCGACAATGACGATCTCCGCCCCGGGCCGCAGGTAAGGAAAGATCCGGGCGGCGTCGTCCGCGCTCCGCAGCGTGTGGCTACCGGTCGCAACATGTCGACTGAGAACGGAGCACTCGCGTCAGAGACTATCCCTGACGAGCACGGTGAAGGGCACGACCGGGCTCTCGGCGACTACTCCCGGCAGTCCGAAGCGCGACGCAAGGATAAGCAGGGCTTTGCGGACCTGCAGGTCGGGATTCTGATCTATCACCAACGTCATGGCCCCCTCCTGCAGCATGCGCTCCGCATCCGGCGAGATGTCGTGGCCGACGAGAACAGGGGGCGGGCCGAGGTAGTTGGCCGCGAGAGCGCGTCCGAGGACGGCATGGCTCACGCCGGCATTGTATATGCCCGTCACCTTGCCGGCCTCGAGCGCCTTGGACAACTCCTCGTCCGCAAACGGATCGTTCTCATCGAGTTCGACGAGCGCCGAGACCGACTGCCGATCCGCATGATCCGCCATGCCGTCCCGGCAACCGCTGATCCGCTCCGCCTGTGCCCGATAGTAGAGGCTGCTGCACAGCAGGACGATGCTGCCCTCCCCCGCCATTTTCGCCAGGAAGAAGGCCGCACAGCGCCCGGCCTTGTAGTGGTCGATGCCGACATAGCTGAGGCGCGGCGCCGAGGGGACGTCCGACACGATGGTGACGACGGGTTTTCCGGCCGATGTGACCTCGGCTATGGCATCGATGATCAGTTCATGATCCTGGCCGTAGACGACCAGCGCGTTGCCGCGGCTTTTGAGAATGGCCTCTGCGACCAGTTCGGGCCGGGTCTCGTCGACGAAGGTCCGCTCGATCGCGACGATATCCTCAAACGGCCGGCCGAAGCGGACGATGGCGTCGCTCAATCTGGCGCAGAGCGGCATCTGCCGTCGCCCCAGCAGCACCTCGAAGCGCAGACCTTGCCGGTAGAGCGTGGGAAGCTTGCGATCGAACCCCAGATCCCGTGCCGCGTCCAGAACCCGCTTCGCCGTCTCGGGCCGTACCCCGCCGCGCTCGTTCAGAACCCGATCGACCGTCGCATGCCCGACGCCGGCGCGCCTCGCGACGTCAATGAGTTTCCGCTTCATACCCCGTGCCGCCTCTGCAGCAATTCCGGGAGACCCGCCTAGCGATTCCCGCCAGCAATTGCGTCAAAGCAGAAGAGCTAGAGTATTTTTGCGATTCGAAGAAGAGAAGAACGCCCGGGGAAGCTTATTTGCCGATGCAAAACATCTCACGGAAGAGTTTTTCGGACCGGGCGATTCCTTCGTCGGTAAGCCGAACGGACTTCGCCTTGTTGACCGGATCGCCGATGAAACCCTTCTCGTGGAGGCGATCCAGGACTTTCCAGTCGAATCCCTTCCAGGCGCGGCCGTCACCGTCGAGGGTGAGGTAAAGCAAAGCCAGGACCGTTTCGTCTATCCTATCCTTGTCGATCTCCATCGGCGAATCCATTCGTTGCGCTCCGTTCCTCTTTTATACTCCGCACTACTATGCTCCGCACAACCCTGTTCGCATCCCCAATCTGAAAAGCCATACCGTGCCGTTCTACGCAAAGCTGCTGGGAGCGTGGATCGCGATGGGATTTCGCAATCCGAAGATGGAGGTGGCGGGGACGGTCGACGCCTGACGGAAGGATCGAAGCCGAAACGCCATCATCGGACGGGTCGACCATGCGGATGCGATCCCGGAGTGACATCCGCCGGAATGGGGCAGACATAGGATTTCCCGTCCGTCTTCTCCAGCCATTCCGCCCTGGCGGCGGCAAGCAGGTCCGGGGAAGTCATGAGCGACAGACCCGTCGTGGCGAGCGTCTTGGCGGCATGCGCCATGGCCTTGTGGGCGATCGGGCTTTTGCCCTGCGCCACGACCTGCCAGGTATGCGGGTTGGTGCCGATCGCCCATACCGGCGCCCAGCACTGCGCCGTCGGCGTCACCCAGCTGACATCGCCGACATCGGTCGAGCCGGCACGGAAGTGTGAATGGCCTTCGAATTCGCGCAGGCCGAGATGCAGTGGTGACGACCCATCGACATTGGCGTTGGAGAAGACGTCGCGCTTCATCTGGTAGAGGCGGATGCTGCTTTTGATTGCCTCTTGCGAGAACGTCTCCTGAATGGATCTGGCGAATGCGATGTCGGCCTCGTCGAAGGCGATCGGGCCGAGCGCCACCATGTTCTCATGCATGGCGGTCTCGAGCGTGATGTTGGGCAGGAGGTTGGTCGAGGCCGTGTCGAAGACGATCTCCACCTCCGTCTCGGTCATCATGGCTGCACCACGCGCCACCTTCTCGACGCGCGTGGCGAGGTCCAGCGCCTGCGGCATTTCCGGCGCGCGGATCAGGTAGAGCACTTCGGCGTTCGCCTGCACGACATTCGCCGCCCTGCCCCCGGCATCGGTGATTGCATAGTGCACCCGGCAATCCTGCGGCAGGTGCTCGCGCAGAAAGTTGACGCCGACATTCATGAGTTCGACAGCGTCGAGTGCCGAACGGCCGAGATGGGCAGCATTCGCGGCGTGCGCGGCCACGCCCTTGAAGCGGTAGAAATATTCGAGAACGGCAAGATTGTTGGTGGAGCGCACTCCGTTGAACGGTGCCGGATGCCAGGTGAGCGCGGTGTCGACGTCGTCGAACAGGCCGGCACGCACCATGAAGGTCTTCCCGGAGCCGCCCTCCTCGCCAGGGCAGCCGTAGTAGCGCACCGTCCCGGGCAGATTGTTGGCCTTCAGATGCCGGGCGAGTGCGATTGCCGCCATCAGCGAGCCGACGCCGAGCAGGTTATGGCCGCAGCCATGGCCACTGGCGCCTTCGACAAGCGGCTTCGCCTCGGCAATCCCGGCGGCCTGGCTCATGCTGGCGAGTGCATCGAATTCTCCGAGAAAGGCAATCACCGGCTTGCCGCTGCCGGACTCGCCGATAAAGGCCGTGTCCATGCCTGCCACGCCGCGCCGAACGGAAAAATCATTGTCTTCGAGAGCCTTGGCAAGCAGCCCGGACGAGCGCTGCTCCTCGAATTTCAGCTCGGCGAAATCCCAGATGCTGTCGCTCAAGCGGGTAAACTCCGGTTTCATCGATTCGATCGCCGCGGCAATCGACATCACGTCCTCTCGGTTCATGACATGTCCTCGTATTTCGATGGGCGGGCGCAGGAGATCGCCCGGCGCCTGCAGCGCTGCGCGTCTTTTCAGACGCGCAAAGGTCGCTTCGCCGGATCGGTCCGATGGATGATGGATTGGCCGGGTCGGGGTTCTGCCGCCCGGCACAGGTAACAGGGGCTCAGTCGGTGACCGACACTTCCCAAAGGCGGGCGTTCGACTGCCAGACCGGCTGGCCCTTCAGCTTCTTGGTCGCGCCCCAGACATCGACCATGTCGTAAAGGAAGATGCCCGGCATTTCCTTCAGCATGAGCTCATGGAACTCGTCGAAGATTTTTTGGCGCTTGACCTGATCGGCCTCGGCATAGGCTGCGTTCATCAGTTCGATGGCTTTCGGATCGTCCCACATCAGAGAAGCGTTCTCGTCCTTGTCGCCGACGTAGAAGGAATACATCAGCGCGGGGTCGAGGCGCGGCGCGACCGACTGCGAAATGACCTGGTAATTGCCGGAACGGCGTCGGTCGACCTGGGTTGCGTAGTCCAGCACCTCGATCTGAACGTTGAGGCCGGCCTGCTGCATCATCGCCTGCGCCATGACGGCGGCCGGGAAGCTCGGCACATTGCCGCGCTTGTTGGCGATGATCGAGATCGGCTCGCCGTTGTAGCCGGCATCCGCCAGCTCCTTCTTGGCGGCCTCGATGTCGTAGGGAAGACGCTTCTTCTGCGTTTCGCTGAAATAGATCGAGTCCTGCGACACCATCGAGCCGTTCGCCTCGCCCGTGCCGTTGGAGGCGGCAGCAACGAGCTGATCCAGATCGAGCGCCATCGCCATGGCGCGGCGCACGCCCGGATTACTCAGGACCTTGTCGCGGGTCTGAATGTAGAAGAGATTCTTGCCGTTATTGCGCGCGACGATCAATTGCATCGGGTCGGTCGCCTGGAATTCGGGAATGAGATCCGGCGAGATTTCCGCCGTGTCGAGCACACCGGATTCCAGACCTGCCTTCACCGTCGAGGCATCCGGAATGACCATGAACTTGACACCGTCTGCAAGGGGCCGCTTCGAACCGACCATGCCGTCCGGCTTTCCTTCGTTTTCCGGCGATACATAATCCGCGAATTTCTCGAGATGGATGTACTCGCCTTTCTTCCACTCCCCCCACATGAAGGGGCCGGTCCCGATCGGCTGGGCGAAGCTGCCGTCGGCAGCGACGGAATCAGGCGAAATCATGCCGGTAAAGCCGCATTCGGGACGCGACATCAGGCCAAGGAAAACGGCCGACGGCTTTGCGAGCGTGATCTCGACGGTCGCCGCATCGGTGGCCTTGACGCCGGCTACAGGCGCGGCCCCGCCTTCTGCGAAATCTTTCAGGCAGGTCCACTTCGTCTCGGGCTTGAGGTAGCGCGTCCAGTTCCACACCACGTCGTCGGCCGTCATCGGTTTGCCGTTGTGGAATTTCACGTCGGTGCGCAACTTGAAAGTATAGGTCAGCCCATCGGCCGACATCTCGAAGCTCTTGGCGAGGAGCGGCTTCACTTCGCCGACATTGTTGTAGCCGACGAGGCCTTCGACGATGTGCAGGATGATGCTGTCGGTATTGCCGTCGCGGTTGACGCCCGGATTGTTGCTGCGCAGGTCGGAACTCTGCGCGATGGTGATGTCGCGTGCTGCTGCTGTATTGGCCGTGGCGAGCAGCGCGGCGCCCGCAAGAAGAAGCTTTTTCATTGTTCTACCCTCTTTATTGATCGTTATGAGTGGAATCCGTCCCAGCAGGCACGCGAGAGCCTGCCGATTGTCTCGAGCGCCATCGTGTAGCCCGGTGTGCCGTCCGGCATGACCTGCGGCACTTCGTCGGTATAGGCGGAGATGATGTAGAAGGGGGCGCCGTCGCGGTAGACGATGCCGGCATTCATGCGGCCGCGCTTGCCGGTGCCGCCCTTGTGCGCAACCACCGTGCCGAACGGCAGGCGCGACGGGATGGCATAGCGCAGGATCTGGTTCTTCAGCGTCTGCAAGGCATAAGCGCACAACTCCGGCGATGTGCCGAGCTTCGCGATCGCCTCGGGAGAGGTCTGCGCGCCCAGGATCGTCTGCAACAGGAAGGCCTGATCGCGGGCTGTCGTGGTCGTGACCGAGGTCAGCGAATGATCCGGCGGTAGGGCCAGCGGCGGAATGAGGAAGCGATGATGCGTACCGTGCATGCCGATCGATTTGCAGTAGCTGTCGACTTCCTCCAGCGTCAGACGCTCGAAAACCATCTTGGTGCAGACATTGTCGCTCAGCACCATCATGCCGGTTATGGCATCGCGCAACGAAATCACGATCCCCGGCGTCAGATACCGGAACATGCCGCTCGCGACTTCCTCGGCAAAGCGGGCTTCGTAAGTGATGGGCTCGTCGAGATCCAGCCGCCCCTCGTGCACGGCCTTCAGCGCCGCCATCATGATCGAGGTCTTGCGGGTGCTGGCAGAAGGCGTTTCCTCGTCGGCGCCGCGTTCGATCGTCTCTCCGGTCTTGAGGTTGCGCACAACGAAGCGCGTCACGAAAGGCTGCGCGTCGCAGATATGCGCAAGCCTTTCCTTCACCGCGCCAGAATCGGTTAGCCTATTCACATCAATTCTCCAGACGCCATTTGAGTGTCACGCCGCCCTTTTCGTTCTGGTCGAGGGCGGGAATGGCCGAGAGAAGCCGGCGCGTATAGGCTTCCTTCGGACTGTCGAAAATCGTGTCGCGGTCACCCTCCTCGATGATCCGGCCGTCCTGCATGACGACGACGCGGTCGGCCACCTGTTCGACGACGCCGAGGTCGTGACTGATGAACAGGCACGAAAAGCCGTAGCGTTTCTGCAGATCCGAGAAGAGATCGAGGACCTGCGCCCTGACCGTCACGTCGAGCGCGGAAACCGGTTCGTCCGCGATCAGGAATCGCGGGCGCCGCGCGATCGCACGCGCAATGGCGACGCGCTGGCGTTGGCCTCCGGAGAGTTCGTGCGGATAACGGCCGGCATAGTCGACCCCGAGCCCGACTTCCTCCAGCGTTTCCAGGGTACGCTTGCGCTTGGCCTTGCCATCCAGGCCCGGCACCGGCCTCAGCGCCTCTTCGACCAGCGCCTCGATGGTCATGCGCGGATCGAGCGATGAATAAGGATCCTGGAACACCATCTGGCAGTTGAGGCGATAATCGGTCCAGTTTTCAGTGCGCGGCCGTCCCTGGAACCGGATGCGGCCCTCGCTTTCCGTGACGAGACCGGCAATGGTGCGGCCGAGCGTCGTCTTGCCGGAGCCGGAACCGCCGACGAGTGCCACGACCTCGCCCTCGTGAATGTCGATGCTGACGCCATGCAGCGCGCGCTTCGGCTTGTTCTTCCTGAACAGCGACTTTCGGCCTGCATAGTCCACGATGATATCGCGGGCCGAGATCATGGGCACGCTCGTCAGATCGATCTGGCGCGGCCGGCCGCGGAAGGGCAGCGAGGAGAGGAGCTTCTTCGTGTAGGGATGCTGCGGTGCCTTGAGCAGGTCCTCGGTCCGGCCCTTTTCCACGATCGCGCCCTTTTCCATCACGACGATACGGCTCGTGTAGCGCGCCACCATCGGAAGATCGTGGCTGATCAGCAAAACGGCCGTACCTTCGGCCCGCGTCAGTTCCACCATCAGTTCCATCACGTCGCGCTGGATGACGGCATCGAGTGCCGTGGTCGGCTCATCGGCGATCAGCAGCGCCGGCTTCAAAAGCATGACGGAGGCAAGCATGATGCGCTGGCGCATGCCGCCCGAAAACTCGTGCGGATAGGAGGAAAGCGCCCCCTCCGGATCACGGATGCCGACCCGCTTCAACATGTCGAGTATGAGGGAACGTCGCTCCTGCGCCGAGGCCTTGGTGTGCAGGATGAGTCCTTCCTCCAGCTGCCGGCCGATCGTCATCGACGGGTTGAGTGAGGTCATCGGCTCCTGGAAGACGACGCCGATCTCTGCGCCGCGCAGATGGCGAAGCTCATTTTCCTTCATCTTCAGCACGTCGCGGCCCTTGTAGGACACCGACCCGCCAGCGACCTTGATGGTCGGCGGCAGCAGCGAGATCAGCGCTCGGGTCGCCAGCGTCTTGCCGGAGCCGCTTTCGCCGACGATGCCGAAGATCTCGCCCGGCGCCAGGTCGAAGGAGACCGACTTGACGACCTGCTGGCCGGATCTTGCGACTTCAAGCGAAAGGCCGCAAACGGTGAGAAGCTTGTCCATCGTCATTTCAGGCCTCTCATGCGCGGGTCGAGCCTGTCGCGGAGCGCGTCGCCCAGAAGATTGATGCCAAGCAGCGTCAGCGCGATGCACAGACCCGGGAACAATCCGAGCCATGCGGCCTGCTGGAGGAATGGCCGCCCGGCCGCCAGCATGTTGCCCCAGGTCGGCGCCGGCGGCGGCACGCCGAGGCCGAGAAACGAGAGCGCGCTTTCCGACAGGATGGCCCAGCCGAACATGGAGGTGGCGAGAACCGTGATCGGCGCCACGCAGTTCGGCAGGATATGGCGCAACATCGTATAAAGTTCGCCATTGCCCATTACCCGCGAGGCCTCGATGAACTCCCGTTCCCTCAGCGAAAGCACGGCGCCTCGCACGACGCGCGCCATGGAAGGCGTATAGGCGATGCCGAGCGCGAAGATGATGCCGTACTGGTTGGCGCCGAAGACGGCGAGCAGCCCGAGCGCCAGCAGGATGCCGGGAAAAGCGAGAAGCGCGTTGTTGACAGCCATGATGACGCCGTCCACCCAGCCGCGCGCATAACCGCTGATGAGGCCGATGAGCGTCCCGCAGACAGTGGCGAAGCCGACGGTGAGCACGCCGATCCAGACGCTGGCGCGGGCGCCGACCACCAGGCGGCTCAAGACATCGCGGCCGAATTCGTCGGTGCCGAGCAGATGCGCGGGGCCGGGAGCTGCAAGCCGCGCCGTGAAGGAGAGTTTCATCGGGTCGAACGGTGTCCAGAAGAGACCGACGGCAGCGGTGACGAGCAGGATGGCGATCAGGATGCCGCCGATCAGTCCGTTGAGGGTCAACTTTTTCATTCGGCGACAACACGCGGATCGAAGAGAGGGTAGAGAAGGTCGACGACGAGGTTGACCAGCACATAGGAGAGCGAAACGAACAGAAGGCATCCTTGGATAACGGGGTAGTCGCGCGCGAAAATGCTGTCCACCATCAGCCGGCCGAGCCCCGGAATGGTGAAGACCGTCTCGATGACGGCAATTCCGCCCAGCAGATTGCCCAGGATGAGGCCGATCATCGTCCAGATCGGACCAAAGGCGTTCTTGAACGCATGGCGCCAGAGCACGGCGCTTTCCGACAGCCCTTTCGCACGGGCGTGGGTAATGTAATCGAGACGCAGCACTTCCAACGTGGAGGCACGCGCCATGCGGATCAGCACTCCCGCTTCATGGATGACGAGCGTCACGACGGGCAGGACGAGATAGAGCAAACCAGCGGTCAGATTGTCGCCGATCGAGACATAGCCCAGAACAGGCAGCCAGCCGAGTTCAAGCCCGAACAGCAACAGCAGCAGCAAGCCGAGCCAGAAAGTCGGGATGGACAGGAGAACCGTTGCCGTTCCGACCAGAGCCAGGTCCGTCAGACTGTTCTGACGCCAGGCGGCAATCACGCCTGCCGGTACGGCAATCAGGCTTGCCAGAAGCACGGCGACGACCACAATCTCCGCACTCACCAGAAAGCGCGAAACGACCAGCGGCAGCACCGCCTCGTCATTGACGATCGAGCGGCCGAAATCGCCTCGCAGCACATCGCCGGCCCAGATCAGGAATTGCTGGGGCATGGACCTGTCAAGACCGAGCTCTACGCGCATCGCTGCGATCTGATCGGGCTGAGCCATGTCCCCCAGCATCAGCGCGGCGGGATCACCGGGAATGAAGCGGATCAGTGCAAAGACCGCCACGGCGACAAGCACGATCGTCGGAATAGCCATCATCAGACGGCTCAGGATAAAGCGTAGCATCGGTTCCCCACGATTGATGGTCGGGTTGAAATCGAGCCATCATCGGTTTCTTCGGCCCAGACTATGCGGGAATGAGGAATGACGCGCAATATTATGCATATTCGTCATAGCCTTATGCGGACTTCGGAAGATTGCCGAGCAATGGAGCGGAGCTCTCAAAAGAGCCAATATGTTGGTTTTATTGTTCTTCTTGCGAAAGCCGGATCTGCTTCGTCAGGGCGTCGCTGAGCGCCTGGGCGGCGATGGAGAGCGGAACTCCGGCTGCACGCACCAACCCAAATTCCTGTGTCGCACGAGGCACGAACGGCCGGTATACGACGGGCAGGTGACGGTAGAGATTCGCATAGAAGCTGCTGATGATCGAGACGCCCAGTCCATGCGCGACATAGGAACAGGCCGAACTGTTGGTGTGGGTTTCGATCTTTACCATCTGCTTTACCCCTGCCCGCTGAAAGGCCTGGTCAAGCGCCATGCGGTTCGGCCGCTGCCGGCCGATCAGGATCAGCGGCACGTTTCGCAGATGCTTGACGGTGATCTCGGGCAACTCGGCGAGCGAGTGATCCTTCGGAACGACGCAGACGCTTTCACCGCTCGCAACCTTGTCGATCGCAATGCCCGGCCCCGTTTCGCCTTCGATGCGCAAAAAACCGAGGTCGATTACGCGTTCCTCGACCAGTTTGGTGATCGCCGTCGTCGTCTCGAAGAATGTCTCGATGCGAACGCCGGGAAAATCCCTGACATAGTCGATCAACATGGCGGGTGCGAAATTTTCCCACATGCTGCTCGGCAGCCCGATGCGGACGATCTCCGGCCCGGCGGAGCCGTTGCGAAGGTCCTCCGCATGGCCGGACATGCGCTCGATGGCCAGTAGCACGTTTTGCGCATCACGCCCAAGAACCGTCGCCTCCGGCGTCGGAATCAACCGGCCCTTGTCGCGGGCGAAAAGCGTGATCGCCAAATCGCTTTCAAGCTGCTGCAGCATGCGGCTCACTCCCGACTGGCTGAGACCCATGGCCTTCGCGGCCGCGATGGTCGAACCGGTTGCAAGGAGTGTCCGCAGGACTTCCAGGTGCTTGATGTTCATGGGGTCAACACCTCGGTGGCAGCATGTTTCGTCACAACCAGCCGGAAATGCCCTGCTGGAAGGCCGGCGGTGTCTTCGACAGAAGCATGCTTTTCGTCACCGACAAAGCAATAGGTGGCCACCAGATCGAGCGTTTTCAGTGTTCATTTAAACACATTTTGTAGACAATAATTTTCGTTTGAACGGCTCCGCGTAGATATCATTGGCGTGAGAGTGCTGGCGCAAGGATTCTTTGCCGGTCAGCACGGGTGTGGAACATCGACTGCGCGCATCGAAGTCGGTCGATGGAAGTCCGCTCGCGGCACCTCATCGCCAAAGGCGCCAATTTCAGGAGCGATTGAGTGCCGGGTCGTCGAGTGCCGGATTGTAGAAGAGCGAGAGCGTCAGGCTACGCGCGATGCGCTCTGCTGTGGCCATGAACCAGGCCTTCGCTTCCTCATTCGGTGCAATGTCGTCGAGCGTCGCGGCAAAGAGCCCCAGCCATTTCGGGAAGAGCTCCGGAGACATATTGGCGACGCCGAGATGCGCCTGCACCGGCTTTCCGCCGTAAGCGCCGCTGCGGAAGGCAACGGCGGACCAGAAGCTTTTCATCTTCTCCATGTGCTCCGGCCAGCGTCCCGAAAGCCTTGCGTCGAACACCGGCCCAAGCTCCGGATGCGCGAGCACCCGCGCATAGAACGTGTCGACCAGCTTTCCGATGAACGCTTCATCGATCCCCAGTGCTTTCATCTCCGCTTCTGCGCGTTCGCGCATAGCCGCGCTTTGCACAGCGTGGCCCTTCAATTCGTCGCTCATACCATCCGCCCGGTTCGGTCGCATCTGCTGCCCGTTATATAGGTGCTGCGGACGTCGCGCCAAAAGCCGAACTGCAGAATGCGGCAATCCGCCCGACAAGGCGGCACACGGGGGTTCGCTCCGGCGTGCCGCCAGACGAGTGTCCGATGGCGGGCCGATCAACCTTCCCAGCTCGAGCTGACAGCTTTTGGTTGTTTTCCGGGAATCGCTTCAGCCCCTGAAAAATCATCCGACTTCGATCGTCTTACCAGCGTGGATGCCCGTTTGAACTGTACCAAGATCGAGCAGGCGCAGGACTTATGTCAATCGCAGATCGAGAGGTAAGAGAGTGTCGAGGGGTATTTCGAGCGTTGCGTCGCATCGATGGAGCCGTGTAGCTTTTGCGGGGGTGTCGCTTCTTGCTATGTCGGTTGCATCCGCAGTCGGGCAGGAACAGCAACCAAACGGGCAAACCGGAAGTCGGACCAGGAACGGCAATGCTTCCGATGGCAATGCGACGGCGCTGGAAACGATCGTGGTCACGGGGCAGTCGAATAAAGGGACCGCTCCAACGAGCACGATCGGGCAGCCTCCTGCGCCTTACGCCGGCGACCAGGTTGCGACCGGGGCGCGGATCGGCATGCTGGGGAACCGTCCCGTTCTTCAGACGCCGTTCAGCATCACGGCGTTGACGTCAAAGCTGATCCGCGATCAGCAGGCGCAGTCGGTTGCGGATGTTACGCTGAACGATCCGTCCGTGCGTCAGGATGCGCCGGCATTCAGCGAGCGTGATTCGTTCTTCATTCGCGGCTTTTCGGTTACCAATCTCGACACGCTTTATGACGGCCTTCCCTATCTCACCAATCCGAGGCGCAGTTTTCTCGAAGGCATCGAGCGGGTCGAAATCCTGAAAGGACCGACGGCGCTCGTCAATGGCGGCATGGGTCGGGTCGGCGGCACCCTCAATCTTGTTCCAAAGCGCGCCACCGATGAGCCGCTGACGCGTGTGACGACAACATACATGTCCGACTCGCAACTCGGGACGCATCTGGATGTCGGTCGTCGCTTCGGCCCCGAGGGCGAGTGGGGTGTCCGCTTCAACGGTGCCTACCGGGGCGACGATACAAGGCTCGAGCACAGCGAAAACGAAGTGGGCGTCGCTTCGCTGGGGCTGGATTATCGTGGCGACCGGGTTCGCGCATCGCTTGACCTCAACCAGTCCAAGCAGGACATCGACGCGCCCACATCGTTGTTCAATGGCGCTGTTCCGGGCATCGAAATCCCGGCTGCACCTAACGGAAAAATCAACACCGCCAACCCCTTCGAATATCACGACAGCACATATCGCATGATTGCGGGGCGGATCGAGTTCGACGTTTTCGACAACACGACCCTTTATGCCGCCGGTGGAGCAAGCCGCTACCGGGAGGATTTTTTGACGTCCTCCTACACCATCCTGAATTCGAACGGCGATGCTATGTCCAGCCTTGCCATCCAGCCGCAGCAGATCCAGGGATTTTCCGGCGAAATCGGCCTGCGCTCGGATTTCGACACGGGCCCCGTCGGCCACCAGCTTTCGATCGCGGTGTCGCGAAGCCTCAACGAAAACGATCGCGGCAGTTTCCTGCGGGGTGCGCTCGGCCTGCCGCCGGAATATCCTACCAACATCTACGATCCGGTCTATCTGCCGGATGGTTCGGTCGACACGAGTGGTTTCCCGCGCTCCAGCGACCTTGTTCCTTTTGCCGACCTTCTTTCCACCAGCGTCGCGATCTCCGATACCTTGTCCTTCTTTGACGACAGATTCATGCTGACGGCTGGCGGCCGCTACCAGGACGTCCGATCACGCGGCTTCAACACGCGGCCAGGCAATCCTGACTTCCCGGTCGGCAAGAGAAACTATCTCTACGAGGAGGGCCGGTTCAGTCCCGCGGTTGCCGGGGTGGTCAACATTACCGACGAATTGGCAGTCTATGCCAATTACGTGGAAGCTCTGTCGGAAGGCGAGATTGCGCCGGCCACCGCGACGAACGCGAACGAGATCTTCCCGCCCTATGTCCACGACCAGAAGGAGATCGGCCTGAAATACGATCTGGGCTCGTTCATGCTGACGGCAGCCCTGTTCGAAATCCGCCAGGCGAGCGGCTACACGGATCCCGCCGACAAGACCTTCGGCGTCGACGGTTTACAGGTCAACCGTGGCATCGAGCTTTCCGTGTTCGGTGAGCCTGTGAACGGCATACGTGTTCTGGGAGGCGTGACGTTCTTGAATGCGGAGCTGAAAAACACGGCAGGCGGGGCGTTCGACGGCAGCGACGTTCCGGGCGTGCCTCAGACTGCGGTCAGCATCTATGGCGAGTATGACACGCCCTGGGTGGAAGATCTGACCCTGACGGGTCGCGTCGTCTATGGCGGCAGCACCTATTACGACAGGGCCAACACCCAAAAGGTTCCCGACTGGACGCGCGTCGACCTGGGGGCTCGCTACATCTATGAGCGGCAAAACGGTAAGCCGATCGAACTTCGCGCTAGCGTCGCGAACGTTTTCAACGAAAACTATTGGGCGACGTCGGCGCGCGGCTTCCTTTCCGCCGGCGCGCCGCGCACGCTCATGCTCTCGACATCGTTCGATTTCTGAACCTGAAATCCAGGCAGAACGGTCGCGCCTGTTGGCGCGGCCGTTTACTTGCACAGCGGCGGCACCTGGCTCCGGGAGATGCCGCTTGTCCCTATCCTTTTCAGTAGACGCTTTCGTAGGCTGCGCAGACCTCCGCCTGGGTCTTGCCCGCAAGATAACCTATCTCGCCCTCCTTATGCTTGACGTAGACGTCGGCAAAGCCTTCGGGGAACCAGCTGCACACCGTCGCATCATCCTTGAAGCGCTGGAGGGCCGCCTCGAGTGTCTGCGGCAGGCGGACGTAGCCACGGGCGGCAAGGGCCTCCGGGCTCAGGAGCGAAAGATCTTCCTGTGTCGCCTCCGGCACCGGGAGACCCTCCTCGATGCCCTGTACCCCGGCATGAACGATTGCCGCGAGGGCAAGATGCGGGTTGGCGGTCGCATCGGCCGCACGGAATTCGAAGTTGAACTGGGCGGCGCGGGCGATGTCGCTGATGTCGGAAACCGGGCAGATGCGCACCGATGCCTCGCGGTCGCGAAAACCGAGATTGTTGAAGGCTGCGCTCCAGCGATGCGGCGTGAGACGCAGGTAGGAGACCACGCTCGGCGCCGTGATCGCAATGATCGAGTCGAGATATTTCAGAATCCCGGCGACGAACTTTCCCGCAACATCGGAAAGCTCATGTTTGCCGTTCGGATCGTAGGTGACCGGGTCACCCGCCGAATCCAGCATGCTCATGTGGACATGCACGCCGTTGCCGACCCCGGCCGGATCGCGGATCGGCGTGAAGGTCGGCTCATAAGAAAGCTCGCGGGCGACGAGACCGACAAGTTCGCGGGTAATCAGCGAATGATCGGCGATGGTGACGCCCCTCTGGGGGCCCATCGTCACCTCGAACTGACCGGCGCCGAACTCCTTCAGAATCGTATCGGGCGTCACGCCCGCCGCACGCATTGCCGCTATGATCGCCTCGCAGAAATGCCGTTCCTCCTGAAACCCTCCGAGCGTGAAGGCCTTGCCGAGATCGCCAAGGCGGTGCTTGAGCTGGAATTCATGCTCGAAGGCACCGTAAAGCGTGACACCCGCCACGCTCTGCAACCGCTGCAGGGCGGCCTCGAGAATAGAGCGCGTGCAGAATTCCCACGGGCGGCCGTCGGTATAGCGAATGTTACCGAGAACGAAGTTCTCCTTCGGCGCCCCCTCCTCGCTTTCGAAGCTGACGCAGGTCGACGGATCGGGAATGAGCATAAGGTCTCCGAGCGAGCCGAAGGGGCTTTCGGCGATCGCGTCGAAGCAGGTGATCTGCACATTGGTCGGCGTCCAGCCGACGCCCCGCCGCAAGCGCTTGTCCATCTGCGCCAGCGGAAAGGCCTTGCCGCGCACCTTGCCCGAGAGATCGCCGCAGCAGGCGACCATCATTTCCTCACGTTTCATCTGCGTCCCCGTTGATGCTGTCCTGGTCGTAGCCCGGCATCGCAAAGCGGATGCCGTCCCAATCCTTGATACGCTTCTGCGTTGCCTCCCAATCGGCCTCCGAGACGCGCACGATGAGTGCCTCGACGAGCGCCATGGCAGCCGAAACCGTGTCCCAGGCCGTGCCGGCGTCGATCGGCAGCGCGACGATGTGATCGGCGCTGCGGGCAGCCGGCGACATCCACTTGTCGGTGACGACGACGATGGTCGCGCCACGCTTCTGGGCGATGTTCTCGGCGAGGCGTGCGAGGCTGAGCTGGTAACGCCGGAAATCGATCAGCAGCACGACATCCTTCCTGCGCATGCGCAGGACATGCTCCGGCCAGAATTCCGGGTTGTCGGCCATGTGGTAGATGCCGCTGCGGATCTGCCGGAGATGGATCGACAGGAAGGAAGCGATGCTGTCGCTGACGCGCCCCCCGAGCAGGAAGATGTTGCGCGACGGGTCGGCGAGAAGCTCGGCCAGAATGTCGAACTGTGCCTGCGAGACCATCCCCGTCATTTCCCCCATGACGGCCGAAACACGCGCTACATATTCCGACAGGAACTCCGAATGGCCGACCGGCCTCTGGCTGGATTTGAGGTCGAGGGGCGAGCGCCGGCCCTCCTTCAGCTCGGCGATCAACTGGCGTTGCAGGTCCTGAAAGCCGCCGCAGCCGATCTTACTGACGAAACGGGTGATGGAGGGCGCGCTGACGCCGGTCTTGGCCGCCAGTTCCTGAATGCTTTCCAGGCCGGTGAATGGGTAATCGGCGAGAATGGCATTGGCGATCTTGCGCTCGCTGGCCGTCAGCTGCCCGGCGGCCTCGCGGATTCTCGTGCGGATCGTCGTCGACGATTTCCCATCGCTCATCGGCGTCTCTTCCCCTTGTTGGAACGAATATTCGCGTCATGAAAAAAATTAGTCAAATAGAAAAATCAGATTGACTATGATTGAAAAATTTCTTTGACTGATCGCCATCGAAGCCCGCGCCGCCGGCCCGCGCCGGACCGCACGACGGATCTCATCTCATGCTCAGGCTCGCAGATCGCGACACGACCGGATTGCTGCAGGCGGGTGACCCCGATCCCGTAGAATGGATCAATCCCACCGGCCGATCGACGATCTTCCTCACCTGCGAACATGCGGGCCGTGCCCTGCCTGCAGCGCTTGGCGATCTCGGCATTGCACCCGAGGAAATGGAGCGCCACATCGCCTACGACGTCGGCGCCGAGGGTGTTGCGCGCGGCATTTCCGAACGCCTCGATGCAGCGCTCGTCCTGCAGCGATACAGCCGGCTCGTCATCGACTGCAACCGTCCCTTCGAAGCGACGGACTGCTTCGTGGCGCAGAGCGACGGGACCGTCGTTCCGGTCAATGCGGACCTGTCCGACCGCGAACGCCTCGGCCGCTACGTGGAAATCCATCAGCCGCTGCACGAGGCGATCGCCGGCGGGCTCGATCAGCGACAGGCGACCGGCAAGCCGCTCTTCCTCGTCTCGGTACACAGCTTCACGCCCGTGATGCGCGCGACCGGCGCAGTCCGGAATTTCGAACTCGGCCTTCTCTACAATCGCGACGCCCGTTTCGCCCAACGACTGGCCGAAACCTTCCGCGCCGCCAATCCGGACGTTACCGTCAGGCTCAACGAGCCGTACCACGTCGACGATCTCTCCGATTACACGATCCCCGTGCACGGCGAGCGGCGCGGCATTCCGCATGTGCTTCTCGAAGTGCGCAACGACCTCATCAACGACGCCCGCGGGCAACAGGAATGGGCGGACCGGCTGGCCGGCCCCCTCCGACTTGCGGCAGAAAGCATCGAAGGAACCAATGATGGCCGCTGACCATCTGACCACCCGCGACGTGCCGCTAGACCCGGCCGCTTCCGCCATCCTGTTCATCGACGTGCAGAACTTTTCGGTCAGCCGCGAGGGGGGCGAGTTCAAGGATGTCTCCGATGCGGATATTGCCGGCAAGTACGGCTACTACTTCAACCGTATCCGCGAGGTGGCGATACCGAACATGCAGCGCCTGCTCGTCGGTTTCCGCAAGGCCGGCATCGAGGTGTTGCACACGACGATCGAGAGCCTGACGAAGGACGGCCGCGACCGCAGCCTCGACTACAAGATCACCGGCTTCAACGTGCCGAAGGGCTCCTGGGATGGTAAGGTAATCGATGAGCTCGAACCGCTGGAGGACGAAATCGTCTTCCCGAAGAGTTCCTCCAGTGTCTTCGTCTCCACCCATATCGACTATGTGCTGCGTAATCTCGGGGTGAGGCAGATCGTACTGTGCGGCCTCCTGACCGACCAATGCGTGGAATCGGCAGTGCGCGACGCCTGCGACCTCAACTATCTGGTGACGCTCGTACCGGATGCCTGCGGCACCTATTCCGAGGAACGTCACTGCACCTCGCTGAGCGCAATCAAGGGCTATTGCCGCCAGATATCGACCGACGATCTTTTGAAGGAAATCGGGCAGTAACTGCGCAAACGGCCGACGGGAGGCAAATAAGGAGCATACGAGAGCGGTCCGCACAAGAAGGTCAAAAGACCAGGCCGCAGAACCATCACTGCCGAATGGCATCAATAAGGGGAACGACCATGAACAAGACTTCCAGACTGTTTCTCGCAGCGGCGAGCTTCGCGCTTGCCTCTTCCACAGCCATTGCCGACGACGACAAGATCCTGATCGGCGGCGCACTCTCGATGACGGGCATTCAGGCTCCCCTCGACACGCCCGGCTACAACGGCGCGAAGGTCGCCGTGAAGTATCTCAACGACAATGGCGGCTTGCTGGGCAAGCAGATCGAGTTCATCAACATCGACGGCAAGTCGGATCCGGTGACGGTCGGCAATGTCGCGGTCGAACTGATCGACAAGGGTGCCGAGATCATCATCGCACCGTGCGATTTCGACTTCGGTTCGCCCGCGAGCCGGGAGGCGCAATCGGCAGGCCTCGTCGGCATCTCGACTTGCGCCTCCGACCCGCTCTATTCCTCCTGGTCGCTCGGCGACAAGCAGTTCACGCTCTCCATGTGGAATACTACGATGGGCGCGACGGCCGCCGATTTCGCCGTGAAAGAAAAGGGCTGGAAGACGGCCTATGTCGTCACCGACCAGTTCATCGCCTATACCAAGTCGCTCTCGAAATATTTCGTGGAGCAATTCAAGGCCGATGGCGGCGAGATTCTGCTCGAAGACACCTACACGAACGGCGACAATAATTTTTCCGCCCAGCTCGCCCGTCTCCAGGCGCTCGGCAAGAAGCCGGACGTGATCTTCGTCTCCTCTTACGGAACCGACATCGGTGTGATCATCCGCGCATTGCGCGAGGTCGGTTACGATGCGCCGGTTCTCGGCGGTGACGCCTATGACGACCCGGCCATGCACGAGGCGCTCGGCGAAAAATTCGGCAACGACGTCTATTTCGTCACGCATACCTGGATGGGCCCGGAGGCACATCCGGACATGCCGAAGTTCATCGAGCTCTATAAGGAGATGTTCGGCAAGGCGCCGGACACGTCCTTCGTCTCGACGGGCTGGGATACGATCATGCTGCTCGCCGAGGCGGTCAAGGCGGCCGGAACGACCGAAGGCGCAGCGCTCGCCAAGGCACTGGAAGATGGCCAGTTCAAGCTGCTGACCGGCGATCTCGACTACGGCACGAACGAGGAAGGCCATGTGCCGAACAAGGCTGCGGCCGTGATCGAGCTCAAGGGCGGCAAGCCGAGCTTCGTCGGATGGCGTAAGCCGGAATCCCTGCCTAAGCCCTGATCGGTCAATTCGGGTCGGCCGCAAGGCCGGCCCCATCACTTCGGAAAAGCCATGTCTGAAACGCGTCTCGCGGTAAACGACGTGTCGGTGGAATTCACCGGCCTGCGCGCACTCGACCATGTCTCGCTCTCGGTCGCCGCCGGCGAGGTCGTCGGCCTCATCGGGCCGAACGGCTCCGGCAAGACGACGCTCATCAATGCCATCACCGGCCAGGTGAAGCTGGCGACCGGCACGATCGCCGCCGGCGACACCACGCTGTCGGGTCTCTCGCCGCGCGAGATCGCGCTTGCGGGCGTCAGCCGCTCCTTCCAGATCGTACGCATTTTCAACTCTATGACGGTCATGGAGAATGTCGAGGCGGCGGCGCTGGCAAAGGGCGCCTCCCGCACCGTGTCGGCTGAACGCGCGAAAGGCCTGCTGGCCGAACTCGGCCTGACGGCGAAGGCGGACGAGCTTGGCGAAAGCCTCAGCTATGGCGACAAGCGCCGCGTCGAAATCGCCCGGGCGCTCGCCGCCGAGCCGCGCTTTCTGCTGCTCGACGAGCCCGCCGCCGGCATGAACGATGCCGAGACGGAAACCCTGCTGCACACGCTCGCCGAGTTGCCCGAGAAACGCGGCCTCGGCCTTCTGATCATCGACCACGACATGGGTCTCATCATGCGCCTCTGCCACAGGCTGCATGTGCTCGCCTCCGGCCGCACGATCGCGGAGGGCGACGCCGCCCATGTCCGCAGCCACCCGGCCGTTATCGAAGCCTATCTCGGCAAGGGGGCGGCCCATGCTTGACGTAACCGACCTTTCCGTCAGCTACGGTGCGATCCGCGCTGTGCGCAGCATCAGCTTCACGCTTGGAAAGGGTGAGCTGGTGAGCCTGCTCGGCGCCAATGGTGCCGGCAAATCCTCGACCATCAAGTGCATCGCCGGCGCGCTGAAAGCCTCCGGCGGCACGATCACGCTCGAAGGCAAGGACATCACCGCGGCGAGCCCCGAACAGGTCGTGCGCGCGGGCCTTGCCACCGTGCCGGAAACCCGCGACGTCTTCCCGGACCTGACGGTCGCCGAAAACCTGATGCTCGGCGCCTATATCCACCGCCGCGACCAGGCCGGCAACCGCGACAACCTCGAGAAGCTGAACACGCTCTTCCCGCGCCTTGCCGAGCGCTCGAAACAGGCGGCCGGCACGCTCTCCGGCGGCGAGCAACAGATGCTCGTCATCGCCCGCGCGCTGATGGCGCGGCCACGGGTGCTTCTTCTGGACGAACCCTCGCTCGGCCTTGCGCCGGCCATCGTCGAACGCATCTTCGAGATGATCGAGACGCTGAAGAAATCCGGCCTCACCATCCTGCTCGTCGAGCAGAACGTGAACCAGGCGCTCGCCGTCGCCGACCGCGCCTTCGTCATGCGCCTCGGCGCCATCGTCGCATCAGGCACGGCCGAGGAAATCCGCTCGACCAGCGACCTCAGCGCGCATTATCTGGGAGGCTGATCCATGGCTTTCGCGATCCAGTTCGTCATCGACGTCCTGAGCCTCGGCGGCGCCTATGCGCTCATGGCACTCGGCCTCGTCATCATCTACGGCATCCTGCGCCTCGTGAACTTCGCCTATGGCGAACTCATCATGGTGGCCGGCTACACGATGTTTCTCGCCAGCGGCTCGGACCTGCCCTGGATCGTCATGGCGGTGCTCGCCGTCGGCATGGCCATCCTCTTCGGCATCATCACCGACTATGCCGCCTTCCGTCCGGTGCGGGCCAAATCGGTGACGGCAGTGCTGATCACATCCTTCGCCTTCTCCAACCTGCTGCAGAACGCGGCGCTCCTCTTCATCTCGCCGCGCCCTCGCAACGTGCCGCTGCCGGACATCTTCTCGCAGACCGTCTCGATCGGCGGTGCGATCACCCCGGTCCGCAACCTCATCACCATCGCCGCCTCCATCGCCCTGCTAGCCGGCGTCGCCTTCCTGATGCGCAGGACGACGCTCGGCATCGCCATGCGCGCAGCGGCGACGAACTTCACCATGGCGCGCATGCTGGGAGTGCCGGCGAACCTCATCATCTCGTCCGCCTTCGCCCTTTCCGGCTTCCTCGCCGGCGTCGTCGGCATTCTCTGGATCGGCCGCATCGGCACCGTCGTTCCGGGCGTCGGCCTGGAGCCGCTGCTCGTCGCCTTCATCGCCACGGTCATCGGCGGCATGCGGAGCCTGCCCGGCGCGGTTGTCGGGGGCTTCCTGCTCGCCCTCATCGACACCACGCTCAACTACACCCTGTCGCAGGATCTGCTGAAATTCCGCGACGCCTTCACCTTCAGCCTCGTCATCCTGATCCTGCTCTGGCGCCCCGACGGCCTCATCAGGGGTCCGGCGAGCGGACAGCGGACCTGAGGGAGCGCGACCATGAAACACTCCTATTTCACCGCCCTCATTCTCATCGGCGTCATCGTTATCATCGCCGTCGGAAGCCAGCTCCTCGGAATCCGCCTCTACGACCGTATCGCCACCAACCTGCTGATCTCGCTCGTGCTGGTCATCGGCCTGCAGACCTTCATGGGCAATTCTGGCCTGCTCTCCTTCGCCCATATCGGCTTCATGGGCCTCGGCGCCTACACGTCCGCCGTGCTCACCATCCCGGCTCAGATGAAGGGCATGGCGCTGCCGGATCTCTACGAGTTCATGAAGGTCGTGGAGGTTTCGCCGCTCCTCGCCATGTTCGCGGCGGGCGTGCTTGCCGCCGTCATCGCGGCCATCGTCGCCTATCCGCTGATGCGGCTTTCGGATGCGGCGTCGGTGATCACCTCCTTCGCGCTGCTCGTCGTGCTCTACACGGTCATGAACAACTGGAGCGCCTTCACCAACGGCCCGCGCACGCTCTTCGGCCTGCCGAAGACGACGGACATGCCGGTCGCCGCGATCGTCGCAGCCATCGTGGTGGTCGTGGCGCTTGCCTTCAAGGAATCGCGGACAGGCAAGCTGCTGCGCGCCTCGCGGGAGGACGAGGTCGCCGCGGCGGCCCTCGGCGCCGACATTCCGCAACTGCGCTGGCGCGCCTTCATCCTTGCCGCATTCATCGCCGGCATCGGCGGAGCGCTGTGGGGACATTTCATCACCTCGTTCGCGCCGAAAGCCTTCTATCTGAAGGAGACGTTCCTCATCATCGCCATGCTGGTGATCGGCGGCGCCAACACCGTGACAGGCGCCGTGGCCGGCACGATTCTCGTCACCTTCGCCTATGAGGGGCTGCGCGGCACGGAAGGCGCGCTCAACGCCACCGCCCTGGGCGCCGGCCAGGTCGTCGGCCTCACGGAAATCGTCCTCGCGCTCGCCATGATCGCCGTGATGATCGTCAAGCCGGGCGGTCTCTTCCCGAACCGCGAGATAGGCCACATCCTCACCCGCGCCCGCCGCAAGAAGGAGACAGTTGCATGAACTGGAAGACCGCCTACCGATCTTTCTACTATGCCGGTGCCGAGGAGCCGGACGACATCGCGCTCGATCCGGAGACGACGGCGCTGCTGGTCATAGACATCCAGAACACCTATCTCGACCCGAAGGATACGCCTGAGGAAACCGCCCGCTGGCAACCTTTCTACGAGCGTATGCGCAAAACGGTGATACCGAACACGGCGCGGCTGATCGACGAATGCCGCAAGCGCAAGGTGGAGGTCATCTTCGCCCGCATCGCCTGCCTGAAGCCGGACGGGCGCGACCGCTCGCTGAGCCAGAAGAAGCCCGGCTTCAATTACCTGCTCCTGCCGAAGGAGCTGCCCGAGGGACAGATCGTTCCGGAGCTGGAACCGCGTAGCGACGAGATCGTCGTCACAAAGACGACAGACAGTGCGCTGACCGGTACGAACCTTCGCCTCATCCTCCACAATATGGGCATCAAGGACGTCATCTGCTGCGGCATCTTCACCGACCAGTGCGTCTCCTCGACAGTGCGCAGCCTTGCGGATGAAAGTTTCGGCGTGGTCGTCGTCGACGATTGCGGCGCCGCAGCGACGGACGATCTGCACCGGCGGGAACTGGAAATCATCAACATGATCTACTGCCATGTCGTCTCGCTCGAAGAGGTTCTCACCTTTTTCAAATAGAGGAGATTGCCTGCGTGCCCGGTCTCTACGCCCGCGAAAGCCGCTCGGTTTCCAAAATGGCGCATCTGCGGTTTTTTCCGCAGGCGGTCGTCGGGGGCAGCGGCGCCTATCTGACCGCCGACGACGGGCGGCAGCTTCTCGATTTCTCCGCCTCCTGGGGCGCGGCAAGCCTCGGCCACTCCCACCCGGCGATCCGTGAGGCGGTGGGCCGCGCGCTCTCCGATCAGGCGGGCGCGAGCTATCTTTCATCGGCCAACGAGGCTTGCGTGCTGCTCGCCGAAAAGCTGCTTTCGCTCGTGCCGGAGCGCGCCCGCGGCCGCGTCTGGTTCGGCCATTCCGGCTCCGACGCCAATGAGACGGTCGCCCGCATCGTCGTCGCCGCCACCGGCCGGCCGCGCATTCTTGCGTTCCACGGGGCCTATCACGGCGGCACCATCGGTTCCATGGGCGTTTCCGGCCATCCGGCACAACAGGGCAGTCGGGCAGAAGGCCTGACGCTCGTGCCCTATCCGAACAGCTATGCCGCGGGCAGCCCCGAGGCTGCAAGGGACGCCGCGCTCGCCCACCTTGAGCGGCTCTTCGAGACCGAAGTGCCGCCGGAAGAGGTCGCAGCCTTCTTCATCGAGCCGATCCAGTCGGACGGCGGCATGCTGGTGCCGCCGGACGGGTTCTTCAAGGCGGTGGAAGCGCTCTGCCGCAGACACGGCATTCTGATCGTCTCGGACGAAGTGAAGGTCGGCCTCGGCCGCAGCGGCCGCTTCAACGCCTTCGAGCATTCCGGTATCGAACCGGACATCGTCGTCTTCGGCAAGGGCCTTGGCGGCGGCCTGCCGATCTCTGCGGTGGTCGGTCCGGAAGCCATCATGAACCACAGCGTTGCCTTCTCGCTGCAGACCGTGCACGGCAATCCCGTCTGCGCGGCCGCCGCGCTGGCCGTGTTGCAGACGATCGAGCGCGACCACCTCATCTTGAATGCGGAAAGAAGCGGCAAGGTGCTGCGCGAAGCGCTTGACCGCCTTACCGCCCGCCACACGCTGATCGGCGATGTGCGCGGCCGCGGCCTCGCCCTCGGCATCGAACTTGTGACCGATCCCGCCAGCCGCGAACCGGCTTCACGTCAGGCGGCGCTGACCGTCTACCGCGCCTTCCAACTCGGTCTCGTCCTCTATTATGTCGGCGTGCAGTCCAACGTCCTCGAACTCACGCCGCCACTGACATTGACGCCGGCGGAGGCCGAGTCGGGTGTGGCTATGCTCGGCCAGGCGCTCGCCGATGTGGCGGCTGGGCGGATCGATGAGGCCTTGCTCAGAGATTTTGCCGGCTGGTAACGGCGTCGCTGGTATTCACGGACGCATTGCGGGCTTCCTGGTCTCCCATCAGCTGAGTTCAGTGGTCCGGCACGGGCGGCAGCGGAATCGGACTTTGGAACGTGCGATGTAATTGCTTCCAGCCGGGATCGTGTATGTGAGCGTGCAGACCGGCCCGCTCCACAAGCGCCTTTGCTTCGGCTTCACCGAAAGCCAGCGCCTCATGCATGTCGGCGGTCAGTACCCTGCCCTCCTCCATGATGATCCTGCCGTCGACGATCACCGTATCGACATCGCTGCCGAGAACCTGGTGGATCAGCCGGTGAACCGGCATCCAGTTGGGCGTCAGATGCGGCTTGCGCATGTCGATGATGACGATATCCGCCTTTTTGCCAACCTCGAGCGAACCGATCTCGTGATCCATGCCGATGGCGCCGGCCGCATCGATGGTGATCATCTCGAAAACCTTACCCGGCGGCAGGATATAGCGGTCGTGATTGTGCAGGATGTGCTGGGTGGCTTGGGCGCTGCGCGCGATCTGGAGCATATCGAAATGACGGCTCGGAGCCGCGCCGTCCGAAGTGATCGCAACCGGCACGCCCCGGGCCATCATCTCCATGATCGGGGTGGAGCGTCCGGGTGGCGCGTGGGTGACATGGGTGCCGGTTTCGGCCAGGATGTCGATCTCTTCGTGGGAAATTCCCCAGCAATGCTGCAGGTGCACATCGGGGCCCAGCAGCGCGTTTTCCCTGTCCTGCCAGGCCATGCGTATCTGTCCGGCGAAGGCATCGGAATGAATGCGGACGCCCCATTTGCGCGCAGTTTCGCGAATGCGCCGCGCCTGCATCCGGTCATTTTCAGTCAGATTGACGGCAAAGTCCGGTGTCGATGCGTTCGACGGTTCGACCGAAGGCACGATCGTGAACGGCGTCAGGAAGACCTTGATGCGCCCGTCGGCCGTTCCGTTCAGGCTTTCGATGACGGCTTCGGCGCCCTCGATCATCTCCTCGAAGGAGACGCTGCGCCGCTCCGGCTTGCCGCTTTCCCACCGCGTGACCGATTGCGGCCAGGGCAGACCCGCTGGGCCAACACAGATGATCTCGCGAAGCCCGAGTTCCGAATAGGCGCGAGCATGATTGATCGCGAATACCGGATCGTCGCTGCGCGGCATCGATGTGATGATGCTGGCCGAGGTGGTCACGCCCGCACGAAGTCTTTCCAGGCCCGAGACGAGGCCATCCGCATACCAGTAGTCGCGGGTGACATAGTGATAGTAGGTCGGCGTCACTATGCGCATCCAGAGCGAATTGGTGTCCGCGCCAATGCTGCGGATCAGGGCATGGCCGGCGTGCCCATGAGCATCGATCAGCCCGGGAATGATCATCTTGCCCCGGCAGTCGATCACCTTCTTTCCGGCATGACGGGGAGCCAGCGCTTGCGATGTGTCGATGTCGACAATCCTGTCGTTCTCGATTGCCAGCGCACCATCGTCGATGATCCGCCGTGTCTCGTCGACGGTGACGATCGTCCCGTGAAGCAGCAGGAACCCATCCATTTCCTATTCCCTTCAAAAATGCCGTTGGCGGTATTTCGATGCGCGTTTCAGCGCCCGTGGTGCCGTTTCGAACTGTCGATGTTCTGATTCATAATTGGCAACAATATCGTTGACAATAAAACAATCGGTTATGATACTGCCCAAAAATGCGGGCCAACCAGTCTATCGACCGTCATAAGGGGAAGTTCATGTCGCGTTTAAACAGGTTTCTGATATCGGCACTTGCCGCAGCGGCTATTGCCGCGCCGGCGCTGGCCACTTCGGCAAATGCCGCGACGCTGCGTTGGGGCAGCCGGGCAGATATCTATTCGCTCGATCCGGATTCCGTTCCCTCGACATCCAATCTGGCGTTCCTGAACCACATCTATGAAGGTCTGATCCGTTATGGCCCGAACTTCGAGATCGAGCCGGCGCTCGCCACCGAGTGGAAGCTGATCGACAGCAAACACTGGCGTTTCACCCTGCGCAAAGGCGTGAAATTCCACGACGGCGCGGATTTCACCGCCGACGACGTGGTCGCCTCGATGAACCGCGTTTCGGACCCGACTTCGCCCCTGCGCGGCAATATTCCGCTCTATGTCGGCGTCAAGAAGGTCGATGATTTCACGGTCGATATCGAGGTGTCGGCGCCGAGTGCGCTGTTCCTGAACGACATGACCAATATCTTCATGTTCAGCGCCAAATGGCTGAAGGACAACAACGCGGAAAAGCCGACCGATATTGCGTCCAACACCGAGAATTACGCCACGCACAACACGAACGGCACAGGCCCGTTCAAGCTGGAAAGCCGCGTTCCGGACAGCAAGACCGTTCTCCTCGTCAACGATCAGTGGTGGGATCAGAAGAAGCACAATCTGGACCGGATCGAATATATTCCGATCTCGTCGGCGGCAACGCGTGTAGCGGCGCTTCTTTCCAGCGAAATCGATCTGCTCGATTCCGCCCCCATTCAGGATCTTCCCCGTCTGGAATCCTCGCCGGGCATCACCGTGAGCAAGCGCACGGAGCTGCGTACGGTTTTCATCGGCTTCAACGGCAAGGAGAAGCTTGAAGACGGGCGTCCGAACCCGTTCCTGGACCTTCGCGTCCGTCAGGCCGTGGAAGCAAGCATCGATCGCGATCTCATCAACAAGAAGATCATGCGCGGTCTGGCGCGGCCTTCCGGCTCGCTCATCGCACCGGAAATCGCCGGCTATGCGAAGTCGCTCGACACTTATCAGCCTGCCGATTCCAAGCTTGCCCAGAAGCTGCTCGAAGATGCCGGCCAGAAGGATCTCGCCTTCACCTATCTGTGCATGAACGACGAGAGCATCAACGAGGAAGACATCTGCTCGGGCATTGCAAACATGCTCAAGCGTGCCGGCTTCCAGCCCACCATCGACATGGGCCCCCGCGCCGTGCAGCAGCCGAAGCGCACCAATGGCAAGGCCGACATGTTCAATCTGAGCTGGGCAAACGAACCGACACTCGATGCCTATTCGCTGCTGTCTCAGGTTCTCTCCACACGCAGCGGCTCGACGGGCGTGTCCAACTATGGCGGCTGGTCCTATCCGGAACTCGACGATCTGGTGAAGAAGGCGGCACAGGAACCTGACACCGCCAAGCGTCTCGCGCTGGAAGAACAGGCGCTGAAAATCGCCAAGGATAAGGCCATCCTGATCCCGCTTCACCAGCAGCCGATCGCCTGGGGCATGCTGGACAAGGTCAAGAGCGTGGATTTCCGCGCCGACAACAAGCCGCGCCACTGGCACACGCAAATGGCCGAATAGGCTGACTTCGAGCCCGCAATCAGAGCGTTTCACCCCGGTGAGGCGCTCTTTTGATATGCAGCAGGATCGAAAATCTCATGAAACCTGATCTATCCAGCCATCTCGTTCTGGGTGAACGGCCCGATGGGAGAACGCTGATAACCGCACGATGGGTGCTCGCCTGGCGCGATGGCGGCCACGCTCTGATCCCCGACGGCGAAATCGTCGTGGAGCGAAACGAGGTGCTTTATGCCGGGCCGCGCTTCGAGGGGGACGTGGCGCGCCGTATCGATTTCGGTACGGCGCTGGTCAGCCCCGGCCTGATCGACCTCGACGCCCTGTCCGATCTCGATACCTACCTGCTCGTCCATGACAACCAGCCCGGTTGGGCCAAAGGGCGCATCTGGCCGCGTTCCTACGTGGAGAGCGGACCTTATGAGATGTATTCCGCCGAGGAGCTGGCGTTCCAGAAGCGGTTCGCTTTCGGCCTCCTGCTGTTGAACGGCATCACCACCGCCGCGCCCATCGCTTCACTCTACTATCGCCAATGGGCCGAGACCGTCGCGGAATTCGAGGCTGCGGCCGAGGCGGCGGGCGATCTCGGGCTCAGGGTCTTTCTGAGCCCCGCCTATCGCTCCGGTGGGATGATCCTGGAGGGTCCAGGGCGTATCGAGCCGGCATTCGACGAGCCGCGGGGACTGCAAGGCCTTGCGGACGCGATCGATTTCATCGAGCGCAACCACGGCCGACATAACGGCCTTGTCAACGGAATGCTGGCGCCGGACCGTATCGAAACCTGCACATTGCACCTGTTGCAGCGCACCATGGCCGCGGCGCGCGATCTCGATTGCCGCGTCAGAATTCATATGGCGCAGGGCAATCTGGAACTCGAGACCATGCGCAGGCTCCATGGAGTTTCCGCGCCGCAATGGCTGGCGGATCATGGGCTCATGAGCGAAAGGCTGATCGCGCCGCATGGAACCTACGCCTCGCCACAGGATCTGCAGCTCTACGCGCAACACGGTGTTTCGATAGCCCATTCGCCGCTGGTTTCGGCGCGCATGGGCAGCATTCTCAATTCCTTCGCCGCCTGCCGCAGCCTCGGCATCAATATCGGCATGGCTACGGATACCGCGCCGCCCGACATGTTGATGAACCTGCTGGTCGGGTTGATCGCCTGCCGTATCGGCGAAAAGGCTTCGGATGCGGTATTCTCGAAAGATCTGTTCGATGCCGCCACGCTCGGCGGCGCGAAAGCGCTGGGTCGCAGGGACCTCGGGCGGCTCGCCGCCGGCGCCAAAGCGGATATCGCCGTCTTCCGTCTCGACGATGTCCATATGACCCCGAGCGTCGATCCCGTCACCACGCTGGTCGTCGGCGGTTCCGGCAAGGTGACGCAGGCCGTCTTTGTCGACGGGCGCCTTTCCATGCTGGACGGCAAGGTTGCCGGCATCGACATGATTGCGGCGCGCGAGCAGGCGCAGCAACAATATGACGGCCTGATTGCCAAATATCCGGATCGCAGTTGGCGGCATCCGCCTGTCGGGAAAATCTTCTCGCCGAGCTATCCAGTATGGAAGATCCAGTAGGGACTCGCCTGGATCGAGCATTTTGTCGACATACATCGTGATGCCGAATGGACAAATATTGTCTACAATCACGTTGACAACTTTTTGCCGATCGCCATACTATCCTCACATGACCTGGGAGGCAGGTCATGTCGTAAGGAGGAAAATCACACCCAACCCCGGTGCGCGCCCATCCGGCGCAAGCGTTTGAGAATACCGCAACCGGCGACGGATGCGGCGGTGCATGACAACAGACCTCCGAAAAGGAGGCGCAAATTTCCAGAAGCGGAGCAAACTTATGATGAAGAAACTTGGCCTTGCGGCCACGATGCTGATGGGCCTGACCTTGTCCGGCCACGCCGAAACGCTGAATTGGGGAGCGGCGCGCGATATCTACTCGCTTGATCCCTATTCCTATGGCGACAGCTATACGCTGTCCTTTCTCAATCATGTCTATGAAGGATTGGTGCGCTACGACGCCAATCTGAAGATCGAACCGGCCCTTGCCGAATCCTGGGAAACTGTTTCCGACACGGTCTGGCGCTTTCACCTGCGTAAGGGTGTGAAATTCCACGATGGCGCGGAATTCACTGCCGACGACGTGCTCGCATCCCTGAAGCGCGTCAGCGATCCGGTTTCGCCGCTTCGCGGCAACCTGCCGGCCTACAAGTCCTCCAAGAAGGTGGACGACCATACGATCGATATCGAGCTGAGCGGGCCCTATCCGCTGCTTCTCAACGACCTCACCAACATCCACGTCTTCGATGCTGGCTGGCTGAAGACCAACAATTCGGAAAAGCCGACCGATGTCGGCGCGAAGATCGAAGGCTACGCCACCTATCACACCAACGGCACCGGTCCGTTCAAGCTGGAAAGCAGGGTGCCGGATTCCAAGACGGTCCTCGTGAAAAACCCGGACTGGTGGGACAAGACCTCCAAGTCCAACGTCGACCGCATCGAGTTCACGCCGATCACCTCGGCGGGGACGCGCGTCGCCGCGCTCCTGTCCGGCGAAGTCAACTTCACGGAAAACGCACCGTCGCAGGATCTGCCGCGGCTGCAGGCGCAGCCCGACCTGAAAGTCATGGAGCGCACCGATCTGCGTACCGTCATGGTCGGCTTCAACCGCAAGCCGGAACTCGCAAACGGTTCGGAGAACAAATTCAACGACCTGCGCGTGCGTCAGGCTTTTGCCCATGCGCTCGACCGGGATCTGATCCAGCAGCGCGTCATGCGCGGCAAGTCGCGCACGGCAGGCGCGGTGGTCGCGCCGGAAATTCCGGGTTACGCTCCCGAGCTGGACACGACGCTGGCATTCGATCCTGCCCTTTCGAAGAAGCTTCTGGCCGAGGCTGGCGCTTCGGACTATCCGTTCACGCTGGTCTGCACGACCGACGCCTATGTGAACGAGGAAGAGCTCTGCCAGGGGCTGGTGAACCTTTTGAGCCGCGCGGGCTTCAAACCGCAGCTCGACATTGCCCCCACCGCCGCACAGGCGCCGAAGCGTACGAGCGGCAAGTCCGACGTCTATCTGATCGGCTGGGCCACGGAACCGATGCTCGACAGCTATTCGATCCTTCTCCAGATGATTCAGACGAAGACGGCCAATGCCGGCGTCTTCAACTGGGGCGGCTGGAGCTATCCGGAGATCGACAAGCTGATCGTGCAGGCCTCGACCGAAATGGATCGCACCAAGCGCTTGGCGCTGCAAAGCAAGGCGCTGCAAATGGTGAAGGACGAGATCGTGATGCTGCCCTTGCACCAGCAGCCGATGGCCTGGGTCATGTCGAACAAGATCGACAAGATCGTGCAACTGCCGGACAACAAGCCGCGCCACTGGCTGACGCAGTTTGCCGAATAATCCAATCACGACGCTCCGGGGAGGTGGATTCCCGGAGCGTCCCGTGACCGAGGAACTCCTATGCTGGTTTTTATCATAAAGCGCCTGGCAAACGCCGTCATGGTGATGTTGGCCGTCGCTTTGCTGGCCTTTCTGATTTTCCGGCTGGCGGGTGACCCCGTCGAGATGATGGCCAACGAGCAGATGACGCAGACCGACCGCGACAATCTGCGCGAGCGTCTGGGTCTCAACGATGGCCTGATGACACAATATACCCGGTTCGTGGTCAACGCCGCGCAGGGCAATTTCGGCATTTCCTACCGCAATGGCCAGGACGTGCTGAGCCTGATCGCCGAACGCTTTCCAGCGACCCTGGAGCTGGTGCTGGTTGCCACGCTGATCTCTCTGCTGCTCGGCCTTCCCCTCGGCGTGCTGACGGCGATCAAGCGCGGCAAATGGTATACGGAGGGCCTGCAGTTCATCTCCATTGTCGGCGTCTCGCTGCCGAGCTTCGTCGTCGGCATCCTGCTGATCCTCGTCTTCTCGGTTACGTTCGGCTGGCTCCCGGCCTTCGGTCGCGGCGATGTCGTGCAGCTTGGCTGGTGGTCGACGGGGCTCCTGACGCCTTCGGGCCGCGCGGCGATCCTGCTGCCGTCCGTCGCGCTTTCGCTTTATCAGGTCACGCTGGTCATGCGTCTGGTGCGCGCTGAAATGCTGGAAGTGCTGCGATCGGATTACGTGAAGTTTGCCCGGGCGCGCGGCATTCCGCGCTGGCGCATCTATTTCCGCCACGCGCTGCGCAACTGCCTGATGCCGGTCGTGACCATGACCGCGATGAATGTCGGTTCGCTGATTGCCTTCGCGCTCATCACCGAAACCGTATTCCAGTGGCCGGGCATGGGCATGCTGTTCATCCAGGCCGTCACCTTCCTCGATATCCCGGTGATGGCGGCCTATCTCTGCATCATTTCCTTCATCTTCGTCGTGCTCAACACGCTGGTGGACATTGCCTATGCGGTAATCGATCCCCGCTTGCGTACAGCCCGCTGAAATGCCCGTTGAACCGACTGTGGGGCCAAGACCGATGAGCATCCAGACCTCTCAAACTCCGCCCGTCACGCGTCCTTCGCTTTTCCAGCGTCTGCGCCAAAGCGATGTGTGGTGGTCGTTCACGCATAGCAAGACGGCGATGTTCAGCGCCGCGCTTCTGGCGATCCTGATCCTGACGGCACTGTTCGCACCGCTGATCGCACCGCAGAACCCCTATGACGGCGCAGCGCTCGACATGTGGAAGGCCGAACTGCCGCCGGTATGGGAGGAAGGTGGAGAATGGCCCTATCTTCTCGGCACCGATACGCAGGGCCGCGACATGCTGTCGGCCATTCTCTACGGTACGCGCATTTCCATCGTCATCGGCATCGCCTCGGTGGCGCTCTCCCTGCTGATCGGCATGAGCGCGGGGCTGATCGCCGGCTACTTCGGCGGGTTCATCGACAATCTGCTGATGCGCTTCGGCGACGTCACGCTGTCCATTCCGACCATCCTCGTCGCCATTCTGGTCTCGACGGTCGTGCGTCAGATGCTGCCCGTCAGCCTGCGAGAGGTCGGCGCGTCGGCGGTGCTCATCCTGGCCATCTCGCTATCCGCCTGGGTGCAATATGCGCGCACGGTGCGCGCGCAGGCCATCGTCGAAACCGGCAAGGACTACGTGTCGGCGGCACGGCTGATCGGCGTGCCTGCCCGGCGCATCATGGCCAACCATATCCTGCCCAATACGCTGACGCCGATCATGGTGGCGGCGACGCTCAACTTCGGCATGGCGATCCTCACCGAAGCCACGCTTTCGTTCCTGGGCATCGGCATGCCGCCGAGCCAGCCGTCTCTGGGAACGCTGATCCGCATCGGCAACCAGTTCCTGTTTTCCGGATCCTGGTGGATCGTGCTCTTCCCCGTCATTCAGCTCTGCCTGCTGGTCGTGGCCGTCAACATGCTCGGCGACTGGCTGCGCGATGCTCTCAATCCGAAACTGAGGTAAGCCATATGAACGACCTTTTGCTCCGCAACGTCCGGCCCATGGCAGGCGAAACCTGCGATGTCCTGATCAGGGACGGAAAGATTGCCGGTTTCGGGCGTTTTGAAGCAGAGCCGGGCATGGCCGTGGAAGACGGCGGCAACGCTATCGTCGTCCCCGGCCTGATCGATGCGCATACCCATCTCGACAAGACGACCTGGGGCATGCCGTGGCATGTCAACAACCGCGCCGCGATCCTGCGCGAGCGCATCGATTTCGAACGCGAGCACCGTCTCGAGATCGGCATCGATCCGCATCGCCAGTCGATGCGCCATGCGATCGGTCTGGCGGCTCATGGCGCGACGCATATCCGCAGCCATGTCGACATCGACCCGGTTCACGGCCTGTCGCTGGTCGAGGGCGTCTGGCAAACGCGCGAAAAGCTCAGAGGCGTCATCGACATCGAAATCGTCGCGTTTCCGCAGTCGGGCCTGATGGTCATGCCCGGCACGAAGGAATTGCTCGACGAGGCGCTGCGTCAAGGCTGCGAAGTGCTGGGCGGCATCGATCCGTGCGGCATCGACCGCGATCCGAAGGGCCAGCTCGACATTCTGTTCGCGCTCGCCACCAAGCATGGCGTGCCGATCGACATTCACCTGCATGAGACGGGCGATCTCGGCGCCTTCACCATGGAGCTCATCTTCGAGCGCATCCGCTCCAACGGCATGGAAGGCAAGGTGGCGATCAGCCATGCCTTTGCGCTCGGCATGAACGATTATCTGCGCGTCGGACAGCTGATCGAACAGCTCGCCATTCTGGATGTCGCCATCCTCACGACAGGTGCGCCTTCGGCCACGGTGCCGTCGATCAAGCGCCTGAAGGAAGCCGGCGTGCGCATCGGCGGCGGCTGCGACGGCATCCGTGACACCTGGGGCCCGTGGGGTCAGCCGGATATGCTCGACCGCGCCAGGATCATCGGCATGAAGAACGGCGTGCGCTCGGATCACGATCTGGAACATGTGCTGCACATCGTCTCGCAGGGCGGTGCGGATGTCATGCGCCTGGAAAATTACGGCCTCGAAGTCGGCTGCAATGCCGATCTCACCCTGCTGACCGGTGAAACGCTGGCGCATGCGGTGGTGGATGTCGCTCCGCGTCCGCTGGTCGTCAAGGGCGGTCGCGTCACAGCCCGTCAGGGCGTCGCCGTGGTGGAGATGCCGTAATGAGCGAAGCTTTCGATACTCTTCCGCTCGGCCGTCGTCCGGAAGGGCGCACACTGATCACCGCCAGCTGGGTGGTCGGACATAAGGACGGCAGCCATCGGCTTCTCCGCAACGGCGAAGTCGTTTTCGAAAACGGCGAGATTCTGTTCGTCGGGTACCGTTTCTCCGGGGAAGTGGCCCGCCGAATCGATTTCGGCAATGCCTTGATCAGCCCCGGCCTGATCGATCTCGATGCACTGTCGGATCTCGATACCACCATCCTCGGCATCGACAATCATCCCGGTTGGGCAAAGGGCCGCGTCTGGCCGCGCTCCTATGTCGAAGCCGGTCCTTATGAAATGTACACGCAGGAGGAGCTGGCCTTTCAGAAGCGGTTCGCTTTCGGCCAGCTTTTGTTGAACGGTATCACCACTGCCGCTCCCATTGCCTCGCTGTTTTACCGTGAATGGGGTGAAACGGTCGCCGAGTTCGATGCCGCTGCACAGGCCGCGGGCGAACTGGGTCTGCGTGTCTATCTCAGCCCCGCCTACCGCTCGGGCGGCATGGTGCTGGAAGCACCGGGCAAGATGGTGCCTGTCTTCGATGAGGAACGCGGCTTCCAGGGTCTGAACGACGCCATTGCCAATATCGAGCGCCAGAATGGCAGCCATGGCGATCTGGTGCGCGGCATGCTGGCACCGGACCGTGTCGAGACCTCGACGATCAGGCTTTTGCAGCGCACCGATGCCGCCGCACGCGATCTCGGCTGCAAATTCCGGCTGCACATGGCACAGGGCGCGATGGAGGTGGACACGGTGCGGATGCTGCACGGCTCGACCGCGCCGGTCTGGCTTGCAAAGCACGGTCTGTTGAGCGACCGCCTCATCGCGCCGCATGCCACCAACGCCACGGAAGAGGATCTCGGTCTTTACGCGGCGAACGGCGTTTCCATCGTCCATTGTCCGCTGGTTTCGGGTCGTGGCGGCTCGATCCTCAACTCCTTCTCCGCCTGCATCAGGCGCGGGATCAATATTGCCATGGGGACGGATACGACGCCGGCCGACATGCTGATGAACCTGCTTGCGGGTCTTATCACGGGCCGCATCGCCGACGGCGCACCGGACCGCCTGCGATCTGCCGACCTGTTCGATGCGGCGACGACCGGCGGCGCCAAGGCACTGGGCCGTTCCGATCTCGGCCATCTGTCACCGGGGGCCCGTGCAGACATCGCGGTCTTCCGCCTCGACGACACCGTCATGGCTCCGTCCATCGATCCGATCACCACGATCGTCACCGGGGGATCCGGCAAGATCACGCATGCGGTCTTCGTCGATGGCCGCGTCTCCATGCTGGATCGCCGGCTGGCCGGCTTCGACATGCAAGAGGCGCGCATTCGGGCGCAGGCCCAATATGACGGGCTGATCGCCAAATATCCCGAGCGGAGCTGGAACAATCCTCCGGTCGCCGCAATCTTCCCGCCCAGCTATCCGATAGAGGGGGACGCAAATGGGTGACATCCACGAACCAGTCATTGAAGTTCGCAACCTGCGTGTGGATTTTCCGAGCCGTCGCGGCACGGTAACCGCGCTGTCGGATGTCAGCCTGTCGATCCGGCCGGGTGAGATTCTCGGCGTCGTCGGCGAATCCGGCGCGGGCAAGTCCATGACCGGGCTCGCCATTCAGGGCCTGCTCGAAGCGCCGGGCCATATCGCCGGCGGCGAGGTCTGGCTCGGCAAACGTCGCATCGATACGCTCGATGACCGCGCCATGGAAAAGATCCGCGGCCGCGAGATCGGTGCGATTTTCCAGGATCCGCTTACCTCGCTCAATCCGCTGTTCTCGGTTGGCGCACAGCTCGTCGAAACCATTCGCCGGCACCTCGGTCTCGGCAAGGCCGAAGCCCGCGCCCGCGCCGTGCAATTGCTGCGTGATGTCGGCATTCCTTCGCCGGAGGAGCGGGTCAATCAATATCCGCATCAGTTCTCGGGCGGCATGCGCCAGCGTGTCGTGATCGCGCTGGCGCTTGCAGCGTCGCCGAAACTCGTCATCGCCGACGAACCGACGACGGCGCTCGACGTCTCGATCCAGGCGCAGATCATCTCGCTCCTGCGCAAATTGTGCAAGGAGAAGCAGACCGCCGTCATGCTCGTCACGCACGACATGGGCGTGATCGCGGAAGCTGCCGACCGCATCGCAGTCATGTATGCCGGAAGGCTGATCGAGATCGGGGCTGTCGAACAGGTGCTGCACCAGCCGCGCCATCCCTATACGCAGGGTCTGATGGGTTCGATTCCGTCGCTCGGCGCGCGTGTCGAGAGGCTCAACCAGATCGACGGCTCCATGCCGCGTCTGGACGCGATACCCAACGGCTGCGCCTTCAATCCGCGCTGCAAGATGGCGGGGCCGCGCTGCCGGCGCGAACGCCCGGAACTCATATTTGCCGGCCCGAGCGCAAGCGCCTGCTGGCTGAGCGCAGGAGGCACCGCATGACCAAACCGTTGCAAAAGACCCCGGCTTTAACCGTCGACCGGCTGATCAAGACTTTCGACGTGTCCGCTCCCTGGCTCAACCGGGTAGTGGAGCGCAAGCCGCGGCAGTATCTGCAGGCCGTGAACGATATCAGCTTCACCGTTCCCGCCGGCGGCTGTCTCAGCATTGTCGGCGAGAGCGGATGCGGAAAATCCACCGTTGCGCGCCTTGTCACCGGCCTGCATCGTCCGACGAGCGGCGGGATACGCTTCGCGCCGGGCAAGAGCGGCGCGCCCCTCTCGGCGCAGATGATCTTTCAGGACCCTTACGCCTCGCTCAATCCTCGGTGGCGGGTGAAGAACATCATCGCCGAACCGCTGCGCGAACTGAAGCTGCGCAAGACCGCGGCCGAGGTGACGGAGCGCGTCGAAGAGCTTCTGGGCATTGTCGGGCTCTCGCCATCCGATGGCGAGAAGTTCCCGCACGAATTTTCAGGCGGGCAGCGCCAGCGTATCTCGATCGCCCGCGCGCTGGCGAGCGAGCCCGAATTTCTGGTCTGCGACGAGCCGACCTCGGCCCTCGACGTGTCGGTGCAGGCGCAGGTCCTGAACCTGATGCGCCGTCTGCAGGACGAGTTGGGGCTTACCTATCTCTTCATCAGCCATGACTTGAGCGTCGTTCGTCAAATGTCGGACCGCATCGCGGTGATGTATCTGGGCCGTATCGTGGAGGAAGGCGACACGGAAGAGCTGTTCGCGCAGCCGCGCCATCCCTACACGCGGCTCCTGCTGCAGACGATTCCGAACATCGAGGCACCGAACCGCAACCGCGAGCCCGCCAGCGGCGAAGTGCCGAGCCCGCTGAAGCCGCCTTCCGGCTGCGCTTTCCACCCGCGTTGCCCGGTCGCCACGGCGCGCTGCTCCAAGGAAGTGCCTGAGGTGCGGGTCTTGCAGAACGGTACCCGGGTAGCCTGTCATCTGGCCGAGGACGTGATAGCGGAACGTTTACCTGAAGCGGGATGAGGGAAAGTATGTGCGGTTTTCCGCCCGCATCCCGCGTCTCAACATCTTGGAATAGATCACGATGCGGGCTTTCCGCCGTTTCAAGCCAGTGCTGCGCGAAGATCGTGCGAAAAGTCGCGTATCTCGCTCAAGTCGAGCTCGGATTCCACATGTTCCAGATGATGCGACATGAGATGTACGGCTCTTTGGGCCTCTTTCGCCGCAATCGCCTTAACGATGTCGGCATGCTCGTCCGGACCGCAATTGAAGCGCGTGGTGTTCCGGTAAACGGCCGTAATCAGCGAACTGCGGGCGATAAGGTCGCGCATTGTCGTAAACAGGAAATCCGACCCGGTCAGTTCGGCCAGCAAAAGATGGAAGCCGCCGGAAAGCTTGATGATATCCGTGGTGCTGTCCTCGGCATTGGCGATCCGCTCATTCTTGACATGATCGCGGAGCCGCTTCACGCCATCCTTCGACATCGAACTGCAGAGACGCTCCACGACGCATCGCTCCACCGCCTGGCGAACGAAAAACACGTCGCGAGCCTCTTCCACGGATGGCTTGCAAACAAAAGCACCGCGATTGGGAATGATCGTTACGAGCCCGTCGCGTGCGAGAACGGTCAGCGCCTGACGAACACGTGCGCGACTGACGTGAAAAATCGAGGCGAGCTGTTCTTCTTTGAGTTGCACGCCAGGACGCAATCGCCGTTCAGCGATGGAAAGCCATACCCTTTCGACAATCTGCTCGACCGACATCGCGGCTTGTTCGCGCATACCCTGTTCTCCTTGCTGAAACAGACAATCGCCAAGCGCGTGAAAAAGTCAACTCGCGGATTCAAATGGCTTGCAATATTGTCTACAATATGAAAGCTTATTGTAGATTATAAGACCTACATTTTGGAACCGCGATGGAATTCGACTTTGAAGAAATTGAGCCGCAAAGCCGCTATCGGCTGCTGACGAATTTCATCGGCCCGCGCCCGATCGCGCTCGTGACGACCCGCTCCGAGAGCGGGCACAGCAACGCTGCGCCGATGAGTTTCTTCAACGTGTTTTCACATGATCCGGCCATCGTCGTCCTGGGTATCCAGCCGCGTTTGACCGGCGAGCCAAAGGACACGATGGTCAATATTCGCCGTTCCGGTGAATTTGCCATCAGCATGGTCGACATGGCGTTGTCTCAACAGATGTTGATCTGCGGCCTTGGCTTCGACAGCGAGGTCGACGAGCTGGAAATGGCCGGATTGAAAGCCGCCCGGTGCCGCAAGATCGATGTTGCCTATGCCGAGGAGGCGCCGTGCATCTTCGAATGCCGGGTCGAGCGCCTGATCGACTATCCGCGCCGCACGCTGGTGCTGGGCGAGGTGGTGCACATGCATGTGCGCCGCGATTGCCTCGACGCCGAAGGTCATTATGTGGACCCGGAACGTTACCAGCCCATCGCCCGGCTTCATGCCGACAATTACATCACGTCAGACCGCCAGTTCGTTTTGAAGGCCCCGCCGATCGCCGATTTCGTCAAGCCGACGAAATAGGCATCAACGGGAGGCAACCGAGAATTTCATCATGCATATTCATCTCATCAATCCCAATTCCACAGCCTCCATGACTGCGCAAGCACTCGAAAGCGCCTTGCTGGTCAAACATGCCCACACTCACGTCTCCGCCTCCAATCCGACCGATACGCCGGCCAGTATCGAAGGTGGTGCAGATGAAGCCATGTCGGTTCCGGGAATGCTGGCGGAGATCCGCCAGGGCGAGGCGCAGGGCGTCGACGCCTATGTCATAGCCTGTTTCGACGACCCGGGACTGCACGCGGCCCGCGAAGTCGCCAAAGGCCCCGTGATCGGCATTTGCCAGGCGGCGGTACAGGTGGCCATGACGATCAGCCGTCGCTTCTCCGTCATAACGACGCTTCCGCGCTCGGTTCCGATCATTGAGGATCTGGTAAGCGATTACGGCGCCGAGCGTCATTGCCGGAAAGTACGTGCTATCGATCTTCCGGTCCTTGCCCTCGAGGAAGATCCGCAAAGAGCCGAGCGGCTATTGCTCAAGGAAATCGAGATTGCCAAGGCCGAGGATGGTGCCGAAGCGATCGTCCTTGGCTGCGCGGGAATGTCATCCTTGTGTGACCGCCTCCAGAAGGCGACAGGAGTGCCGGTGATCGATGGAGTGACTGCTGCTGTAAAGATGGCCGAAGCGCTGCTTGGCGCAGGATACGCGACCTCCAAGGTCAACACTTACGCCTATCCGCGGATCAAAGCCGCGGCCGGTCACAAGGTTTGCGCTTAGAGAACAGCACCATTGCTGACATTATTTTGAGGTGATTGACGTTCGCCTTGGCTTGCTTAGCCGAGATCCGCCAACGGCGACACAGCCGGTCCATTCAGAACGGTGCCGTCAACGGCGAAGTGGGAGCCGTGGCAGGGGCAGTTCCAGCAGCGCTCGAGGGAATTCCAGTGCACGTGGCAGCCCACATGCGTGCATGACGCTGAGCGCCGGTAAAGCGTGCCATCTTCATCTCGGAAGGCGGCAACCTTGGTCAAGCCTTCGCGGACAATGGCCCCTTCCCCCGGCCGCAATGCGTCGATGGATTCGATTTCGCCCGGCGCGACATATTCGGAGAAGTTCTTGATTGCCGTCGAATTCTCCGACAGGTAGTCGCCGATCGCCCTTAGGGTCTTCCGCGATGGCTCGTAAAGCCCCCGCCACCCGCTGTCGCCGTCGAGAACGAGGGCACGGATCAACAGCGAGGCTGCAACGCCATGGGTCATTCCCTCGCCGGAATCTCCGGTAACCACGAAGACCCGCTCGTTACCCGGATTGCGGCCGATGAAGCCCGCATAGTCGATGGTCTCCATCACCTGGCCGGACCATCGATGGGTCACGACGCCAAGATTCGGAACCAAGCGCTTCGTCCAGTCTGCCAGGGCTGCGAAGCGCTCTTCCCCGTCGTCGGCCGCGCCCGTCTTGTGGTCTTCGCCACCGACCACGAGAAAATCCGTTTCGTTGTCGCCGCGCTGCAGGCGCACGTAATGGTATGGATCTTCGGTATCCCAATAAAGCCCGTCCGGGATCAGCCCGCGGCCGATTTCGAAGGACATCGCATAGGTTCGATAGGGCGCCTGCTTGGTATGGAGAGCGACACGGTCGTTGATCGGTGAATTGGTCGCCACGACGGCCCACTTTGCGGCAACCCCGAAGCCGGCGTCCGTAGCAACGCGGACACCGTCTTTGGTTTCCTCAACCTCTTCGACCACCGTCTCGCTATAAAGCATGCCGCCGCGGGCGCGTATCCCAGCGGCCAGTCCGCGCAGATACTTGAGGGGGTGGAATGTCGCCTGACGGGAATAGCGGAGCGCGGGTGTAGCGGAAAAACCCGCAAACGGAACGCCGGTGATCCTTTCGGCGTCGACACCGATCTGCCGCGCCGCATCGAGTTCGCGGTCGAGGATCGCTTCCTGATCTCCGGATGACGGAAACAGGAACCCGTCCCCGCGCCGGAAGTCGCATGCGACAGCCTCTGTCTCCTGGATCGCTTCGATGCGGCCAATTGCGGCAGATTGGCTTTCATGGAAAGGGCGAGCCATTTCCCGCCCCCGCAGGTCGATGAGTTTGGAAAAATAGTCGTCACATATGGAAGTCAGGTGCGCGGTCGTGCGAGCGGTCATACCGCCACCGATCCGGCCGCGGTCGATGACGGCCACTTTCAGCCCCGCAAGGGCGAGCTCATAGGCCACCGAAAGGCCGGCAATACCGGAACCGGCGACAACAACGTCGACGTGATCATCTTGCCGGAGCGGGGCGGCATCAGGCGCGACTTTGATCGCGGCCCATAGGGAAACGGTTCTTTCATCGTGCGCGTTCATCGAGGTTATCTCCAACGGCACTCAATAAAGAACAACGGAAACACAAAGTTCCCCCGGACCTTGCCGCCGGGCTCCGCGGAGGCTGCGGCTGCCCACTGGGCCACACGACGATAGGCCCGCTTTTGCGCGCCTATGAATCGGTTTGGTGCCGAGCCTGCCTTCATCTTTACTTGCGATCATCGACGATCGGGGTGCTGTCGCTGATTGCGGATGTACTCAAGGAAAGCCCGCATGGCCGCGCTCGTATGTCGCCGGCTCGGATAGTACAGATACCAACTCGGCAGTTTCTGCTTCCAGTCGCAGAGCAACTCGACGAGCCTGCCTTGTTCGACATCATCGCGGACATAATCCTCGAACAGGTGAGCGATTCCCGATCCCGCAAGCGCGGCCTGGAGCTCTTGATGCGCCGAGCTCAATGTCAACCGACCTTTCGGGGTGATTTCCACTTCGCCGCCGTCACGCGCAAATTTCCACGTCACCATGGTTCCGCCGGGGAAGCGGCGACGAATACAGTCGTGCTGTAGGAGATCGCGCGGTGAGTGGGGTCGACCGCGCTTGCGAAGATAATCAGGCGAGGCCACGATCGCATATCGCAAGGCAGGGCCGAGGGGCATGGCGATCATGTCCTGGGCGAGCTGGTTCCCGAAGCGCACCCCAGCGTCGAAACCTTGCTCCACGATATCGATTATCGCAGCATCGCTGACGATCTCGACGTTGACGTCGGGATAAATTTTCATGAACTCAAAGGCCAGAGGGCACAGAACGTGGTCGGCGGCCGGCCCCGGTGCGTTGATCCGCACGGTGCCGGATGGACGCTCGCGAAGCTGATTGAGATCGTCGACCGCTGTTCTGATTTCGTAAAGAGCGGGCCTTAGTCGCTCGAGAAGCTGCTCGCCCGCTTCAGTAGGCGCGACGCTACGTGTCGTTCGGTTCAGCAGCCGTATCCCCAGCGCTTCTTCGAGCACGCTGATCGATTGACTGATGGCGGACGACGAAACACCCCTGCCAAGCGCGGCGGCTCTAAAGCCACCACAGCGCACGACGTCCTCGAAGATCTCCAAGCTGTCAAGCCGTAGTGGTCGCATTGCAAAGCCCTACTTAATAAGCTGATCGGTTTTGATTAGCTTATCCGCACGCCCGACCTGTGTCATCCCTAGCTAGAGAACAAGTCGACAGACGGCTCCAGGAGTAGCCGCGGCCGTTACCGCCGACGCCGAAATCAGATGCGGCACCTCAATCAGCTATTTTGACGGGATCAAAGGTATGAGTGAAATTACTCTGAATCGTAGGAAGATCATGCTGACAGCCGCGTCGGCCGTCACGGGAATGATCTTGCCGGCCGGCATGGCCTCTGCGCAGGCTGCTTCCCCCGCGTCGCTTCCAGCTCAAGGTGGAAATGCCGGCTATTACCGCTTTCGCGTCGGCGACATCTCGGCGACCGTGCTGAGCGACGGGCTGCTCGGCGGCCCTCCGCGAATATACGCCAGCAATGCGCCGGAGGCAGAGTTGCAGGACGTATTGAGGCGCACCTTCCTGTCGACCGACCGGCTGACGCTGAATCTGAACACGCTTCTTATCGAGACGAATGGCAAGCGGGTCCTTCTCGAAGCAGGAGCCGGACAGACCATGGGTCCGCAAGGCGGTCGCCTCTTCGAGAACCTGGCCGCCATTGGTCTACGGCCCGAGGACATAGACGTCGTGGTGATCTCGCACACGCACCCGGATCATGTCGGCAACCTTCGAACAGCGGAGGGCGGCAAGGCGTTTCCGCGGGCTGCCGTCTTTGCGCCTCGTGCCGATTGGGACTTCTTCGTCCGTAACGTTCCGGACCTTTCCTACATGCCGGTGCCCGAGGATTTCCGCCGCAATTTCGCAGCGGCTATCAAGCGGAGCGTTGAACCCGTCACCAACGGAATTGAGTTGTACGAAGCCGGCGCGGAGATCGTTACTGGGCTGACTACGCTTCCAGCATTCGGCCATACCCCTGGCATGGCGAACTTCCTTGTTCAATCCGGGAACGATCAGCTCCTGCTGACGGCCGATCTCGCCTACCACCCGATCGTCAATGTCGACCGGCCCTGGTTGCCCGGGCCAGATCGCGACAAGGACACCGCACTCGCATCCCGCCGCCGCATCTTCGACATGGCGGCGGCAGACCGGCTCCTCGTCCTCGGCTTCCACTATCCGTTCCCGGGCCTTGGCCGAATGCTCAAGACGGACGCCGGCTATGCCTGGGTTCCCGCCAGTTGGCAGTTCTAGTCCAGTGTGTAACGGGGCCGGCCGCCCTTTCGGCGCTGGGAGGCCGTCAAACGCCAAAAGGCCCGCTGCTGCGGGCCTTTTGGTGTGTATGTGTATGTGTGTGTTTGGTTGCGGGGGCAGGATTTGAACCTGCGGCCTTCAGGTTATGAGCCTGACGAGCTACCGGGCTGCTCCACCCCGCGTTATCCGAGTTTTGCGAAGCAAAATCTCGCCGAGTTTTGCGAAGCAAATCTCGTATGTTTTGGTTCGGTCTGGCGATCGAAAGGGCGCTTGTCGGCGGCCGGTGTATCGGCCGGTCCGGCTTGTGAGAGAAGATGTTCGGTTTTGTTTATCCTGCGTTTTGCAGACCTGGCAGCGACCTACTCTCCCGCGTCTTAAGACGAAGTACCATCGGCGCTGGGGCGTTTCACGGCCGTGTTCGGAATGGGAACGGGTGCAGCCACCCCGCCAGAACCACCAGGTCGGCAAAGCGCAAGATTGAGCCTGCGCTGCAGGCTCGAACCGATTTTGAGAAGCTGGTGAAGCGATTGCTTCGTTTTGAACACGTCTTCTGTCTGTCGCCCCGGCCGTGAGGCCGCAAGCGCAGAGCGCGTCGCGCCTTGTGGCGCGCGCCGTCCGCAGCGCTACGCGCGTGAGGACAAAGAAAGTTGCGATGCTCATCTTCGATGAGCATAAGCAATGGGAACGATCAAGCCAATCGAACGATTAGTACCGGTAAGCTTCATGCGTTGCCGCACTTCCACACCCGGCCTATCAACGTGGTCGTCTTCCACGGTTCTCAAGGGAATACTCGTTTTCAGGTGGGTTTCCCGCTTAGATGCCTTCAGCGGTTATCCCTTCCATATATAGCTACCCTGCTATGCCCTTGGCAGGACAACAGGTCCACCAGAGATATGTCCATCCCGGTCCTCTCGTACTAGGGACAGATCCTGTCAATATTCCTACACCCACGGCAGATAGGGACCGAACTGTCTCACGACGTTCTGAACCCAGCTCACGTACCGCTTTAATTGGCGAACAGCCAAACCCTTGGGACCTGCTCCAGCCCCAGGATGCGATGAGCCGACATCGAGGTGCCAAACAACCCCGTCGATATGGACTCTTGGGGGTCATCAGCCTGTTATCCCCGGCGTACCTTTTATCCGTTGAGCGATGGCCCTTCCACGCGGGACCACCGGATCACTATGACCGACTTTCGTCTCTGCTCGACTTGTCAGTCTCGCAGTCAGGCGGGCTTATGCCATTGCACTCGACGAGCGATTTCCGACCGCTCTGAGCCCACCATCGCGCGCCTCCGTTACTCTTTCGGAGGCGACCGCCCCAGTCAAACTACCCACCATACACTGTCCCGGATCCGGATGACGGACCGCGGTTAGACATCCATGACGATAAGGGTGGTATTTCAAGGATGGCTCCACGAGAACTGGCGTCCCCGCTTCAAAGCCTACCACCTATCCTACACATGCCGACACGAATGCCAGTGTAAAGCTATAGTAAAGGTGCACGGGGTCTTTCCGTCTGACCGCAGGAACCCCGCATCTTCACGGGGAATTCAATTTCACTGAGTCTATGTTGGAGACAGCGGGGAAGTCGTTACGCCATTCGTGCAGGTCGGAACTTACCCGACAAGGAATTTCGCTACCTTAGGACCGTTATAGTTACGGCCGCCGTTTACTGGGGCTTCGATTCAGAGCTTGCACCCCTCCTCTTAACCTTCCAGCACCGGGCAGGCGTCAGACCCTATACGTCGTCTTGCGACTTCGCAGAGCCCTGTGTTTTTGATAAACAGTCGCTACCCCCTGGTCTGTGCCACCCCATCCTACTTGCGTAGAAAAGGGTCACGCTTCTTCCGAAGTTACGCGTGCAATTTGCCGAGTTCCTTCAACATAGTTCTCTCAAGCGCCTTGGTATACTCTACCTGACCACCTGTGTCGGTTTCGGGTACGGTCTATACGGTGGAGCTATTTCCTGGAACCGCGTCCCCGCCCGGACAATCCAATAAGTCCGGACAAGTTGAGCAATCCGTCACTACCACCAGGCCCACGAATATTAACGTGGTTCCCATCGACTACGCGTGTCCGCCTCGTCTTAGGGGCCGGCTAACCCTGCTCAGATTAACTTTAAGCAGGAACCCTTGGTCTTTCGGCGAGAGGGTCTCTCACCCTCTTTATCGTTACTCATGTCAACATTCGCACTTCCGATACCTCCAGGACCCCTCACGGGTATCCCTTCACTGGCTTACGGAACGCTCCGCTACCCCTACGTCTTCCGAGGAAGATCGTAAGCCTCAGCTTCGGTGCATGGCTTCAGCCCCGTTACATTTTCGGCGCAAAGACCCTTATTTAGACCAGTGAGCTGTTACGCTTTCTTTAAATGATGGCTGCTTCTAAGCCAACATCCTGGTTGTTTTGGGATCCTCACATCCTTTCCCACTTAGCCATGACTTGGGGACCTTAGC